>CAXXCR010000041.1:0-27511 GCA_963668015.2 uncultured Ilyobacter sp. | reverse complement strand
ATGTCATTCCTATACATTTCCAGTATGGCCAAAAACAAGTAAACCATATGTAGCCTGTTCTGGGCCCTATTCATAATGTTTTCAATTTCAGTTTTTCCCTGCTGTATCAAATTTCTGTTGAGTATATCCATCTCTTCAGACAAAGTGTAAGTCTGGGCGATATCAATATTTAGAACTTCTTCCATTTCATTAGTCTGGCTCATATAAGTCATGAATATATCTTCTATGCTCAGCTTGCTCAGATCCACCTCTTTACTGGGTTGCTTTACTATGTTTATTCCCCTTTCCCCTTTTGAATAGGGGATCTTATACTGGTCTTCTAGAAACTCCAAGTGCTGGCTCAGCTCCTTGAACAGTTTATAGTCCTGGATCTTCTGAGTAAGCTCCTCTTCTCTTTTCTCTTTCTCTCCAATATTAAGCACCGAAAGGGCTTTTATTTCCAAAAGTTCACTTGCCATAAGCAAAAATTCTACCCGTATGTCAAGGCTCTCCACCTTAGCTTCGTGCATAAAATTCAAGTAGTCGTCTATAAGCTTTGATACTACCAGATCAATGGGGTCCATTTTCCTCTGCTCTATTAAGTGTATCAAGAGGTCAAGGGGACCTTCAAAGTTGTCCAGCTTAACGTTTATTTCCATCTTCTGATTCCTTCTTTAGGTATTCTTTCCACCCCAGCACATCATTTCTTATTACCTTTTTCAAATCGTCCATAGAGTTAAACTTCTTCTCTTCTCTCAAGAATTTCACTATTTTAACTATGAGTTCTTTACCGTAGATATACCTGTCGAAATCCAATATATGGACCTCTACGCTTTTTTCTCCTGGCTTCAATGTCGGATTCTTGCCTATGTTAACCACTGCATCCCTTTCGATATCTTCGCCTTCGATGATTACCTTAGCTCCGTAGATACCGTACGGTGGATACACCTTGTTTAAAATCTTGAGGTTTGCCGTCGGGTATCCCAGGACTCTCCCTAGCTTTTTACCGTGTATTACTTCACCCATAATTAAAACAGGATAACCAAGGTATTTTTCAACGTCATCCAGTTCACCCTCACTTATAAGTTTTCTTATAAAGGTGCTGCTCACAACCTGATCCCCTATCTGGTAAGGTTCTACTCTGTTTACATTTATCCCGTATATTTTTCCTATTTGGGTGAGTTTTTCTACAGTTGCCGCACCGCCTTTTCCAAATGAAAAATTAAAGCCCACAAAGATCTCTTTTGCGCCTAATTTCTCTTTCAGAATAAATTCCACAAAATCATTTGGACTCAACCCAGCAAATTCACGGTCAAACTTTGCAAATAGCACCGCGTCTACACCTATCTGCTCCAAAATATGAATTTTCTCATTCTTAGAGTTTATAAGCTTCGGGGCTATATTTTTATTTACCAGCTCCAGTGGATGGTGTTCAAATGTGAAGACAAGAGATTTTCCGCCTATCTCTTTGGCTTTTTTTATTGCTGCATCAATCACCTGTCTGTGACCATAATGTATTCCATCAAAAGTTCCTATTGCGACACAGAGAGATTATCGTATGCTTCAGTGATCTCCTCTATTCCGTTTATTATCTTCATTTTAGTTTTCTTCCTCCGTCTGTTTTTTCTCTAAGAGTTCGTTTGTGTAGTTTTTCAATTCTCCTAAACCTGTTTCTTATGCCGGATTTTGTTATCCCGACCATTTCAGCCAACTCGGAAAGAGAACTCTCCGGGTTTAGCAGTCTAAGCATTGCAACCTCTTCAAGTACTGGAGTCAAATTATTTAGTCCCAGATGTTTCCCGATATAGTTTATCATTTTTATCTGTTTTTGACCAGTGTTTAATGTTTTTGTCTCGTTTGCAACTTCCCAATTCATCTCCCTGATGGTTTTATTTTTCAGATCCTTCACCATGATGACTTCTTCATATTTATAAAAATTTTGAACTGCACCGATCAATACCAGTATATCCATTATATCCTCTGAATTTCTAAAGTAAACAAGGGCCTTATTTCGTTTTTTTGTCAAAAATACCCTTTTACCGTCATTGGTAAATATTTTGAATACCCTCTCTGCACAATCTTTGCCGTCTATAAAAAAATCCATGGCATACTCATTGTCTGGGTCTTTTATGTAGCCAGATGAAAGAAAAACTCCCCTTATATACCCTTTTTTTCTCTCACTACTCTTTATAACCTTTTCAAGAGGGATCTTGACCATAGAATCAATAAAATTCCGGTACCCGCTTTGATTTGGTATTTGAATTGTATAAACTTTATGCTCTCCCAGCTTCTTGGATATGGAAACCTTGGTAAATATTTTGAGCTTGGACAGATCTTTTATATACTCGTATACCCTCTGTATTATCTCCTCATTTTCGAGATTTAAAATTATTCCATTACGTGATATCGCATTTTTACTGTCAAGTACCCCATAAATTTCAAAAAGTTTTTCTTTATCGGATATAGGAGCCCTCTCTAGTACTTCCTCTTTTATTTTGTGGGTGTATGACATCTCTTCCTCCTATTTTGCTTCACTCCAATTTTTACCGCTGGCCTCATTCGCCTTTAAGCTGACGTGTTTCAATTCTACTGTATTTTCCATAATCTCTCTTATTAAACCAGCATATTTATCCATCACATCGTCTTTAACTTCAAATATTAATTCATCGTGAACCTGCAGTGTCAGCTTTATATCTTCTAAGCCCTTTAGTGCCTCGTATATCTTAACCATAACAACTTTTAGTATATCAGCCGCACTCCCCTGTATAACTGTGTTTACAGCCATTCTGTCAGCTTGGCTTTTCAGATTTTTATTTCTTGAATTTATGCCGGATATATCCCTTTTTCTGTTGAACATTGTTCTCACATATCCGTTTTTCTCCGCCTCTTCCACAACACTTTTCTCAAAGGCCTTTACCTGCGGATACTGAGCAAAATATTTATCTATATAATCCGAAGCCTCTTTTCTGGTTATGCCAAGCTCTTTGGAAAGTCCAAAGGCAGTCTTACCGTATATTATGCTGAAGTTCACTATTTTTGCAACAGACCTCTGTTCACGTGTCACCGAGATCTCTTCATCCAGTTCAAACAGTTTTCTGGCAGTTAGATCATGGAGATCCAGGTCGTTTTTGTAGGCATTTACAAGCCTCTCGTCATTCGTCAACTCAGCAAGTACTCTCAGTTCTATCTGCGAGTAGTCAAATGCAAGAATAGAATAACCTTCTTTTGCCACAAAACCCTGCCTGATCCTCATTCCTTCATCGGTTTTAACCGGTATGTTCTGCAAATTCGGGTTGGAAGAAGACAGCCTTCCTGTGGCAGTCCCCGTCTGGTTAAAACTAGTGTGAAGCCTGGAATCATTGTCTATCAACTTAGGCAGTGCTTCCACATAGGTATTTTGAAGTTTGCTGAGTTTCCTGTACTCCAGGATATGCTCTGCAATCTCTTCACCTCTGTACATCAAAATCTCCAAAACCTCCTGATTTGTGGAAAACCCGGTTTTTGTTTTCTTTACAGGTTCTATCCCCATACAGTTAAACAATACATCCCCGAGTTGTTTTGTGGAGTTTAAGTTAAAACCTTCATCTATATTCTGGCCGGTTCTTAGTTTTGATTCAACCTTTGCAGTCTCGTAAATTTTTCCCTTGAGTTCTTCCAGCTTCTCCGAAAGTTCTGCATTGTATTTATTAAAGTAGTCTTTATCTATCTTTATACCGCTTCTCTCCATGTCGCTCAATACCCTTATAAGGGGCATCTCTATGTTTTCGAAGAGATCCGTAAGTCCGTTATCCTGCATTTTTTTACTCATATCAGCCTGTACATCATACAGCTTCTCGGTTCTCCTGCACATGAACTCTCCCATAGCCTGTATATCCACATCCCCCGGAAGACGTTTTTCAAAAACTTCCTTATAAGACTCCAAGGTTTCGCCAGTTTCATGCAGGATAAGGGCTTCTATCTCCTCCTTGGTGTTGGCAGTCAAAAGGTATTGTGACAGCATGGCGTCAAAACAGAGGTTTTTCATCTCAAAGCCGTCATTTAAAATATCTTTAAACTTGAAAGATATAAACTCTATATCCAAGTCCAAGACACTTTGAACAAAGTCCGTGGACAGATATTTTGGCCCCTAAATACTTATGGAAAATAGGCAGATACCAGCTTTTTTTATCGTTGCTTATGGCAAAGCCCACCCCGTTATAAAACACTGCCGCCCTCGAGCCAGCCTTCAGTTCTTCAAAAATATCATCAGTTTCGTCTGAAAGTACAGCAAACTCTCTTTTAATCTCTTCTTTTTCCTCAGTTCTCTCTTCCTCTTCCTGCTCTAATCCGAACTTTTTTATCAGTGATTTAAATTCAAGCTTAGAAAACAAATCCAGAGTTTTTTCAGAGTTCATCTCAAAAGTGAATTTTTCAGTGCTTACGTCCACATGCACGTCGGTGTGAATGGTGGCCAGGTCCCTGCTCAAAAAAGCAAGCTCCCTGTCCTCTTCTATGTTCTTAATAAGCCCCTTTCCTATACCAGGCAGCTCTGTCAATTTATCTATATTTTCGTATATCCCCTCAAGGTTCTTGTATTTTGCGAGCATAGGGACAGCTTTTTTCTCCCCGACTTTTCTTACACCTGGAATGCCGTCACTCTTATCTCCTATAAGTCCAAAAAGATCAGGTATCACATCCGGTTTTACCCCCAACTGCTCTACAACATCCTCATCGCTTTCCAGTACCTTAAACCTGTTTTTTCCCTCTCCCTTTCCCAAAAGAGCTATATTTATGTTGTCGTCCAGTATCTGGGAAAGGTCTTTATCACCCGTTATTACGACTGTTTTTTATCCCCTGTTCCGAAAGCTGTTTTGCAACAGTTCCTATGACATCATCAGCCTCATGCCCGTCCGCTCTCAGCCTCTCCACCCCAAAGGCATCCAACAGCTCTTCTATCCTCGGAACCTGCAAAACAAGGTCTTCGGGCATACCCGTCCTACCGGATTTATAGCTTTCAAACTTTTCCTTTCTCTTGAGCGAGTCCCCTTTTTACGTCAAACGCCGCCACCATATAGTCGGGATCAAAAGTTTCTATTATATTCAAGAGTATATTTGTAAATCCAAAAACAGCCCCAGTGGGTTCTCCTTTCGAATTAGACATATTCATAAGTGAAAAGTATGCTCTGTACATCATTGCACTAACATCCAGTAAAACAGCAGTCTTCATATTGTATCTCCTTTTTATTTTTGGTCATTTACGCTATTATACCATAGAAAAAGTGAGAAAAAAAGTTAAAAACTTTTTTAGACAGGTTTATCTTTTGCATAAAGAGATTATAGATTTTAGTTTGATTTTACTGATGCAAAACTAATATATTTGACCGATTTAAGAATTTATAAATTTTGATTAATAAGTGCAAACTGGAAGGAAATACAGTATAATACGGTAATTTAAATTGAAGAGTAAAATGAGGGAGATGGAAAATATGAAGAAAATATCGATGATTATAGTCCTCTTTATAATGAATACAATAGTATCTTTTAGTGCCCCGAGTCCCTGGGAAACTTTAAAATGGATGAGTAAAACCGTAAAAAATTCTTCCAGAGGCACTGAAGAGTATAAATTGTGGAATGGCAGCACAAATATCAGTTATGAAGACGAGCTTACCTATGACGAGGACAATATCTATGTGAGCAGACGTTTTCAGCAGAAATGGGAATACAAGCAGGGGCCTTTCTTGTATGAAAGTCTGCAGGCAGTGTATGGGATACCCATAAAATCCATTACAAGTGTCGGTATATCAAATGACGGAAGATCATTGATCCTGGGTTCTGACGGTAAAAAAGTAGAACATTCTGGAGTGTACAGTATAAAAAGGCTTGAAAACGGTTTATGGCACAGCGAAAAAAGTGATTTTGACATAAACTTGGAGAGGGTGAGTCTGTTTACAGTTGAGAAC
This sequence comes from uncultured Ilyobacter sp., assembly GCA_963668015.2. GTDB lineage: Bacteria > Fusobacteriota > Fusobacteriia > Fusobacteriales > Fusobacteriaceae > Ilyobacter_A. Next base: position 21,593 of record CAXXCR010000041.1, on the reverse strand, counting down.
CAAAAAATATTGAAGGGTTTGGAGAACTCGTTTTTACACCTGATAAAGTCCTCTCAGGATTCAGGTTTGTCGCTGGATGATTATTTCATAAACTCAACCGACTATTATTTATTGGGCTTAGAAAAATTCAATGAAGGAAATTACACGGATGCTGTTGAAAGTTTTACAACGGCATTGTCGCTGGAGCAAGACATAAAAAATTCCCACTATAATTTAGGGGCGTTCGTACTATGAGATAGGGGAATATGAAAAGGCCATAGAACAGTTCCGGGCTGTTCTAGAAATTTCACCAGAATCTCAGAACACACATTACTACCTAGGGCTCGCCTATTATGCCAACAGGGACTTTTCAAATGCGGAGACTGAGCTGTCGCGTGCAGTGCAGATAGAACCGGAGGATGCTCAGGCAAACTATCATTTAGGTCTGCTATATTACAAAATGAATAAACACCGCAAAGCAGTTACCTATTTTAAAAAGACCCTTGAACTGGATGAAACTCTGCAAAAGGCATATTACTATAAAGGGGTGTCCCACTATTTTTTATACCAATACCCGAAAGCATTAAGAGACATAAAAACCTATATCAAGCACCGGGAAGATGACCCTTATGCTTACTACTACAAAGGTTTGATACACTACATTTCACTGCAGGACGACGAGGCTGTGCAAGCATTTTCCAAAGCCTTGGATTTGCAGCCTGAATTCAGCAAAGCGTATTATTATAGAGGGTATCTCTACTACGACAACGGTGAGATAGAAGCTGCAAAGCAGGACTACGAGGCTCTGTTTAAGCTGGCTCCAAAGGACAAGCTCACCAATAAACTAAAAAATGTTATCTTGTACTAAGTTTTGCTTAGCTATAAAAATTTGTAAAAATCACAAATAACAAGACCCGGGTTATTCAAAAATAAAAGTTGACAAATGAAAATTTATATAGTAACATATTTTTTGTTAGTCAAGGGTCAGGTATACAATAAGCAAGGGTGGTGGAATTGGTAGACACGCTATCTTGAGGGGGTAGTTGGCTTAGCCAGTGAGGGTTCGAGTCCCTTTCCTTGCACCATAGTATCCCACACACAAATTAATGTGAGGGAAATAAAAAAATTATAAGTTAAACATTATGATCGAATTCCAAGTCTTTATTACTTCGGAGTTCGATTTTTTTATTATAAATTTAAGCAAGAGTTTGGCTTCTGGTATACCTTAAAGTTTATATCTCTCTTTTCCCCCTATAGACTTTTAAGTTATCTAGTTTTTTCTCAGTTTGACTCACCACACTTCTTTTTTATTTCCATTAATAAAATTAATTTTAACTCCCCTTTGTCCATAAACTATTCTGCAGTATAATTATATTAATTAAATTTTTATCTTTTCAACTAAAGAGGGGTGACAGGTTTTTTATGAAAAGAATTCAGGTATCTTCAACTTTCTTGTCTTCTATCGGTTATGATCTCAACAATAATACCCTTGAAGTAGAGTTTTCATCAGGAGATGTCTATCAATATTTTGGTGTTCCTTATTGTATTTTTAAAGAAGTAATAAAAGATAATTCTTATGATGAATGTTTACACGACTGCATATGCAATATGTATAACTGTAAAAAACTTCATTAATTCAACTTAAAATCTTTTCCAAAAATAAAACTTCTAATCTCGCGAAGCCATATAAATGGCTTTTTTTATTCCCAATAAATTTTTCTCCACTTATTTTTACTCCTCTGCAACATAAATTATGTTTTTATTAAACAGGTAGACCCTAAAATATCAGTATAGAAATATATTCAGAAAATAATTGTAAATATAGAGGAGGATGTTATGAAAAAAATTAAATGTCTGTCTTACGGTATTTTAGCTGGTGAAGTTGATTTTTAGAAAACTACAAAACATTTTATTTGTAATGAATGCAACTCTATTCTCCATACTGTCCGTGAAAATGAAGAGATAAAAGTCGAGCTGATATAAGTAGATAATCGTAAAACAAAAAGAGCCTATCATTTGAATAGGCTCCTGCTTTATTACATTTCTATAGTTCCTTCAATTTCAACCGAAATTGCAGCCTCCGATTCTCCTACAATAGTTTCTTCAGTAAATCTTTCCATAGATTTATCATATTTCCTTTTCCCTTTTTAAGCTTTTTCAGGTCGAATGCATTCAGATTAAAGATATTTTCTTCCTCTGAAGAGATATCTATATCCAATCCTATAACGCCGCTCAGTACGTCATCTATGAATTGTTCCACTGGAAATTCTACTCCGTCTATCTCGTTGTAGTATGCAATTATGTCGTCTTCATTTCGCCTGGCTACTTTTCTGATTCTTTTTTCAAATTTTATTGTTTCCCTTATCTGTTTGTCGTTCATTCCAATAAATTGGGGGTATTTGTCAGGATTTTCTTCCATATCTTTTTTTATTTGGCCCCAATTTATTTTAGCATCTTCTGATTTTAGCGTTCCCGGATTGTCAAGGTTATTTCTCTTTGATACTCTCTCTGTTTTTTGACGATTATTTTTACTTTTATCACTTTTTGCCGAAATGCTGTTTCCGTTTAATACAAAAAATACAAGTAGCAGTGACAGGGTTACGATTCTTTTCATCATATATAAACCTCCTTTTAAAATTTATAATTCAACCAAACCATATATTAATATTGTACCATGCATTCTTCATCCCAGAAATCAGCAATTGGAGTTATTTTTTTTAAAGGGAATCTTTTGAATTTCAGTATAAATCTTTTAGTAAAGAAAACAGAACATACCAAGGAGGATTTATGAAGAATATAATATTCGACTGCGACAATACTATGGGAATAGAGGGCTGTGATGTGGATGACGGTTTAGCGCTCCTGTATCTTTTAGGGAAAAAGAACGTATCTATATTGGGCATAAGCACTACCTATGGAAACAGCGACATTGACACCGTGTACTCAAATACACGAAGAATGTTAAAAGAACTAGGCAGGGAAAATATTCCTCTTCTTAAAGGTTCCCCTAGCAGGCATATTAAAAAAAGCGAGGCCGCAAGCTTCATAGCTGAAACCGTTAACAAACATCCTGGGAATATATCGATACTGGCTACCGGTTCTCTTACAAACATATACGGGGCATATCTTTTGGACAACCACACTCTTTGAAAAAATATCCGAATTTGTCCTCATGGGAGGAATCACAGAACCACTAATTATAAACGATAAACTCATGGATGAATTAAACTTTGCCTGCGACCCCGTTGCAACTGAATGCGTTTTGAAAAATGGGAAAAATATATCTGTTTTGACAGGAAATAACTGCCTGACAGCATTCTTCTCAGAAAAAGAGTTCAGCAGGGCTCTCTTGCCCAGCAAAAAGCCCATAGCCGAATACATTATTCAGAATACAAAATATTGGTTTAAAGACATGATGGATAATTTTAACATCGATGGTTTTCATAACTGGGATCTCGTGGCTGCTGCATTCATAGCAGAGCATTCACTGTTTAAACATAAGTGTCAAAATACAATCATAGATCCAGAAAAGCTTAAGAAGGGTTTTTTTAACTGTTGATATCTCACAACATAAAAATGCTACCCTATACAATTTAAATTACCCCACAATAATAAATGTGCCACTGTTTTGCGAAGAAGTATACAGGACCTGGCTTAACGTAGAGATAAATCACTAATTTTATTAATTTTTTTGATAAATTAAAAAGGATTTTTATACTTAGTTGAGTAGATAATTAATTGTGCAACCGGAAATTCAGATGTTCCACGTGTTATTAAGTTTTGACTAATTTGTATATGATAGGCTTTCCTCCTCAATAAGCCCATATAATTGATTCAATGAATTTCCATTCAAATTACTTTCACTAGATTAAAGTTCCCTATAAGATTAGGGGGCTTTTTTCTTTTTAATAAATCCTCTAATTCAGCTAAAATTCGACAATAAAAAACACGCCATCTGATCAGCGTGTTTCCTTAGTCTATTTAAGCCGGTGCTATTTAAAAAAAATTATATTAACAAAATCAGCATCTCCACCATTATAGTGAGGGTTTTTAGGATTCTTGTGTCCTAGTGCCAGACCGTTTGATTTCTTTGTTTTATAATTACTGCTATCATTTAATTGAATCATTCCATATTCTCCTTTTGCAGTTATAGAATTACAACCAGCTAAAAACATCATGAACATGGATACGAAAAGTATTTTTTTCATAAACAACCCCTTATATTATTTTTTAGTTTAAATATTTTATCAGACATTATCCAAAAAGACAATTACCTTGAGATTCAACATCTTGTAATAAAGTATGCTCTTCAAATGCTTTTTACATTCAAATTTTTAAGTAAAAGAAACACGATCAAAATTATCAATGTTATTTTATACTCACAGCATAAATTCTTTAATTTTTATAAAATACAATAAATCTGTTTACAACGCATAACATCAACATTGACGAAAGAAAGCTGTTATTCCTAAAATACAGAAAGTTGGCATAATTTTTTTAATTTATTCAAACTTACTTTCTTTACATACTATTTCGTCCTATAATAGTATTAGAAGGAATTTATTTTGTAGCTGATACAAGGGGGAATTGACTATGAAAAGAATTTATATATCCTCAAACATCCTGTCTTCCGTTGGTTATGACCCAACAAATAAGACGCTGGAAGTAGAATTTTTATGTGGAGACGTTTATCAATATTTCAACGTGCCACACACTGTTTTTGCAGAAATAACAAAAACAACTATTCACACCATTTCTATGCATGACTGGATGTGCGACTCCTATCAATGTAAAAAACTTCGTGTGTAAAAACATTAGATTAGATACAAAGCCATTTATATGGCTTTTTTTATTTCTGTTTCCTCAAGCTCTATTTGAATTTATAGAAAAATAAAAGTATAATTTATTAAGTGTAAATTTAAAAGGAGGTTATTTTTATGCAGCTTAAAACACGTGATCAAATTGTTAAATTTCTAAGTGAGCTGAAACTACGTGCACAAAAAGACGTTGCAAACCAATCCCTTACAAGAGAAGAACTGATTAACCGTATCGACCACTATAAGGATATGAACTCGAAATACAATTCATCTCAAGCCCACCACCACAATATAAACGGGCACCGTATAGACCTGCGCAGCATAATTCATAAACTGGAAGAAAAGTTAGCTTCAATAGATATTTAAAGACCCTGTTCAGGGTCTTTTTTTATTCTCTTCACCGATTAAATGCAGTCAATTATGCCTTGCTGTATAACCTTTTTTGTAAAGTTATAATTAATTTTATAAAGTTGTTGACTTTTTGTAATAAAAGGAGTAATGTATTTAATCAAGAGCGCTTGAAAGTTCTGAGTTTGATATTATTAGTTTCTTCAATTCCAAGTGGTTTTTCCTTGTCTACCAACCCGAGTGGTTTTGATAAAACAAAAGTAGAAACGTACAGTTTGATTTCACAAAAGAAATCCATCAAGTGCTCTTAACCCAAATTATTTATTTAGTTAATAAATTGAAAATTCGACTCCTGATTTGATAAGAAAATTAGAAAACTTCAACCTATAAGCTTTGACAGAATTTTTAATTTTTAACAGTCATTAACCTGGCTTTCTCTAATAAATATTTTGGTATCTATATAATACGTGTTTAAAATTGAGAGATGTTGGCAAAATTAACATTCCATCTTTTAAACCTCACCCACACAGTTTTAAGATGGAATACAGTCATAATTAAGTTCCTTTTATAATTATTTTTACCAAACAACTACGATTAAATCATTGCGTGCTCATTCTCGAGTTGCATTGCATAAACATCTCTCAATTTATATATATTTAAGAGCCGTTTAAACGGCTCTTTTTATATTAAGTAATTTACTTGATATAAAAAATATAAAAAACATTTGGTAGTATACTATCTGCTCAGATAAGCATAAATATTCTTTACAAACCAAAATTAAAGTTTTTATCATTATGTTATATTTTCCCTTAACTTTAGCTCCCCATTTATAACTGTCACTATTAATATTTTATATTAAAGTAATTACATACATAATTTATAATTTTACAAATACATCGCATCTTTGAATTTTTCTTGTTTCTTCAAAATATTTAAAATCATCTAACAATTGTTCAACTTCTAAATTAATTAATTTTTTTTCAAGAAGAAAGTTTTTATGAGTTTTTGAATCTCCAATTTCCCATAGTTCAAAATTTATTAATTTTTCAAATTCTTGAATAATATCCTGAGTTGGAGAAAAAGCTTCTTGGACTTTAATTTTTATTCCACGATGATATATTGCTGAAATTCCTTTATTCCATAAATCATCTGCATTCTTTACCTGATCTATAGTAGCTCCTATTCTATTTAAATTATTTATTAACTGATCATGCAGTTCTAATTTTTTTTCAAGAGATATATCTGCATAAAAATTGCTAGTCATCAAATGAGATAAAGCGATTTTAGAAATCGAACTTGCGACTTCACGTAACTGTTCAATTGTTGCATGAGCTTCATCTACTGTGGCTCGTAATTCTGCTTCAAATCCCCCACCTTTGAATTTTTGAAATTTATCAATATTTAAAAAAGCTGCTGCAATAGAACCAGCAACAACACTAAAACCCATTGCTGTATGTTTATCTAAATAACCAAATATCCAAGTAGGTATTACTATTATCATAATACAAATAATATTCTTAACAATGTCACTATTTTTCATCCAAGCCCCCTAAGTATATATACTTTGACTTTATTTCTATATAAAACCATATCTTAATTTTACCTTGCAAAAAGTCAAGTTTCAAGGTAAATAAAAAAAGAGCCCCCACGGCTCTTATATGTAAGTGTTTAAATTCTAGGAGTAACACCTTCCATCATATATATTCCCGATCAAAATTACTTGCTTTTGCCCCTCAGTAAAATAAGCAGTAACCCGATGTAAGAGTGTTATAAAACACTTGATAAGATGAGTATACCCCCTTTTGTTAAGTATGTCAACAATTCGTTTGTAATTATTTAACGGATTTTTACACTACGGTATTTGTTTTTTATATATTTCAAGAAAAACTTACCATGAGAGTTGGCTTTCAACAGTTTTTTAAATATCCGTTCAGGTACATTCAGATATTGATGCCTCTCGTCGTCATGAAATTCTATTTCCAGTATTTTCACAGCAGGTTCATAGCCCACAGAGCGTAAAATTCCGGAAGCAACGTATTCTTTCTGCATATTCATCAGCTCCTCAAAATTTATTTCAATAAGTTATTTATAAGGCCTTTAAATCTATATAAAATGAAATACATAAAAATCCTTTTTTTCTAATCAGATGAATCATATTTTATACTCTCTAAGACCGTAAATTCTCCACTAATGAAATTTTATTGAATCAAGACGGAATTAACCGCCCATACAAGCTGGTAAGTTAAGAAGCAAAATGAAAGGGTCTAAATCGAGACAATAAATTGATGTGAGATCGGAGTGACTGTTTATAAAGTTAAAAGAGATCCTGCCAGATTTAAGTGATTATTTTATATATGAGAAATTCAGCTTTATAAAACTTAAATTTAGGAGTTTTGTTTTTTATAATAATTACAATTTCAGTACAAATTGCTTGCGCAATTTAATTTTAAGGTTATCAGATACATTCAAACCAATATTATAATAGCTAGATAGATGCAGGATCTCTTTGATATAAATTTACTTCAAACTATGAAAAAGAACAATGCGTATCGATTTTTTTTCAAAATAAAATTTATTTTCTTCATTAAATATATAAGTAGATCAGTGTTATCAAGGTATTTCGATCGATGCTTTTTCAAAAATTAAAATAATCCGTATTAGGTATTGACATTTGTTTTTAATTTAAATCAAATTGCTACTTAGAATTATTACGATAAATTACTGACTTTGGCTAAACCTATCCGGACACAGAGATTTAAAATAAGAGTTACGCAGAGAAAGTCTCAGCTCAGTTTATAGATTACAGAGAACAGTGAATAGATATTTTAACTATTCTCTATTCATTATTAGCTACCAACCGATTTATTTACTCTGTAAAACTCACTCATTTCCTCTGCGCTACTCTATGACCAAGGTTTTTTATCTGCATTTGTACCTATTCGTACGATTCGTGACCAAAAAAGGTTTTTATATTATTGCAAGTAGCAACTTAGGTTAATTTATTCAAAAAAATAAAAAAGCCACTAACGTGGCTATGTGAAATTGGAATACGCTCTAAAGGAGACCCTTTATTCAATTAGTCAGAACTTTCGCCTCTGATGAGGGTTATTGGGGGGCCATCATCTCGAGAAATGTTTATACTAAGAAACATTGTCGGTAAACCGACTCGAATCTCCTTTGGGATATACTAGCATATGATGATAAAAAATACAATAGGTAATTTAAATTATTTCTATTTCCCACAAAACGACAATAATTCTTCAATTTCTATTTTATAAACAAAGAGTAATTTTATAACATTTGATGAAGGTATCTGGAAGTTTATAAGCTGTCTGCGATTAAATGTATCTAAAAATACTCTAAATTTTAAAAAAAATTTCTATTGCTTCTCTATTAGTCTGGAATTTTTATCAAAATTTTCAGTATATTATTCCCGATTTTATCCCGTCTTGTCTTTCACTGCAAAACCCATCATTAACCGGTGTGGCAGGGATATTTTTATTCTTTTTTTGTAAACTTGTATTTAATTTTATAAAGTTGTTGACTTTTTGTAATAAAAGGTGTAGTGTATTTAATCAAGGGCGCTTGATAGTTTTGTAGCTGATATTACTAGTTTAAAGAAATCATGAGTGGTTGTTTTGGCCGACCCCACCCGAGTGATTTTTAAAAAACTAAAACAAAAGTGTAAAGTTTAGATTCACACAAGAAATTTAACTTTAAGTTTAAAAATATTTCCACAAACACAGTTTTTAAAATAAATCTGCCAAGTGCTCTTAATTAAAATAATCTATCGGTTAACAAATTGAAAATTCAACTCCTAGTACTATAATAAAATTAATTTCTCTCAAAATTTATTTGTTTAGTTTCACAGAATTTTCAATTTTTAATTTTTGAGAGCCATTTATTTGGCTCTCCTTTTAAAAACATTTCAACACCATTGCGTTAATATAACTGTTTAAAATTGAGAGATATTGTCATAATGAATTCTCCAAAATTATTTTTTTCAAACAAACTGCAACAAGCAACAAAACCTCTTGTTATATATGTATATAATCTCATTATCGGTTTATTTCGTCTCTAATATCTCTCAATTCATTCATATCAAGAAAGCCGTTTATACGGCTTTTTTATTTACTGAAAAAGATATTGACAAAGACATGCTTTTTTTATATTATTAGTTGTCAAAAATTTATACTAGGAGGAAAAAATGGACAATCTTTCAGTAATAGGAAGCGTAGCAGGTATCCTGACTTCAAGTTCTTTTATGCCGCAAGCTGTAAAAACAATCAAAGATAAGAACACAGAAGGAATCTCACTCTTAAGCTACAGTATTTTCATAATGAGCTTATTATTATGGGCAATCTACGGCATTGTAGCAAAAGATATTCCCGTTCTTATGACAAATTTGATAACTCTTATACCTGCCCTGATAATATTTGTATTAAAATTAAAATATAAGTAATTTAGACTTCGTTTTCCCCCGTAGCGGGAAAAAAATACAGCTTTAGTTTAAAAGCCACAATGTGGCTTTTTTTATTTAATTTTTTCATCAATCCTAATTTTGGTATTTCTTCAGAATTTTTTACCTAAAAAACTTTTTTAATATTGAAAAGATGCATCGAAGCAATTGAAAAATGAAAGTATTGTTATAGAAGTTTTTTATTGAATATTGAAATGATATATGCTTTATCTACTTTTATTATAAGAATAAGTGTTTTAAAATGCCAAAGAAATGTGGAAGAGTGAACTGTTACAGAATATAGACTCATGAAAAACAAAAAATAAAAAAGAGCCTCATACCAGCTCTAGTTATCGACAAGTATTTATATTTTTAGTGTCGGACTCTTTCATCACATCTCACCCGTACCAAACTGCTGTCATTCGCCCCCCAGTAAATAATCAGCAATCTGATGAAAGAGCCTGCAAACACTTGTCAAAATGAGTATACACTATATTATATAACGTGTCAACAGTTAGTTTGTAAATAGTTAACAATTGTTAAGTAAAATTCAAGTATTCAATCCATAAACCCTCTTGAAAATTCGGTATTAGTGCTGGTATTTACCAAGTTTCAATTTTTTCTAATTTAATTGAGCTTAAATATTGATTTTATTTAAAAACTTGTTTTGGACATAAAGATTTAAAATAATAGTTACACTGAATAAGTCTTTTAAATGAAAAGATTTTTTTCCACAAATTACTGAATTTATTTAAAAACCTTTTTGGACACAGAGTTTCACAGAGAACTGCTTAAAACTTTTAGTTTTAAGCAGTTCTCTGTGAAACTCCCTCTTTTCCTCTGCGTCACTCTGTGTCCAAGGTTTTGATTTTATATTAGTGTTTATTAGTGTGATTCGTGACCAAAAAGTTTTTTATGTCCTTGTAAGAAATTCAATATTTTATCGCATAATTTTACTAAGCAAATAAAAAAACAGAGCCATTAAGGCTCTGCACACAGGCATTTTAAATTGTAAAAACCGTTTCATCAAAAATTTCCGTTCCAAATTTCTAGCTCTTTGCCCCCCAGTAAATAGCTAGAAACTCTGATGAAAAAGTATTATAAAACACCTGTAAAAAGAGTATACTCTATGTTGTTAAGTATGTCAACAGTTAGTTCGAAAATAATTAACACTTTTTTATTCGGATTTTCATAATTTTCTCATTACAAGTCAATTAAACAGTTCAGTATAACAGCTAAAGAGATCCTGCAAATTTTATGCTGTTTTTTTTAAAATTGATAAACAATTTTCTTATTTAGAAGATGGATAAAAAGTTAATTCTCAAGGCTATGAACACGACAATTTACTTTGAGCGGGAAGTAAATCATCAGCAGGATCTCTTTGCTATAAATTTACTTCATGTACGAAAATATCACAACACTGGATAGAGAGTTTTTAAAACAATTTTTTTTATTTAATTTTGATAAATGCTCTATCCCTGTATTTTCAAACTTTTTTTCACATAAAATTTATTCCAAGTAAAATAAACTTGAACAAGCCTTGACAGTTTCTTTATAAAAAAATAAAAAGCCACCACAGTGACTTTAGTTTTGTATGCTAGGCTATTCTGCTGCACTTATAAAATCTAGAAAGGCATTGATGCAGTGATGACATACGGATATCTCCAGACAATATATCCCGAAAGACATTACATGGAACCCCGAAATATTGATAAGTTGAGTTACTCAAAAATTCGATTTCTAAAATATTGTTTCTGCTGTCATGACCAATAGAACATATATCATTGGAAGAAATATAGATTTTTTTCATAATTTAATCTGTCCCACCTTTCAAAAATTGATGTTAGTAAGATAAAAAATCCACAATGTTTTGCAATGTAAAAAATGTGTTCCTTATAGGCTTACGAATAATTCAGCATAATCCTTTTTTAAAATCAAAAAAAACAAAAAGCCACCTAAGTGGCTTGTGAAAATGAAGTATGTATCTTGGAGATCTATAGTCGCAATTATGTTGCCTTATTCGGGGAATAAGGTTATGATGATATTCTTTGGGGGGCATCATCTTTTTAAAAACAAAATTGTCGGTTAAAAAATAAAATCTCCTAAACCCATCTTAGCATAGAAGTATCTAAAATACAACCATTAATTTATTTTTTTCAAAAAATTTAATTTCTTACAAAATGCATAGAATTTAACTTACTTAATATCAATACTTCAGTTCAAATGACAAAAATAAATTATTCAGCATATCTAAGAATCTCCTAATTCTGCATTTTAAAATTAATGTATCCCCCATTTAAGAATTATTCGGTACCGCTGCCAAATACTGTTACGCTATTATTTAAAATTTATCATCTCAAATGATACCGTATTGTCTGAATTTTACAAAAAATAATAAGAGGTACACAAAGGTACCTACAAATTTTTCATTATACTTTTGTTTAAAAGCCGATATCCTTTTTCGTTAGTTGTAAATAAGTCAAATTTATATGAATTGTCTACATTGTCCTCTTCATCCAAAAATTTACTGTATATATCCATATATTTAACCTTAAAACTTTCACAAATACATTCTATCCTTCTATTCAGCAAACATATTTTTTCGTTTTCCACAATATACTCATCACTTGGCAAAATGCTTATACAGAAAACATTTTCGTTGGAAACAAGTCTTATAAGTTCGTCTAGTATTTTTTCATAATTACTGGCTATGTGCTTCATATTGAACCTGAAGGCCAGGTCGTTTACACCTACCATTAGAAATATCTTTTCTGGATTCAAGTGATTCAGCTGTTTAATCCTGTTTAAAAGCGTTTCCGTAGTTTCTCCAGATACACTTAGATTCAAAAAAGTATCCTGCATTTCAATTGGCGCCCACTGCATTATAGAATCCCCCAAAAAAATCACACTTTTCCTATCCATTGTCATCTCCCCCTAAATCCCTACTACCGGTATGACTCAAAATACTTTTCAACCTTCAAAACTTCTCCAGGACACACTTCTATCACAAAATTTATTATCTTGTCAGTTTCTATTTCCAGATTTTTTGTTGCATTGGAAACAATGGAGAAAGCCAGCCCTGATCTCTGCCAGCTGTCAAGGTGCTCCACTTCTGCAACCCTTATTTTAAATTTCGAGAAAACTCTGTCTTTCACTTTTCGAACAACCATTCTCTTTTCTTTCAGAGAAAAGGAATCCTGAATAAAAATTTCAAAGTAAACCGCTATCAAATACATATTTACACCTCACAATTAGTTTATTCCCACTGCATTAATTTTTTCCTACAAAATCTTTAAAAAAAATACTAAGAACTCTGAAAATTTCGTATATAAAAGTATTTTACTAATTCCTTTTTTATGCTATAATATTAATAATAAAAAATTTGGTAGGGGGGACTAATTATGAACGAAAGAAATAGAGAGATAAAACTTGACGGCAAGTATGTAACTATCGTCGGCAATAAAATAAAAGTTGGTGACAAGGCTCCTAATTTTTCGGCATTGAGAAATGACGAGTCTGAATTTAAACTGAGTGAACTTTCTGGAAAAGTAAAAATAATTTCACTGGTTCCTTCAGTTGATACGCCTGTCTGTGAGCTTCAGACAATCAGGTTCAACAAAGAAGCTGCAAATTTAGAGGATATCTGTGTGTTAACTATCTCTGCAGATAGCCCTTCTGTACTTTCAAACTTCTGTGGAAACAAAGGGATAGAACATACATTGACATTATCAGACAGCCAAAACTTTGACTTCGGTCACAAATACGGTTTTCTAGTAAAAGACCATGACATACTTACAAGGGGGATTTTGGTAATCGACAAAGATGATACTGTAAAATACGTAGAATATGTAAGAGAGATCACAAATCACCCAGATTACGATGATGCCATAGAAGCTGCAAAAAAACTTGTATAAAATAATAAAACAAGATGAGCCTGTCAAAGGCTCATTTTATTTTACAGCTTTTAATTTCTGAAAATTTATTTCAATTACGGTATTTATAAAATATTAACGGATAAAATTGGTAAATATTTTATCCTCTCTTTCAGGCGCCTCCACAACTCCCTTTCCGTTTTCTATCAATTTCAAAAGCCAGGCCATATTTTTGCCTAGTACACGCATAATCTGAATCCCTTCTTCATCTTTTAATATCTCACCAGGGGTCATTCCATGGATGACATTCCAGTAATTTGAAGTAGGCACCACCATTTCCGAATAAGTAATATAATGATTCAGCTCATTAAAAGTCGGCATCCCTCCGGAACGCCTTACTGCAACAACAGCCGCTCCCACTTTTTGCCTTAAAAGGCCGTTGCAGCTGCTTACCAGAAAAGCCCTGTCTAAAAATGATTTCATTGTCCCGCCAACTCCAGAATAATGTACCGGAGATCCCAAAATTATCCCATCGGCTTCCTTCATTTTCTGAATCCATTCATTGACTTCGTCATTTTGTATTACACATTTCTCATTCAGTTTCATCATACACCTTCCACAGGCGGTACAGCCTCTTATAACCTTACTCCCTACATTGATTATTTCAGCTTCTATCCCCTCTTTTTCAAGCTCGTCAGTCACCATTTTTATCGCCTGATAAGTGTTCCCTTTTTTATTTGGACTCCCGTTAAGCGCTACTACCTTCATCTTATCTCCTCCTATTAGATTCTTAATGCTAAAAAACTTATTCCAGGTATAAGTTTTATTTTCAAACACTCAAGTAAATTACCTCTTTATTTCTTCTAAATATCTCTATTATAACTGAAAGTTTCTCATCTATTCCCAAACTTGATAGCATTATAACTTATTAATTTTTCTCTCACAAGTATGCACTTTTTAGTAAGTATACTTACCTTTAGGTAAGATTTATTGTAAAATCTGGCATCTAGCAGTTTCATAACATAAAATATTTTTTCAAACTCACGAAGTTTGAAATTTCAATTGAAAATGGTATAATCTAACAAAATGAAATATGGAGTTGAATTTTAAAATGATAGAAATAAAGGGAAAGGAATATGTTTGCTCGCTGGATTATGCTGTAGATCTGATCAAAAGCAAGTGGAAGGCAGTGATAATATGCCACTTAAATGTCGAACCCAAAAGATTTTTAGAGCTCCAGAGAATAACAAGCGGTATAAGTCACAAAGTCTTGACAGAAAGACTTAAGGAACTGGAAAGCGACGGTCTGGTAGAAAGGATCGTGTACTCGGAGCTGCCTCCGAGAGTCGAGTACAGGCTCACTCAAATCGGGATAAATCTTTTTAAGGTATTGGAACAGCTTGAATCATGGTCTACCTGCTATATAGAAAAAACATTAGATACGAAAACAGGTCTATAACTGTATCTTGAATCTTTTTTATTTTAGCATAAATCAATTTATCCTACTGAGTAATAGCTGATAAAAATTAATTTTATTGAAACTGGACAAAATTTATTGTATAATTAATGTATTTCAAAAGTGTAAACACTTAGAGCATGGAGGAATCAAATATGAAATTATCTAATAGAGTTTTAAACATGAATTTTTCGCCTATACGTAAACTTGTTCCTCTGGCTCAAGAAGCTGAAAAAAGAGGGATTAAAGTTTACCGCTTAAACATAGGCCAACCAAATATTGTCACACCTGATTCGTTTTTCGACGGGCTTAGCAGCTTTAAAGAAAAAATAATCAAATACTCTGATTCCAGAGGTATAGAACAACTTGTAGAGAGTTTTATTGAATCTTACGAAAAGTTCAACATACACTTATCAAAAGATGACATACTTATAACTCACGGCGGAAGTGAGGCAATACTGTTCGCACTAATGGCAATCTGTGACCACGGTGATGAGGTGCTTGTTCCAGAGCCTTATTACTCAAACTATTCCAGTTTTGCCAAGATAGCCGGGGCAAAGGTTGTTCCGTTTATCACCAAGATAGAAAATCAGTTCCACCTTCCTCCTAAAGAGGAGATCGTGGAAAAAATAACTGATAAGACAAGGGCTATCATGATCTCAAACCCTGTAAATCCTACAGGGACGGTGTACACATACGAAGAGGTCAAAATGCTTGCAGAAATAGCAAAAGAGCACAACCTGTACATAATCTCAGACGAGGTCTACAGACAGTTTGTTTACGACGATATCGAATACACATCTTTGATGTATCTTAAAGATATCCAGGAAAGGGTAATTTTAATCGACAGTATTTCAAAACACTACAGTGCCTGTGGTGCAAGAATAGGACTTGTGGCTTCTAAAAACCAACGCCTGATAAATGAAATCCTGAAATTATGCCAGTCAAGACTCTGTGTATCAACAATAGAGCAGCACGCTGCAGCTAACCTGATAAACACATTAGATGATTATTTGGCAGACGTAAAGGTGAAATATAAGTCAAGAAGAAACCTTATGTATGAATATCTTATGAGAATTCCCGGGGTTGTATGCGAAAAACCTGCCGGGGCGTTCTACATATTTGCAAAACTTCCTGTGGAGGATACGGAAGACTTTGCACAATGGCTTCTTACCGACTACAGCTACAACAACAAAACACTTATGATAGCACCTGGTGCAGGATTCTACGGTACAGAGGGGATAGGTAAAAATGAGGTAAGGCTTTCATTCTGTACTAGTATAGAAGATATCGAAAACTCGATGATAATTCTTAAAAGAGCACTTGACGAGTATAAAAAGCTGAGAGAAGCATAATGAATATGAAAATATATACCCTGGTGGACAACTCCAGCAAAAGTAGCCTTTATAAATGTGAACATGGATTTTCCGTGTATATAGAAACTCCGGCAGGAAACCTTGTTTTCGACACGGGTCAGAGTGGGATTTTTATGGAAAATGCTGAAAAACTCGGGTTAAACCTTGAAAATGCAGATTACCTGGCTCTAAGCCATGCACACTACGATCATTGTGGCGGTGTAGAAGAATTTTTCAAAACTTTCAAAGGTGCCGAGCTCCTTGTATCCTCTATTTTTTTCCAGAGAACTGATAAATATCATATTTATCCTAGCGGAAAAGAAAAGTATATAGGCTGTAAATTTGACAGAGAATATTTTAAAAAAAATTCTGTCAAGATCAGAGAGTTATCAGACAATGTAAGCCAGATTTTTAAAGACGTGTATGTTGTGACTGGGTTTAACAGAAAATACCCTTTTGAAACTTTAAACGACGAGCTTTTTGTAAAGTCAAATAAAGGCTTTGTGCTGGATGATTTTGATGAAGAGATCTCAATTGTCCTAGACACAGAAAAAGGACTCGTTGTAATTGTTGGGTGTTCACATCCCGGCATTTTAAATATTTTGGACGACATCAGCGATAGATTCGAGAAAAATATATATGCCGTTATCGGCGGTACCCATCTAAAAGATGCAGATTCAGCAAGGATAGAAAAAACTTCCGAGAGGCTTAATGAACTCGGGATAAAGCTTATCGGTGTCTCCCACTGCACAGGAGACCTGGCTGCTGATATCCTGTCCAAAAACTGTAAAAATTTCTTTGTGAACAACGGGGGAAATATAATTGAATTTTAAAAGACCTAGGTAACTAGGTCTTTTTTATTTTTATATTTGCTGCGAAATAAGAGGTCACAGGCACCGCTACAAGTATGCCTATACTTCCAAAAAGCGACCTCAATATTTCCACAGCTATGAATTCATAGTTCAGTATCCTTATAAGGGGAAAGTGTTCCCTCTGCAGCATAAAAAGCATTATAGTAAAAAGAGAGCTCCCCACATATGCCAATATAAGGGTATTGACCATTGTACCTATTATATCACTGCCTATGTTCATGCCGGATTTAAAGAGCTGATACTTGTTCATTTCACGATGGTGCTCCTTTAATTCATAAAGAGCTGATGAAACTGACATAGCCACATCCATAACCGCCCCCA
The DNA here is from genome assembly GCA_963668015.2 of uncultured Ilyobacter sp. Classification (GTDB taxonomy): domain Bacteria; phylum Fusobacteriota; class Fusobacteriia; order Fusobacteriales; family Fusobacteriaceae; genus Ilyobacter_A. The sequence continues at coordinate 4,114 of CAXXCR010000041.1, read as the reverse complement.
GACTACCGAGCAGTATCCCAGCCGAGATAAGCTGTTTCAAGTCTATATCTTGCAAAATCTGGGCACTATTTATGGCTTCTACATCCACATATCCCGTCAGCCTCATTATACCAACGTATAAATAAGATAAAAGTCCTGCCACTGTTACACCAAAAAAAGTTCCCGCCCCGGCTGCTATTCCCTTTCTTTCACTTCCTGCAATTAGGTATATTGTCACAGCCGATATCACAAAGGTACTCAATATGGCCATAAGTATAGGGGAGTGGCCTTTTATTATCATAGGTACGAAAAAGTAGAAGATAGTGAGCACAGCAAAAAACAGTGCCAAAATAGCTTTTAAGCCTTTCAACTTGGCCAGTACCAATACTAGTAAAACAAAAATTATAATAACCCCTATTAAATGACCCCTTTTATCAATATCGGTTATATAATAAGTCTTTTTACCGTCTTCATTTACTTCGGAATATACTACAACATTGTCTCCTGTTTTTAGGTCTATATTGTAAGCATCTTCTAAGAAATGTGGAAACTCTATTACCACCCGTTTCCCTTTTCCAGGCCCGCTTTTTATCTCCATTTCATATACATCTATATAATCTATTCCATCTTCTTCTACACTCTCAACTCTCTCCAGATATTTTACAAGTTTACCCCTGTCATATTTTTCATCCTGGGAAAATAAAACTCCAGTAAACATAAAAAACATAAGTAAAATTATTTTTTTAATTTCCAACACCTCCAAAATATATATCAAGCCTTTAAAATTATATACCAATACCATTTCTTAGTCAATATAAATAGGCTGCATCTGCAGCCTATACATATATAAATTCAATTTTAGTTTTTATAAGTCGCTCGTACTCCTCTATATTCTGCTTTTTTTCATCATTTATAAAAAATAAATTGGAAAAACACTCCCACAAAAGCACCCAGGATCCAACAAGCAGACCTTCCAATAGTGTTATCCCTAAAACTACATCTCCATAGGCTTTACGCAAATAATGCCACAGCACCAAGAATACAACTGCATATGCAGCATATTTGATTGAAAGCCTTATATTTTTTCTCAATTTCCCCTTTTCGAGAACCTTCAAAAAAGAGTAGTAAGTCCTTATCCCTTCACGAATTGATGCTTCTCTCTCAGGGTTCTTATCTTCCCCAGACACATAAAATTTTAGCATAATAGGGTGTCTCATTGGTATTTCTATCGAACATTCGTGCAGAAACCTTTCCAGCTCACTGTCGATATCGCGGTATTTTAACTGCGCCCTGTCAAGGTCGTTAAACACCTCAAGATAATTATAAATATTGATTTCAATTATATATGAATTTGTCAGCGGATCCGTTTTATATATTTTTCTCAGATATTCTTCTTTGAGCATCTGTATCATCCCTCTTCTATGCAGGCATTCACCCTATCTAGATTTTATCAGTTTTTTAGCTTCTATGTATATGGATTTGGCATTCAGTTTATATTTTTCAAGTAGATCTTCAGGGCTTCCAGACTCACCGAAGCTGTCCTCTACCCCCATTATTTTCATTTTAACCGGCCTTTTCTGCGACAAGACTTCTGCTACGGCACTTCCAAATCCACCATTTACCTGATGTTCTTCAACAGTAAGTACAAGTCCAGTTTTTTCCGCAGATCTGACTATCAGGTCCTTGTCTATCGGTTTTATAGTGGACATATTTATCACTCTGACCGAGTACCCATCTTTTTCCAGCATTTCGGCTGCCTTCAACGATTCTGACACCATCAAACCTATAGCTATTATACTGAGGTCTTCACCGTCTTTTAATATGTTCCCCTTGCCTACACAGAATTCATCCTCTTCTTTGGTTATAATTGGGTATTTTGCCCTTGCCAGTCTTATATACACGGGCCCATCTATCTTTGCTGCTGCTTTTACAATTTTTTTCGTCTCAACTGCATCAACCGGTGAAAACACCATCATGTTTGGAATTACCCTCATAACAGCTATGTCTTCGAGAGCCTGAGCTGTGGCTCCATCTTCACCAACCGTCAATCCTGAATGTGTTGCCACAAGTTTTATATTTGTCCTGTTATACCCAGCCTGTATCCTTATCATGTCATAAGGCCTGGTTGTTAAAAAACAGGCAAACGAGGATACAAACGGTATAAAGCCTTCCAATGCAAGTCCGCTTGCTATACCGATGAGGTCCTGCTCAGAAATTCCAACATTGAAAAACCTGTCAGTGAACTCTTTTTGAAAATAAATAGCCTTTGTAGAATCCTGGAGGTCTGCTGAAAGGGCAACTATTTTTTCATTTTCCTTTCCCAGTTCTAAAAGTGCTTCACCAAATGCTTCTCTTGTAGCTTTCATTTGCCCACCTCCTCTTTTGCCAATCCTTCTACTTCCCGTACAGCTTTTTCATACTGTTCGTCGTTAGGGGCTTTTCCGTGCCAGCTGTGCTGGTATTCCATAAAGCTGACCCCCTTACCCTTAACAGTATTTGCTATTATGCAGGTTGGTTTGTCAATTTCCATATCAAATTTATCTAGTGCACTTATAAGTTCCCTGAACTTATGCCCATTTATCTCGTGCACCCTCCATCCAAAACTCTCCCACCTTTTCTTTAGAGGTTCCAGTTTTTTTATGTCATTTACAAATCCATTTTCCTGAACCTTATTGTAGTCTACTATTGCACACAGCTTTGAAAGTTTCCTATGTCCGGCTGACATAGCCGCTTCCCATATATTTCCTTCCTGTATCTCTCCATCTCCTAGTAGACAGTATACATTGTGATTTTCATCTTTGAGCCTGGCTGCAAGCGCCATGCCAATAGCCACCGAAAGCCCTTGACCCAAAGAACCTGTTGAAAGCTCTATCCCAGGAACTTCCCTGTAGGCATGTCCTTGTAGTCTTGATCCAAGCTTCCTAAATGTTTCCAGCTCATCCTTTCCAAAAAAACCTGCTTCTGAAAGAACTGAGTATACTAGCGGAGTGACATGACCTTTGGAAATTATCAGTCTGTCTCTTTTTTCCCAATTTGGATTCTTGGGATCATATACCATCTTTTTAAAATAAAGTGCCAAGAGTATCTCAACTGCTGAAAGTGATCCCCCGGGATGTCCAGACTTCGCCCTGTGAGTCATCTCAAGTATTTCTTTTCTTATTTTTACCGCTCTTTTTTCTAAATCCTTATAATGTCCCATATACAATCCACCTTTCAAAACATTATAATCTATTTATTCTATGTCAAATATTATTTCCTCCATATCTATAAAAATAAGGCCCAGATTTTAATCTGGGCCTTGATCTATAACAAACTTATTCTGTTTTTACCATTTTTTTTGGATTTACAAAGAGCCATATCCACCCTTTTCAAAATATTGCCTAATGTGTCTCCTATCTTTATACCTGCGATCCCAAAGCTGCAGGTCAGATTGTCCACTTTAAATTTATGCTGGAAAATCTCCTCCTTAATCCTTTCAGCAACCTGGCAGGCTTCATCTGTATCGGCACCTGGTAGTACTATGACAAACTCATCTGCACCCAACCTGAAAACCTCATCTTTACCACGTATATTGTCTTTTACAATAGTAGATACCTCTTTTAGCGTATAATCCCCCACAATATGCCCATGCTTGTCATTGATCTCTTTAAATCCATCTATGTCGTACATAATAAGGGTAAACGGAGTTCCATTTTCTTGAAACAGCTTTTTCTGTGTTTCCAATACAAAATCAAACTTGTAACGGTTGTACACCCCTGTAAGAGCATCTTTTGTTGAGATTTTATATAGCTTTTTCAAGAGGTTCTCCATCTCCTCCTGCATACCGATATTTCCTATACCCAGTTCAAAAAGTTTTGCTATCTCTTCCAAAAAATCAAACCACTCTTTTTTAAAAGAATCCAATTTTTCTAAAAATATAATACTTAATGTAAAAAATTTATTTATCCCGTCTTTCTCAACTTGTATAGGCAGTACTGCCAGTGATGAAGATTTACCATATTTTTCTTTAATCATACTTACTACTTTAAAATCGTCATTGTCAAAGAATGCTACTTTATTTTTCTGGGCCTTTAATATGGGTCCGCGGTCATTTAAAAATTTATCCAGTTTCGACTTTAGATCCTCGTCCAATTCA
>CAXXCR010000040.1:0-16437 GCA_963668015.2 uncultured Ilyobacter sp. | reverse complement strand
TCACAATTATTCTAACCGAAAAAAAAGTTTTCCTCACAATAGGAATCTAACCGAAACCAATTGCTAAGTACCATCGCGACTCAGCGCCAGAAGCGTCCGTATCGCATGGTCCAACCCTTTCTTCAGTTCTATCATATCATACGCTTCCCTGCGCTGCCTGGCCACATCCTTCTGGTCCTCGCTCAGCCTCGGGTCCTTCAGCAACCGTGCATAGGGAGTCTCGGGGGCATCATAGACCTTGTGGCTTTTCCCTTCGACCCGCTGTTTCGACACAAGCCTCACACAAGGATAGAAATAGTTGCGCAATGGGCAGAGATGACGGTATACATCCTGCAGTGCCCCCAGCATCTCATCCCCCTCGTACCGGTGGTAGCCGATCACCTTGCGCACCGAGTGGTAGTTTCTCTCCTCTATGAAACAATTGTCGTTCTTCCTGTAGGGCCTTCCCCGGGTGAATGCGATGCCTTGTTCCTCTGTCCAGTGGAGTACCGGCCTGTTCATGAACTCACTCCCGTTGTCGCTGTCGAGGCCCAGCATGGGATAGGGGATGCTGATCCTCATGTCATTGAGCTGGGCAACAATCCAGCGGAAGGCATTGTTCCTCACTGCACGGAGCTCTGTCCACCCTGTACTGATATCAGTGATGGACAGGGTGTGGCAGCACTCCCTGGTCGGGAAGCCCCCGTCATGGCTGACCGTATCCATCTCAAAGAACCCGGGAGCCCGCTCATCCCAGTTGAAGTAGACCCGTATCGGAATCTGGTTCCTCAGCATGCTTCCGCCTCTTGTAGTGCATGAACCCTTTCTCTTGCGCCATTCACTTCGTTCCACGGACACAATCCTGTCTATGGTGGCGGCACTGATGTCCAACAACTGCCCCCTGCATCGGGGATCCAGCCGCAGCCATTTGCTCCGGTACAGATCGTCAATATTGCTTGTGATGAATGCCTTCAAGAGCTTCGAGCACATGTGGTCGAAGTAACGCCAGATCTTGAGGATGCATCCCTGCACCGGCTCATCATAGGTCTTCTTCCTCCCTGCATGGGGTCGGGTTCCCCCTCGATGGGCGGTCTCCAGGCGTACCCACCTCGAATTGGAGTCCACCTTCCTCAGGTACCACTTGCCTTCATTCGAAAGAACATGAATGGCATACTTTCGGTTGTACCCCGTTGTCTCGACGAACTCATCAAGGATCTTCCCTTTCTCTTTTTTCCCTGCCTGCCGGTATCTTGGTGCAACTTCATGGACTACTGATTTCCTTTCACTCATCTTCAACCCCATTTTCAGCCCCCATACGTCCAGTATGAGTTCTATCCTTCTCTAGGGTTAGATTTTTTGATTCTGAGGAAAAGATGTTTCAGTTAGATTTTTTATTGAGGCAATACGTATAATCATGGTAATGCCCATTTCGAAGAAAAACCACGCTGTTTTTCAGCGTGGCTTTTTGAAAAGTAAGATGTTACTACTTGTTGTAATACGCTATTCGAGCAGCTTCAAGCTCCTCCTGGACCCGTTTCAGATCAGTAGGGATATCGATATGCTGCGGGCAGAGTGGGATACACTGACCACACTCCGTACAGGCAGGTGGACGCTTGTCTGCACTGCTCTCATTCTCCCACTGGTCCTTGACCACCTCATAGTTGTTGAACATCCGGTACTTGTTCCAGAGTGCAAAGTTCCCGGGAATATCGACACCAAAGGGACAGGGCATACAGTACTTGCAGCCGGTACAGTCATTGCCGATGCGGCTTCTCATGCTGCTTCCAATCTCTTCCAGTACCGCTCTCTCGTGCTCGCTCAATGGTTTGTAGGGAGAGAAGGTCTTTAGGTTCTCCCTGACCTGCTCCTCGGTGGACATACCGCTTAGGATGACCTTCACATTCTGGTGGTCAGCGACCCACCTAAGGGCAAAGGAAGCTGGTGATGCATCAGGGTCCAATGCTTTCATCTTTCCTTCCAGGTCTGGCGAGAGAGAAGCAAGTGAGCCTCCCTTGATCGGCTCCATGACTATTACCGGGATACCGAGTTCGGTGCAGAGCTCATATCCCTTGTCCCCTGCCTGCTCCTCAGTGTCAAGGTAGTTGTATTGGATCTGGATGAAATCCCAAGGGCGAAAGCGGGTGATATAATCAAAATCCTCATAAATGGAGTGGAACGAGAAGCCTAGATGTTTAATACGGCCCTTTTTCTGTTCCTCTTCCAGGTAGGTAACCACACCAAGGTCGACCATACGGTCGAAAGCCTTCTTGTCGATTGCGTGGATAAGATAGAAGTCAATATAGTCTTGCTGCAACCTTATAAGTTGTTCATTGAATATTCGTTTTGCATCATCGATCGAATGCACAGACCATTGGGGTAACTTGGTGGCAACGGAGAAGCTGCTCCTATCCAAGGTGGAGAGGAATTCTCCTACCAACGGTTCGCTCTCCCCGCCATGATACGGGTAGGCGGTGTCGAAATAATTCACCCCGGCTTCATAGGATTCCTTCATCATTGCAAGTGAACGCTTCCGGTCAATCTTACCCTCCGGGGTTGTCGGGAAACGCATTGCCCCAAAGCCAAGAAGGGATGTGTGAATATCAAATTGCTCAAAATACCGTGTTTCCATGTCCAAACTCCTCTTCTTTTCATGGTACCATATTATTTTTTCTCTGTGTTGCCTCTCAAACCAATTTTGGGTTTTCGATAAAGTAAAACACATGATTTTCTTTTTAGGTTTTCATCTTAAGTATCTCGATAGATAAAACTTGGATCCTGGTTCTGGCTGAACCACCATCCTTGTTATTAATTCCTTCGTATTTTCACGGAATTACTAGAAATTTGGATTAGTCCAATTTTATAAGATGAAAAAACAGATTGATCATGAACAGAACTAAGAGAAGAGCTTAAAAGCTAATGCTAATAGCATAAAAAAGGACTGCCTCTGTCATTCTGTTCACGCATATTTTTTTATCGTGCCCGTATCCACACGAGCATTTCTCCTAGATCTCGGTTGCTCCATGTGTAGTAAGGGATTGCTGTGAGCATCCGCTTCTCATGAGCAGGAGAGATATCCTGATAGAGTGTATCTTCCCATTGACTTAGGTCACGGCTGTACCCGGGTAGCGTAAGGGTCATTATCCCTCCCAGTAGTGACATATTCCATTGAACGGCAGGGGTGACGTTGGTGTCTATCATCAAGTCGAAGAGATTCTTTCCGTTATCCGTTTCCTCGAAGCAGTATACAACCGGCCCTCTCTTCAGGGCGACTCTTCCTGTATCCTGTCGGACACTTGGATGGGCCTGGATGTATCGAGCTTCCATCGGCATCATCCATGTAACTTTATCTTCTGGATTCCATGTACGGTTGACTGCAAGGTAGCCTCTCTTGATCATCTGTTCCTCAATTACTACATCATCTCCATTTATCTGTAGTGATGGGTTTCTGCACCAATCAGGTATTCTCAGATTCAATGTAAAAGGTAATGGCCGTTCTATATTGAATGAGAAGGCAATCTCTCCATCCCATGGGTAGTTTGTCTTCTGCTCCACGCCCACCGTTTCATTGAAGAGTGAGATCGTTGCGGTATTGTTCAAATAGAGATGCACAAAGAGCCCTTCATCGTCTGTAGAGTAGATATACTGCCCAAGATTAGCCGTGAGACGTGCCAGATTCGGAGGGCAGCAAGAGACTTCAAACCATGACTGCCTCTCAGGGAACAGACGAGGGTTTCGGATTATGTTGTTCTTATATACCTGAGGGTGGCATGCCAGGTGGTTGGAGTAGAAGAAGCGGTCCCCGGTCAGGGAAACTCCACTGATTACCCCGTTGTACAGGGTCTGCTCCATGATATCAGCATAAGTGGAATCCTTCTCAATCTGCAGCATACGATGTGCCCAAAAGATAAGACCAATGGAGGCGCAGGTCTCATTATAGACCGTCTCATTGGGTAGGTCGTAGTCAAAGGTGAAGCGTTCCCCGAACTCCAGGGTACCTACACCGCCAGTGATGGACATCCGTTTCTTTGTCACACTTTTCCAAAGGTTCCTGCATGCCTGCAATAAGGATACATCGTGTGTTTCCCCTGCAATATCAGCCATCGCCGTGTAGAGGTACATCGCCCTAACAGCGTGTCCCACCGCATCAGTTTGATCACGCACTTCCTTGTGTGCCTGGTATGAAGCGTAAGGCCCTTCACTGAGATAGTTTCTGTTCAGAATCTCTCTCAGCGGGTTCTTGTCGGGATTCTCTCCCCGTTGCAGAGCCTCTAGCTCGAAGAAGTGCGGCTTCTTGCCTCGTTCATTGATGAAGAAGGTGGCAAGGTCGAGATAGGGTCTGTGGTTCGTAACCCGATAGAGTTTGACCAAGGCAAGCTCTAGTTCCTCATGCCCGGGATAGCCTTGGATTTTTCCATCCTCGGAACCAAATATGGTAAGGATGTGATCCACATAGCGACGCATCATGGAAAGAAAAGCATCCTTTCCTGTTGCCTCATGGTATGCAACAGCGGCCTCGATAAGGTGGCCAGCACAGTACAGTTCATGCATCACATAGATATTGGTCCAGCGTTTCCCCTTTTCAACTGTCGAGAAATAGGTATTGAAATATCCGTCCTTCCTTTGTCCGGCAATCATCAGTGAGACCAAGTTATCTATCTTTTTCTCAATCTCAGGATTTGGGAATTTTGCAATCACATAGGATGCAGCCTCAATCCACTTTGCGATGTCAGAGTCCCAATAGTGATGGGGGCGATAGGGGGAATCTTCAGTCCATGTCTGGGAAAGTGATTCAACCCGCTTTGTCTTTACCAGCTGCTCATACTCAGCCTCAAGGGTTACGTCACGGTTTAGCTGTTGGCGTTGTTTCCAGAAGCCATTGGTGAGATCAACATTGGTATAGGAAACTGGGGTCATCTGGAACCCACAGGTATCGCTCTTCTTTACTTGCATTACTATCTCCTTGATTGTTTATTCCTTCACAGCGCCAGCTGTGAGTGCTCCGACGATCAGGCGTTGGAGTCCTACGATGATCACAAGCGCTGGGATCAATCCAAGCACGCTCGCGGTTGCCATGAGGTGAATGGTGATTTCCCCCTCTGTCTGCGTATCTGCAAAGTTGAGGATTCCAACAGAGATCGGAAACAGCATTGAGTCATTGATGAATATGAATGGTATGATGAAATTCCCCCAGGCATTGATGGTGTTGAAAACCAATGCTGTAGCGATACCAGGCATGGCCAGTGGGAGCAAAATGTAAATCAGTGTTTGATATTCATTGTATCCGTCAATGATTGCCGCCTCATCAAGCTGGATTGGGATTGAATCGAAGAATCCTTTCAGTACCCATGTTGCGAATGGAACTTGGACGGTTATATAGACTAGTATTAAACCGAAATGTGAGTTAAGCATCCCCAGTTGGATGAAATAACGGTAGAGAGGAATTGCGATTATCAGCTGAGAGATCATCTGGAACATGAGGATGACGAACAGCAGCTGTTTCCTGAATGGAAAGCGAAATCGACTAAATGCAAATGCTGCGGGGATGGTAACCAGAAGGTTCCCAAGTGTTGCAAAGAGAGTAATCTTGAACGAATTGAAAAGGTATGTTGGTATCCTGCTGTTTTTGATGATATGCAAATAATTCTCTATGCTCCAGACTTCTGGAAATAGTTTTGGGGGGTACGTAAAAATCTCCGTCTTGGTCTTCAGTGAGAGCATGATCATCCAGATAATGGGGCCGATGAACAGGAGGATTACCAGGAGGAGCAAGCAGTAAAAGAGTACGGTGAATTGTTTGCTGTGTTTCTTTTTCATGTTGTAATCTCCTACTGGTTGTCTGTCTCGTGTTCACCAAGGACAAACACATAGTACACAACGGCGATACTCAGGTTCAGGACAAGCAAGAGTACTGAGATGGCTGAGCTTGTTCCCATGTCGAAGAACTTAAACATCTGCTTGTAGGCTGTGAGTGTGAGCACTTCAGTGGATCGTCCTGGTCCACCACCGGTAAGAGACATGATCATATCGAACTGGTTGAATGTATAGATAGTAATTAGTACAAGATTGATGAAAATGATGTGACGCATCAGAGGGAGAGTAATACGGAAGAATTTTTGGAAAGCGTTTGCTCCATCTACCACTGCTGCTTCATAGAGCTGTTCAGGGATTTTCTGCAGTCCTGCATAAAGCATGATCATACTGAATGCGGTGCCTCTCCAGATGTTGACCATGATAGTAGAGATAAGAGCCATGTTAGGCTCGGAGAGGAATCCCACCCTGGACAATCCTATAATTTCAAGCAAGTAGTTGATGATTCCGTAATTACTTGTCGAGAGAATTAACTTCCAGATGATACCAACAAGTACTCCTGGGATCATCCAAGCGATCAGGACAATGGTTCGTCCTGCTTCGGTGAAAGGATACCCTCGTTGCATGCCTGCTTTTACAAGCAATGCAATCATCATCCCTATAATGATCTGCATGACAATGTTTGTAGATACAAAAATGAAGGTGGTGAGCAATGTATCCAGGATCTCAGGATCATTGAGCATTTTTGAGTATGATCTCAATGTATAGCTGTAGGTAGGTTCCAGGATTGAGGCATCAGTGAAACTCATCCGTATAACATCAAATAATGGATAGAAATAGAAGAGCCCTAGCATGAGAATCATAGGCATCAGCCATTTCAAGGGTCTTCTGTACAATATTGCCTTCGATTTTTTCATGAGCCCTCCTTAATGTAATGAGTACTGCCGGAACTTTCGCTCCGACAGTACATGAATAAATTAGCGAATCTGGTTCAATGTCTTCTTGTAGGCAGTATCCACTGCTTCTTCAGGGGTCTGAGTTCCAAGAATTACATTCTGCCAGCCTTCCTGTACGTGTTCACTGATGATGTTGTAGTTGGAGGAGTTCGGGCGAAGTCTTGCAGTCTCAAGCGCTGCGCCAAAGGCCTGCTGGAACCGGTCATTCTTGAATACTTCATAGTCTGTGAAAACGCTATCACGAACGGGGGTGTAACCAGCGGTTGAACACCAACCAGCCATGCCGTCTTTCCCGGCATAAACATAATCCATAAAGTCCACAATCAAGGCCAGTTTTTCCGCATCTTTCGTGAAGTATCCCATGGTATAGCCGCCAGGAACCTGCATTTTGACATCGGCACTGTAGTGGGGTGTGTTTGCAAAGTCCCAGTTGTCTATCTCATCCCCAAGGTTGTCTGCAAGTACGCTCATCAACCAGGAACCTCCGAGGAACATGGCAGTGGATTTTGCCTTTGCCTCGGAAACCAGGTCTCCGTTGTTGTTGATGTCAAGAATTCTTCTTGGGGTCACCCCTTCATCAACAGCACGTTTCCAGAACTTGAAGACCTCAATAAGTTTGTCCCTGTTGTCTCCTTCACCGTATACAGGGTAGTCATTCTCGTCGACTAGGTCACCGCCGAGTGCGAAGAACATGGGGACTACGGAACCGTAGCTGATCTGCTCGTTTTTTCCGCCCCAGGTCAGGAATCCATATTCATAACCCTTTGACTGGAGGTCCTTGCCGGTCTGAATGAACTCATCCCAAGATTCTGGAGGATTGGGAACTGCACTCTTGTCGTACCACAGACCTACCGTGTTGGTTAAAAGCCAGACTGCCTTCAGCTTTCCGTCAGCTGGATCAACCATAGCCTCAGTACGACACCAATCAAACCAGTCATCTAACTCTTCTTCCGAGTAGAACTGGTCAATCGGTTGCAACCAACGATAGAACAGAGGAACAAACTGCCCATCAATCTGTGCAGCATCAGCAATCATGCCGGTAGCTGCCTGCTCCAACTGCTTTGCCAACCTCTCTGAGGGATTGTTGGATAGAATTTGGGGGATCAGTTTTACGTTTGGGTGGGCCTTTGCCCACTCTTCCATTCTCTGGGTGAGGTATTCACGACGTGAGACAGTCTCTGTCTGATGTGAATATGTCAGATCCACGGCATAGGTAAGGGTAATTGGCGCATTCGGATTGCCGATCCTATCGGGTGTTACCCACACGATGTCCTCAGGTACCTCGGTTGTCTTAGTCTCTCCTGCACCGCCAGCAAACAGCGTTGCCGATGCAGTAACCAGTACAAATAGCATTGTCCAGAATTTTTTTCTCATTGTTTTCTCCTTTTTTTCATGTTCGTCAAAGATGTTGCAGTTTTAGGTGCCCCTTTATCCCTCCTTGATGCAAAGTGTTGTTCTATCTACACCTTTCAAGAAAATGGTCAGTGTAGATCCTTCAAATTTATAGTGCTTCTTTTGCATGGGACTCTCATCCAATGCAATCGACTTAGGTTCTGTTTCCCAGTCGTGTAGTACCAATTGCCAATTACGTTTCGATGCATCTATCTTGACACTCAGGCCATCCTTCTCTAGGCAGGTTTTGACAGTGGTGTCTATTTCCGTCTCTTCCTCGGGCACAACTATCTGATTGTCTGCCTTTCCATAGATATGAATGATGAGCTCATCATCCCAGCTTTGTACTCTCATTGTATCCTTGGTCATCGGTATGATGGCACCTTGCCTCACGAAGATAGGAAGGGTATCTAGGTCGCAGTGTTGCTTGTAGCTCAAGGGCCCTACATGCAATGTCCCATCCTTGAAGTCATACCAGTTTCCTGGGGGTAAGTAAACTTGGGTGTTGCCGGACTCATGCAGTACAGGTACCACTAGCAGAGAGTCTCCAAGCATGAACTCTGTTTCTGATGAGAGTGCCCCCATGTCATGTTCATACATAAGTGGGAGTGCCCTGATGACAGGAATCAAAGTCTCACTGGCGATCTTTGCTGTTGCATAGAGATAAGGCAGGAGTCTATATCTCAGTCTGACCGCTTCCATTACGATGGATTCAGCTTCATCTCCAAAGTCCCAGGGCATTCTTGAGGCGGTTCCGTGAAATCGTGAATGGCTGACAAGCAATCCGACTTGTGCCCATCGTACATAAGTTGTTGCATCCGGAAGACCTTTGAAACCACCAATATCAAAGGACCAGAAGGGTATACCTGAGAGACCAAAGTTGAGTCCACTAGTAATTGTGGTACGTAGGCTGCGCATATCACTGACCGGATCGCCAGACCACTGTACAGGGAATGCTTGACTTCCAGCATATCCGGAGCGTCCCCAAAGGAAGGGTATCTCCGTGTACTCTTTTTGAACTTCCCAAACCGTCTTGTTGTATAAATAGGAATATATGTTATGCATCTCTTTGCCGGTTTTTCCGTTATGATAACGTGCATCATACGGTGTAACTTCGCCGAAATCTGTCTTGAAGGTTGCAGTCCCCATCTCAATGAGCGGGCGATGTAGAGATTTGTACCATTCAACAGCTTCTGGATTCGAGAAGTCCACGGCACTTCCTAGTGCATAGAAATCCTCTGCATATTCCTTTTGTTCAGCTTTTCTTCGTTCGGCTGGGACAATGACTATATTGTAGTCATATACTGATCCATCGCGATTCTTGATGAAGTATCCCTTCTCTGAACCTTCGTTGTAGAGATCCGACCCTTTTTCAATATAAGGGTGCTCCCAGAGGCAGAGTTTAAGGTCTCTCTTCTTCAGATCCTCAATGAAACCTTTTGGATCGGGGTAATCGGTCGTATCCCAGGTGAAATCACAGAGTTTTTTGGTTTTTCCCATCCAGTAGGGATCAAGGTGTATAACATCACAGGGCATTCTCTTCTCATCGATTGAGTCAATGAAGGAAATTATTTCTTTCTGTTGCCAAGTACTTCCTGCATCGAGGTAGTTCCCGAACGGAGATACCCAGACACCAAACGTCCAACGAGGAGGCATTGGGGCAACCGATGTAAGGGCAGCATACTTTGTGAGAATTGCAGGAATGGAGGATCCAAGGATAATGATAAGGTCAATTCCTTCCTGTTCTGTCTCGATTGAGAAGGAAAAGTTGGAGGTTTTTCCAAAATCCCATGTGCTTGGGGCTGTCTCGTGCAGCAGCAATCCATATCCGCAGTCAGTCACGACAAGAGGTATGTTCTTGTATGAACGCTCTGTTCCTGACCCATAAGGATTGTCATTCCAAAGTGTAAATCGTCGATTGTTTTGTTGGAGGGAACCGAATCGCTCTCCGGTGCCGAAGTAATGCGTAGTGCCGGTATTTGAGAAATTAATACGTGTGCTGATTTCTTTGCTTTCATTGATGATTGTTCCAGTGGGTGGGCTGATCCATTCAGAACGAGCATTTACATCATTGGGGAATTCTTCAACCAACACAGATCCCTCTTTGTCGACTATCTTGATCGCGTAGGGGGTTTTTTGTACATGTATAGCCAGCTCTTCTGAGCTGAGGATGTATGCATCATCTGTCTCACGGAGGGCAGTCTTGCTTAAACTGCACTCCTTCAGGTCAGCGAACGGGAATTTCCATCGTGTTGTCTCGGTGGGTTCAATGCGATATCTCACATACCCTTCCTCATACAGGGTGAATCCCGCAAAATAGGGAGTGCTGTCAGATTCCATGTGTAGAGGGATGCGAATCTCGCCTTCTACTGTCACATATCCTGAATCTGTGGTTCTGATTGGGAAAAATTCTACTCCGTCTCGACTTTTCATGTGCAGGACTCCTCTGTAAGCTATTATATTATATATACAACATATATTATATATATTAGTATATATACATAATACCACAGCTGTATGGACTGTCAATAATTTTCTTATGGATTTGTTTAGTGAACTATCTCGAATATAAAGAATCCCACTTCTATATTAATTAGAGAAATAAAATTGGAAGTTTTTATATTCGATGTAGTGTTGATCTATATTTCTTATTCTTATCCATTGATATGATAACTATACCAACTATATACTACATGTATAGCATATAGAATTAAAGAATAAGGAAAGTACAGATGGATGCCCATAACTCTACCAAGCGACTGCCGCTTTACCTACAGATCAAGAACTATATTTTGGATGAAATACAATCAGGAAAACTGAAACCGAATGAAATGGTCTATACAGGACAGTCGTTGCAAAAACAATTTCATGTTAGCAAGATAACCACAGAGAAGGCTTTTCAATTTCTCTTGGAGGAAGGGTACATCTACCGAATTCCCGGAAAAGGATCTTTTGTTAGTGGAAATATTGAAGATTCTGTTGTTATGAAAGCAAACCCCAAGAATATTGCATTTGTTTGTCCCAATTTGAAGAGTCATCACATTCTGAACATCTTGCTTGGTGTTGAGGAGGTAGTCTCTGAAAATGGTGATAACCTACTGGTCCGTGTAACACAGGGGTCCTTCAGCTTGCAAAAGGAAATTCTACATATTTTGCTGGAACGAAATGTTGATGGAATAGTATTCTATCCTGTTGAGGGAAAATACTATGACGAGGAGTTGTTCAGGATGAAACTCACGAACTTCCCGTTCGTGTTGGTTGACAAGATGTTTGATAAGATAGAGACAAGTTATGTTATTTCAGACAATGAGAAAGGTGCCTATGAAGGTACTATTGCCTTGTTGAATAAAGGGCATCGAAATATTGCATTCTTTTCACAATATGCTCCAACCAGTAGCAGCAGCATTCGTGCACGTATCAAGGGATTTACCAAGGCTTTGCAAGAGGGAGGAGTGGAGAACCCATATCATTGGGTATTTGATAGCTTTGATGAGGAAGTTGGTGTTCATCTGACCTATGATGAAGAGCACCGCGATAAATTTATCCGTAGAATACGATCATTTATCGATCAAAGGCCAGGGATAACAGCTGTGATGGCTGTATCACCTGGTAATCTAAGCCATGTGGTACGGGGATTAAGATCGGTGGATGCACAGTTTGTAAAAGATGTGGAAATAACTGTCTTCGATATAGATGAATACCTCGATTATAGCAGGGTTCCAATGCTAACAATCAATCAACCAAGCAAGCAAATAGGTGTCGAGGCTGCAAAGATTCTCTTCTCCCAGATCGGCCAACCGGAAAGTATACAGAAATTGGTTTTGCCGATGAATATAAAAACCATATAAAAACAATATGGAGGGGTTGTAATTTAAAAGAACAAGGCTTTATCAAACATATATTGGACCAGCATGATATTTTCAAAAGGAATTTTTTCCGTTCATTACAAAACTAATCTCTGGGGTGTTTTGCTCTTGTCAATATCGATAATCTTTTTGTCATTGTAGGAAAAGCTTAATGTAGAAAATGAACTACTGAGAAGGAAACCAAGGAGAAGCAGTATGAAAATAAAAGTAGGTTTTGTCGGCTTGGGAATAATGGGATTGCCAATGGCTTTAAACTTGGTTGCAAAAGGGTTTGAAGTATTCGTGTATGATATTGATGAGAGACGAGTCCGGATGGCAGTGGAAAAGGGTGCCGTTGGTTCCAGTTTTAATGAGATAGGCTCGCATTGCAAGGTGGTTTGTATCTCCTTGCCGAACGGAAAGATTGTACAGCAGGTGCTCACAGGTAAGGATAGTCTTGCCTGCCATCTGACTTCTGGCAGCATTGTCGTCGACACGAGCTCCATTACCCCGGAAGAATCCAGAGCCATTGCATCAACATTGGAATTATTTGGAATTGACTATCTGGATGCACCGGTAAGTGGGGGAGAACCTAAAGCCAAAGAAGGAACCCTCGCATTCATGGTTGGAGGGAAAGAAAGCGCATTCAATAAAGCTTTGCCTGTTATGAAGGGTATGGGATCTTCCTTCATCAGAATAGGGGAGTCTGGAAGTGGGGCGATTGCTAAACTGGTAAACCAAATAATTGTCAATTTGAATATTGCTGTATTGGGTGAAGGCTTGGTCTTTGCCCAGAGAGCGGGAGCTGACCCAGAACTGGTATTCCAGGCAATTCGTGGCGGACTAGCAGGTAGTGCTGTTATGGAGGCAAAAACACCCATGATTCTTGCGAGAAACTTTACCCCTGGAGGTAAACTTTCTATCAATCACAAAGACATCAAGAATGTGCTTGAAACGGCACATGGTCTAGACATACCCATACCATTTACTGCTCAGTTGTTTGAAGTCATGCAGAACTTAAAGATAAGAGGGTTGCTTGATGAGGATCATGCTGCAATTGTGAAATATTTCGAGGAACTTGCAAAACTCTAATTATAGAAAATGACTAAGAAATTAGACATACGAGGATGGACTATGAACAGGTTAGCTATACAGGAAATTGATAATTATAGGAAATTGGATAGTGCATACCTTGATACAAGACTCGGTCAAGCACTCAAAGGTATTGAGAGGAAAATTTTGGTGCTTGATGATGATCCTACAGGTGTACAAACAGTGCATGGTATTGCTGTGTACACAGACTGGGAGTTAGAGAGTATCCGAAACATGTATGATGAAACAGAATCGATGGTATTCATCCTGACCAATTCTCGTGGGATGACGCAAGAAGAGACCCAACAAATCCATACTGAAATCATGCAAAGAGTTGTGCAGGTTTCTAATGAGCGACAACAGAAATTTCTCATAATCAGCAGAAGCGACTCTACCTTACGGGGCCACTATCCCTTGGAGACCGAGGTAATCCGAAAGACGGTGGAAGCGCTTACACCCATTCGATATGACGGCGAAGTGATATTTCCTTTCTTCCAAGAAGGAGGACGTTATACGATTAGGGACATCCACTATGTGAAGGAAGGGTATGAGTTGATCCCAGCCGGGGATACTGAGTTTGCCTCCGACAAGACCTTTGGCTATACAGCTAGCAATCTTAAGGACTGGTGTGAAGAGAAGACAGGTGGAAAGTATCTCGCATCCTCGGTCACATCAATCTCACTTGAAGATCTTCGTGCAGTTAACATAGAGAAGATTTGTGACCAACTCATAAACGTCACAGATTTCAATAAAATCATTGTTAATGCAGTTGGGTATGATGATGTGAAGGTATTTGTCCTTGCGCTCATCAAGGCAATCGGGCAGGGGAAGGAGTTCCTTTTCAGAAGTGCTGCCTCCCTTACCAAAATTCTTGGTAATGTTTCAGACAAACCCCTGCTTACCAAAAAGGATTTAATCCAAGATATCACCACACATGGTGGTATTGTTATTGTAGGATCCCACGTGAACAAGACTACTAAACAACTTGAAGCACTCTCAGCAAGCTCCTTGCCCCTCATCACTATTGAATTCAACCAACATCTTGTTGTGGCTCCTGAGGGATTGGAACCAGAGGTGCAACGTGTGGTAGAGCTCGCTGAGAGCAATCTTGTACAGGGAAAAACGGTAGTGATTTATACCCGTCGTGACCGGTTTGACTTACAAACAGATAACAAGGAAGAACAACTTAAGGTATCGGTGAAAATATCAGACTCACTGACAAGTGTAATTCAGAGGATTTCCGTCAGTCCCAGCTTTGTTATTGCCAAAGGAGGCATAACGAGCAGTGATGTCGGCACTAAAGCTCTGAAGGTTAAGCGAGCATTGGTCATGGGGCAAGTCAAACCAGGCATTCCTGTTTGGATGACCGGAAAAGAGAGCAAGTATCCTAATATGCCTTATGTGATTTTCCCTGGGAATGTGGGAGAAGTAGAGACACTTAAAGAGATAGTTGCAGAATTGATGTAATAGAGAAATCTTAAGATACATTCAATGAAATCTAAACTTGCAATTGCAGGAAAGGTACACTAATACGTGCTTACTATGAACGTCAATAATCTGGAAACAATCTGAGTAACACTTTTACACCAGTAGTGGATAACCAGACGCCTATTATTGTTGTGTTTCGCGAAGGTAATTTGTTCCTATCGCCTTGCACTCGGTTCCAAGCAAGTCTATGATAGATAGGGTTTGGGGAGAGCGATGATGATACAGAGAAGATACAGAAGGAATATTCCACTTTCCTATGGGTTCACTGCGTTGATGAACCTCTCATTTACCCACGGGCTTTGGATGATGTATCTTGCGTCAAAAGGTTTCTCCTTGGTGCAGCTCGGTCTCTTGGAGGCAATCTTCCATGTTACCAGTTTTCTGATGGAAGTTCCCACAGGTTCGGTTGCCGACATCTGGGGGAGAAAAGTAAGCCGCCTCTCGGGTAGGTTGTTCGGTGCTCTAAGCCTTGCCATCATGTTTCTTGCCCCTACCTTCCCTCTACAGGTGCTGGGGTTCATCTGCAGTGCATTGGGGTATAATCTCGAGTCCGGGGCAGGGGATGCCTTGCTCTATGACTCATTGTTGCTCGATGGGAGGGAGGCTTCCTATTTACAAGTAAAAGGCTTTGATGAACTGCTCTATCAAACATGCTCAGTGGTTGCATTCCTGGTGGGTGGATTGCTTGCCACGCTCAATTACGGTTATGCATTCACGCTTACCATCCTGACCAACCTCCTTGCCTTCCTGCTGGCACTATTTTTTAAGGAGCCCGAGATTGAGAAGGATCCAATAAGGGGACTATTCTCCGGAATCCTGAACTCCTTGAAGACCCAGATTTTCTCCAGCGTGAAGGTATTCAGGGAAACACCTCGTATTGCCTTCCTAATTGTCTTCAGTGAGTCCTTGTTCGCTTTTATGATCAGTCTCTTCTTCTACTTGCAGAACTTCTGGAGTGATCAAGGGTATCTCCCTGATGCCATTGGCTATGCTTATGCAGCCCACGCCTTGTTGGCCGCATTCTTCTCTCTCAATGCCCATCGCATCGAGAGAAAGATCAATGAGAAAGGAATCCTTGTTGCCTGTCCCATCTTTCTAGCACTCTGCTTGTGGGGGATTGCCCTCACGCCATTCACCATGGCTTTCTATGTCCTTCTTGGTTGTATGGAGGGCTTGTTGGCTCCTACAATCAGCAGCTATTTGAACAAGCTCATACCCTCCAAGTTCCGGGCTACCATTCTGAGTTTCCAGAGCATGGCATACAGCCTGTTCATGATCATGATCTTCCCCTTGGTTGGCCTGATCGGAGGCATCCATTCCCTTTTGCTCTCATTCACCTTGATGGCAATAGCGGCAACACTCTTGGTTTTTGCCTATATCTGGGTCCTAATACGCAAGCGATAAGCTTGGCAGTGGACCCTCTCTCTGCTACTATAGACCAATGAAAATGAGTGAGAGAATGATCAATGCCTTACTGCGTGCCTTTTTTCGTGTTTGCTTTAAAATTGATCGCAGTGAGTTGAAAAAGGTCCCTATGGAGGGACCGCTTCTGATGATGGTGAACCACACCTCAAACCTAGAGGGCCCCATGCTCTATGGGTACTTACAGCCAAGGAAGCTCCACGCCATAGCTAAGCAAGAACTTTGGGAAAGCAAATTCATGGCATATCTGATGGAAACCTGGGGTAGTATCCCAGTGGATCGTGAGAACATGGGACGTGCTACCATGGATGCCTGTTTCAAGGTACTCGACCAAAATCATATCTTGGCCATAGCTCCAGAGGGCACCCGAAGCAAGGATGGGACACTCCAGAGGGGAAAGGGTGGTGTTGCATTCATCGCCCACAAGAAGAATGCACCCATGATTCCTGTTGCGG
>CAXXCR010000039.1:0-12615 GCA_963668015.2 uncultured Ilyobacter sp. | reverse complement strand
GGTGGAAATAGTTGCTGTTTTTGTCCACTTATTTACTTCGGCGAATGCGAAACCCTGGATAATTGGCGGGTTGCTGGTTTTTTTCATCGTCTTTCTTCCGCTTTATTCGATTGAATATTTCCGTCAGGATTTTAAAAACGAGCAGAACAAAAAGGCTGTTCAGTTTAGAAAAAAGAAAAACACGGAAAGAGTGGGAGGGTGGAAACATTCACGGAAAAACGCCCGTCGAAACCAACCGTCCGGGAAAAATGTTTAACGGGTAATTTTTGTTAGTTTTCCTGCAGCCACTCGATAATTCTTTTGTTTTTTGGCCCTTGAAATGGAGGTATAAAATCTTCCACATTTCCTTCCCTGTCAACCATAAACTTCTGGAAATTCCACATAACCTTGGCATCCAGTGTTCCGTTTTCCTCACTGCTGGTGAGCCATCTGTAAATGGGGGCAATGTCGTCTTTGATTGAAATTTTAGCCATCATCGGGAACGAAACATTGTATTTGCTGGTGCAGAATTCATAAATCTGTTCGTTTTCTCCCGGGTCTTGTTTCCCAAAATCGTTGCACGGAAATCCGATAATTTCAAAATCGTCGCCACCGTATTCTTCATACAATTCCTGCAATTTTCTTAAACTGTGGAGTAAGCGTACATTCCGAAGCCGTGTTTACAATCAGAACTTTCTTCCCTTTCAACGTTGAAAAATCAAATTCTTTTCCGTCGATTGTAGTGGCTTTAAAATCGTACAGTGTTTTGTGCTGGGCAAAAACAGGAAGGGAAATTAAAATCAAAAACAGGAGAATAAAATTTTTCATATTGAACTGAATTTATATTCGTCTGCAAATCAATTTAAACAATAATTACAGCAACTGTTGTTAATAAAAAATCCGTGGATAAAAGGCATATTTGTTTATCTTTGGTCAATTCACAGCTGCAAAGCGAAGATATGGAGAATTTTATAGTTTCAGCAAGAAAATACAGGCCCGATTCATTCGACACGGTTGTTGCCCAGGCATCGATAACAAATACGTTAAAAAATGCCATTAAAAGCAAACAGCTGGCGCATGCCTATTTATTTTGCGGACCGCGCGGTGTGGGTAAAACTACCTGTGCGCGTATTTTTGCAAAAAACAATAAATTGTACAAATCTTACTTCCGAAACAGAGGCGTGCAACGAATGTGAATCGTGTAAAGCATTCAACACCAGTCGTTCGTTTAATATTCACGAGTTGGATGCTGCTTCGAACAACTCGGTTGACGATATCAGGAATCTTACCGATCAGGTACGCGTTCCCCCGCAAATGGGAAAATACAGCGTTTACATTATCGATGAGGTTCACATGCTTTCGCAGCAGGCTTTTAATGCTTTTTTGAAAACGCTGGAAGAGGCCGCCGAAACATGCCATTTTTATTTTGGCAACTACGGAAAAAGCACAAAATTATCCCGACTATTTTATCGCGCTGCCAGATTTTTGATTTTAACCGGATTCGGGTGGAAGACATTGCCAACCACCTTGAATTTGTTGCTAAAAACGAAAATGTTGCCTTTGAAGGAAGGAAGGCCTCAACATTATTGCACAAAAAGCCGACGGAGCCATGCGCGATGCTTTGTCGATTTTCGACCAGATTGTCAGTTTTTCGGGAAAACAAATTACCTATCAGGATGTAATTACCAACCTGAACGTTCTTGATTACGATTATTATTTTCGGCTGATCGACCAATTTCTGAAAAATCAGGTGGCAGATACTTTGCTAACGTATAACGAAATTTTAAACCACGGATTCGACGGGCATCATTTTATTACTGGTTTGAGCAGCCATTTGCGTGATTTGCTGGTATGCAAAGATCCGGTTACTGTGCAACTGCTTGAAGTTGGCGGCGAAATCAAAGAACGCTACAAAGCACAGGCACAAAGTTGCACCGGAGAATTTTTACTGGATGACTCTGCAAATAAGCAACGAATGCGATCTTCAGTACAAATCGAGCCAAAACAAACGACTGCTGATTGAACTGGCAATAATCCGGATGGCGCAGCTAACCCTAAAAAAAAAATAGCTGATTCTTCGCAGCCCGACGATATTCTGGAACCCATTTTTTCAGGTGTTCAGGAAATTGTACAAAAACAGGAAACCTCTGTTCCGCAAAAAACTGTTGCTGTTCCGCAAAAGCCGGAACCGGCCAAAGCAGTTCAGCCTAAGAAAATTGCAAAACGCACTTCGTACAATATTGGCGGCCCTTTAATAAAAGATGCTTTGCAAGGAAAATTTGGTGAAGAGGAGCAGATTTCTGCCAAAGAACAACATCAGATTTTTAACCAGGCCGATGAAACAGAACCTTTTACCGCCGACGATTTAAAAGAAAAATGGGATCAGTTTCTTGTTCGGCTAGAAAACAGGCCAAGCATTAAATCATCGCTTTCAAATTTGCCTCAAATAACCAATGATTTTAAACTCATTCTTGAAATCGACAACCGGATTCAGGACGATTTAATTGCAACCATAAAACCCGAACTGGTTACCTGGTTGCGCAAAGAATTAAAAAATTCGAAAATTCAGGTTGGTTACCAAAATTACAGAAACTGTAAAAGGCCGGCTTATTTATACCGACGCAGAAAAATTTGATGAAATGGCCAAAAAGAATCCTCAACTTGCCATTTTAAAACAAAAATTCAACTTTCGCGACTTCGGGCAGTAGAAAAGTTTTCAGTCTCAGTTTTCAGCCCGAGTTAGCAGTTAATTTATTGTTTGAACGTTGAACTCCGAATCTGGAACTTTAATCCCGGAACAAAAAGCGTTTAATGAATATGCAGTCTGTAGAGCAATTCGAAGGAATCAGGTTTTTCGTATTTTGCTTCCAACTCATTCACTCAATTACAAATATCAAGGAGCCAATCGTTTAATGACCCAGGTTTCATTTTCTTTTTCAAACAAAATACGATCGTGCAGCCCGGTTTTCGCGGCCCTGCCAGGAATTCAAACTTCACCGGAAAAACAGAATAACCTCCCCAGGTTTCAGGGCGAATTATTTGAGTTGTTTCTTTTTGAAAAGTATTAAATCTGTCATGTAAGAATTGCCGGTTTGGAATTTCACTGCTTTGCGGCGAAACAATGGCGCCAATCCGGCTGGCTTCGGGGCGCGAGAAAAAATATTTATCCGAAACTTCTGCACTTGTTTTTTCAGCTAGACCGGAAATCCGGATTTGACGTTCCAATTCGGGCCAGAAAAAATGAAGGCCGACTTTTGAATTTTTTTCCAGCGATTTTCCTTTTTCGCTATTGTAGTTTGTGAAAAATACAAAACTGTTTTCATCGAAAAATTTCAACAAAACAATTCTGCCTTTGCGGAAACCCATCGGTTCCGAAAGTAGCAACCGACATGGCCGTTGGGTTCTTCAACTTTTGCATTTATAGCTTCTTTCAGCCATTTTCGAAATTGGCTGAACGGATTTTTATCGATGGTTTTTCGCGAAAGTTCCGAGAATTTATATTCTTTTCTAACTGAGTCTATTTTCATAAAAAACAGCTTTTATGAAATAACTTTTTTCAGGGCAGAATGTTTACACTTATTTTTGTGCTACTTTGAAAAAACTGAAATTTACCTTGCCGTAATTTCTTATTTCCACAAAATTAGGATGTTCCGAAAAATTATATTCTTTGGAGTGTTCCAGGATAAAAAGGCCATTTTCATTCAAAATATTACCGTTAAATACAGCTTCGGGGACCAGCGAAAACTGTGGCAGGTCGAACGGTGGATCGGCAAAAACAATGTCGAATTTCCCCTGAAATTTAAACAGGAATTTAAAAACGTCGGATTTTACAATGCGAACATTATCGAGGTTTAATTCTTTTGTTACCCCAAGAATAAACTGGTAGTGGTTAAAGCTTTTTTCCACCAGCGTGGCATCTTTACAACCACGACTTATAAATTCGTAACCCATGCTTCCCGTTCCCGAAAAGAGGTCGAGTACACTTTTATCGGAAAAATCAATTCGGTTCTCTAAAATATTGAAAAGTCCTTCTTTGGCGATATCGGTTGTTGGCCTGGTGCCGAAAATTTTTTATTCGGCCTGAAAATCCTGCCTTTGTATTTTCCTCCGACAATTCTCATTTTTTTCTGTTTAAAAGGAAGAAATATTCCGAAGTAGATTTACCTAAAACCGCTTCATCGAAATTCACACTGTGTTTGCTTTTTAAAGCTTCGGTTTTTGCCGTATGTTTTTGCAGCTCTTTCCAAAGTGTTGATTCCTGTTCCATTTTCCCTAAAACAAAAGCATTTGTCGATTTTCCCCGAAATGTTCAACTGTTTTAACATCGATAAAACATAAAAAACAGCATCGTTTTCATGCGAAAAATTAAAAACTGTTGGCCAGTTGAAGTTTCTCATTTTCAAAAAGTACGGCATAAAATGTTTTTTCATTGAAATACAACAAAAGTTTGTTTGCAGAGTCGTTTTCCGGAATATTTTCAAGCAGGATTTTTACCGGATGCAAAAAACAGAAATTTTCGAAATGTGCCGAGACTTCTTCTTTTAACGTTTCGAGGAACAGCAAATAATAACAGGGCATTCAATTTATTCAGTTGGTTTTCTTCGGTTGCCGATTCTTCGTTAACAGAAAAAAGTTGATTTATTAACGCTGTCCTGGCGTCGTAATCGTAATATGTTTCAGGAATAATTGTAAAATTCGAAGTATTGTAAATAATGTTTATTTCCCTGAAGTCTTTTTGCAGAATTTGTTCAGATTCAATCCATTCGCTGAACCGGCGTGCAATAAATTTTGGATGGCTTATTTTTAAAGGGGTTGAATGTAAAACCAATAAATTATGATCGTTTGGATTTACGACAGAAAAAGAAAATCCATCCAGGCTAACCTGGATGGATAATATGTAATCTTTTGATTTTTCTAATTCAAATGAATCGTCGTGAAAAATTTCATGCATGAGTTTTACTCCCAGTTTCCTGCACTGTTATTTGCTTCTTCCAATGAACCTACCTGTAACCCAGGATATTTTTCATTTGTTCTGCGCTGGTCATTCAAATTTACAATAAGCTGGTGATCCAAACTTTTAAGAATAGTATTGTTGTGCGCTTTGGCTTCGAACACTGGAACTGTGATTCCTGAACCGGTTACAATTGAACCTGCAGCCAGATGGAACTCAGCAAATTGTATCGGTAACCGGAACATATCTTAACTGATTTGCATCGAAATTACCTCCAAACACAGCTTCCAAAACACTTTCTTTTACAGTGTCACGAATCAATAAACCCATTTGGATAGCTTTTTTCTCATTAATTCCTGCTTCGATCATACTGTCGGTTAATTCACCAACTTTTCTTACGTTACGAACCGAGTCGTTCATAACAAAGTGAATCAGAGTGTCCCAGCTGCCGGTAAATTTACCGTAAACATCTTTGTATGCCAGCTGCGCTTTTCTGATATCTTTTAATCTTTGAATTGTTGCTTCATAACGTGCATCCTTTGCTTTTTCAAAAATAAGCGGACGTTGCACACTCTGATAAATAAGGTATGTTAAAGCAACTGCGGCGACGAATAGCAAAATTTGAACTACAATTTTCATTTTTATAATTTTAGTAAGTTTATTTTCGATTGTTTGCAAATTTATAAAAAAAAATAAATTACCTTCCTTTAGCTATTGTTATTTTAGCAGCTATGCTTAAAAATCACATTATATCAATATTAACTCAGCATTTAGGATTTTCACCAACACGTTGTCAGACAGAATTAATAAATGGTTTGGCCGATTTTATTTCTTCAGATTTTTCTGATAAGATAATGTTAATTAAAGGCTACGCTGGTACCGGTAAAACAACAATGATTAATGCATTAAACGCAAAGTTTAAATAATCTGAAGATTCGGTCGGTGTTAATGGCGCCAACCGGAAGGGCGGCAAAAAGTTATGGCCGGGTACACCGGAATGAGCGCATTTACAATTCATAAAAAAATATACCGTCAAAAAACTTCGACCGACGGAATGGGACGTTTTGTTCTCGATAAAAACCTGTATAAAAACACCTATTTTGTGGTTGACGAGGCTTCCATGATTTCCAACGAACCCAACGAAAGTTCAATTTTTGGAAGTGGCCGGTTGCTCGACGATTTGCTGGAATATGTTTATTCAGGAGAAAATTGCCGCTTGGTGCTTGTTGGCGATACGGCGCAGTTACCTCCGGTTCGACTGGCAATTAGTCCGGCGCTCGATGCACGGGTTTTGAATGAATCCGGTTTTTCTGTTTCAGAATACGAACTTAAAAGAAGTAGTGCGCCAGGAGGCCGATTCAGGTGTGTTGTTCAATGCCACAAATATGCGAAATCTGGTGACTGCAAAAAACGCCAATCCCGGTTTTCTATCCATTCAACTGGAAGAATTTCCTGATATTGAAAAAATCAGCGGGGGAGAACTGATTGAAAATATTTCGACTTGTTACGATACTTTTGGAATTTTTGAAACCACTGTGGTTACCCGTTCAAACAAACGTGCAAATTTGTACAACAAAGGAATCCGCGGGTCTATTTTATTCAAGGAAAATGAAATCGAAAAAGGCGATCTTCTGATGGTTGTGAAAAACAATTATTTCTGGATTTCGGAAGACGAAGAGCTCGATTTTATTGCCAATGGAGATATTGCCGAAGTGGAAAAAATTTACAGTTACGAAGATTTGTACGGGTTTCGGTATGCCAATGTTTGTCTGCGTTTTGTCGATTATAAAAATGTGGAAATCGACTGTAAAATATTTCTCGAAACCCTTTCCATCGAATCAGCCTCCTTTTCAAACGAAAGAAACCGCGAACTTTTTGAAGCCGTTTCGGAAGATTACGCCGACATAAAAAACAAAAAGAACCGATGGAAAAAAGTGAAAGAGAATCCTTATTTCAATGCACTCCAGGTTAAATATGCGTACGCATTAACTTGCCACAAAGCGCAGGGTGGTCAGTGGAAGGCGGTTTTTGTGGACCATGGTTATTTAGCCGAAGAAATGCTCGATACAGAATATTACCGGTGGTTGTACACCGCTTTTACCCGGCCAAGCGAAAAATTGTATTTGGTAAATTTCAACAAAGGATTTTTTGAAAATGCCGACTAACCAGGGATTTTATTTTTCTACCGAATATGTAATCCCTTCTTTTGCAATCGCTGTATTTTCAAAAACTGTTTTTGCTTCAACCAGAAACGGGTCTGTTTTTTTATACCGGGCAGAAAAATGACCGATAATTAGTTTTTTTACTCCTGCAAGTTTTGCAATTTCTGCAGCTTCTTTAGCAGTTGAATGAAGTGTGCTGTGAGCAAATTCCTTCATTTCCTCGGTAAATGTTGCTTCATGGTAGAGCAAATCAGCATCTTTTATGGTTTCAACAATTCGCGGGTGAAAGGCAGTGTCGGTGCAAAAAGCATACGAACGTGGTTTTTCCGGAGCTTTTGTCAGTGTTTTGTGGGGAATAATTTCTCCGGAACTGGTAGTAAAATTGCCTCCGGCTTTTATACTTTTTATTTCTGCAATCGGGATTTTGTAATGTTCAACCAATTCTTTTTTTATGTTGGGTTGTTTTTGAATTTCCCTAAAAAGAAATCCGCAGGTAGGAATACTGTGTTTTACAGGGAATGAAATTACTTCCATTCGTTTGTCGGCAAAAATTTGCCGGGGCTTTTTAAAATCGAGCGGGTGGAAAATGATTTTGTATTGCATTTCACCCTTAATAAAATCGATTTGAGGCTGAATCAGGGTTTTTAATTCCGATGGCGAATAAATGTGAAGGTCGTTTTTTCGGCCCAAAAGGTTTAAGGTGGAAATCAGTCCGATTATTCCGTAATAATGGTCGCCGTGCAAATGCGATATAAAAATGTGATTGATTTTTCCAAATCCGATTTTTTGCCGGCGTATTTGAATTTGGGTCCCTTCACCGCAATCGATTAAAAAGAACCGCCCAAGTACGTTTAGTACCTGGGCGGTCGGATATCTGTCAGATGTTGGTAATGCTGAACTACTACCGAGTTATGGTTACTTCAAAAGGCATTCTGTATTACAGATTTTCCTTTTTTGTCAGTAAAGTTTCTGCTTCTTCAACCGTATTTGTTATCAACAAAACCGTGTGAAGCATCGAAATTTTTACAAGGTTGTCCACATCGGGCAGGAGACCGCACAAAATAAAAGTTCCAATTGCATCTTCGCAAAGCCGGTTAGCCACTAAAACGGCTCTTAGCCCGGAAGAATCGCAGTAATTTACACTGCCTAAATCGAGAACAATATTTTTTTCGCCTCCGTTGTTAACGACTATAAGTTCTGACTTAAGATCGGGTGCGTTATTTGTATCAAGTCTGTCGGAATTTACCTTTACCAAGGTATAATTTCCTTTCTTTAGAATTTCGAATGCCATGTTTCAATTTACGAAATTCCGGTTAAAATAACCAAATCCTGATCTATTTATCTTTTTTCTCGTCAGCTTCCATTTGCGATTTCAAAGCTGCCAATTCGCTAATGTCTCCCAACGTAGTTTTTTCCATGTTGTCGTTAACCGTTTTAACTACTTTTTTGCCAGGGCGTGACTGTGTTTTGCGTTTCGCAGTTTCTTCAGCACGTTTTACATCTTCGTAAACTCTTGAGTGAGATACAATAATTCTTTTTGCTGATTTATTGAATTCAATTACTTTGAAATCAAGTTTTTCATCTTGTTTAACTGAAGAACCGTCTTCTTTTACCAGATGACGCGGAGTAGCAAATCCTTCAACACCGTAAGGCAATGCAATTACTGCACCTTTGTCCATTAATTCAACAACAGTACCTTCGTGGATTGAATCCGGGGTGAAGATTGTTTCAAATACATCCCATGGATTTTCTTCCAGTTGTTTGTGGCCGAGGCTCAAACGACGGTTTTCTTTGTCAATGTCGAGAACAACAACTTCAATGTCTTCACCAAACGGCTGTGAATTCTGAAGGGTGTTTGATTTTTTTCGTCCAGCTTAAGTCTGAAATGTGAATCAAACCATCAACTCCTTCGGTAATTTCAACAAATACACCAAAAGTTAGTGAAGTTGCGAACAGTTGCTTTGTGTTTGCTTCCAACGCCAAATTCTTTATCAATATTTTCCCATGGATCTTCTCTCAGTTGTTTAATACCGAGCGACATTTTGCGTTCGTCGCGGTCGAGTGTTAAAATTGAAGCTTCTACTTCGTCGCCAACTTTCAGGAAGTCCTGAGCGCTGCGCAGGTGCTGGCTCCACGACATTTCCGAAACGTGAATCAACCCTTCAACTCCAGGAGCAATTTCAACAAATGCACCGTAGTCGGCAATAACAACTACTTTTCCTTTTACAGTATCGCCAACTTTAAGAGTTTCGTCCAGTTTATCCCATGGGTGAGGAGTTAACTGTTTCAAACCAAGAGCGATACGTTTTTTGTCATCATCGAAATCAAGGATAACTACGTTCAGTTTCTGATCCAATTCAACAATCTCGTTCGGGTGAGTAATTCTACCCCAGGAAAGGTCGGTAATGTGGATAAGTCCGTCAACACCGCCAAGATCCATGAATACACCATATGAAGTGATGTTTTTAACGGTTCCTTCGAGTACCTGACCTTTTTCAAGTTTACCGATGATGTCTTTTTTCTGTTGTTCGAGTTCAGCTTCGATAAGCGCTTTGTGTGAAACAACAACGTTACGGTATTCGTGATTGATTTTAACCACTTTGAATTCCATGGTTTTACCAACAAATACATCGTAGTCGCGGATAGGTTTAACATCGATTTGTGAACCTGGCAAGAAAGCTTCAATACCAAATACATCTACAATCATACCGCCTTTGGTACGACATTTAATGTATCCTTTAATGATTTCGTCTTTTTCCAAAGCTTCGTTAACGCGATCCCATGAACGGGTTGCACGGGCTTTTTTGTGAGACAGGATCATTTGTCCTTTTTTATCTTCGAGACTTTCGATGTAAACATCTACTTTGTCGCCTACTTTCAATTCCGGATTGTAACGGAATTCGTTCAAACTAACGATACCGTCTGATTTGTAACCTATGTCAACAACAACTTCACGTTTGTTTAATGAAATTACGGTTCCTTCCAAAACTTCTTTTTCAGAAACAGTATTCAGAGTGTTGTTGTACAAATCTTCGAGATTTGTTCTTTCTTTTTCAGAATAAGCATCCTGGCCAATTTCAAGGCTGGCCCAGTCAAATTCTTCTTCAACAGCTTTTTTAGCTGCCTCTTTTTTTGGCGCTTCTACTTTTGTTTCTTCCGAAACGGCTTTTTCTTCCTGAACCGGAGTTTCGGTAACTTCTTTTACCTCTTCCTGTTCCATGTTTTCATTTAATTCTTCTGTCATGTAATTCTAATTAAATTAATGAGTTAGACTTTATTTTGTTTAAATCGCGCGCAAAAATATAACTAAATTCATACATTTCAAAAGTTTTACCGTTTTTAATTGATTTTTAGAGGAATAATTTATTTCCAAACCGAATTGGGTTTTAATTGCTCCGGGATACCATTATTTTTTGTCAGCTTCATTATTTTTGCAATAATTTAATTTCATTTTTGGGCGTTTTTTCAATTTACACGTGTAAAAAGTGTTAAAAAAAGAACCAGCTCTTGAAACAATTGTATAGATTTACCCAACTCAAAAACAAAAAAAAATGAAAGGAATTATTTTAGCCGGAGGTGCCGGAACCCGTTTGTACCCGATTACACGGTCGATTTCAAAACAAATTATTCCGGTGTACGACAAACCGATGATTTATTACCCGCTTTCGGTTTTAATGTTGGCCGGAATTCGCGAAATACTGATTATTTCTACCCCAACCGACATCTCGCTGTACAAAAACCTGTTTGGCGACGGAACTCAGTTGGGATTAAAAATTTCTTACAAAATTCAACCTTCACCCGATGGTTTGGCGCAGGCGTTTATTCTGGGCGATGAATTTATTGGCGACGACAATGTTTGTATGATTTTGGGTGACAATATTTTTTACGGTTACAATTTTAGAAGTATCCTCGAAGAAGCTTCCAACCTTCAAGATGGCGCTGTAGTTTTCGGCTATTATGTAAACGACCCCGAACGTTACGGTGTTGTTGAATTCGATGAAACCGGAAAAGTCATCAGTATCGAGGAAAAACCGGAAAAACCAAAATCGAATTATGCGGTTACCGGCTTGTATTTTTATACCAACGACGTTATTCAAAAAGCAAAAAACCTGAAACCTTCGAAAAGGGGCGAGTTGGAAATTACCGATTTGAACCGTTTGTATCTCGAAGAAAATAGGTTGAATGTGAAACTTTTAGGACGAGGTTTTGCCTGGCTCGACACCGGTACGCACGACAGTTTGTTACAAGCTTCGAATTTTATTGCAACCATTGAACAACGCCAGGGTTTGAAGGTTTCTTGCATCGAGGAAATTGCTTACAAAAAGGGATTTATTGATAAAGAACAATTAATAAAACTGGCTGAGCCTCTCAGTAAAAATCAATACGGACAGTATTTGTTGAGGCTGGCCGAAAAACAAATTTTTTCTTTTTAAACTGGAATGAACATTATTAAAACACCAATTCCGGGTTTGCTGATTATTGAGCCCCGGATTTTTGAGGACTCAAGAGGTTATTTCTTTGAATCGTACCACCGCGACAAATATTTTCAAAACCATATTGAAACTGAATTTATTCAGGACAACGAATCAAAATCGACAAAAGGAGTGGTTCGCGGGTTGCATTACCAACTTGCACCGTTTTCGCAGTCGAAACTTGTACGCGTTATTCAGGGCTGTGTTTTCGATGTTGCCGTTGATCTGAGAAAAGGATCGCCCACGTTTGGCGAATGGTTCGGGCTTGAGTTGAACGATAAAGAAAAAAAACAGCTTTTTATTCCGCGCGGGTTTGCACACGGTTTTTCGGTGTTGAGCGAAACCGCCATTTTTTCGTACAAATGCGATAATTTGTACAACAAAGAAGCTGAACGTTCAATAAATATAAATGATCCAAAACTTGGCATCGAATGGAAAATAGATAAATTACTGCAAATTGTATCTGAAAAAGATATGCAGGCCCCGTTTTTCGATAATGCTGAAATGAATTTTATCTTTTAAATGAAATGAAAATTTTAATTACCGGCGCATACGGACAATTAGGAAATGAAATCAAAGTTCTCTCTGAAAATTTTCGTGATTGGGATTTTATTTTCACCGATGTCGATTCGTTGGATATTACCAATGAAAATGCAGTAGTTGAATTTTTTCAGCAGAAAAGACCCGATTTTGTGGTAAACTGCGCCGCCTACACAGCGGTGGATAAAGCGGAAACCGACAAGGAAACAGCCTTTAATATTAATGCAGCAGCGCCGGGAAATCTGGCAAAAGCTGCCAAATTGGTTTCGGCGAAAATCATCCACATTTCCACCGATTATGTTTTCGATGGAAATTCATTTTTACCGTTAACCGAAGAAAAAAAGGAGAACCCAACCGGTGTTTATGGTAAAACCAAACTCGAAGGCGAACAAAATTGCATAAAAGAAAATCCTGAAGCGGTGATTATTCGTACTTCCTGGTTGTATTCATCGTTCGGAAATAATTTTGCAAAAACCATGCTCCGGCTTGGAAAAGAACGCGAAGCGCTGAA
>CAXXCR010000038.1:0-235773 GCA_963668015.2 uncultured Ilyobacter sp. | reverse complement strand
GTGCCTGCTTATATGCGAGCAGTGCAAAAAAATATTAGAAAATATCAACAAAGCAGATGAGAATGATCTGAGGTTCCTAAACTCGTCTGTGTGGAGTGAAATCCCTATTGTTAAAGCACTGTCCTTATATATTTTAAACAAAATAAAAGGCAGATATTCGTGGGCGGATGAACTCATGGAGACAGCCTATATTGACGAAGAGACAGAAAAACTGCTAGATGAGATAAAGTTTTAATAAAACAAAAGTTATTTAAGACGCTGCGAAGCCCGTTTCAGACATATAGAAATACTTGAAGTCAAAAGATTTTAAGTTATTTATACAAATTTTATTTTAGCAAACTTTCGTATAATTTTAGTTTAATATTTTATACAATTCTTCCCAGAAATTTTAGCTTTATACAAAAAATTATCCGCTTTTTTAATCAATGTAATCAAATCTTCACCTTTCCATTCACACACTCCAAAACTTGAGCTTATCTCTTTATCTATATCTTTAAATCTATACTGAAAAAGATCTTTTCTTATTTTGTCGGCTATTTTTATAGCATTTTCAAGTTCACATTCAGTAAGCAGGATCACAAATTCTTCTCCGCCGTATCTTCCTGCAATATCGCATCCCTTTATATTCTTTTTAATTATTCTTGAAAATTGTATGAGAACCTCGTCTCCTACAGGATGACCATAAGTATCATTTATTTTTTTGAAATTATCTAAATCACTCATAATTAAAGAAAATTTTTCTATTTCTGAGTTTTCAATATATTTTTTTAATATTTTCAAAAAATATGCATGATTAAACAATCCCGTCATACTATCTGTAATTGCTAAGACCTTGAGCTTTTCAGTTCTTTCCTTTACTTTGGTTTCAAGATTGGCATTAGCTTTTTTAAGGACCTCTTTTTCAATAAAATTTATATGATTTTCCCCTAAAAAACTTGTAAAAAATCCAGCTGCCAATGTGACTACTAATGATATGAGAATAGAAACTTTTAATGTCTTATATGCCGGACTTAATACCTCTTCTTCATTTTGAGCAAAAATCAAATACCAGGTATTTGCAGTATTTTCCTCTTTTAGGGAAATTTTCTCTATAACATAATATTTGTCAATCCCATTAAACTTTGTTTTAAAAAAAATATTTTTTTCCATCATATTTTGAACTATAGATTTTAATCTTAATTTCACTTCTTTAGAATCATTTAAAATCAATGAATTATCTGGATGAGCTATTGTAACCCACCTGTCATCAAATAAAGCAGTATACCCTGTTTCTCCATGCTTAAGTTTGTCTAAAAAAATATTTGTAAAAAAATCCATCTTCGGTGATACTGCTATTACTCCTATTAATTTACCTTTATCAATGACAGGAACTGTTAGAACAAAAATTGGATGTCCCCTAAAAATACTGGGATATACTTTACTTATAAAAAATTCTTTCCCTTTATATATCTCTTCTACGAAATTATATTTCATACCAGCTTTACCGATTGTTTTCCCCTCTACTGTATCGGTTAAGATAGTCCCGTTTTTTATAGTCTTTTTTTCTCCGTTATAATTTATTTCAAAATCAGTATCTGTAAATACAAGTATTGGCAAGTTTTCGTATTGCGGATACCTTTCATGAACTGCTTTTAAAAAATCATGTGCTTCTCCCACTATTTTTTCATCTTTAGGATTTTTAGCTGCGTTTACTACTCTTGGATCTGAGGCCAGTACTTGAGCCAACTTTAACTGTTCAGAAATCCAAACTTCTAGAGCATCAGACGTTATTTGAAGATAATTTTTCCCCGTCTGATAAACATGATACTCT
This sequence comes from uncultured Ilyobacter sp., assembly GCA_963668015.2. Lineage (GTDB taxonomy): Bacteria > Fusobacteriota > Fusobacteriia > Fusobacteriales > Fusobacteriaceae > Ilyobacter_A. The sequence continues at coordinate 233,963 of CAXXCR010000038.1, read as the reverse complement.
AAAGATTTTTTCTTTTGATAAAAAATATAACTGCTTATTAACATCATAAATAAAAAAACAATAAATGAAACTATGAATGTAATTTTTTTTATACTGTAATTCTCACTTATTTTCATAAAATCATCTCTTTCTAAATTAATAAATATGAAATAAAAAGCCACCAACAGTTTCTAGGTATCTATAGAATTAATTTTAAATTTTAGTTTAGATATAGCAACTTTTAGTTCAGAAAGTTCCTCATTTACAATAGGATCATATGAATACAAATCATAGTATTTGAAATAAATTTCATTATAATGTTTAATTGCTCTCATTAAAAATGATCTAGTTAAATTTTTATTTTTAGCATCTCTTAAAGCAAAAATCTTTTCTTTTCTAAGGAAAAAATAAATATCGTTAGTCATATACATTATCACCTTCAAATAAATTTTTATTAAATTAGCTCAAGTTGCTACTAACTTAATCGTATTCCTATATCTACACTCTAAGAATATAAAAATTAAAGTTTAAATTAGTTCTTTTTAAAGATAACAACTAGTTCTAATATTAAAATTGTAGTATTGTAATATAAAAATGTCAAATTATTTTGTTTCAAAAATTTCTATTTATTTTAATTTATATAAAAAATACAAACCACTTAAATTATTTTGTCGGCTTTTTCAAAATCAAATTATGTTATTTAAATTTAGATCTTAATAAAAAATATTTTCAGTGATATAGGATACTATAAATTATTTTCATAATAAAACTCTTTTAGATTAAAGTAGTAAGAAAGAATTTATCAAACATTACCAGATAAAAAGTCGTAGTTCATTGTTGTAAATACTAAATTTTCCCGATTTCTGATTTATATTTTTTATTAGATTATAGCCAAGACCTAAAAAACTGAAGTTTTTGTTTTATCTCTGTAAACCTAACTCTTTTCCTATATTTCGCTCTGTTACCAAGGTTTTGCATTTGTTTTTTATTTCATTTCATCCGTGTTATTCATAAGTAAAAGTAGCAGCTTGACTTAAGTAATTTAAGCAACTGAAAGGATTTTTAATAAAAACCCGAAAAATACCTTATATAAGAAAGATGTGTAATTTACCGTTGGATTTTTAAAGGGGAATTCATATGGATATAATAATTGCAGGCGGAGGAGATATAGGAATAGGTATAGCCCAAAAGCTTATTTATGAGGGGTACGGTGTAACCATTATCGAGAAAAATGATGAGCGTACCAGATTTTTAAAAAGAACCCTAGATGCCATGATTATCCACGGGGATGCTACAGATGCTCAGGTACTTTTAAAGTCCGGTATAGAGGAAGCCGGGCTTTTTATTGCTGCAGTTACCGACAAGAACAACCTTATAGCATCTTCTATTGCCAAAAAACACTCCTCAGGCAAACTTTCCATTGCTGCCAAAATAGATGACTACTCAAAATTCTTCGGTACCGGAAAGGCTTCCCCGGAAGATTTCGGAATAGATATAGTTGTGAAGCCCCTGAAACTTACCGTGGAAAAAATTATACAGCTCATAACCAACCCAGATATTTTTGAGATAGCCAGCTACGGAAAACGCTTGGCGCAGATGGTAGGAGTAAAGGTAAACGAAAAATTTAAATATCCCTCTATGCCCCTATACCAAATAAGCAGACTGGACAAAATATTCGACCTTGTCAGAATCGTAGCCATACAAAGGGGCGGTGAAATAATAATCCCCGACGGAAACAGCATAATATACCCAAACGACAAACTTTATTTTGTAGGTAAAACAGAAATTGTAAAAAAAATAGTGAGAACTTACTTCTCACTTGGAATAAAGCAACTGAACAACATCATTATCATAGGGAGTAGCAAAGTCGCCGTAGAACTTTCAAGGGTCCTTGTCAAGCTGAACAAAACCGTTACCTTGATAGAGGAGGACAGGGAAAGGTGCAAATATCTCAGCTCAAACTTAGAAGATGTCCTGGTTATAAACGGGTCTGCCACTGACAGGTTTTTAATGGAGGAGCTTCAAATGTCTGGAGCCTGCGTGGTAAATATGAGCGACAATGACCAGTACAATATCCTCGGTGCCTTCACATCAAAAAAATACGGAGCAGCAAAAACAATATGCATAATACAAAACAGTTCCACTGTGGGTATTATGAACAACCTGGCTTCCATAGACACGGTATTTTCCCCAAATGCCCTTACTGTAGGCGAAACTCTTAAACGCACTAGAAAAGAGGATATATTTTCAGTGTCATCATTTACGGAGATAGAAGCCTCCACCATAGGGATAAATGTCACAGAAAATCTTCCCATATTGAACATCCCTCTAAAAGATATCCTGCTTCCTCCAAAAACAATTATAGGGGTAATAATAAGAGGAGAAGAAGTAATTATTCCCACAGGAAACGATGTCATAATGCTTGGAGACCGTCTGGTGATTTTCCTTCTTCCTCAAAGTATCTACGAGGTTGAAAAAAGGTTTTCTGTGAAGTCGGGTGGTAGAAAATGAACTGGAAGCTGATATTTAAAATACAGGGTTTTCTTCTAATTGTGCTTGCATTTGCTATGATTTTCCCACTAATCTTCGCTTTTTATTATAAGGGGCCTGATGTAAATGCTATCATTGTTTCACTGCTGACCACACTGGCATTCGGAATTTCCTTTGTCTTGGCTTTCCATTCTGAGAAAAGAATAATGGCCAGCGAAGGCTTTGTGATAGTTTCACTGGGCTGGATACTTGCCTCGCTATTCGGGGCACTGCCGTTCTACCTGAGTGACTCACTGGATTTTTTTATAGACTGTGTTTTCGAAGCTACCTCAGGTTTCACCACCACAGGGGCATCTGTCTTAGGCAACATCGAGTCCGTTCCAAAGGGCGTACTGTTTTGGCGCAGCATGACACACTGGATAGGAGGAATGGGGATAGTACTGCTCACAATAGCAGTTTTGCCGATGCTGGGTATATCGCCAGGACAACTTTACAATGCTGAGGTTCCAGGACCGATAAAAAGCCGTTTAAAACCCAAAATCAAAGACACTGCAAAAATTCTGTGGCTCATATACTCAGGCATGACTCTAGTTCAAACTCTCCTGCTTATGCTTGGAGGAATGGATTTATACGACTCCCTGTGCCATACTTTCGGAACTTTGGCAACAGGTGGTTTTTCAACCTTAAACAGCTCTGTCGCAGGATTCCACAGTGTATATATAGAGGTGGTAATCATTATTTTCATGTACCTTGCAGGAGTAAACTTCACCCTGCATTTTTACCTTGTTAACGGAAAATTTAAAAACTTTTTTAGGGACAGCGAGTGGAAGTTCTACACATCTATACTGGGAATAACAACTATCCTGGTTTCATTAAACCTGTATTTTTCCGACATAATCCGGTATGGAAACTCATATTTGACCTCTTTGAGAGATGCCGCTTTTCAAGTGGTTTCTATATGCACTACAACAGGATTTTCAACTGCTGACTTTAACATATGGCCTTCATTTTCAACACTTGTTCTGGTAACTCTGATGTTTTTCGGAGGATCTGCAGGATCTACAGGAGGGGGAGTAAAGCAGATAAGGATACTTATTATGTCCAAGCACCTTTCACATGAGCTTAAAAGGATGGTTCATCCCAGAGCAGTTTTCTCGTTGAAATTGGACAGCGAGGTTATAGAAGATCGAATACTTAGAAATGTTATGGCATTTTTCGTGCTTTTCATTTTTTTCTTTGCCGCCATAACACTTTTTCTGGCTTTTATGGGTTATGACATTGTCACCAGCTTCTCGGCATCCATTGCTTCACTTGGAAATATAGGACCAGGACTTGCCAGGGTGGGGGCTATTGAAAACTACAGTTTCTTCGATCCTTATAGTAAAGTGGTGCTTATCTTTGCAATGCTTCTTGGAAGGCTTGAGATATTTTCTGTTCTAATACTTCTGTACTCTATTTCTGCCAGAAAAAGATAGACTACATAAATTTTATTATGCGGCTATCTTTTTCTGGATTTTAAAAAAACAAAATACAGCAATCAGTTTCTTATTGCTGTATTTTGTGGATTTATAATTTATTCATTTTTACCTGTTTCCATAGTCTCCAAATAGCTCTATCATCAGTGGCCTCGACAGTCTTGTGCTTTCACTTACTTTCATCCCATCGTTTGTTGTTCCGCTTGCAAATGCTGACATTCCCATTACCAATATTCCCATCAATATTAATTTTTTCATATCTGTTTCCTCCTAATTTTTTTCCTCTTACCACATTATTTACATACTACCGATAACTGGTACATCGTTTATCTGTTTCCGTAGTCTCCGAATAGATCTATCATCAGCGGTCTCGACAGTCTAGTGCTTTCACTCTCTGTAACCCCATACTTTGTTACACCACTTGCAAATGCTGACATTCCCATCACTAATATCCCAATCACTATTAATTTTTTCATATCTATTACCTCCTGATTTTTTATTTTTATCTTTTTTCTTGATATTAAGTCTACAGTGTAAATGTGACAATCTTGTGTCACAACTAGGTCACTTATATGAAATTTTAATCTTATATCTGTCATAAACCTATTTTTAATATTTAAAACTCTTTTACATAAAAAATATGGTATAATCTAGAAAGCTAATACATTAATGAGGTGATTAATATTAACAGTGAATATACTTATCATTCTGCAAAGAAAAGGGTAATTTTAGTCGGTATGGAGATACAGGGGAAATCCTATAGGGTATCCCTAGATGACTCTCTTAACGAATTAAAAGAACTAGCCGAAGCTGCAGAATATGAAATAGTGGATATAGTACGTCAGAAAAGGGATAGAATAGAGGCCTCTACATATCTCGGTAAAGGTAAAATAGAGGAGATCGGTCTGCTTGCCCGCCGGAAAAATATAGATTTAATTATTTTTGACGATGAGCTTTCAGGCATACAGATACGGAATTTGGAAAAAATCCTGGAAATGAGAATAATAGACAGAACCACTCTTATCCTAAATATATTTGCCCAAAGAGCAATATCCAAAGAAGGTAAACTGCAGGTGGAACTTGCAAAACTGCGTTACCAACTTCCACGGCTTATAGGTTTGGGTGAAGAGTTATCCAGAACAGGAGCAGGAATAGGTACCAGAGGGCTCGGTGAGACACAGTTAGAGTTGGATAGGAGGGTTATCTCTAAACGGATATCCGATATCGAAAAGGCCCTGAAACAGGTAAAAAAACACCGTGAGGTTCAAAGAAGCCAAAGGAAAAAAAGTGCCATACCCACTGTGGCTCTAGTAGGTTATACCAATTCAGGAAAATCAACACTTATGAACCATCTCATGCGTTTAAATGGTGAGCCCGACAGCAGAACCGATTCTTTTGTAAAAGATATGCTGTTTGCCACATTGGATCCATTTCACAGAAAAATTCAATTAAAGGATAAGTCACAGTTTATCCTGATTGACACAGTCGGTTTTGTAAGCAAACTGCCACATTTTCTTATTGAAGCATTTAAATCAACTTTAGAAGAGATAGAGGAAGCCGACCTCCTAATCTACGTTGTAGATATATCTAGAAAAGATTATGAACACCAACTCAAGGTTACTAAAGAGGTTGTAAAGGAGCTTGATGGTGGGGAAACACCATATATAGTGGCTGAAAATAAAACAGATAAGCTCAGTCCTGATGAATTGATGAAAAAATATAGTTCCGGAGAGGATTACGTGGATATATCAGCTTTAACAGGGGCTGGTATAGATAAACTTGTAGAAAAAATAGAAAAAAAACTGTTTAAAAATGAGGTGAAAGCAACTCTTTTGATTCCGTTTTCAGAAGGTGGATCCGCATCATATATTTTGGAAAAAACTAGGGTATCCCGTCAAAAGTATGTCGAAAACGGTCTTCTGGTTAGCACTTTTTTAAATCCAAAAGAGTTGAATATTTATAAAAAATTTATTGTAAAAGATGACGAAGGCTGGAGTTAATCTCCAGCCTTTCATTTTAATTGAAATTATATAAATATCTCTTTTGCAGGTTTTCCAACTAAAAAGTTTTGTTTATCTGCTGTGAAGAATCACCGAACTCTTCCTGAGATATCAGCCCATCTTCTATGAGCCTATTTTTAATGGCGAGATAGCACTCTCCCCCCAACCCATATTTTATCGTATCTGCATAAGAAATTATAAGTGGCTTATAATCACTTTCAGAAAAACCTTCCGGATTTTTCCTTCTGAACTCGGGGCTGTCTGCGTATTCTTTGTTTATACACGCTTGAGAGTAATAGTCCTCTATGCTGAACTCATTGGTAAAATCATCCGGCAGACTTATGTACAGCAGTGACAGATCCTCCTCCGCCAGTATTTCAATAGGCCAAAGGCTGCATATTGTCGGTTTGTATCTCAGTATCTCTTCGGCCCCCATATCCTTATCCAGACAAAGCGAATGCAAAGCACATATTGTAGCCCTGTTGTTTGGCTTAAACGAACAAGTACACAGTTCTATCTCCTCTTCTACGTGTCTCTCTGGAATCATTAGCGGATCTCTCGAGATGCTGTCCTCTATCTCATCCATAGAATACCCCAGATCTTTCATTATATCTACATTTTTTGTAAGCCTGTTATACTCATCAAGGTTGTCCAAAATAAGCTCCCTCGTATCAGCACTGTGCACAGCAGGGGTGTCTGCACAGCAGTGTTCTAGACAGTTAAAGCAGTCAAAATTAGCCAGATTTGCAAATACCTGATAGTCGATTAGAGCCCGGTAGCTTTTCCCCTCTATATTTACCTCAGTTTCTAAAGTGGATGTGCTTTTAAAATACCTCCTTGCAATATCCTCTTTTTCTTTGGGCACACTATATAATTCCTCACCCTTGGGGTGTTTTAAAAATAAAAAATATATCATAATTTCCCGTACGTCTCCTCTTTTATAAAAAAATTTTAAGTTACAATAATTTGCTGAATTTCTTGCAGGTACACAAAAACCTTGGCCACAGAGCGGCACAGAGGAAAAGATTGAGTCTCACAGAGAAATGCTAAAAGCCTTTAATTCTCTACGTTTTTAATGATTAGTGAGATTTTTGTAATTCGTGACAAAAAGAATTTTTCTGATTTCAAGAACTCTCTCTGTGCAGCTCTTGTTTTAGATCTCTGTTAAACTCTGTGTCCAGAGAAATTCAGTAATTTATATAATTACAAAACCTTGTTTACAGCCAGCACTATTTTAATAGTGGCATAACTTATACTCTCAGGAAGCTTATCCTTTAACGGCTTCAACTTAGAAGAGCCAAGTTCTTCCACTGCATCCATCACCCGCTTCTCTTCCTCAGCTGTGTACAGCGAGGAAATATCCAGCTCTTTGTCTTTGCCAAAATTTTTCACCAAGTGGCCTATTATAGTATTTTCCCCTAGATTTCTCTTTTGGGCGATCTCCTCAATGTCCATCCCGCTCTTGAAGAGGCTTACGGAAAATTCATCACTAGACAGGTTTGTCGGTTTTACAAGGGTTTCTTCTATTGCGGTCTCTTGTTGCGGAACCCCTTTCATCCCTTCCATAAGTGCAATAAACTTTTCACCGTACCTCTCAAATTTCACCTCTCCCACACCGTTTATACCAAGCATCTCTTCACGATTTACAGGCAGTTTGTGTGCCATCTCCCTTAGAGTTGTATCAGAAAATACGGTAAACGGAGGTCTGCCCTCCGATTTCGCTATCTCAAACCTCAATTTTCTAAGCAGTTCAAAAGTACCGTTGTCTTCATATACCTTAGACTTCTCAACCATTACGACTTTTCTGTAAAGTTTTTCCTTGTTTTTTATAAATTGATACGCTTTTTTCGTCAGCTTTAATACCGGGTACTCTCCGTTGCTGACCTCTAGATAAGAATCCCCTACTAGAAGGTCTATGAGCGCCCTTATCTCTTTTTGAGGATACCTGCTGAGCAGACCGTAAGTGGACTGCTTGTCAAGCCCAAATTTGAGTATATTCTGGTTCCTGGACCCTGCCAGTATCCCCACTATCATGTTTATCCCGTATCTTTCTTTCAATCTTCCTATACACGAGATTATCTTCTGTGCCTCAACTGTAATATCCTGCACCTCGCCGGAATCAAGGCAGCTGCTGCAGTTGCTGCAGTTTTCCATACCATCATCGCCGAAATACTCAAGTATATAGGACCTCAGACATTTAGAGGTATGGCAATAGCTGACAATTGCATTTAGTTTTTCATATTTTATATCTATAATTTCCTGGGAACTTTCAAACTCATTATTCTCTATGAAGAACCTCTGCGTCTTTATATCCTTTGGATTGAATATCAAGATGCAGTGTGAATCAAGATTATCCCTTCCAGCTCTTCCAGCCTCCTGGTAATAACTTTCCAAATCTTTCGGAAGATTACTGTGAATAACAAACCTCACATTGGACTTGTCAATACCCATACCAAAAGCATTGGTGGCTACAATAACATCTATCCTGTCATGGATAAAGTCCTCCTGCTGGACCTTTCTCTCCTTATCACTTAACCCTGCATGGTACCTGCCGACCCTGAGGTTCCTCTCCTTCAGTTCGTTATATATTGCATCAACTTCTTTCCTGGTCGATGAATATATTATCCCGGACTCACCGCTGTGCTCCCTCAGATATTTTTTATATATATGAAAGGCTGTTTGTCCCTTTTACCAAAGAGAATTTCAGGTTTTCCCTGTCAAAACCGTCTACAAAAATTTTTGGTTTTATCCCAAGGTTTCTTACTATATCCTCACGTACCTTTGGGGTAGCTGTGGCTGTAAATGCACTTAGCACCGGCCTGGACTCCAACTGATCTATGAATTTAGAAACCCCCAGGTAGCTTTTTCTAAAGTCATGCCCCCATTGGGATATACAGTGGGCCTCGTCAACTGCCACCTGCGATATCTTGACTTGGCTTATTCTTTGGACAAACTCAGTGTTTTGAAGTCTTTCCGGAGCCACGTACAATATCTGGTACTCACCGGATGCAGCCCTTCTCAAGACAGAAGTGGTTTCCTCTGCACTTAACGAGCTGTTTACATATTCTGCGGATATCCCCATGTTTTTCAAACTGTCCACTTGATCTTTCATAAGGGAAATAAGCGGAGACACTACAATGGTGACACCATCCAGCTGTAATGCTGGTATCTGGTAGCAAATCGATTTACCGCCACCTGTCGGCATTATCACAAGCGTATCATCGCCGGAAAGTATACTCGTTATTATTTTTTCCTGTGACTTCCTAAAAGCTTCATATCCGAAATATTTCTTTAAAATTTCGTAGGAATTAAGTTTCACATGTCCTCCCTCTATCTTTACAAATAAAAAAGCCTTCCTTGTTCTCACTGGAAGGCACTAAATAATATTTCGTTTAATTTTTCAGCCAATTCAGGACTTGCCTGACCTATCTGCCTTTTCTTTTTTCTATTTTTTTCAGTTTTTTTTGTTCAAATCGAAGCTTTTTAGACAATTCTTTGTCCTGCTTTTTACTTTTCTTGGAATCAAGTTTAAAAGCCTCCCTTTCTATACGCAAAACTTCATAGGCATATGACAGAGAACTTTTGTTTTTCATGCTTTTGGCAATCTGCCTTTGAACTCGTTTAGGATTCAAACTTTTCTTTTCAACTTTCTCCTGTCTTATTCCATTTACATCTTTGCTTATCAAATCTAAAAAATATCTGTCGACAAAATTATATATTTCAGGACCAGTAGGTTCTTTACCGAAAACATGTCTAAAAACCTTTAACTTGGAATCTTCTACAAGTTCCACTACCCCGACCCAAAACTGCCCTTCATAGTAAACCGTTAATTTTATCATAATACCCTCCTCTATAATTCTAGTAAAATGACGGACATCCCGAGGAGGGAAGGTTACTTACACATACATGCATCCGGACTACCAACCGAATCGTGTTTTTACATTCTACTTTTATGCCATTTATAAATTTCCAATAAATATGAAAACTATTCAAAAAATATGATATTTTCTTATAATAAAATATCACATTTTCTGTAATAAATCAAATTATGCTGCCGGATTTAAACTTAAAAATCTGCCTTGAAAAACCTCTTAACTATTTTACTACTCAAGCATCCCAAACACTACAAAACATTCATTTACTTTAAAGTGCTGAAAAGGAAATTTTAATTATCTGCGTATAAAAATTTAAAGAGGTGATTTTTATGATAAACTCCCTTCATTTTTTATGGCTTGTAACCGGACCAATAATTTTAGGATTTTTATGCTTAATTACTGTTTTAAAAATAATAGAGGTCTTAAAAAAAGTAAATTCAAAATTTATATCCCACTTAAAATAATTCATATATCTATTCCTTATTAAGAGCTATTTTATCTAGCTCTTTTTTATTTTAATTTCTCATTAACAGTTGAGACAATCGAGCTGAATAAACGGCTCAATTTTATAATAAAAAAAGGTTATTTGCCATGTCTTCGGTAAAATTTATTAAACTTTGGAAAAGGGGGACTGAAAATGCTTGATGAAAAATATCTGGAGTTGATAAAGCTTATTAAAGAGATGAAATCTAAGATCGAAGAAGATTATAAAAATGCACCTGGTGAAGGTTTCGAGAACCTGCAGGCTTTTAGAATAGCCGATTACCTGAAAGACGAGCTGGAAGAAGCAATTTACGATCTGGAGATGCTCACGAGAACGACATTGGAGGGCAGCCTGGTGTTGAACAGCCAGGGACGCTTCAACCTTGACACAGCAGAAAACCTTTACTTTACCTGTGGATCACCTATAGAGATGTTTATAGAAGGGGAATGGCATAACGGTCTGGTGGAGCACAACGGGGAAAGCTACTACTTCTACTGCTATGACAAAGATGATACCGTCATAGAAGAGGGAATGAAGGCTAGAATAAGAGTGGATAAAAAATAAAGTTTTTTATAAAAGATCGTCATGCAATTTATGCAGGACGATCTTTTTAATGTTCAACTCAAGTTGCTACTTAGAATTATTGCGATAAATTACTGAATTTCTTGTAAGGATATAAAAACTTTTTTGGTCACGAATCGCACTAATTATCACGAATAGAAAGTCAAAAAATTGGTCACAGCGTTGCACGGAGGAAAAGAGTGAGCTTCACAGAGACTTATTAAAAATCTTTAATTTTCAAGGTTTTGAATCATTCGTGAGATTCGTGTAATTCGTGACAAAGAATAAATCTTTTGACTTAAGGATTTCTCTGTGAAGCTCATGTTCTAAATCTCTGGGAAACTCTATGTGCAAAAAAATTCTCAGAAATTCAATATTGTTTCAAATACAGACAGCAACTTGAACTCTTTAACTAAAACCGGTTATCGCATACCATCAAATAAATTCACCATTCTGTAGTCATTTGGGAGTTTAAAGACAGATGCCGGTGCTTTTCCCTCTCGAAATTCCACAAGTTCAGATACAGTCCTAAAAGACTGCCCCATCATGTTTGTACTTTGGTCAATATAGACCTGAACACCTTCAATTTTTCTTATTTCTTCCATTATTCCCTCGATATTATCACTTAAGCCCGGAATATTTGACATCACACCAGCAGAATATTTACTGTATAGGTCCGCATCTATTTTTATATCATTTGTAGCCCATATAACGGACCTGACACTGCCCATTCCCATATCCACAGTCTGTATGTATTTTTGACAATTCCATTTACCTATTTTTTTCTTTTCTTGCATTTTTTCTACCTTAAAATCCATTTTCATCATTTCACCCATGAATTTTTCGAAATTTTCCATCTCTTCGTCTGAAATTCCTTGATCTTCCTCATTTTTAATTTCAGAAAAATTCAGCGGCATAACACTGATTGTTCTTTCATTGTGGTCCACCATATTTATTATCTTTTTCTCCATATCCATAATTATATCCTTGCCCTGGTTCCTTACAGCTATTTTCTCCGGAGTAATCCAAGACTCCACGATAAAATCCTGAGCTTCTTGAGTTACCCCCATCATTTCAAATGTATCGGTGTGATTTTTTTGCTTTATGTATATATCCGCTAAAATTCCACTGTAAATCACAATATTCAAGAGTGCAACATATAAAAGAAAAACTTTTTTAATCAACTAATCCCCCTCCTCTATATACCATACGAAAAACTATTTTTTAAATTTTACTGCCGTTCCATATGCAAAAAGCTCCGCTGCACTACCAACTACACTTGTAGTCATATACCTGACATTTATAATTGCATCTGCACCTATAGTTTCCGCCTCTTTCAACATTCTTTGAGTGGCTATTTCACGCGCCTTTCCCATCATTTCTGTGTATTCTGTCAATTCCCCGCCGAGTATCAAACGAATCAAAGCAGACAAATCTTTACCGAGCCATATTGCATATACAGTATGCCCCTGTACAAGCCCAAGCACATCCACTACTTCGTTGCCAGCTATTTCAGGTGCATTGCTCAGCAATATCTCTTTTTCCGTAACCGGAGTTTCAGATTCACATTGAGCTTTATATTTTTTCTGTTCTGCAGAGATGGCAGTCAAAACAACGAGTATGCCGCCTAGAAAACAAAATATAGCAGTTCTAAGCCATAACGGAACTACCGGATCATCGGCGACTACTACATACCAGGGTATACCCGCAAATATCATTGTAAAAAGCCCAATTACAAAAGCCAAGGAACCTAAATATCTGATTATTTTCATATCCTCATCCTCTTTTCAATTTCAAATTTAAAAACAGGTCAAGTATGTCACACAAAAATAAAAAACTACTTACTAATATTTTACTATAATTTAAAACCCTTATTCCCAATAAAATATATTTCTCCTCTATTTTAAAAGGATTTGTAAAAGAAATACTTAATAAACTATAAAAGGCGAAGAGGTGGTCTGTATGGATTTATTCAAAATTTTAAAAAATTTAATAAGCAGCCGGCCTAATCCAAATTCTAAATGGATAGAAAAATGGAAAAAAGCCACGGTTAATATAATGGCTTACTCTGATCTAGGTGAGCCGGATAACAATATCAGGGGGTATTCCAGTGCTGTATTCTTAAAAAACAGGAACAGATACTATCTGGCAACCGCCAGACACACACTGGTGTACGGAGACGACAACGTCTACCAACTTATATACAGGGTGCCTAACTACTCGCATAAGGAATTTTTAAATGATAATTTCAAGGCTACAGAGTGCATCGAACTAAAAAAAGAAAATGTGGTTTTATCCGAAGATATTTACGAGGACCTGGCACTGATATATATAGGGGATGATCAAACTGAGTTTTGCAAAAAATTACTCGACCTTGGGTATCTGCCTGCAAGGCTTTCGGATATAGGAGACGGCCCGAAATACGAGGGCGAGAATATATTTATGGTTGGCTATCCAGACCTCATATCAAAGATAGTAGAACTTCCTGAATCCATATTTAAAAAGTTCTCTCTGCCTGTAATCAGCTTTGGTAAAGTGGCCATGCTAAACAAGGACAACAAAAAGTTTTTTGGAGACATTAGCGGGTCCGCAGGGAGCAGCGGGGGGCCGGTGATTTCCAAAGGGAAGATGATAGGAATAGTGAGCACTCAGGCCTATGAAACAGTGGAGAGTGTAGAAGAAGGAAAAACATTTGGCAAGGTTGTGATCTCAAATAAATACAGTATGGGGATTCGAGCTCCATTTATCAAGTTTATATCCGGAAAATATTTGAAAGATATGATCTTCGCCTGGGAAAAACTCCTAAATGTTTGACAAGGGGTTGTTTTGATGCTATCTTTGATGAAAAACAAGCGGAGGAAAAATATTTATGAAACAAGATCTTTTAAATATCTACAAAATAATAAGGCTGGCAGAAAATCTTAAGATCGAGATGAGGCACAGTTGGCTTTCCAACGGCAGACAAGAAAGTGTCGCCGACCACTCATGGAGAGTTGCCCTGATGGCCGTACTCGTGTCACCCTATTTAAAAAAAGAGTTAAATGTAGAGAAACTTTTAAAAATGACCATAATTCATGACCTTGTAGAAGCAAAGTCTGGCGATATCCCAGCTTTTGACACTATGAGAGATACGGATATAAAAAAGCTTAAGCAAGATAGGGAAAAAGCAGCGATAGAATACATAAGAACTATTTTAGGCGGAGAGCTTGGAGATGAACTTTTTTCACTGTGGCACGAACTGGAAGAAAAAGAAAGCTACGAAGCAAAGGTTGCCAATGCTTTAGACAAGCTAGAGGTACAGATACAGCATAATGAGGCACCCATAGACACCTGGCTGGATATAGAAAAGAAAATGATTTATATGATGGATAAACATGTGGAATTTGATCTAGTCCTGCAGGAACTTAAAGAGATTATTCTGGATGAAGCAGAGGAAAAACTACTTGATTATGGAGTAAATTTAGATACTTTAAAATAGAAATAAATTTATTTTTACACCACCTATATATATATTAATCTAAGTTGCTACCTGTAATAAAATATTGAATTTATGAGAACCTTACTTTCTTTATCCTTGATGAAAAGAAAGTAACAAAGAAAAATCAAGGCCTGTGAAAAATCAGCTAAAAACTCTCGAAAATCTAAGAAAAGTTTTAAAACTTGGCACAAAAACCGTGCCTTCGGACACTAAAACTTTTCTAAAGATTTTTTCTCGATTTTTCTTAACGCTGATTGTTTCAATGGCCGAAAAACTTTGAAATAATTGCTTTTAAAAGTTTTGAATTTAAACCCATTTAAAAAATTACGTTAAGAAATCAGCTTCTGAAATCCACTTTCATTGAAATAAAGAGGCTTGCCGACTATATTTCAATAGAAAGTTAGTTCAGAAGTGATTTTAGGAATTTTTTACGGGTGTCGTTTCTTTGGTACTTTCTTTGGACAAGCAAAGAAAGTATAGCAATTCAGTAATTTATCGCAATAATTCTAAATATCAACTTGAGTTGTCTACTCAGTTCAATATTATAAAAATAATGAATTTATTGCTTTTTATTTATGAACAAACATTAACTCAGCCTATCTAAAAAACTTCTACAAAAGAAGATTCTCGGCTTTTTAGCGGTAAAGATAAATAGAGGTGAGTGCCATGGCAATTTTATTTGACATAATTTTTAGGGTACTTGGCGGGCTTGGTATTTTTATCTACGGCATGCAAGCTATGTCAAACACCCTGCAGGAAATTTCAGGAGACCGATTAAGAAAATTAATCAGCACCATAACCCACAACAAGTTCCTTTCTATATTTTTAGGCCTTATAGTTACAGCTATAATACAGTCTAGTTCGGTTACCACAGTTATGGTTGTCGGCTTTGTTAATGCCGCCCTCATGACCTTAAAACAGGCTATCAGTATCATACTTGGTGCAAATATAGGTTCAACTGTAACAGGATGGATCCTCGTGTTGAAAATAGGAAAATACGGGTTACCACTGGCAGGTATTGGTGCCCTTGTGTTTACATTTAGCCGTTCAGAAAAACGCAGGAAAAAAGCTGTACTTTTAATGGGATTTGGGATGATTTTTTTCGGACTGGAATTAATGAAAAACGGTATGACTCCTTTGAGAGAAATGCCATATTTTCTAGATCTATTTCAGAAATTCGAAGCCACTAGTATACCAGGAGTTATATTTTCCGCCCTTACGGGTGCAGTTTTAACAGCTGTCCTTCAGTCCTCTGCTGCGACGGTTGGAATAACAATGGCACTAGCAAGTCAAGGACTTATACACTATAAAACTGCTGTAGCCCTGGTTCTGGGAGAAAATATTGGTACAACAATAACCGCTTATTTGGCCTCCATTGGAACCTCTTCAAATGCCAAAAAAGCAGCCTATGCACACATATTTATAAAGGTAATCGGTGTTTCAATAGTGATACCTTTTTTCACACACTATGTAGCTTTTGTAAATAAACTTGTAAGCTTGAATAATATCTCAAAATATATAGCAGTCTCACATACAATTTTCAACTTGGCAAACGCCCTGATTTTTTTTCCTTTTATAAAGCACCTCATGAAATTTTTGGATCTCATTGTAAAGGAAAGGGAAGCTGGGGAAAACTTAAACCTGGAATCTAAAATGGTAAAAGCTCCATTTATAGTGCTTGAAAAATGCAAGATGCAGATATTGGTTATGGACAAAAAATTTAAACTGAGTTTAGAAAATTTTAAAGCTCTAATAATAGATGGAAAAAATAATATAAAACTTTTAGACGAAATTTTTAACATTGAAAAGCAGCTAGACACTCTAAAAGATGAGATAACAAAAACATTAACTGAATTCTTGGAGTACAACAACTCGCATAAGCATATATCTGAGATCCGTCAGATGCTCAGCATCAGTGACGTTTATGAGTCATTCGGAGATTACGGCGCGGGTATGGCCAAACTATATCTCAAATTAAAAAACAACAGTCTGGAACTGAGCTCTATTCAAAAAAGCGAGATACATACGGTTCATGAACTAGTAATGACATCACTAAACAGAGTATCAGAACTGATAAAAAATCCGGACATTCTGAAAATAAACGAAGCAAAAAAGATGCCCGTACAGCTAAACGACAACCTTATGCTGGAAAGAAAATTAAAAGGAAAATCTCTTTCCTACTCCATCTATGTTGACATACTCGCAAAATACAGAAGAATAAACCGTCACATAATATACATTTTAGAATTACTTGAAGAAGAGGAAAATATGAAATTAAAATTGCAGAGCTAGCAATTTGCAATTTTAGATTATATAGGCAGCTAACTATCGCTAATATCAGAATGAAGTTCCTGTAAACTTATCACGGTATATTGCAAAATAGACTTGGAGGTATAGTCATGGAAACTTATGAAGAAAGAGCCCTGAGGGCTTTTATAGGAAATTCTTCTGCATATGAATGGTATAAAAAAGCTTTTGCCAAATATGAAAAAAACGGCGAAGAAAAATTTGTATGGAACTGGTCTTGGTGGGCTTTTTTGGGAAACGGGTGGTACCTCATTTACAGAAAAGCATACCTTGAAGGAATCTCCTACATATTTCTAATGACAATGATAAATAACGACTTCCCCTTTGTGGCATTTTTAATTGGGATTGGCTCAGGAGGGGTCCTCCCTTATTTCGTCTATAGAAGGTATAAGTTTTTGAAAACAGATATCGAGAGTAAAATTGAGGACGAGAACACTCGAATTCAACTGCTAAGAAAATTCGGCGGGGTAAATCAGTGGGTTATATGGTTCTTTGTTTTTATGACTTTTATTATGATATTATCAGGATAGACAGATGACAGGCCGAGCCTATCATCTGTCTTTTTATCATTAAAAGTGTGCAAAAGCATTTTATAATTTTAATTTTTTCTGCTAGCCCTCCTACTCTGAGATTATCTATCGAGTAATTCTCTTTTAAACTTCAAAACACTCTTCTTAATTACCAGATTTTTTAAATAAAATTAAAACTACTAACCTTTCAAATCATAATATCTCAAACCTATCCTAAGTTGTATTTCCTAGTCCTTACAAGTTACTTTTGAGAAAATTTTCAGCAAAATTCTTTTCAATAATTTTTAAGATTACATAAAGTATGGTTGTTCTTAATAATAGATTGTGGTATATAATTATTAACCTCGTTTTTGAGTATAATTTTCAATTTTTTATAGATTACTTCTGCAATACGATAATTATTATAACGCAAATATGGATAGGAGAAAATATGGAAACTAAAACCAATCGATTGATCACAATAATCAGCTTATTAATAATATCAGGTTTCTTAATAAGCAGTTTAGTAAGTTATTTTGTATCTTTATCAACACTTCGTTCTCAAATTAAAAAAAATGAGTTACCTATGACAAGCGACAACATTTACTCTGAAATACAAAGAGACCTTTTAAACCCTATTTTTATATCTTCACTTATATCTTCAGATACTTTTGTGCGCGATTGGATAGTAGCTGGAGAAAAGGATGAAAGCAAGATAAGGAAATACCTCAAAACCATACAAACAAAATATGGCACGGTGACTAGTTTTTTAGTTTCAGAGAAAACAAAGATATATTATCACTCCAATGGCATTCTAAAAAAAATAAAGCCTAATGAGTTTAGGGATAAGTGGTATTTTCGACTAGCCAAAATAAAACAAGATTATGAAATAAATGTTGACTTTGACATGGCCAATAAAGATGCTATGACAATTTTTATAAATCATAAAGTGTATGATTATAATAAAAATTATATAGGCGCAGCGGGTGTAGGACTTACTGTGAAATCAGTCAAAACGCTTATTGAAAAGTATGAAAATGATTACGGGAGACAAATATATTTTGTAGACAAGCAAGGAAACATAACTCTTCATGGAGATACCTTTAGTAAAAAGTCAGACAACATTAAAGACATTAAAGGTCTTTCCACTATATCAAGTAAAATACTAAAGCATCCACATGCTACATTGGAATATAAGCAAAACGGGGAAAAAATACATTTGGATAGTCGCTATCTGCCGGAACTTGATTGGTATCTTATAGCAGAACAAAACGAGAAGGCTATCACAAAAGATATAATAAACGCTTTATTCTTTAATATTGCTATGTGCTTTTTAATAACTTCTGTAGTTTTAACTTTAGCGAATTTCAACGTTAAATTGTACCAAAAAACATTGGAAAAAATGGCTACTACAGATAAACTTACCGGTATATATAACAGACAGTTATTTGACAGCGTCTCTTCAAAACTTTTTCAGGAGGCAGAGTCTAGCAACTCTACATTTTCAATAATATTGTTTGATATTGACGACTTTAAGAAGATCAATGATAAATATGGACACTTCGCGGGAGATAAAGTAATAAAAGAGGTTGCGAGCACAACGCATAAAACCTTAAAAAATCCAGATCTATTTTTTAGATGGGGCGGAGAAGAATTTATGGTTATTCTAAATAACTCTGATGCAAATACAGCTATGAAAGTAGGAGAAAAAATCAGAAAATCTATAAAAAGCTCCTCTGTGTTGTATCAACACGAAACTATATACACTACAGTAAGCTTAGGGGTAGCTGAATATTCGCGTAAAGAAACTCTTGATTCTTTATTATACAGAGCGGATAAGGCTCTTCTCATGGCAAAGAAAGCTGGAAAAGACAGGCTAGAAAAATGTTAAAATAAAATTGATATGCAGCTCCGATGTTTATTATATTTCGTTCATTTTGTAAAAAGTAGCTTTTTAATGTTTAAACTTTTACATACATAAAATATTGTAAATTTTAATCAAAAAATGATGAAATTATTCTCCTAACTGGTCTTGAATCGAATTGTTACTACGTATAAAACGAACATTAAAAACTTAATATTTGTAGAATTAATGGTCGTATACTGTATATAAAACACGTTAAAATCGAACATTTTTTAAAAAAAATTGTTCTCTACAAGCTTAATGTTTTAAATGTTATGATTTATGTTATATCAATTTGGAGAGAGGAGAAATAACATGAAGAAGTTTAGTATAATTTTAGTTATCTTAATTCTTACACTAATCGGATGTGGCAAAAAAGAAAAAGATAAGGTAAAAATTGGGATCACCCAAATAATAGAACATCCTGCACTAGATGCAGCTAAAGAAGGTTTCATAGAAGCTTTTAAAGCAAACGGATATGAAGAAAAAATGGAGCTTGATATTCAAAGTGCCCAGGGGGATTTTGGAACAGCTCAAAACATAGCCAACCTTTTTGTACAAGACAAAAAAGATCTTATATTGGCTATATCTACTCCGAGTGCTCAGGCCGTATATAACGCTACAAAGGAGACGCCTATCCTTATAACAGCTGTGACAGATCCTGTTTCAGCAGGACTTACAGGTGACAATATCACAGGTACAAGCGACGCTGCTCCTGTTGACAAACAAATGGAGATAATAAAAAAGATTTTCCCAGAAGCTAAAAATGTAGGGATAATTTACAATACAAGCGAACAAAATTCTCAAGTTCTAGTAGAGATGGCAAAAGAAGAAGCCGCCAAACACGATTTAAAAATCGTAGAAGCCGGGATCACATCTGTAAACGATATGTCACCAGCATTGGACTCATTACTGTCAAAAGTTGACGTACTTTATACTCCTACAGACAACCTTGTTGTATCTGCAACTCCATTGGTAGTTCAGAAATCCAATGCAATGAATATACCTCTTGTTGGATGTATAAAAGAGCAAGTTGAACAGGGAGCGCTAGTAACCGAAACTATCGATTACTACAGATTGGGATATCAAACTGGCGAGATGGCTCTTAGAGTACTAAACGGAGAAAAACCTTCTTCTATACCTATTGAAACATTAAAGGATACTAGACTTATCATAAACAGACAGGCTGCAGAAAAATACGGTGTCGACCTTGATTCTGAAGCACTAAAAGAAGCTGAAATTTTATAAATTATAATAATTTAAAGGCAGGGATCACCCCTGTCTTTTTTATTTAAAAAATATAGTCCATTTTTTTCATTTATGTTATAATCAAATATGGAAAGATTGGAGGAAATATGAAGAAAATAAGGATAACTGTACCCGAAGATATTTGGCGTCTTATGAAAAATGACACAGAGGACTTCGGAATAAACAACAATAAATTATGCAACTATCTTTTAAAAAAATTAAAATACAAAAAAGAAATCGACGTAGAAAAGCTTCTAGAAATACAGGGCAAACCTTTAAAAAAAATAATGCAGTTCGATCTGAATATTGCCAACAAAGAAGTCTACTACGATATCCTAAAAGAGAATAATGTTGAGGTGGAAGCTGAATTTTTAAGAGAACTTTTTACAATATACTCCTCAAAATTTAAATATATCAGGGAACTCTTTATATTTGAAGAAAGGGTAAGGAAAATCCTAGAAGCAATTGAAAAAGAAAAAAAACTGAAAATCAAGTATAAAAAGGAACTCAACACCGTCAATCCATTTTTTATAAAGCGGGATGAACAGGGTGATGAAAACTTTTTATTTTGCTATTGCGACAATTCAAAAATGTATACTAACTACAAACTAAAGGAATTAGATGTGGTTTCTATATTAAATACCGATATCGAAAAATACGACAAGGAATATATTAAAAATATACGCAAAAATTTTAATCCGTTTCTGACAGATGGGAATCTTGTAAAAGTAAAGCTCAGTGAAGATGGAAAGAGCCTATTAAAAAGCCTTACCAATTATAGACCAAAACTAATAAAAAAAGATAAAGATATTTACACATTCGAGGCTTCTAACGAAAACGCCAAGCTGTACTTCAGACAGTTTTTAAAAGATGCTATTATTTTAGAGCCGGAATCCTTGAGAGAAGATATGAAAAATGAATTTTTAGAAGTAATTAAAAACTATCAAAACTAAAAAAAGCTGTCGTAATTTTACGTCAGCTTTATATTTTAACAATTTCCAGTTTTTCTGAACTTTTAAAAACATATGACAGTATCATAAATCCTATAGCACACCAGATAAAATAAAAGGTGTAAACTCTTCCTATTCCAAAATAATCCAATATCAAACCGGAAACGAAAACACAAACAACATTCCCTATTCCCATGCTAAAAGAAGCATAGAAGGCAAGCGCCGTAGTTCTCTGAGATATATTCGTGTGCTGCTTAATATACTGTGCTGCTCCAGCTATAAAAACCCCTATGGACATTCCCTGTACAAAGAAAAATAGTATCATCAGTTTTGGATTTGGGGACATACCGTACCAGAGCCATCTAAAGCAAAATATAAGCGTTGACAGTGTAATCATTCTTTCAACACCAAGCCGATCCATTAATTTGGAGCTGTACTTCATAAACGGTGCTTCACTTGAAGCGAAAAGTAAAAATGCAAATCCAATCCCTGTTACCGTGCCTCCCAGAGACTTATAAAGAAGTCCGAAATAGGCATTGTGACCATGCATGGTTCCACCTATAAAAAATGCCCCCAAAAGAAACAATGTATAGTCTTTATTTTTCAAAAGTTTTTTCACGTCATCCAACTGAATTTTATTTGTGCTGCTGGATTCGATGTGCATATTCTTTAAAATCAGCAGTGATACTACAAACGCCAAAACTGCCACTACAAAAATAACAGATACACCTATATTGTCTACAAGTACACCAGACACGAAAACTGCCACTGCAAATCCTATGGCTCCCCACTGTCTTATGGTACCGTATTCAAAATTTGATTTCAGCACCAGGGAGTCATTTATAGGCATTACACCGCACCAAAAAAATTGATAGATACCGAAGGCGACAGAAAACAGGTAAAAACTCCTTATTGACGGGAAAGAGATTAGTATTATACAAGCAATACACAGCAGCATCACCAAGATCTGCTTTGTTTTCTGAGTTTTGTCATTTAAAAAACCCCAAAATGGTTGTGAAAATATGGAAACCAGAGTCCCAAAAGAGATCGCCGTCCCTATCTGTACACCACTAAAACCTATATTTTTAAGGTACTGGGCTAAAAGAGGTATAAAAGCTCCTGTTCCAAAAAATAAAAAATATGATAAACCTGCAAAACTTCGGTAAACCCTCTTACTCATGTTTCCTCCTACATATAAAACTTAAATAATATTTCTAAAATAGTGATTCTAAGATTTAATTATAATAAGTTTGTCAATATTTTGCAATAAATAAATTTCAATATTAAACCTTTAGCTTTTATCGTATCAGTATAAATTCTTAAGTACGGGTTTAAGAAGTTTTTTTATTAAAGCTAAGATACCAACAGCACTCAACACAAATACAATAGTCTTAAAATCCCAATCATGAAAAACCAACCCGACAGCAATACCTGCAGCGGGAGGATGTTCCGCATTTACAAGCGTCATAAAAAAAGTGGCAAAACCTACAGCTATAGCCGCAAATACCAGGAATATTACTCCTTCTGGATTTATAAAATTTTGCATAGCCAACTCCAAAACCAAACGCGAAACAACTCCAACAAAGGTCCCTATAAGATAACCACCAATAAGAGGCCTAAATCCAGATGAGTAAGCCTGAGGCATCGTGAAAACTATAAAAGTGGTGGCCCCCAAGCTAGCAACTATACTTGTATATTTGAAAACATCAAAAATCAAGAATATGAATAAAAGCGCTATTGTTGCCAGCATACATTGAAAAATATACCTGTCTTTATTATTTTTAACTTTTGGATCAATTATTTTCACAACTATCTCCTCTCTTCAAACTTAATAAATTTTATAAGCTTAACTCTAAGCAAAACTGCATCGACAGTATAAGCTAAGTTGCTATCTATAATTTAAATGAAAATATTAAATTTATGAGCCATACTTTCTTTGCTTGTCCAAAGAAAGTATCAAAGAAAAGACACCCTAAAAAATTACTAAAATCACTTCCGAACTAACTTTCTATTGAAATATAGTCGGCAAGCCTCCCTATTTCAATGAAAGTTGATTTCAGAAGATGATTTCTTAACGTAATTTTTTAAAAGGGTTTAAGTTCAAAGGCTTTGCACGTTATTATTTCTAGGTTTTTTGGCCATTGAAATAATCAGCGTAAAGAAAGATCGAAGAAAAATCTTTAGAAAAGTTTTAGTGTCCGAAGGCACGGTTTTTGTGCCAAGTTTTAAAACTTTTCTTAGATTTTCGAGAGATTTTAGCTGATTTTTCACAGGCCTTGATTTTTGGTTACTTTTTATCAAGAAAAAGTAACAGGTTTCGAGAAATTCAGTAATTTATTCCGTCATTTTAGTTAATCTAATATATACTAAACTATACTTGAACAAGGCTGAAATCTTCTTTTTAATCTACTCAATCCCTAAATACTGATTAGCATCCATTCTTTCGTATTTGACAGTTCAATCTAGGACGTCTAGTAAAATATATTAACAAAGAATAATTTGAATTATTTTAACATATATGATACTTTATGTAAAAGATGAATAGCAAATTTAAGGTTTATCTTTCCATACGGAAAGGTGATTAAAAGGGAAGTTGGGTGAGATGCCCACGCGGTCCCGCCACTGTAATGATGAGTACTTTTCAAAATGCCACTGGGAAACTGGGAAGGCTGAAAAGTATGTTGATTCTAAGCCAGGAGACCTGCCTTATATTTTATGCACTTTCTTGCGAGGACGAGAGATGACAAAAACAAAGCTTATCTTTGTTTATTGCACTCTATCCCCAATGAATGGGGATTTTTTTTTGTAATTTATAGGAGGTCTTATGAATAGAAGAAAGCAATCTGTCGTCCTGGCATTTCTAGTTTTGATTTTACTTTTGTCAGTTATCGTTTCGATAAACCTTGGTTCGGTAGATATAAATATTAAAACTGCTGCAAAAATAATTATAAACAATATTTTTCACAGAGAAATATTTTATCCCGATTGGGATAAATCCTCGGAATTTATACTCTTAAATTTGAGGGCTCCCAGAATAATCTTGGCATGTATAATCGGCGGTGCACTTTCTATTGCTGGAATTCTTATGCAGGCACTAACTCAAAATCCTTTGGCAGACCCGTATCTTTTAGGTGTATCCTCTGGTGCATCTTTAGGGGCTGTTCTATCAATAAGTTATGGTCTTTTCAACTTTTTTGGAACAGCTTCCACTTCTGTAGGAGGATTTTTAGGTGCGATTACAGCTATGGTATTGGTTTTTAAAATAGCAAATATTGGCGGGACTTACACAAGCAGTAAATTGATTTTGATAGGAATTGCTATATCGGCAGTTTTTTCATCCATAACAACCATCATACTATTTTTTCTCGGAAGCGAAGGGCAGTTAAGACAGGCTATATTTTGGATGTCAGGAAGTCTTTCAGGAGCAAATTTAAATGAATTAGGATTGCCATTTTTATGCCTATTACTTGTATTCACTGTGTCATTTTTAATCTCAACCAGACTGGATGCATTTATGCTTGGAGAAGAAGATGCTACCGTTATTGGGGTAGATACTGTAATTACCAGAAATATAATCTTAATCTGCGCCACACTACTTACAGGTATAGCGGTTTCTGTGTCCGGTGTCATTGGATTTTTAGGACTTATGATACCGCATATATCAAGGCACTTTGTAGGGATAAAACACAGGTTTTTACTACCTGTCTCTCTTTTGTCAGGAGCAATTTTCCTGGTATGGTCTGACACTATCTCAAGGATTATTTTTCCAGAAGCTGAGCTTCCCATAGGAGTAGTAACATCATTTTTCGGAGCCGCTTTTTTCATTTGGCTTATGAAAAACAGTTCCTATAGATTTGGAGGTAAAGGATAATGAAATTGAAAATTGAAAACCTCAGTTATGTAATAGGTGACAAAAATATCCTAAACGATATTTCAATTGACATAAAATCTGGATCTTTTGTAGGCCTTGTCGGCCCTAACGGGAGCGGTAAGTCAACACTCCTAAAAAATATCTACAGAACGCTTAAGCCAAGCAGTGGAGCTGCTTATCTAAACGGAAAAAACATCCACCACATAAATACAAAAAAACTTGCCAAAGACCTTGCCGTTGTTGGTCAGGATTCAAATATAGGGTTTGATTTTATTGTAAAAGACATTGTGCTCTTGGGGAGGTATCCACACAAAAGTATCTTCCAGCAAAACAGTCAAAATGATATCAGTATCCTGAAAAGTTCATTGGAAGCTGTTGGACTAAGCGAATATGAAGACAGAAACTTTATAACTCTTTCCGGTGGCGAGAAGCAAAGGGTATTGGTTGCAAGAGCTCTGGCACAGAAAGCTCCATTTCTTGTAATGGATGAGCCTACAAATCACTTGGACATAAAACACCAACTACAGATAATGGAAAGTGTAAAAAACAGCAATCTTACTGTTTTTGCAGCAATACATGATATGAATATAGCAGCTACATATTGTGATAAAATTGTAGCGTTGAAGAATGGGAAAATCAAAAAATTTGGACCACCTTTAGAAGTTTTTACAAAGGAATTCTTTAAAGATATTTTTGACGTTGATGCTCACATTATGAGGCACCCTATTACCGATAAATTAATTATAAGTTACCATTTTGGTTTTTAGGAGGTTTAGCTTGAAAAAGATTATTTTATTTCTCTTTATACTATTAAACTGCCTTCTATTTTCAAATGAAGTGCACATAGATGGAATACAAGTTCCTGTTAAACTAATTACTTTACAGAAAAAAGCTTACATCAATGCGATAGATGCGGAAAAATTTGGCCTTATTTTTTTTCAAAATAATGGCACGAGCAAAATATCCAAATCAGGTTTGAATTTAATTTTTCCTCATAACAGGGATACTATCATTGTCAACGGTACTGAGTTTCCTTTAGAAGGTCCTGTTAAACAGCATCAGGGTGAAACTTATTTTGATTTTCGATTACTGGTGGATATAATGGGCTACCAAAAATCCGGATCAGTCTATAAGCTAATGAATACTCGTAAAGAAAATTCTAACATCCTTGTAAATAGGATAGTCTCGCTATCACCTGCCGTTACTGAAAAGCTGTTTGCCTTGGGAGCCGGCGACAAACTTGTAGGCCGTACCATATACTGCACTTATCCGAAAAAAGTAAAACAAGTTGATTCAATAGGAACTATGTACGAGCCTAAACTTGAGCTGATTTTGGCTAGAAAACCCGATATAGTTATAGCAGAAACACATTTCAATCCAAAAACAATGGAAAAGCTGAGTGATTTTGGAATAAGATGCATCATTAAAAATTCACCCAATAATTTAGACTCTATATATAAAAACATAAGGATTTTGGGAGCTCAAGTTGATAAAGTATATGAGTCACGTGCCCTTGTATACTCATTGCAACAACAAGTTTCCAGAGTATCAAACTTATCAAAAAAACAAACAAAAAAACCAAGAGTATATTTTGTACTTGGAAGCGGAAAGGGGGAATACACCGCCGGAAAAGGTACTTTTATTTCCGAGATGATTGAACTGGCAGGCGGTAAAAATATTGCTGATGACGTTAACGGATGGTCATATAACCCTGAAAAAATCATAAGCAATGATCCAGAAATAATTTTTGGTACTAAGAAATACGTTGACATATTTGTAAAAAAATATTCTCACGTGAGTGCCGTTAAAAATGGAAACTACTATTATGTAGATGAAAACCTGTTTGTACTCCCAGGTCCGAAAGCTTTAACACAGGGACTGGAAACGATGTTCGATATATTCCAGGGAAATAGCATATCTCCAAGGGGTAATCTATGAAATTCAAGTATATTTTAATTTCAATATTGATACACGGCTTACTGTTTTTAGTATTGAGTCTTGATTTTAAGACTCAAGAAAACTCAGTATATTCTGAACCTAATACTACAGTGCAGGTATCCATGTCAAATTTTGAAAATACTGGTAAACAAAATGATTCTCAGCAGAATACTCCAGATATAAAGGAGAATCTTAACAGTGATAAAACAAAAGAAAATCTAAATAAAGATATACCAACAGATGAAAATCTCAATAAAGTTGAAAAAAAGCTGGTTAAACTTGAAGAGGTATTTAAAGAAAAATCAATGAAAACTTTTTCTAAAGTCAATATAAAAAAGGAAAATAATATAAATGAAGAGCCTGTATTACAAGAGCTAAATAAAAAAATCAGCAAAGAAACTACTGCTGATGAAAAACTTAACGAGAACTCAGAAATAGAAAAATCAGATAAATCTGTTGATAATTTAACTGAAAAAAGTTTAAGTCCTGTGGCTGAAAACAATGCCGAGAAGCAAGATACTGATAAAAAAACGGAAGAAAATTTTATACAGACGAATGACGGCAGCTTGGCAGTAAAAAACCAGTGGGTAGACGGATTAATAATTAAATATATAAATACTCCTAACCCAAAATATCCAAGCCTGGCTAAAAAATTGGGTGTTAAAGGCGAGTTTCTAGTTAAGGTAAGATTTCTTGTAGATATTCACGGAGACGTCGAGGAAATAAAGTTTTATTCAGATCCACTGTGTAAAAAATACGGGTTTGAAAACGAGGTAAAAAAAGTAATACAGAACTGGAAAACAGAACCTATTCGGTTTCACGAAAAACTTGTAAAAGTTTATTTTTATAAGACGTTTAGGTTTAGTTTACAAAATAAATAAACATATACATTTTAAGGAGGTACAATTTTTATGTTAAGAAAGAAATTAGCTATTTTTTTAGCTGCAGTTTTATCAACAGCTGCCTATGCGCAGGAAGATCTATCATATTTTGAAGACGGGGCGAAGACGGTTCGTTTAGAAGAAACTGTTATAACCACTGAAAGATTCGAAACTACTGTGAGAGACACTCCAAAAAATATTACTATTGTTACACAGGAGGATATTGAGAAAAAGGGAGCTAAAAATATAGCAGAGGCTCTTACAGGCGTTCCCGGATTGAAAATTTCTACTCCATTCGGACAAACTAATTTGGATTTAAGAGGCCAAGGGGAAGCAAACCATTCAAATACTTTAATTTTGGTAGATGGCATTAGGCAAAATCCTGTTGATATGGGTGGAGCTAGAATCAACAACATTGATATTCAAAATATAGACAGAATAGAAGTAATTCCTGGTGGCGGGTCTGTGCTTTATGGCGACGGAGCCGTTGGTGGAGTTATTAATATTATCACAAAGACTGCAAATTCTATAGAAGGCTACAGATCAATTTTTTCAGAAGCAGGTAACAATGATTTATTCCGTTATGGAGTAAACTTCGGAGAAAAATTAACAGACGACTTACTATTACAAATTAATTATTCAAACAGCAATGATGGTGGGTACAGAGATAACGGTGACTATGACACAGAAAATATCGAATTTGGAATTAAATATATTCTGAGTAATGCAGATACAGTTTCATACAAGTATGGACATTATGAGGAAGAATTCGGTTTTACTGGAGCTCTTACAAAAGAACAAGTTAACGAGGATAGAAAGCAAACTACCACTCCAAGTGATAGTGCCGACTATATTACCGACTCTCACACTATTAGCTACAGTAAAAGAATAAACGATAATATTGATTTTCTGATAGATGGAAACTTCAAAGACAATGATTACGATTCTTACGAATCATTCGCTACTTCATATGATAATACACAATATACAGTTAAGCCAAAATTAAAGCTTTCTTATGGTGAGGATTCCCATTTAATATTAGGTTATGACTACTACAATGGTAAATCAGAGGTAAATGAATCTTGGGGAGCAACTGTAGACCGGGATCTTGAAAAAAATTCAGATGGTTTTTTTGCTTTAAACACTTACAACTGGAATAAATTTCAGTTCGTTCAGGGAGTAAGATATGAAGAAACTGATTATGATCTTAAAGCTGACCAAACTTTGGAACCAGGCAAAACTTATACTGAAAACTCTCAATCCAATACCGCTGTAGATTTTTCTGTAAACTATTTATATTCTGGTACAGGAAGTACTTATATATCTTATACCAACGGTTTTAGAACTCCTAATACAGATGAGCTAGCTGCAGCTTCAGATGATATTAAAGAACAAACTCACGAGTATTTTGAAATAGGAGTAAAAGATGTTGTCTTCAATTCTTTTGTAAGCGCAAGTATTTTCAAAGGGTATGTAGAAGACGAAATTTATCTGGATGCAAGTGATAAAAGCGGAAGTTTTTGGGGAACTAACAAAAACTTTTCTGGTGAAACTGAAAAAACCGGTATCGATCTTTTTGCGGAACAGTACTTAGGAAAATTAACTGTTAACGAGACTTTTACATACTTAGATACTGATACAGAAACGGGAAAAGAGATTCCAGGTGTTTCAAAATACAGCTTTAGTTTTGGAGGAAATTATCAGCTTAATGAAAACTTCTCATTTAGCGGATCTGCCAATTATTATGGAGACTCTTATGCCTACAGCGATGCAGAAAACGATGATGATAAAGTAAATTCATATGTAACTGTGGATACAAAAGCAGCTTATGACTTTAAAAACGGACTAGAAGTTTATGCAGGAATTGATAACCTGTTCAATGAAAAATATTATGACTATGTTGTTGATTATGGTTTTGGGTCTAGATATTACTACCCTGCTGCTGAAAGAACTTACTATGTTGGAGCCAAATACAACTTTTAATAAAAAATACCGCGTTTCGGCGCGGTATTTTTTATCTAAACATTTGTTTTACTCTTTCAGAATATCCACCTTTATCATCATGGGTACACAAAGGCGGCAGCACCTGCATACTTGGACTGGCATTTTTAAGTCCTTCTATTAAGAGTATTTTTGCAGGCTTGTCCATCTTCGAATGACAAAACTGCACCCTTTTCGGCTGTAAACGATGTTTTTTCATATACTCAAGTATATCCGCCAGCCTGTCAGGCCTATGTACCATTGCAAAATACCCCCTATTTTTCAAGAGCTTGGATGCTGTCTCTATTATCTCTTCTAAGTTGACTGATATTTCATGTCTGGCCAAAGTCAACTGGTCCAAGTCATTCAACTGCGTGGGATCCCCATTAAACTTAAAAAACGGCGGATTAGTCACCACTGCATCCTGGCTTTGCTCGTCGATAAATTTATGAAAATTTTTCATATCCTCTTCTATGATCTCTACCCTGCTGCTCAGCTTATTTAGCTCTATATTTCTCCTGGCCAGATCCGCCGATACCTCCTGTATCTCTATCCCCTTTATCTTTGCACTGGTCCTCCTGGACAAAAGAAGCGGAATGGCGCCGTTACCGGTCCCCAAATCAACTATTGATTTGGTTGTCCTGTTTATGGTAATGAAATTAGCCAAAAGTACCGAATCCAGGGAAAAATTGAAATAATCGTTCCTCTGGATTATCTTCATACCATCTATATTTAAAAAATCTATCAATACTTCATTTTCATGCATCAACATATCTATCACCTATTTTTATATTTTTAATCTGTTTTTTCGTTGAAATTTATTAATTCTTTACAAGAAATTACTGAATTTCTTGTAAAGATATAAAAACTTTTTTGGTAACGAATCGCACTAATTATCACGAATAGAAAGTCAAAAAATTGGTCACAGAGTTACACGGAGGGAAAGAGTGAGCTTCACAGAGGCTTACTAAAAATCTTTAATTTTCAAGGTTTTGAATCATTCGTGTAATTCGTGACAAAGAGTAAATCTTTTGACTTAAGGATTTCTCTGTGAAACTCTGTGTGCAAAAAGATTCTCAGAAATTCAATAATTATTTCAAAATTAAAATCCAGTAAATCCAACCTGATTATATCAAAAAAAGTCCTATTTTACAAAAAAATAGGCTGATTAAAAATCAGCCTGTTCAACTAACTCTTTTTAATTTTTTCATAATTTTCTTTTTCAGCTACTTCTATTATGTCTGCCAAAAATTCCTCTTTTTCCATTAGATCCATGTCTGCCCAAGCATGCTCTGCAAGCTCTCCTATGAGTTTTAGTATAAACTTAGTCCTGTTCTCTTTAGGTATATCAGGTATTATTTTTTCTATACACATAGACATTTTCCCCATTACCATCTCTTCCATCATCTCATTCATCATGGGTGTATAACCTTTTTCAGACAGATCTCTGATCCTACGCATCATACCAATGGCATTATTCATTTCTTTCATAATACCATCTATATCACCGGTTCTCAACATAACTCTCACCAGTCCCCTAAAAAAACGTTATCGACACTCCACACCTTTCTATAAAAATTATACTCTGTTTAAATTAAAATAATATGAATTACCTCCATAAAATTAAAGGAATCAAAAATAACTTCTAGTATAACTTACTAAATTGTAGAACGAAGGGGGACTGACAATGAAAATAGAAAAAAACAAGGTTGTTCTGCTAGATTTCGAGCTTAGAGACAGCGACGGTATTCTCCTGGAAAATTCTGAAACCGACGGAAACCTCCCGTATATTCACGGTATAGGGAACTTTCTTCCTGTTTTAGAAGATGCTCTGGAAGGAAAAAAAATGGGTGATGAACTGGAGATAAACGTTTCTCCGGAAAACGGTTATGGTGAGTATGACCAAGAACACGTATTCTATATTTCCAAAGACAACTTCGACGACTTTGATACTGTTTCAGTGGGGATGGAGTTTCATCTGGAAACAGATGACGGTCCTCTTTTATGCACTGTTAAGGAAATAGAAGACAATAAAGTTCTAATTGATGCAAACCACCCCTATGCTGGAAAAAAATTAAAATTTAAACTTAAAATTTTAAATATAAGAGACGCCACTAAAGAAGAGTTAGAACATGGGCATGTACATATGGATGTTTAATTTAAAATATAAAAGTGTATCTACAAAGGGGCCTATTAGGCCCCTTTACTTAATGAATATATAAGTTCTAAGTTGCACAACTGAATCTCTGGAAATTAATCACCGGATATATTCAAGCTTTTTATCAGTACGGAGGGAGAGCCTACAGAAGACATTGTGAACTCCAAGTCATCTCCTATCTCCTCTATGCTCTTTAGCATTTCAAAGTAATTCCCGGCAACAGTTATCTGGTTAACCGGCCTCTCTATCTGACCATTTCTTACATAATACCCTCTTGCTGCAAGGGAAAAGTCACCCGATATTTTATTTATCCCTGCATGCAGCCCATCTAGCTGAGTTATATAAAGACCATCTGATAATTTTTCCAAAAGAGTTTTAAAATCGAAATTACCTTTCTCCAAGTAAAAATTGCTTGGGGATATACCCATTGTCCCCTTATATGAAGCCTTTGTAGCATTACCCGTTGTTTTTACACCATCTTTTTTGGCAGTTTTCAAATTATAAAGATAAGTTTTCAAAACGCCATTTTCCACTATTTTTCTATACTCAGTTGCAACTCCTTCATCGTCAAAACTTCTAGAAGAAGTCCCATTTTCTAAAAACGGATCATCCACAAGTGTAAATTTCTCGGATGCCAGAGTGTGTCCCAGTTTTCCTTTAAGCTGTGACATACCTTTTTGTACATTTTCAGCCGAAAAAAGTCCAGAATAGGATTGTATAAGACTTGCAAAGGTCTTATTTTTCATAACTATTCTGTATTCTCCCGAAGATATCGGTTTAGCCCCCAACATGGAAATTGCTTCCTCCACAGCTTTCTTGGCCAGTTCATCTACATTAAATTCAGAAAAATCATTAGATATCTTATATGCAGACCCAGTCTTAGTCTCGTCATTTTCTCTTACTACAACCGATACATAAGCATATGCTGAATTGCCTTTTTGTGAAAGTTCCAATCCCTTGCTATTTTTTATTATCCGCTCCCCTATACCGTCTCCAAATATACAGTAATCCACTTTGTGTACTCTTGGATCTATCTCCATACAGGCATTTTCAAGTTTTTTAATAAACTCTATTTTTTCTTCTATGCATACTTTAGTATAATCTTCATTGTAAAGTTTTAGCTCTCTATAAGATTCGGAACCTTCGAAAATTATCTCCTCGTCCCCGCTATCTATAATCTCTGCACTCTCTATCACCTCGTCTGTTAAGAGATTTACAGATTTATCATCAAAAATTTCTGTATATGAATAACCCATTTTGCCGTGGTACAGCCCTCTCAGTGATATTCCTCTAGCCTCAGAAACCTTATAGTCACTTATGTCACCTTCAAATACTTTTACCGTAAAACTCTCACCATCTGAATAGTAAAGCTCAGATTCCTCTATCCCCTTTTTCTTGGAACTTTCCATTACCTTATCAATAAACAATCTTATATCCACATAAATTCCTCCTATTCCTAATTAATCCTGTTTCATCACAGGAGAAGTTTTCCCTTTTAAAGCATAAGAAAAATCAAATGTAAATTTATTAACATTTGACTACATTTGAAAAAACGCGGCCAAATTGGTTTAAATAAATACATTTTTGTAATATATTTTAACATTTTTTGTCTTGAATGTACAATTAAAATTCTACAAATTTATTATATTCGTAGAAAGCAAAAAGGAGCCTAACGGCTCCAATGCAGGTACCTTTAAATCCAATACTTCACTCAAATGATATTGGATACTAAAAAAGCTGTTAAAATACTAAGGAGAATAAAACTTCTGGCAATTTGCCCCCCGATAAATAGCCAGAAGTTCTGATAAAAATCTTATGTGATACCTACAATTTAACTATACCTCAAACAGTTAAGTATGTCAACACATAGTTTGAAAATAATTAACTTAATCCTAAAGTTCCCATTCCAGACAATTATTTAATATGAAAATATGAACTAGAATCCAAAAAAGAGCAAATAACCACCTTAGGTGGTTATTTGCGGGGGCATTACTAAGTAGTGTATCTTTGTATGACAGGAAAAATAATTTTTATTCTAATAAAATTTTACTACGTTAATAAATTTTATACAAGCAATAAACTTGCAATTAATAAAAAATTAATAAATTTTAATCACGGTCGTTCTATCCCTCTACAAAAAACAAAAACCACATAAGTGGTTTATTCAGGCATAGCATCTTATATCGGAGATTTTGAAAACTAAAATTCCAGTGTTCATTACGTTTAAAGAAGGTTTAATGACATTTTGGGGGGCGTCATTATATGGTAAGGTAATTATACAACACTTAGTCTATACCACAAAATCTCCATGTATAACTTATCATACAACTAAAGAATACGCAATTAAAAATCCATACATTAACTTTTTTTTATGTTTTTTTGAATATATTTAACAAAAAAATTATACTTTTATTTAGTGCTGATAGTAAAATATATCCAAGCACTATTTTTTTGATTAAAACATTAAAAAGACTAGGTATCCCCAAGGTTTTTATGGTATATTTAATATTGAGTAGTAAGCAAAATACTAGACATCTCCCAATGAAAGGATTGATAAAATTCAATGAAGATATCTCTAAAAAGTGTATTCAGGGTTACTCTTATATACTTCATCTTTGGTATATCCTGGATTAAATTTTCTGATGATTTATTGATAAAATATATAAAAGATATCGACAGACTAAGCCTCTTCCAGACTTACAAGGGGATCACATTTGTTTTTATTAGCACCACTATTATATATATTACCCTGCTTATTGATCTTAAGTACTCGGAAAAGCTCAACAGTGAAAAGGGAAAGTCTGATAGCCTGCTTAAGTCTCTTATAGACAGTTCCGACTCATATATATCTGTCTCAGATATTTCAGGTAAGCATATTATGCTTAATAAAAAAACTCGTGATTTTTTAAAAATCGAAAAGGAACATCAGGATTATACTGCTGCAGTTGAAAAAAGCTTCCCTTCTGAACACATTTCCAAATTTAAGAAATTGGATAAAAAAATTTTAGAAACAGGGAAACCAATTAAGACAGAGCTTGAATTTCCAAACAACGAAGTTCACCAGGTTTCTCGGTTTCCCATAAGAGATAGTGACAATAATATATTCGCTATAGGAACTATTGCAAACGATATAAGCGAGAAAAAAGAGTATTACAAAAAACTTGCCATAGAATCAACGGTATTCAAAACCTTAAAACAAGGTATTCTTCTGGTGGACAAGGATATGAAAATTGTGCAGACAAATGAAGCTGTGTACGATATTATCGGAATCGAAAGAGGCTGCTTAATTGGAAAAGATATTCAGAATATTCTTTTTACAGACATAAACCCAAAATATATCTCGGAATCAGTTAAAAAAACTAATAAGATATATGAAAAAGAGAGCTTTTTAAAAAAGAGCAACCAGTCTATTTTCCCTGCCTGGATATCCATTAATTATATGCAGGACAAAAATGAAAATTTCGAATACTATGTTTTGATAATAGAGGATTTAACTGAAATCAAGCAAAAAGAAAAAAGAATAATAGAACTGGAAAAAACTGACCCTCTAACTGGATTAAAGAACCAAAGCGAACTAAAGAAATCTCTGAAAAATATCATAGCTAGCTCCAATGAAACCAATATTAAACCAGCTCTTGTTTATATAGATATAAACAACTTAAAATTGATAAACGATTCAATGGGCTACAGTGCCGGGGACAAAATAATAAAGAGTGTTGGAATGAAATTATCATCACTGGCTAACAGCCAGACAAATATCTATAGGATGAGTGGGGATGAATTTGCCCTGCTTACACTTAAAAATAAAGATGCTCTGCACCTAGAAGATTTTTCAAACAAAGTCTTAGAACTGCTTAAACCTCCCATTAAGATATCTGATAAAGACATACAGATAGCTGTAAATATAGGCATAAGCAGTTACCCGGATGATGGAATAGATGCAGAGTCAATCATACAGAGTGCAAATACAGCGTTGAGGCATTCTAAAACCAAGGGAGCTATGGAGCTAGAGTTTTTTTCAAAAACTTTCAAAGATGAATTAGACAGTGATTTTGAGCTAAGCACCTCATTGGCCAAAGCCATTGAAAACAAAGAGCTCCTGATTCACTATCAACCTCAGGTAGATGCACTTACTAAAAAAATTAAAGGATTGGAGGCCCTTTTGCGTTGGAAGCATCCAAAATACGGAATAATATCTCCTAATAAATTTATTCCAATTGCAGAGTCATGCGGCCTAATACACGAGATAGGACTGTACGTGTTAAAGAATTCGGGAGAACAGTTCAAAACTTGGCTAGACAGCGGATACAATATAAAAAACTTGTGTGTCAACTTATCTCCGGTTCAATTCAAAGCTAAAAATATAGTCCTGGACATTATTGCTCAACTAAAAAGTATCGGATTGGAAGGAAAGTTTTTAGACGTGGAGATAACTGAAACGGCGCTTATAAATGATGTGGGAAAGGCTCAAAATACTTTATTAGAATTAAAGAGACACGGTATCAGTGTGAGTATCGATGATTTTGGAACTGGCTACTCCTCTCTTGGGTACTTGAAATCTTTTTCATTTGACAAACTAAAGATAGACAGAAAATTTGTAATGGATATCCCAGAAAAGGACGACGGAACCATAGCACAGATGATAAACAACCTAGGGAAAACCCTCAATTTAGAAGTGGTTGCAGAGGGGGTTGAAAGTTCCCACCAATATCAGTTTATGAAAAATATAGGTGTAGACACCATACAGGGGTATTATTTTTTCAAGCCGATGCCGGCAGAAGACATAGAAAAAATTCTAAGCTACAACAATTAAAAGTAGATATAAAAAAGCCAGTTAAATTAAACTGGCTTTTTTTGTTTTCTAAATTTTTTAACTCCGTTTATCACTGATTACTTTTATATAAAGTTTTATATTTTTAATAAACCCCACTTTCCACCTCTTTCAATCCAGACTCTTCTATAGCTTGCGAGACTATATTCTGGGAATTTTCTATACTTTGTAGCCCTACTATGTGAACGTTTATAAACATTAGAAATTCCATCCCCTAAGATCTCGCCCCAAATATTTCATTGGATTCTTTGTCGAATGCCTCAGGAATTGCATAGAGCCTTTTTACTTCATAGCATACTCAACTGTAATATTTGCCAAGTTAATATTTCCAGAAAACACTTTTTACATTTCGTTTACACGCATTTTTCAGCTAATTTACTTTTCAGGCGTATTATATTAAGTGCAGGGAAATAATTTTATAGGGAGGTGCAAAATGAATAGGGCTATGGTTGATGATACAGTGTATATTAATACCGAAGAAAAATTAATTGCCGGCATATCACTTTTATTAAAAACGCATGGAGGGCTGAAAGAAAGGCTTCAGAAAGCTTACTCTGATGAATTCAGCTATATTACAAATATCCCTGAAAAATTTTCCAATGAGTTTCAAAACTTTATCCAGGACATGGAAAATTTAGAGCAGCTCACCGAAGAAGAGATTTGCGAAGCTATGGACAATATTTTTGAGATTACAGATAATATCCGTAAATCCTGTATGAAAAAATGCATATAATAATTTTTGATTTCACTTTAAAAAGTAAGCGTTTGAGTTCTAACTCGCTTTATTAAGATAATGGGGATTGGTAGGTTCTAATTATAGAACTCAATCCTAGCTTTTGGGTGCTTTTGGCAAATAATACCAAAGGAACTGTCGTCACTACACCTGCACCGATTAAAAGTAAGCTCACAGACAAACTTGTCCCAAACGTCACCGTCTTATGAATTGAAATACTTGTAATGTACATCAAAGCAAATGGGGATATAATTGCAGTTTCCAAAACAAGCCCCATAAAGGCATCTGCTTTTATCTGCTTTTTAGATACGCTGTACAATGCAAAACTGGAAGCTATCAC
The DNA here is from genome assembly GCA_963668015.2 of uncultured Ilyobacter sp. Taxonomy (GTDB): domain Bacteria; phylum Fusobacteriota; class Fusobacteriia; order Fusobacteriales; family Fusobacteriaceae; genus Ilyobacter_A. The sequence continues at coordinate 195,972 of CAXXCR010000038.1, read as the reverse complement.
AATTGAAACCCAAGGGAATTTACCGTATCTCAAAGCAATAATAAGTACCCCAACAGATGCCAATACCAGGGCTAGTTTCTGAGAATTAAGCAATTTTTCTTTAAAAACAGCAACTCCGCACAACGCCATAATAAGCGGTGCTAAATACTGACCCAAGCTAGCTTCTAAAACCCTACCTGTATTAACCGCCAATATATAGGACCCCCAGTTTATACTCACAAACGTGGATGCCATAAAAAGACTGAATACCGTTTCTTTTTCCTTTAGCATCGACTTGAATTTGTGGAATTCTCCTTTTAAGAGCACTATTGCAAAAGTTAAAACAAAAGACCATATTATTCTGCTTGCCAATATCTCTGTTGAAGAAACTCCCACAAGTAATTTCCAGTAAAGAGGAAAAAGTCCCCACCAAAAAAAAGCAACAAATGTATACAGAAATCCACTTTGAGTTTCCCTTACCTTCTCCATATATCCTCCCAGCATAACTTTTAAAATATAACTTCAAACTAATTATAAAATCAGGCCAATTATATCCTTAGCTTTATCTAAAAGTCAATGCCATATTTTCAAATAAAATTTTTTTTGATTACTTTCTAAATTATATTATTTTAGCTCAAACTACTACTTAAAATTATTGCGATAAATTACTGAATTTATCTAAAAAACTTTTTGGACACAGAGTTTCACAGAGCTTTAAAACACGAGCTACATAGAGAAAATCTCAGCTCAGTTTATAGATTATAGAGAACAGTGAATAGATATTTTAACTATTCTCTATTTATTATTAGCTAATAACTGATTTATTTACTCTGTGAAACTCACTCTTTTCCTCTGTGCCACTCTGTGGCCAAGGTTTTTATTTGAATTTGTGCCCATTGGTGCGATTCGTGACCCAAAAGGTTTTCATGTACTTGCAAGATTTCACTTAAACACAAGTGGTAATCTAGGTTATTTTAGAGAAAATTTCTGATTTGACAATTATGTTCTACAACCCTATAATATAATAAATTGAGTTTTTATTATTTCGTATATACCCATTGAAATGGTTTGGGTGTTTCTACCAGGAGCCCAAAATTCCTGATTACGAAAAAATACACTTTATGTATTTTTTTGTAGCCAGGAATTTTTTAATGTTTATGATAAATTAAAGAGGTGCAGTAAATGAGAAAAGGAAATTTTATAAATACTTATTCTAAAGTTAAGTTTTGGCCTTTAGACCCAAGAATAGAAGAAATAAACACAGTTGATATCGCCCATGCACTTTCCCTGCTATGCAGAGGAAATGGACATACTTCACATTTTTATAGCGTAGCCCAACACTCTATAAATTGTGCTCTTGAAGCAAAAAATAGAAGTCTATCTAATCGAATCCAGTTGGCCTGTTTACTCCATGATGCATCTGAAGCGTATATTTCAGATATTACTAGGCCAGTTAAAAAATTATTGAGTGATTATATCAAAATTGAGGAAAAACTGCAAAATATGATCTATAAAGCCTTCAACCTTGCAAATCTGACACCTGAAGAATTAATAGCTGTGAAAGAAATTGATGATGCAATGCTAAATCAGGAAATGGAAATTCTTCTAGGTGTTTCTAGAACTAACAACCTAGTTCTAACACAAAAATATGATCTTTCGTTTAGAAATATGGATGAGGTGAAAACAGAGTTTCTTACTCTTTTTAATTCACTAACAAACAAAAAATCGTAAAATAAAAAGGGTTGATTATTTAATTTGTTAAAATAATCGACCCTTCCATATTTTGAAATGTAAATTGTGAAAATAGTTTTTTCAAAAGAGGCTGTCTCCTCAGTTTCAGCCTGTAAAGTTTATACCTATTATTAAATGATAGTTTTATTCCTAAAAGCCTCAATTCCAGCTCCCCAACTTCTAATTCATTTGCTAGTTTTTCATATACATCATCTTCTACAAGAATATCATTAGAATACACCTCAGATATGTCATACCCATTCTTCTCGATAAATTTTTTTATATCAGACACTTCATCTAAAATTGCCCATGCATTCATATTTTTTAAACCTCCATTTATTTCTTATCTTTAAAACATTTTATTTTATCTGTGTTTAACTGTGATGTAGCTTACGTAAAAAATTAGTAATTTTAAAAAAATTAATGTTTTTAATAAATTAGTTTCAAAATAACAGGAAAATTTTATTTTAATATGTAAAGCCATATATATACCTAATCAGAATTTCTTCTATCGTTGTTACGTAATATATTGGGAGGAGTAGATATGAAGTTAATTTTTATCATTACTGCTTTCTTATTTTCGTATGGCTGTTCATCGCTTAAAGTATTTCATCATTCTGATGCCAGTGATTACTCCAATAATGCTATCCGTATTAGTGAAGAGCACTTTCGTGATGTAGATAGATTCATGCATGAGTACGCTCATTTTCTCCACGACAACTATATCGACAATTCAACTGAAAAGGAGTTTAAAGCTGAGATTGATAAAATAATTGATACTGATTTTTGGAGTTTGAAAAGTAAATTTTTATAGGAGTTTGACGAGGAGGAAGCTATTGATCTACAGGATTTAATAAATGCCGTCACAAGGGGAGCTGTTAAAATCAAATACGGACACGCAGACGTTCATTGGAGTTTTTACGGAAATACCCATAAGGAAGCTTTTGCCGACCTTATCGTCATATATTATACAGGCAAAGAAAAAGAGATGGCATTTATGGAAGAAAATTTTAAAGGGATAAAAGATGCTTTTGAAAGACTCATAATCAGCAATAATATACAGTGTTGTACTCATAACTTTCAAAAATATTAAATACAGTTATAAAAAATTTTCGAGCATAATTAATTACAATACACAATCTCTAAACACTCGAAATTACACTTAAAAGATACAAGAAAAATATTCTTAAGTATAGAACCAGGGAGATTAATCTCCCTGGTTCTATTTATTAATTGACAACTACTGTTATTTGATTTTTTCCATTCATTTTAGACTGGTACATAGCTTTATCAGCCCGTCCAATTAAGATATTACTACTCTCATATTTTTTATAATTAGTAATTCCAATGCTCAAACTTAATTTTATTCCTTTTTCTTCTGCAAACATTGATATATTTTTCTCGATTCTATTGGTCACCTTTAAAGCCGTTTCAAGCTTTGTACCGGTATAAATTATCAAAAACTCATCCCCGCCATATCTAAAGGCATAATCATTCTTCCTTATACCTTTATTTATTTCTATACCCAGATTTCTTAAAAATTCATCCCCGAATACATGTCCCTGTGTATCATTAATAAATTTAAAATTATCAACATCAATAAATGCCACTGAGGTTTCCAGATCATTATCAGTTATTTTTTTTAAAATTTTTTCAAAATTTTCTTCAAAATAATATCTATTGTACAGTTCAGTTAACGGGTCTTTTATGCTTTTTGTATATATAGATTTCGATTTTTTAGCTAAAATCAGATTTATTTTTCTTTCTTCCAAAAATCTAAGTATTACTGCTATTGAAATTAATAATAATCCAATAGGGGTTAAGGTATTTTCCAGTTCTGACAGGGGGCCCTCTAATTTGTATACTTCATCCATGATGTCCTGAAAAGTTCCACTATAAAATATTATCATCCCGCTTATCATCAAGTAATACGGGTATTGATTAATGTTTTTAAATCCTGCTTTTTCAAAATATATCCATACCGCAGGCTGAATGCAAATTAAAGTTTCGGCAACAATATCCTGTATGGATGGATTTTTTATTCTTTCAAATGAAACATCAAAGTAGATCAATATTAAAGTGATTACTGTTAGAAGAGAATAAGGGATAAATAATTTAGGTGATTTTAGATTTTTCAAACTTCTTTCCTCCAATTTTTTTAAAAACTAATATAATTCTATTAAACCATATTATTAATACGAAAAAATAATGGTTTTCCTTCTTAAAAAATAAATATTTAGAAAGGAAAAATGAAAATATTCAGTATTTTAAGACTATGTTTATAATAATTTTGACATAATCAAGGAGTGATCAGCATGTCTCACATCATAAGCTTTACATTAATTACTTTGAGCATTATTTTAATTCCCATAAATTTTATTAGACATATGAAGTTGAATAGCCGTTTCAAACAATTTTCAAATTATCTGAACTTTTCACCTATCTCTATAATATTAATTAACCCAAGTTGCTACTTAAGATTTAAGAATGTATAACCCATTAAAAATATTAGAATTTTCAACTCAAAACATCTAGAAGTTACGCTGTGAATTGATTTAGGCATTAATCTATTAATTGAACTTCCAACAGTTTCTATTAGCTTTCTTTTGAGATGGTCTATGAATACTTGACTTTGAGTTTTGGAACGTTTTGAATTTTTACGTCTCATAGGCGAAAGATGGATATTCACATCACTTAATACGTCCTCAAGCCCATAGTCATTATAAGCTTTGTCTGCATAAATAACTGAGTCTTTTGGTAAATCAAAATTGAACTCTCTGAAAGCTGTAATATCAGCAATAGAACCTGGTAATATTTTGTATTCAACAGGTAAACCTTTTTCATTGGTCATTAGATGGAGCCTTGTTCCGAAAAAAATTTTCTTTTACTAGAAACGTATCCTCTATATAAATCGTGGTCTAAATAGATTTTGCATCTTGGAATTCTAAAATTATCACATACAGCAACAGGAAAAGAATCTATCATAAATTCTTTGTTTTTAGACCTATTCTTGTTGTATTCCATAATAATATCCATTATTTTACTTAAAGTAGACCCTAATTTTGATAGTCTTCTAGAAAATCTACTTTTAGAAAGAACATATTCAAAATGCGGATAATCTTCAAAAAATGTCAAAGTCTTTTGAAAATTACCATTGAAATATATTCCGGCAATTATAGCTGCTGTAATGACTTCAGCATCTTTCATTTTAGTTTGTGAACTTTCTTTGTGTTCAATAAGCTCAAGGATTGAATGGACAAATTCTAGTATTTCATTTATTGTATTTTTCATTTTATGCGCTCCTGAAGTTGTATTTTAAGAAAAATTTTATCATGTTATTACTAAAGTAGCAACTTAGGTTAATTAATCATATCATGACATTATCATTTTGTTCTAGTTTTTTTCTTGTTCTATTCATACTATACAATATGCTTGCAGAAGGACATAATAAATGTTTCCAGATGCTTTCATTTGTTTTTTTCAGTACCGCTATTTTTATGAGCCTGGTTATCTTTTTATTTGAAAAAGTATTTATAGCATTCACTCAGCTGAATCTTGAAACAGTTTCAATGCTCATCAATATAGTTGAGTTTAGGGATAAATACACAAGAGGCCATTCTGAGCACGTATCAAACTTGGTAGAGATCCTTTATTCGGAATTACCTGCTGACAAAAAGAAAAAGATAGATCTTCCTTCATTAAAAACCGCGGCACTTTTACATGACATAGGTAAAATAATAATACCATTGGAAATTTTAAACAATAAAAATAAATTAACAAAAAAAGAGATAGATTTAATTAAAGAGCATGTTAATCTTGGAAGAAATATAATGAGATCAGTAAAAAAATTTCAAAATATTTCTGATTGGATATACTACCACCATGAAAGAATAGACGGCAGAGGCTATAAAGGGTTAAAGGGGGATGAGATCCCATTTGAATCTCAGCTGATAGCTGTCGCAGATACTTTTTCTGCAATAACTTGTGATAGGGCATACAGAAAGAGAAAATCATACGAAGAGGCTATTGAAATAGTAAAAGAGGTTTCCGGAACTCAATTAGATGCTGAATTGGTAGAAATTTTTGTAAATATTGATAAAGAAAAAATAATATCACTTACCGAGCAAGCCAACGGCAGAATTTACAATAAAAAGGCTCTAAAAGATAAAGAATTATCGCTGAATTATCAAACAGAAGGAAACGGTAATTTGAATTTTTAAAATTTATTTTTTAGATAAACACTCTCAATTTAAACTTATTCTTCTTATTATTGATAAATAAAATAAGAAAACAACTAATAAAAAAAGCTAAAGTATCAGATTAGGAATATTTTTTTATTTAAGTATTGACTTCTGCGAAGAAAAAAGTTAGAATTCTAATAATAAGAATTCTAACTTTTTTTGTTTGGAGAGATATATGAAAAAAAATAAAATTGACAATATAACTGATAATATTATCCAGTTCATTCCGCTATTTTTCGAATTTGTAAACCCAATAATGCTCAAAGAAGACAGTGAGCGTTTTAAATTAAATGGTAATCAGATTAAAGCGCTTATGATAATTAAAATGTTCGGGGAAAAAACATCTACAGATTTAAGCCTTTATATGGATATGCCCAAAGGAAGTCTTACAACTGTTATTGACTCACTTGAAAAAAAGGGGCTGATAACAAGGGAAAGAGATAAGGTAGACAGGGGGAGAAAACAGATTATAGACCTTACAGAGGAAGGGGATTATTTCACAGTTTATAAAACCAATAAGTGTTTTACGGAATTCCAAAAACTTTTCGAAATTTTATGTGATGATGACATCGAAAAATTAGAAACAGGATTTTCCCTGGTTGTAACTCAACTGAAAAAACTTAAAGGAAAAATTGAAAAATAACTGCAAGTTTAATTAAAAATTGGAGGTTGAATATATGAAAAAAGCCAGAAGAATTTATGAACCTTGGATCGAAAAAACAAATACCCTCGATGATTTTTCAGAAATTTTCAAAAAAAATTTTAGCGATACGTCAGATTTTTTGTACCTGCTTAAAATACCTGCTCGATACAAATTTAACGAATTTTTGTTGGGGGTATACAATGATCATCTCTACATAATGGAAAATACTAGAAAAGGCATAAAAATTGACAAAATATATTACAAAGATATTGAGTATATGAACAAAATGGAAGTACTGCTCAGTGGCCAAATTAAATTCATAGCGGGAGAAAAAGAGGTAGTCATAACTTACAACACTGTTTCTTCTGAAATTATAGAAGAACTGGTAGAGGATATAAGAAGTAGATATATCATAGGAGATATCCCTTCAGATTTTAAAACATCAGAAATAACTGATCAAGAAAATTTGGATCATATCTTTTTAACTCTTTTAAACGATTTTAAAAATAAGGGAGATGAATTATATCATCTCGCATATCAAAAAGATATACCAATATCTCCTTCGGAACAAAACACCTTACAAAAATTGTTTCCTAGACTTTTTTATAACAATTTTAAAGGCGGATTGTATTTGTCAAACGGTAATGAAATATTGATAATGGAAAAAAGCAAGCCTTTAAGATCCAAACAAAAGGATGCATACGGTTTTTCTATATCTTATCTGCCTATTGAAAAAATTACTTCGCTTTCTATAAAACCACATGCAACATACAGTTTAATATCTGAATTGGAAATAAATTTTTCTAAAAAAAATAGTAAATTTATATTTGAAGAAAACAATAAAAGCAAACAAGTCTTTGTAGATTATGTAGAAAATTTTATTAAGTAAATCAGTTTACAAGAGGTGATAAAAATAGATTTAGAAACTTTTATAAACGATAAAGTAGAACACTATTATTTCGATGAAGACCTAAATTGTGCAGCCACTGTACTCAGGGTTCTTTCGGAATTATTCAAAATTGAACTATCCGATCAAGTTATATCTTCTGCGACGGGAATGAACGGGGCAGGGAAATTTGGAGCACAATGCGGCTTGTTAGAAGGAACTATTATGTTCCTTGGAATTTTAGGAAAAGAACTTAAATATACAAAAGAAAAGATAACAGAAATCTGTTATGACTTTACTAAAAATTTTAAAAGCGAATATGAGAGTTTACTATGCAGCAAACTTCGTCCAGAAGGTTTTCCAAAAGATAAAGAAATACACAGATGCGAAGGTCTGACCAAAGTCGAATTAAAATTTGCTGTAAAGTATATAGAGAATTATTACAGTGTTACATCCCCTTTTCTTTAATGAAAACGAGTGTTGATCGTATAATGGTTTTTATAGGAAAAAATCTCATTAAAAATAAGCACGTATAAGTGGAATAACTAGATCTATTTATAAAAAGGAATGATATATATGAGCTATCGATTAGAACATGTTTGTATGACAGTATCCGATTTAGAAAAAACTTTAAAATTTTATTGTCAAAATTTAGGGTTAAAAGAGGTGGAAAGAAAAACTTTTCCTGAAAATAAGTTTCAAATAGTATATCTAAGTGACTCTAATGAAGAATTTGAAATAAAACTTTATTATGACTACAACGATGATAAAGGGGTTCCTCCAGAAACGGGGGTTAGTTATCTCACTCTGGCTGTAGAAGACTTAAAAAACTCTCATACGAAGCACAAAGAATGCGGTTATGAAGTAAGTGAATTGCAGGGAGAAAACCCACTTTCTTATTTCCTGACCGATCCCGATGGCAACAAGATTAAAATAATTAGAGGTTGAAATCATTGGCTCAAACAACACAAACTTTAGGATATTTCAACCGAACTAAAGTCTTAAAATATAAAATGATATTTTAAATAATCAAACCGCTTCATATTGAGTTTTTCAATTATTTGTATCGATATAATAAAAACTTAAATTAAATATATATTCAAATAAAAAAGCCTGGGATAAACCCAGGCTTTTCAAGTAAAAATGTGTTTTAAAACAAAAATCACTTTTTAGTTCCACCAATTGTCATTTGCTTAATTTTAATAGCAGGTTGCCCAACATTAGCTGGTATGCTGCCACTTATTGACCCGCACATTCCTTGTCCGTGGGCTAGATTATTCCCAACCATCTCAATTTTCATTAAGACATTTGGACCATTTCCTATTAAAGTAGCGCCTTTTACGGGTTCTTTTACCTCACCATTCTCAACCAAGTACCCTTCCATGACGGAAAAGTTGAAGTCTCCGGTTGCAGGATTTACTGACCCACCTCCCATATATTTAGCATATATTCCTCTTTCCATTCCACCTATCATCTCTTCTAAGCTCGATTTCCCCTCTGCAATATAGGTGTTTGTCATTCTGGAAGTGGGGGCGAACTTATAAGACTGTCTTCTAGAAGACCCAGTAGACTCCATCCCCATTCTTCTACCGTTCAGCTTGTCTATCATATACCCTTTAAGTACCCCATTTTCAATAAGTATATTTTTCCTAGTAGGGGTACCCTCGTCATCTATATTAGAAGATCCCCAATAATTTTCTATTGTCCCGTCATCCACAGCTGTAACCACGTCAGATGCCACCTTTTGACCTATTTTACCAGCAAAAACTGAGGTTCCTTTGGCCACAGAGGTAGCCTCTAGCCCATGTCCGCAAGCCTCATGGAATATCACTCCGCCGAACTCATTATCTATCACCACAGGCATTTGTCCACTTGGACATGGATTTGCCCCAAGCATTGTTTTTTGCTATTCTAGAAGCTTCTCTTGCGTATTCTTCCACATTTATTTTATCAAAAAAAACCAAACCCCATGTAGGGCACCTGGATTATAACTTCCTGTTTCCATTTCTACCCCATTTGAAGCTATACTGGATATGCTTATTCTCGTCCTGACCCCTTTGATCCTCAGTTAGCAGACCATCACTATTTGCTATAAGAACATTCTGTATATTGTCCATATAGCCTGCTCTTAACCTGGCTTATGCAGGGATCATAACTTTTAGCAGCAGAATAAGCTCTCTTCAAAACATCTGCTTTTTTATACATCTTTATCTTGTCAGGCATTTCTATTATTTTATTTCTGTTCTCATGCTCTCTTCTAATAAGGTTTATCGCTATATCTGCACTATCCCCTTTTATTGCTGCAGCTGCTTCTTTGGCAACCTTTATCAGGTTTTCTCTTGATGAATCATTTGTATATGCATACACACTGTACAGACCCTTAAATATCCTTATCCCAACGCCGTAGTCTCTGCCTGTAATGCTGTTTTCAATACTTCCTCCAACAAGCATAATACCTGTATTTATTTTATCTTCAACAAATATTTCTGAAAAATCTCCTCCTGTTTCTAGTGCCGCACTAAGCACATCTTCTATGATAGATTTTGCTAGCATAAATCCCCTCCTAATTTTCTCCGTTTATAGTAGTATATATGGAATAAATAAATTTTTCAAGTTTTGATTAAAATGTTAATTTTTAAAACATACAAAACATTGCCTTAGTCAAAATGATTTTTTGTCACGAATTACACGAATCTCACTAATCATTTAAAACTTAAAAAATAAAGGTTTCTACTAATTCTCTGTGAAACTTACTTTTTTTCTCTGGCCAAGGTTTTTTATTTGAATTCGTGCTTATTCGTGATCAAAAAAGGTTTTATGTAATCGCAAGAAAATCAATATTTGATTTTCTAGTACACAGATATAGCTCTACAAATTAAACTTTAAATAAAAATAAGCACAGACCCTGCTGTGCTTAATCTCATTATTATATATAGCTGTCGGCTACCCAATCTAAATGACTGATATCTCCAAAAAGCTCTACATTCATCTTACCATCTTCTATGCTGATTATACTTAGACTGGTATTCTTTGGTGTCGGTTCCTTCCAGAATTGCTCCAAACTGTGATCCCATATAAATTTAAAGATAAGTTTCAGACAAAGTCCATGACTTACCAAAAGTACATTTCCGCTGCTGTGCCTCTCTATTATATCTTCTAATATTGCTGCAGCTCTTTCTTCAACCTCTTCAAAAGTCTCTCCGCCAAACTCACTGGGATCGTACAAGTGAGGATAGTTCCAAAGGTTTCTGTACTGCACAGGATAATTTCTTTCAAATTCATCCTTGTAAACACCTTGTACTTTTCCAAATGCCATCTCTCTCAAGCTTTTTTCCAGCACTATCTCCTGGTTTCTTAAACCCTTAAGTATTTCTGCAGTTTCAATTGCCCGCCCCAGATCACTAGAATATATGACTTCAAAATCAACGTCCACTAGTTTTTCTGCTAAGAGCTTTGCCTGTCTAATACCCTCTTCAGTCAGATTAGAATTACAATGCCCCTGCAACATCCCGTTGGCATTCCAATACGTCTGTCCATGCCTAACCAAATATAATTTCAACATCCCATACTTCCTTCCCATATATTTATGCTTCAATTATAGCATTTTTAAAGCTTTTAAATCAATTTTTTCTAAATATTAAAATACATAAGTTTTATAATAATAACTCCTAATATCCACATCAAAAAAATCATCTTTTCTTCAAAACCATTCCACATGAGACATCACCCCTATTATGCATAATTATACGTCCGAAAGGTATAGTCTGCGAGTAAGTTTGGTAAATTCAGTGTAAATTTTGTTAAACTATTTTTACACATTTTTATTTAAAACTTTTCAAAACAAAAAAGAGGGTCCCCATCCCTCTTGTAATTTCTTCATAACCGATCTATCCGATTAAATGTTTTATATCACTGCGCTTATTAAAGCCTAAAAATTAGGAATATCATCTATCTTATCATAATTCCTTTTTTTCTTGTCTATTGACAAATGAACTCCATCTTTTCCATCTACAAGATAGATCTCATTGTTTTCTCTGCCTTGATAAAGAGTATAAAATCTATATCCCTTTTTGATATTTTTTATAACAGCATCTCTACTGTAGACATTCCCGTATTCAGATTTAAGATGAGTCACCATTCCATTTTCTTCCCTTTTTGCTTTAATATTTACCATAACCAAACCTCCCATTATTCTACATAATGCTTTAAAAATACAACATTTTTTTAATTTTGTCAAGTTAGGTTTAACTTTTTTTGCTTTTGTGAAGTTTAAATTTATTATTTTTTGGTAATTAATTGACCCCTGACTAAATTTTTCTTTAATTCAATGATGCTACATTTACATTAAATTTTTCTTAACAGAATATAAAAAGCCGAAAATTTATTCCGGCTTCTAAAAACTTAATCTACATAAACATAGAATGTTTAAGAGATCTTTTCTCTTTCCATCTCCAAACATAATCTTGACAAAAACAGTACAACATAAAAAGGATTTTCTTCCAATGGAAAGTTCAACTGGTAAAATAATATAAGCTCAAGATCCTCTAGATCATCGTCACTTGCTTCTTCACACAATCTATAAATATCTTTTTTCAGCCTTATAAGTTGTTTGATATCATTTAAAGTCTCTCGTATTCCCTCTTGTATTATTGGATTTAAATCTGCTGCCAGTCCCTCTTTTTCCAATGTATCCATCGCTTGTTTCAAATATTTTTTTAGAGGTTCAGGTTGCTGTAACAAGTTAAAATGATGAAATTTTTTCTGCACAAAATTTTGCATCCTTTCAATCATATCTTCTATACTGTCCACTGAAAAAACCTCTATAAGCTTGTCATAGGTTCTTTCAAAATGTAAATTTACTTCAGTACTTGTCTCATTTAAAATCTCAACAAACCCATCACTTTCAAGATTTTTTATAAGTCCAGAAATTATTATTTTGTCCATCTCCACTTTTTCTTCCAAGTCATCCAATGAAAGCTTATAATCTAAACTCTGATTTTTTATATCAGTAGGTATTAAAGTTTTCAATAGATTAAAAAAAGCTAGTTCTTTAGATACGCTTTTTTCCATTTATTACTCCCCTTTTCTAATTAAGTTTTTATTTATTTAAATTCATCAAAATAAATAAAATTTTTGAAACATAACTTACAATATTAATATATATTTAAATTGAATGTTTTTCCTTTTTTTATTCATAAAAACTTCTACATTTTATCATAAGAATTCCATTATTTGAATAAAAATTATTTTAAATTTCTTCGTTGTTTATAATTGAGTTTTTTATAACTTGAATTGTATAATTAATTGCGACAAAAAAAGACCCATAGATATTTCCTTGTATCTATACTTTCATTATCCCTTTTGCATAAATACTTTCTTCATAAAAAAAGCTGCGGTTGATATACATATTTAAATAGGGTATAATACTTCTTGATATTGAAAATGGAGGTTTGATTATGAAATTCTTAGGCGTAATTCCTGCAAGATATGGTTCCACAAGGCTGGAGGGGAAACCTCTCAAAAATATAGGCGGACACTCTATGATCGAATGGGTGTACAAAAGGGCTCAAAAATCGAATCTAGACAAAGTAATTGTTGCAACTGATGATGAACGTGTATTTCAAGCTGTGACGTCATTTGGAGGGGAAGCTGTGATGACATCGAAAGATCATCAAACAGGCACTGACAGAATAGCTGAGGTGGCCAGCAAGTATGATTATGATGTTATAATAAACATACAGGGTGATGAGCCTCTTATAGAAGCGGATATGATAAACAGCCTTATGACTCCTTTTATACAAGAGCCCGAACTTAAAATGGCTACTTTAAAGCATAAGATAAGTATCTATGAAGAAGTGGAAAATCCAAATAACGTAAAAGTAATCTGTGATAAAAATGACTATGCAATATATTTTTCAAGAAGTCCAATTCCGTATCCGAGAACCCTCGACTTGAAAAATTATTATAAGCATGTCGGGATATATGCGTATAAAAGTAATTTTGTAGTGGAATATTCAAAAATGCAGCAGACACCACTTGAAAAGTCAGAATCCCTTGAACAGTTGAGAGTTCTAGAAAATGGATACAAAATTAAGGTTTTGGAAACTCCTTTTAAAATAATTGGGGTGGACACACAGGAAGACCTGGACCTGGTAAATAAAATTGTTTTGGAAAAATCAATTAAAATATAAAAAACTACCCATTGGGTAGTTTTTTATTAACTATTTTCCAGTCTAAAGTATAAAAGATGGTTCGTCACTCTTAAGTTTCCATCTTTTGAATACTTACTTTTGTATATTTCCTCTATCTGCTGAAGTTTATTTTTTGTAAGAAGCTTTTTCTTGTCTTTCGCGGAGTTTGCCCCAATATTTTTTATTGCATTTAAAAATGGAAATATTCCGTCATAGTACTCGTAATATTTTTCTTCCTCCAAAAGCTCCAAGCTTGAACTGTAAGAAAGTATTTCAGCTACACTCTTAAACTTTTGAGAAAAATCATATTCTGGGTCGACATTTTTAAAAGAATCTCTTAATTCAAAATAGGTCCCCTCTGCAAAAATGGAGAAAATCAGCTGTCCGTTAGGTTTTAAAAAATACTTGAGCTTCTCCAGACTCTTTTCCAGGTCATTAAACCATTGAAAACTTGCATTGGAAACTATCAGATCATATTTTTTATTAAATTTATATTCCTCTGCGTCACCTAAAAAATATTCCAGATTTTTATGTTTTTTAAATTTTCTCCTTGAATAGTCCAGCATCTCTTCTGATATGTCTAATAAATGTATTTTGGAATTTGGAAATTTTTTCAACAAACATTCTGTAAATATCCCTGTACCGCTTCCTATTTCAAGAATGTTGAGCATTTCATCACTACCATCTATAAAACTCTCTAGTATAGAGGCCATATGTTTCTGAACCACTGCAAATTTATCATACGTTTTGGCACCCTTTGAAAAATTTCTCTTCACCTTGTCTTTAATTATCATCCAAATACCCTCTCAGTAATCTTGTCGCGTCTTTGTATGCCTCGTAAAATATATTGTGTCCACATTCCAATTCTTGTATTGTATAAGCACCTGATATTTTTTCAAGCATTGCATCAGAATTTTCCTTTGATATAACCTGATCATTTTTTGCCATTACGACAAATGGCTCTAAATCTCTGTTCACAGAATTATAACTTTCTATTCTCTCATCTAAAAGAAATTGCAGTCCATCTATTAAAAATTCTTCATCTAAAGTGCATATCTCTTCAAAATATGATTTCAGATAAGATTCAAGGTTATCTTCATTTACAAAGTTTAAAGATAAAAATTCCTTTAAACACTGCTCTTTATCATTTTTTAGGCCCTTAATCATTCTTTTTACTATAACAGGTCTTGTTGTAAGACAAAACTCATTTGTAGGGCTTGCAAGTATCAGTTTATCAACCCAGTTTTTTGAAATAAACTTTTGTGCCTGTAAAGTCCCCATAGACCAGGCTAAAACAATAAGCCTGTCCCTACCTGCTTCGTAACCTGTATCCCTTACTTTTTTCTCTATAAGCGATAGATCAAATGTGTCTGCATATATAAACTTGTCATAGTCTAATTCTAAATTTTCATATAACGTCCTAGTGCTAGCCCATCCAGGAAACACTAATAATATATCCAATTATTACCACCTATTTTTCTATTATGAAAGCTGCAAATTTTAACGGTACTTCACCTGTATTTTTCAATGAATGTCCCTGACCGTCTTTTGTGTACAGGAGGTCACCTGGACCTACCTCTTTCTCTTTACCGTTATCACTAGCTATGCCCTTGCCTTCAAGTATAAAATATATCTCTTCGTCCCCAATATGTTTGTGGTAACCAACTTCAGAACCTACAAGCAGTTCATTTACATAAAACCCCTTTAGACTGTTTGACAGTTCTTCGTTATCCAAATATCTAAAACCATCAATTATACCTTTTCCGCCTCTAGGATTTTCCGTGCTTATTTTAAAAGTATCTTCCTTTTTTATTAGCAATTTTTCCACCTCATATTATTTTATGTACAATTTTTTCTCCTGTATAAATCTTTCTACTTTTTCATGTACAGAGTACTTTATACTTTTACCCTCTTTTATTCTGTCTCTTACCCACCCCGAGCTTATATCTATCCTCCGGGCTGTCAAGAACTATTATATTTTCATGCTGGCTCTGATAACCAATTTTTTCCCTCTTTAAGACAATAAATTTTGTCATCTCAAGCATTTTTTCATAATTTTTCCAGGTATGAAGATAATCGGCAGAATCCTCGCCTATTATCTCATAAAATTCATATTCCGGATAGATATTCTTTAGCTTTACAAGGGTGTCATATGTATAGCTGGTTTTTTCTTCTTTTATCTCAATATCCAAAACTTCAAAGTTTTTATTTGTGGAACAAGCTCTTTTCACCATTTCTATACGGTAATCAGGAATTACCAAATCGTTTAATCTGTGACTGGGGATGCCCACAGGTACAAAAAATATCTTGTCTAGCTTAATCTCTTCACGTACATATTCGGCTATTAGAAGATGTCCCATATGAATAGGGTTGAAACTCCCTCCATATATTCCTACTCTCATACTTCTAACCCTGCCATTATTTCTACAAGCTCTTCCTGACTTTCTATTCTCAGTATAGTTTCTCTAAAATCCCTATTTCTAAAAATTGCAGTTATTTTTGACAAAAGTTTTAGGTATTCAGAGTTTCTCCCTTTTGGAGATCCTAGAAGCACCACTATTTTTGCCCGTTCACCATCTGGAGTATTAAATTCTATAGGATGATTTAATACCGCCATTGCAATCACTATTTCATCCAGGTACTCGCACCTTGTATGCGGTATGACTATCCCCATCCCTATACCAGTTGTACCTATATCTTCTCTGTCCATAATTTTTTTTAAAAACCCATCTCTTGAATTTACATATCCAGTATTTTCAGACACAAGATCTATCATTTTATTTATTATATCTTGTTTGTTGAGTTCCTCATTTTCCAAAATTATTAGTTTGTTATTCAAATAATTTAGCATAATTATTTCTCCTCGTTATCTATATTTTTCAATAAAATATCAAGTATAATTTCTTCCTCTTCCAGTAACTCTTTTCCCGGATCCTCCAAAACTTCATCAAGATATTTTCCTGCCATCGATATAAACTTATATTCGTTATTATAATCAGATTTATTTAAAATATAGATATATGTTAAAAGGTTTAATCCTTTTGAATTTCTCAATTTGTCTAAATTTTCAAATATTTTTGCAGTGAGTTCCTTTTTACTTATATATTTGATTTTCCAGAGCTTTCATAGAAAGTAAAATTTCCCCTTTGCAAACTTATATAGTTGATCACAACCTGTATTACGTCATCTAAATCATTTTTCCCAAACTCTTCATCTAAAAACTTTTCAAGTGAATAAGCCATCAACGACTTACGACTTGATATATCTTCCATCAACACAAAAAAGAACAATAAATTTATAAAGTTCTTCTTTTCTCTGAGAAGCAGCTCTTTAGAATACTTCGCAGAAAAAATTTCATTGGAATTTGCTAAAAGTTTATAGTAATTTTTTTCCAGGTTTTCAACCGAAGTATTTGATAATCTGTCTATTTTTTTTAACTTTATTCTTTCACTTGGTTCACAAAGTCTGTCTACAATAATTTTTATTATTCTTTCATAATTTTCAGGATTTTCTTTCAGAGTTGAAATAAGCGGCAATGAAAGATTCAGCCCTTTTCTTTTTATTTCACCCTCTTTATCTATTGTAAAATAGGCCCTCCTATTTATGTATTCACTAAATGAGTTTGTCAAACCTATAATTCCATTTTGTTTGTAAATTTTATGGAAAAAATCATAATTTTTTCCCCTTATAGCTTCTAATGTTTTATTCATTCTTCCTCCATGCTGTAATCTGAAAGATTATCCTCCAAAATCTTAAATTCTATTTTTAATACATATATATCTTCTAGGTCAACATCCATAGGAAGTTTTACCAGATCTTTTTCAGTTGTTATTATGAGATCCGCCTTCATATCTTCGGCAAGTTTCTTTATCTTCACCAAATCTTCTTTTTTAAAGCTATAGTGATCCATAAAATCAACTCTTTCTGTTGCTTTAGGATCCAAACTTATCATGGTCTTTTCAAAATTCAAAGGATTAGCCAAACCTGAAAACAAGAGTACTCTCTGGCCTTTTACCCAGAAAAGCGGTTTCAGATTCATATTTATATCTGACAAAGATACAACACTATGTGTTGCTGTGGATATATTCTTACCATATCCCGAAAGCTGCTGTTTTATATCTTTTAACTCGCTGGAGCTGACTAAGTCTGACTTTGTTATTATAAACTCTTTTGCCCTTTCAAGACCCCTTATATCCTCTCTGAGAGTTCCTTTTGGCAAAAGTGCCCCACCTCCAAATGGATTAGTTGCATCTATTAAAACTATATCTCTATCTCTCTTCAATTTTCTATGCTGAAATCCATCATCTAAAATAATTGTATCAACATCAAATTTTTCAACTGCTAGTTTGCAAGCTTTGTACCTGTTACGTCCAACAATTATTGGCACTTTACAGTTTATGGCATGCAGGAAGGGCTCGTCGCCACTCTCTTTAACCGATGCCAATATTTTTTTGCCGTCACTTATTATTAGAGGGTCTTCCTTTCTTTTCCCTCTGTATCCCCTTGAAACTATAGCTACTCTTTTACCTGCCTCCAAATATCTTTTAGTAAAATACTGCACTGCTGGAGTTTTACCGGTTCCTCCAACAGTTATATTTCCTATGCAGGTTATATGCACCCCTTCTATGCTCCTTATTTTAAGTATACCTAAGTCATAGAGTCTGTTTCTTAAACTTGTAATTAAATTGTATATAAACGCTAATAGTCCCATTTTTACCTCTCAGTAAATATTTTTTTTCTTATCCTGCTTATGGCAGCCGCCACCTCATATTTTCTTGAAAAAGCCAGACTGCCGCTTCTAGTTCCAAGATAAGAACTGATGCCGGAATTATCCATTTCTTCCTCATATTTGTCTATTATCTCTCTAAATGTCATTTTTTTCAATTCTTCATACTTAAAAAGTTTTTTTATTACATCTCCTATGAACCTTACCTGCCCCTCTTCTATGAGCTGCTCTATGCTCCTAAGGTCCACAACCTCTCTCCCAAGAGAAAGTTCATCCAGTCCCCTATTTTTTGTTTTTGCCCTGGGGTCCTTCCAAAGTTCCCTGCAGTGTTTTTCGTTGAGACTTCTGTGCTTTATCTTAAATTCAGCGTCATCCAGCTTTATATGTTCCCTTTTGTATTTCCGGGAAACTTCCTTTGCCTTTTGAGTTATATCCCTCACCCTGTACTCATCAAGCATCAGTACAGTATCTGCTACATCAAAATAGTCCCCCAAGCCGCCGACAACGACGATTACAGACACATCAGCCACATTTTTCAGTGCATTTATCTTTTCTATAAATGGGGTTATCGGCTCCTTGTCTTTTGATATGAGCTCATGAATTTTTACATCCCTCACCATAAAGTTGGTTGCGCAGGTATCCTCATCTATTAAAAGCAACTTAGATCCTGACTCAACAGCTTCCATAATGTTGCACGCCTGAGAGGTTGAACCGCTGGCATTCTCAGTGTAAAACGAGCTCGTATCCTTTTCAAAAGGTAGATTATTTATAAAATTGCTTATATCAACATTTTGTATGCTTCTTCCATCCTCAGCCCTTATTTTAACGGCACTTGGATCTGTGAGGACAAATTCCCTCCCGTCGCCGGGTATATGGTTGTACACACCTTTCTCAATTGCATTTAGCAAGGTTGATTTACCGTGAAACCCACCACCTGTAACAAGTGTGACACCTTTTTTTATAGCCATCCCTTCTACAAGTTTGCCGTTGGGAAGTCTTATACTGTGTTTCAAATGTTCAGGACTCGTGAAGTACACAGCACCTTTCATAGGCCTATCATCAACAGAACTCATCCTTGCAAGAACTGACTTGTTTGCAACAAAAGAGATTATATCGTGCTTTTGCATCTCTTCTCTGATAAAATCCACCATTTCATTGGTTTCAACCTGTTTTTTTAGGCCTGGAATACCGAGCTTTTCAGGCTTTAAACAGGACGCTATTTTAGGCAGGTCCCTGAAAATCATATCTATTGCAGCTTTTGCAAGTATACGCCTACCGGCTGCAGGCAGACCTGCATAAAACTTAACACTAAGTGTACCTCCGTTTATCTCCACCGCACTACGCTTTATTATCTCCTGTTTAGGAGTATATACAGCTATTAGACCGCTCTTGCCGCTGCCTTTTTTCTTACCTGAATTTTCCCAGACACTTCTGGCAAACCTTCTGAGCACATAGTCCTCAAATGCCACCTTCCTTGAGAGGTTTTTATACAACTCCTTGTCATACGAGTATTTCTTCAAATCTATCTCTATTGAAAACAGGGAAGGTGCCGCAAACGGATCTCCCTGAACCCTTATAATCTCCAAAATATAATCCTTAAAATTATATCTCCCCTTTATATCCTTGTATAATTTGTATGATTTACCATCTATTCTCTTTAGCAGGTTTTCCAAGTTCTTCATATAAAACATCCCTTCTACATCCTAACTGAAAGTATCTTCGACTCCCCCAACTCTTTGTTCATCGTTATCCCGTAAAGAGTATCAGATTCTTTCATTGTCTCCTTATTATGAGTTATTAGGATAAACTGGGACTTATCTGTAAACTCCTTGAGTTTTCTTATAAGTCTTTTAGTATTTGTTTCATCCAAAGCTGCCTCGATTTCATCGAAAAAAGTAAACGGGCTAGGCTTATACATAAAAATTGCCATTATAAATGCAACCGCCACCATTGATTTTTCCCCCCCAGAAAGCAAGCTTATAGACTGATTTTTCTTATTTTTAAATTTTACCATAAGTTCTATCCCGGACTCAAGTAAATCTTCCTCATTTGTTAATTTTAATTTACCTACCGAGTTATTTAATACTTCTTTGCACATTTCAGAAAAGTTTGCACTTATACTCTTGTATGCGTCTTTGAACTTTAATTTTATTATATCCTCTATCTCTTTAATTAAGTCTTTTAATAGTTTCTCACTTTTTACCAGGTCCTCTTTTTGATCTAGGATGAACCTGTATTTCTCATCGAGTTCTTCAAACTCCTCTATTGCCAGAAAATTTACTACCCCTAGATTGTTCAGCTCTACATCCAGCTTGGCAAGGTTTCTTTTCAGCTGTTCTATGCTACGCTGAGTTTCAAGAACTTCTATGCCGTCAAGGGCAAGTATATCCTCGTTTAGACTTGAGATGCTATACCTAATAGCATCCAGCTTTTCTATTTTTCTCTTTATCTTGTCGTTTTCTAAAACTATCTGGTTTTCCAAACTTTTAACTTCAAGTATCAGATTTTTTTCCTCTTTTTCCAGAGTTTCATTCTCTTTTCTTTTCTGATTTATGCTGGAAAACTCTTCTTTGTACAAACTATTTTTATTCAGATACTCATCTTCTAAGTTATTCAGCTTAGAGTTTATACCCTCTACATCTTCGTGGAGCCTCTTTAATTTTTCCAAAGCGGCCTCTTTTTCTGTGTGTATTTCCTGCAGTTCAAACTCCTCTTTTTGCACAGTTCTGTCCATCTGCCTTTTCTTCTCGAGTCTGTTCAGATAATTTATCTTTTTATCTGAATTCTCACGGTTAAGAGAGTCTATGCTAGCTGATATTTCCGCTAATTTTTCTTTTTCCTCTCCATACCCATCTTTTAAGTTCTGGATAAATTTATCAACGTTTTCTTTTTTAGATTTCGCACTGTCTATTTCCTTGAGATACTCCTGCTTATACACATCTTCTTCATTGATTTCAAGCTCTAATAGTTTTATGTTCTTTTCTACCTTGCCACGCTGCTCGTTTTTATCATCTGCTTCCATTGATATTCTTTTTAATTTCTGAAAAGTGTCGTCCCTCTTATCATCCTTCAACTCAAGAGACTCCTCTATTTTCTCTATTTTTTTCAGATTTTCATTATACCCTTTGTCAGCAGTTTCAAACTTCGTTCTCAAATCTGAAACAACTTCACTGAGTTTTTTAATCTCATTTTTTCTGTCAAGGATAGCTGACGAAGCAGATTTCAAGTTACTTCCCCCTGTCATCCTACCACGGGATGATATCAACTCTCCGCTCAAGGTTACTATATTTCCCTTGTGAAGATTTTTTTTCAAAATTTTTAAGCCTGTATCCACATCTTCTACAACTAAAAGATTTCCAAGCACAAAATCTACTGCCTTTTGATACTTAGAGTCAACTTTCACCAGTTTACTTGCTATCCCCAGGATTCCAGGCATATCAAAATTCTGGGTAGAAGTCCTAGGTTTTATGGTATCCAGAGCCAAGAATGATGCCCTTCCTTTAGCACCTGTTTTAAGGTACTGTATACAACGTTTGGCTACTTCACTGCTTTCTACTACAATATCTTGAAGAGCCCCGCCCACTGCAGAATCTATTGCTGTTACAAGGTTTTCTGGTATGCTTACAATGCTTATAAAAGCACCGTAAACCCCGTTTATTCTAGCATTTAAAACCTCTTTTACCCCTTTAAAAAAGCCCTCATGATTTTCCTCTAGTTTCTCCAAGCTCTCCAATTTTGCAGAGAACCTGTTCAGATTGTATTCATGTTCTTTTCTTTGCTGAAGGTATTTATTCAGCTCAAGACTAAGTCTGTTTATCTCAAGCTCGGTCTTCTCTATATCTTTCTCAAGGTCATCTAAAGTTACCTGAAGTTTAGATTTTATCCCATTTAGTTTTTCTAAATCCTGCTTGATAGCTAAACTCTTTTTTGAGTACTCATCCATCTCAAATTTAAGCGAGTTGCTCCTATTCTTTGAGCTTTTTATCTTTCTGTCGGTAGCTTCTATATTGTTTATCAGCTTTACCTTATCCACTTCATACTCCATGAGCTTATCTTTTTTTAAGTTTAAGGATACCTCAAAGCTACTCTTTTCGTTTTCCAACTTTATCAGGTTCTGAGAAAATTTGTCATTTTGAATTTTTTCCTGTTCCAGTTCACTCTCAAGAGCAATTACATTTTTTTTCAGGTCTTCTACAGATTTTTGTCTCTCAATTATTTTTTGTTCCAGTTTTTCTATCTGTGCCAGCCTTTCAGTCTTCTCCCTGGAAAAGTTCTCCAGCCTTTCAGTATACTTAACCTTATCATTTAAAAGTCTATCTATATAATCCTTTAGCTCAAAGTTTTTTTTACTGAGTTCTTCTACTTCGCTGCTTAATGTTTCCCTGATCTCATTTACTTTTTCTAAAGCAGTTTCCCTTTCAGAAAAACTTTTCTCAAAGTTTTTTAGTTTTAAGTTCTGCTCTTCTAAGCTTGACTCCATTGAACTTAAGTCTTCCTTTTTTTTACCAAGTTCCAGGCTGAGTATCGTCTTTTTGGTTCTTTTAACATCCCCATCAAGTTCCTTGTACCTTCTGGTCTTGATAGCTTGTTTTTCAACACGAGACCTGTTTTCGCCAAGTTCACCTAAGATAATATCTATTTTTTCAAGCTCCAATTTTACATTCGCAAGCTTTTTTTCAGATTGGGTCTTTCTCAGCTTTACTTTCTTTATTCCGGCAGCTTCCTCTATGATACTACGAAGCTCCTGTGTAGAAGAAGATATTATCCTCTCTACCCTTCCCTGTCCGATTACTGAATAGGCGCTTTTACCTACCCCTGTATCTAAAAAAAGTTCACTTATATCTTTCAATCGAGATCTTTTATTGTTTATATAATACTCATTTTCACCTGTTTTCTTTATCTTCCTGCTTACTATTACTTCATCTTCTTCAAAGTTCAGCGTCCTGTCGATATTATCTATTATCAAGCTTACCTCAGCTGATGATCTTGGTTTTTTATTTTTGCCGCCAGAAAATATAACATCTCCACTTTCTTTTGCACGGATATTTTTATATGACTGCTCCCCCAAGACCCACAGTATGGAATCCAGTATATTTGATTTACCGCTTCCATTAGGACCTACTATAGAGGTAATCCCCTTGTTAAAGTCCAGTTTCACCTTATCGGCAAAGGATTTAAATCCGTCTATTTCCAAGCCCTTTAAGTACATTATCCTCACCTACAAAATATATTTATCCAGATTTTCCTCTTCTATGTCCAGCTTAAACACTTTCTCAACGTCTCTTTTCCCTATCTTAGCTTTTAACAGATTGTCATAAGGAGCCTCATACATCATATCTCTTAAAATACTTTCTATCACAGATGCAAGCCTTCTTGCACCTATATTCTCTACATTTTCATTTAAGTCTATGGCCACATCTGCTATCTTTTCAATAGCTTGTTTAGTGAAACTGATCTCTGCATTATCCACTTTTAAAAGACTTTGATACTGTTCTAATAGATTGTACTCTACCTCTGTCAATATCTTTATGAAATCTTCCTTCTCCAAGCTTTTAAGTTTTACCCTCACAGGGAACCTCCCCTGAAGTTCAGGCATTAGGTCTGATGGATTTGAAAGTGTAAATGCTCCTGCTGCGATAAACAGTATATGCTCTGTTTTTACAGGCCCATGCTTCGTCATAACGGTGGTCCCCTCTACAAGTGGAAGGATATCTCTTTGCACTCCCTGTCTAGACACTTCCCCTCTTGAGTTACCCTCTCTTTCGGCTATTTTATCTATCTCATCTATAAATATTATCCCGTCTTCTTCTACCTTAGAAATAGCCTCTGAGATCACATCATCATTATCTATGTTTTTTTCTATCTCTGCTCTCAAAAGGTAGTCTATTGCTGTCTTTACCGTCATCTTTTTTTTCTTTTTCTTTCCTCCAGGCAAAGTTGACATAATTGAGTCAAGGAGTCCTTCCATTCCCTCTTCTTCTCCTGGGCTGTTGGCAAAAACCTCTATTACAGGACCGTCAACCTTAGCTTCCTTTTCTACTTCCACTAAGTGGTCATTATAGTCCCCGTTTTCTATTTTTCTCAACATTTCTGATTTTTCATCTTCATTTAATGTAGAATAGGGTTTTATCAGATTTGCTATTTTTGTGTATACCACTGAAATATACTGTTCTTCCAACTCGTCTATCTTTCTGGATTTTATATTTCTAACGGTCATTGATAGCAGATCTTTTATCATAGATTCTACATCTTTACCCACATAACCGACTTCTGTAAATTTCGTCGCTTCTACTTTTATAAACGGAGAATCCGTTATCCTTGCCAGCCTTCTGGCTATCTCTGTTTTACCTACACCTGTAGGCCCTATCAAGATTATATTTTTAGGTGTTATCTCTTTTTTCAAATCTTCATCTGAAACATTTTTTCTTCTAAATCTATTCCTCAAAGAGATTGCTACACTTTTCTTTGCATCATCCTGTGAAATTATATATTTATCAAGTTCTTCCACTATTTTTTTAGGTATCAATTTTTCCTTCATAAACCTCTCCCAGCCAATAAAATTTTAAATTATACTTCCAAGTTATAAATAAGCATACTGATAAAGTTTATCCTTCTAATTATATAATATTTTATCTTCCTTTACAAGAAACTTGCACCCTAAGAATTCTATACTTAATTTTTGAAAAATATGCACACTACATTATATCAGATAATATAAGTTTATCAAGGAAATTTAAAGTTAAAGTGGCATTGTCCTGTCTATTGCCAGTTCAATGCCACTTTAACTTATATTATATTTTTTAATTCGGTTTTCATTTTTTCAAGAGCTTTTGCACGATGGCTTATTCTGTTTTTTATATCCGGTATCTCAGCAAATGTTTTGTCATATTCATTCAGGTAGAAATGTGGATCGTATCCAAAACCATCTGTTCCTCTGGCTTCATCTATTATTATACCTTCCACCTCTCCTCTAAAAGAGTAAACCTCTCCGCTGGGTTTTGCAAATGATATCACACAGACAAACTTTGCTTTTCTGTCTTCTATCCCATGAAGTTCTTCTACAAGTTTTCTGTTATTGGACTCATCAGTAGCCCCCTCTCCAGAGTACCTAGCCGAATAAACTCCAGGTGCCCCCTGTAGCGCCTCTACACAAAGACCTGAATCATCCGCTATTGCAGGCATTCCAAGATATTTTGCTATGGAAAGTGCTTTTTTTTGTGAATTTTCCTCAAAAGTAGCTCCATCCTCTGTCACTTCAGGTATTTCTATACCGTCTCTGATAGATAAAATCTCAAAGTCAAAATCATTTAAAATATTTGTTATTTCTTTGATTTTTTTCATATTTCCAGTAGCTAAAAAGATCTTCATTATTTTACAGCCTCTTTTATACTTGCTTCCTGTATTTCAAAAAGTTCCCTTATCCCTTTTTCTGCATAATCCAATAGTCTGTTCAGTTCGTCTCTCGTATAAGTAGCTTCTTCTCCTGTGCCTTGAACTTCAACATATTCGCCTTTTGAATTCATTATTACGTTCATATCGACTTCTGCGGCAAAGTCTTCTGTATATTTCAAATCAAGCAGGATTTCTCCGCTTACTACTCCAACACTAATAGCTGCTACGTTAGCGATCATTGGAGTTTCATTGAGTCTCCCCTCTTTCAACATCCTCTCGATAGCTATTGCAAGTGCAATATATCCACCTGTTATAGAGGCAGTCCTTGTCCCACCATCTGCCTGTATAACATCACAATCCACAGTTACTGTTCTTTCACCTAATTTTTCTAAGTCTACGCAAGCTCTAAGCGACCTACCTATCAGCCTTTGTATCTCCATTGTTCTACCAGAAAGCTTCCCTTTTGCCGCCTCTCTTATATTTCTTTCCTGTGTAGCTCTCGGCAGCATTGAATATTCTGCTGTAAGCCACCCTTTGCCCTGACCTCTTAAGAATGGAGGTACTTTTTCGTTGACCGATGCAGTACAAAGAACCTTGGTATTTCCCATCTCAATCATTACAGAACCTTCTGCATATATTGTATAGTTTGTATGTACATTTACCTGTCTTATTTCATCATTTTTCCTATTATCTTCCCTTAATAATTCCATGTCTAAAAACTCCTCCTAGTTGATTTTTCCAAACTGTGTTTCATATAACTTTTTATATATCCCATCTTTTACAAGCAGTTCACTGTGGGTTCCAACTTCCTTTACTTCCCCTTTTTCCATTACAACAATTTTATCAGCATTTATTATCGTCGACAACCTGTGTGCTATAACAAAGGTTGTTCTACCTTGCATAAGTATTTCCAGTGCATCTTGGACCAATCTTTCTGATTCTGTATCCAGAGCTGAAGTAGCTTCGTCCAATATCATTATTTCCGGGTTCTGAATAAGTGCCCTTGCTATTGCTATTCTCTGTTTCTGACCTCCAGAAAGAAGAGTCCCACGCTCCCCAACTTCAGTATCAAAACCTTTTTCAAACTCCATAATAAAGTTATATGCATTAGACATTCTTGCTGCTTTTATTATCTCTTCTTGGGTGACCTCATCTCTTCCATACGCAATATTTGAAGCTATCGTACCACTAAATAAAAATGTCTCCTGTGGTACTATCCCTATATTTTTTCTAAGGGACTTAAGTTTTATATCCCTTGTATCTGTACCGTCTATGCTGATAGAACCTTCCTGTATCTCGTAAAATCTAGGTATCAGATTTACCAATGTAGTTTTACCACTCCCGCTTTTACCTACAAAGGCGACAACCTCTCCTTTTTTAGCCTCTAGACTAAAATTTTTAATAGCCGGTTCGCTAGCTGCAGGATATGTAAAACTTATATCTTTAAATTCTACATTTCCATTTAAACCTTTTAAGCTCAAAGAATTTTCTCTGTCCCTTACTTCGGGTTCTATATTCAGTATCTCCACTACTCTATCTGCGGAAGGTATCATCCCTTGGAGTTCATTGTTCCTTTTAACAAGTTTTTTTATGGGTTCCTGCAAAAGTCCCAGAGCTGTCAGGAAAGATATCAGATCCCCAGGAGTAAAAGTTTCCAGCGTAACAACCTTATATCCACCATATGCCAGTACCGCCGCCATCATAAGTGTTCCCAATACTTCATTTATTGGTGATACTTTAGCCCTAATTTTCTTTGTTTTGTAAGCTGCCTTAAACTCTTCCTCATTTATAGCTTTAAATCCGTCAACGGATTTTTCCTCCCTTGCAAAAGCTTTTATCACAGCTATTCCGGATAAACTTTCCTGAATATAAGCCGTCACTTGTCCAGTTGTGTCCTGTCTATTCCGTGCTGATTTTCTTATCTTTTTGGTATATTTTTTTACGAAATTTAAAAGAACCGGCATACCAAATAATACAAAAATGCTTAAGACAATGTCTAGTTGGAAAAGTCTGAACAACAGCACCACTGCAGTGGTAACATACGTCAGCATCTCGAAAATTACAAACCCTATCTTCGAGATCATCTGAGCATCTCCGGAAACCCTGGCCATTATATCCCCCAATTTTACCTTTTGATAGTAGGAGATAGGCAGGCTTTGAAGATGTGTGTACACATCCTGTTTTATCTCTTTTTTTATAGTTTCCGTTACATAACTAGAGCTTATCTGTCTGTAATACATAGAAAACCCTTTTATAACAGTGGTTCCCACTATTGCCGCTGTTATAAATGCAAGCATCCTCATATCCTGCTTAACCAAAACGTCGTCGGTTAAATATTTTACCAACCAGGCCGGTATTGCACTTGCTGCAGATGAGAGAAATGACAGCAAAACCACCAAGATAAGCAGGGATTTATGTTTAATACTGTAGTGTAAAAAAGATTTTATTGAATCGTTTTTAAAAAGGTTTTTCATGTTTTTCCCCTATAATATATTTAGCATAACTGTTGACAATATCTTTCCCTGACAATTTTGTCCTCACAGCATCTATTTCATCCATAATTTTTTCCCTGTTTTCTTCTATGAACCCCAACTTCTCAAGTATATCCCCTTTATTGCAACTTTTCTGCAACAGTTCAGGATAGACCTCCTGATTGAGGGTTATATTTGGAAGAGATACATAGTTTATCTTTAGTAGATACCTCGCCAAAAATTCATTTATCCTCCCGGTTTTATACACTACTACTCCCGGAAGGCCAAACAAAGCCAGTTCAAGTACAACTGTACCGGAAGCTGCTACGGCCATTTTAGACCTTTTAGCGACTTCTTCTAGACTTAAATCAAAGACAAGTTCCAAGTTTTCATAAGCCCCAAAGTCTTCATCCACCCATTTCAGATGTTCTCTGCTGGCTAACTTCAACAAAAACTGTTCTCCTCTTCTCTCTTTTACTAATTCAAGCATGGTGGGTAAAAGTTTTTTTACCTCTTGCTCTCTGCTGCCAGGGAGGAGTAAGATTTTATCGCCAAATTTTTCGATTTTCTTGTACTTTTCAAAAAATGGATTTCCAAAATAGACAGCATCTATTCCATGTTTTTTATAAAATTCAAGTTCCCATGGAAAAATAACTATTATATGGTCTGCAAGCCTTAGTTTTTTTATCCTTTTTTCTCCCCAAACCCATAGTTTGGGAGGAATGTAGTAGTAAACCTCTATATCGGCAACTTCTTTTTTCAATAGTTCTAAGAATTTTAAATTAAACCCGCCGTAATCCACCATTATTACTTTTTTTATATCATTGGATTTTATAAATTCTATATATTCAAAAGCCTTACCTTTTAAAAATTTATATTTCTGGACAGCTTCAAAAAAACCCATCACTGCCAGTTCTTCAATATCCTGTATAATAGCAACACCAGCTTTTTCGGAGTGCTGTCCCGCTACTCCAAAAAAGCTGGCTGTTTTTTCCTCTTTTAAAATTTCTTTTACTAAGTAGGACAGGTGTAAATCACCAGACATCTCTCCAGTTGAAACAAAATACTTCATTAATTTACCCCCTGACTCTAAGCTTTTACACCAAGTATAAAAATTTTATATTTCTCTGCAATCTCCAAAACTTCTTTTTGATCTAAAAAAAACATCTTTTCAGCTTCAAAAACTACACCGCTGGCACCTATTGAGGCGGCATTTTTCATCGTAGTTATCCCGAAAGCCGGTATATCTACTCTCATATCCTGCTCAGGTCTTGCCATCTTTACTATTATGCAGCCTTTTCCTGCCAGTTCTCCGGCCCTTAATATTGTTTTATCAGTGCCCTCTATCCCTTCAAGTGCTATTACTGATCTGTCCTTTACAACAACAGTTTGTCCCGCGTCCACGCTTGTAAGGGCCTTTGCGGCCTCAATGCCCACCTCTATTGTTTTTAAATCTTTCTTAGACGGTTTTGTCTTAGTGTATATCTTGTCTACAGTCATATAGTCACCCAACAGATGGTTTTGAGGTAAAACCTTTATACCACCTTTTTCAAAATATTTTATAATAGCCTTTATTATCGTCTCATCTTTTTTATTTGGAAGCTTAAACATCAAAATAGCTGCTGCAATATCCAGCTTAAAATTACTAAAAACCATGCTCTTTTCAACTTTTCCAAGCATTATCATCTCTTTTATGCTATTTTTTTTCAGATATCTCTTTACCTTTGATATCTGACCTATACTAAAAGAAACATAATTTTTATGCTCTTTTATTCTAGAATCTACGCTGTCAAATAGTCCGACAGGATAGACATCATATCCGCTTTTCTCAGCTTTATCCAAAAAATAATACGGCAATTCACCGTTGCCTGTTACAATGGCAACTTTTTTCATTATCTTGCTATCCCCCTGTCACAGTTGGATATAAATTCTATCATATATTTTAAATTTTTATCTTCAGGAAACTTCTCCGAAACTTCTGAAACGGCATCCTTCAAAGGAAGGTTTGACCTAAATAGAATCCTATAAGCTTTTTTTAGATTTGATATCTCTTCAGAAGTGAACCCTCTTCTTTTTAAGCCTGTAAGATTTAAACCTCTTACCCTCACACGGTTACCTTCAGCTGTTACAAATGGAGCTATATCTTGAGTTACCGCCGATGCTCCTCCTATCATGGCATGTTCACCTATTTTTACCCACTGATGAACCGGAGTAAGTCCTCCTACCACGACATTATCAGAGACCTCCACATGACCTGCAAGCGTTACATTATTGGCAAGCACACAGTTATTACCCAAAATTACATCATGAGCCACATGTACATACGCCATAAGTAAATTATTATTTCCAATAACAGTTTTATTCGCGGCCAGTGTCCCCTTATTTATTGTTACAAATTCCCTTATCTTATTATTGTCCCCAATTATAAGTTCAGTTTCCTCTCCGTTATATTTTAAGTCTTGAGGATCCTGACCTATAGAAGCATATGGATAGATCTTATTATTCTTTCCTATACTTGTCTTACCACCTATTACAACATGGGAATCTATAACGGTTCCATCACCTATTTTTACATCCTTACCTATCACAGAGTAGGGACCGATCTTAACATTTTCTCCGATTACTGCCCCTTCCTCTATTATGGCAGTTCCATGTATTTCAGTCAATTTCCTTACTCCTCCCAACTTTTCTCTTATTTTTTTACAATCGAGAACATTAGAGAAGCTTCTGCAACGACTTGACCGTCTACTTTAGCAACTCCGTGAGCTTTTACCATATTTCTTCTCATTTTATCCAATTCTACTTCATATACAAGTTGATCCCCTGGCCTTACAGGTTTTCTAAATTTAGCATTATCTACAGCCGCAAAAAATGGAATATCTCCAGATCCTTTTTCCATTACCATTAAACCTACTGCTTGAGCCATTCCTTCAACTATAAGAACACCGGGCATTACAGGGTATCCAGGGAAATGACCTTGGAAAAACTCCTCATTCATTGTCACATTTTTTATTGCAACTAATCTTTTTCCCTCTTCTTTTTCAAGAACCCTGTCCACTAATAAAAACGGGTATCTGTGTGGTAATACTTCCATTATTTCTAAAATATCCATGTTTCACTCTCCTTATGTATTTTTGTTTTTATGTTAAATTTTATATTTTGTTTAACATCTGTGCGAATTCTATATCCAAGGCATGTCCTGCTTTCACAGCTATTATATGTCCTCTTATAGGTTTATTCAGTACTTTTAAGTCACCTATAATATCTAGAATTTTATGCCTTACAAATTCATCCTCAAATCTAAGACCGTCAGGATTCAATACTCCGTCTTTTTTGATAACTATAGCGTTATCCAAGCTACCTCCAAGTGCCAGATTATTTGCCTTTAAATATTCCACTTCATAATCAAAGCCGAAGGTTCTCGCAGGTGCAACCTCTTTATTATATGTTTCTTTATCTAGATTAAGCTCTAGCATCTGTGATTTTAAAAATGTATGTTCAAACCTTATTGTATAGGTTATTTTATAACCATCATACGGCAAAGCAACAATATGTTTATCTCCTACAGAAAGGTAAACAGGAGTTTTGATTACTATTTCTTCTACAGAATCCTCTAATTCCTCTGTCCCCGCTTCTTCTAATAGTTCAACAAAAGGAGCCGCACTTCCATCACCTATAGGCAGCTCATTCCCGCTTATATCCACGTTAAGATCAGTCACCCCAGACATATAGAGTGCTGAAAGAAAATGCTCTATAGTATGAATCTTTGCATCATATTCGTTTTTTATATTTGTTCCCCTGACAAGGTCAAAGGTATTTTCCAAACAAAGTTTTATCTCATTTTTCCCATCTTCCAAGTCTGTCCTTTTAAAAATTATTCCAGTCCCAGAAATGGCCTTTCTCAATCTTAGGTCTATCTCTTCTCCTTTATGAAGACCTATCCCTTTAAATGAAACTTCTTTTGCAATTGTTTTTCTTTTCATTAAAAAACCTCACTATAATTTTGTTATAAACTTATCTGCAGCCATAAGAGGAAACTTTTTCATTCCATCTTGGAACTCTATAACCACTCTTTTACCGTCTTCTACAGCACGTACTATACCCATACCGAATTTTTTATGCGATACCTTTTCCCCTCTCTTATAAGGGCTATCACTGTCATCTTTGGCCTTAAACGGATTAAAGTTTTCAATTTTATTTGTAGTTTTTTTCTCTTTACGTTGATACTTTTCTATTGTGACATTTTGCGCCTCTATAAGATGTGGCGGTATCTCGCTGATAAACCTTGATTTTTCCCTCATATAAGAGGTCTTACCATATATATCTCTTTCATTCGCATAACAGAAATACAGTTTCTCCTCAGCTCTTGTGATGGCTACATAACATAACCTTCTCTCCTCTTCCAGCTCCTTTGGATCAAATTCAGCTCTGGAACTCGGGAAAATTTCATCCTCCATTCCAACTATAAACACAACCGGAAACTCAAGTCCCTTTGAATTGTGTATCGTCATGAGTTTTACATAGTTATCCTCTTCGTCCAAATCATCTGTTGCAGCTACAAGTGAAGTTTTTTCAAGATATTCTGAAAGCGTAAGATTTTCTTCCTCTTTTTCCATCTCGAAAATACTGCTTTTCAATTCTTCTATATTTTCTTTCCTTACATCTGCTTTTTCATCCTCTGTTTCCAGGTATTTTAGGTAGCCGGTATCCTTTAGCACTCTGTCATATATTTCTGAAACAGACAGGTACTCGCTTTCAGCTATAAGTTCGCTTATTACATTATGAAAATGCTGCAAACCTAGTTTTGCGCCGCTAGAAACACCTACTTCATCCATTTTAGCTATTGCCTGAAACACCGATATATCGTGTCTATCTGCATAGTTCTGAAGTTTCTCTATTGTCCTTGCACCGATTTTCCTCTTGGGAATGTTTATTACTCTGGCAAGGCTCAAGCTGTCTTTTGGATTATTTATAAGGTTAAGGTATGCTATTATATCCTTTATCTCTTTTCTTTGGTAGAACTGCATCCCACCAAACACCTTGTACGGGACACCGCTCCTGATAAAGGTTTCTTCGAAAATACGCGACTGAGCATTTGTCCTGTATAGCACTGTCATATCCTTATAGGCTTTACCTTTTTTCAAAAGCTTATATATCTCATCTATTACATAGTTACTTTCATCTCTAGCGTGTCTCGCCTCATACATTTTTATGAGTTCTCCGCCTTTTTTGTCCGTCCAAAGTTTTTTCCCTTTAGAACTCTCATTAAGTTTTATCATATTATTTGCAGCTTGAAGTATATTTTCAGTTGATCTATAGTTTTGCTCCAGTTTTATTACAAAAGCATCAGGGTAGTCTTTTTCAAAATTCAATATATTTTCTATATTGGCACCCCTGAAGCCGTAAATACTCTGATCTTCGTCTCCAACCACACAAAGGTTTCTGTACTTGGCTGCTATTTTATTTACTATTTGATACTGTATATTATTTGTATCCTGGTACTCATCTACCATTACATAGTGGTACCTTTCCTGTATACGTTCACATATTTCAGGAATATCTAAAATCTTTTTGGTATTTACCAGTATATCTGAAAAATCCATGGCATTATTCTTTAACAAGGCGGAATTATACTTTTTATACACTGCTTGTATATCCTTTATATTCTGCATGTAAAAGTTAGCCTCGACCTCCTCAGGTCCTACTCCGTCTTCCTTGAACTTGGATATCTTGCTGACAACCATAGCGGGCTTAAGATTCTTATTGTTTATCCCTATGCTTTTCATTATATCAGAAACAAGTTTTTTCTGGTCATCAGTATCGTATATATTAAAATTAGGGTCATATCCTAGCTGGGAGCCGTACACCCTCAAAAGCCTCACACCAAAAGAATGAAATGTAGATACTAGCACCTTCCCGGCGGTATCGCCTATAAGTGATTCTACTCTTTCCTTCATTTCTTTTGCAGCTTTATTTGTAAAAGTAACAGCTAGTATTTTATACGGGGATATCCCTTTTTCTGTAACCATATGAGCTATCCTATATGTTACAGTTCTTGTCTTTCCACTTCCTGCACCTGCAAGTATTAAAACAGGACCATCTACTTTTGCTGCAGCTTTTTTTTGCATATCGTTTAAATTATCTAGAACTCCCATTTAAAAAATCCCTCCGTTGATTATATCACATTAATTTTACCAAGTAAACAGAATTTTTACCCTCCCATGATAGGGTCTACGTGTATCATAACACTGTTTATATCTGCAAAATCAGTCTGTATTCCATGCTTTATTTTATCCGCCAATTCATGTGCGTCATAAACACTCAATCCGCCATCAACTCTTATATGAAAACTTAAAAATACTTTATTTCCAGAACTCCTTGTGAGTACATCGTGGACATTTTCTATCTCTTTATAACCGAGTATATATTTTTTCAATTTTGAAATCAGCTCACTATCTTGCTGATCTAAGAGTTTGTTGGAGGTTTCTATTATTATTCCCACGCCCTCCTTACCTATTAATAGAGCTACAGCTATCCCAAATATTATATCGAAAACCGGATTTACATATATGGATAAAAGTATACCGAATACTACACCGACAGAAGATATAACATCACTTTTGTGCTCCCTGGCATCCGCTATTATAGCATCATTTTTAAGTCTTTTTCCTAAATTAAACTTATACACATAAAGGAAGTATTTTACCACTATGGATATCGCTGCTATGAGCACGGTTATCATTGCCGGCTTTGTATAAGCTTTCTCTTTAAAAAGAGATGAAACCGACTCGCTTATTAGTTCTGTTGCAGTAATTATAAGAACTACCCCTACCATGTTTCCGGCTATACTTTCAATCTTTTCATGACCATAAGGATGATCCTTGTCTGCAGGCTTATTCCCAAGAAATATACTTATAAGTATGACAAAAGAACCCACTACATCAGAAAATGAGTGAAATCCATCTGCCAAAAGCGCCCTACTCTTTCCTAATATACCAAAGAGAATTTTTGCGACAGCAAGAAGTATGTTTATGATTATTGAAATTACAGTTGCATTTACCCCCTCTTTTTTTCTAAGCTTGTCCGCCAAAAGTTTCTCCGCAACATAAGAATCGCCGGATTTTAAAAACTTGTTTTTAATAAAAAATTTCTCCATTCCCCCGCTTGCACAAGAACTGTCCAAATACAATTTATCTATATTTTTATCAGCCAGATACCCATATATATGATCTAAGAGCATTTTTCCATACGACACATACCTTTTTTCTTTACATATAAAGATATTTTTCAGATAATATCTATTATCTTTTTTATATATCTCGGCGAAACCTATTGCCCCGCTTTCATCTTCAGCTATAAAATACTCCCCATTTTCTCTAGCTTCAAACTCAGGCACCAACTTAAACACAAGTTCTTTACAACTATCAAACTTATCTTCATCCCTTACTTTATACATACTTCACTCCCGAACTTCGATTAAAAAAGCGTATACAAAAAAAGAAGAATCTATCTTCTTTCTAAAAAATATTAAGTTTACAAAAAATAAAAAAAGCGCCATACACCGACCCTTGAAATAAAACCACCCTGCGTTACCCACAAGCCCAACTCAAGCAAAGCTACCCTGAAACACCCAAAAAAACTAAGTTAGTGCTGCTTCCTTCCGGATCTGACACGGTTCCCTAGCATTCTGCCGCACAGGACTTTACTATCAACATCAGCCTCATGGGGCAGCCAAAACAGCTTACCCCTCAAGTCGGAATTCACCTCTACTAAAGCGGGTTGTAGATTACAGGGCACCGCTACCTCCCCGGCTAGTATGACAGGTATGAGTATAGCACACCAAAAAAGAAAAGTCAAATTTTTTATCTGAACATCCCTAAGCCTTAAATTCTAAAGATAAAGAGTGTTGCCAGTGTTAAAAACACCAAGAATCCGACTACATCAGTTATTGTGGTCAATACAACTGAACTTCCCACAGCAGGGTCTACATTCATACGCTTGAGCAGTAGTGGTATCAAGCCTCCGCATAATCCCGCTGTTAAAAAATTTATAATCATTGCCGCAGCTATTACAAACGAAACTCTGATGTCGCCCTTCCATACAAAGATTATAGTTCCTACTACAGTTGCGAACATGACTCCGTTTAAAATTGCTATCATTATCTCACGTAAAAAATTTGGCACCCAGTTCGAGTTATCTATTTCACCGGTTGCCAGCTGTCTAACAGTTACTGTAAGCGCTTGATTCCCCATATTACCACCCATGGCGGCCACTATTGGCATAAGTGCAGCCAGGATAGGCAGACTTCCTATTGTAGCCTGAAATTTACTTATAACAGTGGCTGACATTAATCCGGCAAAAAGACTTCCTGTCAACCAGGTACCCCTGGTTCTGGCTATATCAAAAACTTTCTTTTGTGATTCTGCTTCATCATCTACCCCTGCAAGGTTATATATCTGCTCTGTTGCTATTTCCTGCAGGATATCATATATATCATCAGATGTTATCCTTCCGATCAAAACACCGTGGCTGTCTACAACTGGCATAGTTGTAAGGTCATATTCCTTAAATAATTTTGCAACATCATCTATTTCATCTTCATCTCTAATATACCTTGATTTATATTTTTCAGGATTTTTTAGCAAAATTTCACGAAAAGTTTTATTAAAATCTAAAAGTATCAAATCCTCCAGATTTATAGTTGCCACTAAATTTTTATAATCACCTGTCACATACAAAGTATTTATATTCTCAAGCTCTTTTTTTCTTTTTAAAATCCTCAACCTCTCGATAGTGTCTGTAATTTTTTCTGTATGACAGGCCGTATATAGTTCGGTCTGCATGTAAGCACCTGCCTGTTCATCATCATATCTTCTAAGAAGCTGTATCTCCTCTTTTTCCTTGTAATCCATTTTTTCCATGATGTTTTTGGCCATATCTTCATCTATATCTTCTATGTCCTGCATAACATCAGTGGCATCATCACTTTCCAGGGATTCTATACTCTTTATTATTTTGTTTATACTGACGGTTTCAAGAACCTCTCTTAACTGCACTTCGGACAGCGTGAGAAGTATGTCGCCAAGTGGTTCTGCGGGAAGTTTCTCTATATGTTCAAGATAACTTTCTCTATCCAACCTTCGCAACCTTTTCAATATTTTACTTAATTCTGAATAGTGTAGTGGGTTCTTTTTCGGATTTTCAAGATAACTTCTCAAAACATCCTCTAGCTGCTTTACATCTCTGCTTATATGCATCTCACACCTCCTGATTCCAAAAATACAGTTAATTATAGCATAAGTTAAATCTATTGACTAGGCGATTTAAAAAATAATTTCTTTTATCTAACCTGTTTTTTACTATAACCCTCTCAAGCTTCTTTTTAAAATCATTACGATAATTTGATGAATTTTTTGTTCCCAGAATTTCACCAAGATTTAAACAATAGATCCCCAGAGAAAATCTTTAAAATCACAATCATAATCTTGTCACAAATTGCATAAAACTCAATTTTTCCCTCCGTGTAACTCTGTGACCAAGGTTTTTTATTTTTATTTGTGTCTATTCGTGTGATTTGCGACCAAAAAGGTTTTGGGGCACTTGCAAGAAATTCAGTATTTAAAAAAAGATAAAAATTTAAGTTAAACAACGTAAGTAAAATTGTAAAAAATAGCAGGCCTAAGCCTGCTATCTGAGTTTTTTAAATATATCCATAGGGGTTCCCACATCCAAAACGTCTCCTACACCTTTTTTCATAAGCCCCTTTTTTAACTCTTCGAGGCTGTCCACATTTTGAAATAATTCCCCTTCCACTCCAGCTATCCTGTTCGATACCTCATTTTTATACTGCATCAATTCACTGTCAATACGCCCCTGAAAGCTTGCCACCCTAGAATTTACGTCACTCATCAAATC
Source organism: uncultured Ilyobacter sp. (assembly GCA_963668015.2). Classification (GTDB taxonomy): domain Bacteria; phylum Fusobacteriota; class Fusobacteriia; order Fusobacteriales; family Fusobacteriaceae; genus Ilyobacter_A. Next base: position 157,797 of record CAXXCR010000038.1, on the reverse strand, counting down.
CGACTTGAACTTTTCAATTTCTTTGCTCAAGCCTGATGTTATATTAGCTGCCAATATATTATCTATATTGGTTTTAAATGTAAATTCTTCTCCGTTATTTTTATAATCTATATCGAATTCCACTCCCTTTGCCGACTCGAGAGTTGTAAGATATATATCCCTTATCCTCTCGTTTTTTATAGGGACTTGCTCTGCGATATTTTTTAAGTCTACATGGTCGAAGTTTAGTTTTGTACTCATATCAAGGATTCCAGACTTTATCCTAATATCCTGGGCCAAGTCAAACTGAGACCCTGCAAAAGTTTTCAAATAATAATTTCTTAAATCCTGTGACATAGAAAAGTTTTCCAAAATCAGGGCAAACTCTTTCAGTTCTTCCCTGGAATCTAGGATAACATCTACCCCAACTTTCTTCCCATCTTCCTCCCCGGCTATATTCACAAAGCTCTCTTTGTCTATTTTTATATTGTCATCCACAAGGTTTTTTATGTCTCCCTTAAGAGATACCCCGCCGTAGGATAGATCTATTACTCCTTCTTTCACCCAAAATTTTGGATACAGTGTCTCCTCTTTCTCTTTTGCACCTTCTTCTCCCTGTTTCGCACTATATGACTCCGCCAATTCTACAAACTTGTATATGGCATCTGTAAGTTTTCCCCCAAACAAAGCTTCCCCAATATGCTTCCATACCTCACTGCCTACATCTTTAAAAGCTCCTAGTTTTAATAAGTCGCTTTTGGCAGTTTTCGAAAAGTTTTCCCCTCTTGTCTTAAGTTCAGCGTATTCATTTTCAAATTTTTCTTTTTCATTTTTCAAAGAATTAATTTCAGAGTTTAAGTCTTCGCGAAGTTTGCTTATCTTTTCCAGTTTTTCGTTTATTAAAAGTGCATCTTCGGCACTGAAATCCTCCAGTTCATTTTTCAGTGAGTCTACCGCTTTTTTCAGTTCAGCGGCACGTTTTTTATACTTTTCTTCGGAAATTGCATTTTCCCAGTAAGCCCTTCTTTCGGTTATATATTTTTTGTTTTCCTCATAAGAAGCAAGCAGCTGCACATCCAGTTCCTCGATTAGCTTTTCCAACTCTTCTTTGGAGTTAAAACTGTCTATGTTGAGCAGCGGTATCTCTTTTTTACTCTCTCGAAGCTTCGACTTTAGTGTATCCAGCATAGGAGTGCTCAGTCTTTTCCTAGGCTCCACCCCGGGCAGCTTTCCATCCTTTTCTCTTTGTGTATTAAACTCCACATTGCTCAATTCAAATTTATTTATAACGATGCTTTCTTTCAGCAGAGGCATCAACTCTATCTCTACTTTTAAATCCCCTGTATCAACAAGGTTTTTCATAGTGTCAGATGAATCAGTCACCTGAAGCCTGTCCCAGGTAAGGGTTTTCTTAAACAGATTTAGTTTCAGTCCGTCAACATCCACCTTGGCCCTGTTTGCTTCACTGGCATATTTCTCAAAAACATAGCTTATTATGACATTTTTCAGCATAAACGCAGCTAATAAAACCACCAGAAATGCGATAATTACTATCTTTAACTTACCCAACCGTTTCCCCATATAAAAGCCCTCCCTATAAAAATTGTTTTATGTTCAATCTAATTTTACCCTTCTTGCTGATTCCATTTATTTTTTGAAATACATACTTACCATGTTTTCTTATAGAAAGCAGATCACCTTCTGATACCTGAGTATTCTTCCCCACTTCAATTATATAATTAAGACTCACACGCCTTCCCTCTATAAGTTTTACAGCCTCATTTCTAGACACCTTACACAAAGATGATACCAGCGCATCCAGTCTGAGGGATGAAACCAAAATGCTTTCCTGCGAGAACCGGTATTCAGGAACTTCACATTTTTTATATCCCAACACCTCTATATCTACTGGATTTTTTGCAATTGTATCGAGATTTTTTTTTACATAGTCAGCCAAGTCCTCATAAATTGGCGCATAGGCAACCACGTCTTCTACAACTATATCTCCAAGCTTCTCCCTTTTTATCCCCAACGACATTATAGTCCCCAAAAAATGCCTGTGCTCCAAATCCTTAAATTTGGACTTATTGCTTATCCTCAGCACTTTCATTGGAAACTCGGTGCCGTACGACTCATACTCCCTGGTTTTAAAAAGAACCATCCTTCTTTCACTATTTTCGAAAAAACCTTCACTTTCGACATCGGCTCCGATGATATGCTGCATTTTTTCCAACTTAGCCCATATATTTGGCGGATAAAACTCTTCACTGTAAACGTCTATATCGGCTTTCAAACACAGATCTAACTTTTCATAAAGCGATGACAACAACATTTGATTTTCATATTCAAAATATTTAACGAATTCCTTTTTATCTATCTGGACCACACTCCTACTAATCAGTTTATAAACTTCTCTAAATAAATCAAAACTTAAATGCCTTTTAAGTTACTTCTATTGATTTTAACCAATATCTATGCTAAAATCAAATGTAAATTTTGCTATAGAAGGTGGAATGAAAAATGAATAGTGCCGAAAAAAAAATAGGTAAAATTGAAAGAAAGTACATTATACCTAACTCAATTACCGCAAGTAATATGTTTATGGGATTTCTCAGTATAGTTATGTGTGTAAACGGCAACTACAGAATGTCCGCAGTTTTCGTTATACTGGCTATGATTTGTGATGGACTAGATGGTAAAACGGCCAGAAAGCTGGATGCTTTTAGTGAATTTGGAAAGGAATTCGATTCATTTTGTGACGCTATCTCTTTCGGGTTAGCTCCTAGTGTATTGATCTACTCCATACTTAAAAACAATTCCCAGATAAGTGAAACTGTGCTGCCGATCTCATTTTTATTTGCTCTTTGCGGTGTGCTGAGGTTGGTTAAGTTTAATATTATAACTACTGCCAGTAAGGAAAAGGATGATTTTTGTGGTATGCCTATACCTACAGCTGCCGGTTTGGTTTGCTCATCCTTTATCCTTTCCAATACAGTTTTCGGGGAAATAGTACATATCAATCTTTTTACATTGATGGTTCTAGCGGTATCTCTTTTAATGGTTAGCAACGTTACATTTCAGTCGCTGGGAAAAACTTTTTCCTTTGTGCCGAAAAAACTGATGCTTCCAATTGGAATCTTGATCCTTATGACATACAAGTACTCACTTTTCCCTTTTGGATTTACCTATTCCAGTATAAATATATTAAAATATATTTATAAAAAAAACAACATTTAAAAACGAGGCTTGAAGCCTCGTTTTTTTAATCAAGTATATACGTCACATCTCCTATGATCTGCGATGCCGGATATTTCCCATGCGATACCTCGTTTAAAATTTTCTCTTTCCCAAACGATTTCAAAAGAAACACCTTTTTTTTACTCCTGTTTAAAGCTTCTATTCCCAAGCTGACCCTGTTATGTTTAATGTCGTTCTCACCATTATTTACATAAGTCACCACATCCCCTTTATCATAAACATTCTCGGGAAACAACGATGCCGTGTGCCCATCATTTCCAAGACCTAAAAACACCAGGTCAAACGCGACCTCGTTTCTTTCAAAAACTGACGAAAGTTTTTCCCTGTAGGCCTGCGCCATATCTTCCAGTTTCTTTCTGTAATCCATCAAAAATAAATTCTCTTCCGGGACATCTATGCCGTCCAAGAGTTCTTTCTTTAGCACTCTTAGATTACTGTCCGTATGCCCGCTTGGAACTTGCCTTTCGTCTACCTGGAATATCATAACCTGATACCAACTCATTTCCAATTCTCTTAATTTTTTGAAAAACAACACCGGGGTTTTCCCTCCCGAAAACGCCACCTTAAACACACCTTTTCTTTCTATGTTCTGTCGATACTCCTTTAAAAATATCTCCACCGCTTTTCGATACATACTTTCAGAGTTTCCCACCTTAATCGTCATCACTAAACCTCCACCTTCTCCCATCTCTCTCTATCAAATCAAAAGCTTTTTGAGGCCCCCAACTCCCTGAGAAATAGTTTGGAAGGGTTGTATGAAGTTTGTGCTCCCAAAACTCGTTTATGGGATCAACCACCCTCCACATAGCTTCTACTCCGTCCTGCCTGGCAAAAAGAGTAAGATCCCCTTTCAAGCAGTCTATTACCAGTCTTTCATATGCGTCCAACTTTGTCCTGCCAAGAACAGATCGGTAGTCAAACTGCATCTCCACAGGATAAGGTGTGTTCTTGGTACCCGGGTACTTCAAGTTGAGGGTCATTGATATTTTTTCTTCCGGTTGTATAGATAAAATAAGCCCATTGGCCTCTATATCCCTGCACTCGTCGCCAAACAGTTTTAGCGGAGGGGTCTTAAAATGAATATATATCTCAGTAAGCTTTTTTCGCATCCTTTTTCCAGAACGGATATAAAACGGGACTCCGGACCATCTCCAGTTGTCTAAATAAAACTTACCTGCTATAAAAGTCGGCGTATCTGATTCGGGTGAAACGGCTTTTTCTTCCTGGTATCCAGGTACAGTTTCACCGTTTATTTTTCCAGGGCCATACTGACCCTTGACCATATTGTCTCTAATATATTCAAAACTCATCTCCTTTACGGTTTTGAATACCTTTACTTTTTCATCACGTATATAATCCGCCTCAAACTGAACCGGTGGCTCCATAGCTACCAAAGCTATAAGCTGCATCATATGGTTCTGTATTATATCCCTTACCACGCCAGCTTTTTCATAAAAAGCTCCCCTATGCTCTATACCTATGCTCTCAGCCACTGTTACCTGCACATGATCTATATAGTTTCTGTTCCACAGAGGTTCAAATATGCTGTTGGCAAAGCGAAAAAATAATATATTCTGCACAGTTTCTTTTCCAAGGTAATGGTCTATTCTGTAGATTTCATTTTCAGAAAACACCTCATTGACTTCTCTGTTCAGCTTGCTGGCACTTTTCAAATCAATACCAAACGGTTTCTCCATTATAACCTTTTTTACCGTCCCACTACTGCAAAACTCTAGTTTTCCTATGTTTTTTATGACGCCAGAGGCAAAACTTGGGGGTATGGCCAAATAGAATATAACTTGGTACTTGCTTTTGTTCTTGCTCATATCACAGTAAAGTTTGTATATCTCACCATACCTTTCACCCTCTTCTAAACCCCCGCTCACATAAAAAAGTTTTTCCTTAAACTCCCTTACTTTTTCTTCACTATAGGCATTGACTTCAAACTTTTTAAGGGCCCCATCTACAAGTTCTCTATAATCATTATTGCTCATCTCAGGCATTCCGTAGCCTATTATACTGAAATCCTCGACAATCTCACCCGTTGCAAAAAGATGATATACTGCCGGCAGTAGTTTTCTTTGGCTGAGATCTCCTGCTCCGCCAAATATTACCAGGGTGAAAGGCTGAGTTTTATACTCTTCAAACTCTATATCACAGGCATTTTGCATAGCTACCCCCTAATCTTTTTTCACACTATGTCCACCAAACTCCCTTCTCAAACCGGCTATCACCTTGTCGGAAAAGGTTTCCTCTTTCCTCGACCTGAACCTTTGCATGAGAGACAGTGCTATTACAGGACTGTTTACCCTTTCTTCTATAGCTTCCAATACCGTCCATCTCCCCTCTCCTGAATCTTCGACGTACCCCTTTATATTTTTCAAGTCATCTTCTTTTTCGAAAAGACCTACACATAATTCCAGAAGCCAGGACTCTATCACGCTTCCTTTAGTCCAAACTTTAGAAATTTTTTCCAAATCTAAGCCAAACTCTTCCTTGGATTTGAGTATCTCAAACCCCTCACCATAAGCTTGCATCATCGCGTACTCTATTCCATTGTGCACCATCTTGACAAAATGTCCACTGCCACTTTTACCCATATACTCATATCCACCCTCCATGGACAGTTCTTCTAATATGGGACTCAGCTTTTGATACGCCTCCCTGTCGCCGCCAACCATAAAGCAGTAGCCTCTTTCATACCCCCACAAGCCGCCACTTGTACCTATATCCATTAACTTGAATCCCTTGTCTTCCATGATTTTTGCCCTTCTCATTGTATCTTTGTAGAAAGAGTTTCCTCCGTCCACTATTATGCTTCCTTTTTTAAGGTAATCCAGAACTTCGAATACAGCTCCTTCGGTTATCTCTCCTGCCGGGAGCATAACCCAGAGTATGGGAACATCCATATCTGAGTTTAACCTTTCGCACAGCTCCTCTTCACTTCGAAAGGTCTTAGCTCCGATTTCACCAGCTGCTTCCATGGCCTCTTTATTGGCATCATAGACATAAACTGTGTGACCTTTTTCTAAGAGCCTTTTCACCATATTTCCACCCATTTTCCCCAACCCCATAACTCCTAGCCGCATATCGCTCCCCCTTTTACACATTTTATCCAAACATTATAATTGTTATTAATCTATTTAACATCGAGCTGTTTTTTCCTACAATTTATTTCACAACTAAATTAAGTACATACTCTTAAAATTTCACTACATTTATATAAGATATGAATATCATTAACAAATTACTGAATTTATCTAAACCCTATTTTGGACACAGAGTTTCACAGAGATTTAGAACACGAGCTGCACAGAGAGAACCATTTAAATCAAAATCATCTTTTGTCACGAATTACACGAATCTCACTAATCATTAAAAATATAGAGAATTAAAGGTTTTTAGCATTTCTCTGTGAAACTCAATATTTTCTTCAGTGCAACTCTGTGACCAAGGTCTTTTATTTGAATTCGTTACCCAAAAAAGGTTTTATGTACTTGCAATAAATTCAATATTTTTTTGCCGAATTTATCCAAAAATATAAAAATCCCCTCTGGCTCAAGCTAGAGGGGTATCAATATCATTATCTTTAATTTATACTAAAATGCTTTTGGGCTCTTCTTTTAAACTCACTGGCATCTACGCAGGAATTACTATCGCAAAATTCCAGTATTTTATTAAGTTCATGCCCATAATTTAATTTTTGTATCATGTTTTGTGATGTTTTATAATCTTTTTTACGTGCCAGAGAAAGCAGGTAAGCAAAGAACGCATTTTTTTTAGAGTTTTCTCTTTTATATGAGTCACCTATTTTTTTATAAACCCTGTGTTTATAACTGGTATCTGCAAGAGATTTTTCATATGCAACTCTGGCAAACTCATAATTTTCCAATCTAAACTGTATATCTCCGTGTAGTTCATAATGTTTCCCAATGCTGACTGCAAGTTTATTGGCATTGTCCACAGCAAGCGAAAATTTATCACTTGCAGCTTGATACTCTTTTTTATTATAAAGTTCCCTGGCCTCCTCAACAAAATCAAACACCATCTTATTGCCGAGTGTTTTAGCTCTGATTTTCTTATATAGATATACTCCACTGTATTCATCATCCAATTTTTCTAGATCCAAGTTCTGTATGTTGCTGTCAAAGTAGTCAGAAAGTTCTTTTTCTATATGCCTTCTAAATCTCTTCTTCTCTTTTTCAGCAACAGATCCCTTAAGATCCTCGTAAACTGAAAAAAATCTTTTTAATTCGCCATCCAAAAGAGTGTTTTTTAAGTAAATCTCAAGAGAGTTGGTAAGATTATAGATTTCATTATTTTTAAGATTTGAAAGTCCATATTTCAAAGTTTCATAAGCGGCATCATATTTTTTTATGCTTACATAACAGTTTACTAAATTATATATATAGTAATCGTCTATATCGGCGTCCTCTCCGTATTCTCTCTTTACGGATAAAAGCTCTTTAAACACTCCAAATGTTTCCTCTAATTGGGGAAGTGCCTGCATCGCATTCTTTTCATTATAACCGTCCCCTCTGAAGTAAACAGAGTATTTCATCCTAAATTCACCAAGTTTTTCAACAAGGCTGCCAGAAGCCTCCTCATAAGATTTTTTAGCTTCCTCTTTCATCAAATCCGAACCATCTAAATTTGATTTATTATTGGACTTGCCTACAAGTCTCGCAAAAATACTTTTAAATATGTTCATTGCTCCTACCTCCGCTTATGCATAATGAAAACATGAAATAACCTTTTATACTGTACTAAAATTTTGATGTTTTCCTTCATATAAAGTGACAGCGATTATTTATCAAAATATCTACATATTGATTTATCATTAAATTGATTGTGTCAAACTTATCAGGGTACCTTCCAGGAATTTTTCTATGTTGTCACATATCCCTGATATGAGTTTCTCACGGCTTTCCTTTGCCGCCCAAGCAATATGCGGTGTTATCAGAACCCTGTCTAAACCAATTAATTTATTTCCATTTCTAGGCGGCTCCTCACTGAGAACATCCAGTGCCGAACCCCATATTTTTTTATTTTTTATAGCATTATACAGTGCATCTTCGTTCACAATTTTACCCCTTGCTGTGTTTATCAACAAAGCTGTTTTCTTCATCAAGGCAAACTCTCGGCTATCTATGAGGTTCTCCGTTTCAGCAGTGAGAGGACAGTGTATACTTATTACATCGGCCTGCTTGAGGACGTCATCAAACTCATACCTCCACTTTTCATTATAGCTCACTTTTGGGCGTTTCGCCACCATGATCTCCATTTCAAAAGCCTTTCCTATTTCCACAACCTTTTTACCGATTTCTCCATAACCTATTATCCCCAATTTTTTCCCTTTTAAAAGACGAAAATCATGTCTCAACATAGTAAACATATTTGATTTATTCCATTCTAAATTATTTACATCGTTTAAATTTTCTAAAAGAGAGCTTTGAAGGGCTAGTATAGTAGTGAAAGTTAGTTGAGCTACAGAATGAGTCGAATAAGAGCTTACGTTTGCTACTGAAATTTTCCTTTTTTTTGCCTCGTGTAGATCAATGTTGTTGTACCCTGTGGCTGCCACTGCTATGAGTTTTAGGTTTTTAGCCATATCCATCTCAGCAGCTCCAAAATACACCTTATTTGTTATAACAACATCTGTATCCTTTATTCTTTCAGCCAAGTTTTCATGACCTGTCAAATCATGCCTGGTAAAGTCGCCATATTTTTCAAAAGCTGAGAGGTCGACATCTCCTACACTTGCCGAATCCAAAAAAGTAAGTTTCATATTCCCCTCCTAATATTATGTACTATTTATACTAGTATATAATATTTTTAAAAAATTACAAAATGTTCCATTTTTTTGCTTTTATACTTGAATAATTTACTTAAAAATGTTACTATGAAAAATAAAATTTCATCTTTACAGGTGACAAGACAGATATAGGAAGGTTAGAATGGAATTAATAAAAAAAATCGAAAAATTAAAGAAAGAAAAAAATGCCGTTATTCTTGCGCACTATTATCAAAATGCTGAAATACAAGAGATTGCCGACCACGTTGGGGACTCTTACTACCTAAGTAAAATTGGACAAGAATCTGATGCAGATGTCATTGTTTATTGTGGAGTTAGGTTCATGGCTGAAAGCGCCAAAATACTTTCACCTGAAAAGACTGTACTATTCCCCGTTTATACGGAGGCTCCTTGCTGTATGGAGTTTATGGTGAACGAGGCTGAACTGGAAAAATTCAAAATGCAAAATCCTGGGTCGAAGGTTGTCTGTTACATCAACTCCTCAACCTCTGTAAAAGCCCTGTCTGATGTCTGCTGTACCTCTTCTAGTGCTGAAAATATATTAAAAAATATAGATGCAGATAAAATAATATTTATTCCTGATCGTAACCTGGCATCATATGTAGCTGAAAAGGTTCCGGAAAAAGAGGTTATTCCTTGGTCAGGATGCTGCAATATACACGATAAAATAAGAGTAGAAGATATTGAAAAATACCTGGATACCGACGTTACCATAGTTGCTCATCCAGAATGTACAAAGGAAGTCCGTGATGCTGCTCATTATGTAGGAAGCACAAGCGGAATCCTCAACTACATCAAGTCTTCTACAGAAAATGAATTTTTGGTGCTTACCGAAAAAGGTATCCACCACCAACTAAAAAAAGATAACCCAGATAAAACTTTCCATTTTTTACACATGATCTGCGGTAGCATGAAGAAAACTTTTTTAGAAACTGTAGCTGAAAGTTTAGAAAAGTTTTCCGGAGAAATTAGTTTGGATGAGGAGCTTAGAAAAAAAGCGTATACCGCTCTCGAGAACATGCATAAATTGGGTTAGAAACTAAGGAGGGGAGTCGCATGGAGTGCGATGTTTTAATTGCAGGCTCTGGTATATCAGGTTTATTCGCCGCATTAAACCTACGTGATGATTTAAAAATAATATTACTTTCCAATGCTGATTTGAATAAATGCAGTACATACCATGCTCAGGGTGGTATAACAACTATTCTGGACGCTGAGGATAAAAAAAGCTTTTTCGAAGACACAATGCGTGCCGGCGGTTATTTAAATAATCCGGAAATTGTAAAACTGGTAGCAGATGAAGCATCTGACTGCATCCAATCTTTGATCGACTTCGAGGTGAATTTCACAAAAGACCAGCACGGCAACCTACTGTATACACGTGAAGCTGCCCACAGCAAGAAACGCATCCTATACTGCGCGGATCAAACTGGAAGGGAAATTTTCACCAAGCTTTTGGATGCCGTGAAAAAGAAAAAAAACATCAAAATAATTGACAATGCTGAACTTTTTGACTTAAAAGTCCACGAAAACAGGGTTTTAGGCGGGTACTTTTTTAAGGAAAACAAAGTTCATTCGATAGATGCCAGCTATTCAATTTTATGTACAGGCGGTATTGGTGGATTATTTAAAAATTCCACAAACGAAAAAAACTTAAAGGGGATAGGGCTTTCCCTTGCTATGAGATACGGTATAGAACTTCGTGATATCAACTTTATCCAGATACACCCAACCGCTTTCTATGAAAGGATTGACGGAAGAAGGTTTTTGATATCAGAATCTCTTAGAGGAGAAGGGGCAATATTAGTTGACAAGGATGGCAATAGATTCATCGACGAGCTTCTTCCCAGGGATATCGTAAGTCAAGCTATCTGCAAAAGAAACGAGGAGTTACACAGTGAAAATGTCTATCTGGACATATCCCACTTAGACAGGGAGTATCTAAAAAAAAGGTTCCCATATATATATGAGAACTGTCTGAAAAAAGGTATTGATATAACAAAAGAAAAAATACCTGTAAATCCTTGTCAGCATTACTTTGTAGGCGGTATAGCTGTCGATAAAAATGGTAAAACCTCCATGGAGTCTTTATTTGCAGCTGGTGAAGTGGCTTGTACCGAACTGCATGGAAGAAACAGACTTGCAAGCAACTCTCTTTTGGAGGCTTTAGTTTTTGGAAAAAGAGTGGCAAACGAAATAAGCCATTCTTTCAAAAAACTAAACGTTTTAAGATCTCAGGAAGAATCTTATCTTGGTTCAGATATAAGAAAATTGATAATGGAAAATCAAAAGATAGCTGCAAATGAAATATTAAAAGTTCGGGAGGATTTAAAAAGTGAACTACTCGATTATTGATAATATAATAAAAAACGCTTTGTTCGAGGATATCAACCAGGAAGATATTACCACGAACAGCATCTTGTCAGAGGCTTCCACTGCTGTGGTAGACCTTATAGCAAAAGAAGATGGTATTATATGTGGGTTGGATGTATTTTCTAGGGTATTTGATATTCTTGGTGGAGTAGTTACCAGCTTCAATTTTAAAGATGGGGACAATGTGAAAAGTGGGGATATCGTGGCTAAAATAGAAGGAAAAACTAGGACTATCCTTTCAGGTGAAAGGGTTGCCCTGAATCTCCTGCAAAGAATGTCCGGAATATCCACCTACACAAACAGTCTCGTGAAACTCTTAGACGGAAGCGGCATAAAAATAATGGATACACGTAAGACAACTCCAAATCTAAGATACATTGAAAAGTATTCTGTAAAAATCGGCGGAGGCTTTAACCACAGGTACAACCTTTCCGATATGGCTATGATAAAAGACAATCATATAATGGCTGCAGGTGGTATAACAGAAGCTGTTAATGCAGTGAGAGGGAATTATCCTTTTGTCAAGCTGATAGAGGTAGAGGTAGAAACTTTGGAGGGTGTAGAAGAGGCCGTATCGGCTAAGGCTGACATAATAATGCTGGATAATATGGATTTAGAAACCATGCAAAAAGCCATAAAATTAATTGATAAAAAAGCTCTTGTTGAAATCTCCGGAAATGTTGATGCAGAAAAAGTTAATTTCATGAAAAATCTGGATGTGGATTATATTTCCTGCGGAGCATTGACTCATTCAGTAAAAGCCTTGGATCTAAGCATGAAAAATCTTAAAATCTTAAAATAAAAATAGTTAAACGGTGGTAATTTATTTCTGTAAAAACAGTGGATTACCGCTGTTTTTATTTGTCTAATTTTAAACGCGGGCAAATAAAAACGGAAACTAATTCCGATTAAATACATTTAATAAAACATAACAGCTAAAGGAATTAAAAATTTTCATCATATATATTAGCAAGGACTTTTTCGCTGTTAAAGGAGGTAATTTTATGAAAATCATTACCCTATTCCTTTTAATGTCTCTAAATCTTTTTTCAATGGAACTAAAAGAAATTGTAAAATACTATAACAGTAAAATCAAAGAAGAAGAAGTTTTACAACTGGAAAAAACAGTGCATAAGTATGAAAAAATTTACGGTATAAACAGGTATGTTGTGTACTCTATTATCGCCACTGAATCAAATTTCAGAAATATTTTCGGAGACAGTGGCAAAAGCATTGGTTACGGTCAGATACAGCTCACCACAGCTGAATTTATGAAAAAAAAATTCCAACTAGATGAAGAACTGAGCAAAAAACGGCTCATAGAGGACGTTGATCTCCAAGTAAAATATACAGTTCTGTACATTAAATATCTCTATGAACTCCATAACCAGGATATAAAAGCAACTCTTTTGTCATATAATGCCGGCCCTCTAAATTTCAAAAAAAACAGATTCAACTCAAAATATTTTGAAAAGGTATCTAGAAATTACACCCATATATTGAATCGATCTATTGCCAAAAATCCTAAAATCATAAACAGTAAAATTCTTATAACAAAAGACCAGCCTTAGGCTGGTCTCAATCATTTAATTTTAAAACAGATATAAATGCTTCCTGTGGAATTTCAACATTTCCTATTTGTTTCATTCTTTTTTTACCTTCTTTTTGCTTTTCAAGAAGCTTTTTCTTACGGCTTATATCTCCACCATAACATTTGGCAGTTACATTTTTTCTGTATGCCCTAATCGTTTCCCTTGCGATTACTTTGGCACCCAATGCAGCCTGAATAGGTATTTCGAACTGCTGCCTAGGTATAACTTCTTTTAGTTTTCCAGCTATAGTTCTACCACGAGAATAAGCATGATCGACATGGGCTATAAACGAAAAAGCATCTACAGGTTTACCAGATACGAGTATGTCCACTTTTACCAGTTTAGATTCTTTGTATCCTATCATCTCATATTCAAAAGATGCATAACCCTTAGTTCTAGACTTCAACTTATCGTAGAAATCCAAGACTATATCTGCAAGCGGCAGCTCATAAGTAAGCATTGCCCTAGTTTCATCCAGGTAGTCCATTGTTATGAAAGTACCCCCTTTTCTCCTGGCAAAGCTCCATTACATTTCCAACATAATCCTTAGGAACTATTATATTTCCTTTTATAAACGGTTCCTCAACCGATTTTTTACCCAAAACAGGGAACTCAGCCGGATTGTCTATTACTCTCAGCTCACCGTTTTCCATAAATATTCTGTATTCAACTGAAGGCGAAGTGGAAATAAGGTCAATTCCATACTCTCTTCTCAGTCTTTCAACTATTATCTCCATGTGAAGCAGCCCAAGGAATCCACATCTAAATCCGAAGCCTAAGGCAACTGAAGTTTCTGGGAGGTATGTCAACGAGGCATCATTAAGCTGTAGTTTTTCCAAGGCATCTCTCAAATCTTCGTAGTCGTCAGTGGAAAGAGGGTATATACCTGCGTAAACCATCGATTGTGCCGGTCTGTAACCTTTTAAAGGTTCTTCACAAGAATTTTTCGCAGTAGTTATAGTATCCCCGACTTGTGTATCTTGGATGGATTTTACCCCTGTTATGATGTACCCAACCGAACCTGCTGTAAGCTCATTAGTAATTTTCATATTTGGAGAGAATATCCCGCATTCTAATATTTCAAACTCTTTTCCTGTTGACCATACTTTTATTTTATCGCCTTTTTTAAGCTTTCCGTCAACAACTCTTATGTAAGTTATTACCCCTCTATAGTCATCAAAATGAGAATCAAAGATAAGTGCTTTTAACGGCTTGTCTTCAGTTTCTTCAGGAGCAGGTATTCTTTCAACAACAGCCTCCAGTAGATCTTCTATACCTATCCCAGCTTTTGCAGACGTAAGTACAGCGTCGTCAGCAGGAAGCCCCACTACATCCTCTATTTCACCTTTTACCCTGTCAGGCTCTGCAGCAGGAAGATCGATTTTGTTTATTACAGGGACTACCTCCAAGTCATTCTCCAATGCCAGGTATACGTTGGCAAGCGTCTGAGCTTCTACACCTTGAGCCGCGTCAACTACAAGCAGAGCCCCTTCACAGGCTGCAAGTGATCTGGAAACCTCATATATGAAGTCAACGTGTCCAGGAGTATCTATAAGGTTTAGTTCGTATCTGTTCCCGTCCTTTGCATCATAATACAGTGTAACTGCCTGCGCCTTTATTGTTATTCCCTTTTCTCTTTCAAGGTCCATTTTGTCCAGAAGCTGCTCCTTCATATCTCTTTCGGTAACAGTTCCGGTAGCCTCTAACAGTCTATCGGCTATGGTTGATTTACCATGGTCTATATGTGCAATAATAGAAAAATTTCTTTTAAATTTTGTAGACACTTAGTTTCCTCCTAATGCTTAAAATTATTCAAGATATTATAAGATATATTATACAAAATTGCAAGTTATCTTCTTTCCTTAAAGACAGTTTTACTCATTTATCTCATAATAAACTCCACTCCTGCTCTGTATAAAAATAAATAAATTACTGTAAACAAGAAAATTATTTCTAATAATACCTAAAGCCGTTAACATGGCTTTTTTTAATCCTTAAAAATATGGTTAATACTATTTTCAGGCTAAACTCTTTGACATCGAGCTCAAAATTTGACTTCAACTTAAAAATATAGCAATACATTAATCTGATAAATATATAAGTCAAAGTCTTGTTTTTTTTATTACAGGAGGTCAAATTGAAACGAAATAAAGTAAAATCAGAATTAATTAGAATCTAGTGTTGCAAGTAAAACTTGTATATTTAGTTTCTCTATAAATTCTTTTTACCAAGTGTATTTCCTAGGCAATTTATATACAATTTGTAAATTAATTGACCCCAGTTGCTAATTGAAATTATTGCTATAAATTATTAAAATGACCTTTGGACACAGAGTTTCAAAGAGAAAATACTTAAGTCAAAATAATTTTTGTCACGAATTACACTAATCTTACAATTGATTAAAAAGCCTAAGTCTGTTGTTTAATCTCTGTGGACAAGGTTTTGCATTTATTTTTTTATTTGTGTCCATTCGTGCGATTCGTGACTAGAAAAGTTTTTTGTGTACTTGCAAAAAATTTAATATTCTTATTTGAATACAGGAAGCAGCTTATGTTAATTATCAAATTTCTGATGCTTGCTGCCAAAAAGCTTGACTTTAAACATAAAATCACTTACCATACTCGCCGAGATGGTTTATTAGTCGTTGTTTTATCTTTTCTATTTTTTCAATAAACTTTTGCCCCTCAAAACACATTAGCGGAGGTGTAATTTGAAAATTAAAAGAAATAGAATTACCTCGACTTCTTGGAGATTTTTAAGAAATAATTTCATATAAAAATTAGCTAGCATGAAGTTTTCATATCAACTTCTAATAAACCTCTCTCTTTAACTTTCTATAATCTTTTTAATCCAAACACCATAAAGCAGGATTTTTTTATAATTATATGTATATATTGTTACACTATTGAAAGGAGTACAGTGTATGCGAAAAAACATTTACAAAAAATTGCATGTCATCTTAGTTCAGTTAATTCTGAGTCTAATTTTTTTATTTATCGGAAATCATTTGCTCGCCAATTCTCCTAAAGGATTAGTAAATCAACTTACTCCGCTAAAATTTCTATATATAACAATAACGGCTATTTCAATATCATTCGGTATTTGCCTGACACTATCAACTGTTTTTATGGTACTAAAAGGTTATTTAAACAAAGTTAAAGAGAAAAAATAGAATTAAATTTAAATAATAATTAGCTTGAAAGTTCAAATCAAGATGTTGTTTAAACTAAAAAATATCAAATATCTATAATTTCAAAAAATAAAAAAAGGATGCTTAAGCATCCTTTGCATTTAAAATGGTGCCGACTGCCGGGATTGAACCGGCGACCTCAGCCTTACCATGGCTGCGCTCTACCAACTGAGCTAAGACGGCCTCCCTATTACAGCAATAAATTCTACTATAAAACATATACCGTGTCAAGTAAAAAAAAAATAATTTTTGGAAGTGCATATTCCACTGTATATACTATTATAAAGTTTTGTAATTTATCACTTTTAGTGTATAATGTCTATATTGACTTGTTCACATTTTAGACAATAATGTTCTGTGGAGGTATAAATATGGGGAAAGAAAATTTGTTTGATTTTACATCTGAAAATAGGGAATCCCTCAGACAACTTATAAACAGTATACCGGTACCTATATTTTATAAAAACACTGACGGAATTTATGTTGAATGCAATGAAGCATTTGAAAAATTTTTAGACTTACCGAGAGAGAAAATAGTAGGTAAGACAGTTTTTGATGTAGCTCCAAGAGATAAAGCTGAAAAATACCTAGCACAGGACAAAGAACTTCTTGAAAATCCAGGCACCCAAGTATACAGATATCAGGTTGTATCAAGTAGTGGAACAGAATATGATGTACAGTTCAACAAATCTACCTTTTTGAGCAAAGACAATGAAGTTTTGGGTATGATCGGGGTAATAAATATAATATCTCATAGAAAACAACTGAAGCAGGCTTAGCCTGTTTTTTTTATTCCAAATATTTAAAGGAGTGTTTATTTCAATATAGTATAATAACTATAAGACACGTTTATTTTTCACAGGAAGTGGGGTGGTGACTATGAACTCCCTTGAATTATTAAATAGTATAGGATACAGCGTTGTAAAAAGCGGTGATCAGATTCTATTCTTAAAAAGCGGTACAACAAGGGGTTACAGAACCGACGCAGAGCACGCCGAATACATTAGCGAAGAAATCTTAGACAGAAAAAAAATCAGCCCTAATACCTTTATAAGGGTAATCGATATAATCCAAATGCTGCCATATATAAAGCTTTTCAGCGAAAATGTTCGGGTTAAATTTGATGGAGAATATATAGAAATTTTCAATCTAGATCTGAAAACCGGATTTGAGTTTGACTACCCCAACAGGGTATTCCGTAGAGAGGAAATTTTAAGAGGCGTGAATATAGTAATGGACGGAAGCATGTATTTCTATTGACAGTAGCTAAAAAGGGGAGGCTCAAGCTCCCTTTTTTTATGGAGGTAAGTATGGATTGGAAAATTTTAGAAATCGATGATTTTAAAATTTTTAAAGAATATATGCAACACTATAAATACAGGACTTATGATACAAGCTTTACCAACCTGTTTATGTGGTCCTTTTCCAGAAAAACCCAGTATAAAATAATGGATGGATTTTTGTGTATAAGAGGGGAACTCAACAGTGTTGATTTTCTTTATTTTCCAATAGGAAATAAGGTTTTCACCGAAGTTATTACTGATCTAATACACGAGTTTGGAACCGAGTTTAAAATGAGAGCAGTTAATAAAGAGATGGCTGACTTTCTTAAAACAAAATTTCCAGGAAAATTCATATATAAAAACGAGGACGGCAGAGGAGACTACATCTATAAAACCAGTGATTTAATAGAATTAAAAGGCAGAAAGTTTCACTCAAAGAAAAATCTTATCAACAGATTTGAGAAACTGTATGATTATACGTATGAAGAAATTTCTCCTGAGAACATTGAAGAAGTAATTAATTTCCAGAAATGGTGGTGCCAACTAAAAAGATGCAAGCTCCGCAAAAGCCTAAAAGATGAAAAAATTGGTGTATTAAAAGTTTTAGAAAATTACGAAAAACTGGATTTACATGGAGGACTTATAAGGGTAAACAATAAAGTAGTGGCTTTTAGCATAGGGGAATACATAAACGAGGATACTGCTGTGGTACACATAGAAAAGGCAGACCACAATTACCTCGGAGCATATCAAATGATGAATAAATTGTTTGTAGAGAAAGAGTTTTCAAAATGTGAATATATAAACAGAGAGGAAGACTTAGGTATCCCTCAATTGGAAAAAGCAAAAAAAACATACAATCCTGTGGAGATACTAGAAAAAAATAGAGTCTTTCTAAAATAGATATCAATACCAGTGATAGGAATCAGTAATGTGAATATAGCTTTATTTTCCAGTGTATAATATGAGGTAATAATTATGGAGTTTTACCAAAAACTTAAAAATATCAAAAAAGAGCAGTCTAAAAATATATCTCAAGAAAAAAAAGATATAATGGATGAGTTTTTGCGAAGTCTTATAGCCAGCCACATAGAGAATAAAAGCCTGAAAAACGGAGATAGAATACCAAAACATGAGCTTTTGGATATTTTCGGAAACAAAAAAAACATATCGGATTACTTTGGCGAAGGACCTGTAATAATAAGTTTTTACAAGGGCTCATGGTGCCCTTACTGCAATTTAGAACTCAGCGAATTGCCAAGTCTCTGGAAAGATTAAAGTGGCTTAAATGCAAATTGGTGGCTGTTTCACCTGAGCTTCCGGACAAATCTTTTAAGCTCGGCTTAGACTTCGATGTACTTAGCGATCCCAACAGTGAATTCGCCAAAAAATTCCATATCGTATTCCAGATAAATAAAGAAATGATTGAAGTTTATAAGGAGTTCGAAATAAATATAGCAGTGAGCAACGGGACCAAGAACAGCCTGCTCCCAATACCCGCTAGTTTTATCTTTGACAAAAAAGGGATATTAAGGTATAGTTTTGTAAAAGCTAACTATACCGAGAGGTTGTCACCAGAAACCTTAATCGAAGAGGTCGAAAAAATTATAAAGGAGGGAAATAATGATTAAAAAAATCTTTTGTTCATTATTTTTATCATTTTTTTTACTGGCGTGTTCCAATGTCCCAATAACAGGCAGAAAACAAATCAGCCTGGTATCACAAGAACAGATTGTCAGTCTTAGCAGTGCCCAGTACAATGATTTTGTTACGAAAAATCCTCCACTTAAAGACAACGATGCAGAGCTGGTAAAAAAAGTGGGAACAAAAGTGGCTGCGGCTGTACAAACTTTTATGAGACAAGAGGGATTGCAGCATGAGATAGCCGGATATAACTGGGAGTTCACCCTAATTAAAAACGACCAGAAAAACGCCTGGGCTCTTCCTGGTGGAAAAGTCGTGATCTATACAGGTATCCTTCCGGTAGCTGCAGGCGAAGACGGTCTAGCCACCATCATAGGACATGAGATAGCCCATGTCATCGCAAAGCACGGAAGCGAAAGAATGAGCCAGGAAATCCTGCTCAAATACGGCTACGCAACACTTCAACAGGTGATTGGGGAAGATCCTGGTATGGCTAAATCCATTTTCCTAGAAGTTTACGGCATTGGAGGAAATCTTGGTATGCTGAAATATTCAAGAACTCACGAATACGAAGCTGACAGACTCGGAATAATATTTACATCTATGGCCGGATACGACCCGAAAAAAGCCCTTGAATTCTGGAGTAGAATGAGCGCAGGCTCCACCAGCTCCGTACCTGAATTTATGAGCACACACCCTTCATCTGTAAGCAGAATAAACAGAATAAAAGAGTTGATGCCTGAGTTTATGAGTTATTATAATAAGTAGTAACTTTAATTAAGTGGTCTAGACGACGCTCAATAAAAATCTATGAAAATTTATAATAAGGTTTGCCCAAAGGCGAGCCTTTTTATATTAGGAGGAAAAATGTGGGTATTAATAACAGGCGCATCCAGCGGAATAGGTATGGATGCCGCCAAAACTTTTGCAAAAAACGGATATAATCTTATACTGGTTGCCAGGAGAAAAGAAAAGCTGGAACATTTGAAAAAGGAGCTAGAAAATCAGGTGGAGACTATATGCATCCCCCTTGATCTGTCTTTACCTGAAAATATAGAAACACTGTTTAAACGCATCCAAGAACTCGACGTGAAAATAGATGTACTTATAAACAATGCAGGAGCAGGAGCCTATGGAAAATTTTTGGAACTCGATACCGAAAAACAGTTAAAATTGATAGATTTAAACATTAGGTCTCTTACACATATGGCAAAACTATTTGGAAGAGAGATGGAAAAAAACGGATCCGGATGTATAGTGAATGTTGCCTCAACCGCTGCATTTCAGTCCGTGCCGTATATGGCAGTATACAGTGCTACAAAATCATATGTGCTTGCATTTTCTGTTGCCCTTTCTGCTGAACTGAAAAAAAGCGGGGTCAAAGTAGTAGCTTTCTGCCCAGGTGCTACAAAAACAGAGTTCCAGGCAACGGGTAATTTGAAAACCAGTAAGTTTCGCGGCGCCTTATTAAAGTCGGAACGAGTGGCGGAATTGCTTTACACCGCAAGTAACGGCAAAAAAAAGGTAGTTGTTACAGGTACATTCAATAAAATCTTAACTTTTTTCACAGGATTTTTACCTAGATACTTTGTGGCGAAATTGATAAAAAGATCTTACGAAGTTTAAGTCCAGCCTAATTTTTTTTACTCACACATAAAAAATCAAGTGCCAAAGAAGCTACACTGCAACTATAACTATAAATTTAACCCTTTCTTTATTCTCAACCCCTTTGGACACCAGTAGGATTTATGATAATTCTTTATATAGACTACTTGAGGTGATTTTAATATGGATAAAGCAAGGATACTGGAAGAAAAAATAAATATAGACATCTCCGCCTGTATATACGGGGCAAAAGTTAGATACAATAAAAAAGCGAAAACAGGGATGCATTTTGGTAAGAAAATGCTAATTTAAAATCCAGGACCGGAAGGATAGTTTCCAAAAAATAAAAAAGGAGCCTTCGGCTCCTTTTCATTTTATTTAGAATAGTTAAACCCTACTACAGCTTCGAACTTATTGTTGTGGTACTCATCTAAGTCGTCTCTTACGTCACTTGTAACTGTGTCGAAAGCTTTAACCCCTGCCCAAGCATGAAGGCTTAAGTTTTCGTCAACTTTGTATTTGTAACCAAGTTTTGGCTCTATCCACATCTCTGTAGTATCAAGAGATTCTGATGTAGCTGAACTGTTTCCGTAAGACTCAAGTCCGAATTCAGTGTTGAAGTAGAACCCTTTTGGAAGCTCGTATGTGAAGTTAGTGTAATGCTCTAACTCGAACACATAAAAGTCAGCACTCGCTGCATCTGTATCGAATGATACCCAGTAGTTGTAAAGTGCCGTATCTGAAGTCCAGTACTCATTCCAATTTGTAGTAAAGTACGCATTTGCCTCGTACTCATCTCCATCTCTTGTTGTTTTAGTACCCGCACCATCATCAGCTCTGTTTTTTAAGTATCTTCCAAGTAATTCAACCGATACTGATGTTCTTTCAGTAAGATCTGTTGACGCTACATATGAAGCTATGTAATCAGTTCCATAAGAATCTGATCCCCCGCTAGAGTCTAATGAATTTGATTCGTCATATTCGATACCTAACCAAACAGATTGTTTCCAGTTTTTACCTAATGCTTCAAATTCTCCTACAGAAGTTTCGAATCCGAATTCAGTATCCCACCCGTAGTAAGACTCTTTCCCTTCTCCATCGTTGTCTTTTGTGTAGTCTCTGTCAACGTCGAATGTGAATGTCCAGTCTTCATTTAAGGCCATGTAACCTTTTGCAAGTGTCCATTCCACCGATTTTGTATCATCAGCTGATGTGTTTGTCGTGTTGTCGTTGTTGAACTTAGCTTCGTGTGTCAATGAGAAATCCGAGGCATTTGCCACTCCTGACGCAAGAAGTAAAGCTGTCACTAAAGTCCCTAGTCTTTTCATTATGTTCCTCCTTTATATTCTGTTAGATGTTGAAATATATTTAAAGAGTTTAATTTAATAATTTTCAAAAAAATTAAAATACTGCTTACGCTATATTATTTATTTTAATAGTTACTTGGTTTTTTCTAAAGGCGGGGAGCAGTAACTGCTCCCCTAAGAGAGGTGGTCTCTCTTTATATTTCATAAAGGTTTTTATGAACTGTATTTATTTAATTCCTTCAAAAGGGAAAAGATAAAGCACATAAGAGAACTCTCGTTCTAAAAAAAAGAAAAAAATTTTTCAAAATAGTCTGAATGTAATCTCCACTAGAGAACTGTCGTTCTCTAATTTTGTTAAAAATAAGAGGTTTTAACCTCTATTTAGACCATTATTTAAAATTCTTGGATAGAATAGTTTTCATTTTAGGAAACTTCTATTCCTCAAATAGTTCCCCAATACATATATAGAGATCATCGGTTCCTTATAAAACTTAGTATACATTTTGATTTATAAATTGTCAACTACTTTTTTAATTTTTTATTTATTCTATGTATTTTGCCGAGCTTTACATAACTAAGTCTCATCATATCCACCCCTTAACCCAAAAAATTTCTACCTTTGAAACTTTAATTAAAAACTGCACCATAATATATACAGACAAAAA
The DNA here is from genome assembly GCA_963668015.2 of uncultured Ilyobacter sp. Taxonomy (GTDB): domain Bacteria; phylum Fusobacteriota; class Fusobacteriia; order Fusobacteriales; family Fusobacteriaceae; genus Ilyobacter_A. The sequence continues at coordinate 135,086 of CAXXCR010000038.1, read as the reverse complement.
GAAGAGAGCTGGCTCTCTTCTTTTTGTCTGTATATATTAACTTTATTTTATCGATAAAAAATTATTTCTACTTTATTTCAAAATCAAACTTTAGTCGACGTTCTATAAACCCAACCTATCTGGCAGATCTTTTGAGTAAACATTTGCAAAATCAAGCAAAAGCTTTCTTGAAGCTTCTTTATCTTCCGGGTAACAATTAAATACACTCTCTATTGACTTTAAAAATACCGAAGCTATAATTTTTAAAAGCTCTTTTTTTTCAGCTAAAACCTTTTCATCTTCTACAAGTTTTTTAAAAGTTTCATAAAAATTCTCTGTAAAACAATCCATTAACTCCATTTTAAGGTTGGCATAACGGCTACCCTCGCTGTTATTTAAAAGTATGTAGACAATCTTAGGGTTCTCTCCCTTAAAATCAAGGTCAACTATTCTATTACAAAACTGCGTCAAAAAATTTCCTCTTTTAAATTCTTCGAGTATTTCTTCTTTACTCGCCCCAGGGGATGTGGGTTCCTCTTTTAATATCCTAGTTAGTTCAAGGTAGAACTCACTTACAACATCTTCAAAAATAGCCTCTTTATTTTCATAGTATCTGTAGATATTACCTATAGGGACGCCAGATTTTCTAGAAATAGATCTGATAGTAGCTTTATTGTAAGTCTTTTCAAAAAATTCCTCTACTGCAGCGTCGTATATTTTTTTTCTTACTTCATCCTTTTTCTTCTGCATATTTTCTCCTAAAGATCAACGATAATTTACTGCCCAACAAATACAGTATTCCACCTATAAAACCCGCCATCAAACACTCTTTATTATCTTAAATATGTAAGAAAATTTATATTTATTTTAATTCTTCCAATGACTCTTCCGCCCTTTTTAACTGAAGTTTCTTCTCAGAAATTTTCACCTCATACTCTTTTCTCAATGCTTCCAATTTATGCTTATATTCAAACTCCAATCCTTCTAGCTCATTCTCATACAGCGTAACTTTCTTTTCTCTATTAGCAAGAAGGACTTCCTTAAATTTAGCATAGGAAAAAAATATAATGGCAGTAACAAGCAGTGTGAAAACAAATATTTTTTTAGCACTGTTGTTCCCATTTTTTTTCTTAAATTTTATAGTTTTATTCACATACATCACCTAGTCTAATATATCATATCATTAAAAAAAAAACAAATAAAAACCGACAATCAAATATCATTTGAGTTTTAGTAGGAAATAGAGCCTTTCATATATATATATTAATTAGGCTATAATCCTTTTTCATTTGAATTCATTCGAACAACTATAGCTCCTACTTAGAATTATTGCCATAAATTACTGAATTTATCTAGAACAAGCTTTGGGACACAAAGTTTCACATAGATTTAAAACAAGAGCTGCACAGAGAGATCTTTAAAGTTAAAATCATCTTTTGGGAGGAATTATACTAATCTCACTAATTATTTAAAACCTTAGAAACTAAAGGTTTTAAGCAATTCTCTTTGAAACTCACTCTTCTCCTCTGCGCCACTCTATGTCCAAGGTTTTGATTTTCTATTGGTGTCTATTTGTGCGATTCGTGGACCAAAAGGTTTTTGTTCTCTTGCAAAAAATTTAATGTTTTATTACAGGTAGCAATTTGGGTTAATTAAAATTTTAATCAAAAAACGATGCTCAAAAGAATGAATTTAAGTTTTTATTCAGGAGGTGTATTTACAATGCGTATTTTATTTATTTTGTTTTTATTCATAGCGGGAAATTTTATATATTCACAGGATGTTATGGAGATCATCGAAAAGTCCTACAAAACATCCTATTACAGCGGAAAAGACGGCAGAGCAACTGTTAAAATGAATATCGTGGATAAACAGGGGAGAACCAGAAACAGAAAACTAGAACTTCTAAGGTTGGATATAGAAGAGGGCGGCAGGCAAAATTACTACGCCTATTTCAAGGAACCCGCGGATGTAAAGCAGATGGTTTTTATGGTACACAAAAAGGTTTTACAGGATGACGACAGGTGGCTATATCTACCGGCACTTGATTTGGTTAGAAGAATAGCCGCAAGTGACAAAAGATCTAGTTTTGTCGGTTCAGATTTTTTGTACGAAGATATTTCCGGAAGAAATTTAGAAGAAGATAATTTCGAGCTTTTAGACGAAACAGAAACCCAATTTATAGTCAAGGCAGTTCCAAAGAAAAAAGAGGACTTCCAGTATTACATACTGGCTATAGACAAGGGTAATTACCTCCCTATGAAAGCCGAGTATTACAATGACAATGATAAAGTTTTCAGAATTATAAGCGCTTCTAAAGTCGAAACAATCGACGGGTTCCCAACCATAACCAAAATGAAAGCCGAAAACCTCAACACAGCATCTTATACCATAAACGAATTTTCCAATATAAGATATAATATCGGTTTGAAAGAAAGTATCTTTACCGAGCGTTTCCTACGCCGACCACCACGCAGATGGCTAAAATAGGAGGTCCACTATGAAATACACATTAATTATTTTATTTGTTTTTCTTTCCTGTACAGCTCTATCCTTGGAACTATCCGAGATAGAAAGCAGTGGTTTTATCGAGGGGGCTGGATCACTTAGATATGAGTCCAGCAGCGATAAACTTATGCTCGGTGAAATTAGAAACAGGCTGGAATTCTGGTCGCCTCTGGGGGATTTCAGCGAAGTTCAGGTAAAATTTGATCTGAACGGTGATTTTGTTTCTGATGAACTTAATCTTGATCTTAGAGAAGCTTACTTCATATCATATCCAAGCCTTGATTGGGAACTTAAGACTGGTAGGCAGGTCCTAACCTGGGGTACAGGGGACCTTTTGTTTATAAATGATGTCTTCCCAAAAGACTATGAGTCATTTTTTGTAGGAAGAAACATGGAGTATATGAAACTCCCTTCAGATGCACTTAAGCTTTCTTTGTTTCCTAAAGACATCATGCTTGACTTGGTCCTTATTCCAAATTTTGAATCCAATACTTACCCAGACGGTGACAGGCTGACCTATTTCAACCAAGGCACCGGTAAAAATGCAGAAACAGGTGAAATCAGTATAAATCCAAACGAACCCACATCAAAACCATCCAATACCGAAGTTGCCCTGAGGCTGAGGAAGGATATTTCTGGAAACGAACTGGCCCTGTATGCCTACAGAGGGTTTTATAAAGCTCCGAATTTAAACAACTCCGGTACCGAGTACACCTTTCCCAGGGTAAATCTGTATGGTGCCAGCTGGGTTGGAAATATTTTTGACGGGATAGGTAATGCAGAGATAGGGTACGAGGATTCTGTAGAAGACGGTGACGGCGATAAATTTTATATCCCGAATTCATTTATGAAATTGATTCTGGGCTATACAAGGGAGCTTTCTACGGACCTGACAATAGGAGTCCAGTATTATTTAGAGCACATGCTAGACTACGGAAAGTATTCGGATACCACTCCAGCAGAGTTCAAAGATTACTCCACAGATAAAAACAGGAGTCTTTTTGCATTGAGACTCACTAAACTCTTGAAAAAACAAACTCTCAAATTAAGTCTTTTTTCTTACCACTCCCCTACCGACAACGACGGATTCATTAACCCTGATATTTCATATGACTTTAATGACCATATAGAGATATCGGGAGGAGCAAATATATTTTATGGTGAGTACCCTCATACTTTTTTCAGCCAGCTGGAAAACAATTCAAACTCCTATGTGAGGATACGCTATAGTTTCTAATTTATGACAAGAGGTGACATTGATGGAAATGAAAAAAAAATTTATAAAATTTTCCATAGTTCATACAAAATCCATAATCGCTTTTTTCCTGATACTTACAGTAGCCTGCGGATTTTTTATACCTAAAATGAAAATAGATACAGATCCAGAAAACATGCTCAGCGAGGATACTCCTGTCAGGGTTTTGCACTCACAGGTAAAAAAAGAGTTTTCCCTTTACGATATGTTAATAGTTGGAGTTGTAAATGAGAAAAGTGAGTACGGGGTTTTCAACCAAAAAACCTTGGCAAATGTATTTTCCCTGACAAAAAAAATAGAAAAGTTCCCAGGAGTCGTAACAGAGGATATCATCGCACCATCTACTCAGGATAATATCGAGCAGGCAGGTCTAGGGGCTATCAAATTTGAATGGCTTATGAACAGCCCTCCTAAAAACCAAGCCGAAGCACTGGCTGTTAGAGACAAAATAATGTCAAACCCAATCTTGCAAGGGACCTTGGTATCAGAAGACGGCAAGGCTTTAGCTCTATATATCCCGCTGGAATCAAAAGATATAAGTTATGAGATATCTAAAAAAATAGGTGAACTCATAGACGAATTGGACAAAGAGGAGGAATACCATATAAGCGGACTACCCGTTGCAGAAGATACATTCGGAGTTCAGATGTTCAAACAGATGGCAGTGTCTGCACCACTTGCTATGCTCATAATTTTCATCCTCTTAAAGGTATTTTTCAAAAAAACAATCCTTATAATCTCTCCGATGATAGTGGCAATTATCAGTGTAGTGGTTACAATGGGGATATTAATCGGAATGGGGTTTCGAGTTCATATAATGAGCTCTATGATACCAATATTTCTCATGCCAATCGCAGTAACAGATTCGGTTCATATACTCAGCGAATTTTATGACCTATACCCCAGCTTTAACAACAAAAAAGATACCATAATCCAGGTAATGAATGAGCTCTTTGTCCCTATGCTCTATACCTCTCTTACGACCTGTGTTGGTTTTGCATCACTTGCACTTACACCTATACCTCCTGTTAGAGTTTTTGGGCTATTTGTAGCCTTTGGTATAGCGCTTGCCTGGGTATTGACTGTTACGTTTATACCGGCGTATATAATGTTGTTTGTAAAAGAAAAATCACTTAACAAATTTGGCACCAAAACCGAAGAGAGTTCAGAAAATTTCTTGGGCACAGTCCTGAAAAAAAATTCAAACCTAGTTCTGAAAAACAGCAGGAACATACTGTTTGCTACACTACTAATAATTTTAATTTCAGTATACGGCCTTACAAAAATTACTATAAACGACAACCCGGTAAAGTGGTTTGAGTCAAAGCATCCAATAAGAGTTGCCGACAAGGTGCTTAACGAACATTTTGGTGGGACGTATATGGCCTATATGGTTTGGGAAAAAATATATACAGAAGAAGAACTTCTTTCTGTAAAAAGAAAGTTGGAAAACGAACTTGATGATTTCAAAGACATAATCAAAGACGATGAATATGAAAATATAAAAGGAAAGATTAAAAATGAATTTAATTCCGCATTACTTGAAAATAGGTATTCAACAAAAGATTTTATATCTGCCGTTAAAATGCACGTGTCAGATATTCTGGAAACAAACTACTATTTTGATTTGGAAGACTTCTACTATATTTTAGATGATATGGAAGCTGCACAGCAAACCTTTAAAAAACCGTCAACACTCAGGTACCTAGATAATCTGAAGACCTCTATGAAGCAATATGAAAACGTAGGAAAGATAAATTCTTTGAGTGACATAGTCAAAAAAGTTTATATGGAGCTTTTAGAGGGAAAAGAGGAGTTTTACAAAATACCAGACAGCAACTCCGCAGTGGCACAGTCGCTTATCTCTTTGCAAAACAGCCACAACCCAAATATGCTTTGGCATTTTGTAAATCCCAGCTACGAAAAGACGAATATGTGGCTACAGTTAAAGAACGGGGATAACCAGAGTATGCAAAATGTCAAAAAGAGGGTAGAAGAGTGGGTTGAGAAAAACCCAGCTCCAGAAAATATAAAGCTTCACTGGGCTGGTCTTACATATGTAAATGTAGTTTGGCAAGATGAAATGGTTAAAGGTATGCTATTCTCACTGCTTGGTTCATTTGTAATGGTATTTTTAATGATGTGCTTCTTATTCAGATCACCTCTCTGGGGTTTACTGAGTATGATTCCTCTCAGCATCACGGTACTCTTCTCATATGGTATGGTAGGAATTACAGGTAAAAGCTACGACATGCCCGTGGCAGTATTGTCGTCACTAACCCTTGGGCTTTCCATAGATTTCGCCATCCACTTTATAAAAAGATTTTTAGAAGTGTATGACGAAACCCCCGATTGGACTTATGCAATTAATAAGATGTTCAATGAACCCGCAAGGGCTATCAGTAGAAACGCTCTAATAATTTCAATTGCTTTTCTTCCTCTTATCATAGCGCCACTTGTTCCATATAAGACAGTGGGGATACTTATTTCTGTGATACTTATAATCTCTTCAGTGGCAACTCTTATGATATTACCAGCTACGATAAAGCCTCTAAAAAAATATCTTTTCAAAAAGTAAGGCACGCCTTTTAGGCGTGACTTACTCAACTCTAAAAAGAAAAAGCTAAACTTTACGAAATTGACAAAATATTTTAAAACACAGTATAGAAAGTTATTATCAAAATCATAAGGAAACATTTATATTTGATACTGCTTTACCATCGGCACAAAACTTACAGCCATCAACGGAATTATTTGTATCTCACCTAGCCTGTTTTTTTCAATCAAAACAAGCTCCTGATAATAGGAAGCGCCTACAGGAAGCACTATTTTCCCACCAAATGCAAGCTGCTGTAATAGCTTTTCCGGTATCTCTTTAGGGGCAGCTGTCAATATTATCCTATCATATGGAGCCTCTTGTTCATATCCCTCATAACCGTCTCCTACGACATACTCTATATTCTTATACCCAAGCCCATCTAACACCACCTTGGCCTTTTCCTGCAGCTCCTCTATAATTTCCACAGTATACACCCTATAAGAAAGTTCGGCCAAAACTGCAGTCTGGTACCCGGAACCGGTCCCGATTTCAAGTACCCTGTGCCATTTTTTTATCTCCAACACCTCTGTCATATATGCAACTATATACGGCTGTGAAATAGTTTGACCGTCACCTATAGGAAGCGGCCTGTCAGAATACGAATACTCCATATATCCAGGAGGAACAAAAAGGTGCCTCGGGACTTTTTCCACGGCTCTTAAAACCTTGGGGTCGCTCACACCCCTTCTCTCTATCTGATTTTTCACCATATCCCGCCTAATATCTTCGTACATGACATTCCCTAACCTTTCAATTGGAGGAGCCCCTCCATATAATGTTTATATGTATTATCGTCAAAACAAACAATATATATTTTTTCTATATTATTCCCCACACCTAGATCAAAAAATTCTCCTATAGCCCCGAGGGCTACCTTGCTTGCTTTTTTCAGAGGATACCCATACACCCCTGTACTTATTGATGGAAAAGCTATGCTTTTAGCTCCCACTTTGGCAGCCTCTTTGAGTGAGTTCACATATGAATTTCTGAGCAACCCGCTCTCTCCTGAGCAACCTCCCTGCCATACGGGACCAGCAGTGTGAACCACATATTTTGCATACAGATTATAGCCTTTGGTTGTCTTGGCTTCCCCAGTTTTACACCCGCTTAAACCCCTACACTCTTCTAAAAGTTGCGGCCCTGCAGCACGGTGTATGGCCCCATCTACTCCACCCCCTCCCAAAAGACTGGTATTTGCAGCATTAACAATTACATCCACTTTTTGCTCTGTTATATCCCCAATTATTATCTCTATCTTATCCCAAAACATATACGGCCCCCTTTCAACATATTTCACCTATAATATACAGGTTTTATTATAAAAACCTCTTAATCTAAGAGGATTTACGCGACTAAGTTCTAATAATACATATAAATTTATACCCTGATGTTTTCACGCGTTTTTTATCCCGATATTTTAATATCCAATAAAATAATTTCTGCTTGATCATAATTATTCAGATTGAAAAAGTTATTTTTTAAAGGAGTTGGTATAATTGAAGTTTTTCGTTGTTATCTTGATAATTGGACTTTTCTTTACATCCCTAAAGAATTTTACCCCACCTGCAAATTTAGGTATCAGCTATGGACAGCTCTCGAAGCTACCTAAGTCTAAAACAGGGGTTTCTTCTCAAACAATAGATCTAGATAAAAAAGTTCAGCCTCTGAAATTTTATAAAAGAGACTTGGAGAAAAGTAAAATGAGGGTCATCAAAACACTTGCAGGCTTTGACAGCATAAAGGTTAAAAAGGTGGAGAAAAATTATATCTATGCTGTAGATACGCACACTCAACTCAAATTTAAGGATGATATAGAGTTCTATTTTGACGAGGAAGCCAGAGAGATACACTACCGTTCCGCCTCCAGAGTGGGATTCTATGACTTCGGAAAAAATGCGGCAAGGTACAATAAATTTAAAGAGAAATACTATAATCAGAAAAAGGAACCTTTTAGGGTATGGTAGGTAATCATTTGAACAAGCTGATTTTATTCTTTTTTCTTATCTACACTTTAAGTTTTTCCGAAAAAATATCCGGAACAGTTCACAGAGTAGTTGATGGGGACACCCTTTGGCTAAAAAATAGGGGAAAGCTTTTGAAAATAAGGTTATACGGGGTTGATTCCCCAGAGCTAGATCAAGACTACGGGAAAAAGGCAAAAAAATTTGTTTCATCTCTTACAAAAATAAAACCTGTTACTGTATATGTAAAATACACTGATCAATATGGAAGACTTATAGGAATTGTAGTATTAGACGACGGAACTGTATTAAACCAAAGAATGCTTTTAAACGGTACTGCTTGGTGGTACCGATCTTATGCCAAGAATGAACTAAGCTTTAAAATTTTGGAAGCTTACGCCAGAAAAAAACATCTCGGCCTGTGGGCCAAGGATAATCCCACGGCTCCCTGGATACATAGAAAACAAAAATAAGCGGGCTAAGGCCCGCTTAAATTTTTATAAAATCTAGTTTTCTGTTTGTAAAAGTTGAAATATATTTAAATCCAAGGTCTTTTAGCAGTTTGATCGTATCATCGTAGTGGCTTAGAACCTTATCAGGGCTGTGTGCGTCAGAACCAAAGGTTATAACCTCTCCGCCCAAATTTTTATAAATTTTCAGTATATCCTCACTTGGATTCAAAAGTTTACTGGGATAGTGTAGCCCGCCGGAATTTATCTCTATACCTTTCCCGTTGTCTACCAGATATCTAAATATCTCCTCTATCTCAGAATAAGATTTTGATATGTCATAGGCTTGAGCCTCTTTTGTATAACGCCTGATAAGGTCAAGGTGGCCCAAAACATCAAAATCCTTAAAATTACTTATATCATAATAGAGCTCCTCAAAATAGCTGTCAAAAGCCCCTTTAACATCCTTTTCTTCCAGCTTCATATAGTACAGATCTTTTTTATTCATACAGTGCTGTGAAGCTATGACAAAATCAAAAGAAAATTTATCCACAAATTCCTGACACTCACTAAGTATATGTTTTTGAAGTCCAAGTTCCACTCCAATTTTCATAATGATCTTTTCTCTGTATTTTTCTTTAAGCCTGCAAAACTCTTTCTCATATTCAACAAGATCTAAATCAAATTCCAGCTCGTCCACAGGATAGTCAAACTCTTTGTGCTCAGTGAAGCATATCTCCTTTGCTCCACATTGAATAGCTCCCTTTACCATGTCCTCCATTTTGGAGCTGCTGTCTTCTGAAAAATCCGAGTGTATGTGATAATCATACATTTAAAACACTCCCTATTTGTGTCTTTTTTTAAGTTCTTCCATTATATCTTCTAAGCTAAGCCCTCTTTCCACCATTAAAACCATAGCGTGGTAAACAAGGTCCGAAAGTTCGTATTGAAGCTCTGATGTATCAGTATTTTTAGCAGCTATTATAACTTCTGCATTTTCCTCTCCTACTTTTTTCAGTATCTTGTCTATCCCCTTGTCAAACAGATAGTTTGTATATGACCCTTCCACAGGGTTTGCTTTTCTGTCAACTATCTGATCATAAAGGTCTTTTATTTGGAACTCGGAATAAGACTCGTCTTTGAACACTTCGTTGAAGAAACAGCTGTACTCACCCGTATGGCAAGCCACGCCTTTTTGTTCTACCTCCAACAGTATTGCATCTCCGTCGCAGTCATAGCTCATTTTCATTAATTTTTGAGTGTTTCCAGAGCTAAGCCCCTTTGTCCATAACTCCTGCCTTGAACGGCTATAATATGTTGCAAGTCCGCTCTCAAGGGTTCTTTCTATACTGTCTTTGCTCATATAAGCCATCATAAGCACTTTTTTTGTGTTCACATCCTGAGCAATTGCAGGCACCAAACCGTTTTCGTCAAATTTTATATCTTCAATAAATTTATTCATCTTCTAAAACCTCTTTCATAATTTTATATTCTAGAACTTATTCCCTTTTCTTTTAAGTACTTTTTAAGCTCCGGTATTTCAATAGTACCAAAATGGAATACAGATGCTGCAAGTCCGGCATCCACACCCTTAACCTTAAACACGTCCTCAAAATCCTCTATTTTCCCGGCTCCTCCAGACGCAATTATAGGTACCGAGACAACTTTAGAAAACGCTTCCAGCATCTCCAGGTCAAACCCTTCCTTTACCCCGTCTGTATCCATGCTGTTTATAACCAGTTCGCCGGCTCCCAGCTCCTGGCCACGTTCTGCCCACTCCAGAGCATCCAGGCCGGTATCAGTTCTACCGCCGTTTATAAACACCTTAAACTGACCGTCCACTCTTTTTACATCTATAGAAAGCACCACACACTGGTCACCAAATTTTTCCGCAGCTTCTTTTATAAGCTGTGGGTTTTTAACCGCACCGCTATTTACGCTGACCTTGTCTGCACCTGCATTTAAAACCCTGCTGAAGTCCTCTAGGGTGTTGATACCCCCTCCTACAGTTAATGGTATAAACACCTCTTTGGCAAGCCTCTCCAACACATCTGTGAAAAGTTTTCTTTTTTCATGTGACGCAGTTATATCATAAAATACAAGTTCGTCAGCTCCAAGTGCGTTGTATTTTATCGCCAGGTCCACAGGATCGCTTACATCTTTTAAGTCCTGAAACTTTGTACCCTTTACAACCCTACCGTCTTTTACATCAAAACATGGTATTATTCTCTTAGTTATCATGATCTACCCCTCCACTAGTTCATTTATCTCCTCAAGGTCAAGTGAACCAAGGTAAAGAGCCTTTCCAACTATAGCTCCATAAACATCCATCTTATTCAGCTCAACTATATCCTCTGTTCTGCTCACCCCTCCTGAAGCGATTATATCTATATTCACCATCTCATTTAGTTTTTTATATACTTCAATGTTCGCCCCCTGCATCATACCGTCTCTGGCTATATCCGTATAAACTACTGTTTTTACACCTATGCTCTCTAGGTCCTTGCAAAATTCTATTGAGTCAACTTCAGTCTTCTCTATCCATCCCCTTGTTGCAACTTTTCCCTCTTTAGCGTCAACTGACACGGCTATTTTATCTCCGTATTTTTCAACCATTTCAACCAGGAAATTTCTATTCTCAACTGCGACAGTACCAAGTATAACTCTGTCCACTCCTATGTTGAGAAGTCTTGTTATGGCCGCCTCGTCTCTAATACCTCCGCCAACTTGTACAGGTATATTTATGGCTTCTCTGATGCTTTTTATCGCCTGCAGGTTTTTCCCCTCTCCGTCTTTTGCTCCGTCAAGGTCAACCACATGCAGGAATTTCGCTCCCTGCGAAAGCCATTTTTTAGCCATGTCTTCTGGATTGTTAGAAAACACGTCAACTTTGTCAAATTCACCCTTAGTAAGCCTTACACAGGCACCATCTTTCAAATCTATCGCTGGAAAAATTATCATTTTTTTATCAACTCCCCGTAAGCTTTTAATAAATTAAGTCCCACATCACCGCTTTTTTCCGGGTGGAACTGCATTCCGTATACATTTTCGTTGTTGACTATCGCAGGTACCTTTACATCATAGTCGGCATATGCAACTACCTCATCCCCGTTTGATTTTGCATAGAAAGAGTGCACAAAGTACACATAGTCATTTTCATTTATATACTTTAAAACTTCGTTATCTTTGTTGAAAACAAGGTTGTTCCACCCCATGTGCGGAACTTTCAAATCCTGCGTCAGGTCTGGCTTCATAGGGCATATCTCTCCCTCTATGAAACCAAGTCCGTTATACTCCCCGTATTCGTAGCTTTTTTCATATAAAAGCTGCATTCCAAGGCATATCCCCAAAAGTGGCTTGCCTGTTTTTACGAACTCCTTTATTGTAGGAATAAGTCCGCTGTCTTCCAGTGATTTCATAGCATCTCTAAATGCACCTACACCAGGAAGGATAAGTGCATCCGCATCCATTATCTCCTGTTTATCTGAACTTATTTTATTCTCTATTCCAATTTTATTTAATGCGTTTTTAACTGAAAAAAGGTTTCCAACACTGTAATCAATAATGACTATCATCTATATTACCCCCTTTGTGGAAGGAATCTCTCCCCTTATTCTCTCATCTATCATAGTGGCCTCATCAAGAGCTCTTGCAAATCCCTTGAATATCCCCTCCACTACATGATGTGTGTTCTCTCCGTGTATCTCTTTTATGTGTATGTTTATATCTGCACTCCTTGACAGAGCGAAGAAAAATTCTTTTACAAGTTCGCTGGCCATAGTTCCAAGCATAAGGGTCTTCAGTTCTGCTTCAAAATGCAGGTAAGACCTCCCGCTTATATCCAGTGCCACCAGACACAGGGTTTCATCCATAGGAAGATAAAAACTCCCGTATCTTTTGATACCCTTCATATCGCCTAAACTCTCTTTTATGGCATTACCTAAAACTATTCCTATATCTTCAACGGTATGGTGGGCGTCCACTTCTAAGTCACCGTTGCATTTTACCTTAAGGTCAAATCTTCCATGTCTGGTAAACAGCTCCAGCATATGATCCAAAAACCCTACGCCGGTCTCTATTTCAAATTTCCCGGTACCGTCTATATTAAAACTCAGTTCTATATCGGTTTCTCTTGTTTTCCTATTTATCTCTGAACTTCTCATATTTTTACCTCCATATAACTAGTCTTCAAATCTTATCTTAAGAGTGTTTGCATGTGCATCCAATCCTTCGTTTTCCGCTATACAAACTATATCATCCTTTACCTCTTTCAAGGCTTCTCTGCTGTAATATATAAGAGATGATTTCTTTACAAAGTCGTCTAAAGAAAGCGGAGAAGAAAACTTAGCGGTTCCACTGGTAGGCAGTGTATGGTTAGGCCCTGCAAAGTAGTCTCCTAAAGGTTCAGGTGAGTATTTCCCCATAAATATCGCACCTGCATTTTTTACCTTGTTCACTATCTCAAAAGGATTTTCAATCATAAGCTCCAAGTGTTCAGGTGCTATGGTATTTGAGATTACCAAGGCTGAGTCTATATCATCAACTAAGATTATCTTACCGTAGTTTTCTATCGATTCTTTTGCTATTTCATTCCTAGACAAAAGTTCAAGCTGTCTTTCAAGCTCTTTTTGCACATCTTTCGCTACATCTTCACTGGTTGTAACCAATATAGATGAAGCAAGCCTGTCGTGCTCCGCCTGTGAAAGTAGGTCTGCTGCCACATATCTAGGGTTTGCAGTTTCATCTGCCACCACCAGTATCTCACTCGGTCCGGCAACCATATCTATGTCGACCTCTCCATAGACCATCTTTTTAGCCATTGCCACATATATGTTACCTGGCCCAACTATCTTATATACATTTGGTACACTCTCTGTCCCGTAGCTAAGAGCTGCCACAGACTGTGCTCCCCCTATTTTGAAAATTTTGTCCACACCAGCAACCCTTGCCGCCGCAAGTATAACCGGGTTTATCTTACCGTTTTTCATTGGAGGAGTAACCATAACTATCTCTTCTACTCCTGCTATTTTTGCCGGAACTGCATTCATAAGTACAGTTGAAGGGTAGGCAGCCGTCCCACCAGGTACATATATACCCACTTTTTCAATTGCTCTGACTATCTGACCTACAATTACCCCGCTCTTGTCGTTGTCTATAAACGAGTTGTGCTTCTGCTTTTCGTGGAACTTCCTTATGTTCTTTTCAGCCTTTATCAAAGCAGATCTCAGTTCCCCGTCTATCTCATTGTAAGCATCTTCTATCTCTTCCTGACTTACCTGGAGTTTCTCCAGTTCTACACCGTCAAATTTAGCCGTATATTCAAAAAGAGCCTTATCCCCATTTTGTTTTACATTTTGAAGTATCTCTTTTACAGATTTATTTATCTCTTCGTACTCAAACTGGGTTCTCACAAAAAAGTCATACGACAGTTCTTTTACATTCTTCCCTCTTACATCCAAAATACTAATCATTCGGCAACTCCCCTCTTACCTTACTAATGATCTCGTTTATTCTCTTATTTTTAAACTTGAAGCTTACTTTGTTCACTATAAGTCTTGCGCTTATATCCCCTATCTCATTTACAACTTCAAGGTTATTTTCAACAAGTGTTCTACCAGTTTCAACTATATCCAAAATTACGTCTGAAAGCCCTACAAGCGGCCCCAATTCTATAGAACCGTTAAGCTCTACTATATCTATGTCCCTGTCCTGCTTCTCATAGTACTTCCTCGCAACTTTTACATATTTTGTTGCGACCACCAGTTTTTTGTCCAAGTCTTCTTCATATCCTACAGGTGCTGCAATGGCAAACTTACACTTACCATATTTCAAGTCCAGTATTTCGTATACGTCTGCCCCTTTTTCAGAAAGTGTATCCTTACCAACCACTCCTAGGTCAGCCACTCCTCTTTCAACATATATAGGGACATCACTTGGTTTAACAAGTATGTACTTTACTTTGTTTTCACTACTTTCAAAGATAAGTTTTCTGTTGTCTTCCTCCATGCTTTTGCACTCAAGACCGGCTTTTTTTAAAAGTTCGTATCCCTTCTCTCCAAGCCTTCCCTTTGCAAGCGCTACAATTATCTCTTTCATAAAACCACCTTCTCGACAAGTTCGTTATTTTTAAACTGAAGAATTTTATCGTATTCCTTTTTGAGGAGTTCCAACTCATCAACGGATATCTCTCTGTCAAGTTCCATCCTTACAATTTTATCGAGTTCTCTGAACCCTTCGCTTATGTCAAAAGCTTTTTTTCTGTCGTTTTTATCATAAAATATCAAATAATCTACCTTATCCTCGACTGCATATACTATCCTGTTTAAGATATCGTCCATATCAATTGCAAATCCTATGGCAGGAAGGCTTTCTCCAAAGTTTTTCGCAAGGTCATCATATCTACCGCCTTTTAAAACTTCAGCAGATATCCCCTCTACATATCCTTGAAAAATAGTTCCTGAATAGTATTTAAGATCAGTTATCATGGAAAGATCCAGCTTTATGTTTTCTAGTGTGCCATAGTCACAAAGTATATTGCATAACTCTTCCAACTCAGAAATTCCCTCCCTGATTTTTTCATTAAACACATATTTTTTAGCCTTTTCAAGTACGCTCTGATAATCACCGTAAAGGTTGGGAAGTTCTGTTATAGCATCCGCTACCTTATCGTCTATGCTAAGCTGCTCCATTTTCTTGGAAAGGTCACAAAGATTTTTCTGATGTATCATCTCAAGAAGCTGCTTTTCATCGGCAATCGATAAATTTGCCGCCTCCAGTATCCCCTTTATGTATTTGATATTGGAGACGTCTATCAGATATTCGTCGCTTAACATCTCCAGGCTCTTACCTGCCAGATGTATCAATTCTGCATCTACATCAAACCCGCTGTTTCCTATACTTTCAATCCCAAGTTGCTTTTTTTCTTGGGAATAATAATTGATATCGTCGGTTATTCTAAAGATATTGTCATAGTAGTAAACCTTTTTGGACAGTACACCTCTCACCTTTTCTTGGGCAAACCTCTTTGTTATCGGAACGGTCATGTCAGGCCTCAATGCAAACAGTTTCCCGTTTAGCATCACCTTTAATATGCTCTCTTTTTCTATAATATTTTTTTCAAATTGATAGTTCTCGTAATCCTCCAAGGTATTGAATTGGATCTTTCCATACCCGAAGCTGTCATACATCTCACTTAATTCGTAAATTATTTTTTCATCCTGCTTCAAAGTTTTAAAACGCTTCACAGAAATCCTCCCTCCTGGAATTAAAAAAGCCGCTCAATGGACCTTGTATCCACTAAACGGCTTAATATTTTTTATATTAATAAACCATCATAGACACAAACCCTTTTTTTGATTAACACGAAATGGGTCTGCAACTATGACTAAATCATAATACAAACCCTTATCTATGATGATGATGGTGTTGTCTTTTTAAAAATAAACTCTTCATAAAAATACTCCCCTTGATCATTGCTTTTACAATAAAATATCATAAAAGCTCAATATTTTCAAGGGGATTTTCATATACATTAAAAAATTATTACTTATAAATTAATATTTTTTTCAGTCTAAACTTATGCTTTCACCGAAAAACCTTGCATACAAATTCATGCAAATTGCTTCATTTCTGTTTTTATGAAGAATATTTAATTAAAGTTTAATTTTGAATTTTCACTTACATCGTTATGATTTCATAACCCTCACGTATATACCTTTCCATGCTTGGATGACCTAAAAGCTCTCCACAAATCTTAAGCCCCTCTTTTTCAGCCTCCTCGTATGTCCCGGTTTTTACAGAACATGCACGGCATACGCAGTCTATCAATCCATACTCTTTTGCCTTTTTGTAAAATTCACTAAAAAGATCGTCATCCTTGTCTATCTTACTTATGAGACTTGTTGCACTCCCTTCTATTATAATCCGAACATAATACCCTTTCTCTTCCATTTCGAGAGCATTCAAAAGGGCATGAACAAAAGTCATCTCATCTCCGCTAAATACAAATATAGCAACTTTATTTGTTTTCATGAGCATCTCCCCCTTCTAAATATAATATTAGAAGTCTGATCATATTTTCCTCTACAATTTATAAATGTTGACTTAATCCTTAGCCCTGACTATGCCATATATAAATATCATAGTCTATTTTCACAGGCCAAAGCTTTAAAATATTTTAATTGATCACATTTTAGTTTTAAAACTTTTACGTTTTCCTTTGATTTAAGCTTAAAAAATAGTATAATGTAAACTCAGTTACTGGATTTTTTTCAGACGAAAAAAACAGATATTTTTAAGTATCTGTAAATTTAAATTGTTTTTTCAAGGAGTAATCCTGAACAAAATTTATATAACAGAAGACATAAAAAATTATAAAAAGGGACTTCGCCAAAAGGTGTTGTCGGAGAGAAAAAACAATCTGTTTTTCAATGAGCCTATAGTTGGTATTGACGGCAAAGAGCATTATTTCAAGAAAGTTAGAATAAATATGTATGAAGAGATAATAGGCAGGATAAACAAGCAGGGCCGTTTCGATACCTACCTCGGAATGGAGCCGGATTATGTTTGGAAGCAGGTATTTTAAATAACGGAGGAAATTAATATGTTCTACCTTTTAGTTGGTGACAAAAGCAGAGAGCTTGAATATACAAAAATTATAAACAGAATAAAAAATGAAAATCCCGGCATAAGTGAAAAGTATTTTGATGCCGCCCAAAAAGAGGAGGAGGGGTTTTTGCAGGCTATTTCTACAAATTCCATGTTTTCCTCAAAGGAACTTTTGGTTTTAAAGAGAGCTGAAAAAATAACTAAATTTTGGAATTTTTTGAAGATATTAAAAAACTTCAACATAAGTAATAAAATAATCCTCATAGACTTCTTTTCTGAGAAAGGATCCTTTTCCAAAAAATCAAACAGTGAGGCCAAAGGGCTGTGCAAGCTTGTGGAAGTGTACCAGGAAAAGGATCGTTCATATCTGCTTGGCTACCTGCAGGAGGAGCTGAAAATTGACAAAAGAACGGCATTCTCTCTCCTGGAGATGATAGGAACTGACGGAAGTGTGGTAAAAAATGAGGTAGACAAACTGAAGCTTTTCTTTAACGACTCAACCTTTAACTTGGAACAAGCAAAAAAAGCTGGTATCGCTGACCAGAGAATATAGCATCTTCGAATTGATACAGGGGCTGCTAGACGGCAAAAAAGAACCGTTGATAAGACACCTCAAAAAGGAAAGTGACCACATGCTATTCCTGTCTCTGTTTGCTTCCGAACTTGGGATGCTTTTAAAACTTAAACTCCTCGTGGAGGCACATGAGATAACTCAGCTGTCAAACTATACTGCTTTTAAAAACAAGGAATTCGATAAAATAAAAGAATATTTTTATAGTGGAAAAGGCTACCCGCACCCATATGTACTATTTTTAAAATTCAAATCACTTAACCAATTTTCAACTTCTTTCTTGAAGAAAAATTTGGAAAAACTTTTAGAATTGGAATCTAAGATTAAAATGGGCTTGGCAGTGGAAGACACGTTGGTGGAAGCATATATAGTCTCCTTTTAAATATCAGGGGGTATGACATATGAGGATAATAAAGAAATTTTCTATAGAAGAGGAAAGAGCCAACTGGATATCGCATGCTGCAGCGGCCGTGCTCTCAGTTGCCGCGTTTATTACTCTCATTATATACAGCATCCGCTATGGAGACGACTGGTACACAGTCAGTTTCTCCATATACGGCATGTGTCTAATATTTTTATACGCAAGTTCTGCCCTTTATCATGGTATAGCCAACAGCAAAGTAAAAAGCATATTTGAAAAACTGGATCATTCCTCTATATATCTTCTAATTGCAGGAACCTACACCCCGTTTTGCCTCACCGTGTTCAGAGGTAAATTGGGCTGGACTATTTTTGGGATACAATGGAGTTTAGCTGTTATCGGTATTATCTTTAAATTTCTTTGGATAGACAGGTACATAGTTTTATCCACCTTTATATATGTTTTAATGGGATGGTTTATCATTTTTTTTATAAACCCTCTCTACACTTATATAGGTACAACAGGAGTCCTTCTTATGTTTGCCGGCGGGCTCTCATATACATTGGGTTTGATATTCTTCGGACTGCCTATTTTCAAGTATCATCACACAGTTTGGCACCTCTTCGTTGTTGCCGGGAGCATATTTCACTTTTTTTCCATACTTTTTTATCTGCTGCCTAGATAAGTGATTAAAAAGTATTTTTCTAAGTAAATTATTGAATTTATGAGAACCTTACTTTCTTTTCATTGATGGTAAAGAAAGTACATAAACTCAGTAATTTATCTAAAACACTAGCTTATAAACTAAGTATTTTAAAATAATTAATGAACAGGAGTGTTATAAATGTTTGAACTAAGTAATTTAGATATATTTTTAAGGATTTCCGGGGCCATACTCATAGGAGGAACCATAGGACTGGAAAGGGAAAAAAGAAAAAAGCCAGCAGGATTTATAACCCACATGCTGGTTTGCGTTGGGGCGTCTATAATAGCCATCACTCAATCACTTGCCGCAAAGGAAAGTATAGAAGCTGTTGCTGCCAATCCTGAATTGGCTCAAATTATAAAAGTTGATGTTGGACGTATGACTGCACAAGTGGTATCGGGAGTCGGATTTTTAGGTGCCGGAGCAATCTTGAGAAACAAAGAAACCGTAATCGGAATAACAACAGCTGCTACACTTTGGATAGTTGCCTGCCTAGGGCTGGCCATTGGGATGGGATACCTTAGATTGGCAGTCACCGCTACCTTACTTATAAGTTTTCTCCTCATAACAATGAGAAAAGTCGAACTTTTGTTAATAGAGAAAAGAAAGGAGAAAAAAATCTTTATCTCCTTGATGGACCCACACGATTCTGAGGACCTGCTAAATGATTTTTTCAGGTTAAAACATATAAAGGTTGCTAAAATAAGTAGCATACGTGAAATTAGACGTACGAGTTTCATTGAAAAAGAAGCAGTTTATCACCTCTTTATACCGAAGTACCTGCATACAGATGAAATAATAAAGGAGATTGAAAAAATAGATGGCGTACTAAATATCTATCTATAATCTTAAAAATCTTATAAAATAAAAAGAAAAAGGGTTTTGCCGTATGGCAAAACCCTTATTAAGTCAATCAAATATTTTAATTACGCAGTTAAAGCGTTAACTTTAGCAGCTAATCTAGATTTTTTTCTAGATACAGTATTTTTCTTGAAAACACCTTTTGTTACAGCTTTATCTAACTGTTTGTAAGCTAAAACTAGTTCAGCTTGTGCAGCTTCAACTTCTTTAGCTTCTACTGCAGCTAAAACTTTCTTAACAATTGTTTTAACCTTAGATCTGATTGCTTGATTTCTTTGTCTGTTTCTTTCCGCTATTTGTACTCTTTTTTTTGCTGATTTTGAGTGTGCCAAATTAAAAACCTCCCAATTTTTTTAAATAATTTTCAAAGTATAATATCATCTTTAGCGAGCTTAGTCAAGCCGCTAAATACCAATGGAGTTATTTTGGCAACGAGCAAGCTGTATTAAGACACGAATATTAAAATGGACCGCTTATAGAATATCATATACACATTTAAAAATCAAGCTTTTTATTGAAAAAATAGAGCAAATGGTGTAAAATTATCTGAAGCTTTTAACATGCTTAAAGAGGGGAAATATATTATGAAAATAGAGGAAAAAATCTCAGATGAAGCCGTAGAGTTAATAAAAAAAGGAATAATCGAGGCTTCTGGAAATGAGGTGTTTTTTAGGGGCTTTGTCAATGAGGATAACATAGTCTACGACGTAAAAGTCCTTGCCAGGGGAAATAAATATTCGGTGCCTGCCATACTAAAGCAAATGAAGAAAAGAGAAGTTATAATACACAACCATCCTTCTGGATACCTCTATCCATCTGATAATGATGTTAAGATCGCCGCTTACTACAGTGAAACTAAAAACGGTGCATCTTATATAGTAAACAACAATGTTGACGATGTATATGTTATAGTTGAGCTTGCAGACAACGAGAATAAAAAAATTGAAGTGGCTCCATATTTTGAAGAGAGAGGTCTGCTAAGCCAGATATTTTCTGAATTTGAATTTAGAAAAGAACAGTTGGAAATGGCGCTTCACATAGAAAACGGCTTAAATGAAAATAAAAAAGTTATCGTGGAAGCCGGTACCGGTACCGGGAAAACCCTTGCGTATCTCATACCCGCAGTAGAGTGGGCTGTCAAAAATGATAAAAAAGTAATAGTTTCTACAAATACTATAAATTTGCAGGAACAGCTTTTGAACAAAGATATTCCCATAGTCAGTAAACTTATGAATAATAATTTTAAATATCTGCTTGTCAAAGGTCGGGGAAACTACCTTTGCAACAGAAAGCTGATCAATATCGCAAAGGGGGAGCTTGTTGATTTCGAAGAGTTTTCTCACGACCAAAAACAAAAGTTTAAATATATAATGTCATGGGGGGACAAAACTAAATCCGGTGACCGTTCCGAACTTTCTTTCGAAGTGGAACATGCAGTCTGGGAGCACTTTGCAAGTGAAACGGACCTGTGTGCAGGTAATAAGTGTCCTCACAAACTGGAATGTTTCTTTTTAAAATCAAGGGAGGAAAAACGTGAGGCGGACCTTTTAATAACAAACCACCACATGTATTTTGCAGACCTTTCCATCAGAAAGGAGATTGGTTTCAACACCGACTACTCCATACTTCCAAACTATGATTTGGTGATATTTGACGAGGCTCACAACATTGAAAATGTAGCCAGAGATTATTTTTCATATGAGGTATCTAAATACGGCTTCAATAAATCAATGAACTACATCTATAATTTAGGCAGAAAGAAAAAAAAGATGGGGAGCCTAAATTTTATAAAAAATTATCTTAAAAATACAAAAAGCGACCTGTACAAAAGCACAAAACAAACTATAGAAGATGAACTGGTTGACCGTCATATAGACCTCTCAAAAAGAATGAACGACTTTTTTGCCCGCCTGATGGATATTTTTTCCAATGGTCAGCAGGGTACTCTTAACCTGCGTTTAAAGAAATCTGAACTTAAAAAAAACACGGCGTGGTCTGTAGATATACAAACTCATTATGATGATGTTATGATAGCCTACAACTCCTATATAAAAAGAATGAGGGCTCTGACCAGAAGCCTGAAGGAGTTAGATGACGAAGACGGCATTGTAAACGACTTCTCAAAATATGTAGACAGAATAGAGGCTTTTTTCCTCAACCTTAAGTTCATAAACGATATGGACGATGAAAACTATATCTACTGGCTCTCTATGAATGTGAAAAAAAACAACCTAAAGTTGATAGCAAGTCCGCTAAAAATAAATAATGAACTTGAAGAGGCTCTTTTTAATAATCTTGAGGATATTATTTTTACATCTGCAACAATTGCTGTTGAGGACAGCTTTGACTATTTTAAAAAAATCAATTGGACTAAACGAGGAAACCCACGATAAAGTGATACACTCACCGTTTGACTACGAAAATCAAATGAGGGTCTATGTCCCTACAGATACTCCGATGCCAAATGATAAAAATTTCATGTCCAAAATTCATGATTTTGTAAAAAACTTAATTATCAGAGCTCGTGGCAACACCTTTATACTTTTTACATCTTACTCGACATTGAACTACCTTTACTACCTATTAAAGGATGATTTGGAAGCCAGGGGATTTGACCTTTTCATTCAAGGTATGGCTCCTAGAAACCAGCTGATTAATATGTATAAAACCAGCCGTAAGCCGGTTCTATTCGGAACTGACAGTTTCTGGGAGGGGGTAGACGTAAAGGGGGAGAAACTTTCTTCTGTAATTATGGTAAAGCTGCCTTTTAAGGTTCCCAGTGAACCTGTTGTAGAAGCCATAATCGAAAACCTCACTAAAGAAGGAAAAAATGCATTTATGGAGTATCAAATACCTGAGTCGATAATAAAATTCAAGCAGGGTGTAGGAAGACTTATAAGAAGTAAAGAGGACAAGGGTATTATAACTATTTTGGACAACCGTCTTATAAGTAAAAGATATGGAAGACTATTTTTAGATTCTCTCCCAACAAGTAAAGTTATATTTAAAAAATGCTCTGATATTATATGATCATCAACTTTTGCACCAACTTGACTTATAATATCCTATATTGTATAATTTTTATAAAATAGTTTAATGTTGTTGAGATTACAGAATCCGATGGCTGAAATCTGATTCTTTCTTTTATGGCTTGCCCTGATTAAATTATAATCTGTCAAGCCATATTGTAATTTATCCAATAACTGTAAAAATCTAGGAGGCTAACTTTATAATGAAAGAGTTAAATATTTTGGGTAGAAAGCTGACATTTAAACTTGAACCCGTTGAAGCTCGTGAAACTCATGAAATAAGCCCAAGAGATATAGTTAATAAGAGAATTTTTATCCTTATATGCATACTTTTTATTATACCTCTGAGCTCTAAACTTTTTTTAATAAAAGAAAATCTATCTGCTGGCGATACAGTAAAAAAAGATATCGTAGCACCTTTTTCAGTCAAATATAATGATAAACTGGCAAAAGATGAAATTGTTCAAAAAGTAATAGAAGAATCTCAAAAAGAATATATTTTCTTAGATGACGTAGCTCCAAAAGCTTATATAAATCTTGAAAAATTCTTTATAAGTTTGGAAAAGCTGGGAAGTAAGCCAACAGATGTAGAAGTGGAGGACTTCATAAGTAAATTCGATAACATCCGAAAAGAGACAGTCATGAAACTGGCTGCCAGAAGGGACAAAAAGGATATTGAAAACCGTATAAAAAACAAGTTTGAAGAATTTTATTCTATAGGTATTAAAAATGACGAAAATTACCTGGATTCATTGAAAGAAAATTTGACAGACCAACTAAGTCTGGAGGAATTGGATGTTTTTTCAGTCTTTTTAGTTCCAAATTTTATATACGATGACGAAAAAACCAAAGCCTCTATAAAAGAGAGAGTGGAAAGTGTCAATGATGTTATCGTTCAAATAAATGCAGGTGAAACCATACTGAAAAAAGGAAGCACCGTTACACGCTTTGACATTGAAAAATTGAAAAAGCTTGGTATTTATGGCGAACTTTCCAACAGTCCTCTGATATTGGGGAATATTTTCTTTCTTATCGTTATTTCAACACTGTTTTTCATAATTGTCAGAAAATTTTTATTCGAGGAAATTTTAAAAAAATCTTATTATTATTCGACTATAATGGCTGTTTTTGGGTACCTTATCCTGGCGAGATTTACTAGGTGGGAGCTTTTTTTCCTTCTCCCAGTCGATGCACTCTTCCTGCTATTGGGAATTCTTATCGGTGAAAAGTATACACTCGTAATAAGTTCATTTGTCTTGTTTTTTTCACTGGCTTTTAAAGGTGTCGACCAGTTGTTCTTTATGACTTCTGTTATCAGCCTTGTAGGATGTATCTACGGACTTAAAAAAATAAAAAATAGGGCGCATCTTGTAAACACAGGCTTGTACCTTGGACTTTTAAAATCCATAAGCTGTATAGCTATATTGTTGGTTTCCAGAAGCGATTTTATAAGCATAGCTATCTACAGTTCACAGCTTTTCTTTTCGGGAGTTCTATCCGGGATGCTTACAATAGCACTGCTCCCTTATTTTGAAAGAACTTTTAATATATTAACAAATATGAAGCTTCTAGAGTTGGGGGATCTTTCTCACCCTCTCTTGAGACAACTAGCTGTAAATGCACCCGGTACATTCCAACATTCTATGATGGTGGCTACTCTTTCTGAAAACGCAGCTGACGCTATCGGTGCCAATGCCACATTTGCCAGGGTTGCTGCCTACTACCACGATATTGGTAAGATGAAAAGGCCGAATTTTTATGTTGAAAATCAGCATGATGCCATAAACCCTCATGAAAACCTAACACCATCTCTTAGCACTCTGATAATTACGGCTCACACGAGAGACGGTATCGAGATGGGGAAAGAGTACAAAATACCTAAAGAGATAAGGGATATTATGACTGAGCACCAGGGAACTACACTGCTTGCATATTTTTATAATAAAGCTAAAAAGGAAAATCCAATATTAAACGAAAATGATTATAGATACGAAGGTCCTAAACCTCGTACAAAAGAATCGGCCATAATAATGTTGGCGGATTCCATAGAAGCTGCTGTCAGGTCTCTTGATGAAAAGACTCCTACTAGTATCGAAAAGATGCTCAGAAAGATTATCGCTGGTAAGATAGAGGATAACCAGCTTTCGGAAGCTGATCTTACATTTAAGGAAATAGAAATAATCATCAAAACCTTCACGAAAGTATTGATGGGGATACACCATGTTAGGATAAAATATCCTGATATAAAGCCAAAACACAAATCTTAAAAAGGGGATTATCTAATAATGAATGTTATAATAGAATTGACAAAGGCGGTTCCTGGTTATGAGGACGAACTAGACCTACAAGCCATAGAAGACTATATCGAGACTGTCTTAAATGAGGAATATGAAAGTGACAAAGATGTCTACTTATCGCTACTCTTTACAGACAACGAAAAGATTCAAGTAATTAACAGAGACTACCGTGGGAAAGACTCCCCAACAGATGTCATCTCCTTCGCCTATCTGGAAACAGACGGTGACATCGGCCCTTACAACACCCTGGGAGATATCATAATATCTCTAGAGAGAGTTGAGGAACAGGCAAAGGAGTACAACCACAATTTCAAAAGGGAGTTTTATTATGTACTAACTCACGGAATCCTACACCTTATCGGATATGATCACATAGAAGATGAAGATAAAGTCATAATGAGAAAAAAAGAAGAAGAGATTCTTTTAAAACACGGATATACTAGAGATTAAAAGCAGATATTTTCTGCTTTTAATTTTTATAAATTAACTGCCTTAAATCTACTATTTAACGGGGTGATTTTATGGATAAAAAAAGATACTCTATTTCAGAAAGCTTTAACTTCGCCATAGAAGGTATCATAAGCTCACTTCAATCCGAAAAAAATATGCGTATCCATATTTTTGTTTCGATTTTAACTATTATACTTGCCATTGTAACTGGCGTATCAAAAATTGAACTGCTTTTTTTGACTTTTTCAATATCACTGGTTTTGATATGCGAACTGTTCAATACCGCCATCGAATTTACAATTGACACTTTACAAAAAAAATACCATCCAATTGCTAAGAAAGCCAAAGATATCTCTGCTGGAGCTGTTTTAATTTCTTGTGTAAATGCAATACTTGTGGGGTACTTAATATTTATGCATCAATTTAAAGCTGACACCAAAAGCCTTTTTAGCACAATAAAATATTCATACACCGACCTTATCGCTGTAATAATAGCACTTATTCTGATAATCGTTCTCGCTATAAAAGCCATTACAAAAAACGAATACCCGCTATCTGGAGGGATGCCTAGCGGCCACAGTGCTGTTGCTTTTTCATTATGGACCGGGATATTTTTTATAACTGACAATATGGTTATACTTGTATCATCCTTCGTACTGGCATTTCTTGTTGCCCAGTCTAGGGTCGAAAGCAAAATACACTCTATTTGGGAAGTACTTGTTGGAGGAGCTATCGGAGGCAGTGTCACTTTCATAATTTTGAATTTTTTAAAATTAAAACTTTAAATATAATAAAAAAACCTGATATAGTATAATCCTCTTAAAGAAAACTCTTTAAGGGGATTTTTTTCGAGAAAAAATATCACCAATTCGAATTCCGCTAAAGACCTTTATAATTTAACTGTTGAGAATTTGTTTAAAATATATTTAGTCTGCCGTTAAATAAGAACTGCATAACCTCTACTAATCAAGAATTTCAAAGATTATTGCGCTCAACTGAGATCTCATTCTATACACGATTGAGATAATTCTTCTTTTCAGTTATTTCTAGTATGAATTACCGCACTTTATATATGAAATTTTACACTGAAAAAATACAACTAAAACCAAAAGGCCTGATCCCTGTATAGTACAGGAAACAAGCCTATTAAATGTAGCTTTTTATTCAATCATCTACTTTGATTGGATCAAGAATAATATTGAACTTATTTATATAGCTCCTTCTCCTCTTTCTCCGGTTCTTATTCTTATTACCTCTTCTACTGGATAAATGAAGATTTTCCCATCCCCTATTTCTCCATCAGTACCGGATTTAGTGGTTTTCAGTATTATATCCACTACCCTCTCTAGATCACTCTCTTTTACAACAACTTCTATTTTAATTTTAGGCAAAAAATCTACTATATATTCTGCTCCTCTGAATATCTCTTTTTTACCTTTTTGTCTACCGAAACCTCTTACTTCACTTATAGTAATCCCTTTTATGTTTATATCCGAAAGTGCCGATTTTAGATTATCTATTTTAGTAGGTTTTATGATAGCCTCTACCTTCTTCATGCAAGAACCTCCTTAATAATTTCTCTTATACCTAATTTTACTACAAAATCGCAATTATTTGAATACCCTAATTTTAATATGTTATAAAAATTTACTGCTTAAATTGCAATCTCTCCCTTTTCTCCGGTTCTTATCCTTATGGTTTCTTCAATAGGTAAAATAAATATTTTACCGTCTCCAATCTCACCAGTTCTAGCATTTTTTATTATGGCATCAACTATTTTATCACAAGTTTCTTTCTTGCACACAATCTCTATCTTTATTTTTGGCAAAAAGTCTACCTTATACTTTGCTCCCCTGAAGTATTCCACTTTTCCTTCTTGTCTACCGAATCCCCTTACTTCACTTATTGTCATTCCCTTTATATCCATATCGGAAAGAGCATTTTTTATAATATCTAACCTATCAGGTTTTATAATTGCTTCTATTTTAATCATAATTATCACTCCTTATTTTAAACAATAAAATACACTAAATCTTGAATGTAATATTTTACTTGAATAATGAAGTACTGTAGTGTGACTGGAATTCAGGATAAGCTGAGTATCCGTGCTCTGCAATATCAAGACCAATTAGCTCATCATGAGGATCTACTCTTAATCCAAGCAACTTATCAATTGCAACGAATAATATCATACCTGTTACTAATGCATATCCGAAAACTGAAATAACACCTATTAATTGAGTTAAAAAGCTGAACTCTGTTGTAAATATACCTACTGCAAGTGTTCCCCAAGCACCATTTACACCGTGAACTGAGATAGCACCAACAGGATCATCTATTTTCACCTTATCGAAAAATGGTACAGCTAAAGATACAAGTATCCCTGCTATTAATCCTACAACTATCGAAGAAGCTGGCGAAAGTACATCTGCTCCTGCCGTTACAGCAACCAATCCTGCTAATGCTCCATTTAGAGTCATACCCAAGTCAACAAACCTATCTTCTGTTCTAAACACCGAGTAAGCCATGGCTGAAAGTGAACCAGCTGCTCCTCCAAGTGTTGTATTTAAAAGTACTATTGCTATTGACCCGTCACCTATTAAAGTTGAACCTCCGTTAAATCCATACCAACCAAACCAAAGTATAAAAGTACCAACTGTTGCAAGCGGTATATTGTGTCCTGGAATAGCCGTTACTTTACCATCTTCACTATATTTACCAAATCTAGGCCCCAATACAAAAGCTCCTGTCAGCGCTAACCATCCACCAAGTGAGTGTATTACTGTAGATCCTGCAAAATCGTGGAAATTCATCGCAGCAAGCCATCCCTCTTCGCTCCATACCCAGTGACCAAATATTGGATAAATAAATCCTGCAATTACTGCGCAGGCAATAACATAACCAGGCAGTTTAATTCTTTCTGCAACTGCACCTGATACTATTGTAGCTGCTGCCCCCGCAAACATAACTTGGAAAAACCAAAGCATTATTCCCCAGCTGTCTCCAGAACTTAAGTAGTCCGAAAGGAAAAAGTTATTTGTACCTATAAATTTCCCTTCACCAAACATAAATGCATACCCTATTGCAAAATACAAAACAGCTCCAACAGAAAAATCAAGTATCCCTTTAGATGCAACGTTAACTGCATTTTTAGCCCTTGTAAATCCTGATTCTAAGGCTATAAATCCTACCTGCATAAACATTACCATTGCCCCTGCAATTCCAAGCCAGACAATATTAAGATTTGATTGTACCTCTTCAGCTGCAAAAATGCTAACTGAAAGTGAAAGTACCATAACTACTAACTTTAACAAACTAAATATTTTTTTCATAAAAATCCTCCTCAATATAACGTTTAATATAAGTTTTCTCCATTTTAATTTACTAAAATCATCCCTATAATTTTAAATAAACTAAAATGCTAGCTTCCTGTTTTAAATGAATTGATTATATATATTTTTATAATATTAAATAATAATGAAGTTTAAAAATAAAAGTGGCTTAATAATGTAATTAGAAATGAATTAATATTTTCCTACTAAAAAAGATTTTAAAGAGTTTATTCGTGAAAGTATGTAATATAAATAAAATAACTATATAATTATAGAATCTATTTGACTAATTTTAAAATGAAATTTTGAAAATCAGGAACAGATTTAAAATTTTAGAAATGATCTAAAAAGAAATTTTGAATTGAACTGCTAAAAATGTTATAACAATTTGTATCATACATATATTAATAAACGGTTTATTTTTTTTTAAAAACATTTAATTTGTTTAGCTTTTTAGTAGAGGTTATGCTATCTAGGCACTGATTTTATTAATATTTTCTCTGGGTTTCATTTTTATTTTTTTGGTTTTATTTACTTTCATTTGTGCTATACGCACATAAAAATTATATATTTTTGTGCTATAAATACATAAAGTTTTACAAATTATTAATTTATCATACTTCAAATATTTATAAGCAGAGCTAATAAAAACAAATCCAGTTTCTAAATTCCGTAAACTTGTTTCTGAGCTTCTAATTTTTACTTTCAAAGAATTTAGGCGATTTATTACACGCTTTTTTTTAATTTTATCATTCCAATAGAATACTTTTATTAAGAATAAAGAGAGCCTCGAGAGGCTCTCTTCTATAAACCCTACCTATATAGCTCCTTCTCCTCTTTCCCCTGTTCTTATTCTTATTACCTGATCTACAGGGTAGATGAAGATTTTACCGTCTCCTATTTCGCCTTCAGCACCAGATTTAGTATTTTTAAGTATTACATCTACTACCCTCTCTAAGTCGCTGTCCTTTACAACAACCTCAAGTTTGATTTTAGGTAAAAAATCCACTACATATTCAGCACCTCTGAACATCTCTTTTTTACCCTTCTGTCTACCAAACCCTCTTACTTCACTTACAGTAATACCTTTGATATTTATTTCTGAAAGTGCTGACTTCACCTTGTCTATCTTATTAGGTTTTATTATTGCTTCTACCTTTTTCACGCAAGAACCTCCTTGGAAAATTTCTAATATATAACAAATAACAGTGATATTTATCCCTTAAATATCAAAACCAAAATACAAATATGGATAATTCTAAAGTGCTTAAACTGCTATTTTCCCCTTTTCTCCGGTCCTTATCCTTATTGTTTCTTCTATTGGTAAAATAAATATCTTACCATCACCTATTTCACCAGTTTTTGCATTTTTTATTATGATATCTACTATATCATCACAAGTTTCATCCTTGCAGACGATCTCTATTTTTATTTTTGCAAGAAAGTCTATCTTATATTTTGCTCCTCTAAAATACTCAACTTTACCTTCCTGTGCTCCAAACCCTCTTACTTCGCTTACAGTCATACCCTTGATGTCCATTTTAACAAGAGCTTCTTTTATTGCATCGAGCTTACCAGGTTTTATTATGGCTTCAATTTTTTTCATTGCTACCTCCTTTTTAGTGAATCCCAATTCATACAGATACTTTATCTAAACAGTGAAGTACTGTAATGAGATTGAAATTCTGGGTAAGCTGAATATCCATGCGCTGACAAATCAAGACCTGCCAATTCATCTTGAGGGCTGATTCTAAGACCTGCAACTTTATCAATTACTACAAATAATATCATTCCAGCAGCAAATGCATACACAAATACAGATACCGATCCAAGTAACTGCGTTAAAAAACTGTACTCTTTTGTAAATATTCCCACTGCAAGTGTACCCCAGGTACCATTTACACCGTGTACAGATACCGCTCCAATAGGGTCATCTATTCTTACCTTATCTAAGAACGGAACTGCAAGCGATACTAATACCCCTGCTACAAGACCTACAATTATTGCCGGAGTTGGTCTAAGTATATCTGCTCCTGCTGTTACAGCAACAAGTCCAGCCAAGGCTCCATTTAGCATCATACCCACATCTACTAATCTTTCTTCTGTTCTAAAAACAGAGTAAACCATTGCAGAAACTGCACCAGCAGCGCCTCCAAGTGTAGTATTTAAAAGTACCACTGCTATAGATCCGTCCGCTACTAGAGTTGATCCTCCGTTAAATCCATACCATCCAAACCAAAGTATGAAAGTACCAACTGTTGCAAGCGGTATATTGTGTCCTGGAATAGCTGTAACTTTACCGTTTTCATCATATTTTCCGAATCTAGGTCCAAGTACTATTGCTCCGGCAAGTGCCAGCCATCCACCTAAAGAGTGAATTACAGTTGAACCGGCAAAATCATGGAAATTCATAGCAGCAAGCCATCCCTCTTCACTCCATACCCAGTGCCCGAATAATGGATATATTATAGTGGCGATGAAAGTGCAGGCTATTACATAACCTATCAACTTAATTCTCTCTGCAACTGCACCTGATACTATTGTAACCGTAGCTCCAGCAAACATAGCTTGGAAAAACCACATCATTATTCCCCAGTTATCATTTGAACTAATATAATCTGAAAGGAAAAAGTTAGTAGTACCAATTATTTTACCTTCTCCAAACATAAAAGCGTACCCAAAGCAAAAAAACAGTAAAGCACCCAATGCCAAGTCCAATGTGCCTTTAAAAGTAACATTAACGGCATTTTTTGCTCTTGTAAATCCTGCCTCAAGTGCAATGAAACCTAATTGCATAAACATTACCATAGCTGCTGCAATACCCATCCATACAAAATTTAGATTCGACTGAACATCCTCCACAGCAAATGAAACCACTGAAACAGTAAGCAGCATTAATGCTACTTTAACCAAAACAAACATTTTTTTCATTGTTCCTCCTCAATATAACTTTTAATATGTATTTATATGTAAATCCCCTCTAAATACAGGTTAATATTTTAAACCATCCCCATAATTTAAAATATTCGGTATTCGAGGTAAAACTTAATTATATTTTTGTATGTAAATAATTAAAATAAAAAAACATCCGCTTTTAAGTGAAAAATTTAATTATATTCTAAATTTATGTTCTATCTTCTAGTGAGTTTAGTTTAATTTTCTTAATTTAAGTGAATTTTTTTAAAAGAACGGTTTTTAAGATTTCTTTAGAAATGACCTTAAAAAAGATTTTAAATTTGATAGTTAAAAAATTACCCTAAGTTTTTATCATAGTATAATTACTTTTATTTTAAACTAAGATTAAAATAAATTAATCCAGGTGCAAGTTCAGATATATATTCACTTTTGTATCCGTTGATTTTATTGGCGGATACAACAAAGATACTCTCCCAAAATAAATTTATATTTTTTCATAAAAAAAGATCCCCAATTAAAAAAGAGGTCCCAATGGGACCTCTTTAAATTGCTCCTTCTCCTCTTT
Source organism: uncultured Ilyobacter sp. (assembly GCA_963668015.2). GTDB lineage: Bacteria > Fusobacteriota > Fusobacteriia > Fusobacteriales > Fusobacteriaceae > Ilyobacter_A. The sequence continues at coordinate 102,640 of CAXXCR010000038.1, read as the reverse complement.
CTCCAGTTCTGATTCTTATTACATCTTCTACAGGGTAAATGAATATCTTCCCGTCACCAATTCCCCCTTCAGCACCGGATTTTGTAGTTTTCAAGATTATGTCCAAAACTCTCTCAAAGTCGCTTCTTTTAACCACGATTTCCAGTTTTATCTTCGGTAAAAAGTCTACTGAATATTCAGCTCCTCTGAATATCTCCTTTTTACCTTTCTGTCTTCCAAATCCTCTGACCTCACTTACCGTCATTCCTTTTATATTTATTGCAGATAGGGCTTCTTTGACCTTGTCTAATCTGGTAGGTTTTATTATAGCCTCGATCTTTTTCATGCAAGAACCTCCTTAATAATTTTCCACCGTTAAATTTCACTGCAGAGCCCTGTTTTACTTAAACATCGAAACTTCAGAATGAGATGGAAATTCAGGATATGCCGAGTAACCGTGTTCTCCGATGTCTAGACCTTCCATTTCTTCTTCAGGAGATACACGTAGCCCCATAATCGCCTTAACTATATTGAATATGATTAAGCCTCCAAAGAAAGCTAAAACAAATGCAGCTACTATTCCAAGTGCCTGTACCCCTATTATCTTAGCATCAAACATTTTTTCAGCATTGAATATCCCAGCAGCAAGAGTTCCCCATGCACCGTTCACACCGTGTACCGAAACAGCTCCAACTGGATCATCTATTTTCATTCTGTCTATTGCAAGTACTGAGAATACAACCAATACTCCTGCAACTAAACCTATTATTATAGATGAACTAGGTGAAACATTCGCACATCCAGCTGTTATTCCAACAAGTCCTGCTAAAGCTCCGTTAAGTGTCATTCCTATATCAGCTTTTTTGAAGATCATTTGCGAAGTTATCAATGCTGTAATTGATGCAGCACCAGCAGCTAAACTTGTGTTTACAGCTATAAGACCTATTTCAGCTGTACCAGTTGTAGTACTTCCAGCATTAAATCCGAACCATCCGAACCATAAGATGAATACACCTAATGATGCAAGTGGGATTGAGTGTCCAGGTATTGCAGATATCTCTTTATCTTTGAATTTACCAATTCTTGGTCCTAGTACCATTGCAGCAGCAAGTGCAGCCCATCCACCAACAGAGTGAACAACAGTTGATCCTGCAAAATCAATGAACCCTAAGTTCTCAAGCCATCCTGTTGATTGTCCGAAAAGACTTCCCCAAGCCCAGTGACCGAATACAGGATATAAGAAAGCTGTAATTAAGAAACTTGAAACAAGGTATGATCCAAATTTTGTTCTTTCTGCCATTGCACCTGATACAATTGTTGCTGCTGTAGCCGCGAACACACCTTGGAATATGAAGAACGTCCAGTCCCAATCAGCAAGTCCAGCTCCAAAGAAGTTAGTCGCACCAACAATACCACCTTTACCGAACATAAATGCAAACCCAACTGCCCAGAAAGCGATTATTCCCATAGAAAAGTCCATAACGTTTTTCATTATGATATTCCCTGCATTCTTAGCTCTTGTGAACCCTGCTTCTACCATTGCAAAACCAGCCTGCATAAAAAACACCATAGCAGCAGCAATTAAAGTCCAGGTCCAGTTCAAGTTGTTTTGAACCGCTTCAGCTCCACTTTCAGCAAACACACTAACACCAGACGTTAACAACAACCCCATAAATAATTTAAACTTTTTCATAATTTGCACCTCCGTCATAATTAAAAATCTATTGTTTTTATTTTTTACTCTCAACATTAAAATCAGCTATATTGCTATCTCGCCCTTTTCACCGGTTCTAATTCTTATAGTTTCTTCAATTGGCATAATAAATATCTTACCATCACCGATGTTCCCAGTTCTAGAGCTCTCTATTACTGCATTTAGTATCTTTTCGCACGTATCTTCTTTGCACACAATCTCTATTTTGATCTTAGGTAAAAAATCTACCTTATACTCAGCACCCCTAAAGTACTCTACCTTACCCTCTTGTCTTCCAAACCCTCTAACTTCACTTATAGTCATACCCTTGATGTCCATTCCTACTAAAGCTTCTTTTACCTCATTTAACCTATCAGGCTTGATAATTGCTTCGATCTTTTTCATAAATATCCCTCCTTGTAAAATAAATAATTTAAATTTTACTCAATGTTATAGAAAACATAGTTACATACATACAAATATAAAAACATTATAATTTTAATAAAATTTGTTTGAAATAAATCAGCATATATAAAATTAATTGAATTGTTGTTTCGTCGGTTTTGAATTTGAAATAAATTTTGAAAATAGAAATTGAAGTTTGAATTTTAAATGGAATTTATAGTTTTAATAGAAAATATTTGAAATTTAAAAAATCATTTGAAAAGAAATATAAAATATAATTAGATTTTTGAAATTGATAAATAAGTTTTTTGAATTTAAAATTTGTTTGAAATTATAAAGAAAAGTTTTATAAATTATTAAATGGAAATATTTCGAAATGAAAACTGAAATGATTTAAAACTTGTTATACTAAGGTTAGCACATAATTTTGATAAAATCAAGTTTTTGAATTTAAAATTTGTTTGAAGTTATAAAGAAAAGTTTTATAAATTGTTAAATAGAAATGTTTCGAAATGAAAACTGAAACGATTTAAAACTTGCTATACTTAAGGTTAGCACATAATTTTGATAAAATCAAGTTTTTTTGAAAAAAAGTTGATGGATGTTATAATTTTAAACATTAAATTAGTTCTAATTACTATTTTAAGATTTAAAACGAAATAATTTGAATGTTGATAAGTATTTGTACCACAGTATAATTAAATTATAATTCATAATTAATTATAAATAGTTAATTTAAGCTATTTTTTATGCAATAAATTTCGAAATTAAAAAACAAGCCGGAAAACCGGCTCATCTTTATTGTATTGGTAAAATTTCTATTTCTACCCTTCTGTTTTGTGCCCTTCCATCTTCTGTATTGTTGCTTGCTATAGGGTATTTCGATCCGTATCCAAGTGATGTTATTCTTGGAGAGTTTATACCTCTGCTTATAAGATACCTTGATACACTGTCAGCACGTTCTTTTGACAGCTTGTCATTTATTTCGTCTGTTCCTGTGCTGTCTGTGTGCCCGTAAATATATATGTTTGTTTTGTCATATTCTTCCAATACAATAGCAACTGAATCTAGGACATCATAGAATGTACTGGATATATCGCTGCTGTTTAGTTTAAATGTTATATTGCTCGGCATAACCAACTCAATCATATTTCCTTCTCTTTTTATACTTACCCCTGTACCTGCCAGTTTTTGTCTAAGCGCCGCTTCCTGTTTATCCTGGTAAGCTCCTACACCCATTCCTGCTAGACCACCAATCGCAGCCCCTTTCAAAGTACTTTCAGTATCCTTACCTGCCACCTGGCCGACTACAGCACCTGCAACAGCTCCACCTATACCATATTTTGTAGTCTTACCAACTTTTTGTTCCCCCGTATAAGGGTCTATTGTTTGACAAGCTGCTATAAGAACACTCAAAATTATCAACGACATTATTTTTTTCATAGTACACCTCCTTATAGTTTTACTCATATAAATTATACTACATTTACCAAAAAGACTTTCAGTAAAAAAATGCAGCGTATTCTATACGCTGCAAATCTAGAGTTATTCAGGTGAAATACAATCTACTGGACAGACACCAGCACAGGCTCCACAGTCAACACAGGCATTTGGATCTATCTTTCTCCTGCCGTCATCCAACTCCGAGATGCAATTAACCGGACAAATAGGTTCACACGCACCACAACCGATACAGTCATCATGATTAATAAGATAAGCCATTGATTTTACCCCCTTTTTTTATTATTCTCCTAAAAAGATTTTGATATCCTCTTCCACTGTGCTTATTCCTCCAAGTCCAAATTTATCTACAAGGACTTTTGTAACCGTCTCAGACAAAAACGCTGGAAGAGTAGGTCCTATATGTATATTTTTTACACCTAGATAAAGCAATGCCAGCAATACTAAAACGGCTTTTTGCTCATACCAGGCTATATTGTACACTATCGGAAGATCATTTATATCATCCAACTCAAATATCTCCTGAAGCTTCATTGCCACAACAGCAAGTGAATATGAATCATTGCACTGGCCTGCATCCAAAACTCTAGGAATTCCGTCTATATCACCTAAAGGAAGTTTATTGTATCTGTACTTCGCGCATCCCGCAGTTAAAATAATAGTGTCTTTTGGCAGTTTTTCTGCAAATTCTGTATAGTATTTTCTGTCCTGCATCCTAGCATCGCAGCCAGCCATAACAACAAACTTTTTGATCTTTCCTGTTTTTACCGCTTCTACCACCTTGTCCGCCAATTCCACAATTTGATTGTGGGCAAAACCTCCTATTATTTCTCCTTCTTCTATCTGCACAGGCGCACTGCATTTTTTTGCATGCTCTATTATTTTTGAAAAATCTTTATTCCCCTTTTCATCTGCCACTATATGGGTGCAGCCCTCCATACCCGCTGAATTAGTTGTGTACACCCTGTCTTTGTAGTCCAAAGCTTTTGATCTTGGAGGTACTATACAATTTGTTGTAAACAATATAGGCCCGTTGAATGTTTCAAACTCTTTTGTTTGATGCCACCAGGACCCTCCATAATTCCCCACAAAATTATCATATTTTTTAAACGCAGGATAATAGTGTGCAGGCAGCATTTCCGAGTGCGTATATACGTCCACTCCTGTACCCTTTGTCTGCTCCAAAAGCATTTCCATATCTTTTAAGTCATGCCCGCTTATAAGTATACCGGGATTTGTCCCCACCCCTATATTCACCTTGGTTATTTCTGGATTTCCATAGGCACTTGTGTTTGCTTCATCCAAAATCTTCATCGCCTCTACGCCGTACTTACCTGTATCCATAACGTATGCAAGTAGTTCATCTATACCCAGGTCGTCGTCCACTGTGGCAAGCATAGCTTTTTCCATATGCTCATATATTTTTGGGTTTTGTTTCCCAAGACGGTATGCATGCTCAGTATAAGCAGATATACCTTTTAAACCGTAAACGATCATCTCTCTCAGTGATCTTATATCCTCGTCATCTGTTCTTAAGACCCCTACTTTTTCAGCATATTTAAGGGCTTTCTCATCATTTTCATATTCGAACTTGAAGAGTTCTTTATATTTTCTTTCAACTTTCAGTTCCTTCCCGTCGATTATTTTTTTCAGTCCATCCCTTAACTCCAAACCTTTTTTTATCGAAGCAATAATAGCCGCATCATCAAAATTACAATTGGTGATTGTTTTAAAAAGCGAGTCCAACAAATAAAAGTCCACTTCAGCTAGATCTTCTCCATTTTCTCTTAAAACTGAGCTGCAGGCTGCAACACCTTTAACTGTGTGCAGTAAAAGATCCTGAAGTTTTGCCTCCCTTGGGGTTTTCCCACATACTCCCCTTATATTACACCCTTCACCCCTTGCAGCTTCTTGACATTGGTAGCAAAACATCTCATCTTTAGCTCCCTCAGATTTTTTTAAGAACTTAAACATAAACTGCCCCCTTTAATATTATCTCGATTTAAGACTAAATATTGTATACTCTTATACACATTATTTTCCTTTTTCACGAATATATCTTTATGCATCATGAAAATTTGAATAAGCTGCTGATTTTATCCAAAACCCTTTTTTGGGGACACAGAGAATATCCTTGAAGTCGAAATCATCTTTTACCACGAATTACACTAATCTCACTAATCATTTAAAACCTGAAGACTAGATGTTTAAGCAATTCTCTGTGAACTCGATCTTTTCCTCTGTATGTTTTGTGGCCAAGATTTTATAGCTATTTTCACAATTCCAACAGCATTATGAAGTAAAATATATATAAGAAAGGGGGTCGATTTGATATGCCTTTCGGTGGTGTTAAATCAAGTGATATAGTTCAAATAAGCAAACATGACTATGATAAAAAAGATGACCTGTTCAAAATAGACTTCAAAGCTAAAGGGCCGGTTTTCGATATGTACGGTATATATGGATTTGTTGGCGACATAGAATTTTTAGATGAGAAGGGGGTTAAGTTCGAATACGAGGATAAATTTTATAAAATTGGACACAATGTAATAGCTTTTAGAAAAATTATGGAAGATAAAATATACTTTTTCTATGTAATAGAAAAATATACTTCCAATCTTTTCATTGGAACACAAAAATAAGCCGCTTTTGCGGCTTATTAAAATTCAATCCTATTTCTCCCATTATCTTTGGCAATATAAAGCAGGTTATCTGCCCTTGAAAGTATTCTCTCTATGTCAAAATCTTCCTCTTCTTCACTTGCCTCGTTTATCTCAACTACACCTGCACTAAATGTAGTCCTAAAGCTTCTCGGTTCCCAATTAAAATGGGATATGTGGTCTTTTAACCTTTCCAAAACTTTTACTGCATCCTCCAATATTGTAAATGGAAATATCATCAAGAACTCCTCTCCACCATACCTACCGACGCTGTCTACTTTTCTCAATCTAATCCTAAATTCTTCCGATACCCGCTTTAAGACTTCATCTCCAACAAGATGTCCATACTTATCGTTTATTTCTTTGAAATTATCTATATCCAGGAGCGCCACACACAACTTTCCCCCTGTCATAATTAATTTTTCTATTTCAAATTCAAGTAAACTTTGGATATGCCTCCTATTGGAAATTTGGGTAAGTTCGTCAACACTAGACTGTTTCCTCAATTTGTTTTCCAGCTTTTGAGCTTCTCTTATTCTACTCTGCAAATCCATATTGAGATCACTAATTTTCTTTTTCTCGCCTCTAAGCTCCTCATTCACCCAGCTAAGCTTTGCAAATATAGAAGCCAGTATCAAAAATGTTGAGTGCTCTGCTATAAGTATAGACAGGTGTTCTGTATCCACAAAACTGTAATTAAAGTACAAATTTATGAATACCATCCCAGACATATAAACCAAACATCTGCCATAATTTACCCTAGACGAAGTATAAAACATCGGTAATATTATGAACTGATTTATTATTATGCCAATTTTATCCCTAAAGGAAAAATACATAATAAGATATAGTACATACAGTGTCCATAATTTTATCTCTTCCTTTATTACATTTTTATTAATCACCATAAAAGATCGCCCCCAAATCTCCGGCTTGTATACATTAAAGCAAAATTTCCAAAAAAAAGAAACAACCTATAAACCTATATTCATTCCTATATAAGTTTTTTCCATTTTTTGTCATTAAAATAGATGACTTTACTCCTGACAAGTTAAATATTACCACTATTTATATAAAAAAACAAACAAATACAAAATAAAAAGACTCCCTTTTCAATAATGGGAGTCTTTCTTCTTAAAGAAATTTTTCATAAAGGTAAACAACCACAGGTATGGATATTAACGAAAAAAGGGTGCTCACGAATACTGCCTGGGAAACGGTGTGATAATCTGATTTAAATTTTCTAGCCATTAGAACTGTAAGTGTGGAGCAGGGCATAGAAGCCTCCAATAAAATTACCCCGCTTATATCTTTGTCAAATGCCAGCTGGCTTAAAACCAGCAAAATGACAAGTGGAAGTAAAATCAATTTTGACAGTGACATCAAAAGCAGTTTTATCTGGAAAAAATTGCTCTTGTCCAACGATGCCAGAGTATACCCAACCACTATCATTGCCAAAGGTGTAGCTGCACTTCCCAAAATTTTTAATGAATTTGTCACAAAAGACGGCAGTTTGAGTGAAAAAAGAAATATCAGGGTTCCTATCATCATCGCCATTACAGGCGGAGTAATTATATTCTTTATATCCCATTTTTCATGCTCTCTATTTATAAGAGAAACCCCCAGTGTCCACAAAAACACCGTATGTACAAAATTGTATACTACAGCATAAAATATACCAATCTCTCCTATAACCTCATATATGACTGGAAATCCCAGGTAGACAGTATTTGAAAACAGCGATAAAAACACCATCACCTTTCTTTTATCTTTCTCAACAAATTTATAAAAAATCCAATAATAGGCAAATGAAAGTAGAAAGTAGAAAAAGGCCACAATTATTATATTTGAACTGTTAAATAATATCTTTCTGCTGAAATCTCTGCTAAATGAAACTATTATAAGTGCTGGAACTATAACATTTATTACAAGTCTGCTAAGTTCTCTTACTGTTGTCTCTGAGATAAAATTAAATTTTTTGCTGAAATACCCCACACTTATAAGAAGTAGTATGCTCAGCACAAGGTTAAAAACGCCGTTCATAATAACTGTATCCGCCTTTCGAAATAAAACTCGTTCTACTTTTCAATATTCTATACAATATAAAGTAACTATTTAACTTTATTTTTCAAAACTCCTATACCATCTATACGGCATTCAACTAGATCCCCGCTCTTGAGATACTTTGGCGGTTTGAAGCCCATCCCAACTCCTGCAGGGGTTCCAGTGGATATTATATCTCCACTCTTGAGAGTAGTCCCTCTGGAAAATTCACTTATTACCCGGGATATCCCGTATATCATTTGGGCTGTATTTCCACTCTGCCTCTTTTCTCCATTGACATAAGACTCTATTTTAAGTTTTGGTGGGAACTCAATCTCATCTTTTGTAACTATATATGGTCCCATTGGGCAGGTTCCATCCAAACTTTTTCCACGCAGCCACTGAACATGCTTTTTTTGAATCTCCCTGGCACTTATATCATTTATAATAGTATATCCAAAAATATGCTCTTCTACCCTCTCCAAAGGTATATTCTTCCCCTCTTTACCTATTATTACTCCCAGTTCAACTTCGTAATCAAGTTGACTAGTAACTTCTGCATTGGAGTGGATTTCCTCCATATGCCCCACAGCTCTGTCAACCAGCTTGTAAAAATATATCGGCGCCTGCGGTATGCCATCTTTGCCGGATATAAGAACTGTATCAACTTCATTTACGTGTTCCAAATAATTTTTCCCAAGACATATGACTCCACGTTTTGGTTCAGGAATTGGAGCGATCAGCTTTATATCTCCTAAATTTATGCCCTCGTCTTTCCCGATCGACTCATTAATTTCTGCCACTACATCACCCGAGTATACGTCAATGAGTTCAAGCATATTCTTCGGTGGATTTTGCAAAATATTTTCCAAAATATATACACGATTTTCTTTGACTGCACCGATTTTTTCTTCACCGTTATAGATAAAACTTGCAAATTTCATAAGCCACCCCACAATATTTCAATTTAACAAAGTATAGCATATTAAGTTTTTAAAAATCAAACAGGAGTTTAAGATACTACAAACTTTTAACAAGCTAGACAGCTTCTACCATACCATTGAAAATGCTGTAAAATCCTGTGAAAATATGTGTAAAAAATAACTTAAGCATATTTTTTTTATCGATAAAATAAAAAAATATCAAATTAAATCCTTTAAAAATGGAGTCTATATGTATAAACTCGGCACTTTGTGAAAGTATTTGTTTTGATGTTTTAAGAAAAATATAACTATTATTTACATATAAAGATTAATCTATTATAATATGAGTAATTAATTTATAATAACTATGGGGGGTAATATTTATGAACGAAATCAAATGTCCACATTGCGGTATCTTAGCTGGTAAGGTTAAGCACGAAAGAGCCACAAAACATTTTATATGCGATGAATGCAAATCTATGTTTCACACTGTCAGAGAAAACGGAAAAATAAAAGTAGAATTAGAGCAATAAGCCGACGTATGACGGCTTATTTTATTTTTAGGAAGTTTTTATTTAAATAAAATCCTGTAAATAAATTTTACTAATCCTACGCCTAAAACTGCCGATGCTTTTATAAAATGAAAACAGGACCTCTGAGGTCCTGTTTTTCATACTAATTATTTTCTTATATTCGGCTCAATGACTGCATATGGGGCAAGGTACATATCCAAATCTTTCTGCCTCTTGCAGGATATACGACGTTATCGGACCACTTGCATGCACACAGTCAATTTTATGATAATTGTTCCCCCTCAATGTCACATAGACAATCTCATGAGGATCCCTGTTTTTTTCACCGTAATTACTCAGAAACTCAAGCTCTTTGTACATCCAGGGCGGAACCGGCTTTTTTTCCTCCCAAAGTCCTATCTGTCTTCTTTTAGCCCTCTCTTCTAACTTAGTAAAACTGTACTGGGTTTTCCCTCTATTATACCAAGCATAGCCTTTTTGAAGCATCAATCTGCTTAACTCTCTTTTTTTAAAAAATACATCTCCTATATAAAGATTAGCTCCTTTTTTTTCTTGAATTTCCACAGTGACCAGCTTACTTAAAATCAAATCGGAAACAAAATCCCTTGCCTCATTACCATAAGGCTGGGACATTTCAGGTGCATCTATACCAAAAAACCTTACCTGGTAAGCCCTTTCCAGAGTCTCAACAAATATTGTGTCCCCGTTCACTACAGAGCTAACCCATCCTTCTATCGTTTTTGAAAAACTGACTACACTTACCAGTCAAAAAATAACAAATACTAAATATTTTTTCAAAAAATTCCCCCCCAGACACTATTCTTCAAACAATTTTATACAGATTTAATTATAACATAAATTAATATTAATTTAAAGTTTTTTTAAAAAAACATTAAAATAACTTAAGATTCCTCCCTTTCTTGTTTATCATTTGATCTTTTTCGGAATATTCTATTGCTATTAATACTACGATTTATCCGGAATGTATACTCTTCTGCCATCGTTTCAGCAATCTAACAAAATACACCTTAAATATAATTTTTTTAATATTTGTTTTATCCTCCCCTCTTCTAATCTTTGGTGGTGTGTCAGATCAAACGCCCTATTTTATTTTTTTCCCGTAAAATTTCTGTAGATTTGAAATGACCTAATATTTTTCTTTTAACCTATTTAACTCTCTAATAGCAGCAGAATGAGAGCGGTTGATTCTTCTCGAAATTTTCTCTTTTAGATAGCCCTTGTACTTAGAATTTTGCTACATTTTCTCTTTCAATTATACTAAGATGATTTTAACCTTTCTATAGAAGACTCATCTATAAATGTTTTTGTAGTGATTAAATTCTACAGGATTTTCTATGAGAGGTCTTTTTATTTTAAGTGGTGCACTTGTTTTGATAATACACTATTTAAATTAATCTTAGTAATTATTACCCCAAAAATTACGATAAATGTCCCCAGTACTTTTAATGTACTAAGGCTTTCACCTAAGATAAGAAAACCTACACATAAAATGATTATAGGTAAAACATATGTCCAAGTAGATGGGAAAGTGCAGTTTTAAAACCTATTCAAACTACGGATGAAGGGATTGATATTGATTATCTTCATCAAATATGTGATGAAAAATCACCGGAAGCAATTCATGTTATTCCGAACTTTAATAATCCAAAATCAACTCTCATGAGTGATAAAAATAAGAGAGAGTTACTAGATCTGGCTCAAACATATAATTTTCTGATTTTTGAGGATGATACCTGGAGTGATCTTTATTTTACTGAGAATAAACCTATAACTATAAAATCAATTGATACAACAGGGCATGTTATATATATATATATATATATATGAAAGGGTTTTCCAAACTAATAGGAGTAGGTTATAGAATAGGAGCTATCGCTGCAAGTGAGCAGATTATAGATATAATTACTGCAGCAAAATCAATTAGTGATCTCGGCAGCCCGCAGTTGACTCAAATGGCAGTTTCTAAGATTTTACAATCTGAAAAACTTGAAATTGAACTGGCAAAAAGAAGGGAAGTTCTTAAGCACAAGAAAAAATATACTTATAAGTGCAATAGAAAAATATGGGAAAAACAGAGTTAAATATACAACCCCTATGGGTGGTTTATGCTTATGGCTTACTTTCGAAAAAGATATAGACTGCAACAAACTTTTAAAAAAGGTACGTGAACAGCAGGTAAATTTCCTTCCGGGGCAAATATTTTTTTCATCTAAGTATGAAAAAAATCATATCAGGTTAACTTACTATCATATGGAAGAGAGTGAAATCATAGAGGGTGTTAAAAGACTTTTTGAAGTACTGTAAGAGCTGGTGTAGTTAATTATATGTTATAAGTAGCTTAAAAATAAAGCGAGGTTAATTCCTCGCTTTTAGTTTTTTAATTCTAATATCTCTAGTGTGCCCAGTGTAGCAGATACGGCGGAAATATTGGGCGCGATAAATATCCCTATGATCGGAATGATGAGCATCAGTGTGAACAGTGAACCTGAAACTGTGAGAAAGGCCTTGTTTTCCCTTGCAAATCTAAGAGAAGACTTATAGTCAAAGTGGTGTCTTTCCAGAGTGTAATCCATAAACGAGTAGCCGATATAGTATGATTGAACGGCTAGGATAAACAGCGGTGAAACTATTCCAATAATAGGCAAGAATCCCATGATTAATGCCAGGAAGGTGAGTAAAAATTCTTTAAAAAAACATTTTAGTGAGATTTTTATTCCCCTCATTACAAAATCAATATTCTCTTTTAAGCTGAACTTAAACTCCTTTCCTCTGACGTAAACTTCAGTTTTTTTCAGACATATATGCCAGAAAAGGAGCCATTAAAATTAAAATAATAGCTTTGTATATAAGGTAATATACTATGAACAGTATAAGATATACGGAAAATTTTATTATGGAGAAAAGTATATTTTTGTATTTTTTCTAAATGAACTAGAACTCCAGCTTTTTCAAAAATTTCCACACTCATATTTTTGGTAAAGTATATGAGAAAAAGTAATGCAAATATGTTTAGAAGTCCCGGAAGTATAAAGTATTTTTTCATTTTGTGGGTCCTTATAAAATTTATCGCTTTTAGATGGCTGTGTACAGCCAGTTTTATTTGTTTAGTCATTTAAAATCACCTCGAATATATTATACCGCACAAATCTAAGAAAAAATCAATACGGTGTTTTAAGGGACGGTGCTATATGATATAATTTAATCTGAATAGTATTTTGGGTAATTTAGAAAAAAATGGGGGTATATGTTTGAAATTTAAGAAAAACTATGGAAAAATGGTTTATAAATGACGTGAGAAGAGTAATAGAAAAATATCAAATGATAGAAGATGGGGAAAAAAGTGGCAGTGGCTCTTTCGGGAGGTAAGGACAGCTCACTGCTGTTGTGGATACTTGCATACCTGAAAAAGTTTTCCAATATGGATTTCAAGCTCTACGGGGTGCATGTAAAGAGTTTTGTCGATAATGATAGTGCCGGGATTAGAAGATACTGTGAATACCTAGGCGCACAGTACCTTGAAACTGAAATGGAGCTGGAAGCTCAGGAAATGGAGAAATCAGCCTGTTATATGTGCTCCAGGATAAAGAGGGGAGCGCTGCAGAAAAAGCTTCTGAAACATAGCATAAAAAAAGTATGCTACGGACACCATGCCTCTGATGTGGCTGAAACGTTCTTTATGAATCTTTTTCAAAATAAAAAACTGGGTAGTTTTTCGCCTCTTGTAGCGACCGAGGAATCGTCGATGGTTATAGTTAGGCCGATGATATGTTTGGATGCTGATAAGATACAAAAACTGATGAAGACTTTGGAGATACCAACTTTCGATGGTAAATGTGCCTACGGCAGTTGCAATATAAGAAGTGAGTACAGGGAGCTTATACCAAAGATAGAAAGTCTACTTGGTATAGATGGGATATCAGGAAAGATTGTGGACAGCTTAGAAAATATAGACAAAAGCAACATATGGGAGAATGTTATGAAAAAATAGATATTTTACTGTAATATAAAAAAACTGGAAGCTTATAAGCTTCCAGTTTTTTTATACAGCATTGAATTGGTTTGTCTCTGTGCAGTAGTGGTAACCAAGCAGGTTTAGTTTTTCCTGCAGTTCCTCTTTTGAGATATCATAAAATCTAGCCAGTTCATCTAAATTTTCAAATTCATCCCTTAATTTCATATTCACAATACTTAGCAATATGTTCATATCCATGGTTTTGAAATTTTTTAAATCCATAAAACCTCCCCCTTTTTCATTATTTAAACTAAGTCCTTATTTTATATTTTAATCAAATAAACACAAATTTCCTACAAAAAATAAATTTTAAGAACATTATTTTAATTTTTTTAATTTAAAGCCTGAAAAATGCGATTTTTAAATTTAAATTTTCCTTATTAAAAATAAAAGACAGGTTTAACCTGTCTTTATATAACATCGGGATATTTTTCTAAAACTTCTGAAATTTCTTGGATTTTTTGCACCTTGGCATCGCGAAAACTGTGTACCGAAGAGGTCTGTATAAACTCCTTTAAAGTCTGAATGTCCTTCTTTAATTTATGATTCTCCCTAATGAGCTTCACCAAAATTCTTCTATCTCTTTTTTTACTCTTATTCCTCATGTACATCCCCCTTTCAAAACTGCTTAGCATATAATTTAATCTACAAACACAAATTTCCTTTAAAATTCCATCGACTTTTTTTAACACAGATTATTTTATTTTAATCTCATCCCAGTTTATAGATTACAGAGAACAGTGAATAGATATTTTTACTATTTTCTATTCATTATTAACTACTAACTAATTTATTTACTCTGTGAAACTGAATCTTTTTCTCTGTGTTACTCTGCTACCAAGATTTTATATCTGTTCATTCGCGTAATTTGCGACTAAATAATTTTAGAAATCAGTTTAAACTATTTCATCCGGAGTTTAAATTCCATATTTCCTGTTGTATAATCTTAATAGTAGGTTATGCCATTTCAGAACTAATGAAAAGCGGGGCGAATTTTATGATTAACGGTATTGAATATCTTTTTCTCAGCAATCTTGCATACTGTAATTTCAATAAAAATGATATAGGAAGTTCTCTCAACTCTCTACTTTTCGGAAAACATAACGAAGAAAACAGAAAGAGAATTTTAGGAAATAAAAATAATCTAGTTAACGCAAAAAATTTTGAACTTTCATACTCATTTTTCAAGGACTGCTTTGAACAATGGAAGGTACTAAATATAGAGGACCAAACTGCTTGTGGTTCTGAGCCTTCTAAATATAGTTCCGGTTTTTTCGCCATTGCATTTACAAAAAAACATGAGGTTGTAATCTCATATAGGGGGAGTGAGACTATTTCATTAGAAGATGCATACAAGGACTTTATAGAAAACGACCTGCTTTTAAGCTTTGGAAAAAGACCTCCGCAGTTTGACGAGGGTTACAAGTTCTATAAAAAACTAATTGACGATGGTTGCAATCCAAACAGCGTAAGGCTCACTGGACATTCTCTCGGTGGAGGTATTGCACAGTATGTTGCTGTTATGTCACAAAAAGACTGTCTACCTATCCCCAATACCTGCACCTGGAACTCAGTTGGTATTCAAAAAGATGGTTTGATACGAATTGAAGATTTTATAAATTTTGAATCTTTACTAAAGGAAAAAATAGGGCTTCATATCAAAAATTCCGAATATCTATCAAAACTGAAAACTAATTATTTTAACCTTTTATCCAAACACATAGATAAAAAAAAGAAATTTGGAAACCTAAATAACTGCAGCTTCGAAACATTAAACTTTAAGTTCCAACTCAATAAAAGTGAAAAAATGGATTTTGAAACTCTTTTGAGTGCAGAAAACTTTTATAAGGTTTTTGAATACTCCAATACCTCTTCTGCTGACCTTGAAGCTAAGCTGAAAGAAATATTCTTAAACGAAAAGATGGTTTCAGATGCCGTTACACAGTCCGAAAAGATTTTAAGTGATTTTAAGGAAAATAAAATATACGAAAATATTGTATTGAATTTTGTACATTCAAAAGATCTTACAGTATCTCTTTTTAAACATGCAGGCAGTGTTTATATTGTAGACCAGAATTTTTCAAGACAGGAAAAAACAAACAATAAGTTCTTTAAGAATTTCTCACTTTTTTCCAAATCTTTCAAAAACTACCATTTTAGTAACGTGTTTCTCCCATTTATATCCACATCAGAAACCCAAATGGGGAAACTCACTAAAAAAATAAATGACGATTATGTATCCAGCTGTATAAGAAAATTAATAAGGATGGAAGAATACTGTGACCTGGAACTGCTGGTCCTTTACTACAGTTTAGAAAGAATTACTGAAGATAACTTTGAAAAAATAAAATCTCTTTTACTTGGCGGCCTCGCAAGAATAAAGGAGGAAATAAAATTTAAAAAGCAGGTCATAAATAGAATTAAAAATTCAAACTTTCTCACATTGGAGCACCTATGGCTTAAATCCCTTTTAAAGCTATCTACTCCCTATCAATACAAAGATATATATGACTATCTAGTGTTTGAGATATAAAAGCAATTGATTTTTAATTGGAAGTATAGTATAATTTTCTGGTATTTTATAAAAGATTTTAGGAGGAGAATATACAAATGAAACAAGCTGTTGAGCTAAGAACTGGTAGTACATTTCAAATGAACAATGTTCCTTACATTATCTTAAAAGCAGAAAGATATCAAAGTACAGCAGGTAAAAAAGCTAAAGCGCCTGAAATGAGATTTAAGATAAAAGACCTTATCTCTGGGAAAATTCAAGATATGACAATCGCTGCCAACAACATGATGGATGACATAATTCTTGACAGAAGTTCAATGCAGTTCCTTTACCAGATGGATGAAGAATTCCATTTCATGGACCAAGAAAATTTTGATCAAATCGCTCTGACAGAGGAAGATTTAGCTGATGCAGTTAACTACTTAAAAGACGAAATGGTTATCGATATCCTATTCTATGAGGGTAGACCTGTTGGGGTAGAGCTTCCAAATACAGTTGTACTAAAAGTAACTTATACAGAACCTGGATTAAAGGGTGATACTACTGGTAAAGCCACTAAACCGGCTACACTTGAAACTAATTATACACTTCAAGTTCCTCTATTTATACAAATGGACGAACTTATAAAAGTGGATACAAGAACAGGTAAATACCTTGAAAGAGCTAAGTAAACGCTAGTATTCAAGGCCGCTGTGTGCGGCCTTTTTTAAGGCTTATTTTTTTTAGAATTTTATCTTTTTACACAATTTTTACATTATATATATTTGTTTTTTACAAATATTTTATATTATTTTTACGCAGTTTAAATAATTATTATGGAGGGAAATATGATATTTGATGTTATTTTTAAAGTTATAGGTGGATTGGGACTATTCCTATTCGGTATGGAAAATATGTCAGGAGGTCTGCAAAAATTAGCTGGTGACAGGCTTAGAAAAATAATTGCCGCTCTTACAAGCAACAGGTTTATGGCTACTATAGTAGGTGTCCTTTTAACTGCTTTAGTTCAATCATCTTCTGTAACTACTGTAATGGTTGTTGGTTTCGTTAACGCATCTCTTATGACTCTTTCTCAAGCTCTTGGTGTAATACTTGGTGCTAATATAGGTACAACTGTTACAGGTTGGATACTTGTCCTTAAAATAGGTAAATACGGACTTCCTATAGCTGGAATCGGCGCTATAATCTATATGTTTGTTAAAGGAGATAGAAAAAAGACAAAAGCCCTTACTCTTATGGGATTTGGTATGATCTTCCTTGGACTGAATCTAATGAAAGACGGATTCAAACCACTTAGATCTATGCCTCAATTTGTCGATATGTTCCACAAATTTAATGCTGATACATTCTCTGGAATGCTTCTTGCAGCCTGTGTAGGTGCTCTTCTAACTGCCATTGTTCAGTCATCTTCTGCAACTCTAGGTATTACAATTGCACTTGCAACTCAAGGCCTTTTGGACCCACACACTGCTGTTGCACTTGTTCTTGGTGAAAACGTTGGTACTACTATAACAGCAGGATTAGCTTCTATAGGTGCTAGCTCAAGTGCTAAAAGAGCTGCATATGCCCATACAATTGTGAACGTTGTCGGGGTTTCCTGGGTACTGTCGATCTTTCCATTTTATCTGAAGTTTTTATCGACTCTTGCAGACCCTACTACAGCTATAGCAAGATATATAGCAACTGCACACACTATGTTTAACATTACAAATGTTATCATCTTCCTACCTCTGATAAACTTCGTTGCTAAACTGTTAGAGAAGCTTGTAAAAGAACAGGAAGTAAAAGTGGTAAGGGTTACGCATCTAGACAAAAGAATGCTTGAAACTCCTAGCCTTGCAATTGAGCAAGTAAAAAATGAGATCTCTGGCGCTGGTAATGAAATTTTAGAAATGATGAACAAATTTAAGGAAAGTGTTCAAAACAACTATCCTAAAAGCCATGAATATACAAAAGAAATATTTGATACCGAAGAAAAAATAGACCTTGTTCAAAAAGAGATTTCTGAGCTTAACTCTGAACTTCTTTCACTGGATATAGACCTCAGCTTAATTGATGCTACAGGTAAAAACCACAGCATCTGCGATGAGTATGAGTCAGTTAGTGACTACATAGAAAGACTTATGAAAAGTCACCTGAAATTAAACGAGTTTGAACTTAATCTAAATGACGGTCAAAAAAGAGATTTAGAGATGCTGCATGAAAAAACATTCAACTTCTTTAGTTTTGTTAACAATGCATACAAAAATAACGAAACAGATATTCACGTTGAAGCTGCGAAAGTAAGCAGTGAAATAGTAGCCGCATTCAGAGCAGCTAGAAGTGAACATCTTAACAGGATGGCGCAGTCAAAAACTGACGTTAGAGTAATTACAAACTATCTAGATATGATAAACAGCTACAGAAAAATAAACGAACATACAATGCATGCTGTTGAAGCTATGGTAGGATAAAAATAATTTTGAAACTCCTTGAAACTTCTGTTTCAAGGAGTTTTTTTCTTTTAATTCAAACATATGAGTGATATAATTAATTAGAATTACTAAAATAATAATTTTTTGAGATCTATATTTCAATAGAAAGTTAGTTCGGAAGTGAGTAGACTTAGAAAATAAGATAGTGTAAAATAATATTCGCAAAAGTTTTTTTGGCAAAAAAGAAAGCCATTGATTACTCCGTATAGATTAAGCGACTAAACAAAATCTTAAAAGGAGTTGGTAATCAATGGCTAATAGTAATTCTACCCCATCTTTTCATGAAATGCTATTAAAATTTATCGGAGAGGCTGATCCAATGCTTTCTATGCTTCAATGGCTTTGTGATGAAATGATGGAGGCTGAACTTAAATCTAAAATTGGAGCATCAAAATCTGAAAGAAACTCTAAGCGCACAGCTTATCGTTCAGGATATCGTTCAAGAAGATTTGATACTAGGATGGGTACTATGTATTTAATGGTTCCCAAGCTTAGAAAAGGAGGGTATATTCCTTTTTTTATCAACGAAAAAAAAGCGCTCAGAAGTAGCGCTGCTTAATGTTATCCAAGAAGCATATATCAACGGAGTATCTACACGTAAAATTGAAAAATTGGCTAAAAGTCTTGGTATAGACTCTATTTCTCATGGGCAAGTATCTAATATCACACGTGAATTAAATGAGCAGGTTGAGGAGTTTAGAAATAGACGCCTAGACGAAACTTATCCTGCCATTTGGGTAGATGCGCTTTACGAAAAAATTAGAGATGGTAAAAGAGTTAGAAACATGGCTGTTCTTGTGGTATCGGCTGTGACTATGCATGGCAGAAGAGAAATTTTAGCCATCGAACCAATGATGGAAGAATCTGCAGAAACCTACACAATTCTTTTTGATAACTTGAAATCTAGAGGAGTGGAGGACGTGTGGTTGATTATTTCTGATGGCGCATAAAGGTCTTATGAAAGCTGCGCAAAGCTCCTTTAACGGAAGTTCATGGCAAAGGTGTAAGGTTCATTTTATGAGGAATATATTAGCACATATCCCATCAAAAGAAAAAAAGAGCTTTTCTAGCAAATTGAAACAAATATGGCTTCAATCAGACTACGAAAGCTCTAAAGTCTATGCTTTTAATTTTATGGAAGAATACGAGAATAAATACCCAAAGGCAATTCAATGTTTAGAAGAAGGCCTAGAGGACTCCCTGCAATTTTATCATTTTCCAGAAATAGATTCTAGAAAAATTTCCTCAACTAACGTCCTTGAGCGCTTAAACAGGGAAATCAGAAGACGCAGTAATGTTATAGGGATTTTTCCAAGTTTAGACTCATATATCAGATTAATTACTACTTACATGATCGAGTACAGTGAGGATTGATCAGTTGGCAGATCCTACATTAATCCAAAAGTAATAGAAACAACTAAAGAAAATAGAATAAAAGTTGCCTAAATCTTAACATGGGGTATCAGTGAAGTTTTTGCGAACTTATCTTGACACAATCGAAAATAATGAGAGAAACGAATATATTTTCTAGTCCTTGTAAAATTTATTTTTACAAGTTTCATTAATCTTACGGGTGTCTTTTCTTTGGTATTTTGATCGAACAAAGGGAGTGAATGCCTGTAGGTGCTTTGGACAAACAAAGAAAGTATAAAAAATCAGTAATTTATCTAAATAATTTTAAGTAGAAACTTAGCTTAAATTAGTATAAAAAAGCTGTGACAAAAAACATTTTTTTGTGTACAGCTCTTATTATAAATGTAAAAAAAGGAGCCTGCTCATGAAAAGTTTATTTAAAATACTTTTGTTTTTTATGCTCTACGCCAATATCTTTTCTAGCACTGCTGTAATTGCAACTTTTAATACCAAACACCTAGGTTGGGGCGAAAAAAACTACTCTAAGCTTGCAGAAATAATATCCTTATTTGACCTTACAGGTCTCGAAGAGGTTATGAATAAACGTGGCATGGAAAAATTAAAACAGGAACTTGAACTCCTGACAGGTGAACAGTGGGAGTATCATATATCACCCATTAAAACCGGTAACAGTAAATACGGTGAGTACTTTGCCTATATCTGGAGAAAAGATATCGTATATCTGACGAGCAGCAGAGGTTTCTACAAAGACCTATCAAATAATTTTTTCAGGCAACCTTATGCCTGTGATTTCAAAATAGGTGATTTTGATTTCACGTTTATACTTGCCCATTTAATCTTTGGTAATAAAAAGAGCCAAAGACAAGCCGAGGCTCTTTCACTATCCAAGGTTTACAATTATTTCCAGAATCTAAATAAAAGTGAACAGGATGTAGTAATAGGTGGTGACTTCAACCTTCCTGCTTATGACGATAGTTTTAAAAATATCTTTTCCATGAAGACCAGATATTTTATGCAATAAATCCGACAAATAAAACTACCATCGGTAAAAGAGGACTGTCGTCTAGCTATGATAACTTTTTTTACTCTTTTAAGCATACAGGCGAATATACAGGAAGAAGCGGAGTTTTGAATTTTACAAATTCAAATTATCTCACTTCAAGAAAAGTAATCTCTGACCACTTACCTGTATTTATAGAGGTGGACACAAGCTTTGATGATGATTAGTTTTCTTTATAAATAAATATTTCAAAAATAATTTACTGGAGGTTTTATGAGAAAAGCTATTATTTTTTTAAATGGGGCCATAAACATAGATGATCCATTTTATTCAAAAATTATAGGGAACGGAGATATCTTTTGTGCTGATGGAGGTGCAAATCACCTGTTCAGACTGGGAGGAATCCCAAAGTTAATCTTAGGCGATCTCGACTCTTTATTGGAGGACGTCTATACCTATTACAAAAATAAAGGTGTACCATTTACAAAGCTCCCCAGCTTTAAGAATGAAACTGACGGAGAACTGATCATGCAGGAAGTCGAAAGTTTTGGATATGATGAAATCCTAGTCCTTGGAGGTATGGGGGGCAGGACAGACCACTTTTTAACCAATATAAACCTTATGACAAAATTTAAAACCATAAGGCTTGTCAGCGAAACCGAGGAAATATTTTTCGTGAATAAAAATCACGTTATATGCGACAAAAAAGGTTTTGTGATATCTTTCATACCTCTAAGTGAAATTGTAGAATCTATTTCACTGGAAGGGTTTAAATACCCATTGAAAGATTTTAGACTACAGAGAGGTTCATCTCGGTGTACCAGCAATATAATCACGTCACAAACTGCCTCCATAAAATATAACGAAGGGATGCTTATAGGAATACTGAATAAAAAAATGGTAATAAAATAAATTTTATTACCATTTTTTTATAGGAATTTATTTTTTTGGGTGTATAATACTTTTAAGAGGTAAACTTAAATATATTATTTCTTCCTAGGCGGGGTGATTCTTATGAGTATTTTGTTCCTGGTAATTATCGCAGCAATTATACTAGTTTTCTACACTGAAGCTATTTTAGTATTCACACCTGATGAAAAAGATGATAAATATGTCTTAGACATTTTGGAATTTGCATTTAGAATGCATGATAGATCCATTAAGAAAAAAGGAATTATGAAGAGGCTATTTGATTTCTTTTCAATTACATTTTGATATTTGACTACAGCATTCTGAAAAACAGAGACAAGATAACTTCAGGGCATAATAAAGTTGAGGAGGTCTAGGCCTCCTTTTTTATATAGAATTTTTACATAAACTAAACATCCATAAGGAGGATATAAATATTTACATTACTAAAAAACTGGGAACTCTACACCCCTGATTATATGGGAAAAAAATGTATTAATCTGTGCAGGAAAAATTTCAAAGATTTCTGATAATATTGATCTAGAAAAAGAATTATCAGTCAGCTGAGGCAGGGAGTCTGCTTTCAGGCAAAGGCGGAAGGATGGCCATACATATAGGAAACGGTAAAGATGCACTCTCCAAAATTTTCCAAGTCCTGGAAAATTCTGAAATTCCAATAAGGCATTTTTTGCCAACTCATCTAAACAGAAGAGTTTTAGAAGATGCAATTAAATTTGGAAAACTCGGCGGATGTATAGACTTCACAACAAAAATAGAGGAGTTCCCAGCCAGCAATGCACTTATCCAAGCTTTAGAGTCCGCATTCCTCTTGAACAGATAACATTCAGCTCTAATGGAAATGGCAGCAAACCGTTTTATGATGAAGAGGGCAGGCTTCTATATATGAAAGTTTCAAAGTTTGACGACAATTTAAACAAGTTCAAAAAACTCGCCTTTCAGGAAAACTTGAGTTTGGAAGCTGCCCTAAAACCCCTCACTATTAATCCGGCAAAGGCACTTAACATATACCCTGAAAAAGGTTTAATAAAAGAGGGTATGGATCCGACGTGCTCATTTTGAATAAAAATCTTAATATAGAGAACGTCTTGCTAAAAGGAAAACAGGGTCTATAATTTTTGATTCACAAACAGGATTTAAGCTGATTGTCCTTGACATTAACAAACATATGTAGTAAAATCTTTTGGATAAATTCAATTCATAGGAGGTAGGCCATGCTTAAAGAGGGTTTAAATTTTAAGTTAATAAAAATAGTAGACGCCAGCGAAACTGCGGCAAAAGTAGCGTCTGGAGCTTTAGAGGTTTTTTTCTACCCCATCATTGATTGCATTCATGGAAAACACTGCATTTCAATGTGTTCAAACTGTATTAGATGAGGGAGATACAACTGTTGGTATTTCTGTAAACATGAAACATTTAAAGGCAAACTTAGTCGGAGATACTGTTGAATGTGATGCAACACTCACTAAAATAGACGGTAAAAAATTATTCTTTGATATCACTGCCACTTCAAAGGGAGACGTTGTAGGAACGGCAGAACACATCAGATTCATCGTCAATGAAAAAAAGTTCTTAAGCAAGCTTAAGGGGTAAGTACCTAGTCGGTATTTAGCCCATTTTTTTTGAAAAAATTATAAAATTAATATTTTTTAAGGAGGAATAAATTAATGACTCAGAATTTAGATACTAAAACCAAGTATTTACTAGGTCTTCAGCATGTATTAGCTATGTTTGGAGCGACTGTTCTGGTACCTTTTCTAACTGGACTGAATCCTTCTATAGCACTACTTTCAGCTGGTATAGGGACTATACTTTTCCACTATTGCACTAAAAAGATCGTACCGGTGTTTTTAGGATCCAGTTTTGCATTTATAGGTGCCATCTCACTTGTTTTAAAAGATGAAGGTATCGCTTCTGTAAAAGCAGGGGTAATAGGAGCTGGATTAGTTTATATTTTAATGTCCATATTAATCCAAATATTCGGAGTAGAAAAAATAAAATCATTTTTCCCGCCTATTGTTACAGGGCCAATCATAATGGTTATCGGTCTTAGACTTAGTCCAGTGGCTCTTAGTATGATCGGGTACTCCAACAACCAATTTGATTTAAAAAGCCTTTGCAATAGCCTCTGTTGTAATAATATCAATGATACTTATTTCCGTTTTGGAAAAATCATTCTTCAGACTTGTACCTATATTGATATCGGTTACACTTGGATACCTTGTTTCAATCCCTTTTGGAATGGTTAATTTCGATGCCATCAAGTCTGCTGGATGGATAGGTTTATCTGCTGATGCTATGAAAGATCTTTTAACGCTGCCTGATTTTACATTCACAGGAATACTTGCAATTGCTCCGATAGCCCTTGTTGTTTTCATAGAACATATCGGGGATATAACTACAAATGGAGCTGTAGTAGGAAAAGACTTCTTCAAAAACCCAGGAATCCACAGAACTATGCTTGGTGACGGTGTCGCTACTTTAACTGCCGGATTTTTAGGTGGACCTGCTAATACTACTTACGGAGAAAACACGGGAGTACTTGCAGTCACTAAGGTTTATGATCCAAGTGTTTTAAGAATAGCTGCCGTATATGCAATTGCACTTAGCCTTATTGGAAAATTCGGTGCAATACTTCAAACTATTCCTGTTCCTGTAATGGGAGGGGTATCAGTACTTCTATTTGGTATGATTGCAAGTGTTGGAGTTAGAACTCTTATAGAAGCAGAACTAGACTTCGGGCATTCCAGAAACCTGATTATAGCTTCACTTATATTCGTTTTCGGAATCGCAATAGACAATATAGCAATCTGGAAAACCGTTTCAATTTCCGGACTTGCAATTGCTGCTCTTATAGGTGTTCTACTAAATAAATTTCTGCCTCAAAACATATAAAACAGAAAAAGCCCTCTGGGCTTTTTTATTTTACAAAGCACATAAAATGTTTTATAATTTAATAATTAGGGGGTGTTACTATGAGGTATTATATTATCACAGGGGCTTCCAAGGGGCTTGGAAAAAGTTTTTTAGAATTATTAAACAATGAAAACGAGAAAATCATTGCCGTATCCAGGTCATTTGATGAAGCACTGCTTAACGACAACGTTAAATGGATACCAATCGATCTTAGCAGCATAGATGAGCTTTCTGGTAAATTGGGGATACTGTTTTCCAATATTAATTTAGAAGATGCTGTGAGCATCACCCTTATAAATAACGCTGCCAGCACAGGAGCAATTGGCGATATAAGCGCTTCCTCGCCTCAAGATATAAAGAAAGTGGTCAACCTTAACTTCAGCTCTCCGAGCATACTCATAAGCGAGTTCTTAAAAAGATATAATGACATAGATGTTAAAAAAAATATAATTAATATAAGTTCAGGAGCCGCCTCCAGGGTGATCTCCGGGCTGTCTCTCTACTGCTCTACAAAATCCAGTCTTAATATGCTTACAAGGGTGGTTGCAGATGAACAGAAAAACAAAAAATACCCAGCTAAAATTATTGCCATTTCACCCGGTATGATAGAGACTGACATGCAAAAAAAGCTTAGAGAAGCAGATAATGCAAGTTTTGAGAATAAAAAAATTTTTATTGATGCGAAGAGAGAGGGTATAGTCAGGCAGCCTTTAGAAGCTGCAAGAGTAATATTAAGTTGTCTGGAAAAACCGATTAAAAATGGGGAAATACTGCATATAAACGATCTGCTGTAATTAAAATTTTAGGAGGCCTTTTATGATAAATTTAAATGAAGTTTTAGAAAATGTAAAAATTTGGGCTTTAGAAGTTGGAAAGCTTCAAAGAGAAAACTTCAGAAGAAGCGATCTGATTATAGACACAAAATCTACTGTTACTGACCTGGTGACTGAGATTGATGAAAAATCAGAAAGTATAATTCTGGGGAAAATAAACAGCCTGTACCCTGATCATGCCATATTGTCTGAAGAAACCGGAAGACATGATAAAGAATCTGATTATCTATGGGTTGTTGACCCTTTAGACGGAACAAATAATTATGCCCAAGGAATTCCCATATTTGTGATCTCAATAGCTCTTCAATACAACGAAGAAAATGTTTTGGGATTAATCTATGCTCCATACCTAGATGAAATGTTCTATGCGATAAAAGGTGGCGGAGCCTACTTTAACGAAAAAAAACTGTCAATTAGCAATAAAACCGAACTGAACCAATGCGTAGTTGCAACAGGCTTCCCTTATGACAAAAATATCTGCGAGTTGAACAATACCAAATACGTATCAAATATACTGCCTGAACTGAGAGGGCTCAGGAGAATGGGGGCTGCTGCTTTCGATTTAGCTTACGTGGCTGCCGCATTAATTGACGGTTACTGGGAAATGAACTTAAATTTATGGGATGTCGCTGCTGGAATTCTATTGGTAGAAGAGGCCGGAGGTAAGGTAACTCATTTTAGAGATGACCGTAAAATTTCCATAATCGCTGCCAATGAAATTATTTCAGAAAAACTAAAAAATATAATCGATGCTTGTGAACAATAAAAGTGCTGGCTTAAGCCAGCACTTTTATTGTCACTATACTTTCATCTTAAGTACTCTCATTGAGTTCAGAACAGCTATAAAGGCTACACCTACATCTGCAAATACGGCTTCCCACATATTAGCGAAACCTGCCGCTCCCAAAGAAAGTACTAAAAGTTTTATAGCCAAAGAAAATATAATGTTTTGACTTACTATCTCCCGGGTTTTTTCTGCTATCTTAAATGCTATATTTAATTTCGACAGCTCATCTGTCATAAAAACTATGTCGGCAGCTTCTATGGCAGCATCGGACCCAAGTGCCCCCATTGCTATTCCTATATCGGCTCTCGCAAGTACAGGAGCGTCATTTATCCCATCTCCTACGAAGATTACACTTCCCTTTTGTTCTTTCTTTATCTTCTCAAAATACTCCACTTTTTCATGCGGCAGAAGGCTGGAATATATCTTGTCTATACCTAGTTTCTCTCCTATTTTACGAGCTACCGATTCATTGTCTCCGGTTAACATATATGACTTGATGCCCAGTTTTTTTAAGTTTTCCACAGTCGATTTTGAATCCTTTTTAACTTCGTCCGATATAAGTATGTAACCCAAGTACTCATGACCCCTGGCCACGTACACCACTGTCCCCATCTCGTCCGGAACCTTATGAGAAACTCCATGCTTTTGCATTAATTTATGGTTCCCAACAAGAATTTTTATGCCTTCAAAGCTTGCCCTTATACCGTGACCTTCTACCTCCTCATAATCCTCTACAAGGGACATATCAACAGGCCCTTCATAACTCTCTACTATTGATTTGGCTATGGGGTGGTTTGAAAGTTTCTCTATATGTGCTCCTATGCGGGATATTTCATCCTCGCTGCAGTCATTTACCGGTACTACCTTCGTTACTCTGAACACTCCCTTTGTAAGAGTTCCTGTTTTATCAAACACTACAGTTTTAACGCTATTCAAGGCTTCCAGATAGTTGCTGCCTTTTATTAAAATACCGTTATGCGAGGCACTACCTATACCTCCAAAAAATGCCAGTGGAATTGATATTACCAAGGCACAAGGGCACGAGATTACAAGGAATATAAGCGCCCTGTAAAACCAGTCTGAAAAGCTTGCTCCCTGTATAAGCATAGGCGGAATCAGGGCAAGTAAAGATGCCAGTGCGACCACCACTGGAGTGTAGTACTTTGCAAATTTGCTGATAAATTTTTCAGTTTTCGCTTTTCTAGTACCTGCGTTTTCGACCAGTTCCAATATTTTTGCTACTGTGGAGTCATAAAAAGGCTTCATTACCTCTACTTCTAAGAGTCCTCTCTTATTTATAGACCCGCTCAGCACCTCATCTCCTACTCCAACGTCAAGCAAGGCAGATTCCCCTGTCAGAGCTGATGAATCGATAGAACTCGATCCGCTGACTATTATCCCATCAAGGGGTACCCTCTCTCCGGCTTTTACATATATTTTCTCTCCTATTCCAACCTCTTCCGGATAGACGCTTACCAGCTCTCCGTCTACCTTTATGCTGGCTGAGTCCGGTTTTATATCCATTAATTTTTCTATGGATCTCCTGGACGATGAAAGCGCCCTTTCCTGAAAATATTCCCCTACCTTATAAAATAGCATAACTGCAACTGCTTCCGGGTACTCACCTATTAAAAATGCACCAAAAGTAGCAATTGTCATAAGAAAGTTTTCATCAAAAAGATTGCTTCCCTTTCTAAACGCCTTTAACACTATGTCCCCTCCAACAAGCATATAAGCTGTTAAAAACATAGTCAAGCTGATATACTTACCGGCATCAAATACAAGTGCAAGTATAAATATAAATGTCCCAGAGAGGGCACACACAAGCTCTTTTTTAGAGAACTCCTCTGCATAACTGAGCTCTTTCTCTATTCTATGTCCATCTTTTATGCTTGCCACAACACCGGGTTCCAATTCGTCAACTATACCCTGTACCTTTTTTAAAAACAGTTGTTCGTCGACTTTTTTATGCAACTCTAACTTGAATAAGCCGTTTGTAAAATTATACGCTCCCCGGTACACCTCGTCGAGATTTTTTACCCTCTCCTCTATTTTAGAGCTACAACTTGCACAGTTTAACCCTTCAAATTTTACATTTAAAGGCTTATATTTTAGGCTAAGCTCTTCTACCTCTACTTGCGGCTCAATGGCCTTGACTATGCTCTCTATCTCATCAAGGACGCCTCTTTTTTGTTTTTTCTCCACTTTAAATTTAGCTTTTTTGCTGACAAAGCTGAGGCTGAAATCTCTAACTGAAGCTAGATTCTGTATTTCCTCCTCCATCTTACTGGCACAGTGGGCACATCCAAGATTTTTCAGATACAGCTGCACCTGTACCTCCTGGTGTTCGCTGAGATCTTCTATCTCCACAGCAGCTTCTATACCCTGTATAAGTTTTTTGACCCTGCCAACTGTTTCGGCACTCCCCTTAGACGACAAATTAAAACTGAGCTTTTTGTTTAATAAATTAAGCTTGTGTTCTTCAATTTCCTCAAATTTCCCCAGGGCTTCATCTATTTTATTTGCACAGTGTGCACAATTTAAATTTTTGAGATAAAAATCTTTTTTCATAACTTTTCCCCCTCTACACATATGAAAGTTTGTTCATATGTTCATATATACCATTTTTTACTCCCTATGTCAATAAATAAGTTTGTAAATAAAAATAGAGGGGTAACCCTCTAAACTTTAAGTAGTATGCCTGTGATGTTCTATACCTTGGTCCAGAATGTTTTTTACATGCTCATCGTCTAAGCTGTAATATACCACTTTCCCGTCTCTTCTATTTTTTACAACTCTGTACTGCCTCAAAACCCTAAGCTGATGGGATATGGAAGACTGCGACATTTTAAGCACATGCGCTATATCACACACACACATCTCCTGTTTCAAGAGCAGGGATACTATTCTGAGTCTGGTTTTATCGGAAAATATCTTAAAAAAACCTGCAACTTCTTCCAGTAGCTCTTCATCATACATATCGTCTTTTACACGGTTAACGACATCTTGGTGTATAAGGTTACAGCTGCAAATATCATCGTTTATTTTACTGTTTTTACCCAACGACCTCACCTCTTCTATTATCTATATATCATCTTTTACAAGTTTTTTCAAGCCGACTAGAGAATATTTTGCTCAATCTCCTCTCTGGAAAATATAAACTGTTTCTACCCTATATTAACAGCATAATCCCAGCTTTATCAGAACATTTAGAAGATTTCACCCTTTCAAATACCTATTCTTGTAAATGAATTGTATCATAGTTTGATTATTTTCCACACTCAAGATAAAATATCAGTATATCTAAGCTAAGCTACAACCTGTAATAACACATTGAATTTCTTGTAAGGACATAATTTTTTTGGTCACGAATCACACAAATGGAAACAAATTCAAAATCTTGGCCACAGAGTGGTACGGAGTAAAAGAATAAGTTTCACAGAGAATGACGTACAAACATTTAATTCTCTATGTTTTTAGTAATTAGTGAGATCAGTGTAATTTGTGATAAAAGATGATTTTGATTTAATGGTTTCCTCTGCGTAACTCTTGCTTTAAAGCTCTGTGAAACTCTGTGTCCAAAAAATATTTTAGATAAAATCAGTAATTTATCGCAATAATTCTAAGCAGCAACTTGAATTATATTTAAGTAATATTTTAGAATGGGAAGTGTTAAAAAATGAAGGCATTATTTCTGTCTGTAACTGCCGGCCACGGACATAATTCAGCTGCAAAATCTGTCATAGCATATCTTGAGAGCCTGGGCTTAAACTGCGCTATGTTGGATACATTTGAATATATCAATCCGGCGCTTAGTAAATCCATATCGAAAGTAAATTCAATCTCTACAAAATTTACCCCGTCACTCTATGGTCGTTTATACCGTCTTGCTGAAAAGAAAGATAAAAACAATACCAAGTTTTCTATATCTAAACTAATCAACTCTATACTATCTCAAAAACTGGTTACATATATAAAAAACTACCAACCCGACATAATAGTGTGCACACATGTTTTTGCTGCTCAAATTATCACTGCTTTGAATGAAAAAAAACTTGATATACCCAGTATAGGGATAATAACAGATTTTACCATACATCCTTTCTGGGAAGATACCAATTTAGATTGGTACATAACTGCCTGCGAACTGCTAGATAATCAAATTGCCAAAAAAAACATCCCGCTAAGCAAAGTAAGATCCACAGGGATACCCATACACAGTAAATTTTCTAAAAAAGTGAATTATTTTAAAGCTAGGACTTTACTTGGGTTAAAAGATAGATCAACTATACTTTTGATGGGTGGTGGCACAGGTCACGGGAATATATTGGGGCTGATACATAAACTGGATGAACTCGATCTTGATTTTCAAATAATATCAGTATGCGGAAGCAACCAAAAATTAAAAGAAAAAATTGATAAATTCAACAGTGAAAAAATCATCTACAATTACGGCTATGTAGACAATATCGATATGTTAATGGACGCCTTCAAATTTCATAATCACAAAGCCCGGAGGATTGACAATTTCAGAGAGCCTCGCAAAAGAGATCCCTATAATTTTGATCGACCCTATACCGGGCCAAGAGAACAGGAATGCAGAGTTCCTTCAAAATAATGGAGCAGCTGTAAAGATAAGTCCTACTTTTACAATTGATGAAGCTGTTTTTCAGTTACTTTCCAATACTCACAGGGAAAAAATATACAGGCACTCAATAAAAAATATCAAAAAACCTAATTCTTCCAAAGAACTAGGAGAATTTATAATTGAGACTATAAAAAAAAGAAACAACGAGCCGGACAATTTTTTTATACTGGCAGAACCAAAACCGTATGCTAAAAGTTTTTTCTCAAATTTGATCAGCGGTATATTTTTAGCCTTTGGAAAATTATCTTTATTCAATTCCTAACTTGAACTACACATAAAAATATTCTACAATTTCATCTCATACTTGGACCTAAAAGGTGCCTACTATAGGCACCTTTGCCATTTTACGAACAAATAAACAAACCCAACCCTTCAATCTTATCCTACAAGCTCTCTTAGACTACTCTAGGAAATTGCATATATCTCAAAGAGGAAAAAAAATTTTTAAGTGAAAATTTAAACTACTGGTTAATATTTTTTAAAAATTGAATTTCTTACAAGTACACAAAAACCTTTTTTGGCCACGAATCGCACAAATAGACATAAATTAAAATAAAAAACCTGGGTCACAGAGTGGCACAGAGGAAATAAATCAGTTAGTAGCTAATAATGAATAGAGAATAGTTAAAATATATTACTGTTCTCTATAATCTATAAACTGAACTGGGATCTTCTCTGTGCAGCTCTTGTTTTAAACCCCTGTGAAACTCTGTGGCCAAAAAATCTTTTAGGTAAATTTAGTAATTTATTCCCTAAACTTAGATGATAAATTTAATTGCTCAATCTAATACACTTCACAACTTTATATTAAAACAAATTTTTAATCTTATGAATAATATGGAGGTGGATTATGCCTAGAGATATCCCTGTGAGCAACGGTAGTCTGTTAGTGGCCTTTGACAAAAATTATCGTATAAGGGAATTTTTCTTCCCCTATGTGGGTGAAGAAAACCATACCAGTGGAAATCCTTTTAAAATAGGAGTTTGGATTGATAGAAAGTTTTCCTGGATAGATGAGGAATCCTGGGATATTAAAATGAGATATCTAGATGAAACTATGGTCACTGATGTGGAGTTGATTAATCAGGATCTAAAAATACGTTTGTGCGTAAACGACCTTGTTGATTTTCACGAAAATATATACATAAAAAAAATCGTAGCGCATAATTTGGACAGTAGAAAGAGGGATTTGAGGATCTTTCTGTGCCATGATTTCGATATAAAGGGAAATGAGATAGGAGATACAGCTGTATACAGGCCAAATGAAGAGGTCCTTGTGCATTATAAAGGCGACAGATACTTCTTAATAAACGGATTTTACAACGGCAGATATGGTTTGGATTATTACGCAATAGGCAGCAAAGGAAAGCAGGGGCTTGAGGGCACCTGGAAGGACGCTGAAGATGGTGTGTTGGGCTGTAACGCTATTGAACAGGGTTCTGTGGATTCCGTCATAGGCCTGAATGTAAACGTTGACGAGAACTCATCTGAGACACTTTACTACTGGATAAGTGTAGGCAAAAATTATAACGAAGCCTGCCAACTGAACCACCTCATACTCGAAAAAACCCCTGAACAACTGCTTATAAGGACTAAAAACTACTGGAAACTATGGTGCAATAAAGAGGATTTGGAATTGGGAATACTTCCTGAAAAAATAGCCTTTCTGTATAAGAAAAGCCTTCTAATACTTAGGACCCAAATAGACAACAGCGGCGGGATACTGGCGGCAAACGACTCAGATGTCATGCAGTACAACAGAGACACCTACAGCTATATTTGGCCAAGGGACGGAGCCCTGGTGGCGCATTCGTTGGATCTGGCAGGTTATATAATGCTTGCCGGGAGATTTTATAATTTCTGCAACGAGGTATTGGAAAATGAAGGATACCTCCTGCATAAATACACCCCCCTCGAAAAATGTGGGTAGTTCATGGCATCCGTGGCTAAATAACGGCAAGTTGCAGCTCCCTATACAGGAGGATGAATCTGCTCTTGTTCTGTGGGCGCTTTGGCACCACTTCGACATCTACAGAGATATAGAATTCATAAAGCCAATCTACAAATGCTTTATAAAGAAAGTGGCAGACTTTTTGCTGGATTTCAGAGATGAAAAAACGAAGCTTCCTCTTCCAAGCTATGACCTGTGGGAGGAGAGGCTTGGAATACACACCTTTACTGTGTGCTCAGTTTACGGGGCTCTTATGAGTGCTTCCAGATTTGCAGCAGCATTTGGCGAGATCGATCTTGGGGAAAAATATAAAAATGGAGCTATGGAAATTAAAATTTCTATGGAAAAATACATGTATTTGAACGATAAAAATCGTTTTGCAAGGATGGTAAATTTCAGCAGTGAAGGAGACATAATTATAGACGATACACTTGATGCCAGTTTGTATGCCCTTTTCGCCTTCGGCCCATACAAAGCAAAAGATGAGAAAGTAAAAAGTACAATGGAGCAGATCCGTGAAAAACTATGGTGCCAAACAGAGGTCGGCGGACTTGCCAGATATGAAAATGACCCTTACTACAGAGTTAGCAATGAGATCCCCGGCAACCCTTGGTTTGTCACAACCCTATGGCTGGCACTTTACTATATAGAAAGCTCAGACTCTGAATCTGATTTGAGTAAAGCAATGGATCTGATGAAGTGGGTAAGTGACCATGCTCTTGAAAGTGGCGTACTTGCAGAACAGGTGAACCCATTTACAAATGTTCCTCTTTCCGTATCGCCACTAACCTGGAGTCATGCTACTTTCATACATGTAACTTTAGCATATCTGGAAAAATACAAAAATTTCAAAACAATTAAGATGTCATAATGCTTTTTTTAAATTTCATTGACAATAGATATGGCTTGTGTTAGTATTAATTTAATGTAGTATTTAAATTTTAACTTGTTAAAAATATTCCTTATGTAAACACTGCATAGTATGAGGTACGTTTTTATATTTGACATGTTTATGATGGGTCTTTTGCACTAAAAAAGACCCTTTTTTTATATAAAAATTAAGCTTTTATTAATTTTTTTTTATTTTTAAGTATTAATAATTTAATAATGTTGTGCTAAAAATTAGAGACATTTAATTGCGAATAGGGGTGAACATTTTGAAAATAGGAATTGTAGGACTTGGTACAGTAGGCGAAGGTACCTTAAAAATATTATTAAACGAAGCTAAGAAAATTTCTCAAAAAGCGAGTGCTGATATAGAGGTTAAGTATGCATGCGATTTAGACTTAAACAAAAAGTTTTCTTTTGATTTCGACAGAAGTATACTAATCGACGACTATAAAAAAATTATTGAAGATGATGAGATTGACGTTGTTGTAGAACTTATAGGTGGAGAGACAATTGCAAAGAAAATACTTTTAGAAGCTCTTGAAAACGGTAAAAGTGTTGTAACAGCAAACAAAGCTTTAATTGCAAAACATTCAAAAGAGATATTCAAAAAAGCAAAGGAAACTGATACCAATGTTTATTACGAGGCGAGTGTTGGCGGAGGTATACCAATTATAATTCCACTTCAAGAAAGCCTTGTAGCGAACAACGTTCAAAGCATCAAAGGTATCATAAACGGTACCGCAAACTATATCCTTACTGAGATGACTCAAAAAGGACTTAGTTTTGACGACGTATTAAAAGTTGCAATGGAAAAAGGATATGCAGAAGCTGACCCTACATATGACATAGAGGGTATCGATACAGCTCACAAAATAACTATACTTGCGTCTATTGCTTACGGTGGGTGTGTAGATTTTGATAAAGTTTCCATTAGCGGAATAACTAAGATAAAACCAGAAGATATTCAGGCGGCTGACGAGCTTGGATATATAATCAAGCTTATCGCATCTGCTAAACAGGCCTGTGATAAAATAGAGGTATCTGTTATGCCTACTCTATTAGAAAAGAGTGAACAGCTTGCAAATGTAAACGGTGTATTCAACGCAATCGAGGTTGAAGGAGACTATGTAGGTAAAACTCTTTTCTACGGTAAGGGTGCCGGTATGGATGCCACAGCATCTGCTGTCGTTGCAGAC
Organism: uncultured Ilyobacter sp.; assembly: GCA_963668015.2. GTDB lineage: Bacteria > Fusobacteriota > Fusobacteriia > Fusobacteriales > Fusobacteriaceae > Ilyobacter_A. Next base: position 67,401 of record CAXXCR010000038.1, on the reverse strand, counting down.
ATAGTTAAGGCATGCATAAGAAGTAAATACGAAGGTGACTTCTACTATAATATAGAAAAACCTATCGATGTAGTCTCTGCTGACGACATTGTGTCTAAATTCTATTTAAGAGTTGAAGGTGCCGACATACACCTTTGCGAAGAGATAAAGGATGCGGGAATCGAAGTTGAGCACTTCATCAAAAAAGACGGCTATATAATAATCTTGACTGAAGCTGTTAAAGAGAAAGAACTTCTATCTCATCTTGAGAAATTCGAGTACCTTTCTCTTCATATCAACTAAACATAGCTCAGGAGGCTGTTGATGGGATTAGTAGTACAGAAATATGGAGGAACCTCCGTTGCAAATTCTGACAGACTTAAGGCTGTTGCCAAAAGGGTTGTGGACACGAAAAAAGCAGGTAATGATGTGGTGGTTGTCCTGTCTGCCCCTGCTGGCATGACCGATGACCTTACAAAGCGTGCCCGGGAATTATCAGACACACCTAACAAAAGGGAACTTGATATGCTTCTTGTAACTGGAGAGCAGATATCCATATCACTTCTTACTATGGCTATTCACCAGTTAGGAGAGGATGCTATATCTTTTACTGCTGCACAGGTTGGAATACTCACTGATAACTCTCACACCAAGGCAAGGATACGGTCTATAAGCACAGATAAAATACGCGAAAAACTTGAAACTGGACATATTGTAGTAGTGGCTGGTTTCCAGGGAATTACTGAAAACTTCGATATAACCACTTTGGGAAGAGGCGGTTCCGATACTACAGGAGTAGCGTTAGGGGTGGCATTAAATGCCGATGAAGTGGAAATATACACCGATGTAGACGGGGTGTATTCTGCTGATCCGAGGCTTGTAGAAGATGCTAAAAAGATACAGGAAATCTCATACGAAGAGATGCTTGAGTTGGCCTCTTCAGGGGCTAAGGTGCTACATAGCAGGTCTGTAGAGCTAGCTGCCAAGCATGATTTGAAAGTCCACCTGCGTTCTTCATTTTCAGATGCAAAAGGAACTATTGTTAAAGGGGGACATATGGAAAATTGTTTAGTAAAAGGGCTTGCTCACTCACAGTCTGAAGCTAAAATTATTGTATCTAATGTTCCAGACAAGGTTGGTATTGCTGCACATATATTTAGAGAGATGGCGAAGCATAATATAAGCATAGATTTGATTAGTCATAATTTAGAAAAGACCGGCTTTCAAACCTTATCTTTTATAATAAAACTTTCCGATCTCGAGGAAGCTGAAAAAGTACTTGAAACTTCCAAGGAAAAAATTGGTGCAGAATCTATAGTAATTGAGAGGGATATTGCAAAAGTTTCGCTTGTCGGCTTTGGTATCAAATCCAATCCTGGAGTTGTAGCGAGTGTTTTTGAAACTCTCGCTGAAGAGGGGATAAATATCCATATAATCTCTTGTTCAGAGATAACAATTACTTGCATAATTGATAAAAAATCGTTAGAAAAAGCCATAAAGGCTTTACATAAAAAATTTAATCTATGATACGGGGGAGAAAATATTATGAAAAAATATAACGTAGCCGTTGTCGGTGCTACAGGTGCTGTTGGGGTAGAAGTTTTAAAAGTTTTAGAAGATAGAGATTTCCCATTAAAAGAACTTCACCTTTTTGCTTCTGCAAGATCTGCAGGAAAAACTCTTAAATTCAAAGGCGAAGACTTAGTAATAAAAGAGCTTACAGAAGAGTTTCATAAAGGTATTGACATTGCTATCTTCTCTGCTGGTGCAGGAATAACTAAAAAATTCGCGCCTATAGCTGCCGAAAACGGTGTTGTGGTAATTGACAACAGTAGTGCATTTAGAATGGATCCGGAAGTTCCTCTTGTGGTTCCTGAAGTAAATCCAGAAGATGCATTTAAACATAAGGGTATAATTGCAAACCCGAATTGCTCTACTATTCAGATGTGTGTTGCACTTTATCCTATCTATAAAAAATACGGAATCAAAAAACTAATTGTTTCAACTTACCAAGCTGCTTCAGGTGCAGGTGCTAAAGGTATGGATGAACTGTTATCACAAGCAAAACAATTTGTTGAAGGGAAAGACCTTGAAGTTTCTGCATTTGCTCATCAACTTCTTTTCAATGTTATTCCTCACATTGATGTATTCTTAGAAAACGACTACTCTAAAGAAGAAATGAAAATGATAAATGAGACTCACAAAATTTTCCACGATGATGCTATAAGAATTACAGCTACAACTGTTAGGGTTCCTGTACTAAGAGCTCACTCGGAATCTATAACTCTTGAACTTGAAAAAGAGTTTGATGTGGCAGAAGTTAAAGAACTTTTAGCTAATTCAGAAGGTGTGATAGTTAAAGATAATCTAGCAGAGAACGAATATCCTATGCCTAAAGATGTAGCAGGTAAATATGACACATATGTTGGAAGGATAAGAAAAGATCTTGCTTTTGATAATGGTCTGTCTCTATGGGTAGTAGCAGACCAGGTTTTAAAAGGCGCTGCTTTAAATGCTGTTCAAATTGCAGAACTTTTAGCTAAAAAAGAAGCTTAATAATATAGACTTAATGGCAGCTAATTAGCTGCCATTTTTATATTTTAGATAATATAATTTTAACTCATTACATCTATAAAACAAAAGTTCCTGACATCAAAAACTCCTTTATCGGTTAATTTTATTTCTGGTATTACGGGAAGAGACATAAACGAAAGAGTTAAAAAAGGATTAAAATCACTACACCCCATAATGCAAGCGACCTCTTTATGAAGTTTTTCAAGCTCTTCTACAACTTTATCCGAACTCTTTTTACTTATGAGTCCCCCTATCTCCAGCTCTAACGATGCTTCTATTTTACCTCCTACCGAAACTGCTATTCCTCCCCCTATCCTCCTGAGTTCCTCTATAGCTGCTATTATATCATCATCATTTGTTCCAAGTGCTATTATATTATGCGAATCATGTGCCACACTTGTTGCTATTGCACCCTTTTTTAATCCAAACCCCTTCACTATGCCCTTTCCTATACTCCCCGTGTTCTTGTGTCTTTCAATTACGAGCATCTTGAGCTGGTCCATTTCAACGGATATTTGAAATTTCCCATCTCTTACTTCCACTTTTCCCACAATGTGTTTTGTCTCCAGCCTGTTTGGCTTTATCTCAATTATATTAGCCCTAGATTTATCATCGGCGTAAATTTGTATATCATCTTCTAAAACTTCACCAAAATTCATAGAAGAAACCAGCTTCTCGGGAATACTGCATATATCTTTTGAATTCTTGACACATACCCCATTATCTGCTACAAGTTCTCCACCTTTAAATACCTTTTCAATGCTGACTTTCTCCAAATCTGAAATTATAATAAAGTCTGCTCTATACCCCGGTGCTATGGCGCCTATCTCACTCAAACCATAACATTCCGCACTGTTCAAACTGGCCATCTGATATGCAGTTGTTACCGGTACTCCTGACTCTATAAGCAGCCTTACAATACTATCTATACTTCCCTCTTCTAGCAGCTGGTCTATATGTTTGTCATCTGTACAAACACATACTCTTCTACTATTTGATGGTGTAACAGCTTTTGCAAGTTCGCTTATGTTCTTTGCGGCTGTCCCCTCCCTCATGAGAACGTACATCCCTCTTCTAAGCCTCTCTTTTAACTCCTGCGGGTTTTGACACTCATGATCCGTCGATACACCTGCGGCAATATAAGCATTAATCTCCGGTATCCCCAGGCCCGCTCCATGACCGTCTATATGTTTCCCGTTCTTTTTCGCAAAATTTATTTTGTCCAGCATATCTCCTTCACAGTTTAAAACAGCCGGATAATTCATAACCTCTGCCAAACCCAAAACTCTTGGATGCAGATAAAACTCCTCTAAATCTTTCGAATTTAAAATGGCTCCCGAACTTTCAAAATTTGTAGCCGGAACACAAGACGGCAGCATAATATATGCATCCAACTCTATTTTTTCTGTAGACTCCAACATGTATTTTATCCCGTCTTTTCCAGCCACATTCGCTATTTCATGGGGATCAGCTATAATCGTTGTCACTCCAAGGGGCAAAACTGCATCAGAATAAACTGCCGGGCTTACAAGTGAAGATTCTATATGCATGTGTGCATCTATAAATGACGGAGCTATGTATTTACCTGTACCATCTATCTCTGTTTTCCCACAGTAGCTACCCACTCCCACTATATATCCGTCCTGCACAGCTACATCCCCACGATAAATCTCCTGAGTAAATACATCTACTATATCTATATTCTTAAATACAAGTTGAGCCGGTTTTCTACCGGACGCCACTTCAATAAAACTTTTCATCATATCTCCTTGTATACTGAAGTATAGTCAAAAACAACTATATTTCAGCGGAATTTGTTTTTTAATATATAATTACATAGACGCTGTGGATTAGTTTTTTCTCCTATAGCTTTGACTATTTTATTAAGGCTCTAACCATAGGTCTATGTTTAATTGTTAATTAGTTAGATAGCGCACGACGCTTTATATTTAGCAAGGATACACTAGCATAGATTTTATGGATCTCAACGTCTAATCATAATTAAAAGAGGTGATATTATGATCTATGTCGGCATCGATGTATCAAAGCATAAACATGACTGCTTTATCATGAACTCTGATGGTGTTATTTTAAAAGATGTTTTCAGTTTTTCGAACTCCTCTAAAGGTTTCTCGGAATTTAAAGAAATACTTTTTGGCTTCTCAGAAACTTTAAACAATGTAAAAGTAGGGCTTGAGGCCACTGGGCATTACAGTGATAATCTATTAAAATTTCTTAAAGACAACAAGCTTGATGTCACTGTTTTTAATCCCCTTTCTACAAATCTCTACAGAAAAGCAAGCACCCTGAGAAAAACTAAAACTGATAAAGTAGACGCTGTTTTTATAGCGCAAATGCTTTTATCCAACATGCCTAGCAACTATAGCTACAACTCAGAATTTATAGATGAAGTTAAATCGTTATCACGCCATAGGTTTCGTCTTGTAGGGTACAAATCTAAACTTAAAATATCTTTTACAAGACTAATCGACATTACTTTTCCAGAGCTTTCCACAAATGTATGGTCTGTTCACCAGTCCTCATCTTATTCGCTGTTACTAGCTTTACCTTCTCCCTCTGAGGTTGCAAAATGCCACCTTACCAAGTTGACCAACCTACTTAAATCTAGCTCTAAAGGTAAGTATGGAAAAGCTAAAGCGCTTGAACTCAAAGAGTTGGCTAAAAATTCCATTGGAGTAAGCGATGCCGCAAAAGCTTTTGAACTCCAACAAACTATCAGGTTAATACAAGGTGTTGAAAAAGAAATCAAACTTCTAGATAGCAAGATAAAGGAAATACTCGATAAACTCAAAACACCACTAATGACAATACCAGGAATTTCTTATACCTTAGCAGCCATCATATTATCCGAGATTAGAAGCATTCATAATTTTTCAACACCAGGTAAACTTTTGGCTTTTTCAGGCTTAGAACCTTCAACACATCAGTCCGGAAAATACACTTCACCACATGCTAGAATGGTTAAAAGAGGCTCCAAATACTTGCGATGGGCGCTCCTTACTGCAGCCAGATTAGTATCTATGAGAGCACCTGTTTTTAACGAATATCTCGCTAAAAAAAGATCTGAAGGAAAACACTACTTAGTTGCCCTAACCCATGCAGCAAGAAAATTAGTTCGGGTGATATATCATTTATTAAAAACTGAAAAAGAATTCATAAATTAATTGTCTAAAAAAATTAGCTTTCATAGCTTCTTATTTTGTGATGCAATTTTATAGAAACCTAAAAAATAATCTGATTTTTTGATTTTACACTTGACTTCATATAGTTAGTCTTAATAATCTAATTGATTTCTACAATAAAATTTTATCTTTCTTGCAAACACATAAAAACTTTTTTTGTCACGAATCCCACTAATGGACACAAATTCAAATACAAAACCTTGGTCACAGAATGGCACATAGGAAAAGAGTGAGTTTCACAGAGAATTTCTAAAAATCTTTCTCTTTTTAGGTTTTAAATGATTAGTGAAATTTATGTGATTCGTGACAAAAAATAATCTGTTGAATTGAAAGACTTTCTCTGTGCCCCTCTTGTTTTAGTCTATGTGAAACTCTGGGTCCTAAGAAAGATTTTTATATAAAATCAGTAATTTATTACATAATTTCAATTTATATATAATTTTAAACAATCGTGAATATTTATCAAAAAACAAAAATGGTCTCATCCGAGGCGTACCCTCAAATGAGACCATTTGCGAAAAAGAGCACACCAAAAGTGCCCATAATCAGCGAATTTATGCTTCGCTGGTAGATACTCTTTTCGCATATTAAAAAGATTATATGGATTTAAATATGTTTTATTTTATTTGTGATAGTTAGGAGCTTCTTTTGTAATGCTTATGTCATGAGGATGGCTTTCTTGAAGACCTGCTCCTGTTATTTTAACGAATTTAGCGTTGTCTCTCAATTCTGCAACAGTTTCAGTTCCGCAGTAACCCATACCAGCTCTAAGCCCTCCGCAAAGTTGGAAGATAACGTCAGCTAATTTACCTTTGAAAGGAACTTTACCCTCTATTCCTTCAGGAACTAGTTTTTTAGCTTCAGCTTCACTTTGGAAGTATCTGTCTTTACTTCCTCTTTGCATTGCTGCAAGTGAACCCATACCTACATAAACTTTGAATTTTCTACCATCATATAGAATTTCTTCTCCAGGTGCTTCTTCTGTACCTGCTAATAGTCCTCCTATCATTACACAGTTTGCTCCTGCAGCTATAGCTTTAACAACGTCACCTGAAAGTTTTATTCCACCGTCAGCTATAACTGGTACATTATGCTGTTTAGCCAATGTGTATACATCGTTTACAGCAGATATTTGAGGTACTCCCACACCTGCTACAACTCTTGTCGTACATATAGAACCTGGTCCTACCCCTACTTTTACTGCATCTGCACCTGCTTCTATAAGCTCTCTTGCAGCTTCAGCAGTTACAATGTTCCCCCCTATAACGTCTAGTTCAGGGAATGTAGTTTTTATCTCTCTAACTGTTTCGATTACCCCTCTCGAGTGACCGTGTGCAGAATCTACAGTTATTACGTCTACTCCTGCTTTTACAAGAGCTGCAACTCTCTCAATAGTATCGTTTCCTACACTTACTGCCGCCCCGGCTCTAAGTCTCCCTTGAGAGTCTTTACAAGCTAATGGGAACTCTTCTATGTTATCTATATCTTTTATAGTTATAAGCCCTTTTAATTTACCCTCTTTATCCACAATTGGAAGTTTTTCGATTCTGTTTTCAAGCAAGATTTCTTTTGCCTCATCAAGTGTTGTTCCTTCTGACGCAGTGATAAGGTCCTCTTTTGTCATTATAGCTTCAACGCTTTCAGTAAGGTTTTTTCTATATTTAAGGTCCCTGTTAGTTATAATACCAACTAGTGTCCCGTCTTCTTCTACAACAGGAAGACCAGATATTTTGTATGTACCCATTATTTTATCTGCATCTTGTAACGTAGAGTTTCTGCTAAGAATTATAGGATCAGTGATCATCCCGCTTTCGTTTCTTTTTACCTTATCTACTTCGGCAGCCTGCTGCTCTATAGACATATTTTTATGTATAAAACCTATTCCGCCCTCTCTTGCTAATGCTATTGCAAGTTTAGCCTCAGTAACTGTATCCATTGCAGAACTTATAAATGGTATGTTCATAACAATATTTTTAGTCAAATTTGTTTTAAGACTAACCTCACTTGGAAGTACATCCGATTTTTGAGGGATTAACAGAACATCATCAAAAGTAATAGCTTCTTTTATTATCTTACCGTTTAACATTACAACCTCCTGATAATTTTAAAATTTTATATTAAATATTTTAGTTTCTAAAGTTTATTTAAAAGGCAGACACATAGTCTGCCTATATTATTCCCATTCAATAGTTGCTGGCGGTTTCGAAGAGATATCATAGGTAAGCCTGTTGATACCATTAACCTCATTTATAATCCTGTTTGACACTCTACCCAAGAACTCATATGGAAGGTGTGACCAAGTAGCCGTCATAAAATCAGTTGTATCGGCACTTCTAAGAACAGCAGTGTATTCATATGTTCTTTCGTCTCCCATAACACCTACTGATTTAACTGGTAAAAGTACTACGAATGCCTGACTGACCTTGTCATAAAGTCCTTCATTTCTAAGTTCCTCTATGAATATATCATCAGCTTCTCTTAAAATATCAGCTTTCTCTTTGGTTACTTCACCCAGTATCCTAATACCAAGACCTGGTCCTGGGAACGGATGTCTGTCTATCATATGATCCGCTATCCCTAGTTCTCTACCTACTTTTCTTACTTCATCTTTAAATAGCTCTCTTAACGGTTCTAAAAGTTCAAATTCAAACTCATCTGGAAGTCCACCTACGTTGTGGTGTGACTTTATTGTTGCAGAAGGCCCTTTTACAGACTGCGATTCGATTACGTCAGGGTATATAGTTCCCTGTGCCAAGAAGTCAGCATCTTTAAACCTCTTCTTTTGATCTTCGAAAATCTCCACAAATATACGCCCTATTATTTTTCTCTTTTGCTCAGGATCTGTAACTCCTTTTAATTCTGAAAGGAATCTGTCTTCTGCATTTATACATTCTATATTCATATGGAAGTGTTCACCGTATGCATCCATTACTTTTTCTGCTTCGTCTTTTCTCATAAGTCCAGTATCTATGAAGAAACAGCTAAGCTGATCTCCTATAGCCTTGTGTACAAGCACCGCTGCAACTGATGAGTCAACCCCACCTGAAAGTGCAAGTATAACTTTTTTATCCCCTACTTTTTCTCTTATATCTTTTACTGTTTCTTCTATGTAGTTTGTCATTCTCCAGTTTTTATCACACTTTGCAATGTTGAAAACAAAGTTGTCTAAAAGCTGTTTACCGTATACAGAATGTGTTACTTCTGGATGGAACTGCACAGCATATATTCCTTTTTCCTCGTTTGCAATAACCGCTACCGAAGAATCTGTGTGTGCTATTGTTTCAAATCCAGGTGCTAATTTTGTAACGTGGTCAGCATGACTCATCCAAACTTGTGATTTTTCAGGTATGCTGTCAAAAATTAGAGACTCCTTTTTATCCAGTATAAGTTCTGCTTTTCCAAACTCCTGTTTGTCAGCCCTTGCTACTTCTCCACCTAAAAGATGAGTAGTCAGCTGCATCCCATAACAGATACCTAAAACAGGTACTCCAAGCTCATAAACTTCCGGATCGACTGTAGGTGCATCTTCTACGTAAACTGAAGCTGGTCCTCCAGAAAGTATTACCCCTTTTGGCTCCATTTTTCTTATCTCTTCCAATTCTGTAAAATAAGGTACTATTTCTGCATATACTCCCATTTCCCTTATTCTTCTAGCTATCAGCTGATTGTATTGCGAACCGAAATCAAGTATTACAATACTCCCTTTTTTCATATGTTTTCTTTCCCTCCAAATCTCTGAATAATAAAAAACTGGATATCCCCTTCACCTTTTTATATAGAAAAGTGAAGGTATGTACCCAGATTTTTATACTACATACCCTCACTCATAGAGACTAATTAACGGTTAGTCGTAGACACACCAGTCCGTATTACTGGTTTATATGAGTGTTATGATTAATATATTTAAATTTATTTTTGTCTTTAATTCACACAAAATTATTGTAGAAGATAATACCACATTTAACATCCTGTGTCAACTATTTTTAACTAAAATCGTTAACAATACCATTTTTTTGGTACTATTTTCCCAATAAAATACAAACTCTAATATTTTATCTTAAAATCACTGTACTCTTTTGTTTCAATGTTAGATTCATCCACCCTTGTTACTTTGGAGAAACCATTCCCTTTTATAACTTCACTTTTTAGTTTTTTCACAGTGAGCAGCTCTCCCTGAGCAAGTATTTCAACTGTTCCATCAGCTAAATTTTTAACATATCCCTTTATGCCAAGATTCTTTGCCGTATGCTGTATAAAATATCTAAAACCTACACCCTGTACCCTTCCATGAATTAAAATTAATTTTGAAACTTTCATAAGCCCCCCTGTAATATCCCATAAAACCAAAGCCGCTCTCACTACATCCCTATACGAAAGCTGTTTGGATACGATTAAACAAAAAATACAATTCTATCCAATATATATTTACAGAGCCTCCAGCTGTTTTCCTATTTCGACAAAAGCTTTTAATCCTTCTTTTAACACATCCTCATCAAAATTGAACTTACTGTTATGCAACGGGTAAGAAAATTCCTCAGTTCCGGTTCCTAACATAAAAAATATCCCCGGCACCTCTTCCTGGTAATATGAAAAATCTTCTGCCAGCATCATAGGTTCCATTTCAATTATATCCGACTTTCCCTCAAGTGCAGACTTGAACAGATCGTAGAGCTCGCTGTCGTTTACTACCGGCGGATAAAGCGGCCTTATATCCTCTTCTATCTCCACTCCGTAAGCCAGCTCCATACCCCTGTTTATCTCCTTTATCCTGTTTATTATGCTATCATACACCTCGTTTGAAAATGTTCTTATAGTCCCCTCTAGCACGGTTTCGTGAGCTATTATATTTCTCACGTCCCCGCCTCTTATTTTACCTATTGTTATAACAGCTCCATCAATCGGAGACAGGCTTCTTCCTATTATCCCCTGGTAAGCTTCAAGAAGTTTCGAAGCCACATATATTGAGTCTATACCAGTGTGCGGCATGGCTCCATGGGCGCTTTTACCCACCACCTTAAAATCTATCTCTGCAGTTTTTGCCATAAGAGGTCCTTTTCTGCATCCAATCGTTCCCTGTTTCAAATTTGGAAAAAGATGCAGACCGAAAATTGCCTCTATATTATATCTTTGAAAAATACCGCTTTTAACAATATCTTTCGCCCCTCCAGGTCCCTCTTCAGCCGGTTGGAACACAAGGAGTATCCCTTTTTTAGGCTTGTCTACCTTGGAAAGATACTTTGCAAAACCCAATAATATGGACATGTGTCCGTCATGACCGCAGGCATGCATTTTTCCTATATGTGTCGACTTATAGTCTACATCATTTTTCTCCTCTATTTCCAGAGCATCTATATCAGCACGAAAGGCTATCCCTCCTTTTTCCTCGCCCTCTATATATACGTACAGGCCTGTTCCGGCTATTTTTTGCGGCTCATACCCGTATTCTTTCAGCTTGGATTCCAAAAAACTAGATGTTTTAAACTCATTGAACCCAGTTTCAGGTATCTTGTGCAGTTCCCTTCTACACTCGGTCATTTCTATTTGAAATTCATTTAAATCCCGTTCCATATACTCCCCCTATTTTAAAAACTATTAATTAATCATTATATTCTTTTAGCTGTTCGCAGTTAAAATACAAATTATATATACTTTGTATTCATTATATATATTTTTAATAAAAGTTTAACTTTGATATAATACAGCCAAAATAAATACGATTAGATAGAGGCGCAGATAGTCATTAGTAAAACTGTAGAGAACGGCAATTCTTTGAAATAGTTTGAAAGGGGCTTCTGCCGAAAGAAAAATTCAAGCCAAGGATTTTTCTTGGGGGCAGGGATAATATCCCTGTCACTGTCATTATGTCCTCAACAGTCATAATGGAGTGCTATCAACTTTTGCGAATAAATTTTTATTGTATTCATAGGTTGATGGCATAACAGCTATCAACCTTTTTTTTATTTTTTAAACAGTTCAATAAAAAATATGACTATATCATTTGCCAAGTCAGACAAAATGGAATAATATAGTTATATGGATTGCCCTACATTTAATATCAAATTGAGTGCTATTACTCAGTAGAGGAGGATAAATGCTTAGTTTTGAAAAATATCATGGTTTAGGTAATGATTTCATAATATTTATGGAAGAAGACTTAAGCAACTGCGACTATGCCCAGCTGGCAAAAAAAGTCTGCCACAGAAACCTAGGTATAGGCGCTGACGGGATGATGATCGTTTGCAAAAACGAAGAAACAGGAATGCTTAAAATGCTTTTTTTTAACCAAGACGGGAGTCAAGCACCTATGTGCGGCAACGGAATACGTTGTTTTTCACACTACCTGTACAACAAAAACCTTATCAAAGAAAATAGGTTTAAGGTGGATACACTGGGTGGAATAATGGACATCTCCATATTCCCAGGAGAAACATTTAACGTAAAAGTTAATATGGGTGAAGCTTTTTTGGAAACTGAAAAAGTTCCTATGACAATAAATCAAGAAAGTTTTATCCAAGAAAAAGTAAATGTTCTAGGTGCAGACTGGGAGGTCTCGTCACTTTTTCTGGGTACCACACACACAGTTGTATTTGTGGACAACTTAGAAAAAACTGATATAGAGAAAATCGGTCCGCTGATAGAAGAACATGAGCTCTACCCGGTAAAAACAAACGTAAACTTCTGTGAGATAGTTAACAGTGAAAGGGTACTTTTAAAAACCTGGGAAAGAGGCGCAGGTCTTACCTTTGCATGCGGAACCGGAGCCAGTGCCACAGTATTTATAGGAAAGCTTCTAGGTAAACTTTCGGAAAAAACGACAGTTGTGCTACCTTACGGTGAACTGTTGATAGAGGTAGTCAAAAACGATGTCTATATGACAGGGCCAAGTGAAAAAGTAGCTGAAGGCAAATATAATTATTAGAATTTTATATAATTTTAATGTTTTTTTTATTTATAATAAGACGCTTAAATGATAGAATAACAAGGAGGATTTATAATATGAGTATTTTTGTAGGTTCAGGAGTAGCACTTGTAACACCATTTGATGAGAATAACAAGGTTAATTATGACAAGCTTAAAGAGCTTGTTGAGTTTCATATTGAAAACGATACAGACGCACTTGTTGTTGTTGGTACTACAGGGGAGGCATCTACCCTTCCTGACGAAGAACACATCTCGGTTGTAAAATACTGTGTTGAGGCTGCTGCAGGTAGAATTACTGTTGTAGCTGGAAGCGGAAGCAACGATACAGCACATGCCGTTAAGCTTAGTATAATGGCTGAAAAGGCAGGGGCTGACGGACTGCTTGTTGTTACACCTTATTACAACAAAACAAACAGAAGTGGGCTTATAAAACATTATACAACAATTGCAGACAGTGTTAATATCCCTATCATACTTTACAACGTACCTGGAAGAACTGGAATGAGTATTCCCGCAGATGTAGTAGCAGAGCTTAGCAAGAATGAAAAAATAGTTGGTCTAAAAGAGGCAAGTGGAGATATCAGCTATGTTGGAGAGGTTGCTAGACTTTGTGGCGAGGATTTTGCAATATATTCTGGAAACGACGATATAATAGTTCCTGTTATGTCACTTGGTGGAAAAGGTGTTATATCGGTTCTTGCCAATATCATGCCAAAAGAAACTCATGACATGGTTATGAGCTATATCGAAGGCGACGTTAAAAAATCTAGGGATATGCAATTGAAATACAACGACCTTGTTCACACACTTTTCATTGAAACAAACCCTATCCCTGTGAAAATGGCCATGAATCTTTTAGGTATGAACGCAGGTGGCCTAAGACTTCCTCTTGATGAGATGAGTGAAGCCAATACTAAAATTCTCGCAGAAAAATTACAAAATATAGGTCTTGAGGTGAAATTATGAAAATAGCTGTATACGGCTATGGGGCAATGGGACAGCTCCTTGCTAATGAAATAATACAGAGAGAGGATATGGACTTAGTCGCTTGTATTGAAGCGCTTAGTGATAGCAGTGATGAGCTGGTTTTTAAAAGCTTAGCAGATGTAGAACAAAAAATCGATCTTATAATTGATTTTTCTCACTACTCCAATATCGATAAAGTCATCGACTACGCATCTAAAAACGGTACTGCAGTTGTTATAGCCACTACCGGACACAGCGATGAACAGATAGCAAAGATACATGAAGCTTCTAAGCTGGTGCCTATACTTTTTGCTTCTAATACCTCGCTTGGGATAAATCTTTTAAATGAGGTTATCAAAAAAATAGTACCTATACTTGCAGAGGGATACGATATCGAGCTTATAGAAAAGCACCACAACAAGAAACTGGATTCCCCTAGTGGGACAGCAAAAACTCTTCTTGAGACTATAAACAGCGTCTTAGAGGAAGAAAGAGCCCTTGCCCACGGTAGATCAGGTCTCAAAAAAAGAGAAAAGAATGAAATCGGGGTACATGCAGTTAGGGGAGGAACAATCGTAGGTGAGCACAGTGTTATCTTTGCAGGTACCGACGAAGTTATCGAGATAAAACATGAGGCACATTCTAAAAAAGTTTTTGCCACTGGAGCTATAAAAGCTGCAAAATTCCTTTTTGGAAAAAAAGCTGGACTTTACGAAATGAAAGATGTACTAAATTTAGATTAAGGGAGGACTATTTATAATGTCAAATTTAAACAGCGCACAAGAAATTATCCAATACATCAGGGATGCTAAAAAAGCAACTCCTGTGAAAGCTTACATGAAAGGTGACTTAGATGCAGTAGACTTTTCTGAATGCAAAGTTTTCGGAAACGGGAACAGCAGAGTTGTAATCGGAGAATGGGATATCATATCTAAAATCCTTGAAGACAACAAAGATAAAGTAGAAGACTACTACCTTGAAAACGATAGAAGAAACTCAGCTATCCCTACATTGGACCTAAAAGGTATCAATGCCAGAATAGAGCCGGGAGCTATCATAAGAGACAAGGTTAAAATCGGAAACAATGCCGTAATCATGATGGGAGCTTCTATCAATATCGGTGCCGAAATCGGCGACGGTACTATGATCGATATGAACGTTGTACTTGGAGGAAGAGCAACTGTTGGTAAAAACTGTCACATAGGTGCAGGTGCAGTTCTTGCAGGTGTTATCGAGCCGCCTTCAGCTGATCCTGTTGTTGTAGAAGACGACGTAGTTGTTGGAGCAAACGCAGTTGTCCTTGAAGGTGTTAGAATCGGTAAAGGATCTGTTGTAGCAGCAGGGGCTATCGTAACTACAAACGTGCCTGAAGGTGTGGTTGTTGCAGGAAGTCCTGCTAAAATAATCAAAAATAAAGATGAGAAAACAGCGGGGAAAACAGAAATAATGGAAGATCTAAGAAACTTAGACTAGTTTGGTGATCTAATTATGTATATTAATCCTAGGGTAAAAGAGCTTGAGGTATCTGTTATCAGGCAGATAGCTCAAAAGGCCGCTAAAATAGAAGATGTTGTTAATCTAACAATCGGGGAGCCGGATATTCCAACTCCCCGTGTTATAATTGAAAAATCCGCTGAATACATGCAAAACAACCAGTTAAAATACGCTCCTACAGGTGGACTTGAAGAACTTAGATTCGAAATATCTAAGTTTTACGGTGAAAAATACGGTATTAACTATGACAAAGATGAGGTGCTCATTACCTGTGGATCAACAGAGGCACTTTCAACTGCACTAAAAGGTATACTTGCACCAGACGACGAGGTCATTATTATAAATCCGGCTTTTTCCCTGTATGACGCACTGATACATATGTACGATGCCAAAGCTGTGCATATTGATGTCACTAAAAATAATTTCATACTTACAAGCAGTATGATAGAAGAGGTCATAAGTGACAAAACAAAAGCTATTATTCTGAATTATCCTTCAAATCCTACGGGAACTATCCTTCCAAAGGAAAATATACTTGAAATTGCCAAGTTCTTGGAAGATAAGGATATATATATTATTTCAGATGAGATTTACAGTGAAGTTGTTTTCGGAGATGAAGAATTTTATTCAATAGCAAAATGCGACAACGTAAAAGACAAGGTTATTGTAATAAACGGTTTTTCAAAATCTCACTCAATGACAGGTTGGAGAATCGGATACCTTATGGCTCCTTTTGAAATAAAAAAAGAGTTAATCAAGGTAAACCAGTATACAATAACATCTCCATCTACTCTTTCTGAATACGGTGCAATTGTAGCTCTTCAAGAGGTTAGTGACATAAGTCCTATAGCCGAGGAATACGGAAAAAGAGCCAAGTTCGTATCTAAACGTCTAAGAGAGATGGGCTTTGATGTAGCTGAGGCAAATGGTGCCTTTTATGTATTCGCCAAGTATGAAAGTTTCAGCACTAAAGATTCGTTGGATTTTGTACTGGACATACTGGAAAATACTAAGGTGGCGCTTGTACCAGGAATCGCATTCGGTGTCGAAGGTTATATAAGAATTGCCTGCACCCTTTCACTTGAAAAACTTGCTGTCGCTATGGACAGACTTGAAAAATATTTGAAATCATAAAAAGAGGACAGAGTCCTCTTTTTTGTTTTCCAGAAGCCTCTACTTAAATATACTAAACTTTTTTCTTAAAACTAATTTTAAATACAATTAACATTAATTAATTTTTATTCTTCTCTTCAAAATCACTTGACTTTCTTTATTATAACATGATAAATTAAAATCAAATTAAAATTTAAAAGATGCTGTTCATATATTTCCGTAATACGGTCGGAAGTTTCTACGGTTAACCGAAAATTAACTACTATGGCTGAATCTATACCAAAAACTGAAATTTCTGGTGTATTTTTGTCTATAAATAAAAATATGCCAGACTTTTTTAATTTAGGAGGAAATATGAAGTTTTTAAAAGAAACTATCCTTTCACAGGGAAATGTACTATCCGATACCATTCTAAAAGTGGACTCATTTTTAAACCATCAAATAGATCCTGTTTTAATGATGGAAATAGGTAAAGAATTCAAACAGAGATTCGAAAATAAAAAGATAAACAAAATTTTGACAATAGAAGCTTCTGGAATCGCTATAGGCTTGGCAGTAGCCCACGCTATCGGCGTACCACTTGTTTTTGCAAAAAAGAAAAAACCTTCTACTATGGAGTCGATGTTGTCTACTAAGGTACACTCTTTTACCAAAAATATAGATTATGATATATGTATTTCAAGAGAATTTTTGAACAAAAATGACCAGGTATTAATTGTGGATGACTTTCTTGCTATGGGTAATGCAGCCGAAGGACTTTGCACACTGTGCGAAGAAGCTGGTGCGGATATTTCCGGAATCGGAATTGTCATAGAAAAAGGCTTTCAAAGCGGTAGAGATATATTAGAAAAAAGAGGAATTCAGGTTGAATCTCTTGCCATATTGGATAGAATGACAGAGGGAGAAATAAAATTTAAATAGAAACTAACTGGAGAATGAAAGGAGAAAAAATGAAAAAAATTGTTATGCTTATCACACTTATTTCACTGTTGATGCTTACTGCCTGTGGTGAAAAGAAAGAGGTTAGCGGAGAAGAGAAAGAAAAAGAAACTGTTGTTGGTTTCATCTATGTGGGACCTGTTGGAGACGGTGGCTGGTCTTATCAGCAAGACCAGGGTAGAATTTACCTTGAGGAAGAATTAGGGGTTAAGACACTTTATAAAGAGAGTGTTCCTGAAGGCCCTGAGGTAAAAGATATTGCAAGACAGATGATTGATCAAGGGGCTAATTTAATTGTTGCAGGTAGTTTTGGATACATGGACTACATAGAAGAGCTTTCAAATGAGTATAAAGACGTTACTTTCTTACACTGCTCTGGATACAAAACAACTGAAAACATGGCTAACTTTTTCGGTAGAATGTATGAAGCGAGATTCCTGTCTGGTTTAGCTGCAGGTCTTAAAACAGAGAGTAATAAAATCGGTTACGTTGCCGCATTCCCTATTCCTGAAGTTATCAGGGGAATAAACGCATTCACGCTTGGAGTTAAAACTGTTAATCCTGAGGCAAGCGTGGAAGTGGTTTGGACAAACACTTGGTATGACCCTGCAAAAGAAAAGGATGCTGCTATATCATTGCTTGATAAAAACATAGACGTTATTGCACAACATCAGGATACTGCAGGCCCTCAACAAGCTGCAGAAGAAAGAGGAGTTTTCTCTATAGGATATAACTCTGATATGACTAGGCTGGCTCCTAATGCGCATATAATAGCTCCTGTATGGAACTGGGGCCCTTACTTCGTAGAGCAGGTTAAGGCGCTGCAAGCTGGAACTTGGAAAACTGGAGCTTACTGGGGTGGACTTGATACCGGTACTGTAACTCTTTCTCCTCTAACTGAAAATGCAGCTCCTAAAACAGCTGAACTTATAGAGGAGTACAAACAGAAAATAATGAACGGTGAATTCCAGGTTTTCTCTGGACCTCTTAAAAACCAATCTGGCGAAGTTGTTGTTGATTCAGAAGAAACTATGAGTAATGCCGATATGTTATCTATGAACTGGTTCGTAGATGGGGTTATTGGTAAAATAAAATAAACTTAAAAAGGGCGAGAGCGCCCTTTTTAAATTAATATGGAAAGGATACTTATGACAAGGGATATTGTAGTTGAAGCTAAAAACCTCGAGAAGAGTTTTGCCAAAGTTTACGCAAATAAAAATATTTCCTTTAAGCTTAAAAAAGGTAATATATATGCTCTTTTAGGTGAAAACGGTGCAGGTAAATCTACTCTTATGAATATGCTTTCGGGTATATACAGGCCTGACAGCGGCCATATATATATACACGGTAAAAAAACTCAACTTAGGTCTCCCAAAGATGCCATAAAAAACGGCATAGGGATGATCCACCAGCATTTCAAACTAGTAGACAACCTCTCCGCAATGGAAAACATTATATTAGGACACGAGAAATCCTTTTTCCTCAACAGAAAGCATTTGATTTCTGAATTAAAAGATTTCATCGTAAAGTTTTCCCTGGATATAGATGTGGAAAAAAAGGTTTCACAGATGTCAGTGAGTGAAAAACAGTCGCTTGAAATATTAAAAGTTTTGTATCGGGGTGCAGATATAATGATACTTGATGAACCTACTGCAGTTCTTACTCCACAGGAGGTAAGACACCTTTTTAAGATACTGAAGAAACTTCAGGATGATGGCTGCACAATTATCATTATCACCCACAAACTTCAGGAGATCTTGGAAATAAGCGACGAAGTTCTTATAATGAGAAAAGGTGAAATGGTAGCTGACGTTGTCACAGAGAACACTAGCGAGAAAGAGCTCACCGACCTTATGGTGGGGGAAAGTGTCGATCTAAAGATAGAAAGGGCAAATGTTGAAAAAGGATCTAAGATTTTAGAAATTAAAAACCTGATTATATATGACGAGGAAAATGTAAAAAAAATAAAAGAAATCTCTTTTGACCTTCACGCTGGAGAAATATTAGGTATAGCAGGGCTTGCAGGTAGCGGTCAAAAGGAGCTTTGCGAAGCTATAAACGGACTGCAAAACATTTCTCAGGGAAGCATAGTATACGAGGGTGAAAACATCGTTGGAATGAGCCCTAGGAAAATTTCAGAAAAGGGAATAGCACTCAGTTTTGTCCCAGAAGACAGGCTGGGTATGGGTCTTGTATCATCTATGTCTATGATCGACAACATGATTTTAAAAAATTACTATAAGCAGCCTGGATTCTTTCTCCGTAGGAGGGATGCTTCTGAAAAATCAAAGAAGCTCATAGATAAATTAAGAATCGTTACTCCAGATGAAAAACATCCTGTGAGACAGCTTTCCGGAGGGAATATCCAAAAAATTCTCCTGGGTCGTGAACTGGACTCACAGCCGCATTTATTAATAGTAGCTTATCCTACCAGAGGTCTTGACATAAGCTCCTCCCATCTTATCTATGACCTGATAAACGAGCAGAAGAGAAAGGGAATAGGGACTATATATGTAGGAGAAGACCTGGATGTATTAATGGAGATCTCCGACAGGATAATGGTTGTTTGTGACGGCGAAAACACCGGTATTGTTGATGCCAAGACAACTACAAAAGAGGAGCTTGGCTTTATGATGGCCGGTAAAAAATTAGAAGAGATTAGAGCTGCTTCTAAAAATTAATTCTAAGAAAGGAAGATAATCTTGATAAGAATAAGCAGAAGGAAAAATCTTTCCAAAGCTAAAAAAATCAGTATACAGATATCTACTATCATCCTAGCACTTTTGGTGTCTAGTGTGTTTATCTTAATAACTAAAAACAACCCGATAGAAGTTTATGCTGCCATGCTAAAAGGAGCATTCGGAAGTCCGTACAGATTAAAAGAAACCATTATAAAAACTATCCCGCTTACAATCTTGTCACTTGGGATATTAATTTCATTCAAATTAAAATTTTGGAATATTGGTGCAGAAGGTCAATACATTATGGGGGCTTTTATGGGGTCATACTTTGCCCTCAACTTTTCCGAGCTTCCTAAACCACTTTTAATACTTATAATTTTAGCAGCCGGTTTTATTGGTGGAGGAATATGGGCGCTTATACCGGCTTTCTTTAGGGCAAAATACAGAACAAACGAAACTATATTTACACTTCTTATGAACTATATTGCTCTTAAATGGATTACATATCTTCAATACGGACCTTGGCGGGACCCAAACAGCCTGGGGTTTCCAAAAATACCTAATTTTAAACAAAGTGCCATACTCCCAAATGTATTTGGGATACACATTGGATTAATAATAGCACTTTTTCTTGTTGGCTTTATATATTTTTACTTAAAACATACTAAATCCGGATATGAAATCTCTGTTGTAGGGGAAAGTGAGAATACAGCTGTTTATTCTGGTATGGATGTTAAGAATATTATTTTGAGGACTCTTTTGATAAGTGGAGGATTATGTGGCTTGGCTGGAATAGTACAAGCTTCTGCAGTGAGTAAGACCCTGTCAGTATCAATTTCTAGCGGACTTGGTTTTACGGCAATTATAACTGCCTGGCTTTCAAACCTTAATGCATATTTTGCCCTGGTAGCTTCATTTTTATTCGCTGCTATGCAGCAGGGGGCCACATTTAT
This sequence comes from uncultured Ilyobacter sp., assembly GCA_963668015.2. GTDB lineage: Bacteria > Fusobacteriota > Fusobacteriia > Fusobacteriales > Fusobacteriaceae > Ilyobacter_A. Next base: position 46,578 of record CAXXCR010000038.1, on the reverse strand, counting down.
TCAAATGACCTTCAACATACCTGATGCTGCTGCAAACGTAATACAGGGAATGATACTTTTCTTTGTTCTTGGCAGCTCATTCTTTTTAAATTATGAAATAAGTATAGAAAAATAGAATTTGGGAGGTTAAAATGACTCTATTTCTTATAGCCTGTATAATCGCAGGTACACCTCTGTTGCTGGCAATTCTGGGGGAAATAATAACTGAAAAATCCGGTTCCCTCAATCTTGGTGTAGAGGGTATGATGCTGCTTGGAGCTGTTGCCGCTTTTGCTGTTGCACTGACTTCCAAAAGCCCAATTCTTGCCGTATTTGCAGGTGCAATTGCCGGAATGCTGGGCAGTCTTATATTTGCTGTTCTTACAGTTACATTGAGAGCAAACCAAGTTGTTTCCGGACTGGCTTTAACAATTTTCGCAAGTGGTGCAGCAAATTTTTTCGGTAAAAAATTTGTTGGTGAAATCGTACCTGCTGAAGTAAGAACATTTTTTTTGGCAAAAAAAATACCACTTCTAGGTGATATTCCATTTCTTGGAGAAATACTTTTCAACCATAATATTTTTGTGTATTCCTCATATATGCTGGTTATATTTTTTGGAATATATATATACAATACCAGAGTGGGGCTAAACACGATTGCCGTAGGAGAAAATCCAAAAGCAGCGGATTCAGTTGGTATAAATGTAACCCTTTACAAATATGTTCACATAATTATAGGCGGGGGTCTTTGTGGACTTGCAGGCACCTTTCTTTCTGTAATATATGTACCTGCCTGGCAGACAAATTTAACTGCAGGTAGAGGTTGGATTGCTGTTGCACTTGTTATATTTTGCAAATGGAATCCATACAGAGCTTTTTTAGGGGCATATATATTTGGTGGATTGGATATCGTGGGATTCAGGCTGCAGAGCCTGGACATCCATATATCACAATATCTTATAGATATGCTGCCTTACCTGACAACAATAGCTATATTAGTTTTTAACTCAATGAAAAAATCTTCAGATACACTGGGGCCAAAATCCCTTGGTGTGAATTATTTTAGAGAAGAAAGATAAAAAATCCAAGACCTTGGTCTTGGATTTTTTTATATATCTTCACTTTTTACTATTTTAAACTTTTCCTGATAGTATGCCCTTAAAACTGCCACAAATTCAACTCTTTTTCTCATTATAAGAGGTATTATTACCTGCTTTCTGTCCTTTGTTATAATAGATATACATGCTTCCATTCTCTTCGATCCTGGAGGAACTATTTTACTAAGCTCTACCTCTTCTACGTCTCCTAAGCTGATATCTATATCCTTGTTTTTAAGGTGCCCCTCTCTAAAATCAATCTTAAGGTTGTATCCATAAGCCATCCTTATATTATATGTCCCAAGAAATATAACAAATGCAGCTACAAGCAGGAGGACCGTACTGTTTTCTTCTAAGTTAAAATACAGGTATATCTCAAATATCCCCATTAGCAGAAGCGGTATACCAGTTAAAAGCCATATCGCTTTCTTTCTAAGGTTTAAACCGAAGCTATACTTGTCTTCTAATACCACTTTTTTGTTCTCGATCTTCTTTACTAGGTCATCATAAAAAAACATAAAACCTCCCTGTTGAAAAAGCAGACCTAGGTCTGCTTTTTAGTTTATTTTGTCGTGTCTTCTAGTCACTTATTTTATAATCCAGGTTGTGTATTGAGTTTACATATCTGATGGTTCTTGTTTTACCCCTCATAAGAAGTGTTTGAGTATGGGCTATATTCCCTCTGACTTTTACACCGTCCAAAAGATCCCCTTTCGTTACACCAGTTGCAGAGAATATAACCTCATCGTCCTTTACAAGATCGTCAAGGGTAAGCTTTTTAGTTATATCTATGCCCATCTCCTTACATCTCATTTTTTCATAATTTGAAATTTTATCATTTTCAAGAGTTATTCCCTTTACCTCACTTCTGAGTTTTAGCCTTGCGTTCATGTCCCCTCCCAGGGCTTTAAGTGCCGCAGCTGAGATAACCCCTTCCGGAGCCCCTCCTATACCATACAGCATATCTATATCAGAATCTATCATCGCAGCAAGCACAGATCCGGCTACGTCCCCGTCTGGTAGTGCATATACTCTAACACCAAGTTTTTGTAGGTCTTTTATTATCTTTTCATGTCTTGGCTTAAACAGGGTTACTACTGAAAGCTCTTCCAGTTTTTTCCCCAGTTTTTCGGCTACTCTGTGGACATTATCGATTATTGGATCATCCAAGTCTATTACACCTTCTGCCCCTGGACCAACTATAAGTTTTTCCATGTACATATCAGGCGCTTTCAAGAAAGAGCCCTTGTTACCCACAGCAAGAACCGCTATTGCATTTGCCTGACCCTGAGATGTCATTCTTGTCCCTTCTAAAGGATCAACTGCGATGTCAACCTTTACTTCAGATTCTAAACTACCTAATCTTTCTCCTATGTAAAGCATAGGGGCTTCATCTATCTCCCCTTCACCTATTACTATCTCTCCGTCAATTTCGATGCTGTTTAACATATTTCTCATAGCATCCACCGCCGCTTGATCTGCAAGCTCCTTATCCCCTCTACCTACCCAATTATAGGCTGCAAGGGCTGCTGCTTCGGTTACCCTGGCAAATTCAAGTGCTAACTCTCTCTTCATTACTTCCTCCTAATTAACTAATCTATATATTTTTTCATCCTTTTTAACCATGCTAAGTCTCTCACGTGCCAGTGTCTCAACATAGAAGGAGTCATCTAGCCTTTCAATTTCCTCTTTTATGCGTGCAATCTGTTTTTCTATATCTCTGTTCTTCGTCTGCAGATCCAGTTTCTCTTCTTTTAATATATTTATTTTCTCATAGTTACGGTATATATTGGGCAACACGTTGTACAAAAAAAATCCCAGGACTAAAAAAATAAATATGTTAAGTTTGCTCTTATACAACCCTTTTACCCCTTTTTTTCAATTTTGAACATTAAAACTACCAAAAATGCTCCCATAAAAAAGCTAAACATATTAGAAACTACACTTAAAGGATCCAAGTTTATACCAGGCCATATCTCTATTATAGAGGCAAGTATCAACCCAACTATGAAATAAAGTGTTGTGGGTCTGTGCTTTTTCAGCAGATAATCAACCAATTTAGAAAACAAAAGTATCCCCAGTATAACTCCGATACCTACTATTAGTATTGCCAAGAGGTTCCTGTTATTTACAAATCCAAGTATATTATAATATTCGCCTAATATCATTAAGAGCATTGACCCAGAAATTCCAGGTATTATCATCGCTGCAGATGCCATTGCCCCACACAATAATAGCTTTATTGAATACATTGGAGTTACTTCGGATATTAGTCCCGCCTCGGCATTTACACTGTGTATCTTAGACAGCAAAATTATTATTAAAAAACCTATGAAAAAGAATATCAAGTTTCTCTTTTTAGCGGTTATCTTTTCCTCGCCTTTTATTATACCCGGTACAGAGCTTAAAATAAGCCCTATGAAGAAAAAGTTGGTCGGCTGAAAATGATTTGTGTAGAGATAATCTATCATTCTAGCAAACAGGAGTATCCCTAAAACCGCCCCTATAAATATCTTAAAAAGAAAAAAGGCGAAGCTCAGCTTCTGCTTTCTGTCGACTTTAAAAAATGTACCTATGGCTTCCATTAATTTTTCATATATTCCCATAATAAGTGCCAATGTACCACCAGAAACCCCTGGTATAACATTGGCAACCCCTATAATCAATCCCTGTATTATATTCAGCATAGTTCTCCTTTTTACTCGCTTCTGTGCATCTCCTCAATTTCACTTATGAAAGATTTCACGTCGTCAAACTCTTTATATACAGAAGCAAATCTAACATATGCAACTTCATCCAAAACCTTTAATTTATCCATTATCAGTTCACCTAGATCCTTGGTACTTATCTCATTTCTAAGTGAATTCTGAATACTCTTTTCTATGTCCAGAACCAGTGTCTCCAGTTCCTCCATGCTTATATTTCTCTTAACAGTGGCCCTTACAAGTCCGCTTAATATCTTGTCCTTTTTAAAAGGCTCCCTGCTCTTGTCTTTTTTTACTACATAAAATGGGCTAGGTTCAATTTTTTCATATGTAGTGAATCTTTTGCCGCATTCAGGGCACTCTCTTCTTCTTTTTATGGAGTGCCCCTCTGAATACGCTCTACTATCCACTACTCTTGTGTTCTGACAATTGCAAAATGGACATTTCATAATTATTTCTCTTCTTCGTCTATAATTTGAACTATTTCATTTTTATCTTTTGCGTTCAAAAGCTTAGACCTGAAGTTTTCATTCCTAATTAGCCTTGAAATCCTAGCTAAAATCTTTAAATAAGTTTTGCTGTCCTTTAAAGGTGATGCAAAAATAAAGAAAATATTTACATCCTCTTCGTCTAGAGCATCAAACGGTACTCCATTTCTGCTGATCCCAAATGCAATAGTTAAATTTTCTGAGTATTCTGTTTTTGCATGTGGTATAGCTACCCCTTTTCCTATCCCTGTACTACCTAGTTTTTCTCTTTCAACCAGAGCCTCATGACACTTTTTCTCGTCATTTATGTTTTCTGATCTACCTAAAACTTCCGAAAGTTCCTTCAATGCCTCATCCTTATTGTTAGCTTTTAAATCTAAACATATTAAGTCATTGGACATAAAATCTGTAATTTTTACAATGTTCATTAAAAGCCCTCCCTTACTATCAGCTTATAATTTATATTTATGTTTAAATGATAATTTAGATAATCCTGTAACAACGATATAACATCTTCCAACTCTTGCTTAGTAAATCCCAATTCACGGAGGTACTCTACCTTTGAACAGCTTAGTCCGTTTAAAAACTCCAGCTGCCTATGATTGAGGTATCTGCCTCCCGACTTTTCACTAGATACCTTACATGAAACTATATTAAAGTAGCTACCATCCCCTATCTCAAATTCTATCCCTTCTTCTTTCATTATCTGAAATAAAAAATAGACCAGCAACAAAATCAACTCATTCACATCATCCTCTTTATCTATATATTTAAAACAATTTATAACAAGTTTATAAAGTTTTTCCCGCCTTTCACGCTCCACCAGTATTTTGTTTAACAAGCTGAGCATATATATAGATATATTAATTTTGAACGGGTCACTTTTCACTCCCAAAAACGGGTTTAAGAGTTCTAGGTTGCTCAGTACAAGATGGTCTGCTTTTTTGTACATAGTAAACTTTGACATACTTATCAGCTCGGTTCCATTTCTGTCCCTGTGCTTTGACTTCCTTATGCCTTTAACAGCTATGTGCACCAGGCCGTACCTTTCGGTAAATATACTCAAAAGCCGATCCGCATCACTGTAGTCTACTTTTTTTATCACAATGCCATCTGTATTTAAGAACCTCATTTTATGTTCAGCTGAAACTCCGATTCACATAGATCTATATCCAGCTCCACCTCTTTAAAAGAAAGTTCTGATATCAGGGATCCCTGATCATAAACCTTTATATTTTTCGGAAAATCATAGTCGCCGATTTTCTCATAGTCTTGAAACTTTATCTCCAAACCACTGTCGTAATTTATGGCTTTTGTAAATTTATCTTCTCTTAGTATAGTCAACTTTTCCGGATTTTCCAAGTCTTTTATAACTTTTATTATAAAATTTTCGTCTTCATCTATCTTTTGTGAAACAGTTTGTTCTAATATTGGGTAATATATCTGTTTTTCATTACCGCTGTATACATACACTTCCCCGCTGTTTATCTCAGGAGCAAGCATCTCTTTTCTTATTTTATCTGGAATTATGGCTTTTATCCTATATTTTTTATATGTTTTTCTGTTATTGTAGTGAGTATTCTCCTCCACCAACGCACTTATACTTTTTATTTTTCCCATATCTTTTGAGAAAACACAGGCTCCCAAAACTAAAAACATTAGTACAATTATTTTTTTTCTCATAAGACCACCCATTCCTATTTGAGTATTATAACCTCGTTTACATCAAAAATATTATACGGAAGCTCCAACAAGACTTTTTTAAAAAGCTGCTTGTCATTTCCAACTATCTCTTTTATATTCCCCACATATATTCCCTTAGGGTATATATCACTTAGGCCAGATGTATACACCTTTTCACCTGAGTGCACGTCGGAATCCACCGTTATATACTCCATTTCCAGCAACTTGGAATTTGTTCCCTTGAGTATCGACAAACTTTTGTTGTCTTGGTCCAGGACACTGGTATATATATCAGTCTTGCTTATGAGCTCCACTAAAGAGTTATCTTGATATACCTCTTTTACCCTGCCCAAAAGCTTGTCCTCGTTTAATACCACCATATCTTTTTTTATGCCTTGATCATAACCTTTATCTATATACATCTCGCTGTATACACTGAACCCATCTCTAAAAGAGATATTTGCCGCAATAAATTCGGGAGCTCTCGTTTTTTTAATGTCTAAAAGACTCCTAAGCCTATTGTTCTCGGCCTCTATATCCTTTAACCTGGATGTGAGCTGTATACTCTTGCTCAACTCAAACTTCAGCTTTTTGTTTTCCTCCAATATATCAGAAAAATGACGCATATTCTGAAATGTCCCTTTTATCTGGCTGCTTCCCTGGTATATTTTAGCCTTTACAGGCAAAACCATCCTGTTTGCAAATCCTAGAACACTGTCAATTGGAGTACGAAGCACCAGTATAAGCATAAATGCAGCTATTATATAGTATAGTAACTTCAATCTATTTTTAGAACTGCCAATTTTTCTAGAAAACATTATAACTCCCTAACTATTTCCAAGAGAAGACTGCTGCAATTCAATATATCTTCTATCTCCACATACTCCTCTTTTGTATGAACTTTACTCATCCCAATCCCCAAATTTATGCACGGAATCGTTTTGCTGTACACGTTTGCATCGCTTCCGCCTCCGCATGACTGCGGGTTGTATTCAACCCCGACGTTTTCGCATGCTTTTTTAAATATCTTTATGATCTCAGAGTCTGTATCTATATTAAAACCGTCATAAGATCTTTCAAGCTTCTTGGTAAACTTTGCGTTGAATTTCTCAGCGGTTTCTTCGAATATCCTGTTTGTATGCTCCAGTAATGCTTCGAGCTTTTCCTCTTTGAAACTTCTAGCCTCATAAGCCATAAAAATAGAAGGCATTACCATATTTACGACGCTTCCGCCCTTTACCAAACCTATGTTGCAGGTAGTATCTTCGTCCACCCTCCCCATCTTGAGCTGGCTTATTGCGTGTGAAGCCACATACAGTGCATTTATACCATTTTCAGGGTCTATACCTGCATGTGCTGCTTTTCCGGTGATCTGCAGTCTGCCTTTAACGGCATATGGCGCCTTCACCACAACGGTTCCAGGCTTCCCGTCTGCATCTAAAACTATCCCATAATCTATTTTCCCGAGAGAATCAAGATCGAGTTCCTTGGCTCCTATTAGGCCAATTTCCTCTGCTATACTAAAAACCACCACTATTTCCGGATGATCTGTATCTCTCTCCCTTACTACTCTCAACATCTCTAGTATTGCTGCTATTCCTATTTTGTCGTCTCCACCAAGGATTGTTGTCCCGTCGCTTTTTACTATTCCGTCTTCTATAATAGGCTTCACTTTTTCACAGGGTGAAACCGTATCCATATGGGCACTGAAAAGAACCCTCTTTTTTCCAGGGGCCCTTAAAATAGCTATTATATTGCCTGCACTGCCTTTGTACTTTTTACCGGCTTCATCTTCGTACACTTCAAGTCCCAGTTCCAAAAGCACCTTTTTTAGGTAGTCAGCGATTTCTCTTTCATCCAATGAAGGGGAAGATATCTTAAGCATTTCTATAAATTTTTCAAGTATACTCTCTTTGTTTACCATATTTTCACCCTTCCGGAAAGTTTTAAACTATTTAGTATTATATAATATCCATATTTATTTGTAAAGGAAAAATGCGTATTTCAAATATTTACAAATGAAACCTTAATTTGATTTTAATTTAAAATTTACTTCACCACAAAATGTTTATTTAATGTAAGACTTTCTTGGCATTCTATAAATTTATATGATATAATTTTATTGATCTAGAAATATTTTATTCAGTTTAAATTTAAAATCAAAACATTCTGAGAATAATCATTTTAAAAATCAAGTAAACATACACTTATAAGGAGGATGCAAATGCTTTTCAAAAAAACTTTTTTATTTTTTTTAATATTGATGTCCTTTTCCTTTAACTCATATTCAGGGGACCAAACTATCGTTTCATTCTTAGACGGCTCAACTGTACAAAGCGATAATTATATCCTCCAAAATGAGCTGTTGGAATCCGAAGCCAAAGCCATTTCATTAAAAGCTTCTAACGATGCCGTCACATTTTTTTCTAATGATTTCTCGTTATTTGAAAATACAGCTGAAGACTCGGACAGGGTAGAACTTTCCTATAACGGTTCTCCAAAAAATGTAGTGTATTTCCCAGTGAAACCTAATTCCGAAGCCGAAGTAAAAGAAGTTTCGTTCAAATTGATTGAAGAAAAAGATCAAGCTACAGATAGTGATGTGGAAGACACAACAATTTACGAAACCCTAATCGATGAAACTTACTACATTCCTGCGTCAACGATAAAACTCAAACAAGATAACAGCGATAGAAATATCTTTACCTGGGATCAAAATTCATTGGAATTTTCTCATAGAGTTTTGTACAAGAAACAAGAGGTTATGCTTCGGATAAGTAAAAAAGAGTCAGGCAATAACAAATATGATATTTATACTCAATCAAACCCAATAAAAAACCAAAACGCGTCTGCCAATACAAGTGATTTTTTAAGCGGCAAATCAGAATACTTAGATTTCATATTTGACTACACCAGCGACACTACTCCAAGTTCCACAGCCGACAATGGACTAGATGTGAAATTTGCAAATGGTTTCATAGAGTTAACCGGCCTTCCAAAAGGCGAATATAATTTATATTTATATACGTTCAGGTATTCAAACACGGAATCCTCCAAAGGAACCTACTTTGTAACAAGCTTCGAAGATGAGATAGCGTTTTCGAGTTCCGGTGAAACAGAACTGCATGCAGAAAATAACTTTAATATCCTGGATATCAATACAGAAAATTTCCCGGAAATAAAAGTAAGCGTTCTGACTACTTCTCTAGACAAGCCTGTATCAGAAATTGAAAAAAAAATACTTGAAGCTCACAGCAGTGATTTGAATTCAAAATTTAATATCAATGATATTTCATCCGATTCAGAAATACCTGATAAAGTCTATTTAAGTGACGGGCAGGTCTTGGAGTTGGACTCTGACGGTAGTTGCGGAATTGGTTCAACTAAGTACTACTTTAAAAAGTGGTTTATCACCTACAGTTCCGCTTTTGATGAAAGGGACGGGGTTCAGCGCAATATAGACATTAGTCTGAATGCAGTCTTCTCTGACAACTCTAGACTGAGCTTGGAGAACAACTCTTCTGAATCAGACACCTATTATTTGGCACCCCGTGAGATTGCGAAAGATACTAGGTTTCCTCACCAAACTTTAGTTTTTTACTTTGACTCTTTAAAAGAGTTTAACACGGAAAATTATTCCCTTGAAGATGCTGTTTTAGTTCCCGGATCAAGGGGTTACCGTGACATGAAATTAGTTGAATATAAAAGCGGGGCAGGGTCTTCTGCTATAGACAAAAGTATATACAGCCCTGATAATTTTTCCGACATAAGCAAATTTTCCTTTAACACAAACAGCCTTAAATGGGAATTAAACAGTACAAAACTGACTCCTGGCCTGATGATAAAAAAAGTGACTACAGATGCTAAAGCTGGTTTTTATAATACCAGCGAAACCATCAACCTGGAATTCTATTCAGACGAAAAAATAAAGAATTTCACGAAAGAAAAGGAAAAAGGAGACAATGTTAAGTTCTCATGGGAAGATGGACCTATAAACTCCAATTATGCCGTTACCTCATATGATAAATTTTTATTTCGGATTTCCAGATCTGATCTAAAAGAAAATGTTGAGTACACTATTGACGGTAAAACCTATTCCGAGGAGCTACCGAAATACTACTTAGATCCGTATAACGGAAATAACAGAGTAAACCAAGTTGACCCGAACAACAATCCTGGAGCGACCGTAGAAAATTTCATTGACGGGACTTCAGACTATATTGACTTGGTCTTTGAAAGCAACGCCGACAGCGAGGTCACCACCTCGACTACCATGTTCGCTTTTTCAAGTTCAAACGAACTCAGTATCATAGGACTGCCACGTGGGGATTATACTTTACAGGTGTATTCCATTAAAAACGGGCACGACGGCAACTACAAGGTTTTTACCTATGAAGAGTGTGACACTGAGTTTACTATGGAGCTACCGGAAGCAGCCACCGGAGATTTTGCAAAGCAAAACAACTTTTTCAAGGTAGACTACATAACTGCTCAAGAAGTCGATATCGAAGGGGAGAGTTACGTCCAGGCCAAAGTCAACTTTATTACAAAATTTGAAAGAGAGGTATCTCTTACAAAGGACAATCTGATAACCTTATCTTCTGACGGTAAAACGGCAGAATCCAATCTAAACTTGAAAAAGAGGGAACTTGTAGACCCAACTCTAGGGACCTTTAACGTAGAAGAATCTAAAAAATCAGATTTTCAGTACCCTCTGGACATAGTCTTCCTCATAGACACCTCGGGATCCATGCAGGAGGAAATCGATGCTACAAAAGACGGGCTAAAAGAATTTACAAGCGAGCTAACCAGCAGGGGGTATGACGTCAAGTTCAACCTTTTGACATTCGGTCCAATGATACAGCCAATTATAAACGGAGAATGGTCTGACAAAATACATAAAAAATTAGATTCAAGGTCGGGGTACAAATATTACAGAGATCACAATAATTACAAATATTACCAGGAAAAGGGATTCCACCTTGGGATCTATAAGGAGAAATGGTTTGATGGAAGCGAAGTCGCTTCAAATTATTCTTTAGACGAAATAGTAGATGCATTCGATGAAATCTATGCTCTCGGTGGATATCCGGCAGGCCAGGAAAACAGTGCCTGGGCGATGCACTACGGAATAAATCATTTAAACGACAACGGCAGGTACCTGGACTACTCCAATCAAATTGTAAGCCACGGCAACTACAAAACTGGGTACATCCCTTCAAAAAAATGGATCATACTATTAACCGATGAAAACATGGACAAGGATACCGTAAACAGCATCGGAGGAGGATATACTTCTGAAAACGTTTTAGAAAAACTTTCAGAAAAATTAATCGACAGTTCAATAAACTTAACCCAAATAATGCACGTTAACAAGGATATTACAACCCCAAATAACTATGATCTGGATTTTAAAGAGGAAAAATCGACAAAATGGGTTGAAAAATGGGTTGAAAAAAAAGTGTGGTCTTATCGAAGATACGTTACTCGCTGGGTTAAAGAATGGGTTGAGGTAGATACAACGGAATATACTGTCCTTGATGACAGGAAATCTCCTGTGGAGGGGATAGACCCATCTGATAAAGGTGATATATCCCACACAGATTTCAAGCTGAAATCTCTCGGCTTGGGAAACTTATGCAACATCTATGAAATGGGGGGTAGCGGTCAGCATGTCGGACCTGCTTTAAAAGAGGCTGTAAACAACATCGGAATTATTCAGAGATGGGTCCTTACCTACACCTCCCCGTACGAGACGTTTGACGGTACCACTAGGCAGGTGGACTTCCAATTGAAAGACGTCATTGGACTGGATGGCATCGGAGTAGAAGTGGAGGATAAAAACAGCGATACCGACAGGCAGTACAAAGTGCCCGAAGAAAAAATCCGGATAGAATTTGTTGACCCAAGTGAAGGCAAGCTCTACTTGAGCAAAAACTCTGAAGATAAATGGGCTGTAAAAGCAAAAGTCAGATCGAGATACTACCAGGAAATCAATGGAGAAAATGTTACTCTGGAAGATAAAATAAAAAAAGTTAAAATAACAATAAGGGACAGTAAAACTGAAAGACTCCTGTTTATAAAAGACAGCACCAAGGATGAAGTAACTTTATCAAAAGATCTAGATGGTTGGTATTTTGCTGACACAATTTTAAATGATGAAGAAGTTGAAGTCCTCAAAACTGCAGGTACAGATAATATCGATATTGAACTCATAGCTTCCACAGCCACAGTCAGCTCTACCGAAACCTTGAAAGAAGTTTATGTGGATGTTACCCCACCTCAGATAGACAGTATCGAATTTACCAATACAACACTTGAAAATTTCTGGGGTTCTCTGCAGTCTGTGGACAAAAATGCAGTGTTTTCCGGTACAGGAGATGAAAATAAAGTAAGTGAGTACTCACATTACCTCATTAACAACCCCGAAGAGGTCAATGCAAAGGGGAGATTTATACTTCCAAGCAGTATTCAGGGGCGTTTTGCTAAAAAAGGAGACCGAATAAAACTTGTTATTACAGTAAGTGACGATAATCTTGCGGACCTAGATAATTTAGGGGACAGAGCTATGAAAATAGACTTGGAAAATTTCGGAACAGATTCTATACTCAATTCATCTGTGATTAAAGTTTCAGATACACAGGTCAAATTTGAATGGGTTATTTCAGTCACTTCCTCTTCAAATGGAAATGTATTTGCGAAATTCGACATCGAAGATAAATCGGGGAACAATCTGAACGAACTGATAACAAAATCTCAAGTCGCTAAATTAGATAATACACCTATAGAAGACCCCGATATCATTAGTTATTCTAAAAACGGGATTGAAGAAGAGATGTATGCAAATGAAAATTATAGGTACTTTAACGACGATTATGCCATCAAGTACAGTAAATCCAATGGGGCAAGAGCGCATCTTATTTTGTTCAGACATGACGACAGCCAATCGGACAACGGATATTCAAATACTTATTCAGATTTTAATAATATCAACTCCGGTCAAACTTTAGTTTATTATGGCGCTGTTAAAAATTCTAAAAACTTCTCCTTCCCAGGAGACTCTACAGACTATGACGGAAAATACGAGATAAAAAGAATGATCGCCATTGATAAGTCTGGTAATATCTCAACCCTTGACGGAGACACCATTTCTTATGGTTCTGATGATGAAAGTAAAGAAACAATAGTATACATACTAAAAAATAATACAAATATAGTAAACGATACCTCTATAAACTCCGGCGAATACTTTGTAGACAATGTAGCGCCTGGAAATATAGAAGGTAGAATAATAAAAGTTAATGATGCCGAACCTAAACTTGACAGTTTGTTAGGCCTTCCGGCAGCCCTCCCGTTTAAGGGAAAAGATACCGTTAAAATAACATTAACCGCAACCGACCACAACCTCGCTATGACCGCAGATCAGAGTATCGGCAGGTCTGGAAGTGATAGGTTAAATTCCACAGCAGATTTACAACTTCTGGATAATGTTAATTCACCTCCTTTATGGCAAACTGACACATTCAGAGTACTTGAAGAAGAGAATACAATGATAAACAATGATTTTTACACCGCATACATTGCAGATAAAGCTGGAAATATTACACAGTATTCTGTTCAAGGTACTCTGTCTAATATAGTCCCTTCTCCGGCTGAAATAGAGCTTTATGAAAATTTCAGCGACTGGGAAAATGAGGATACTAAAATAACCGGAAATTCCAGTTTACGGGCCAACGATGGTTCAAATACTTATACTTTTTCAAAAGGTTCTGTATGGAGCAATGCAAAAAAACCAAGATTTGCCCTGAGTTTCAGCAATCCAGGCACTGTTAAATACCTGAAGCTTAATTTGAACGGAAGAGAATACTTTGAGCCTAGCTCAACCACAAGTTCTAGTATCTCAATAGCAGCAATAGATGACGGCTTATACTTGATACCGAATTCAAAAAACGAAGTAGTGACTATTTCATACAGTGAATCTGGAAAACCTTCTAGGCAAAATACATCATATATAGTTGTAGATACCGGAATAAATTCAAGTTCTGCTTTGAAACTGACAAACTCTGCCACATATAAGCCTGCTGATAAAGAATATGAATTTGAACTTGATTTCAGCAACTTTCTTGAACTTGCAGGTTTAAAGGGGTATAAAGTTAAGAGTGTGCAAACAAATGCAAACGGCAAGCTTAAAACTTTTTCGCCTACAATAAGCTATCCCGACGGTGACCAAAACCTCGGATCAGATTATCAAAATCATATGGAGATTTCAACATCACCTTCCACAGAATTTACTGGGAACAATATTAAAAAAACTGTGAGTATTTCCAAAGATGACTTGATACCTGGTTCAAGAATAGAACTTATAGTGGTGCTTATAGATTCTTTAGGGTCAAAAGGTGAAGCTACATTTAGCTTCCTTATACCAGAGCCGTCTGTAAGGCTGAAAGCCAAAACCACTGGCAGTAACAGGGTAATGGTCAGCGATATTAAAATGGTCGGAGAAAGCAACGCCAACAAGGGATTCGAAGTGGAATTATTTAATCACATCGAAGAATAAAAAAATATATACATTTTATATTAAACCATACTCGGCTAATAAGCCGGGTATTTTTTATTCTTCCAGCCTTAAAACAAATTATTGATTTCTTATACTTTGTTTGCTTGTCCAAAGCACCTACAGCATTCACTCCCTATGGTTGATCAAAGTACCAAAGAAAAGACACCCGTAAAAAATTCCTAAAATCACTTCTAAACTAACTTTCTGTTGAAATATAGTCGGCAAGCCTCCTTATTTTAATGAAATTGGATTTCAGAAGATGATTTCTTAACGGAATTTTTTAAACTGGTTTAGGTTCAAATGCTCTGTAAGTTAGTTTTTCTAGCTTCTTGGCCCTTGAAACAATCAGCGTTAAAAAAGATTGAAGATAATCCTTAGAAACAAATCGACTGTTTGAGAGAAGTGGGTTGGCCTAAAAAATAACGATTTTTACAAGTATATTTTTTGGCCCTCAGAAACTTACTTTCTGAGTCTCTAAGTCTTAGATTTTCGCTATATTTTAGCTGATTTTTCACAGGCCTTGATTTTTCTTGGCCTGTTTTTGATTCTCATAACTACTTTTTCTAATTCTTGATCTGATATTTTGCTGAAATCTGTTTTCTTTGGAAAATATTGTCTTAATATGCCATTAAAATTTTCATTACTACCCTTTTCCCAAGGAGAATAAGGATTACAGAAATAAACTTTTACTCCTAATTCTTTTTCAATTCCTTTAAATCCAGCAAATTCTTTCCCATTATCAACTGTAATTGTTTTCAGATATTCTTGAGGGATGCCTCTTAATGCACATTTAAAAGCTTTCATAATTGAATAGGTGCTTTTATCCTCAACTTTTACAACAATAGGGTAGCGACTATATCTGTCAACTAGGGTTAATAGCCCGCCTTTTCTTCCTTTACTTATGACTAAATCAGCTTCCCAGTGACCTATTTCTTTGCGCATATTCGCGTTATTGGGTCTTTCCTCAATAAATTTTCTCCCTGGAATTTGACCTCTACCATCTTTTGTTTTTTTACCTTTGCTTTTGCCTCTAAACTTAAGAACTTTTTCTATAGAAATATTAACAATTCCAGAATTAATAGCTCTGTAAAGAGTTGAAGTTGAAAATGTATACAAGCCTTGTAGTTTAGCTCTATTAGCAACTTCATCCGGAAGCCATCTTTCGTATT
Source organism: uncultured Ilyobacter sp. (assembly GCA_963668015.2). Classification (GTDB taxonomy): domain Bacteria; phylum Fusobacteriota; class Fusobacteriia; order Fusobacteriales; family Fusobacteriaceae; genus Ilyobacter_A. The sequence continues at coordinate 30,900 of CAXXCR010000038.1, read as the reverse complement.
CCAGTTTAAATTCAGCATATTCTCTAGCTTCAGGATTAGTTTTGAATATAGACTTTCTTCCCGTATTTTTTCTATTACTTATATATTGCGTTTGAGCCTTAGAAGGACTATATTCTTCCTTTAATCTATTTAACTCTCTAATTACAGTGGAATGAGAGCGGTTTATTCTTCTTGAAATTTCTCTTTTAGATAATCCTTGTGCTTGGAATTTTGCTATATTTTCTCTTTCAATTATGCTAAGATGATTGTAACCTTTCATAGAAGACTCCTTTGTAAATGTTTTTGTGGTGATTACATTCTACAGGATTTTCTATGAGAGGTCTTTTTATTTTAAGTGGTGCACTTGTTTTGATAATACACTTTTCAATTTAAATAATACCAGCTTGAAATATACAAAATTTAAATACTCCTTTTTCAATATCCATAAAGTAAAGGATTTTTTTTTTAGCTCAGTATATTATTTTTATAAATTATATTAAAGGGGGTTTATTATGCGTTTAAAAATTTACTCTATTTTTATGATCTTTCTTGCTTTACTGATCTTAATTGGTATAAATGTTAAAAACAAAGAGAAAGAACCTGAATCCATAAACAAAATCTCATCAAAAACTTCTACTCCTGAAGTTGAAAAAGCAACTAATGTGCAAACTACTATATCAGCACTTGAAACAGAACTGTCCTATAAACCCGAAAACATCCAATCAACAGGTGCGGATAAAGAATCCAATGACGTAGTGGAGGATTTTTCCAAAAACGAATATCTGGACTTGAAAAAAATAGATATGTATGTGAAAGCTGTCCTTTCTGAAAAAGATTTACAAGAAAAAACCAAGGTGATGGACAGAGTAGTAGAAACTGTCTTAGAAGAAGAAGATTCTGAAGCCTTAGCTTTGGGAACAGTTCAGAGAACCTTTAAAACCCTAATAGAAAAATCTGAAATTGAAGAAGAAAGAAGTCTTTACAATGAGTATTTGGAAAATTTTTATAAAAGGCACGGCAACTTATATGAAAAGATTCATGAGTAGAGGAGGTAGGATATGAAACCAAAGAAAAGAGTTCTAATTTTTTTACTATTTATGCTTTCTTTTTTCAAGCTGTTTCCCGGTGACCAAAGCATAATATCTTTTTTAGACGGCGAAACTGCTTCCAGCACCCATTATGTATTAGAAAATGCAGCACTGGAAGATACAGTTACAGCTATATCTCTTTCTTCATATGATGAGGCGCTCAATTTTTCTTCGGGCGCTTTTGAATCGTTCGCAATCGAAAACAATGACTCAGACAGATATGAGCTATCGTACAGTGAATCAGCAAAAAATGTAGTGTACTTCCCTATTGTCCCCAATACAGAAAAAGAGATAAAAAATGCTTCTTTCAACTTGATCGAACAAAAAGACGGGACTACTTATGAGACAATAATCGATGAAACTTACTATATACCTGCATCTGTAATTACTCTTTCCGATGCCGGTATCATTGGTAGAAATATTTTTGTCTGGCCGGAGGATCCTCTAGACAGCAGCTCAGAAGAAACCTCACTTGGATTCAAGCACAATATCCTATACAAAAAACAACAGGCGATGATAAGGATTTCCAGAGGAGACAAAAAATACGATATATACACGCAGACAAATCAATTGAAAAAACAGGATGTAGGCAGCAACACTGACGACTTCTTATCGGGTGCATCTGACTATGTAGATTTCATATTCGACTATACAAGCAGCACCGTCCCCACTTCTATTAACAGTGGCGGAATGGAAGTCAAATTCGCAAATGGATATCTCGAGGTAAGCGGGGTCCCAAAGGGGGACTACAAACTCTACCTATACACTTTCAGGTATTCCAATCCTGACTCCGCAGACGGCACCTACCTTGTGACAACCTTAGAAGATGAAGTAGAATTTTCAGATGCCGGGGAAACCCAGCTTATGCCTAGCAATAATTTCGACGTACTGGATGTCAGTACAGAAGGCTTCCCAGAAATAAAAGTAACTGTTATCAGTACTTCTTTAAACCAGGAGATATCTGTAATAAATGAAACCCTTCAGGACAAGTTCCTTGATACAGGAAACACAGCCAATGTGGTTTCAAATTCAGTCACATCGAATATCCCAGACACAGTTTATCTGGAAGATGGGACTACTTTGACCTTGGATGTTGATGGGAGCTACTCAGACGGCTCAAATAATTACTATTTTAAAAAGTGGTTTATCACGTACACAACTGCCTTTCCGGACAAAGACGGATTAAAACGTGAGGCAATCTTAGACTTGGAGGCTACACTTTCCGACAGCTCCACTGTGAGCCTGACAGATGCTTCCATTGAAACCGACAGGTATTATCTGTCTCCGAATCCAGTACCTCTTGACACGAGGTATCCACACCAAACAGTAGCGGCCTACTTCGACTCCGTGAAGATATTTTCAGCCGGCGACTACCTCCTAGATGATAATGTGCTCGTGCCGGGTTCCAGGGGGCACAGGGATATGAAATTGATCGACTATACCGGTGTAGGTATAGATGCAATAGACCAAAGTATCATAAATTCCGGCTACTCTGACAGAGTAGCATTTTCATTCGATAATTCCGATTATAAATGGGGATTGGGTAGTGAAGAGATTGTAAATGGGCTTATGTTGAGAAAGGTTACAACCGATACAAAAGCAGAACTCTACGACGGCATGAATGGAAAAAAACTGGAATTCTACACAGATGAAAGGATACAAAACTTTACTAAGGAGGAGGAAAACGGAGATAAGGTTAAATTCTCTTGGGAAAACGGACCGCTTAACTCAAATAATGCCACAATGTCCTATGATAAGTTCCTTTTCAGGATTTCAAAATTGGACAACACCACCCTGGACACCGTTAATTACAGCATAAACGGAAAAACTTACTCCGATACCCTGCCAAACCACTACTTCAACCTTTACAACGGAGAAAACCCCGTTAACCTGGTTGATGGAGCTAATAATCCAGGAGCTACTGTAGGTGGATTCATTAGCGGGACTTCCGACTACATCGATCTGGTATTCGAAAGTGATACTGACACTGAAATTACCACCTCAACCGCCATGTTCGTTTTCTCCAGTTCAAACGAACTCAGTATTATAGGCTTGCCGCGTGATGACTACTATCTACAGGTTTATTCGATTAAAACCGGCCATGACGGCACCTACAAAATCCTAACCTACGAAGATTATGATACACCGTTTACAATGGATCTTCCTGAAGTGGCAACCGGTGAATTTGCTTCGCAAAACAACTTCTTCAAAATAGATTATATAACCGCGCAGGATGTCACCATAGACAATGAAAGCTATATACAGACAAAAGTGAACTTTATAACCAAACTCGAGAGAGAGGTAGAGCTGACAAATACCAATCTTATAACTGCTTCTGCTGACGGTGAAACTGCAGAAGCAAATATCAACCTGACAGCAAGAGAACTCGTCAATGCAAATCTCGGAGAATTTTCAGTGGTAAAATCTGAGAAATTGGACTTCCAGTTCCCGCTTGACATAGTATTCCTAATAGACAACTCCGGATCTATGCAAAACGAAATCGACGACACAAAAGCCGGACTAAACGCCTTCACAAACGAGCTCATATCCAGGGGATTCGACGTCAAGTTCAACCTCATAACCTTTGGGCCAGAGCAAAATTCCAGTAGAGTAGGTACATACTGGGACAGCAATATAGCAAGGCGATATGATGATGATTACTTGGCCATCTACAAGAACGAGTGGTTTAATGATTTAGCTGAGACAATAGATGCATTCGATGACCTGATTGCAGGAAGCGGCTACTATGGAAGTGAAGAAAACAGTGCTTGGGCACTGCACTACGGTATAGAACATCTCAACAATAATGGAAGGTACCTAGACTACGCAAACAATATTGTGAGTAACTCCGCCTATAAAGATGGTTATATCCCTTCTAAAAAATGGCTGATACTCCTCACAGATGAAAATATGGATACAGATCATATCGGCGATATTCCAGGTGCAGGTTATACCAGGTCAAATGTACTGGAAGAACTTACCGAAAATTTAAAAGACAGCTCAATAACCTTAACAGGAATAATGCATGTCAACAAAAACATCAGCGAATCCAGTCAAGCTGACTATGATCTGGAATTTCAGGAAGTTGAAAAAACAAGATGGAACTGGTGGACTTGGAGTTGGGAAACTTATACAGAGTTAACTGTTCTAGATGACAGAATAGACCCTAAACTAGGAGTATACCCGGCTGATACCGGTGATATATACCATACTGACCTTAAGCTTAAATCATACGGTATGGGAGACCTGTACAATATGTATGAAATGGGTGGCAATGGTGAATATGTTGAAGGGGCCCTTTTAGAATCCATAAATAACATTGGAATAATACAAAGATGGGTTCTTACCTATACATCCCCTTATCCACTGTTTGACGGTACAACCAGACAGGTTGACTTCCTTTTGAAAGAGGTCTATGGTAAAGATGGAAATCCTATCAGCACTGCGGTAAAAGACCTAAACAGCGAAATTGACAGGCAGTACAAAGTACCTGAAGAAAAAATCAGGATAGAGTTCTTAGACCCTAGCGAAACAAATCTTCAGCTAAATAAAAACAGCCAGGGAAAATGGGTGATTGATGCAAGAGCAAGGGCTAAATACTATCAAGAAATAGACGGAGAAACAGTAATACTGGAGGATAAGATAAAGAGGGCTAAAATAAATATCGTCGACAGCAATACAGGAAAAACCCTGATCATAGGCGACAGTGATTCAGAGGATGTTACACTCAGTAAGGCTGACGGTGCCTGGTACTCGATTAACCTTGTATTGAGCGACGAAGAGGTTCAGCTTTTGAAAGATGAAGGAACCGATTATATCGACATCGAAATAATAGCTTCCACAACGGCGTTCAATAGATCTGAAACTCTGAAAAGGGTTCATGTGGACGTTCAGCCTCCTAAGATAGATGAGATAGTATTCACTAACCTGACTCTGCAAAATCTCTGGGATTCTATGAAAACTCTTGGAAATTCAGGCCTGTTTACTTCAAGTGAGGTATCAGCATACTCAGGATACCTGCTAAACGATACTAACTCTTCAGACTTAGCCGACCAGGACTCTGCAAATGGCGGCGTACTTTCTCTGCCTGACGGCACTGAAGGTAAGTTCGCAAAAGAGGGAGACAGGCTCATTGTATCAATAACTGTAAGTGACGACAACATCGATGAAACTGCTACCCTGGACATCGACTTGGACGATTTCGGAATAGGTTCTGCAACAAGTATATCTAAAACGAAGATATCTGATACCCAGATCAAGTTTGACTGGGAGATCACTATAAATACAGTATCAGAGGGAACTGCATTTGCCGTATTTGACGTAGAAGATAAGTACGGAAACAACCTCAACGAAAGGTTTGAAAAGGCAGAGATGGCGCAACTGGACAACACAGCCATAGAAGATGCCGGCATATCTTCTTTCACTATAAACGGTAGTAGCAAATACCCTTATAACAATGAAATATACAGGTACTTGAACGATGATTACGAAATTGAATATACTGATTCCAACGACGCAAGGACACATCTGGTATTATTCAGACATGACGGTCTCCAGTCAGATACAGGAATTTCCAACGTAGGCTTCCAAAATACAAACTTCGGAGGAACACCTCTTTACTACGGAGCTACGCAGGACTCAAATGACTTTGAGTTTGAAAATGTGAGCACAGGAAACTACGATGGTAAATATGAAATAAAACGTATACTGGCCATAGATAAGGCAGGAAACATATCTGAAACTAATGGTACTGGCATAGTTTACGGTTCCTCCACTTCTGGCGAAGAGGAGATAGGGAATATCCTGGATGCAAATATTGCAAGTATAGGAACGAATTCATCTATAGAAGATGGAGAATACTTTGTAGATACTGTAGCTCCTAGAGATGTACTTGGAAAAGTGATAAAGGTTTCTGATGCAGACCCTAGCTTAAATACACTTATGGGACTCCCTAAAGAGCTTGCATTTAAAGAAAATGACAGGATAAAAGTAACTTTAGAAGGAAATGATTACAATCTGGCAAATGCAATTCATCAAAGTATTGCAAGGGTCGGAGGTGTAAGGATAAACGCTACTGTTGATATGACTTTAAATGATTCAGCCTCTATACCACCAAATTGGGAAACAACTGAGTTTATTGTCGAAAACGGTGTTGACACACTTAGCAACCACAACTTCTACGATGCAACAGTGGTGGACAAAGCCGGGAACAGCACCCTATATAATATAATTGCTACTCTATCCAATGAAACCCCAGCATCTGCTAATATAATTCTGTACGAGAATTTCAGAGGGGATTGGAAAAATGCAAGTACTCAAATAGATGGGAATGACACTCTTCAGGCAGATTACGGTGGAAATACATATGGATTTTCAAAAGGTTCTGAATACTCCGATTCTACTCAGCCTAGATTCGCGCTGAACTTTGTAGGAGACCTATCCACAGTTAGCTACCTGAGAATTAATCTAAATGGTACAGATTACCTCAAAGCCTATACTCCTTCAAGTTCGGATATTTCAGTAGCTGCAGTTGATAACGGCAGATACCTTGTACCGAATTCCAGAAACACAATAAAAGTGCTTCCTTACAGTATTTCTGGTAAACCGGCTATCAGTGAAGACACAGCATATATAGTGGCAGATACCGGAATAAACTCAAGCACATCTACTAAACTTACAAGGTCTGCTAACTATATGCCTGCCACAGAAAAATATGAATTTGATCTGAATTTAAGCGGAGTACTTGAACTGGCAGGTTTAAAAGGATATAAAGTTAAAACTGTAAAAACTAAGATTAATGGTACCACCTCAAGTTCTTCTCCTACAATAACTTATCCATTTGGAGATAGCAGCTTAGGGTCTGACTATGACAACCATATAGGACTTATTACTGTACCTTCTGCGATTTTGACAGGTGCAAATATAGACAGAACTGTAGGCATCTCTAGGGATGACTTGGTGCCAGGTTCCAGAGTAGTACTTATTGTCAGTGTTATTGACAACCTTGGTTCTCAAGATGACCTTGAGTTTAGTTTCTTGCTCAGTGAACCTACAGTTAAGATCAAAGCCACAACTAATGATAGCAACAGGGTAAGAGAAAGTAATGTTGAGTTGGTCGGTGAAACTGGCTCAAATACGGGATTTGAAGTTGAGGCTCTAGAAGAAACAGGAGAATAGAAAAACTCCGGTCAAATGACCGGAGTTTTTTATTACATCATTCCTGGCATCCCACCCATAGGTGGCATTCCTTCTTCTTCTTTTTCTTTCTTGTCTGCTACTACTACCTCTGTTGTGATTATAAGTGCAGATACTGACGCTGCATTTTGTATAGCTGATCTGGTTACTTTAGCAGGATCTATAATCCCAGATTTAACCATATCTACATAAATTTCTTTTGCCGCATCAAATCCCACACCAGCATCAGAATTTTTGACCTTTTCCACAACTACACCAGCATCTAAACCAGCATTTTCAGCTATCTGTCTCAAAGGAGCGTATAACGATTTCTTTACTATCTCTACTCCTACACCTTCTTCATCTTCTAAAGTAAAGTCTTGCATAGCTTTGGCTATTTCAACAAGTATTGTTCCCCCTCCAGGAACTATACCCTCTTCTATCGCCGCCCTAGTTGCATTCAAAGCATCTTCTATTCTGAGTTTTTTCTCCTTCATCTCAGTTTCTGTAGCTGCCCCTACTTTTACAACAGCTACTCCTCCAGAAAGTTTTGCCAGTCTTTCCTGTAGTTTTTCTTTATCGTAGTCAGAGGTAGATTCTTCTATTTGAAGCTTAACCTGATTTACCCTTGCTGCAATTTCAGACTCGCTTCCATTTCCATCAACTATAATAGTGCTGTCTTTTGTCACCTTGATCTTTTTTGCAGATCCAAGGTTAAACAGGTCTGTGCTCTCAAGTTTCATACCTTTTTCGTCTGAGATTACTTCTCCGCCTGTGATAATAGCTATATCCTCAAGTATAGCTTTTCTTCTATCTCCAAAAGCAGGAGCTTTTACAGCCACTACATTAAGAGTCCCTCTTAACTTGTTAACCACAAGTGTAGCCAACGCTTCTCCCTCTACATCTTCTGCGATTATAATAAGTGGTCTTCCCTCTTGTCTGGTAGCTTCCAATACAGGGAGTACATCTTTTAGGTTGTTTATTTTCTTATCGGTTATAAGTATATAAGGGTTGTCAAACACTGCTTCCATTCTTTCAGTATCTGTTACCATGTAAGGAGAAAGGTAACCTTTATCAAACTGCATTCCTTCCACTACTTCTAAACTTGTTTCCAGTGATCTAGCTTCCTCAACTGTTATAACTCCTGTTTCTCCTACTATCTCCATAGCCTCAGCTATTAACTTTCCTATTTCATCATCTCCGGCAGATATAGATCCAACCTGTGCGATCTCATCATTTCCCTCAATTTTCCTTGATCTCTCCTCAAGGTGTTTTACCACCTCTTTGGCTGCCTTCTCTATACCTCTTTTTACGAACATAGGATTTGCACCTGCACTTACCATTTTTAACCCTTCTCTTACCATCGCTTGGGCTAATACTGTAGCAGTTGTAGTCCCGTCACCGGCAACGTCATTTGCCTTTGTAGCAACCTCTTTTATCAGTTGGGCTCCCATATTTTCAAAAGGATCTTCAAGCTCAATCTCTTTTGCAATAGAAACACCGTCATTTGTAATAAGTGGAGCACCATACGATCTGTCCAATACGACATTTCTTCCCCTTGGTCCAAGTGTTATTTTAACAGCATCTGCAAGTGTATCTACTCCCGCTTCCAGCCTTCTTCTAGCATCTTCATTAAATTTTAAAATTTTAGCCATTTTTCCTCCTGCTTCCCAATTTTTTTTATTTCTACTCAACAATAGCCAAGATATCTTTTATATCTACTATTAAAAATGTCTCACCGTTGTCTTTTATATCCGTTCCGGCAAATTTTGAATATATTACTTTCTGTCCAGTCTCAATTCCTTCTAATTTTTCTCCTGAACCAACTGCCAAAACTTCAGCCATATTTGGTTTTTCCTTGTGAGATGAATCAGGAAGTATTATTCCTCCAGATGTTTTTTCTTCAATTTCAAGAGTTCTTAGTAAAACTCTATTTCCTATAGGTTTGATATTCATTCTAATCCCCCTTATTGTTTTAAATTTTGTTAGCACTCGATTTGAAAGAGTGCTAATTTTAGTTTAATATTACATAAAAAAAAGAAATAAGTCAAGTTTTTTTTAACTGCTTATTTCTTCTTTAACCTGTATTTTAACTTAACTGCAGATAAATTAATGATTTTCTGACAACCTTACTTTCTTTCCCTTCCTGGAAAGAAAGTAACAAAGAAATATCAAAGCTTGTGAAAAACTAACTTACAGAGCTTTTGAACCTAACCCCTTTAAAAAATTACGTTAAGAAATCATCTTCTGAAATCCACTTTCATTGAAACAAGGATGGTTGCCGACTATATTTAAATAGAAAGTTAGTTCGGAAGTCAGTAGACTTAGAAAATAATGAGAGAAACAAATATATCTTCTATTGTAAAATTTATTTCTACAAGTTTCATTAATCTTATAGGTGTCTTTTCTTTGGCGCTTTGATCGACCACAGGGAGTGAATGCCTGTAGGTGCTTTGGACAAGCAAAGAAAGTACATAAATTCATACTTTGCCAACTGTTACTAAATAATTGTTTTATATAAAAAATAAAAGCACCCTTTTAGGTGCTTTTTAAACTATTTCTTTTTTGCTTCTTCGAATTTAGTCCAGATTCCTTCTTTAACTAGTAAAGATTTTACCGTTCTTGTAGGTTGAGCTCCATTTTGTAGGAATTTTAAGATTTCTTCCTCTTTTAATTCTACTTTAGAATCTTCTAATGGGTAGTAGTTTCCTAAGTAAGCAATTGCTTTCCCGTCTCTTTTTGCTAATGCTTCCATTGCTACTACTCTGTATACTGGTGCTTTCTTTCTACCTAATCTAGTTAATCTTAATTTTACCATATTTATCCACTGCTCCTTTTTATTATATATAATTTTTTTTATTAACTTTATTTAAAATGGTAGTTTAAATTTCCCTCCTGGAAAACCTCCTGGCATTCCCGGGAAACCTCCCCCACCAAACATTTTCATCATTTTTTGCATCTGCTCAAACTGCTTTAAAAGCTTGTTTACTTCATGCACTTGGGTTCCGCTACCTTTTGCAATTCTTTTTTTCCTACTGGCATTGATTATCTTAGGCTTTTTTCTCTCATCTTTCGTCATCGATTGAATTATAGCCTCTATTTTTTTCATCTCTTTTTCAGCAGGTGCCAGATCTCCCATCTGCTCAGCGCCAGGTATCATCTTCAAAAGATTTGCTATTGGTCCCATTTTTTTTATACTTTGAAGCTGCTTCAGGAAATCTTCCAGATCAAAATTCTGACTTCTGATTTTTTCCTCTAATCTCTTTGCTTCATCTTCATCAATAGCTTCTTGAGCTTTTTCTACAAGTGATACAACATCTCCCATTCCAAGTATTCTAGAAACCAGCCTGTCTGGATGGAAAAGTTCTATATCGTCAAGCTTTTCTCCTACCCCTATAAACTTAATTGGTTTCCCAACAACAGCTTTTATGGAAAGGGCAGCTCCACCTCTTGCGTCACCATCTAGTTTTGTTAAAACTACTCCGTCAATGTTCAAAGTTTCATTAAACTTTGCCGCAACATTAACTGCATCTTGACCGGTCATAGCATCTACAACCAAAAGTATCTCTTGTGGCCTCGAGTTTTTTCTGATAATATTCAACTCATCCATCAAGTTTTCATCTATATGAAGTCTCCCTGCTGTATCCAGGATTACATAGCTTGCTTTGCTATCTTTTGCCTTTTTAAGTCCTTCTTCGCATATGTTGACTGCATCCTTGCTGCCTTCAATAGTGAAAACAGGTACATCGATGCTATCCCCTAAAACCTGTAGCTGCTTCATAGCTGCCGGTCTGTATACATCTGCTCCAACAAGATAAGGACTTTCACCTTTTTTCTTCAAAAATTTAGCCAGTTTAGCCGCGAAAGTAGTTTTACCCGCTCCTTGAAGCCCAGCTAACATTATAACAGTAGGACTCTTAGGTGCCTTTGTAAGCTTTGCATTTACTCCGCCTAATAGCTCGATCAATTCGTCATTTACAATTTTAACAAACTGCTGACCAGGGTTGATCCCCTTTAGCACAGTTTCTCCAACTGCCTTTTCTTTCACTTTTTTTACAAAATCTTTTACAACTTTATAGTTAACATCCGCCTCTAAAAGTGACAATCTAACTTCTTTCAAGGCAGCTTTTATGTTATCTTCTGTTAATTTCCCATGGCCTTTTACTTTTTTAAATATCTCCTGGAATCTGCTCCCTAAACTATCTAACATAGCTCACCTCTTAATTTTCAAAGCTATTTATTAATTCCTCTAGCTTATCAATGCTATAGTTTTCCCTTAATTCTACGAGTTTTTCTTTTATTTCTCTTTCTCTTCTATAAAAACCGATTTTATCTTCATACTCTTTTACTATTTTTATACCCCTTCTGATATTATCGTAAACAGCCTGCCTGCTTATATTATGCCTTTTGGCTATCTCCGAAAGGGAATAGTCTTCCTCAAAATGCTCGATCATATATTCTTTCTGCTTATCGCTTAAAAGTTCTTTATAGTACTCCAATAAAAAAGAAACTTCTAAAAACTCTTTTAATTCCATATTTATCACTTTACCTTCACATTATATTATATTTAGCAGTTAGTGTCAAGTTGTTTTTCTTTACAATAAAAAAATTATTTTAACAGGATTCACACTAGTGCAAATCCTGTTAAAATATCCTATATCTCTTTTATAAAAATATTTTGTTCTCTGTCTGGTCCAACTGAAACCATAGAAATTTGACATCCGATTATCTCTTCTACTCTGCTTATGTATCTTTTACAATTTTCAGGTAGCTCATCGTATGTCCTCATGTTTGTTATGTCCTCTTCCCATCCAGGAAGTTCTTCATACACAGGTTTAGCTTTTTTAAGCTTTTCAATTGATGCAGGTACAGTTTTGTATATTTCCCCGTCTATTTCATATCCCACAGCTATCTTCAATGTATCCAATCCGCTAAGTACATCTATTTTAGTCATTACTACATCTGTAAGTCCGTTTATATCAACTGCAAACTTCCCTACAACACAATCTAGCCATCCACATCTTCTAGGCCTACCAGTTGTGGAACCATACTCTCCTCCAACCTCTCTCAGTTTTTCTCCAAGTTCATCTAGAAGCTCAGTTACAAAAGGCCCCTCTCCAACTCTTGTTGTATAGGCTTTCATTACTCCGAATGCTCTGTCTATTTTACTAGGCGCTACCCCTGCTCCTGTTGTAACTCCTCCTGTTGTAGGAGATGAAGATGTTACGTACGGATATGTTCCGTAGTTTATGTCAAGCATCATAGCTTGTGCTCCTTCAAACATTACAAGTTTACCGTTGTCTAAAGCTTCGTTTACCTCTGGTACGCTGTCCATTATTCTGTGTTTTAATTTTTCAGCATATCCCATATAATCCTTTAAAACTTTTTCATAGTCAAGTTTTTCAGATTCATATACTTTTTCAAAAAGTACGTTTTTCTCTTCCAGGTTTATCTTCAGCCTCTCTTTAAAAATCTCCATATCCAGAAGCTCTCCCACTCTTATTCCAGATCTGGCTATTTTGTCAGCATAACATGGACCTATCCCTCTTTTTGTAGTACCTATCTTGTCTTTACCTCTAGCCTTTTCTTTTAGTTCATCCAGTTTAACATGATAAGGCATTATAAGATGAGCCCTGTCACTTATGAATAAGTGGTCTGTTTTAGCCCCTTTTTCCTCTAGAGTTTCAATCTCTTTTATCAGAACTTTAGGATCTACAACTACTCCAGGACCTATTATACACTTCCCGTTTCCATGTAACATTCCTGAAGGAAGCAAGTGAAGTATAAATTTTTCTCCATTTACCACAACTGTATGCCCGGCGTTGTTCCCACCTTGAAATCTAACAACATAATCAGCTTTATGCGCTAAAGCGTCGATGATCTTACCTTTTCCTTCATCTCCCCATTGAGTTCCTACAACTACATAACCTGCCAATGAATACACCTCTTTCTAGATATATTTTTATCTACGCTAGGTAGAAATTTTACTGGTTTTTCTTTTCTACTTCGATATAATTTATCTTCATCCCTTTTTTTATTACAAAAAGGTCTTCAAACTCAGTAGAAATATTATCCTCTATTTTAGGACTGCTGTAAAGGTCGTCTGTGTGATAAGCAACTTCGTATCCTTCAACCTCATCCATAAATTTTAAAACATCACAATAATAACCATAGTGGTCGGTCTTAAAGAAAAGCTTACCGCCATTTTTCATTATTTTATCTATGCTCTCAAACAGTTTAGGCTGAAGTATTCTGTTTTTTTCCTTCCCTTCCCAAGGATCAGGAAAATTTATGTACATACCAGTGATCTCACTCTCTCCTACGAAGTCAGTGATCTCTTCCCCTCTTCTTCTGAAGAAAACTACGTTTTCCAGGCTTCTTTTTTCCGCTTTCTGTGCGGAAATAACAAGTCTCTTAAATCTGAGTTCTATAGCCATATGGTTAATATCGCTGTTTTTCTCGCTGTTTCTAACGGCAAAATTACCGTTTCCAGAACCTATCTCCAAATATATAGGTTTATCATTTTTAAAATACTCATTCCATTTACCTTTATAAGAGTTCATTACCTCTTTATCGTAAACAATATATTTTGGATAATCCTTTAGTTTCATCATATAAGGATTATAGTTTTTTCTCGGGTTTTTAAAAAAATGTTGCCACATATATCCTCCTCTAAAAATAGCAATTACCTTAGAATTTTATAAGAATTTCTAAATTATGTCAACAAGTAATTGAAAAGTATTGTCCACACAAGATGAATTTTCCATGAAAAATTTTTCAATTTTATCGTTCTTCTGACTGTATAACTGGATTTTGTCAATACTCTTTAAAAATTCATCGGTACTTTCCACCTTAAATCCAATACCTCTGTTTTCAACCTCTTTTGCAATATCCCTTACATTTTGCAGGTGTTTACCAAATATAGGCGCCTTTCCATAGTAGAGTGGTTCCAAGAGGCTATGACCGCCGATGTCAACCAGGGTTCCTCCTACAAAAGCCACATCACACATAGCATAGAGCTTTCTCAAAACTCCTATCTTGTCCACCAGAAGTATATTGTTTTGTGAATCTGCCTCGCTGTCCATATCGCTCCATTTTACATAGGTCCTTTTCGATAAAAGCCTATCCTCTATATCTGGACACCTTTCAATATGCCTTGGGACTAATACCAAAAAATAATTTTCCAGTCTATCAAAAACTTCCAGTATTTTTTCTTCTTCTCCACCTCTAGTACTTCCTGCTACAAAGATTTTTTTACTGCCCACGGCCAGTTTTTCCTTCAAAGCTAAAAGTTCCTCGTCGCTGTAATCCGGCAGTTTTATATCAAACTTGAGATTTCCGAAGTTTTTCACCTTAGAACTATCAGCACCAATCGAAATTATCCTCTGTGCATCTAACTCACTTTGCATTATAAAGTAGCTTATATTCTTAAATAATTTTTTCAGGTACCATCTAAACTTTCTATACGAACCTATCGATTTATCTGATATTCTCCCATTGACTACCACTACAGGAGCAAGCTTCCCGCACTGTCTTATCAAATTTGGCCATATCTCAGTTTCAACTATAACAAGTTCTCTCAAACTTATACGGCTTAAGATTTTTCTTATTGCAAAAAAATCATCAAGAGGGAAATACATAATTTCTATCCCCTGAATATTCGAATATTTTTTTTTAGCAGTTTCCATTCCTGCATCTGTCATCATAGTAAGCAGTACATTATATCCTGTTTTTTCCAATATTTTTTTTACCACTGGTTCTGACAAGTTTACCTCTCCAACAGAGGAGCAATGGACCCATATATAATCCTTAGCGCTGTCAAAACTGAGTTTTTGAAATATCCTTTTTTTAATAAATCCCCTCAAAGCCGGCTTAAATACAGAAACTGCAAACAAAATAGGATATAACGTTACCCTTAAGATATTATAAACCAAGTATCTTCCTCCTTGTCTATGCATAAAAATATCCCGATCTTGCGGGACATTTTTAGACTATTCTAAAACTTCTTTTACACTTACAAGCTTTATATTTTCTTCATCTATATAGTCTTTCATTTCCATAAGAGCCTGGGCCATATTTTTATGGTAGTGCCCTATGACAAGCACCTTGCCTCTTTTCTTTGCAAGATTTACAGAAAATCTTATTTCATCTTTTATTTTTTCAATATCCTTATCGTTGTCCAAAAAGTGCGAACAGTAATAAGTTTTTATACCGTATTCCTTGGCTATGTCATAACCTAAATTATTTATGCTTGTTTTACTGTCTATGTAAAATAGCTCCTTTTCTGTTGCATAACTCAGCAGTTCTTCCATTTTTCCTCTGTTTGATGTAAACCTTGATCCCATATGATTGTTGAATCCGTCTACGTAGCCCACATTTTCAAGTGCTGCATCAAACATATTGTATACCTTTTCTTTTCCCATATATGTTGTTATAAGTCCAGGGGTTCTTGAATTCAGCCTGTCATTGGACCCAGCCATTGGCATATGTAGAATAGTGGCGTATCCATTTTCTCTCAGTAGTTCGTTTGCAGCTTTACTTCTAGGTAAAAAAGGCAGCACAGCATAACTTATCTCCAGGCCGGTTTCCATAAAATTTTCTGCAACTTTGGTATTCATTCCCACATCGTCTATAAGTATCGCCAGTTTTATAGGTGTAAAATAATTTATACTTATCTTTAATACCTCTTTATCGTCTTCGGCTTTAAAAACTATCTCTTCTTCATCTGCTTTTTTTACAGCTTCCTTATGAAAAACTTTTGAAGCTAATTCTAAGTTTAATCCCTCTTCTAAGCTAACTGCGTACTCTAAAGGTGCCTCGCTTTTCGTATACTCACTACCGGTCTCCTCTAAAAAGCTTAAAATTTCCCCATCTAGTCTCCTAAGCTCTTCATTTTTCGCTTTTTCCCGCTTCTCAATATATTTTCTTTTATTTATTTTATCCGATACCTGCTTGATCCCCACAGCTGCCAGTATCAATATTAACACTGCCCCTACTGCAATGCCTAGCTTCATTTTCTTCTCCACGGTATCTCTCCTATATTCTAATATCTATCATTTCCGATATTGCGCCGCAGACATCTTCTATACTCATCCCGCTGGTGTCTAGCTCCACTGCATCACTGGCCTTTTTAAGCGGGCTCTCCTTTCTTGTAGAGTCGATCTTATCCCTTTTCTTTATCTCTTTTAGCACGCTTTCAAATTCTGCATTGTGCCCCTTTTCCTCATAGTCTTTGACCCTTCTCATTGCTCTTTCGTCTGGGCTAGCAACTAAAAATACCTTCAAGTCGGCATCCGGAAAAACCACGGTACCTATATCCCTTCCATCTAGGATCACCTTCTTGCCCGATCCTATGC
The DNA here is from genome assembly GCA_963668015.2 of uncultured Ilyobacter sp. Classification (GTDB taxonomy): domain Bacteria; phylum Fusobacteriota; class Fusobacteriia; order Fusobacteriales; family Fusobacteriaceae; genus Ilyobacter_A. The sequence continues at coordinate 14,303 of CAXXCR010000038.1, read as the reverse complement.
TCCTTTGCATATCAACTAGCTTTTCCCTGATGATTTTGACAGCTGCGACTTTTGATACCACTGCCGTTACTTCCCTGCTTCTTATTTCGGAGCTGACATCTTTTCCGTCTAGGATAAACTTTTCTCCGTCTATGTCGATTTTTGATTTTGACAGCATCTCTTCTATTTTCTCTATATCTTCCAGATCCAGCCCGTCTCTCAATACCTTCAAGGCTATCATCCTATACATTGCACCGGTGTCTAGATAAGTAAATCCATATCTTTTGGCTATTATTTTTGAAACCGTACTCTTACCGCTTCCTGCCGGTCCGTCTACTGCAACTACAAATTTTTTCAACGTATAACAACTCCTTCTGCCTTTATGCAGCTATACTCTCACAGTGAAAGAGCACCACTCACCGTCCTGCATTATCTCTATTATTTCAAATCCAAGTTCTTTTATCTTGTGCTCAACCAGCCACTTTTTGTCCTCTATTATACCTGAAAAAATAGCCAAACCGCCACTGTTCACAACTATAGACACATCATCTAAAAGCATTAATATGACATCTGCTAAAATATTTGCAACCAGCACATCGAATTTTTTGTCGCCTACTACTTTTACCAGGTCACCTTCAAAGACCTTAGTCTTTGTCATGTCCACTTTATTCAGTTCAAGGTTTTCCATGGCAACTTCCACTGCCATCTCATCTATGTCTACTCCCCATATCTCTTTTGCTCCCAGTTTTTCTGCAGCCACCATCAGTATTCCAGATCCTGTACCTACATCTATTAATGTCTGATCTTCTTCTACATACTTTTCCATCATCTTCATACAAAGTGAGGTTGTGGGATGTGAACCCGTTCCAAAAGCCCTTCCAGGATCCAATTCTATCACTATTTCTCCCGATTCAGCCTCATACTCTCTCCAAGTAGGTTTCACCACAAACCTTTCACTGACCTTTTCCGGGTACAGGTATTTTTTCCATGCATTCTGATAATCTTCGTCGTCTAATTCATAAAAATCTAATGTGTACACCAAGTCTTCACGACTGCCAAATTTTTCTTGGAAAGTGTTCACAAAAAGTTGTTTTTTTCTTTCTGCATAAATATTATTTGGGAAATACGCAGAAATTGCATAGTCTTTTATAAGAAACTGTTTTTCATCACGGTAATAGTCCAAAGCATTTTGCTCAATAGGCTCCTCTATTTTCAGCCCCTGTACTCCAAATTCATAAAACTGTTCAGATATCTCTTCCTGGGCTTTTTTTATATCATCAGCATCAAATATGACCTTTACTTCGATTAATTTCATACAGTCCACCTACTCTCCATTCTTTTCCAGTATTTTTTTGAACTCTCCACAAGTAAAATCCAATCTTACAGGTGTAACCGATATATACTTATTCTTTACTACATTCAAGTCAGCAAGCTCACAAGTGTCGTTTTCTTCTGCCTTACCTCCCAGCCAATAGTAATTGTTGCCCTGGGTATCAACTCTTTGCACCAGGTTATCTCTAAATCTCCTATTTCCCTGCACACTGTACTTATACCCCTTTATATCCTCCCAGTGTACATTGGGGACATTTATGTTAATAAGTGAATCCTTTGGAAATTCAACATTTTTTATGTTCTCAAGATACTCTATTATAAACTTGGCTGCAGTTTCAAAATATGGATCATTATTCGGATCGGTCAGTGATACAGCTATAGACCTCAGCCCTAAAAGAGCCCCTTCTGCAGCTGCCGAAAAAGTCCCTGAGTAAAAAAGGTCGGTTCCGAGGTTTGCCCCCCTATTTATACCTGCAATTAAAAAATCAAATTCGATATCCTTGTATATATAGTTGCAGGCTACCTTGACGCAGTCTGCAGGTTTTCCGTTTATTGAATAACCAAAAAAACCATCTTCCCTGTACGCCTCGGTAACTCTAAGCGGGGTATGAAGTGTAACCCCATGCCCGGTACCGCTCTGTTCTTCCAGAGGTGCCACAACATAAACAGTGTGCCCGTTTTCTTTCAAGCTGTCTACGAGTACCTTTATTCCTTTTGCATATATTCCATCGTCATTTGAAACTAAAATATTCATAAATTTTCACCCTCAAGTATATTTTTACATAAAATCCAATTCTTCCATTGAAATATCTATACGCTCCACGTTCATGCAAGTTCCATTCTCTTCAACTTCAATCTCCAGTCCGTTTAGTCTTATATTTTCCTCGCACACCTCAAACCTAGAAGGCAGACCTGTTAAAAATTTAGGAAGCACAGACTCGATTTTCATACCTATTATGCCGTCATGGGCACCTGTCATTCCTATATCTGTTATATATCCAGTCCCCTTGTTGAGTATCCTGTTGTCGGAAGTTTGTATGTGTGTGTGTGTTCCAAAAACCAATGATACCTTTCCGTCCAAATACCATCCCATGGCCATCTTTTCAGAGCTTGCCTCTGCATGGAAGTCAACAATAATATTTTTAGTTTCTTTTCTTATCTCTTCCAAGACCTCGTCAAACCTGGTGAAAGGGCAGTCTACCTGCGGCATAAATACCCTACCTAGAAGATTGACAACAGCTACTTTTCTTCCGTTTTTTGCTGAAAGCATAGTGTACCCTATCCCCGGTACACCCTTTGGATAATTCAGAGGCCTTATAACCTTATCAGTTGTTTGAAGGTACTCGTACATCTCTCTTTTATCCCAAACATGGTTTCCGGTAGTTATCATATCTACACCCATGTCAAAAAATGTCTTTGCAATTTTCTCGGTTAATCCAAATCCGCCTGCTGCGTTTTCACCGTTAACAATTATAAAATCATACTCGCTTGATTTCCTGTCCAAAAATTCACTTAATATGGTTCTGCCGGGTTTACCTACAACATCTCCTATTATCAAAACTTTCATCTATATCCTCTTTTCTCTGTTAATTTTCCTATTCAACCTTTACATTTTAACATAATTTACCACTTTTGAAAACATTTAATGCAATAAAAAGGACGACCCTAAAGTCGTCCAACAATTATTATTTTGCGTATTCAACTGACCTTGTTTCTCTTATTACTGTTACTTTAATCTGTCCTGGATACTGCATAGTTTCTTCGACTTTAGTTGCTATATCCCTAGACATTTTAGTTGTCTGGTCGTCATTCATCTCATCAGGGTTTACAATTATTCTTACTTCTCTTCCTGCTTGTATAGCATATGAAGACTCTACACCATCAAATGAGTTTGCAATTGATTCAAGACTTTCAAGCCTTTTAATATAAGTAGAAAGCGTCTCTCTTCTCGCACCAGGTCTAGATGCTGATATAGCATCAGATGCCTGAACTAAGACAGCTTCAACACTTCCAAATTCAGCTTCACAGTGATGTGCCGCTACTGCGTTTATCACGTTATCTTTTTCGCCGAATTTTTTCAAGAATTCCGCACCTATTACGGCATGCGATCCTTCGATATCGTGGTCAAGCGCCTTACCTACATCGTGTAAAAGTCCAGCTCTTTTCGCCAGAGTGACATTTCCGCCTATTTCAGCCGCAAGTGTCGAAGCAAGTTTTCCAACCTCTATTGAATGCATAAGTACGTTTTGTCCGTAACTTGTTCTATATCTTAACTTACCTAGAGTTTTAATTACCTCTTGGTGCATACCTGTTATCCCTAACTCTAACAGTGCATGTTCTCCAGCTTCTATTATTGCCTTATTAACCTCTTTTTTAGCCTTGTTCACAGACTCCTCTATCTTAGCAGGGTGTATTCTCCCGTCTGTTACAAGTTTTTCTATTGCAATTCTAGCCACTTCTCTTCTAACAGAATCAAAACTCGAAAGCACTACTGCTTCAGGTGTATCGTCAATAATTACATCTACCCCTGTCATTGATTCGATGGCTCTTATATTTCTACCCTCTCTACCTATAATTCTACCCTTCATCTCATCGTTAGGAAGTTGAACCACCGATATAGTAGACTCAACAACGTACTCTGAGGCAGATTTGTTTATAGCTGTAGAAAGTATTCTCTTAGAAATTCTCTCTTTTTCTTCATCAAGTTTGTTTTCAAACTCTCTTATTTTTACAGCTGATTCATGCGTAAGCTCATTTTTTAATTTTGTTAAAAGCATATCTTTTGCATCGTGTTTGCTAAGCCCCGATATTCTTTCAAGCTCAGCTTCCTGCTTGACTTTTAACTCATCAATTGACTTTTCTTTACCTTCGAGGTTTCTCTCTTTTTTCTCAAGCTTTCTCTTTTGATCTTCGATTCTGTCCAGCTTAACGTCAAGACTTTCCTCTTTTTTAGTAAGCCTTTGCTCTTTATTGTAGATCTCAGACTTAGCTGCTTTTATATCTTTTTCTGCTTCCTCTTTTAATTTATAGGCATTTTCCTTTGCCTTAATTTCAAGTTCTTTTTTCCTTGCAAGTGCTTCTTTTTCTACATTTTCAAGTATTTTTTGAGCCTCTTCCTCAGATTTTTTTATTTTATCTTCTAAAGAGTTAAGCTCTTCAATTGCTTTTTCCAGACCTGTCTTCTTAAGCACAACTGCTATAACTACACCAGCTGCGACTATCAAAGAAGAAATCAATATAACTATATTCATCGCCATTATCCCCTCTTCCGCGAGCAATACCTCAGTAGCATGAGGAGCTACTTAAGTGCTCACTCTTAAAATTTTTCTAGTGCTTCTTCCTCCGAAGCGTAGATCCCAAATATTTCATCAAGTCCCACCATTTCAAATATAGTTTTTATGTGGTCATTGAGATTTATTAATTTGATGTCTCCGCCAATTTTTCTTACTTCTCTAAGTTTTCCCCTCAAAATACCCATAGCCAAACTGTTTATATGAACCAATTCGCTAAAGTCAATTATGAAGTCCTTCTTTTCATTTTCAATTAATTTGTTCAGTCTTTCTTTAAGTTTAGGTGCTACAAGAGCATCTAACTCTCCAACTACCTTAACTACTACTACTTCATTTACTTCTTTTTCAGAAATTTCGAAATTTGACATCATTTTTTACTCGTCAGCCTCCTTAAAAACCTTTGATACTGTTATTTTTGTTCCGAGTTCTTTTTTCAGAATCTCAAAACTGTCAACTATGTTGCGAACTATAACGAGGCCCATTCCGCCTTCTTCTTTACTGCAACCTTCTTTTTTGAAACCGGAGCCAAAATCTTCTACACAGATATAAACAACACCCTCTCGCACGTTCATAGAAACCTTTACCTCTTGATCCCTGCTGTACTCATAGGCATGTTCAATTGCGTTTGTTGCAAGCTCATCTAAAACCAAAAGCAGCTGAAACACCTCTTTTTCCGAGACATTTTCAGCTTGGAGGTATGTTTTTGCAAGAGCCCTTAACAGAGCTAAATTTTCCAAAGAAGATGGCACTATAAGACTAATTCTATACTTCTCCAAAAATTGTCACCTTCTCTCAACGAATGATACCAATTTCCACTGATTATTTCTCAACTGAAATTCCAAATCTATATAATTGGTATCCTCATAAAAGTTAATAAGCATTACTATATCGGCACTATTTTTGTAGTATTTTATACTGGAAAAATATATATCTGATTCAGCAAAATCTATTTTTTTAAGTTTTCTAAATTTTATTATGTTTGCTATGCTCCTTGACATATACTTTTCGATTTCATCATAGTCTCTAGTGTAAAGTGCCTTCTTGAGATCAAGCAGGATGAGTTCAAGCTCCGACTTTTTCTCGACTCTTTTTTGTATTAAAATACTTAGTCTATCCACTTCCGGGATGTCGCTAAGGTCCTCGGCGATACCAGCCGCCTCCTCCAGTTCCCAGTTGTCATATAATTCTAAAATTTTATTGATTTCAGATGTTTTTTCTTGTGTTTTTGGTAATCTAGTACACGAAAAACAAATAAGTAAAATGTATACTGATATTGAAATTTTTTTCAGCATTCTACCCCCTAAGATTAATTTTAACACACAAAAAAGAAATTATCAAGTTATTGTTTTATTTCATTTAACACCTGTAAAACTATTTCATCTTCCGTGATTTCGTCTAGGTTAAACCACTTTATATCCTCATCGCGTTTAAACCATGTAAACTGTCTTTTTGCATATCTTCTAGAGTCTCTTTTTATGATATTCTTAGCTTCTTCAAGGCTTATTTCCCCGTCAAAATACTGAAACAGTTCCTTGTAGCCTATGGCACGTATCTTTTCTATCCCGTCTTTATAGTTCTCGTACACCCATTTCGCCTCGTCTAAAAGCCCCTCTTCAAACATTAGGTCAACACGCCTGTTTATTCTTTCGTACAGGTGGCTTCTTTCCCTTTCCAAGCCGATCTTATAAAATGAATAGTTGTTGTTTTTGTAGTTTTTGGAAACAAGGCTTGAAAATTTTTCTTTACTCACCATAAATACTTCCAGTGCCCTGGCAACCCTGATCTTGTTGTTCGGGTGTATATTTTGGGCAGCTTCAGGGTCCACCTCCGCCAATCTATTATGCAGTTCCTCTGCAGAAAGTTTATAGAGCTCCTCTCTGATCTTCGGATCTCCAACAGGCAATTCAGCCAATCCATTAACTACAGAATCTATATACAAACCTGTCCCGCCTACCAGCAGAACATTCTTTTTCTCCTCTTCAAGCTGCTTCAAAAGTTTATCTACTTCTTTTTGATAATCACCTACGCTGTACTTATGGTTCGGCTCCACCACGTCTATAAGGTAGTGCGTAACACCGCTCATCTCTTCTTCTTTTATTTTAGCTGTCCCTATATCAAGATATTTATACACCTGCATCGAGTCAGCAGAAATTATCACAGCATCCAGCTTTTTCGCAAGCTTTATGGATAAAGAAGTTTTCCCTACTCCTGTCGGCCCTGCTATTACAATTCCTTTCATATGGCACCCCTCCTAAAGTTTTCTACCGCATTTTGGGCAGTACTTGTAATCCTGTCCGTAAAGAGGATATGAACACGTTGGGCACACACGGTTCTCAGAAACAATACCTGACAAATCTTCATATACCGCCTTTTTCTTTTCCAAAACACTCTTTATATTTGAGTCTTTTATAATATAGGTACTACCGCACTTTTCACATATTGCCAGGTACCTCTTATTCCATGAATATACAGGTATAAAAAAAATGTGAAAATTCGTGGCCGTTTGAGTTAATCTCGCCCTATTGCTTAAACAGCCGGTACACTTAAACTCTATACTTCCAAGGTCTTTTTCTTTATTATTTACTCCAAATAGTCCTATAAAAAACATAAGCTCCTCCCAAATACACCCCAGATTTAAAAAAAGGAGTATTCACTCCTTTTTATTCAACAAATTCAAACTCTATGCCCTCTATTCTGACAGTATCTCCATCTTCTACACCGGCATTTTTCAGTTCACTTTCCAGCCCGAGGTTTTTAAGCACGTGTATAAAGTTTATCAAAGAATCGTCTCCAGAGAAAACATAGGTATCCAAAACATTGTCCACTATCTTTCCTTGCACCTCGTAGACTCCGTCTTCGCCTGCTGCAATTTCCCAATCCTCTTTGTTTCCTTCTCTTTCCTTTATTATCTCGTTTACATCGCTTTCCTCTTCCAGCTCATCTCTCTCGATGTCTGCAAGCATATCGTAAGTCTTGTAAAGAACGTCGTTTAACCCTTCTCCTAGTATAACTGATATCGGGTAAACTTCTATCCCTTTCTCTTCCAGATATGACTTAAACTCGTCATATTTTTCCATATCATATAAAAGGTCCATTTTATTAGCAAGCACTATCTGCTTTTTGTTAGACAATTTCCCGCTAAACTTCTTTAGCTCATGATTTATTTTTTCATAATCATCTGCTGGTTCTCTGCCCTCGATACCCGATACATCTACAATATGATATATCATTTTACATCTTTCTATATGTTTCAAAAACCTATCCCCCAGGCCTACCCCTTCATGAGCTCCCTCTATAAGTCCAGGGATATCTGCTATAAGAAATGACTTACCTTCTCCAACCCTTACAACACCCAACTTTGGCTTAAGCGTTGTAAAGTGATAGTTTGCCACCTTGGATTTAGCCGATGAAACCTTATTTATAAAACTCGACTTACCTACACTAGGGTATCCTACCAGGGCGACGTCTGCAAGAAGTTTCAATTCAAGTTTTACTTTTATCTCTTTACCTTCTTTTCCCTTACCCGCTACTTTAGGAGCTCTGTTTATGGAGTTTTTAAACCTGGTATTACCATGTCCGCCCCTTCCACCATTCAAAAGAACTCTTTTCTCTCCATTGTGGTTCAAGTCTATTAGAAGTTTATTCGTTTCTAAATCTCTTACCTGAGTCCCTACAGGAACCTTTAGCACAAGGTCTTCGCCTGTTTTTCCAAACATCCTCTTTTTTGCACCATTACCACCATTGCTGGCATTAAACTTTTTTTTGTACCTGAAGTCTACAAGTGTATTTATATTGTTGTCAGCAACAAACACAATCGCTCCACCATGGCCGCCGTCGCCTCCATCAGGCCCTCCGAACTGTACGTATTTTTCCCTTCTAAAAGTAGCAGCTCCATCTCCACCGTTTCCGGCCTTGACAGTTATAATCGCTTCATCTATAAACAAATTATTCTCCTCCTATTTCTAAATAAATCTCATTCCTCAAATAACATCCTCAAAACCAACACAAATTGTTTGTTCAGGGCATGCTGTTTGATTTAAAAAAAAATCCCAGCATATGCTGGGATTTGATTATTTTGTAGGGTATACTGATACTTGCTTTCTGTCTCTTCCAAGTCTTTCGAACTTTACATATCCGTCAGTTAAAGCAAATAATGTGTGGTCTTTCCCTTGTCCCATGTTTGTTCCTGGGTAAAATTTGTTTCCTCTTTGTCTTACAATGATGTTCCCAGCTTTTACAACTTCACCATCATATTTTTTTACTCCTAAATAGTTAGGATTTGAATCCCTTCCATTTTTAGTAGCACTTTGACCTTTTTTCTTTGCAAATAATTGTAAATTTATTCTAAACATTTGGCTAGTCCTCCTTTTCAATAACTTCTAAATACTCTGGATACTCGCTTTTTATCTGCTTGAGCATAAGCACCATGCTTTCAAGCAAGGCATCCAACTCATTTCTTTTTGAATCTACCAATACCTTTAATTCCTGTTTTGATACGCCTGTCTCTATGTTTACCTCACAAAGATCTAGCATCAAGAATCCATCATCTTCATTTACAGCAACCTGAGCAGGAATTTTCAGATAATCCAAAACACCTATGGCGACTTGTTGACTTGCTGCAGATATAGCCGCACATACAATGTCCTCGCCGTGCTCTGAATATTCAGAATGTCCATGCCCGTAAAATTTGACAATTTTGTCAGATTTTCTAACTATTGTAAATGTTGTCATTACGCTTCAATTGATTTGATTTGTAATTCAGTAAAAAGTTGTCTGTGACCTTTTTTCTTATGGAAACCAGTTTTAGGTTTGTATTTGAAGTTAACTACTTTTTTAGCTTTTCCTTGTGCTACTACAGTCGCTACTACTTTAGCTCCTTCTACGAATGGTTTTCCTAATTTAACCTCTCCGTCTTTAGATACTAATAGCACATCTTCTAATGTTACTTCTGCGTCAACTTCAGCATTCAATTTCTCTACTCTTAGTTTGTCTCCTTCTGTTACTTTGTACTGTTTTCCTCCAGTTTTAATTACTGCGTACATCGAAACACCTCCTATAAAATCTCGCTAGTCAGGGTTGCTGAATACCCTTACTATGCGGCACCGACTCTCACTGTAACATATTACCAGGTTTTTGTCAAGCAAATCATTTCTTGTCTCCAATTAAAATCCTAGTTTTTTTACTCTTAACTCTTTCTCTATAAACCTGCAATTTCTCAACACCTGCGAACTGATATCAGGCCCGGCTTCGTATAATTCTTCTCATGTTTAAAATCAATATTTCTACATTGATTTTATCTATCAATAATGATAACATATACAGTGATCAGAACAATCTAAATTTAATATTAATTATACAAGGAGGATTTACATTGAAAAAGTTTTTTAGTTTTTTTATTGCCTGCATAATGATGAGCACTCTTGCGTTTTCTGCGGATTTAGCGGATGGTTCGTATAGGGCTGAGTACAAAAGTTTTGACAAATACGGATGGAAACCATTTTTGGAACTTGTGATAGAGGGCGGTACCGTAGTTTCTGCCAACTCTGATTATGTAAACAAAAAAGGAAAACTTAAAAGTAAGGATGCCGCATACAACGCCAGAATGAAAAAAAAGTGCAAAACTTCCCCTGCCGAGTACAAACCGCTGATGGAAAAACAGCTCTTGAAAAAGCAGTCTGCGGAAAATCTTGATGGTATAAGCGGCGCTACCCACTCATTCCAAAATTTCACTATCCTTGCAAAAAGCATATTTAAAAATGCTAAGCTTGGTAAAACTGAAACAATAGTACTGGACTGATCGAGTAGATGATTTACCATAACCTTGGACAATCCGATATAGAAGTTTCGGCAATTGGTTTTGGATGTTGGGCACTGGCAAAACATGGCTGGAAAGACGTCAACCAAAACTAAGCCATAGAACCCCTGGAAAAATCACTTGAGCTTGGGGTAAATTTTTTCGATACAGCTCCCATCTACGGATTCGGGAAAAGTTGGAAAAGACTATAAGTTGGGAAAATTATATAAGGAGGTTCAACCCTCTTTGGTGAGTATGACTAAGACAAAACATCTTTTGGAAAATCTGAGCTTCATAGAAGATATCCTTTAATTAAAAAGTCCATCTGGTATATATACCAGATGGACTTTTTTTGATCTCATTGTCTTCTTTATAAATTAAAACCTTGAATTTCTTGCACGTACAGCAAAAACTTTTTTGGTCACGAATCACACGAATAGACACAAATGTGAATAAAAAACCTTGGTCACAGAGTTGCACTGAGAAAAAGAACAAGTTTCACACAGTAAATAAATCAGTTAGTAGCTAATAATGAATAGAGAATGGTTAAAATATCTATATCACTGTTCTCTGTAATCTATAAACTGAGCTGTGATTTTCTCTGTGAAGCTCTTGTTTTAAATCTCCAAGGAACTCTGTGTCCAAAAAATAATTTTAAATAAAATCAGTAATTTTTTGTGTCTTTATATGACAACTTGGATTATTTTTTATTAAAGCGAGTAAGACTCAAGTATCGATCTTGCGATTAAGACTCCGTTTACAGAAGACTGCATAAGTCCCCTTGTGATACCTGCTCCATCTCCTCCAAAGTAAAGGTTGCTGATTGAGCTGCTTTCAAATTTTTCATTTACGTCCACTATACTCGAATAAAACTTAACCTCTACACCATATAAAAGGGTTTCATCACTAGCCAAACCTGGAGTAACTACATCCAGAGCTTCTAGCATCTCCATTATATCCAAAAGCACCCTGTGGGGAAGTACAAGGCTCAGGTCACCAGGAACAGCATCTTTTAATGTAGGTATTATATTGTTCCTGTAAAGCCTTTCTTTTGTTGTTCTTCTACCCCTTTTCAGGTCGCCGAACCTCTGAACCATAACTTTGTGTTCGGTAAGCATATTCCCCAGCTTAGCTATGTGTTTCCCGTATTGTATCGGCGATTTAAATGGCTCCGTCATTTTCTTTGACACCAGAAGGGCGAAGTTTGTATTATCACTTTTAAGGTCTTTGTAACTGTGCCCGTTTACAACAGCAAGGTTGTTGTCGTAATATTCTGAAGCTACAAATCCTCCAGGGTTTGAGCAGAATGTCCTCACCTTATCGTCAAAAGTCTTGGTGTAGTGTATCATTTTGGCTTCATAGAAGTTTTCATTTATCTCCTTCATTATCTCATTTCTGCACTCTACCCTTACACCTATGTCAACTATCCCGCTCTCGGTAGATATTTTCTCCTCTTCGCATTTACCTAGGAGCCAGTCAGCCCCTTCCCTTCCAACACCTACCACTACTTTCTCTGCAAAATACTCACCTTTTTTTGTTTTTACCCCACGTATCTCTCTGTTTTCGATTATAAAATCTTCTACAGCTTCATTGAACCTTACCTCTACCCCTTTTGACACCACGTATTCATATAGAGCTGTATAAAGTTCCTGTGCTTTTTCAGTCCCAAGATGCCTCACCGGACAGTGCACCAGCTTCAAGTTGGCTTCTATGGACCTCTTTCTGACCTCTTTCATCTCAGGGCTCTCGACTTCTCCGTGGATCCTCGGGTCTGCTCCGAAGCCTAAGTATATGCTGTCCACATAACCTATCATTTCCCTCGTTTTTTCTATCCCTATGTACTCAGGCAGCTGCCCTCCTACCTCATGCGATAGTGAAAGTTTCCCGTCAGAAAATGCCCCTGCTCCCGCCCAACCAGTGGTTATGCTGCAAGGTTGACAGTAAACGCAGGCTCCGTTGTTCTTTGGTTTTGGACAGTTTCTCTTATAGATGTCCCTCCCCTTTTCCAATATTAAAATATTCAGGTCGCTTGCATTCTTTATAAGCTCGTAAGCCGTAAATATACCTGTTGGACCTGCTCCGATAATGATGATGTCTTGTCTTTCCATAAATCTTCCCTCCACTCTGCTTCTCTAAATTCTCTCTCCATTCTTTTTAAAGCAAATTAAAAAGACCCAAGTATACACTCATTCCGCAGTATATACTTAGGCCTTCTTAATTTTTTCTATTCTGTATTTGGATTCTATTTGACAGCCTGCACTTCTCCCACAGTATGGACTGTGCCCATGCACAAACTCATCATTTAAAATAAATTTTGGGTAAACGTACAGCTCCCTCATATTTTTCCTCCAAATTATTTTTTCGCACCAAAAGTTAGTTTACCACAAAATATACTTTCGGGCAAGTTTTTTTATTCTTCATCCCAGTCGATATTGTGGTTAAAAGCGTCGTCTTCGACATCGGCGTGTATCTCCCCGTTGTTTATATCATAATTCCAGCCACCGTTATTTCCTCCGGGTACTTTGGTAGCCAGGTTGTTTACATAGTCCACCTTGCTTACAATCCTGGATCTCTCGTATTCTCCAAATGCCGGAGTGAGGGGCATCTTGCCTTTGGTGTAGAAGTTTTTGAAACTCAGCCTTGTACTCGGAGAAACAGCTTTTTCCAGATCCTCATAATTTCCAATCAAATCAGGATTTTCGCCGGTATTCGTACGGTATACAGCTATCCCTTTTCTCAGCATAGCCAGTTCTTCCTGCAGCCCGGCTATCTTCGAAGCCTCGCTTGCGTAGTCAAACTTGGATACGAACAGCAATCCAGCCACGGCGACTACCCCTATACTTATTAAAAGTTCTATCAAAGTAAACCCCTTTTTCATAGCACCAACCTCTTCTCTTATTTTTCCCCCTAGGATTATACTACAGGCCTCCACACTTGTCAAAATAAAAAGGGCGCATAAGCGCCCTTTAAAACCTTTGATTATTCTTCTATCCAGTCTATTCCTTGGTTGTAAACACCTTCGTCAAGGTTGGCCCTTATAGAACCGTCTGTAGTATAATAAGCCCATCCTCCATCTCCAACATTTGAACTTGCTACTATACCCGTTCCTGAAGTAGTTCCTGTATATACTTCGTTATTTGCTTCTGGATCTCCCCCCATTCCTGGAGTTTTCGGTGTTACTGATTTCGAGTAGTAATCGGTAAATAGTACATCGTTACCGGCTTCATCAGACGCTGTGGCTCCAGTTAAATCATCCCAATTGTTTACCAAATCCGGATACTCATTTGTTTTAGCGTAGAACATAGATATCGCTGTTCTCATGTTAGCAAGGTTCCCCTGTACGTTTGCAGCCTTTGCCGAGTCGCTTGCATCCCCAAATTTAGGAAGTGCTATCGCAGCCAAAAGTCCTATTATTGCCACTACTACCATTAGTTCGATAAGTGTAAATCCTTTGTTTTTCATTCCAGTCCTCCTTAGTTTTATGAAGTTTTCCTCTTCGCATCTTTTGTAGTTTCCCGTTACAAAAGATACATACTGTAAATTGTAATCTTAACAAAAGTATACTATATCTCAAAAACTGTGTCAAACATTTTACGTATATTTTACCTTTTAGGGATTATGAACGCTTCCCTCTTCACGATATCAGCTTTTGTAGGCAGAGTCACAGCTATCTTCAGCGGCCCCCTCTTGACTGATATCCATCCCAGTCCTTTGAATACTAATTCCTCGCCGGCTTCTACTTCCCAAAGCTCGGTTTTCTTTTCCAACATCGAATACTCGCCCTTGCAATCCCCGCATGGCGGCGCCAGCAGCTCGCCCGAATCCGACTTCAAGAGCTCCTGCGCCTTTTCTTCGTTGGTCTCGTGAAAAGTCACATCTTTTGCTGCAAAAACCGAAATATAGGCTTA
>CAXXCR010000037.1:0-99564 GCA_963668015.2 uncultured Ilyobacter sp. | reverse complement strand
CGCCAGTAAAAGTGTAGTCGTCATGGTTCCAGTCACAGACCTGCCTACACGAAGTCCGGAAAACAAGAGTTCCTGTGGTGAAATATTAGGTTTCTTTTCCTTGACTTCCCACATTGAAACGGATATATCCATTGCGATATCCATCACAGCCCCTGCGGCTCCTATAAATATGCTGGAAAAAAGCAATTTGTCCAAGTCAAGATCCCCAAAACCGTTGTAAAGCAAAGTCTCTGAAAAGGGTTTGATTGCCCCGCTGAGCTTGAAATATCTGCCGAATACAACAGACATAGCACAGGTAAATGAAATACCGCAAAATGCCCCTAGAAATGCTACATGTCCCTTTTTGTTTATCCCGGCCACCAGATATACTATAATGGCAGTGAGCCCTCCGATTACTATGAGAGACAGCAGTACAGGATCATAACCTTTAAGGAATCCCGGTATGAGCAGTTTCCATATGAAAATAAGTGTGCTCACAAATGATACCAGCGACTTAAATCCTGTCCAGCCGGAATACAGTATCAGCATTGATGAAAAGATGATAAACAAAGCCAGCTCCACGTTTATTCTGTAGTGATCTATAACATTTGCAAAGATTATACCTTTTCCGTTTGCATCAAAGTTAAGTACCGTTAAAGCTGTATCGCCGGTTTTGAAAACTTTATCCAGTTCCAGCTTTCCCACTAAATGATTTACAGCTTTTAATTTTTGGCCTTTGAATTTACCGTTTAACACCTCAATGTCCATCACCTGCTCGCCGACACTGACTACTCCCATAGATTTCAGTTCGCTGTTGTCCACGGCAATTATTTTTGCCCTTACCCTTTTGCTGTTTTGGGATTTTTCTTTGGAAATCTTTCCGAATTCAGTTGGCATGAAGAGAAGTGCTATATCAATTAAAAGTACAATTATTACGAAAATAAGGTTCTGTCGATGTTTTTTCAATTTTAAACCGCCTTTCTTTTTCTTTAGAATAAAATAACATTAAAATGTAAAATATAGAGTTAACTCTTGTAAAACAGTTGTAAATAAAAAACGGAACCATAGAAGGTTCCGTTTAAAAAATTATAATATTTTTACAGTGAATTTGTTTTTGCATCGGAGATAGAGCTGAATATAATCACCAATTTTAATTGGGATTTATATAAACTTATGGAGACTGTCTAAAGGGTTCTGTTTTGATATTAGATTTAGATCTTAATCTGAAAACAACAGGTAAAACTTACTTTTCTATTTTAATATATTATTTGCAGACATGTATTATCCCGATTATACCTATAGCTTCCTTTTTTTCATTCAAAAAAGTAGATTTTTTAAACCGTGCTTTGAATGTCACTCCATTATTCATTTTAACATCATGTTCATATATTTGCACACCTGGATTTTCCAAAAGATACTTATCTTGATTAGAATACTTTTCTGCATACTCTTTTGGGCAGAGATCGAAAAGAGTTTTTCCTAGAAGTTCTTCTCTGGACATTCCCAATAATTTTTCAAAAGCTTTATTAAATTCTACCAAAGATCCGTCTTTTTCTTTATAATAAATAGGTGTAGATACACTGTTCAAGAGCGTGCTTATGGAGTCTCTTTTTTTGTTTATAATATCTAATAAAACTTTTTCTTTCATATTTCTTCCTCCAATAATGAGCCACCAACTCAATGATAGCTTTTTGACGCTGTTATGGTTAATATTATACCATTTTTTAGTCAGGATTACAAAATTAATTATAAACATCATAGCTAAGGATGAAAAGCAAAAATATGATATAATTAAGGGTATAGTTTAATTAAGATATATATGGAGGAGAAATGCTGGTTTTACTTAGATTTGAGATAGTCGAAAAACGAGAAGATGAATATACGATAAAAATTAGTAAACGGAAAGAAGCTGATTTGACTTATATTAGATTTAACCCGAAGAAAAAAGAACTACACATTGATAAAGAAGATAGATTGGGAAAATTTTTATTGGAAAACGAAGAACAATTTAGAAAATTGCTTCACAATAAAAGGGCGGATACATATGAAGTGGGCTCTAAATTAGATTTTTCTTTGATTGATAAAAAGGATACGGAAAAGTTTAACGACAAAAGCAATATTATCGTTACTGAAAAAAGCAGGGTGTATGTGGTCAAAGAGAGTGCGAAAAAGCTTGTGGAGATATACACAGACGGGAGTTTTGACGAGAAATCAGCCTCGGGTGCTTACGGGTATGCTGAAGTTGAAAACGGGGTAATTGTATATGAGATATACGAGAAAGCAGATTCTAAAAGTTCGTTGCACTTGGAACTGCTGGCAGTATTAAACTTTCTGGAAAGAACGGAAAGGCAGGAGGTCAGAATTTATACAGATTCTCAATATGTAAGAAAAGGGATAACTGAATGGATGTTTTATTGGCGTGAAAACGGATTTATGACAGCAAAACGGAACCAGAGCCAAAAATGTGGATGATTGGATAAGACTTGATAAGATAATCGGCGATAAATACATTGAATGGGTATGGTTTAAAGGGGCACAGGTCAAACAAGATTCACAACAGGGTGGATGAAAATGTCAGGAAAAAAGCCAAGAGCGTATGACACTCTTTTTTTAGTTGTTTGTAACGGTGTACTCCTTAAATTTATAAATCGTGTAAAAGGAGTCAAGTTGTTGATCTTGATATGAATAAGGTTTGTTTTATTATTTTAGTGTCGATAAGGAAAGGAAAACTATTGACTTTTTTGGAAAAGTAGAAGTAAACTTTTATAGTAAAGATAAAATGTTCATTTTATTTACGATGTAGTATTTTATATCTTAAATTTAGCAAGGAGAGTGGGTAAAGTTGAGATTTTCAATTGTATTTGAAATAGAAAAAAAAAAGAAATTCCTATTGATTACAGACGAAAATTTATATCTTTTCTAAAGAAAATTTTCAGTGAATACGACAAAACGGTTTATGATAAATTTTATAAAAACAGGGATAATATCCAAAAATCATATACTTTTTCGGTTTACCTTGGGCAGTGCCAAATGTCCGGAGATAAGATAATACTGAAAGATAACAAAGTCATATTGAATTTTTCAACCTATGACACAGAAACAGGACTTCATTTTTATAATGCTGCTTTGGGGTCAAAATGTGAGAAGTTTCATATTGGAAATGATAACTTCTTAAGTTTAAAAAAAGTGAATTTAATTCGAGAGAAAGTAATAAAAGGGGATAGAGCTGTATTTAAGACTTTTTCACCTGTAATTATAAGGGAGCATATGAAGCAAGGGAACAGGGATAACTTTTATACCGTAGAAGATGACCAAGCTGTTGAAGTCTTGAAGAGCAACTTAAAACATCAACTAAAGGGAGTATTTGATTTTGATGTAGACAAGGACATTGACGGGCTTGAAATAAATGATATAGATACCAAAATGGCGTTGATAAAAAATTATGAGCTGACAATTCCCTGTACTTTGGGTGTGTTTGAAATAAAGGGGGAAAAACTATCTTTTGGACTATTTTTACAAGGCAGGATTTTCTAGTAAGAAGAGCGCCGGATTCGGTATGCTCGAGATAGTGGAATAGGGGGTGATGTTTTGAGCGAGAATATGATTACGCTGACTTTAGGAGACTGGTTATATAATGCCGGGATTGTAGGTTTAGTTAATATACTGGAACATTCAGGAGATGAAGTAATCTATAATGGTCAAGATGTATCTTTTAAAATAGAGAGTTTGGATAATTTTGATGAGAAATTTTTTAATTATTTTATAAACATTTATGAAAAAAGACTAGCTTGGTCAAAGATTGTTTCTTATGGTGAAGAGATAGAAAGATTTGAGTTAAATGAGTATAAAAATTTTGATGAGAAAGCGCTAGAAAATTTAAATAAGTATATAGAGGATGCAAAAACAAAAAATCAAAAGTAATAGTCATAAAGCAGCTTATGAGCTCATAGAAAATAAATTTCCAATACTCGAAAAAGAGAAAAATTTAAAAAAGATAAAGTTAAAGAAAAAAGAAATTATAAGTGATAGAATTGATGACATAAAGTTGGCAATAGGTCTTATTAAAGAAATTATTGAGTTTTATTCTTTGAAAGAATCAAAAAAGTATATAGCTGGAAAAAATGTTATTTATACTATTATAAAAAATGCTTGGAATGGAGTGTCTGTACTAAATCCTCAGACAAAGGAGAAAAATATTTATTTAGACTATAAAAACTATTTCCCAGTTGAGACGAAAGAGTATATAAAAGGAGAAAAACATAAATATAGATATAGTTGTTTTACGTGTGATAATTTAATTCCGAATCTAAATATAGAGATGAATTTTCTTAATGCCACAGGGTTTGATACTAACAGAAAGCCATCTCATGTGTGGAATTTTAATAATGATATAGCAATTTGTCCTATATGTAAATTGGTGTATTCATGCGTACCTGCCGGATTTACTTATGTGTACGACAGAGGGATATTTGTAAATGACAATCATGATGTACAAAAATTTGTTAGATTTGTGCAATAAAATAAATAAAGAAATATTGAAAGATAGCGAGATGAACTCTAACACAACATTTAAAAGTATTATCACAGCCTTAAATGAAAAAGTAAATGACCATTTTAAATATGAATTAGCAGATATACAAGTAGTAAGATACGAAACTGAAAAGTATAGATTTAATATACTTTCAAAGAATGTTTTGAAAATAATTAGAGACTCAAAAGATGATCTAAATAAACTTATTAAAGCAAGTCATAAGGAAGTGGATACATATTTTAGAGTTTATGAGGAACTAGTTAAAAAACTTTTCAATAATGAAAATCAATTTTTACTTATACATAAACTTTTTATTCAAAAATTAACAAAACCAAAAGCATCATTTTTCAATTATTCAACGATTAATAGAGTTATTAGAATAAATTTTAATTTTTTAAAGGGGGCAGGATACATGGCAGATAAAGAAAAAGATATTTTAAAAAGTTATAGTGGAGCTGGTTATTATTTAAGAGAAGAATACAAAAATAAAAGCTCAGAAAACAAATTAAATGGAATAGCGTACAAACTTTTAAATGCTTTAAAAACAAATAATAAAGGGATGTTTATGGATGTGATACTTAATTGCTATCTTTACACTGGAAAACAAGTTCCAATGTTTTTTACTGACTGTTTAAAAAGTAACGAGGAATTAAAAACTATAGGGTATGCTTTTATCAGTGGTTTAGTGGATGGAGAAGACTATATGAAAAAGACAGAAAAAGGAGGAAATAAATAATGGAAAATAAAGGACTTATGTTGTCAATGATTTTTGAAGCTGAAAGTGCTAATTATGGTGAAGGTATAGGAAATGTTGCATCGTTAAAGAAACTGGCTAGAAGAGATGGGGAACAATATACATACATCTCAAGACAAGCTATTAGATATAATATAATTGATCAATTAAGAGAAGAAAAAACTCCAACAAGAATAGAGAAAAATGTCGTACAATTTTCACCTGAAGCAAGTATAGAAGAGTATCCTGAAATAGATTTTTTTGGATATATGAAAACGACAAAAGGCGAAGGGAGTAAAACTAGATCAGCAGTTGTAAGACTATCTAATGCAATTTCTTTAGAAACATTTAAAGGTGACCTTGATTTTTTAACGAATAAAGGTCTGGCAGATAGAACTCCTGAAGAGATGAAAGGAATGAATATTGCTCAATCTGAAATTCATAAATCATATTATAGATATACTCTTACAATTGATCTAGACCAGATTGGGATAGATAGAGAAATTAATTTAGAGAAGGCTGAAAAAGCAAGGAGAGTAAGTAAGTTGCTTGATACAGTAGCTTTATTGTACAGAGATATAAGAGGTAGAAGAGAAGATTTAAAACCTTTATTTGCTATTGGCGGAGTATATGAAACAAAAAATCCTATTTTTCAAAATGTACTCGAAGTAAAAGAGAATAAAGTAATGGTTGAATCTATAAAGGGAGTTATGTTTGATTTCATTGAAAAAGATACTATATGTGGATTAATTCCAGGGAAATTTGATAATGATAATGAAGTAAAAGAGAGACTTGGTGCGATGCCTATGCCGAAATTGTTTAAAGAATTAAAAACAAAGGTTAGTGAGTACTATGAAAGCAATTAGAATTAAGATAGAACAAGAATTAGTTAACTATAAAGTGCCTACAAGTTTTCAGTTAAAAGAAACTTATCCTTTACCTCCGTATTCCACAGTAATTGGTATGATACATAATTTGTGTGGCTATAAGGAATACAAAGATATGGATGTAAGTATTCAAGGATATTATCATTCTAAAGCAAACGATTTGTTTACCAGATATGAATTTAAACCTGCGTATAAATTTGATAAGAGCAGACATCAATTAGAGAGTTCCGGATATGGGATAGGTCGTGGGATAGCTACTACAGAATTGCTGAGTGAAGTGGAACTTATAATTCATATACTTCCAAAAAATGAATTTCTGATTGAGGAGATAGAAAAAAAATTAAAATTTCCTAGAGAATTCCCATCTTTAGGTAGAAGAGAAGATTTAGCTGTAATAAAAGAAGTCAAAACAGTAGAAGTTACAGAAACAGAAAAAGAGAGAGTAAAGCTTAAAAAGGATTACAGTGCATATATTCCCATTGATATTGAAAAAAATATAAAATTAAAACAAGTTTCAGGCGTTAAGTTCAGAGGAACTAGGTACAAACTAAATAAAGTTTATGAAAAAGTTAATGTAGGAACTAATAAAAAACCTAAGATATTTAGAAAATGGTCGAAAGTACAGGTTCTCTATGGATCAGATGTAGTTGCGTCGAGAAGAAAAAAAGTACTTATAGATGATGACGGAAACATATTATTTTTAGCCTGATTTTAAGGACTGTATTTATTATTTTATTAGGAGGGGCATGAAAAAATATCTTGCAAAATCTAATCCAAAAGAGACAATACAGGAACATACAGATAATTTATTAAAAAATTATCAACTAATTAAAGAAATTTATCCAAAAATAAATGTAAAGTGGGATTTATTAAAATATGCCTGTATATATCACGACTTAGGAAAGATGAATGATAAATTTCAGATGAAATTAGAAAGAGGGGTAAAAATAAAAGGAGAGATACCTCATAATATTTTAAGCCTTCCATTTATAAATTATGAATATTTAGAGGATGAAGGATACAGTGAACAAGAAATTTCTTTGTTATTTCATGCAGTAGCCTATCATCATGATAGAGTGGATGATTTTTCAGAAGAAGAAATAGAAGAAGAAATTAAATTAATACAGAAATTATTTGAAGAGTTTTACTATCCACCTCTTGAAAAATTTAGATTTTTAGATGAAATGATAGAATCTGATTTTTTTATGATAAATGATAGAATATATGAAGATGAAAAAGAGTTTTATGAGTACGTAATGTTAAAAGGTTTGTTGAATAGATTAGATTATGCTGCTAGTGGATACATAGATGTAGAGATTCAAAATGATTTCTTAGAAAATTCAATGGGAGATCTAATAAAAAAATGGCAAGAAAATGATAAAAAGGCTGAGTGGAATGAACTGCAAAAATTTATGAAAAAAAAACACAAAAAATAATATTATATCTGTTGCCCAAACAGGAATGGGAAAGACAGAAGCAGGTTTACTTTGGATAGGAGATAACAAAGGTTTTTTCACTCTTCCTTTAAAAACTGCTATTAATGAAATATATAAAAGAATAACTTCGGAAATAGTAGAGAATAAAAATAATGTTGGATTACTTCATTCTGATACTTTGAGTAAATATTTACAGTCAAATGAAAAAGGGAAAGAAAAAAGTAATCTAGAAGAAGTAATGGAGTATTATAATCAAACCAAACAACTTTCTCTACCTTTAACAATTTGCACCTTGGATCAGTTATTTGATTTTGTTTATAGGTATAGGGATTTTGAACCAAAATTAGCGA
Organism: uncultured Ilyobacter sp.; assembly: GCA_963668015.2. Lineage (GTDB taxonomy): Bacteria > Fusobacteriota > Fusobacteriia > Fusobacteriales > Fusobacteriaceae > Ilyobacter_A. Next base: position 91,648 of record CAXXCR010000037.1, on the reverse strand, counting down.
CCTTATCTTACTCAAAAGTAGTAATAGATGAAATTCAGATGTATTCTCCAAATTTGTTAGCTTATCTGATAATTGGCTTAAAACATATTACCAAAGTAGGTGGGAAGTTTTCCATTCTTACAGCAACTTTTCCAAGTTTTATAGAGGAGTTGTTGGAAAAACAGGGTGTAGATTTTGTGAAAAGTGAAAAACCATTTATTACAGATATAATTAGACATAGTGTGAAGGTATTAGACGAACAACTGAATACAGATGAAATAGTTAAAAGATATGATAATAATAAAATTTTAGTAGTATGTAATACGGTGAAAAAAGCACAGGAAATATATGATAAACTAAAAAAAATAAATTGTTTAAACGATGTAAGCATAAATTTGTTGCATTCAAAATTCATCAAAAAAGACAGAGCAGATAAAGAAGAAGCTATAATGACACTTGGCGATAAAAATAATAAAGGAAGTGGTATATGGATAGGGACTCAAGTTGTAGAAGCGTCATTGGATATAGATTTTGATTTACTGTTTACAGAACTTTCGGATATTAATGGTTTATTGCAAAGATTTGGAAGATGCTACAGAAAAAGAAAGTTTATAGGAGATGGATATAATTGTTATGTTTATACTGGTGGAGATAAACCTTGTAGTGGAGTTCGAAATAGTGAAAGATCAGTTATAGATTTTGAAATATTTATGTTTTCTAAAAAGATTTTGTTAGACAAAAGTATTGATGGCAATATATCTGAGAAAGAGAAATTAGAACTTATAGAAGAAATTTATACCACTGAAAAATTAAAAGACACCAAATATTTAAAAAAAATTAAAGATACTATGGATTATTTGGAAGCTATTAATGCCTATGAATTTAGTAAATCTGACGTAAAGAAAATATTCAGAGACATAACAAATGTGACAATTATTCCTAAACCGGTATTTGAAAAAGAAAAAAATCAGATTTTGAAATTGGAAGAGGAAATTAATAGAAGCATCGGGAAAACTGAGAATTATAAAATTAGAAAGATTGAAAAGTATCAATTGACAGATAAATTAAGGGATTACACAGTAAGTATAAGTTGGGGAGAAGCCAGTCGGTTTATATCTGAATATGAATTTATAAGTATAGGAAAATATGAAAAAATTTATATACTTGATTGTGAATATTCGGAAGAAAAAGGCATCATTTTTTTAAAAAAAAGTGGGAATGAAAAAGTGAATTCTGATATTGATCCTTTTTTCTAAGGAGGTTTTTATATGCGAATTACTGGAGTTATGTTTTACTACTATTTTGTCTGCAAAAGGAAACTGTGGCTTTTTTCAAAAGGGATCAGTATGGAAAGCGAAAGTGAGAATGTGGTCTTGGGAAAACTTCTGGATGAAAACTCGTACAAAAAAGACAAAAAGCACATAATGGTAGATAATACGATAAACGTTGATTTCATACGGGATTGGAAGATTATACACGAGATAAAAAAGAGCAGAAGCATAGAGGATGCCGCTGTGTGGCAGGTAAAGTACTACCTTTATTTCTTGCAACAGCGGGGAATAAGTGTGGAAAAGGGAGTATTAGACTATCCTAAGTTAAAAATAAGAAGAGATATTCAACTGGAAATGGATGATGTAGAAAAAATAGAAAATATTTTAAATGACATACAGGGGTTATTGTCAAAGGAAAGTCCTGTGGACGTCATAAACAGCAAAATATGCAAGAGCTGTGCCTATTATGAGTACTGTTATATATAGGGGGGATTAAGATTGAGTGATATAACTTATTACCTTATGAAAAGCGGGGAACTCAAAAGAAAAGACAACAATATCACAATGTACTCAAGTGATGGAGTAAAAAAAGACTTGAAAATAGAAGCAACGAGGGATATATACATATTTAATGAAGTGAATCTAAATACCAAGATACTGAATTTTTTGGGTCAGAACAATATTCCCCTGCATATATTTAACTACTATGGATTTTATTCGGGGACTTTTTATCCCAGAGAAAAACTTATTTCAGGTGATTTGCTTGTAAAGCAGGTAAATCATTATAACGAGGAAGAAAAGAGGGTTTTTATTGCCAGACAGTTTTTGCTGGCAGCTTCGTTTAATATACACAGGAACCTGAGGTATTACAAAGAAAGGGGAAAAAATGTCGGCGGAGCTATGGAAGAGATTGATTATCTCAGGCAAAGGCTGAATAAATGCAGAAATGTAAAAGAAATTATGGGTATAGAAGGGAACATAAGGAAAAATTACTATGAAACCTGGAACAGTATAATAGATCAGGAGATAAACTTTGAAAAAAGAGTCAAAAGACCACCGGATAATATGATAAACACCATGATATCTTTTGTAAATATGCTGATCTACACGACTGTTTTGACTGAAATTTACAAAACGCAGTTGAATCCAACTATAAGTTATCTTCATGAAACTGGGACAAGGAGATTTTCACTAAGTCTTGATATTGCAGAGATATTTAAACCGATTATAGGGGATAGGTTGGTGTTTAGGTTGCTTAATAAAAATCAGATAACGGAAAATGATTTTGAAAAGGAATCGAACTTTTATTATCTTAAAGAAAAAGCGAGGCTGAATATACTAAAAGAATATGATAATAGCTTGAATGCGACTATAACTCATAAGGATTTGAAGAGAAAGGTTTCTTACAGGCATTTGATAAGGTTGGAGGCTTATAAATTGATTAAGCATATCAACGGCGAGAAGGAGTACAGTGGATTTAAAATTTGGTGGTGATAATAGATGTATATTATACTTGTGTATGACATAACATTGGATGAAGGTGGGGCTAGGGTGCTACGCAATATATTTAAGATATGCAAAAGATACCTTACTCATATACAAAATTCAGTTTTTGAAGGAGAAATAAGTAAAAGTAATTTAGAAAAGTTAAGATTAGAGCTGAGAGGGTACATCAGGAAAGAAAAGGATTCCGTTATACTTTTTAAGAGTAGGCAGGAAAGGTGGCTTAAAAAGGAGTTCTGGGGAGTAGAAGATGATGCTACATCGAACTTTTTTTAGGGTATGTCGATAGGGGATAAGTATGAAATCTTTGAGGATCGACAGAATATCTCTAGATTAGAAAAAATAGAAGTTGGATTAAAATGATAAAATAAAAATTATTTTTTTTATGAGTTTTTTTTAAAATTTTTGGTAGATCGACAGAAATTATGGATATAGATCAGAAAAATCAACTTAAAAATAATTACCCGTTTTAATAGCATCATAGTGGAATGTAAATGGCAAATAATCGGAGGTGTATATCCCAGACGATAATTGTTTTAATAGCATCATAGTGGAATGTAAATATGTTCCGAGCAGACTGTAAATCGTGCTCGTAGTATTGTTTTAATAGCATCATAGTGGAATGTAAATAAGTTTCTTACTCTTACTTTTGCCGAAGAAGTGGAGGTTTTAATAGCATCATAGTGGAATGTAAATTATTAAAGGGAGAAAAACAAAAACAACTCCTTGTAGTTTTAATAGCATCATAGTGGAATGTAAATTAAAAAACAAAGCTGGAAATGTAAAAAACAGTGTAGGTTTTAATAGCATCATAGTGGAATGTAAATAAATACCCTGTGCTTTATTACGTCTTCACCTGTATAGTTTTAATAGCATCATAGTGGAATGTAAATACATTCGAGCTTGACTATGAGGGTGTAAAGTTAGGTTTTAATAGCATCATAGTGGAATGTAAATTTTGTAAGGTATTGGAAGAAAAAGCCGTTTCGTTCTGTTTTAATAGCATCATAGTGGAATGTAAATAGCTGAGAAGATAAGTCAGTGCTGGTAAATCGCTTAAGTTTTAATAGCATCATAGTGGAATGTAAATACTTTCATGGATGTGTCCTCTGACTACTATATCTGCGTTTTAATAGCATCATAGTGGAATGTAAATGATATGGAAAGCCTTGTGATAAATGTGGTTGCACAACGTTTTAATAGCATCATAGTGGAATGTAAATCAGAGTAATCCAAGTTACTTGAAAACTAACGAGTTAAGTTTTAATAGCATCATAGTGGAATGTAAATTATATGAAATGCTTTTTATGCCGCCACAGAACGGGAAGTTTTAATAGCATCATAGTGGAATGTAAATAATTTTATGAAGAAAAAAGAACCACCTAAACCTATGAGTTTTAATAGCATCATAGTGGAATGTAAATTTGTATAGTTGCATCTTCGTGTCGGCAAGTGCTGCTGTTTTAATAGCATCATAGTGGAATGTAAATCTGTCTAATAAGAAATTAAAGTTATACATTTTCCCAGGTTTTAATAGCATCATAGTGGAATGTAAATATAATATCGTCCTTGTCTATTAAAGTAGGATCAAGGTTTTAATAGCATCATAGTGGAATGTAAATAGGGTTTACACTGTAGCTGTCACAGTCAAGTTTCACAGTTTTAATAGCATCATAGTGGAATGTAAATATTACTTCCATCTCTATTCTTGAATCCTGAACGTCGTTTTAATAGCATCATAGTGGAATGTAAATGCATCACTTGCTTCAAGGCCGATAAGAATTGTTCTTGGTTTTAATAGCATCATAGTGGAATGTAAATAACTATGTGTTCTACGACGAAATTGGAATGACAGCGGAGGTTTTAATAGCATCATAGTGGAATGTAAATTCATACGTTATTTTTGTATTTATTTCTTTTGCCATTCCGTTTTAATAGCATCATAGTGGAATGTAAATCCTTATCTATCGTTTAACGACCGTCAATTCTTTTTCGTTTTAATAGCATCATAGTGGAATGTAAATACAGAAGAGGAATTTCTAAAAAACTTACAGAGGGAATTGTTTTAATAGCATCATAGTGGAATGTAAATTAATCAAAATGATAATCAAACCTAGAAACCACCATGTTTTAATAGCATCATAGTGGAATGTAAATTCATCTTGCTCCTCGGGTTCTCCATCAGGGTCAATTGTTTTAATAGCATCATAGTGGAATGTAAATGAAAAGAAAAAATAGTGGCATTGTTACAGGCTGCGGGTAGTTTTAATAGCATCATAGTGGAATGTAAATAGGTTGGGGGATAAAAGATCACAAGTTTGAAGTGTTGAGTTTTAATAGCATCATAGTGGAATGTAAATGAATGAAGTTATGGAATTAGCAGATCAAATAAATACAGTTTTAATAGCATCATAGTGGAATGTAAATAGGAGATATGTGGGATGGGATCAGTTATAAAGTTTATGTTTTAATAGCATCATAGTGGAATGTAAATACAAGCGTGGGTACTTTGATTGGGAATTCATTCAGAGTTTTAATAGCATCATAGTGGAATGTAAATTTGAAACTCATTATCCCTACATTCCTACCAAGTACAGTTTTAATAGCATCATAGTGGAATGTAAATCTCACATACTCTTCCTCATAGTTCAAACAATGTCTATGTTTTAATAGCATCATAGTGGAATGTAAATAAATATATGGGGCGGTAAATATCAGGAGGTATTAATGAGGTTTTAATAGCATCATAGTGGAATGTAAATCCTTCTTTTTCAATGCTTTTTCTATCCATTGCGTTTTAATAGCATCATAGTGGAATGTAAATCAGCACGACGCTGTTGAGTTAATGCAAAAATTTACGTTTTAATAGCATCATAGTGGAATGTAAATAAAGGATGTATAGAAATAGTTACAGGAGACAGAGAGCGTTTTAATAGCATCATAGTGGAATGTAAATGGGAACCACAGCAGAGTTATACCTTGAGGCTATAGAAGTTTTAATAGCATCATAGTGGAATGTAAATTTTTTTCTGCTTGTAAATTAAGCTGCCTTTCTTTTAGGTTTTAATAGCATCATAGTGGAATGTAAATTTTCGTTAAACTTATTTATGTAAGCTAACTTAAAAGTTTTAATAGCATCATAGTGGAATGTAAATCAGGGTTGCTGTCGCGTGGCGACCCTGGAGACTCTTGGTTTTAATAGCATCATAGTGGAATGTAAATAGTGCAGATCTTACATCTGCCAACATATCGGTTCCGTGTTTTAATAGCATCATAGTGGAATGTAAATACAGCAGAATCAAAACAGATCATTATGATGTTATCCGTTTTAATAGCATCATAGTGGAATGTAAATGACATCATTGGAGGACAATTTTTCTATAGCGCCTCTGAGTTTTAATAGCATCATAGTGGAATGTAAATGTTTCTTAATAGTATTCCTGAAATTTTTCATCTGAGAGTTTTAATAGCATCATAGTGGAATGTAAATCTCATAGCATCCAGGACAGCTTTATGATAGTTGTCTGTTTTAATAGCATCATAGTGGAATGTAAATTGCTAAATATTGTAGTGTTTGCTCCTTGATACATTGTTTTAATAGCATCATAGTGGAATGTAAATACAACAGTCGAAAACCCTAAATTATTCGATTGTTTTGGTTTTAATAGCATCATAGTGGAATGTAAATACCTTAGTTTTGGCTATGTAACCCGGCCAGTCGTGATTGTTTTAATAGCATCATAGTGGAATGTAAATTCAGATGCTACAGCTTCTCACTTAGCAGAAGAAGTAGTTTTAATAGCATCATAGTGGAATGTAAATGAAATATCTCAGGTAGTAACAACAATAGGAAATTTGGGTTTTAATAGCATCATAGTGGAATGTAAATTGCATCGACTGGCGTCCTAACACTGAATGACGATTGGGTTTTAATAGCATCATAGTGGAATGTAAATAAGTTTAGCGCAATCTTGTTATAATTCTCAATCTGGTTTTAATAGCATCATAGTGGAATGTAAATGTCTATGGATGTTGAAAGTGTATTTTCAGATATGAAGTTTTAATAGCATCATAGTGGAATGTAAATAAAGTAACTGTTTTTCAAAATTACGCCTATTTTTAGGTTTTAATAGCATCATAGTGGAATGTAAATAAATGTGGTACTAACTTGCTAACTAGAAAGGAAGTTGTTTTAATAGCATCATAGTGGAATGTAAATCCTGCAGGTTATCGTAATTGGGTAGCAAAATATCTGTTTTAATAGCATCATAGTGGAATGTAAATTTCTGCTAAATACTTAGTTAATCCAGTCTCTTGCTGGTTTTAATAGCATCATAGTGGAATGTAAATCCATTTTTCAAAACTGTGAATATATGCGAAAGCATGTTTTAATAGCATCATAGTGGAATGTAAATGGAGTACCCTCATAGTCAAGGCAAGACTTGGGGGTTTTAATCGCCTCATAATGGAATAAGAAGTAGAAAAAATGAAAAATATCTGTATTCACTGAAGAAGCCATCCGATGATTACCAATATTGGATGGCTTGTATTTCTGATAAAAGCAGAATAGAAAAAATACATATAATCAGCTACCTCAATGAGGTGCAGGAAAAACTGTTCGGGGAAGACTTGGAGATTTTTTTTATTTTAAATATAAGTTCGCTGACCTCTTCGTAAACAGAACTACGTCTTCCTGGTGGCAGAAGAAGCATTGAGATGGACACGGTCAAATCCTCTATTTTTTCTAAGTTTTTAACTTTAGGGTAAAAAAACCTTATCTTCTTAGTAAAAAGCTCCCTGAGTTCTTCAAAGAAATTTGTCAGATGTAAAAAACTATCTTTTTCTTCTAAGCTCAAACCAACGAAAAAATCATCCCCGCCGATATGACCTATAAAAGCATTTTCGTTTGTGAGCTTTTGTTTTAAAAAATCAGCAAAATACGAGATAACTTCATCCCCTTTTTGAAATCCGAATCGATCATTGAAAGCTTTGAACTTGTTAAAATCCAGATAGACATACGCAAAGGGGTCGTTTTCCAGATTAATGGTTTTTACGATATACTTTTCTATAGAAGGGTTTCCAGGCAGTTTTGTCAGCGGGTTTAGCTCCTTGGCTTCTGAAATCTTCTTTTCATGGATCACATTTATCAGAGAGGAGCTGTTCAGATACCCCAGGTATTTTCCGTTTTCTGTAATGATCACCCCTGAATCAGAATTAGTGTTGCTAAATATGTATAATATATTTTCAAGTGGATAGTTTATATCACAGGTTGGGCAGTGGGAGATAAAACTGTTCAATCCATTGTTTTCTTCCTCTATTCTTTTGGCAAGGATTTCCATTCCGTAGGGGGAATATATGTATTTTTTTATGTCATCCTCTTTTATTACCCCGAGTGGTTCTTTTTTAGCATTTATCACAGGGAATATACGTCGTTTTTTTTCAGTTTTGAAACTTTTTAAAAGTTCTCTTATATTTGCGTATTTGTTTATCGGCTGAACATTATCCAGGTTTTTTAAAATTATTTTCTTATCCTGAATCTGGGAGTACCAGTTTTCGTTGATTGAATCCGGGACATTGTATTTTGGCAGAATTTCATCTATGTAAAGTGTAGGCCTTTGAATAAAATACCCCTGTACCAGGTCGCAACCGATGCTTCTACAGGTGCAATATTCTTTTTCTGTTTCCACCCCTTCTGCAACAACGAGACCATTCATAGAGTGTATGAGTTCTATCATTTTTTTCAGGGATGCCTTCTTTTTAGAATCTTGGTTGATAAAGTTGATAAAAAACCTGTCTATCTTAACTATCTTAGGTTCCAGCTTAAGTAAGAGTTTTAGGTTGGAAAACCCGCTGCCGAAGTCATCCAGTGCTGTAATATACCCCCTTTCGCTGTAGATGTTAAGAATTTTCTCAAAAGTTTCCCAGTCATCTATATCATATTTTTCGGATAGTTCAAAGCAAAAATCCCCTCTATCCAAACCATGTTTTTCCAATATGGCTTCTGTATTTCCAGGTGAATATCCGGGCATTTGCAGTATCCTTGGATCTAAATTGTAAAAGATTTTAGCATCTTCACTGAAAGGGAGTTTTTTAAATTTTTTTATGGCCTTTTCTCTCAAATTTAGATCCAGATAGTAAAGGCTTTTTTGATTGTAAGCTGTGTCGAAAACTTCTCCTATACTTGAGAATCCGGCCTCTGAATGATTTCGCAAGAGCACCTCACAGCCGTAAACGATGCCACTGTTTATATGAACTATCGGTTGAAAAGCATAATCCAATTTCTTTATTATTGTATTCCAGTTATCCATATTTGACATCTCCTTGATAATTTAAATATAATCATAATTATAATACAATTTTTTTGGATTTTTAACCACTATTTTTACTTTTGCTTTACTCGGTTTCTACAATTAGTAAACAATGAAAATTTTATAAAATCTGAGGTACAGAATGCATAAACTGTTTTAGATGCGGTTTGTTTATTAAATAACTTAAGTTGTTACTTAGAATTATTGCGATAAATTACTGAATTTCTTGCAACTACCTAAAAACCTTTTTGGTCACGTATTCAAAAGACCTTGGCCACAGAGTTGCACAGAGGAAAAGAGAGAGCTTCACAGAGTAAATAAATCAGTTAGCAGCTAATAATGAATAGAGAATAGTCAAAATATCTATTCACTGTTCTCTACAATGCATAAACTGAGCTGAGATCTTCCCTGTGCAGCTCTTGTTTTAAAGCTCTGTGAAACTTTGTGGCCAAAAAATCACTTTATATAAATGCAATATTTTATTACAGTTAGCAACTTAGGGTATTATAAGGAAATTCTTATTCTTTGTAGATTAATTTTCAGGATTTTAATTTATTAAGAGAAAATTATTAAATTTTAAGCTTAAAAATGCAAGTGAAATTTGAAAAAATGGGATATATGGAATAAACTATTACTAGGTACTTCTTTTAATTTCAATAAGAGTAGAAGAGGGGGTTACAATGGTATACGGAGGCAATTCGGTAAATGGACAGTTGAACCTGATGAAAAAGCTTAGGCTGGAAATTGATAACGGTCGGTGTGTCTTGTGTGAAAATAAAGCAGGGATAGACGTATACCATAAATCAAAAGTGAAAAGCATAGGGGAGAGTATACATGATTTTGTGACTCTGTGCAGCGACTGTTACGTGAAGCACTTCGGAAACGCAGAAAAAGCTGAGATCCTTGAAATTAAGGTCCAGAAATACTACGGGGACTTGGTCGTGGAAAACCCTTTACTGGTTCCTGGAAATCTGGTGCTTGACGGAGAGTACGTCACTTATATGGGAGCCAAATCCAAGGTTAAAATAAATAATATAGAGGTTGGAGAACACCTCTTGAGTTTTAGGTATAAAATGCACTCTATAAAAACCAATGTCATAGTAAAAGATGGAATGACAGCAGTGAAGAAGCTTTTGATCCCGAGAAAAATTGTAAAGTCTTATTATGAGGACTTGGAGTATGAATTCTTGGAAATATGTAATGCGAAGACACCTGACTACCACAGGCTCAGGGAGATAATGAGTGTGGATGGATTTGATATACAGGTAAAAACGGATTATTCAGGAGAGTCGCCGGTGCATTTAGCTGTTAGAAACGGGAATTTAGAGCTTGTTGATTTTCTGGTTCAAAATTGTGCGGATATAAATGCGGCCAATATAAAAAATAGAACCCCGATTACTGTGGCCTGTGCCATAGGAGAATACGATATATTTAAATACCTCTTGGACAGCGGAGCGGCAACAGAAGTATTGGATGTCTGTGGGGACAGTTTGCTGATAAAGGTTATAAACTCTGAAAAGAGGGATTTTGGAATATTTGAGACGCTTGTAAAAATTGGTGCGGATATAAACTATAAAAACGAAAAAGAGGGGGATACCAAGTCAAGCGAAAATTTTATTGTCATTAATATTTAACTACTAATTAAGCATAGTATGTCAATGAGAAATGCCACAAAATTGTCGGTGTTTATCGCGATATGTTATGCTTTTATTTTTTTTGAAAAAAATTTATGTCGGTAAATAATTTTTATACTCTAAAAAGAAAAATATCTTGAATGTCAGTTCTTCAACTGTATTATATTTATGGTTTTTTTTCAAATAAAATTTCATATCAGAAAATATACTTTCGATATCGGTAGTTTGAATTAAATTATTTCTTGTATAATTTTTCATTTCTTTTTCTAAATCCAAGAATGTAAAATTATCTTCCCAGGAATGAGAAATCATTCTATCTAGTTTAGGATCATTTAATTTACCACTTCCACCACGTCTTTTATAAAAATCAAGTTTCTTGAAACTATTCAACAAATCCTCAAGTTCCTCTCTAGTTTCTAATTTTAGAAGCTTAGAATACTTTTTACTAAGAATAGACCTTCTACCATATTTCCCACCCTTATAGTATTTAAGCAAAGAATAGAATCTATGCCACATACAATTTTGCAAAGGGATAAAAGAAAGATTTTTATGCAATAATGTTTTTAAAGCTCCAAACATATCACTTATAAGTAATTTTACATCTTCAAGATTAATGTTTGATAAAATATATTGTATAAGTTCCTGCCAACCTGCTTGGGTTTCCTCTCCCTGGACAACATTATAGTACAAACAATGTTTTCCTCTCCCATTAAAACCCCAAACAAAATATGCTGTATACCTATGTTGAGTGTCTTTTTTACCAAAACAAGTTGCATCAAGTTTTAGTAAGTCATACCCCTGTTTTTTACTGCTTATGAAATCATTGTATTTTTCAAGATATTCCTGTTTTATGCTTTCTTTTACTTCTCTAGGTAAAGTAGAAATTTTTAATATTTCACACATTTCCCTCTCAAACATTCTTGTTTTATAAAAACTTTTTACTCTTTTATCAAACAATTTACCGGTTCTCTTATATTTAGTTAAAACAGAATACTCAAGATCGTGATTATGTTTTCTCATTGTAGGAACTTTAAGATCAAGAGTAACATCTATCATATATTTAAGTTGTCTATCATTATACCCATTAGCCCTATTAGTTTTATCCCTGTGTCCAATTAAAAAGTTTTCCCTCTCTTTATACATCACATCATTGTAAAAGTCCTGATACATAATAACAAGCCGTCTTTCCATAGTAAAACCCCCTTCCAGGATTATACCCCAAGACAATAACTTTTAATAAATATATTTACCAGTCCTCAACACTTTTGCTATTCTGTTAGCTCTATCTCTGACATCATAATAATAATCACTTCTGCCTTTGGAAAAATTAAGTCCATCCTTGTATAAAACCTCGTCTGCTGCCCTCTCCCAATCTTTTCTTTTTACTGCTGCAATCATATTTTTAAATTTAAGGAATCTAGGTTTCCCCAGGTTAAAAAGCATATTAACCAAAGCTATCTGTCTAGGATCTTCTTTACCAAATGAAAAATCACTATCCCCGAATATAGAAATGTAATCAAGGACAGACCTGCTAACATCTTGCCTAAGTTCATACACTACCTCCTTTACTTTCCTAGTCCTATTAGGAACAATATTACTTGTATTACCCACACCATCAGTCCAAATACCTTCACTGTCCTTATATGCCCTAATAAGAAAATCTTCATCTAAGATCAACCATTTTTCCAACCTGGTTAAATCATAAAACTGTTCCAGTATTTCAATTTTTTTATGTTTATTATATTTATGTTTAAAAATATCTAATTTCATAAAATATTCACTCCTTTTATTGGGTTGGACTCGAACAAAAAGAAGTACACTTTTTCTTCAAGCCCGAAATTTGTTAAGCGGGAAAAGTAAGAGAGAGTCTATTACCAAAGCGCCACAGGCGCTTGGTCGTCAACTCTCTCTAGATAAAATTTTTAGTAATAAAAACCCAAACGCTTTTTTAAAAAGTACAAATCACTTTCATAGCTATTTAGTGAATTTTGTTCCAGTATTAACTCTGGGAATAACACCAGTTATCTCAGAACCACCTATGGTTTTTACACCAGTTACAAGATCTTGACAGATCAAATTTAGATCTTCTGCAAGATTAGGGAACTTCCCTTTTAAGTATACAGGACCTTTTGTAGCTCTCTCCACTATAAGAGATCCCGATACAAGAGTTTTTCCAGCAGGAACATCAAGAACTTGTGCCGCTGCAGTTTCATCAAGATATTTTTCAGTTCTTCCAACTACCTTTAAACCGTGTGTGGCAGCAGCCGCATCAATTATCCCTGCTAAAACAGCATAATCAGTTGCAATAACATTCCCCCATACACCTATTTTTTTTACATCATCATTACTATCTACTGCCCTTATATCCATCCCAGTCATTACTATAGCCATTTAATTTACCTCCCTATTATTTTCTTATTTAATGTCAAAAGTTGCTTCTGCTACTGCACCAAATGAAAGATTGGCACCAACAAATGATTGAGCATAAGTATTGATATCAGAAGTATCTGCAATATTTACAGGCATTTCTTTTCTAAGCCAGATATTTTGACCATTTGCATTTTTAAGCTTGATAGTAACAATTCTATCTTTTTTACCTGTCATATTAACCGCAGTAGGTAAAGCCATAGTATCATCCGTAAAATCACTATCCTCATAAGTCACTGAATACCCTCTAGACTTATAAACTCCTGTTAAATCAAGCGCACCTCTTATTGCTTCTACCTCATCTGCTCTCACTTCTGGACAAAAAATACTATCTGTAAGACCTTTTCCTTGTGACATATTTACTGTAGTCACTTTTTCAATTACTGCCATAATTGTATACCTCCCATTTTATTTTATATAAACCCTATCTAGGGCTATAAACCTTAATTTCAAAACCACCAATGGTAGGACTAAAAAAATCATTTAATTCCGATTCCAAAGTCCCCATTTCTACATATTGTTTTTTTACCAATGGTAAGAATAAACTATCAGTTCTTACCTTTTGGCCGTTAAGATCATAACGACCCATTAAAACAACACCAGACACATCTGGTGTCACTTCTTTTACTCTTTTATATTTCGTTACACGTTTTATACTTTCAACCCAACAATCCGTTATTGTTTCAAGTTTGGTTTTTATTTCATTATCAGTAAGAACGACATTACTAATAAATTTAAAACTATAATTCTTGGCATCCTCTTTACTTAAAAGTCCAATTTCATAAAGATTACCCTCAATTTTTTCATTTATAACTGTTATTCGATATCCCATATAGGAAAACACCTCTTTTTAATGTATAATAAAAATAAAGGAGTTGATTTCAATGTTTTACTTTACTATTTTCATTACTATACCTTTAATATTTATTTTTATTGCTGTTCTACATCATTTTTTCAATGATTAAAGACCAATACTACTCATAACTTTTAATTCCTCAGTAGATTTAGTATATTCACCAGCACCAGTAGGAGTGGACTCACCATTAACATTTTTATCCGCTTGAATACTTCCATTATGTAAATTACTCGTAACAATAGAAGTAGTTTTTGCAGTTTCAAGAATATTTGAATAAACCATTTGAGCATCCATAATACTTCGTATATCCTCTAATACAGCAACCTCTTGACTAGTCCCCTTCGCTTGAACTACATCAAATACATTTGCTTTCTTTCCAGATCCACCAGGCATATGAGAAAGAATATCCTTGAAATACTTCCATCCTTTGGAAGCATTTTTTTTGAGCAAATTTTTTAACTTAGCTGCACCTAAAAGTTCAAACAAAAGAACACTTACACTCTGCATTACAAGCATATTTATATACATAGTCAACTGCATACCTAACCCCTGCATAAACTCCTCTATAAACTGATTATCAACATCTACTTTAAACTTCTCTCTTATAGTATCTGCAATAACTTGATTTGAAGTATCAGTAGTAGTATCACCAAGCTGTTCAAGTACCATCATTGAAAGTTTATTTGAAACCTCTCTTGATTTCACTTGTATCATTACTCAGACACCCCCTGTGTACTCAAAGTATTAAGAACATCAAGCATTTTTTGCCTTGCCTCTTCTACTACAGTTCCTTCTGGTGCAGTTCCAGGAGCAATAAACTTGAATAAGAAAATATCTATAAGTTCAGACCAAATAGAATCTCTATCCTCATTATCGTCTTCATCATCCTGTTTTGCTTTTCCTTTTGCCCTAGCAATTACATTTGACACTGCTACCGACTTCAAAAACTCGTGTATAAGCTCTGTTATACCTCCTGCACCTAACGCCCCTATGATACCTTGCGGAATGTCTAAGGCATTACCAGAACTATCTGTAAATGTATCAGCTTTAGTTATCGAATGAAAATTTACCCAAGCCGCAATATCTCTTTGAATTTTATTCATAGTTCCCGATCCCTGGTTAACTATGCTTTCATATTCTTTCTTTTGCCAGTCAGCAACTTTACCCTCAAGAGTTCTTACCCCATCAGCTTCATATTCAGCTAATTTTTTCTGTACTGCTTCTAATTCAAAAGTCCTTACTCCACCAGCTTCATATTCCCCTTTTATCTTTTGAAGAACCAAATTAAAATTTTCCTCTATATTTGTATTAGCAAACCAAGGTATACCAATTTCGCCAGCTTCATTTTTTATATCTTCAAATGTCATCGGGATCCCTGCAGGAATATTGGTTAATCCTATTCCATCAGCAAATAGATCTTGCAAAGCTTGAGAAACTGCAATCGCAGGAGTCCAATTAGTTAATTCTGTTCCAGGCTTTAAAGAAATACCTGTTTGAATTGCTTCGGCAATAGTAGCAGCAGGATTTAATGCTATTCCATTTGCCAAATCAGCACTTGGAGTTATTTGAATACTACTAAATGCAGTAGTAAGGGTTTTTTCAAGATCAGTTATCCAATTTTCAAACGCCACTTTCATCCCCTCCACTAATCCTGTATTTGTATTTGCACTTGTATTTGTTCCTGCTGTTGCTTGAGTATTAACTTTTTGAGAACTATTACTATTCGAACTTTCAGTTGTTGCAGTTGTCTTAGTTTCCAATAATTTTTTAGCTTGTTGCTGAAAACTCGCAGTCTGATTAATCAGCGCCATATCATCATATGGACTTAACTGAAAATTTCTGTTAATTCCTGGAATATGAGCCAATAAAGAACTTATACTTATAAATCCTGCGGCACCCCCGAGTATAGAACCGCCAGCAGTATACACGGTATCAGCAACAGCATTAAGACCGCTAACAACATTGGAAGAAATATTACCCAAAGGAAAAGCCCAATCAACGAAAGAATAAGCACTAATAGACCCTCCAAGAAGTGCAACATTTTTCAATTCCTCCTCTGTCAAATAGTTCCCTTGACCATCTGTATAAATACCCTGTAACTCAGGATATACATACGGATCATCCCCAAGAGCACTCAAGTTATCTGCACCAATAAAATTTTCAAGCTGTTCATTTGTTCCACCAAGTTTAATAGCATTTTGAAACAACGGATTATTGTTTAATTTATTCCTTGTATCATTCATAACCCTTAAATATTCCACCGGATCATTTTCTTTCAAATAATCAAGTGTAGTTTTATCTGTATTATTTCCATCTTCAATAATATAATCATCTAAATCCAAACCACCATAAGTTTTAGAACCACTAAACAAGACAATTTCATCACCAAAATTATTTTGATGTACTTGAGCTCCATTTAAAGTTACAACAATAACACCATCTATATTATTAAAATGAATATTTATTTGAATGAAATCACCATAAGTTTTTACATACAAAAGTTCACTTTCAACAGCACCCTCATCTTTAAAAGTTTTTTGCGCATATAAATCCCAATCTAATTGAGCTATTGCACTTCTAAAAACTTGAATCTTCTGTGAATAATCAAGACTATCAGGAACTTTAATATTAATAGAATAAGTTTGCATTAAGAACCACCTTCACTTTTCGCAAGTTCAAATGCTTCAATAACATCTTGATTATTACTAGCCCTTAAAATAGCTTCTAAAAGTTTTATAACTTCAGTATTATCAACATTCATATTTTCAACTGTTAAATTAATAGAAAGATTATTAATAGAAGTATTGAGTGTATCAAGTTTATTATTATTAACTATTAACAACTGTTCTATTCTCTGCAATACACTCATTGTTCACACCCCTAATTAAATTTCTCTAAAAGTAAATCCATTTTACCCTCAAGCGTAGACATATCAACAGAAACACTAATTCCATTAATACTTGCATCAAGTATATCAAGTTTTGTTTTTATTTCTTCAAGCTTAGTTTCCGTTAGTTCCATATCAGCAACAGTGATATTATTTATTGCTGTTATAACATCACCCATTTTAGATATTACAGTATCTGTTACACCCTCAGCCCTTATAATTGCTTGAATAGTTTCAAGCGCAGTAAGTAAATCAGACATAACAAAACCTTGTATATCTTCATTATAAACACTTGGTTCAACATCTAATACAGTAGTTGCCAAATACATCATATTTGCAGACGTATTAGTACTTGTAATACGAACATCTACATAATGCTCACCATCTTCAAGACCAGATACACCCAACACATTCGGAGAAGTATTAGACGGATCAATACTATCTTTCAATTCACCATCTACATAAAGAAACATACTATATCTAGAAGCCGCAGTACTTTCCCCTGCAAAAGTCATATTAATTTCATTACCACTAAAATTAAACTTTATATGCGCATTATCAGAATCAAGTACATCAATTAAAATATTTGACGACCCAGCCTGAAACTTTGTAAACCCCGAATATAAATTATTATCTATCAATGCTTGCAAATTAACATTTAACGACATAAATACCCCCTTTAATCATCTTTAAACTTATCCTTATTTATAAAAACTAAAAACCTAATGATATCAACAAGAATAACTCCAATAAGCTTAACGATCCAATAGTAACGTTGTATTTTGTGAAATGCTTCGATACTTTCAATTTTACTCGCCCCCTTTATATGAAAAAGGAACGAATAAATTTAACAACCTTATAAAGCCACCTTGCACCAAGAATTACATCTTTTTCATCAACTTTACCATCTTTATTTAAATCACTTTTTTTATATTCCACAACACTACCCCCTCTTAGACATTTTAATAACTTTAGCACCAAGACCAGTTAAAATATCTAATTTCTTACCTAGCCTTTGTCTTTCTTTGTATGAAGTAGAGTTAAGTATCTTGTCGGACACTTTTTCTGCATATTCAGCCAACATTCCAGTCATTGCCGCTTTCTCTTCACTTGTAAAATAGTCCATATAACCAACTACTCTACAATTTCAAATCCTGTTACCTCATACACAAATCCATTTGATCTACCATCATATTTCATTCTAAAATCAAGGATAACTTCTTTTCCGACTACTCCAGCTTCACCCATTTTGGTATATAGGTCCTCTGAAATTTTAATTGCTGGGTCCACAAGATCCGCTTCCATAATCAATTTATGTGACACCCCTGTTCTACCTTCCACCTCCCAAGGTTTAGCTTGAAGTGTTGCCACCTTGATTGAATTAGTTCTGTAATTACCTTTCATTTTTAAATCATCTCCCTTTTATATTTTTTATACCTATTTTTGATTTTTTTTTAGTGTTCTAGCCTAGTATTTTCAACGATTATCATATTTTAGGTGGTGCTATGATATAAGGGTAGCACCACAAGAGGATTTAACCTCTCTATTCCTTACCTAAACCAAGAGTTATATTAACCTCTTTTAAACCTTCGCAAGCTTTTTCTAAATCAACACAATCATATTGATTGAGTAATTTCCATAAAAATAATCTAAACTCAGGATTCTCTAAATCATTTAAATCAAACTCTATTTTCATATCTCACCTCATAAAGTTTTTAATTTATCTAAACAACATAAAAACAGGATTTTTTCTTAAGTATGTGTATATATTAACAACCTAATTTAAAGGAGGTCAGCTTATGTCAAAAAAACTACACGATATTTTAGTTCATTTAATTCTTGGGTTAATTTTCTTATTTATTGGAAATTATATGTTTGCTAACCCTCCTAAAGGATTAATAAATGAAATTTCTCAACTAAAATTTCTATATATTGGAATTATTGCTATTTTAATATCGATTGGGATTTTTCTTACCTTATCAAGTATTTTTATAATGCTAGAAAGTTCTTTTAAAAAATCAAAAGTAAAAAGAACCAAAATTAAATTCAAATAGTAATTAGGTTGAAAGTTTAAATTATGACGTTATCTACACTGTAAAAATATTGTTTTCCATCGTTTGACAATATTTCTTCCTTGTGATAAATCTTAAAAACTTTCAACTAATAAGAGCCAATTAAATGGCTCTTTTTTATTCCATTCGGCTAATAAAGTTCTGAATTTATTACCTAATTAAGCGAATATTGATAATCACGCCTAAATTCATCTAATTTAATAAAATCTAGTATTCCATTTTTGAAAGTTTTAAGTGAAAACATTGATTTAATATCGTTCCACATTTTATTTTCATACTGGCAGCCGAAAGTCGGTTCATATAACCTTAACAGTTTAAAAAGTTCATTAGAGTGAATAACTCTACCTTTTTTCTGAGTTATCGCTTGTCCGACATTAGCCAAATGTGATCCTATCATTCTAAGATTATGCTTGATAGATCCATCAATAGTTGCCTTTACTTTTTTATACTTATTTACAAAACCCAGGTCATCACCCAGGCTGTTTAAATAATGTTTTGTATCTCCATCAAACTTTGGTTCAGCTTTCTTGTCTGAAACCTCAGCAAGGTTTTTAGGAGCTATTCCAGTGTGACCCTTGAATGTATAAAGAACCATCTGCTTTAGCTCCTCAATGTTTATGTCTTTTACATATCTAAATTTATTTTTTAAATACTTGGCATTAAATTGATATTCATATCTAACAACTTGCTTTTTAGACAACAGATAATCTTTTAGCTGCAATTCTCTCCAAAACTTTTCATCTGTATTCGACTTATGATAAGTCACCCCATCATATTCGATTTCATCCTGATTTAAATAATTGTGTATGATTATATCTGCCTTTTCTTTTTGTTCCTCATTCTGCAAAGCCTCAAGCACTTTATCGTACATTCTAAAACCTAGTGCCTCAGTTGAAGTATAGAAGCCAGTAACATAATTTAGCTTTATATCATCAAACTGAAATTTCTGAGTATACACATTAAACCTGTTGTCATATTTCATATAAAAATAGTCGTCTAAAAAATTCTTATTCCTAGCAACTATATTAAGTTTCTTTTTGTCGTATACAATATCAGTCGCCCAATCTATCCTAGACGATCTCATATACTGAACATCAATTCCAAATATTTTTAATTCTTCTTCGAGCATCTCAATTATTTCCTCATAAGTATTTTCAATAAAAGTTTTCGCTAAAATCCTCACTTGGAAATTTTTTAATTCCTCTGCATAAACTGCAGAAAACTGAAAATTTTTGTTTTCATCATAGAAAGTCCAAGCAAACGACCTGAAAGAAGAACTTTTCATAATAAATGTCTTTCTCTCGTTGATCTCAATTTGTCTTTCAGCTACAAAAACTCGATCCCTCACATCTAACTCGAATACCTCGAGTTTATTCTTTTGACCTTTTGCCAATTCCTTGATATCATATAACTTATCTGGATTTTGGATATAGAAGTCAGAAGTAGAAAATATTAAAGTGTCAAAACCTTGATACATTAACTCTCTGGCCATTTACCGATCCCCCTCGTAAAAATTTCTGTTTTAAGGCTGGGAGGTTTCTATCCTCCAAAATCCTCATTTTCAAAAAATAAAAAATGGTAATAACTTACTGTCAACTTAATGACAATAAATTATTACCATACTTTGGTTTCCCCTACTTTTCCCACATTTTTTTTATATTTTCCACAAATTTCAGATCCTCTTCTACACTTCTGCCCCTCATTGTAAGGTAGCCTCCAACAAGCATACCATTCCCCCCGCTCATAAAGGCCATACCCATAAAGTCCTTTAATATGGTTTCTCTTCCGGCAGCTATTTTTATAACCTTATCTTTGTTTATCAGTCTGTATATCGCTATCGTCTTAATTATCTCGTCCGCAGACAGTTTTTCCCTGTCACCATGCGGTGTCCCGGGTATGGGATTTAAAATATTTAAAGGGATGCTGTCCACACCTAATTCTTTCAAGGTAAAAGCCATATCTATACGATCTTCCCAGCTTTCCCCCATTCCTATTATTCCCCCACTGCAGACATTTACACCAGCTTTGACTGCATTCTTTATTGTTTCAATACGATCTTCTATTTTATGCGTGGTGGCAACTATCTTGTCATAAGAATCTACCGATGTCTGAAGGTTATTGTGTATCCTATTAAGCCCCACTTTCTTCAGCTCCATTATCTCATCATAGCTAAGCAGGCCTATCGATGCACAGAGGTCCACTTCTTCTCCGCTTGCCGAAGCTTCTTCTATGAATTTTTTAACCCGTTCAAACTCTTCAGAACCCTTTTTTATTGACCTTCCGCTTGTTACCAGGCCAAACTTGCCGGCTCCATACTCTTTTGATTTTTTATACTCATCTTTCAGGGTAGCGTCATCTTTCAAGTCATAGGTTTCTATGTTTGTATTATAGTGAGCTGACTGGGCGCAGAACTTACAGTCTTCACCACATTTTCCAGACCTGGCATTTGTTATGGTACAAAGTGCCATTTCATTCCCGCAATACATTTCCCTTACCTCATTGGCAACTGCAAAAAGCTCCATTAACTTGGCACCCTTTAATTTAGTCAGCTCCAAAGCCTCGTCTCTGCTTATATCTTCTTTAATATATTTTCTCAAATCCACTGCTACACCTCTTAAAAATCAATTCTTTACTTTTTTTGTAAGTTTTCTATAAAAAATATTTTACTGGATTTGATGAAATTTGTCAATATCTATTCTGTTTTCTCTATTGCAAAAAGGGTCAGATCGTCCTGCATAGGCAGCCCTTCCAAGAAATCCTTCAAATCTCTGTAAACCATATCCATCATCTTTTCAGCCGAGTATCCACAGTTGTCTTTAAGTGTCTTATGAAGTCTATCTAGACCGTAAAACTCCTCTTTGCTGTTCTGAGCTTCATTAATTCCATCTGTGTATAAGAATATTTTATCCCCTTTCTCCATCTTTAGAGTCTCTTGTTGAAAACTCAACAGTTCAGGAAAATCTTTCTTGGAGAACAACCCTAACACCTGGCTCTCATTTCCAAGCTCTATTATTTCACCTGTATTCTTAATAAGAAGAGCTGGTTCCTGAGCGGCCTTGCAATAATTTATAACATCATTTGTCCCATCTATAACCATGTAAAAAAGACTAATGAATTTTCCAGTAGGGAAACTTTCCACAACAAGTTCATTTAGAGTTTCCATAAGTACGGCTGTATCCCTTGTACTTTGACAGTGACTCATTATGTATACCTTAAACATAGTAGAAAGTAGTGCTGCTGGTATCCCGTGTCCAGATACGTCTGCAAAAGCCAGTGCACAGTTGTCTTCGTCTAACTTAGTAAAATCATAAAAATCTCCGCCTATATCCTGTGACGGCTTATATTTAACAAAAAATTTATATCCTTTAACTTCAGGAAAACTCTGCGGCATTAGTTTTTTCTGTATGTCGGAAGCCATACTAAGCTCTTCTTCCAGCTCATTATAAAGTCTTGAAAGCATCCTATTTTTCCTTCTCAGCTGACTCTCCCTTATTTTCAGCTCTGCAAACATACGCTTCTGCTCTCTGGTTCTTCTGCTGTCTTTGTCAGTTTTCTTAAGTACCTCTATAAGCTCCTCTTTTTTAAATGGCTTTGTTAGGTAGTCAGAAGCTCCCTCTCTTATTGAGTTCACTGCTAAATGAACATCTGTTTCCGTTGTGAGCATTATCGCCGGGATGCCTCTTTCCTTTGGCTTGAATTTTTTTATGAATTCAAGTCCGTTCATTTCAGGCATTTCGTAGTCAACCAGGATTACATTTACCTCCTCGACAGTGGTGAGAGCCTCCAAGGCCTCCACAGGATCTTCATAACTAACCGTGTCAAATCCCTCTTCCTCCAAAGTACTAGATACCAGAACCCTCATAAACTTAGCATCGTCTATTACTGCTACCTTTATTTTTTGCTCTTCCTCAAGAGCCACCAATTCGCTTATATCATCATAGATATCAAAGTGCTTATCTATTTTCATCCTCTCCAGGAACCTTTTCACCTGCAGAGATTTTATAACCAATCTAAGCTTTGCCTTTTTCTCGTTTATCTTTTCCCTGATATAAAGAAGAACCCCTATGCCGATGCTACCTATCTTGGAAACCTCGCTCATATCCAGTATGAAGTAATTTCTCCCGCTTTTCAACTCATCTTCTACTGCTTTTTTAATGCCGATAGCTTCCCTTGCTGTAATATCACTTGGGATCTTTAAGACATTCTTATTTCTTATATGCTTAAACTCGAGGCTGAGTTTTTCGTACTCGTCCTCCATCAACCTCTCCACAGAGTTTAAAATTGGATCTATGTTCGTCTCCTTAACATACACTACATCTTCTAATCCGTATTTAAATGCATCTAAAACATCTACCCCGGCTAAGTTGCTGTCGAATATTATCACTATAGGCACATCAGGATAAGCATCTCTCACATCCTCTATAAGTTTTTCCTCTGCACTCTCTATACACTCAGTACAGTGACCAAGTATAATCAAATCGAATGTTTTTGACGATAAACTTTCTACTATGTCCTCTTCAGGCAGCAGTCCCTTTACACGGTAGTCTTTTTCCCAAAGCTCTGTTTCCACCCTGTATTTTAGGTCACTGTCCTTCATGATTAAAGCTATCTCTTTCATCTACCTCACCCCGAACTATATATTAAATAAAGTGAGCAGCTCTGCCACTCACTTATTCTATCCAAGTTTTTTAATTATTTTAGCTAAAACTCCGTTTATGAATTCGTGCGATTTTTCGTCTCCGTATGTTTTAGCCAGCTCAACTGCTTCGTTTACAACAATTTCATGACCTACCTTTTTTTCAAGTATCTCATACGCAGCAAATTTAAGCAGCACCTTTTCTACACTGCCTATTCTGTCGAAACTCCAATTTTCCATATTTTCTTCTATGGCCTTTTTTATGTTCTCTGCATTATTTCCTATTCCTGTTACATAATTTTTTATGAAATCCTCTTCAGGTTTTCTCAAGTTCACATCGTCTCTTGCCAAAAAATCATCTAAAATATCTATGGGATTAGTATCGTTCAACTCCGCTTCAAATAAAAGTTTAAACAATTCTTCCCTAGCTAACCTTCTTCCCATGATCCACCTTTCTAATTTTCCTTTAATCTTTCTAATAGTATGGTTTTTAATTTCACCCATATATATACATAATTATATCCTATTAAGGTAGATATTACAACTATTAAAGTTTTTAAAAAACCATATCTTATATATAAGCAGGATATCACGAAACCGATAACAGCTCCTGATATTTTTTTTCTGTTAGAGTAAAGTGACTCCAATATTTCTCCTAACATTAGGCCTCACTCCTCTCTTCTTCCTGATCCAACTCACCTTTTTTGAAGTAGTACCCCTCGTTCTTATCCTTTATAAGTTTTTGAACAGATACCTGCACCTTGCCAACCTCTATCTCCAACGAACCTTTTACCTTGGACTTTATCTCATCCTGCATATAGGATATCATCTCAGATAGGTTTGACGTTGACACCACATCTATATTGACAAAAATATCCAGTTTTTTCTTTTTTATCCTGTTTTTTACCCTGACACGCTTCACCTTTGGGTTTCCTTCAACTACATTTTTAACAAGATTGTTAACAGTGGAGGATGATATCATAATCACTCCGTTTTCAGTCTTCACCTCATAGCTTTTCTCTTTTTCAAATATTTTTGAAAATTTTTCTATAAAAAGCAGTATGTATACTGCAGATACTCCTCCAAATATTATCCTAAACATAGGGTCTTCAAAATTTATCGACAAAATATATTTAGGCAATATGCTTAGAAACACCCCTCCGATAGCCAGTATAAATATACCTATCCATGCGATTGCAAAAACGAGATTCCAAATCATAACTAATCCCCCTATCAAATAATTTAGAGGCGACAAATCGCCTCTATATCTTATTCTGCCTCTTGAATTTCCTCTTTTACTTCTTTGGGAATATACACATCTTGTACATATACATTTACTTCTACAACTTTGAGGCCTGTTAATTCAGTTATAGCCTTAACTATGCTTTCCTGAACTTTTTCAGCTATTTCAGGTATGGACACTCCGTATTCGACTACAATGTATGCATCAATGCTGCACTCTTTTTCTCCTACCTCTACCTTTACTCCAGATGCAAGGTTCTTTTTACCTAAAATTTTATTTACCTCATCAGCTACTCCGCCGCTCATCTTATATACTCCATCTACTTCTATGGCAGCTTTTGCAGCAACTATTCTCACAACATCATCAGATATTTTTATGTTCCCCAATTCGGTCATTTTAGTCCACCCCTTCTATATATTTCTTATAAATAATAACTCACATTAATTAATACAGAATTTCGACTATTTTTCCTTTTTTTCAAAGTAAGTTTCTATAAAATTTGTATATATCTCTCCCTCTTGAAACTGCTCATTTTCCAATACTTTTAAGTGGAAAGGAATCGTGGTATCCACTCCACTTATTTTAAACTCTTCAAGAGCCCTTTTCATTCTGATTATAGCTTCCTCTCTATCAATCCCGTGGACTATAAGTTTAGCTATCATAGAGTCATAATAAGGAGGGATTTCATACCCTTGATAGGAATGCGAATCTATTCTTATCCCCATACCTCCTGCAGGTATATAAGTTTCCAGTGTTCCAGCTGAAGGCAGGAAGTTATTTTCAGGATCTTCTGCATTTATTCTGCACTCAATTGCATGCCCTGATATAACAACGTCATCCTGACTTATATGCAGTTCTTCTCCCGCTGCTGCTATTATCTGCTCCTTAATTACATCTACGCCTGTGACAGCTTCAGTTACAGTGTGCTCTACCTGTATCCTTGTATTCATCTCCATAAAATAGAAGTTGTTATCCTTGTCTACCAAAAACTCGAGCGTCCCAGCAGAATCATACTCTATAGATTTGGCGAGCCTTACCGCGGCTTCTCCCATTTTTTCCCTTACCTCTGCAGGCAAAGTTGCCGAAGGAGCTTCCTCTATTAATTTTTGGTGTCTTCTTTGTATAGAACAATCCCTTTCACCTAGATGAACCACATTACCGTGCTTATCCCCTATTATCTGAACCTCTATATGTCTAGGATTTTCAACAAATTTTTCTATATAAACATCTGGGTTTCCAAAAGCTGCATTTGCTTCATTTTGCGCTGCTATCATGTTGGTTTCCAGTTCCTTGTCATCTCTTGCAATTCTCATACCCTTTCCACCGCCACCTGCAGTAGCTTTTATCATTACAGGGTATTTTATCTTCTCGTTTACTACTTTTTTAGCTTCCTCTACATCCCTTATAATTCCATCTGTTCCAAGAGTTATAGGTACATTGTTTGCAATTGCAGTTGCTCTTGCAGTTGCCTTATCCCCCATATTGATTATGCACTCAGCACTAGGACCTATAAATGTTATCCCATGACTTTGACATATTTTGGCAAAATTTGCATTTTCAGCCAAAAATCCATAACCAGGGTGAATTGCATCCGCCCCAGTTACTTCAGCTGCTGCGATTACGTTTGGTATTTTAAGATATGAATCTGTACTAAGTGCCGGACCCACACATATCGCTTCGTCAGCCAGCTCAACGTGAAGACTATGTGTGTCAGCCTCCGAATATATAGCTACAGTTTGTATGCCTAGCTCTTTCGCAGCTCTTATTATTCTAACTGCAATTTCCCCTCTATTGGCTATTAATATTTTTTTAAACATTCTAAACTTCCTCCCATATTAAAGTTCTACTCTTAGTACTGGCTTACCATAATCAGCTACATCGCCATCTTCTAAAAGTATCTCTACAACCCTTCCTGAAATATTGCTTTTTATCTCTGTTTTCACTCCAACAGTCTCAACGTATCCAACGATCTGCCCCTCTTCTACTGTAGCACCAGGGATAATAAGCGGTTTCCCATCTTTCCCTCTGTTGTAGTACTTCCCTATATTTTCGCACACTATCTCTTTTATCTCTGGAGCGCTAACCGACTCCTCCACAGCTTGTACTTGCTCCGCTTCATACACAGGCACAAGTTTCGGTTTTTTCAAAACAAGCTTAAATTCATCCTTTTCTATATTTATTTCAGTCAACTGAGTTTCTTTCAAAGTCTCCATAAGTTCTCTTACAGATTTGATGTCCATAAACGCCTCCTTAGCTTTTTATTTCACACTATTTTATCACAAAAAACGAGCCTGCGCAAGTAAAACAGACCGCTACTGATTCTATCACTCGAACTTTGCACCATCATTTCACAAGCACTTTTCCCTCTCCCAGTAGCTTTTCCAACTCAGATATAAACTTAACGGAAGGAGTCACTCTGTACTTTTCGTCCAGCTCAACCACTTTCCTGCTTTCTTTATTTTTTATAGCCACATAGGTTCTGCTTCTTCCCCTATGGGTCATAATAAGCTTTTTAAGCCTCTCCATTTTATATGTCTTTTCTTCTTCAATCAAAATATATACCCTAAGACCGTCCAGCTCAAACACCTCATCCAGGGATCTGAGATTTCTTGCTATGACCTTTTTTTCGTCAGTCCCGGAAAAGCTGTCCACCTGAGTGCCTCCCTCCACAACAATGACCTCATTCTCCGCTAGATAATGCGACAGCCTCTTGTAATCCTTAGGAAACACCACAACAGGCATCCTGCCGTAATAGTCCTCCAGCACAAATACCGCCATAAGCTCTCCGCTTCTTTTGGTAACGATTTTTTTCAGCTCTCTTACAATCCCATATATCCTTACATGGTTTATATTTTCCTTTTTAACCTTGGTGATCCCATCAAATTTATATACCCTGAAAATATCCTTATAAGTGTCAAGCGGGTGTCCGCTGAAATAAAATCCCAAGAACTCCTTTTCACCTTTCAAAAGGTTTTCCTGGCCGAACTCCTCTGCATTTGGCAGACTAAAACTGCTAATATGTGATTTTGCTCCTCCGAAGAGGTTCATCTGCTGTATCTCATCCTCTTTTATCTTCTTGCTTGCACTTTCTAGCACCTTTTCTATACTTAGATATTTTTGCTTTCTGTTTCCAGAAAGAGAATCCAGCGCACCTGAAAAAATAAGAGCCTCGAGAGCTTTCTTATTCATGCCAAGCTTTTTAGTCCTTATGACAAACTCCTCATATCCTTCATATTTTCCGTTTTCATCCCTATCCTGTGCCATCTTTTGAATTATTCCTTCTCCTAGGTTTTTTATGGCTGCCATGCCAAATCTAATCACTTCCCCGTCCACAACGAATTTAGAGCTAGGTGTGTTTATATTGGGCAGAGCTACTTTTACACCGTTTGCTTTGGCATCTTCTATATAAACCGCCAGTTTTTCTATATTGTTTCTTTCCGATGTCATGAGAGAGGCAAAGTAACAACGAGGGTAGTGTGCCTTGAAATACGCTGTCCAGTAAGCGATCAGGGCGTATGCCGCCGAATGTGACTTATTAAAACCATATCCGGCAAACTTATCTATCAAATCAAAGATTTCCCTAGAAACATTTTCACTATAGCCGTTTTTCATAGCCCTTTCAATGAACTTATTTCTATTTTCCTCCATTATTTGAATTTTTTTCTTACCCATGGCTCTTCTGAGAAGATCTGCTTCCCCCAGTGAATAACCAGCCATTATATTGGCTATCTTCATAACCTGTTCCTGATAAAGTATTACTCCGTAGGTTTCCTCCAAAACCTCTTTCAAGCTCTCATGTGGGTATTTAGCTTCACTTAGTCCCTTTTTAACATTTATATAATCATCCACCATCCCGCTTCCAAGCGGACCCGGCCTGTACAATGCAAGTACTGCTATTATATCCTCAAATTTATCCGGGGCAAGTCTTCTTATAAGCTTTCTTATACCGCTGGACTCAAGTTGAAAAACTCCCAAAGTATCCCCGTTTTGTAAAAGTTCATAAACTTTATCACTGTCTAGCGGAACATCCGAAAGTCTGATCTTTTTACCTGTTTTTTCCTCTATGTACTCCAGTGTTCTCTGGAGTATCGTCAGGTTCCTCAATCCAAGAAAATCCATCTTCAGCAGGCCAAGGTCTTCCAGTTCTTTCATCTGAAATTGTGTGGAAACTATGCTGGTTTTATTGTCAGAATAAAGCGGCACCTCGTTTACAAGTGGATCCTTTGTTATAACAACACCAGCCGCGTGTACAGACGCATGCCTTATTTTATTTTCCAACCTTTTAGAAAATTCTATAAGCTCCTGGCTTTCCATATCGGTTTCATAAATTGCCTTGAGTTCGCCAATTTCCGAAAGAGCAGTTTTAAGATTATATGAATGCGGTATTAGTTTAGCTATTTTATCGACTTTTTTAAGAGGTACGTCCATTACTCTACCAACATCTCTTATTGCTGCCCTTGCTTTTAATGTCCCGAAGGTTATTATTTGAGCTACCTTGTCCCTTCCATACTTTTCAGCTACATAATCTATAACCTCTTGCCTTCTTTCCTGGCATATATCTATATCTATATCCGGCATGGATACTCTTTCAGGATTTAAAAACCTCTCGAAGATCAAATGGTATTTTAAAGGATCTATCTCAGTTATTCCCAATGCATACGCAACTATACTACCTGCAGCAGAACCCCTTCCAGGCCCAACTTGTATATTTTTCTTTTTCGCATAATCTATGAAATCCCAGACAACCACGAAGTAAGCTGCATACCCCATTTTATTAATTACATCTAGCTCATATTCAACTCTCTCTCTTATCTCTTCATCTATACTGTTGTCATATCTTTTTTCCAAACCTTTTTCCACAAGTCTTTTGAGATATGATTCTATAGACTCTTCCTCTGCCGGTATTTTGTACTCAGGAAACTTAAATTTACCAAACTCTATTTCGAGGTTACACTTAGAGGCTATCTCCAATGTATTATCTATTGCCCCTTCATATTTCTCCAGGTTCTTAAGCATCTGCTCCCTGTTTTTTAAATAAAGCTGGTCAGTTTCAATTTTCATTCTCTTCTCATCTTTTAACTTATGACCCGTCTGCACACATATAAGTACATCCTGAAGCAGATGATCTCCTGGGTAAACATAATGCACATCATTTGTAGCCACCATCTTCAGACCATATTCTTTTGCCACAGCATAAAGTTTATCATTTAGGTCCATCTGCCCATCTATTCCATTGTCCTGGACCTCTATATAAAAATCCTCTTGACCAAACAGGTCAAGGTACTCTTCTATGGCCTTCTTTACATCATCTTCACTGTCTTCGACTATCCTTTTGGGTATTTCCCCCTGCATGCAAGCAGACAGTGCCACCAGCCCCTCGCTGCACTCTTTTAAAAATTGCTTATCTATTCTGGGGCGATAATAAAACCCCTCCAAATAGGCTTTGGAGGAAAGCTTCAATAAATTCTTATAACCTTTTTCATCTTTTGCCAAAAGTACCAAATGAAAATTTCTGCCGCGCTTTTCTTCTACGGGAAACTCACTTACATATGCCTCTAAGCCTATTATGGGTTTTATCCCCTTTTTTATCGCTTTCTGATAAAAGTCGATTACTCCAAACATATTTCCATGGTCCGTAATGGCTATGGCTTCCATGCCGAGTTCCTTTGCCCGGTCAAGGTATTCGTCTACTTTTCCAACCCCATCCAGCAAACTATACTCAGTATGAAGATGCAAATGTACGAAATTGTTCTTCATAATATATCCTCCAAAGTGTATCAACAAAATTCATCCTATAACATAACTATGCCTTCGATAATCCGTTTAAATTTTTAAGTAAATTACTGAATTTCTCGAAACCTGTCACTTTTTCTTGATAAAAAGCACCCTACGGGTATGATATAACCAAAAATCAAGGCCTGTGAAAAATCAGCTAAAAGCTCTCGAAAATTTTGGTAAAACTCAGAAAATAATTTTCCGTGGACTCATAAATCATAATCACTTTGTTCTTTGATTTATGGCCAAACTTGGCGAAAATCACGCCTTCGGACACTAAAACTTTTCTAAAGATTTTTTCTCGATCTTTCTTAACGCTGATGTTTTCAATGGCCGAAATGCTTAGAAATAATTGCATTTAAAGCTTTTGACCCTAAACCCATTTAAAAAATTACGTTAAGAAATCAACTTCTGAAATCCACTTTCATTGAAATAAGGAGGCTTGCCGACTATATTTCAATAGAAAGTTAGTTCGGAAGGGATTTTAGGAATTTTTTAGGGTGTCGTTTCTTTGATACTTTCTTTGGACAAGCAAAGAAAGTATGGCTAATAAATTTAATAATTTACTTAGAATTCAACACAAACAACAGTCTAGCCCAATTATAACATTTTTTTGTTTTTTAAAAAACAAAAAAAACAGGATATCCGGATAATCCGGATATCCTGTAAATACACCTTACATTCCTGCTGCTTCAGCTAATTCCTCTATAGAGCTTTTTCTAGTAACACCGATTACAGCTGCACTTATAACCGAACCGATCAAGATAGCAAGTACATACATCGGAGCATTGCTTACTAGTGGGATTACAAACAATCCTCCATGTGGTGCTGGAAGTGTATTTCCAAACATCATTGCCAATCCACCTGCTGTTGCAGAACCTAATATGCAAGCCGGGATAACTCTTACAGGGTCCTCAGCAGCAAACGGGATAGCTCCTTCTGTTATAAAAGATGCACCTAATATGTAACAAGTCTTACCTGCCGCTCTCTCTTCTTCAGAGAATTTATGTTTAAAAAAGGTTGTCGCTAAAGCTATTGCAATTGGAGGTACCATTCCTCCTGCCATTACAGCTGCATGCGGCGCATTGTTCCCTGCAGCTATAGCAGCTATACCAAATGTGAATGCTGCCTTATTTACAGGTCCACCCATATCTACAGCCATCATTCCAGCAAGAACAATTCCTAAAAGTACTAGGTTACCAGTTCCAAGATTGTTTAAAAATCCTGTTAATCCTGAGTTTATTGCAGCTATTGGTCCAATTATAAAGCTGTACATCAACCATCCAGTTAAGAACGTTCCTAACACAGGGTATAAAAGCACCGGTTTGATTCCTTCGAACGATTCTGGTAGTTTTGCGCATGCTTTCTTCACAAGTTGAACCATATATCCACCTAAGAAACCACCGATCAGTGCCCCCAAGAAACCTCCGCCGTTGTTTGCCGCGATAAGTCCACCTATCATCGCAGGTGCAAATCCAGGTCTGTCAGCTATACTCATTCCTATAAATCCAGCTAATACCGGTATCATTAAGAAGAATGCATTTCCTCCACCGATATCCATTAAGAGTTTTGCAAATGGATGGAAAGCTGGGTCATTAGGGTCAAACGCTTTTATTCCAAACATAAACGAGATTGCAATTAGTATTCCTCCACCTACTACGAATGGCAGCATGTTAGAAACTCCACTCATAAGGTGTTTATAGAATCCGGTTCTTTCTCCAGATGCTGCTTTCTTTGATCCACCTTTAGCTTGATAAGTTGCGGTTTCATGGCTTAAAGCTTTCTTGATAAGGCCTTCACCAGTTCTTATAGCATCTTTTGTTGATGCAAACAATACTTTTTTACCAGAGAATCTAGCAGTTTCCACGTTTTTGTCAGCAGCTATTATAACTGCATCCGCTTCCTTAATATCTTGATCTGTAAGTGCATTTTTTACACCTGTAGATCCATTTGTTTCAACTTTAACCGTTACTCCTGACGCTCTTCCAGCCTTGTTTAGTGCCTCTGCAGCCATATAAGTATGTGCGATTCCTGTAGGGCAAGCTGTTACTGCGATAACTTTTTGGTTTCCACTCACTTCTTGTTCCCCCTTCTTTTCACTTTCTCTTTGATTTATTATATCCAATACCTCTTGTGCACTTTTGACATTTAAAAGTTCTTCCCTGAAATCATCATCTAAAAGCATTGTAGTCAATGTAGACAGCGTCTCTATATGAGCATCATTTGACTTTTCAGGAGCGGCTATCATAAAAAACAATGTTGAAGGCTCTTCATCTAATGCATCATAATCTACCCCTTCTCTGGAAAGTCCAAATGCTAAAGCAGGTTCTTTTACTGCAGCTGTTTTAGCGTGCGGGATAGCAATTCCCTCTTCTAACGCAGTAGAGCTTATGCTTTCCCTGGCTAGTATCCCCTCTTTAAACTCTGCCTTATCCGATAGTTTCCCGGCTCCGTCCAGTACGTCTACCAATTCATCGATCACGTCAGCCTTTGTATTTGCCTTCAAATCCAACTTTATCGTTTTCAGGCTTAAAAGGTCGCATATTTTCATAATAATATCCTCCTTATAATTCTTTTATTTTAATCTCATCTAACAAATCAAACACATCGTTTTTTTCAGCCAGGTTATACGAATACGCTGTAGCACTTCCAGATGCTATCGCCATCCTATAAGCCTCCTCAATTCCAATACCGTCCACAATAGCTGATACAAACCCTGCTACCATCGAATCTCCTGCACCTACAGAATTCTTCAGTTCACCCTTTGGAATATTTCCAAGGTAAACTTTTTCAGACGTTACAAGTAGTGATCCATCTCCTCCCATAGAAACTATCACATTTTCCGCTCCTTGTTCCCTTAACTCTTTAGCACCTGCGATTATCTCTTCTATGCTTTCAAATTTTCTACCCAGATATTCCTCCAATTCATGTATGTTCGGTTTCACCAGAAAAGGCCCGGCTTTAACACCCTCGCTAAAGGCCTCGCCTCTTGTATCAAGTATGACTTTTGTTCCCTTCAAGTCCTCTATGATGCTTCTGTAAAAACCTACCGTAACTCCGTTTGGTATACTTCCTGCAAGCACCACTATATCGCTTACCTGTATTTTTTTGAACTCATTCAACAGCTGCTCTTGATCATTTATAGAAATTTTCGGAGCATTTCCGGCGATCTCTGTTTCCTCTAATCTATCTTTAAGCTTTATGTTCACCCGAGTATTTTCAGAAAGCTCTATAAAATCGTACCTTATATCCATCTCAGAGAGCTCTCTTTTTATGTAGTCCCCAGTAAATCCTCCTACAAACCCCATAGCTACGGATTTTTTACCTAGGTTTTTCAGGACCTTTGATACGTTTATCCCCTTTCCTCCAGCCAGAAAGTAGGATAATTTTGCAGGGTTCAAAGTCCCAGTTTCAAATTTATCAAACTGTATATTGTAATCCAATGCAGGATTCAACGTTACCGTGTAAATCATAACACCATCACCTTATTTTCATTCATTTTCAACCAACGATATTTCAAAACCACCCAAACTCACTTTGGTCAAATTTAATCCGTTTCCACATTAAAAACCTTATACAAAAGAGCTGATTATACCATTCGCTCTATATCCAAGAGCTGTATTGTATAATTTTCTTCCAACTTGAATTAATTATACATCACCCCTTTCAAAAAGTCAATCATTTTCGATCAAAAAAAATAACTTTCATCCAAAAATGCTTAAAATTTACCCAAAACCTATGCATTCACTATGTTTATATCTTCTAAAAGTTTTAAAACATCCTCTTTTACAGCCAAATCATGAGAATACGCTGTAGCACTTCCACACGCAATTCCGTTCCTATATGCTTCTTTCAAGCTTGACCCCTCTGCTATTGCGGATACAAATCCTGCTACCATAGAGTCACCTGCTCCAACTGAATTTTTCAACTCCCCTTTGGGTACATTCCCCAAATAAACCTCTTCTCCCGTTAAAAACAGAGATCCATCTCCACCCATGGAAATTATAACATTTTCAGGACCTTGCCCTCTTAGTTCTTTGGCGCCCTTTATTATCTCCTCTATACTGTTAAGTTTCCTTCCCAGGTAATCTTCTAACTCATGAATATTGGGCTTAATCAAAAACGGCTTCGCTTTTATCCCCTCTTCAAAAGCTGCCCCTCTTGTATCTAAGACAACTTTGACCCCATCCAGTCTTTCTATTATTTTCTTGTAAAAATCATCTGGCACTCCATTCGGAATACTCCCTGCAAGCACCAGGACATCCCCTTCCTTTATTTCAGAGAGCTGTTGCAACAGATTTTCAAAATTTTCAACACTTATTTCTGGTGACTTTCCTGCGATCTCCGTTTCGCCCTCATTATCCTTTAATTTTATATTCATTCTTGTATTATCTCTAGTATCAATAAACTTGTAGCTTATACTTTCTTTAGATAGTTCATTTTTTATGTATTCCCCTGTAAAACCTCCCACAAATCCCATAGCTACAGAATCTTGACCAAGATTTTTTAAAACTTTTGATACATTTATGCCTTTGCCTCCAGCTAAAAAATATGAAAGCTCTGACAGGTTTAAGCTTGATTTACTAAACTCTTTAAATTGAACACTATAGTCCAGTGCCGGATTTAATGTCAATGTATATATCATTTAAATTCACCTCTTTTTTGATTTTAAATAAGAAACCAATTAAAAATTCGGTATTCTCTTAAGTTTATCTCCTTTTTCATACACTCTAGTTGTGGAAAGATAGTCTTTCCCTTCTATCGATATAAGGTATATCTTATCTTTTACTCTCCCACCGTTTCCAGACAAAAAATACTCTACTCTTTTTTTAAGTGTTTTGATCACATCCTCTCTCGAAAATATATTCCCGTATTCCGACTTCAGTTGAATTACTTCTCCATAATCTTCTCTTTTAGCCACTATGTTTATAATAATAATCCCTCCAAAATAAATTATACCGTCAAAATAAAACTCTATAATTTCATTTGCTTCAATCTATATTATACTAAAAACTCCAAAAAGTCAATCACATTCATCCAAATACATTCACAAACGTTCTTGTGGTGATAAAAAAAATAAGGGTTTCCCCTTATTTAATGGTCACTATAACTTCTGTAGCCTCAGCATAGGCCTTGTCAATCGAATTAGTTATGATTACACAGTCCGATATTTCTGCAAACTTTGCAAATGTAACTTTATCAAACTTTGTGCTATCCGCCAAAACATAAGTCTTCCTAGAAACTTCTCTGGCGGTTTCCTTCACATATGCTTCATCCGGGTCAGGTGTAGTAAACCCTTTTTTCAAATCAACTGAATTTACTCCTAAAAAACACCTGTCAAAATTATACCTTTTTAAGAATCTTACAACATCTTTTCCAATCAAAGCCTTTGTCGTAAATTTTATCATACCGCCAGTAAGATAAGCACGTACACCGTATTTTGCAAGTTCATCCAGGTGGCTTATCCCATTGGTAACAACTATTATATCCTTGCCCTCAAGGTGTTTTATCATCCTAAAAGTAGTGCTTCCCGCATCCAAAAATATGCACTCTCCGTTTTTGACAATTGAAGCAGCCTCTCTTGCAATGAGCTCTTTTTCATTTACATGCTGGAGAGTTTTTTTATCCATAGCTTCCTCAAACTTGCCTCCAAGCGTTGCCCCTCCATGTATCCTTACCAGTTTTCCCTTTTTCTCGAGTACATTCAGATCCCGCCTTATTGTCGACTCAGAACTGTTTGTAAGCTCCATTATATCTTTTACTTTTATTATTCCCTGTTTATCTAGCTCTTCTAAAATTATCCTGTATCTTTGCTCTGTTATCATAACTATTCACCTCATTCTACTTATACCATATCTTTTCAGCATTTCCAACTGCTTTTAAGTTTATAATTAATTTAACTCACTCTTAAAAGCGTCCAATAAAATACTGAATTTCTTGTAAGGATATAAAAACTTTTTTGGTCACGAACAGCACTAATGTACACAAATGTAATTGCAAAATCTTGGTCACAGAGTTGCACGGAGGAAAAGAGTGAGCTTCACAGAGGCTTACTAAAAATCTTTAATTTTCAAGGTTTTGAATCATTCGTGAGATTCGTGTAATTCGTGACAAAGAATAAATCTTTTGACTTAAGGATTTCTCTGTGAAGCTCATGTTCTAAATCTCTGGGAAACTCTGTGTGCAAAAAGATTCTCAGAAATTCAATATTTTATTCAACCACAAACAAAAAGGCGGATATCCGCCTATATATCATTAAAATATCCAAAACTCTTTAAACGTGCCAAAACTTTATCTTTATCACTTACTTTTACTAGAATATGGAAATCTTCGGCTTTCAAGATATACTTTTTCAACTCTTCATCTGCCCCAATTATTCCTATGAGATCTTTGTCTTTTTTCAACTTCATAACCACTACATCTTCTACAAGCTCAACAGTTCCTAGCCTTGAGTAAATTTCAGCAAAAAACTCTTCCCAAATTCCAGTTAAATCACTGCATATTTTCTGCTTGAAGTTATCGACTCTTTCCTTTAGTTGTTTTTCAGATTCTATATTTTTCAGAAAATTTTCATAGGTAAATTTATACTTATTCTCGCCTATTCTCTGGGCAACCTGCTCCAAATACATTATTTTCATAGGTGCTTCCCCGACTATACTAAGTATCAACCTGTCATCATCCATCATAACTTCGGCTTCCTCTTTAAAGTCACCAAAATTATAATTTTCAGATTTCCCTACAATATATTCTCCCAGTTTACTCAGTTTAATGTATGCCAAACCGTCATACTTGCTAAGGTAGCCATTTTTTAGGTATAAACCATTACTTATAGAGGGACTGTTGTAGTAGACTTCCAAAATACCAAAACTACCAAGTATAAACAATACCGATTTTACAAAAGGCTCTATTATATATTTATAATACATGTCGTAGCTTGTTACTCTGGTTCTCCCATAATCCGCCTCGTTTATATACACATAATCATAAACATCTTTCGGATTCAATATCTCTAGAAACTCATCCCTGTATACCAGGTAATTCAAAATATTTTCTACGCTCACAACTGTATCTTCAGGGAGCTTTGCTATAAGACTGCCAATGCTTTCCATAC
This sequence comes from uncultured Ilyobacter sp., assembly GCA_963668015.2. Classification (GTDB taxonomy): domain Bacteria; phylum Fusobacteriota; class Fusobacteriia; order Fusobacteriales; family Fusobacteriaceae; genus Ilyobacter_A. The sequence continues at coordinate 53,946 of CAXXCR010000037.1, read as the reverse complement.
ACCTTTTAATATTCTCTTTACCATCCCATATATTCCTTGTTCCTTTTAAATAGTTCAAATATTTTGAAGTATAACAGAACCCGTTCTCGTTTATAAGCCTACCATTTAAAAATTCCGTCATGATATATTTCAGATTGGATATTCTAAAATTTTCAGGCTTTAAGTATTCCTCTTTTATGAGCAGAAAAAAAAGACCAACAGTTTCAGTTTTTAAAAAATCCAAATCCTTGTTCTCTGAGTAGTACTCATTTATGCCGCAATATTTTTGCATGTCCTTTTTTACAGCTTTAAGCATCTTATCACTCGATGTCATCTTAATATTTCCCTGAACAAAGAAATTATAATAAAGGGTAAATTTGGATGCTATCTCATCTTCACAGCCGTGCTTAAAACTATAGTCTAACGCATCCGCAGGGTGGAGATAATAGTCCCTCGCTTTAGGAAGATACGGCCTCATCATCCTCACTACATCATTGTGAAGGTACATATATGGATTCTCTTTTTTCGAACCTTCCACATACTTAAAAAAGAGATATTTGTCATCCAATTCTCTTTGAAGGGTATATCCTGATTCAGTTCTAAAAAACTTTTCTTTCTCCGACTCGGATATGTAATATTTCCCATGCCATGCAATTTTTAAGAATATCTCTTGAAGTTCCTCATCCATAACTCCGTATATATTTTTAAAAGTTTCCTCTTTTGAAAAAACTTGATACATCAGGTCCAAGAGAGTCTGCTTCTTGCTGTCTTCTGAAATTACAGATACCTCAAACAATCCCAAGTTGCTTCCTATATATCCGTCAGCTATCCAATCTATAAAATAAGATTTGAACAACTTAAATAAAATATCTTTTGAATAAAAGTCATCTAGAGCCTCTCTAAACCTATCTCTGTTAATCATCTATATCCTCCGATAAATCATCATTGTGAAAATATGTATTCTATATCCGCTTCATTCAAAGTCTTAACCGAAGCGCTGTCACTGGAAATTAAGTCTTCAAAAAGTTTACTCTTCTCTTTTTGAAGCATCAATATTTTTTCTTCTATAGTTCCCTTACTTATAAGCTTATAGGAGAAAACTGTCCTATCCTGCCCCATTCTATGACTCCTGTCAACTGCCTGGTCTTCCGCCGTCTTATTCCACCAAGGATCATATATAAATATTGTATCCGCAGCAGTAAGATTCAGACCAACCCCTCCTGTTTTAAGCGTCATTACAAATACCTTATAATTTTTATCCTTTTGAAACTTATCCACCAGTTCCTGCCTGTTTTTTGTGGCTCCTGTCATAGAAAGATATTTTATCCCTCTTTCATCCAAATCAAAGCATATGTTTTCTATAGTTTTTATGAAATTGGTAAAAACCAGGACCTTATGTCCATTGGAAACTGCGTCGGTAATATTTTCAGTCAAAAGCTCTCTTTTGCTGGATACAATGCTGTTGTCTGATTTGCTCTCCGGATTGCTGGCTATTTGCCTCAACTCATTAAGTGCTTGCAGTATAAAAAACTGACTCTTACCTATACCGTGCTCTTTAATCTGATCATTTACAAGTTTGTAGTAAAAAAGTCTTCTCTCTTCGTAGATTTTCTTCTGCTCCGGATTCATCTCTATGTACATTACTTTCTCTATCTTCTCTGGCAGATCTTTTAAAACCTCTTTTTTTGTTCTTCTCAGTATAAATGGATATATTTTTTTTCTGAGCTCCTGCACTACCTCTCTGTCATTGTCCCTTTGTATTGGATTTGCATATGAATAGTTAAACTCCTCTATGCTTCCAAACATATTTGGATTTATAAACCTAAACAGAGAATAAAGTTCACCTAGATTATTTTCCACAGGTGTTCCACTAAGTGCAAATCTATTGTTAGAGTTTAAAAGCATAACTGCTTTTGTTGTCTGAGAATTAATATTTTTTATATTTTGTGACTCATCCAAAATTACCAATTCAAACTCTTTTTTTCTCAGGTCTTTTATGTCATTTCTGACTGTACCGTAAGTTGTCAGAATTACATTGGACTTCATCGCTTCCTCTATATTCCTGTTTATACCATAGTATATACTGACACTTAAATCCGAATTAAATCTTTTTATCTCATTTTCCCAGTTATATATCAAACTTTTAGGCATAGCGACCAAACTCGGTTTTTCCCCCGGTTTAGAGTAAATATAAGAAAGTAGAGAAATTGCCTGCAGGGTTTTCCCCAATCCCATATCATCCGCCAGGCATCCTCCGAGTCTGTTTTCAAGCAGGTATACGAACCACCTGTAACCATAATCCTGGTATTCCCTCAAACTTGCATTAATCTTTGGAAGCGGTATATCCATATCCTTAAGTTGATTAAATCCCAAAAATACCTCTTTATCCTTCACAATAGTAGCAGCCCCTATTTTATCTTCTATAAGTTCCTCTACAATTGGAAGATCGAAAAACGAAACCCTCAACTTGCCGTCTTTCTTTTTAAATATCCTCTCTAGTTTTTCTATATACTTTTTACTCACCAAAGCGTTTGTCCCGTCACTTAGCACGATATACGAATTCTCTTTAAAGTTGGATATAAAATCGAATATGGAAAATTTCTCCCCATCAATATCCAGGTATGCATCACCCTCCAAAAAATCTATAGAATGAGACAGGTTGGCAACCATCCTCGGTTTTGCAGTTTTTATCTTATACTTCTTCAGCTTGTCAGTTCCCAATACCTTATATCTACCTATAAGGTTCAGCAGCTCGTTGGTTACAAACTCCTTTGCCAGATTTTCCTGCATAATTATTAGATTTCCGTCAAGATAGTAAGCCTCCCTTAGTTTAAGCTTTCTTTGGTATTTAACCAGTATCCTGACTATCTCCTCAACAGCATTTCCTATTTCAGAAATGTCTACATCACATACTATTATTTTTTTCTCAAGGTCATTTACAAGTACAGCTGACCTCGCGTCATACTCTTCCAAAAAATCATAGTCTATGGAAGAAATAGAAAGGCCCAGCTTCAAGTAAAGAGTTCTATCCCTAGCTATTTTTTCTATTATTATTTCCGGTTTAAGCTCTCTTTGACCCTCAAAAACAATCTCATAACCTCTATAGTCTATATCCAAATTATCAAAATATGAGTAGCTTATTGTCAAAAACTTTTCCAGCTCTCCCTCACCAAAACTTGAGTTAAGCTCCCCGGTATTAATATAGTTCTCCCCTATACTTTTTATTCTGTATAGTTTATTGTCGGATACTACGCAGTCCTCAGTGATAAACCTGAAATTATCTACTGTATAGTCTAGTAACAACGTGGACCTTATGATGTTAGCTTCCTTTTCTTCTAAAGTTTCGATACTCAGAGACAGCTGCTTTATCCCCTCTTCCAATTCTATCTTTTCAAAATTTTCGTTCACAAAGTATCTGCTGTTTTTCAAAAGTTCAAAAAGGTAAGGATGTTCATTTAAATATATCCTGTCATTGGTGTCGGACCAGGATATTATAAATAAGCTGCTCTCCATTATATTCTCTATATTTTTCAAAATTTCCTTTGTATCTCTATCAAAAGAGGAGGAGTCCAGATTGTTTATCTTTTTTTTCTCCTTGTCAGTTACCTCAATATACGCTCCATTTTCATCAAAATACAGCATAAAGTAAATGTCATCTACCCTGTCTAAACTCTTTTTTTTGATACCGTGTTTCTTTAAATTTTCAAACATCAAAACTACTCCTCGCTTCTATATTCCAAATAAATCCAAAGTTAATTATATCACAAATGTTACTTCTTTACAACATAATAAACCTTTAAAAAAATAAAAAACCCTCAAAGAGGATTTTTATTTTCACTGATGATTTTTCTTATAATTTCTAATAAATGCTGATTTTATTTAAACCTATTTTGGACTGTGAAACTCACTATTTTACTCCGTGCAACTCTGTGGCCAAGATTTTGCAATTACATTTGTGTACATTAGTGCTGTTCGTGACCCAAAAAGGTTTTTATATACTTGTAATAAATTCAATAATTCGAAACTTTTAAAAACTAATAATTTAAATATACTTTTCCAAAAATACTGCCACTCCATCCTCATCATTACTGAGGGTCTTTATATCCACCAATTCCTTCAAACGCTCCAAAGAGTTCCCCATGGCTACTCCTAAGCCGACTGTTTTTAACATCTCGTAATCATTTAATCCGTCGCCAAAGGCTATTACGTTCTCGCATGGTATTCCCTCTTTTTTTAGTATCTTCTCCAAAGCAGTTCCTTTATTTACATCACCCTGAAGTATCTCTAAAAAGAAAGGTCTTGAAAAAGTAAGATGCACAGATCCGTTTAACTTTTCACTTAAAACTCTTTCTAATTCCAAAAGTTCGTCATGATCTGCTATGAAAAGGCTTTTTGTCATCCTGTAGTCTTCAAATGTATCAAAATCCTTTTTTTCATACTCCAAGCCTGATATTTCCATATATGTTTTTGTCTCTTCGTTGTCATTTTTTTCCACGTACCATATATCGTTCTGATACAGGTTTAGATGTATTCCCTTATCCCTGGAAATTTTTATGAGTTCCTTTACATCATCCCCTTCTATCGGGTATTCAAAATAAGTCTGATCACTTCTAGAATCTACAACTCTGGCTCCATTGTAACAAATTACAGGGGTATCCAATTCAAGTTCTTGTTTGTATTTATATAAAGATGTATACGTCCTACCGGTTGCCAAAAATACCTTTATTCCCTTTTTCCTTAGTTCGGCGAGCACTCTTTTATTTCTGTCAGAAATCCTGTGATCAGAGTTTAAAAGCGTCCCATCCAAATCTAGCACAACTGCTTTTATATCCATATACTAACTCCTTAATGTTTTTAATCATTATAAATTATATCTTCCTTTTTTGCAAACTATCTTTAAAACAAGGTAAAAGAAAAAATGCTTATTTCTAAAATACATAGACCCGGATTCTTGTTAGAATCCAGGCCTATGTAGTACATCTATTCATACATACACTTACAGTTTTTAGAGATGTTCTTCTCCAATTTTTCCAGTGACCTGTATAATCTCAACAGTTCTTCTTCGCTGAAATCCAGCAAAATTATTTTAGACAGTTTCTCAACCTTATCTAATATTCTGGTTTTCAGATTTCTGGATTTCTCGGTAGAATAAACCTTGTAGTATCTTCTATCTGCACTGTCTCTTTTTCTGACCAAATACCCTTTCTTTACAAGCGCCTTTACCACCTTAGTGGTTGCTGACTTATTAACTTTTAATTTTTCGCTTAATTCTTCCTGGCATATACCCTCATTTTCCATTATTGTAAGTAGAACAGGAAATTCAGACGGGTTTATGTCCATATCTTCAAAGTTTTTTAACGACATTATTTGTAAATACTTATAAATTAAACCTATTTTTTCCCCTATTTTATATTTTTCCATTGGCCTCATCCCATTCTAGAAAGCATTTTTCGCCCATAAACTCAAGACTTTTAAAGTTTACAGACTAAAAATTTTCTGTATCGCATATCTAGTAAAAATAATCATCTTCCCTCAGGGTTGTATGCCTTTCGATTTTTATTTCCTTTCTCAAAAGCATCCCCTTCTTTCATAATTAATCAACATGTCTTTCGCCGTAGTCTCCAAACAATTCTATCATCAATGGTCTCGATAATCTTTCCCCTTGTTCTACTTCTTTCTCTCCAGCGTATGCCGCTATCCCCAGTGCCAATATCCCTATTGCTAGTAGTTTTTTCATTTTCATCTGCCTCCTATCATTTTATTATAATTTATTTTAGTATCTCTCTCCATAGTCTCCAAACAGTTCTATCATCAACGGTCTCGATAACCTTTCTCCTTGCTCCACTTCTTGCTCTCCAGCGTATGCTGCTATCCCCAGTGCTAACATTCCTATTGCTAGTAGTTTTTTCATTTTCATCTGCCTCCTATCATTTTATTATAATTTATTTTAGTATCTCTCTCCATAGTCTCCAAACAGTTCTATCATCAACGGTCTCGATAACCTTTCTCCTTGCTCCACTTCTTGCTCTCCAGCGTATGCTGCTATCCCCAGTGCTAACATTCCTATTGCTAGTAGTTTTTTCATTTTCATCTGCCTCCTATCATTTTATTATAATTTTATTCTAAAAATCCGCTTCTCTATTACCGTAATCTTCAAACAATCTATATTGGGTTACTCTTGATAATCTTTCTCCTCGCTCTACTTTTTGCTCTCCGGCGTATGCTGCTATTCCCAGTGCCAACATTCCTATTGCTAGTAGTTTTTTCATTTTCATCACTCTCTTTCGTTTACTTATAAACTATATTGTCTTTTAAAATGAAGTTTTTCAGTAACTTCACCATTTTATCTTTTAATTTAATATCTTTCTCCATAGTCTCCAAACAGTTCTATCATCAACGGTCTCGATAACCTTTCTCCTTGCTCCACTTCTTGCTCTCCAGCGTATGCCGCTATCCCCAGTGCCAACATTCCTATTGCTAATAGTTTTTTCATCTTCATCACTCTCTTTCGTTTACTTATAAACTATATTGTCTTTTAAAATGAAGTTTTTCAGTAACTTCACCATTTTATCTTTTAATTTAATATCTTTCTCCATAGTCTCCAAACAGTTCTATCATCAACGGTCTTGATAGTCTTTCCCCTTATTCCACTTCTTGCTCTCCAGCGTATGCTGCTATCCCTAACGCCACCATTCCTATTATTAATAGTTTTTTCATCTTTATCACTCTCTTTCGTTTACTAGTCAACTATATTATCTTTAAAAAACGCTTCCGCACTTAGTTCACACATAAACTTACAGCTCTTAAAAAAAGAAGTTTTGCAACTTCAAAAGATATTCCCTGGATAGTTCTCAGGTGAACTATCCTTTACAATACTACTATATATCATCTTTGGATAATTGTCAAGTTTTTTTATAAAAAAAATTAGGAGCATAGCTCCTAATCTTCTATATGATATCCCAACTCCTTTAAAAACGGCTTTTTCTTTCTCCATTTTTCTTTTACCTTTACCCATAAATTTAAATATATTTTTTTGTCCAGAAGATCTTCTATCTCTTTTCTAGACTCATATCCGATCTCTTTTAGCATACTTCCCCTGTTTCCGATTATTATCCCTTTTTGAGAATTTCTTTCCACATAAATATTTATATCATATTTATCTTTTCCATTTTCTCTTCTCTCTACATTTACTATTTCAACTGCAACAGAGTGTGGTATCTCATCCCTTGTCTTAAGTAATATTTTTTCCCTGATTATCTCAGTAATAGCCTTGTACATTGGCATATCAGTATACATATCATCAGGATAATATTTCACTCCATCTTCTAAAAAAGGATCCAAAGAATCTAAAAGTCTCGGAAGCCCCATAGAATACTGCGCCGACATTGTAATAACAGCGTCAAACTCTCCAAGTTTTTCTTTTATCTCTGCCCGCTTTTCCTCTATCTCTTCATCGCTTAGCTTGTCCATCTTATTTATAACAACCACTTTAGGAGTACCTTTTGCTTCCTGTATTTTATCATTTACAAATTTATCCCCAGTGCTTATTTCCTGACTTCCATCCAACACGAAAACTATTACCTCTACCTCTTTAAGTGTATTTATAGCAACATTTGTCATGTGCTCTCCCAAAAGATGCTTTGGTTTGTGTATACCCGGTGTATCTATAAAAATATACTGATTTCCCGAGTAATTTAATATCCCCTTTATGCTGTCCCTTGTGGTTCCAGCCTTGTCCGATACTATTGCAACCTTCTCATTAACCATCTTATTCATAAGCGTTGATTTTCCGACATTCGGTCTTCCAACAACAGCAATAAAACCTGCTTTCATAAATCCTCCTCTATTCTTCATTGTCTCCTATACCTATTTTCATATACAACTCTCTTATTTTTTCCCTGTTCCTGCTGGTGTAGACTCCAGTCTGAGAAATATTCTTAAAATTGAGTTTATGTTTTACCAAACTTATCCCACTGCCTTCTTTGAGCAGATTCATAGCAACAGTATTTCTAAACATATTGGGAGATATGTTTCTTTTTATATCTGTTTCCCTTACATATTTTTTCAGCCTGGCTCCAAAGTTTTGCCGGCTCATCCCCTGAAATAAAATCCCCTCATCCTTGTAAGATAAAAGCTTTGGCCTGATTTCTTTTACATACCTTTTTAGCTCGTCATAAAATTTTTCCGGAAAAACAACCGTATTTATTTTTTCATCCTTTAAGAGCCTGTATTTATTGTATTCGTCATTAGAAAATTCATCTATTTTCAGTGACAACAAGTCAGAAATAAGCATACCGGTTTCAGCTAAAAGTTTTATGATAAGCTTGTCTCTGGCACCCTTATCATCACCAGGACACACTGAAAGGATCTTTTCTATCTCCTCAGAACTCAAAGTCTCTGGCACCCTGTTTACAGGTCTGAAACTTTTTATATTTTCGCTTGGCAACTTTTCTATTTTTCTGTTTAAGATTAGATACTTAAAAAAAGATTTTATAGCCACAAGTTTTCTGTACACACTGTTTTGAGCATACCTGCTCTCCAAAAATTCAGTGTACCCCAATATATCCTCTTCCGACACCAATTCAAAGGACTTTCCTCCTATATGCTGAAAAAAATCCATTATATCTCTTCTGTAAGCCAGTAGTGTATTTTCAGAAAACTTTCTTTCCTCGCATATATAATTTAAAAAATTCTCGACCTCTTTTTCATTCATATATCTACCTCTTTTCTAAAAGCTCCCTGGCATGATCGAGTACCGTCTGGCTCATATTATCCCCACTGAGCATTCTGGCTATCTCATTTACCCTTGCTTCCATATCCAACTCGACTACCGTAGTCACAGTCTTCCCTTCTACACTATTTTTTTCTATATAAAATTGCTGCTTGGCCTTGGATGCTATCGAAGGTGAGTGTGTTATACACACAACCTGTACATTGTCCCCTATATCTTTTAGTTTATCCGCTACTTTATTTACTGTTTCCCCTCCTACTCCTGTATCTATCTCGTCAAAAATTAGGATGGGTATATTGTCCACCTTTGAAAAAATTGACTTAAGTGCAAGCATTATTCTGCTTACCTCTCCTCCTGAAGCTATTTTAGACAGCGGCTTTAGACTCTGCCCTACATTTGGAGCTATCAAAAATTCAAGTCTATCCTTACCTTCTATGGATATCCCCTCATTTTCGCTGAAATCCACCTTAAACTGGGCGTCTTTCATGTTAAGTTCTTTTAACTCTGATATCAGCCTTTTTTCTATATCCTCTGCCACAGTTTTTCTTCCTGCACTCAGTTTCGCACTTCTATCTTTATACGCTTGCAGAACATTATCCCTCTCTTTGAAAAGAGTCTGTTCCTCCAAATTATTGGAATCCAATGTATCTAAATTCTCTCTCAGTCTGTTTGCATAAGAGATTACCTCATCAACTGTGAATCCATACTTTTTTTTCAAACTGCTGATTTTATCAAGTCTGTCCACAACTTCATTTAGCCTGTATTCATCTATGTCTATATCCTGCATGAGGTTTTCTATGCTGTAAACCACTTCCTCCACTTCATAGTAAGCCTTTTCAAATTTACCGACTACTTCCTCAAACTCTTTACCGTATTTCGATATATAGTCTACATTTTTTTGTGCACTGGATATCATAGACATTACATTCTGCTCATTTTCCTTGAGTATGTGGTAAGTGCTGCTAAGATTCTCTCTTATTTTACCGGCATTAAATAGTTTTTTATACTCCTCTTCCAAACCTTCCTCTTCTCCAGAAACCAGCTTAACCGCATCTATCTCTGCCAGCTGAAACTCATAAAGTTCCTTTTTTTCTTTGAGTTCCTCTTTGCTCTTCTTTATTTCTTTTATTCTCTTGTCTATCTTTTTATATTTTTCTACCAAAGTTTCAAGTTCGGATTTACATTTAGAAGCCTCATCGTCTAAAAATTTATCCACCAAAGCTACATGGTTGTCCTTATCCAAAAGCATTTGATGATTATGCTGCCCAACAAGATCAACCAAGGTTCCCATAATCTCCTTGAGACTGCCAACAGGTACCCTTCTACCATTTACAAACGCTTTACCTCTTCCGTTTCTTTCAAACCTACGCCTGACGATTATCTCAAAATCCTCTACTTCTATCCCCATATCTTTAAGGTTCTCGCACTGAAGTTCACTTATTTCAAACACTCCTTCAGCCGTGAGATATTCAGCTCCGTCCCTTATCATATCCACACTTGGTTTTTCACCTATAAGTAGGTTTATCCCGTCAAGTATTATAGATTTTCCCGCACCAGTTTCCCCGGTCAAAACTATAAAACTGTCTATAAATTCAAGCTCAAGGCTTTCTATTATTGCAAGGTTTTCAATTCGAAGCTCCTTTAACATAGTCCTCTCCCCATTTTAATTTTTCACGAAGCACAGAATAATAATCTCTTTTTTCAGGTTTAACCAGTTTAACCACTTTGTCTGAATAGCCAATAGCTATATCATCATATATCCCAACTGCCACATAATCTTGTCCATCTACCATTATATAAGCTTTTCTGTCCTTATCTTCCAGCTTAAAATTTACCACTTCATCCCCTGCCAAAACTATAGGCCTCATACTAAGTGTATGCGGAGCTATCGGGGTCAAAAGTAGGGCGTCTAAACCTGGTCTGATAATAGGGCCCCCAGCAGATAAGGAATAGGCTGTCGAACCAGTAGGAGTAGACAGTATTATCCCGTCCCCTCTATATGTATTAACATATTCTGAATTAGCAAAAACACCGATTCTAAGCATTCTGCTAAATCCTCCGCCCTTGCTCATTACAACGTCATTCAATGCATAATAAGTCTTGTCGTTATTTATCTTAACTTTTAAAACCTTTCTTTTTTCCACTTCGTAGTCGCCTTTTATGACCATTGCATACATCTCAAAAGCCTCTTCCTGCTTTATATCAGTGAGAAATCCAAGACTCCCCAGGTTTACTGCGACTACATCTTTATTGTTTAAAGCTATCTCTTTACTGGCTCTGAGAAGTGTCCCGTCTCCACCTATGACTACTACAAAGTCCGCCTGTTTCATATCTTCTTGGGAAACTACTTCTACTTTATTTTTTGAAAAGTAATCCAATGTTTTAAGGTAAAAGTCCACAGCTAGACTTTTGCCCGTATTATAAATTATGCAAACTTTTTTCATAGACTAAACACCCATTTCTTCAAAATTATTAATCCAGTAAATTTTGCCGATTCGATCTAAAAAAATCAAAATTAAAAGAATATGCTGGGATTTTGAGATTTCAAGTTAAATCTTGTTTCAAAGTACAAATTCGAATCCCCATCTTTAGAAAGCCCCAATACCCCAATTTTATCATTTTGATTAACTTCCTGACCTACTTTTACCTTTGTTGATATAAGATTTCCATAAATTGTTATCAGGTTGTACCCGTGGTCTATCATTACCATTTTCCCCAAAGTACCAAATTTACCTGAATATATTACCTCGCCGTTTGCAGCTGCCCCTACTAAACTTCCTATTGGTGAATTTATCTCTATACCTGTGCTTTTCACATCTCCTACAGTTGTCTGACCGAAATACACCTTGATGATACCCTTTATAGGTTTTATCAGTGAACCTATATATTTTTTGGCAGTCCATATATTCACGTTGCCCTTCATAGCTTTGGCTCTTTCACGTATAATTCTATCTATCTCTTTTTCCATTTTGCTTTTTTCTTTTTTCAAACTGACAATACGGCTCTCATGATACCTTTTTTCACTCTTAAGTTTTTTTATCAAAGAATTTTTTTCAGCTATTTTTCTGTTTATTTGGTTCTGTTTTCCCCTGAGTTTATTTTTCAAAAGCCCCAGCTGCTCTTTTTCACTCTCCAGAAGGGTCTTTTTAATCCTTATCTCCTTTTGTACATCTTTTATGGAGTCTATCCTCTTTTCATCCTCAACCAAAAGATTACGCAGGTCCACCTGCATAGAGTCCCATTTTTCCCCCGCCAACAGTCTTTCATCCCTCAATTTTTGCCAGGCGACCAATTTTTGGAGGTAATTTTCTTCTCTGCTTTTTATCTCCATAGAACTGAACTCAAGGTTTTTTTCACCGTATGCGGTTTTTCTTTTCAGCTTATTGTACTCTTCCTGCAGTTCACTATGTTCCGCTCTGATTTCCACAAGATCTTTTTCTATAAGTTTTATCTGATCCAAAGCACTGTTTTTACGCACCTCTATTTTATCGATATTCTTATGGCTCTCTTCTATACCCCTGTCAAGTTTTTCAACCTGCTTTTTTATGTCGTCTATTGTATCTGAAGCTGTATCTGAAAATGTAAAATTAAAAATAATCAAAAAAAGTAAAGTCAATCTCATAAATTTTTATTCCCCACTTATATTTATACTTTTAACTGATAAATAAGGCAGGATAACCGTTATGGATATAACTAAAATCCCAGCCAAACTTGCAGCCTCTATATTACTTAACAGTATAGAACCCAGGTTTATAGGTAAGTTTTGATTTTTTGCAGCTTCGTACAAATTCAAAAACAAAAGTCCTCCTAAAATAGAAGAAGCAAAAACCTTCATGAGGTTTATAAAGTAATATGGTTTTAACGCCTGACTTTTTTTCAGCCCCAAGTATATCTTAGATTTTATATCTTCCAATTGACTGAGGAGAGCCCCGTGTATCAGATTGTATACGGTTACAAGTATCGGAAGTATGGCAAATATACCTACATATATTATCAGTTTTTTATTCTCTTCTATACGTGTGGCTATTTCATTTATACTTTCATTGCTGTACATAACTTCTATTATCCCGTCCTCTTTGAGGAGTTTTTCTTCCAAAGCTTTCAAATTATCCGGTTTTTTAAATGTTACCAGCATTGAGTCGTAGAGTGGATTTTCCCCCCTCCTCATTGATATACCGAGTTCTTTTTCCATCTGACTTAATATCATCTCTTTAGAACGGAACTTCACATATCTTACCTCATCATAGGAAAGGACCTTTTTTTCCATTTCCTCAATATCCGCCTTACTGCTGCCTTTCTCAATATATATATTTATTTTGTAATTATTTTGTATGATTTTATTGAGCTTGATTATGTTATATGAATATGCCAGAAAAAAATTCAAAACAAAAATCATCAAAGCTATGCTTATTAAATTCATGTTATAATAATTTTTCTTCCTATAAAATATTTCTTCTGTTTCTCTGGAAAAATTCAAAACTTTTTTAATCATATTATGGCCCCTTTTTGTAATTTAAAAACTTTGTTCGGATATTTTTTCGGTAAACTTGCATCTTCAGTTATAAAAAATACAGTTTTTCCCCTTTTATTAAGCTTTTCCAAAAAAAGCATGAGTTTTTCGCAATCGCTTTCATCCAAGAACTTACTTGCATCTTCCAATATAAACAGCTCTCCCCCACGAATTACTGCCCTCACTATGGAAAGAAGCCGTTTTTCTCTTTTACTCAAACTCTCAGGATAATCATACTTTTTATGCAAAAGTCCAAAAAAATCCAGTAACCTGTCCAAATTAGCCTCGTTAAGAGCAGTCTTGGCAGCTGAAAGTTCTGATACATAAATCAAATTCCCATAGACACTTTTGGATGAGATAAGCTTAAAGTCACTGTATACTACAGATAACTCCCTCCTCATAGCAGCAAATTGAGTTTTGCTTAATCTGTTTATATCTTCTCCGTCTATAAGAACCTTCCCTTTTTTAAGCTGATTCTGCCTGTAAAGGATGTCCATAAAGTGCCCCTTTTCGTTGCTGTCAGAATACAACAGGTAGCAGAAGCTGCCAACAGGCACTTCTACATTCAGGTTTTTAAACTTTTTTTTAAATTTTTTTGGGTAGTCTAAATCTATTATTTGAAGCAAAGGAATTATCCTCCTATAATTGCATAATATAAAGGCGACTTACAGCCGCCTTTATATTATAGAATATTTAGTGTTTTTTTTAAACCCTTTTATAAATTTTCCTTTATTTTTTTGATTAAATTTTCCGAACTTAATCCGTAAACTTTTAAAAGTTCAGCACCGTCTCCACTTTGTCCGAACTCGTCGTTTATACCTACTTTAACAACTTTTGCAGGGTGTACCTCTGAAAGGTAAGCAGAAATAACGCTTCCAAGCCCTCCAACAACTGAATGCTCCTCCGCAGTCACTATAAACTTAGTTTCTTTAGCTGCTTTTAGGATTGTTTCTTCATCGAGAGGTTTTATTGTCCCTACATTAAGAACTCTAACAGATATGCCCTCTTCCGCTAGCTTTTCCGCTGCAGCTATAGCTTCAGCCACTAACATCCCTGTAGCGGCTATAGTTACGTCGCTACCATCTTTTACAGTGTTTATTTTCCCTATTTGAAATTCATACGAATCTTCAAACAATACAGGAGTATTCAATCTTCCAAATCTTATGTATACAGGTCCTTCATGCTCTGCAGCAGCAAACACCATTTTACCCGCTTCAGTAGCATCTGCAGGACACATAACAGTCATCCCAGGGATAACGTTCATAAGTGCGATGTCCTCTATTGATTGGTGGGATCCCCCATCTTCACCAACAGATATACCTGCATGTGTCGCGCATACTTTTACGTTTAGGTTCCCGTAAGCAGCTGTATTTCTTATTTGCTCATAAGCTCTTCCAGAAGCAAATATTGCAAATGTAGATGCGAAAGCTATCTTCCCAGTTGTTGCTATACCAGACGCTGTACCCATAAGGTCCGCTTCTGAAATACCAACATTTATATGTCTTTCAGGAAAATCCTTTTGAAATATTGCCGTTTTTGTAGATTTAGAAAGATCTGCATCTAGAACCACTACATTTTCATTTTCTCTACCAAGAGCCGCCAGGGCTTCTCCATAGGCTTGTCTTGTAGCTTTTTTCATCTATATTAACCTCCAATTATTTTTTCTTAGTCGTCAATTTGCTCGATTAATTCAAGCTCTTTTATCGCCTTTTCTGCCTCTTCTTCACTCGGTGCCACACCATGGAATTCACATACGTTTTCCATGAAAGATACACCCTTACCTTTGGTTGTTTTAGCTAGTATCATAGTTGGTTTACCTTTTGTTTCCCTAGCTTTATCAAGGGCAGCTATGATCTCTTCGAAGTCATGTCCGTCAATTTTTATCACGTTCCAGCCAAAGCTCTCCCATTTTTTATCCAGAGGCTCTACCCCCATGATATCCTCTACATTACCGTCTATCTGAAGGTTGTTGCAATCTACAAAAGCTACCACATTATCCAGTTTATAGTGTGCAGCTGTCATTGCAGCTTCCCAAACTTGACCTTCTTGAAGTTCTCCGTCTCCCATAAGAACATAAGTTCTGTAGTCTTTTCCGTATATCTTAGCTGATAATGCCATACCATTGGATACCGAAAGTCCCTGTCCTAATGACCCACTTGAGATTTCCACTCCTGGTACTTTTTTCATGTCAGGATGTCCCTGAAGCATAGCCCCGAACTTTCTAAGCTTCCAAAGTTCGTTTTTGTCAAAATAACCTCTTTCAGTAAGTGTCGCATATAAAAGTGGCGCTACGTGTCCTTTACTTAAAACGAATCTGTCTCTGTCCTCCATTTTAGGATTTTCAGGATCGATGTTCATTTCATGAAAATATAGCGTCGCCACTATATCAGCAGACGAAAGTGACCCTCCAGGATGACCAGATTTTGCCATACATACCATTTGGACAATGTCTTTCCTGATTTCGTTTGCTTTTTCTTTTAACAATTGGATATTTGACATTATTTTCTCCTTTCAATGTTTTCAAATATATTACTTAACAGAGAGATTATATTAAATATCTGAATAAATTGTCAAGCTCAAGCATTAAGCTTTTAAGCTTTTAAGCTCATTTTTATAAGCTTGGAAACAGGTTCCACAACCCAATTAAAAATATCACAGTATTTAAAATAACCCAATCCGCAGTAGACTAAAGCATATAAAAATAGCGGTCTAAAAAATTTCGCTTCCTTTTTTGATTCCTTGAAAAATATAAGTAAACCGATTATAAAAAAAGCAATGTATTCTGAACTGTTCTCCATCATCTTTATTGCTATATAGTTACAAAAAAGTATAGAAAAGGCAAAAAAAAGTTTTGAGTACCTGCTTCCTAAAACTATTTTAAACGAAAGGTGCACAAGAGCACTGCCAATCCACTTTTTAGGAAAATAATCATAAGCCAGATGAATTCCAACAGCTATTGAAAAAGATATAAGAAAATATCTAAATTCAACTCCTCCGCTGTTCTTATGAAGGGTATACAACAAATAAACAATAAGCGGACTGTGGGTAAAAGCAGACCTATGCTTTAAGCCCATCTTAAAATCCCAGTCCGGATACCTGACTCCTATGAGAAAAGCAAATATACTTATTATAATTCCAGTTTTGCTTATATTTTCCAAACCTATATTAAAAAACTCCATCCACATCTTCTTTTCTTCCCGTAATAATTCAAAAAAAGGGGGATACTTCCATATCCCCCCAAATATTATAAGTTAGTTATTATTTAACGATTGTAGAAACAACACCTGATGCTACTGTTCTTCCACCTTCTCTTATCGCGAATCTTAGTCCTTCTTCCATCGCAATTGGGTGAATTAATGATACTGTCATTTCGATGTTATCTCCTGGCATTACCATTTCTACTCCTTCTGGTAAGTTTACTGATCCTGTGATATCAGTTGTTCTGAAGTAGAATTGTGGTCTGTATCCTGTGAAGAATGGAGTATGTCTTCCTCCCTCTTCTTTTGTTAGTACGTATACTTCTGATGTGAAGTCTGTATGAGGAGTGATTGATCCTGGTTTAGCTAATACTTGTCCTCTTTCTACGTCTTCTTTTTTGATTCCTCTTAATAGTGCTCCGATGTTGTCTCCTGCTTCTCCTTGATCAAGAAGTTTTCTGAACATCTCTACACCTGTACAAGTAGTTGTTTTAGTGTCTCTGATACCGATGATCTCAACTTCTTCTCCTACTTTTACGATTCCTCTTTCTACTCTTCCTGTTACAACTGTTCCTCTACCTGTGATAGTGAATACGTCTTCTACTGGCATTAGGAATGGTTGGTCTACTGGTCTTGCAGGAGTTGGGATGTACTCATCTACTGCAGCCATAAGTTCCATGATTTTGTCTACCCATTCTTCTTCACCATTCATTGCACCTAATGAAGATCCCATTATTACTGGTATGTCGTCTCCTGGGAATCCGTACTCAGATAGTAATTCTCTTACTTCCATCTCTACTAATTCTAGTAACTCTTCGTCGTCTACCATATCACATTTGTTTAGGTATACTACGATGTAAGGTACACCAACCTGTCTTGAAAGTAGGATATGCTCTCTTGTTTGAGGCATTGGTCCGTCTGCTGCTGATACTACTAGGATAGCTCCATCCATTTGAGCTGCTCCTGTGATCATGTTTTTAACATAGTCAGCATGGCCTGGACAGTCAACGTGAGCGTAGTGTCTAGCTTCTGTTTCGTACTCGATGTGAGCTGTATTGATTGTGATTCCTCTTTCTCTTTCTTCTGGTGCTTGGTCGATGTTTGCGAAATCAACTTTTTCTGCTAGTCCTTTTTCAGACAGCACTTTAGAGATAGCTGCTGTAGTTGTAGTTTTACCGTGATCTACGTGTCCGATTGTTCCAATGTTAACATGTGGTTTAGTTCTTTCAAACTTTTGTTTAGCCATTTTTTCCTCCTAAAAAAAATTTTGTATTTTAACATATAAACAGCTTATCCCAGACAAGCCTCATCTTACATATAAAAAAAACTCCACACATTTTTTTCCTTCTATTATGTAAAGAGGAAAGCTGTGTAGATTTAAGTGGTGGTGAGGGAAGGATTCGAACCTTCGAAGGCGGAGCCGGCAGATTTACAGTCTGCTCCCTTTGGCCACTCGGGAACCTCACCTTAGTATGTATTTTTTTTAATTTGGTAGCCCGTAGGAGAATCGAACTCCTGTTGCATGGATGAAAACCATGAGTCCTAACCACTAGACGAACGGGCCGTTATGGTGCCGCTTACCGGAGTCGAACCAGTCACCTGCTGATTACAAGTCAGCTGCTCTACCAGATGAGCTAAAGCGGCGCTCTTTTCCTCAACGAAGCCTATTATATAATATAGCCTTTTTTTTGTCAATAATTTTTTATAGTTTTTCAAACCTTTTTTAGAAAAATTTGATTATCTTTTATTAAGCTCTTTATTTTCCCCTCTTTTTCCAGTATATCCAGATATTTATTTAACTCGTTTTTACCGATATTGCTTATATCTAGTAAATCCACAAGCGAGCAGGCCCTCTTTGCCAGCATCCCCAAAATTAACTTTTCAAGAGTTTCATTATAATTTTTTATATAACTCCTATTTTGATATTTTTTTATTATTTCAACATTTTCAAGTCCTTGATTTTCAAAGTAATCCTTAATTTCTGAAAGCCTTTCTATATTCGCAGGCTTTACCCATCCTTCTGCACCTGGTCTGGCCAGTGAGTTAAGCTGAATTTTAGTATACCTTACAGTTTTTAAGTAAGATGCAAATTTTTTCAGCTCCTCCTGAGTGTCATTTATACCTTCAACTATGAAAACTTCTATGTATATCTCTCCACTAAACCTAGAACCAAGCTTTCTTATTCCATCAGTTATGTCTGTAATTTTCATATCTTTATCAGGTCTGTTTATTTTTAAGAATACCTCTTCACTTACAGCGTCGATAGACGGCATGATAAGGTCTACCCCCATTACATCCTCTAAAATATCCTCTTTATTTAGCAAAGTGGAGTTAGTTATCAAAGCGAGTCTGGCTGTGCTTATTTTTTTTATTTCTCTGACTATCTCTCCCAGGCTTATGTTGAGAGTTGGCTCGCCCCCTCCTGAGAATGTTATATAGTCAGGTTTTAAGTCCTCTAATACCTCTTTCAACTCAGAGATAAGCTCTTCTACTTTTACAAACTCTCCCCTATCTTTTATATATTTTTTCGTTGGACCGCACTCACAGTAGATGCAGTCCAAGTTACACGTCTTCATTTTTACCAGATCCACCCCTAGTGATACACCTAATCTTCTAGATGGAACCGGTCCAAAAACATACTTGTACATTGCTGCCCCCTATCATTAAAATTTCTCAAATCAAATTTAGTCAAAATCTATAATATATCCAATTACACTATCTTAAGAAACCAAACTTATCTAATCTAAGTCGTTTTTTAACATTTACAAGAAAACATTGAATTTATGAGAACCTTACCTTCTTTTCCTTGACGGAAAGAAAGTAACAAAGAAAAATCAAGGCCTGTGAAAAATCAGCTAAAATCTCTCGAAAATCTAAGATTTAGAAACTCAGAAAGTAAGTTTCTAAGGGCCAAAAAATATACTTGTAAAAATCGTTATTTTTTAGGCCAACTCACCTCGTCCAAACAGCCGATTTGTTTCTACGGATTATCTTCGATCTTTTTTAACGCTGCTTGTTTCAATGGCCGAAATATATAACTTTTCCAAGCATTTGAATTTAAACCTTTTTAAAAATTTCCGTGTAAAATTTATTTTTACAAGTTCCATTAATCTTACGGGTGTCTTTTCTTTGGTACTTTGATCGACCAAAGGGAGTGAATGCCTGTAGGTGCTTTGGACAAGCAAAGAAAGTACTGCAATTCAGTAATTTATCACATAATTTTAAACACTCCGTAATTTAACTACCAGGCAACCCGGATAACTTCATCCATTGTGGTAACCCCGGTTTTTGCTTTCGCTATGCCGTCAGACTTCAAATCATCCCAACCATTCTCTTTTAGTTTAGACTTTATTTGAAAGCCTGTTTTGCCGGATAATATATCTTTTTTATTGTAGTCATCTACCTTGAACAGTTCGTGTATACTCGTCCTTCCCTTGTACCCCGTATAAAAACAGTAGTCGCACCCTTTTCCATACCAGGCTTTCTCTCCGTTGTCCAGGACCTTCTCTGTTTTACAGTATGGACAGATTTTTCTCACAAGCCTTTGGGCCAAAACTCCTATTAATGATGACGTTATCAAATAAGGTTCTATTCCCATATCTACGAGCCTGGTTATTGCACTCACAGAGTCGTTGGTGTGTAAGGTGGCGAAAACCAGATGTCCGGTCAACGATGATCTAATAGCTATCTCAGCAGTCTCCTTGTCTCTTATCTCACCTATCATTATTATATCCGGATCGTGCCTCAAAATAGCCCTGAGGCCCTTTGCAAACGAAAGCCCTATATCACTTTTAACTTGGATCTGACTTATACCGTCTATCTGGTACTCTACCGGATCTTCTATGGTTAATATTTTTTTCTGACCATCGCCTATTTCCTTTATGGCTGAAAAAAGGGTCGTACTCTTTCCACTACCAGTCGGACCTGTTACTAATACTATCCCGTTTGGCTTGTGTACCAATTCTCGAAAGTCTTGCAGAACAAGTTCTCTCATCCCAAGCTTTTCCAGTTCCATTTCGGCCTTTTGATTTGCCAATATTCTTATAACTATACTCTCTCCATTTATTGTTGGAATTATCGATATCCTAAGTTCCTGTTCAGCTTCTTTAGTTTTGATTTTTATCCTACCATCCTGCGGAAGTCTTTTTTCGGCTATATCCAGCTCGGACATTATTTTTACCCGTGAAACTATGGCTTTATACACATTTTTTATGGCTCTCGGCAGAGGCACATTATGCAGTACTCCGTCTATCCTATACCTCAGTAATACATCGTTTTTTACAGGTTCTAAATGTATGTCCGTGGATCCTTTTTTATATGCATCCAGCAGTAACTGGTTTACAAAACGTATGACTTCAGGGTTATCCTTATCCTCTTCTATATCATAATCATGCGTAAATGCTATGTCTTTCTCTTTTCCGTTGAACATGCCGGAGCCGATTCCAAAATAACGTGTTGTGAGCAAGTAGAATTCCTCTTCCGTCATTTGAATATGCTTTATCCTCTTATTAAATTTTGACTTTAGGTTCATTATTGTCTGCATGTCACCTGGATTCACCATTGCAATACTGATCTCTTTCTCATCCTCGTCATAAGGAAATACTTTTCTTTCATGTATATAATCTTCATTTAACCTGCGTACAACTTCAGTTGGTATAATTCTTTTCAAATCAACCTTTTCCATATACACTCCCCCTTTTCTGCATGACTATTTTCTTAGAAGTGTGCACTTTCCCTTTTTTCAAAACTAAATTTTATTCTACTTGAAAAACTCTCAAATTAAGAAAAGAGCCCAACGGGCTCTCATATCTACTTATTTAGATCTTCTAAAAGGTATCTATACTGTTTCAGCATTATCTTAACCATAACTTTCCTAAACAGTTGGTACCACTTAAATTCCATGATCTCCATACCCTTTACAGATTCAGCTACAGTTTTTTTCAAAAACTCAAGCTCTTCAAAACTCATTTTAATAGACTTATTCTTATTTTTAGATTCAGTTTCAAGGTAGTTTAAAAAGTCTATAACTCCCTTTGTTTGAGGATTGGCACCATATCCAGCCATTTGCTTTTTCATCTCTACAATAAGCTTAGACAAAAACTTTTTATTATTTTTATCTATTTTTACATCATATTTTCTTTTTCCTTTTCCAATTTTTTGAATAGAGCTCATCGCACCCATCATGCCTTGAGTGTTCATTTTTTGCATTTCGTTCATTCTGTTAAGGTTCATTTTTTGGCCTCTCATATTTCTCCCCCATACTCTTATTGTTCTTTTATTTTCATTCCAAGAATTTTTTCTAGTTTTTCTTTGGGAACCCCGCCCATTCTGAGTATGGTAGGTTCTTCCCTCATATCCAGTATTGTAGACTCAATTCCCAAAGGGCATATACCCCCGTCTATTTTTATATCTACCTTCTTCATCAGCTCACTGTCCAATTCATCATAACTTTTAACACTGGGCTTCCCGGATATATTGGCACTAGTTGTGGCAAGTATTCCTCCGCAAGCTTCTATGATCTCAAGAGATATATCTAAATTTGGCATCCTTACCCCCACTGTGTTGGTATGCGAAACCATCTCCAAAGGTATTGCGTCCTTTTTATTCAAAATTATTGTAAGCGCTCCTGGCCAAAACTCATCTATAAGCTTTTCAACAAGCTCTATGTTTTTACCCAGTTCCGCTATTTTTTTTACGTTTTCTTTTCTGCTTACCAAAGCGATCAACGGTGATGAAAAGGATCTTGTTTTCACCTGGTAAACCCTCTTTATTGCGTCAACATTATAAATGCTTGCGCCCAACCCGTAAACCGTATCTGTCGGGTATACAACGAGCTCACCTTTTGATACACCTTTGCTTATTTTCGCTAATTCAGCTTTGCTATACTTTATTTTCATTGAAAAAATCCACCTTTTTTCAAAAATGCCTTCTTAAAAATATTTTACCATACTATAGTCAATAAAACAAGCTATATGAGCCTACAAAATAAAAAGAGAGGGAGTACTCCCTCTCTTGAATTAATCTTCTATTTCCACGCTTCTAAGCACCTCTGCTGCTTTTTCAGGGAGCACTGGATTTATGTAAAATCCTGTTCCCCATTCGAAGCCTGCTATTTTTGTAAGTTTAGGCATGATTTCTATGTGCCAGTGATAATAAGTCCTGTTGTCTCCCGGAATATTTATGGGTGCTGTACTGATAACGTAATTATAATCTGGATTTCCCAAAGCCAAGCTTATCCTGCGTAATGTTTTTTTCAAAATCTCTGCGAGGGATTTCACTTCCTGACTTCCGATACTTCCAAAATGCGCGCTGTGTGATTTGGGAACTATCCAGGTTTCATATGGGAATCTTCCTGCAAAGAAAACAAATGACAAAAAATGCTCGTTTTCTTCTACAACTCTTTCACCTGTTGAAAGTTCCTCATACAGTATATCGCAAGTTACACATCTATCCCTGAATTCATAGTACTCTTTTGAGCCTCTCAACGCCGTCTCGACTCTTTTTGGAACTACCGGGGTAGCTATAAGCTGTGAATGTGTATGCTCCAGGGAAGCTCCTGCCTCCTCACCGTAGTTTTTAAATATAAGTATATGCTTAATATTCTCATCTTCTGAAATCTCAAGGTACCTATCTCTATAGGCCCAAATGACTTTTTCAATCTCCTCGTAGTCCAGTTCGCTGATGCAGCGTTTATGTTCTTCTGTCTCCACTATGACTTCATGTCTTCCAACTGCATTCATTTTGTCATATATACCGACAGCTTTTTTCCCAAGTTGCTCGTTGCTGCCAAGAACCGGGTACTTATTCTCTAAAACCCTTATCCACCACCCAGGTGTATTTGGAATTCTACCCCTGATTTTAGGATAAACCAAAATCTCATCTCCAGAACGTTTTTCATTCCCCGAACAAAATGGGCAGTACTTCTCTTCGGATTCCTCCTGGATAGGTTTTGTGTTCTCAAAATCATTTGGTCTTTGAGCTCTTTCTGGCGAAAATATAACCCATCTTTTACTCACAGGATCTTTTCTCAGTTCAGACATATCATCACTTCCTTATTTAAGAAACCTCTCCCGATTACTTTTCAAATAGAACGCTTAATGATTGATTGGTAAATACTCTTTTTATACCTTCAGAGAAAAGTTTATCTGCAGAAAGCACCTTCACTTTGTCTATTTTTTTGTGTTCCGGTAACTGTATACTGTCACTTATAACTACTTCTTTCAAAGGACTTGCTTCTAACCTCTCAATTGCAGGACCTGAGAAAACAGCATGTGTACAACAAGCATACGCTTCTTTTGCTCCCCTGTTTATGATAGCCTGTGCACCATTTGTGATAGTACCTCCAGTATCTATCATATCATCTATAAAGATAGCTGTTTTTCCTTCCACTTCTCCTATAAGGTTCATTACCTCAGACATATTCGGCTTAGGTCTTCTTTTATCTATAATAGCAATTTTACAGTCCAGCCAGCTTGCAAGTGATCTTGCTCTTTTTACTCCACCTACATCTGGAGATACTACCACTACATCATCACCACAAAGTCCTTTTTCTATAAAGTATTTTGCTAAAATAGGCAGCGCCTGCATATGATCTACTGGAATATCAAAGAAACCTTGTATCTGTTGTGCATGAAGATCCATTGTCATTACTCTGTTAGCCCCTGCCGAAGTAAGTAGGTTAGCTACTAGTTTTGCTGTAATTGGTTCTCTTGGGCTCGCTTTTCTATCCTGTCTTGCATATCCGTAGTAAGGTATTACAACTACAATTTTGCTAGCGGAAGCTCTTTTTAAAGCATCGATAAATATCAATAACTCCATTAAGCTTTCGTTAACAGGCTCTGAAGTAGATTGAATCACGAATATGGTACACCCTCTAACAGTTTCGTTAATTTTAGCGTATATTTCCCCGTCTTTAAACCTAACTAATTCCGCATCTCCTAGAGGAATCCCTATCTGTTTGGAAATTTTTTCCGCTAAACTCCTGTTCGATGTTCCCGAGAAAATCTTAACATTTTCAACGTTTTTCAGCATTATTTTTTACTCCACTCCTTTTTTATTATCTGTTTTGCCCTGGCTACTCCCAGTGCATTAGATGGTATATTTTTAGTAATTGTTGATCCAGCTCCAGTTATTGCATTATCCCCTACCTCAACAGGTGCAACAAGCATCGTATCGCTTCCAATAAAAACCCTCTCGCCTATTAAAGTTTTATGCTTGTTTTTGCCGTCATAGTTGCAGGTAATCGTTCCCGCACCTATATTGGTCTCTGTGCCTATCTGGGCATCCCCTAAATAGCTTAGGTGACCAGCTTTCACACCGCTTTCTAAAGTTGAATTTTTAGTTTCAACAAAGTTTCCGATATGAACACCTGTTTTTAAGTGAGATTTTGGTCTAATGTGGGCAAAAGGCCCTATTGTTACATCAGCTTCTATGACAGATTTCTCAATCACAGAACTCTCTATTCTAACATTATCGTGAATTTCTGAGTTTTCTATCCTAGTATTTCCTATAAGTTCTACATTTTCACCTATTACACTTTTCCCCTCTACTATAACTCCAGGGTAAACTACTGTGTCAGGTCCGATTTTTACATTTTCTTCTATATAAGTAGCCTTTGGATCTATAAGGATAACTCCCTTATCCATAAGTTCGGTATTTTTTCTGTTTCTCAAAACTTCCCCTGCTTCTGCAAGCTGAATTTTTGAGTTGACCCCTAGTATTTCGTTGTTGTCCTCTAAAATATAGCTGTCTATTTTATCGCCGTTTCCGACTTGGATTTTTATTACGTCAGTTAGGTAGTATTCACCTTTTTCATTGTCATTGCTTATGCTTTCCAGTGCTTCAAATAATTTTTTGCTGTCAAAACAGTAAACTCCGGCGTTCACTTCTTTTATCTGTTTGATCTCATCTGTAGCTTCTTTTTCCTCTACAATTGCAGTTACGCTTCCAGCTTCCTTAACTATCCTTCCATAACCAAAAGGGTTTTCATATACAGAAGTAAGTATTGTAGTAGATGCTCCTGAAGCTATATGCTTATCGTATAATTTTTTTAATGTCTCAGCACGTAAAAGTGGAGTGTCCCCGCAAGTCACTAGAAGAGTTCCGTCAAACTTTTTTAATTTATCTTTAGCCATCATCACGGCATGGCCGGTTCCAAGCTGCTCTTCCTGAACTACATAATTAAGCTCTCCAAGTTCTTCTAAAATCAGCTCTTTCTTATGCCCTAAAACCAATATATTTTCAAGCGTGTTCAATTTATCCAATTCATCCAATATTTTTTTTATCATCGGAGTCCCGTTTACTTTGTGTAGAACTTTTGGAAGTTCAGACTTCATTCTAGTCCCTTTTCCAGCTGCTAAAACCAAAGATATCAAGTTCATTTTGCCCCCCTAAAATAGTAAAAATTTATGTATATTTTCAAAAAACATACTCTGCACATTTTAAGGAATTATATCACAATATCATATCTTTTTCAACTAAATTTGAGCATCCCAACCCCTCAGAATATAACCCTCACGTCCTCATTTTATTTTCCACATATACATAATCAGGTGTTCGTTTATTAATCCTGAAATTCTATTTTACCCTTAAGTAATATTTTTTTAGTGTATTTAAATTATTGATTTACAGAGAATGAATAGAAACCTCTAGTTTTCAGGTTTTAAATAATTAGTAATATTTGTGTGATTCGTGACAAAAGATGATTTTGACTTTAAGGATTTTCTCCGTGAAACTCTGTGTCCTGAGGAATGTTTTTGAATAAAATCAGTAATTTTAGCCAAACCTAAAATATCTAATCAACACCGTTTATACTCTACGTGCACATATGAAATAAAATTCTCCGGAAATATTTTCACAGGCTTCTACAGAGAGTCCCTCTCTCTCCAACTCCTCTACGACTACCTCTTTTGCCACTCTGTGCTCTAGCGGCGGCCCGAAACTCCCTGTTTTCTTTTCAAAATCAACTATTGCAAGCTTCCCGCTTCCACGAACTATTCTTTTTACCTCTTTAAAAAAAATCTCCCTATTGTCCAGTTCATGTACTACATTGCACATAAACGCAATATCCACTTCTCCATCATTTAGAGGAAGGGTGTTTTCTCCGCTTTTCACGGGTGAAATATTCTTCTTATCACCGCCATGATCCATCAGGTAGTCCAGCATAGTCTGAGATATATCCATAGCTATAACTAAGCCTCGATCTCCAACTGTTTCACTGGCAGGTATGGAAAAATAACCTATCCCACAACCGATATCCGCAAATTTATCCCCGGACCTGATCCCTATTCTATCTAAAATTTCAGCGGTCGGGAGAAGTTTTCTCCTCATAGGATTATCCAGTTTTTCAAGTTTTTTTACATCAAATTTTTTCTCCATAACATCCTCCTATATATTAAATTTTTTAGAATACTCTAAAAATTCCTTCATAAGTCTGTTAAAAAATTTATCTCTGTGATATATCAAGTTAAAATTTCTTTTCATCTTTACCCTATCAAATATATATGAGTTCAATCTGCCATCTTCTACCTCATTTTTTATAGACAGCTTGGACAAACACGAAATCCCCATACCCGATTCAACAGATTTTTTTATGGCCTCCGTATTGCCGAGCTCCATAAACACTGTATAGTCTAAGCCGCTGCCCCGCATAGCCTTTTCAAATTCAAATCTGGTTCCGCTCCCGCTCTCCCTGAGTATAATTTTTTTTTCGCACAGTTTTTCAGGCTTTAAAAAATCCGAACTTGAGCTTATAAAAACTAGCTCGTCTTCCCAAATTTTTTTAATCTCAATTTCCGGGTTGCTCACTTCTGCTTCCACAAATGCAAAATCCAACTTATTTTTAAGGATCAAATCACATATATTTTCCGTATTGGCTATTTCAATGGAAAATTCTATGTTGGGATACTCTTTGATAAAGTCGCCAACAAGTTTAGGTAGGACATAGTTTCCGATAGTGGTACTCGCCCCTATAAGCAGTTTCCCAGTATTTAGCTCTTTCATATCGTTTATTGCATTGAAAGCTTCATCATAAAGGTTTAAGATGCGTCTTGAGTAATCCTTAAACCTCTCACCCTCACTGCTCAGGTACAATCTTTTCCCTATCCTATTGAACAGTTTTACACCAAGTTCGGATTCTAGTTCGGATATCATCTGACTTACAGCCGGCTGGCTCACAAATAGCTTTTTCGAAACCTTTGTCATATTGAGTTCCTCTGAAACTTCGTAAAAAACCTTTATTTTCCTGTAATTCACTTTTCCCCCTCAACAGATTCTAAACCAATACACGCTGAAAAGCATTTTAATACTAGCATTGATTACCTACACAGAAACTTAAGTTTAAAACATAATTAAACTCAAAACAAGTCCCACTGCTATCTGGGCAAACAGCACTGTATAGCCAAACAAAAGTATTTTTACTCCTTTTGAAAAAAGAGCTCTTAATTTCGTCTGAAGACCTATAGCAGTCATAGCCGCCATAAGAAAGCAGGTTGATGCAAACTTCAGAACAGCTTCAGTCTGGTTTATTACTACAGTTACACTTTCAGCAAGACTACCCCTGTATTCAAAATAGTGGAACAAACTAAAAAAAACGCTCAATATTAAAAAACCTTTTACAAAATATGGCAATCCAACCTTTTTATGTGTTCTCTCTCTCTTATTTCTTCTATAACCAAGGTAATAAATCAACAGTGGCAGCACAGCCATTTTCCCCATTTTTGTCAGTACAGCCAGGTTACCTGCATATTCTCCCAATGTATATGCAGATGCTATTGTGTGGGCAAGTATCTGTAATGTTCCGCCTATAAAAAAACCCCCTTGCACTTGATCAAAATCCAAAGCCCTGGAGATAATAGGCATCAAAAATATGCCGGTCAGACCAGTTATATTAACAACGGAAATCAACATCGGAAATTCTTCTACATCAAAGTCAACTGCAGGTGCCGCTGCCGCCATACTGGATGTTCCTCCTACTCCCAAAAGAGCTGAAAACTTTTCTTCCACACCATAAAAATTCCCTATCCATATGCCCGCCAGTGAGCCTGCAAATGAAATGAGAACAATATATAGTACAGCTCTCAGACCCAGAGCCAATATAGCGTTTATGTTCAGCCTTGCACCCAAAAATATAATAGCTATCCCTAAAAAAACATTTCCGCTATATTTAATTCCCTTTTCAAATTTTTTATACCTGTCCCCTTTTAAAAACATATTCCCTGCCACAACTCCAAGTATTATAGCAAAATTCGTTTTTCCTATATTAAACAGTTTTTCATTAAGAAAATAAGCAAATGCTGCAAAAAAAATACTTACCGCTACCCCTGGATACACTCTATACTTACTCATGTTCTTCCCCTTTTTTTTGATTACAAATATAATAACAGTTTTATTAATAAATTTCTATCTTTACTTTTAATCCAATCTCATGTCTGTTAAAAAGGATTTAAGAAGTCTTACAGTAAAATTATAATAAGCCTTATGGGTGCTGTTAAAAAATTTCACTTTATAATGTATGCTTAGGTATTTACTGAATATACATTAATTGCAAGGAGGGGTAATATGAAGATAGGTATCATCGGTACAGGTTATGTCGGCTTAGTTCAAGGTGTTGTCCTTTCAAATTTCGGACTAGAAGTTATCTGTATGGATGTCGACGAAAAAAAAATCAAAAAATTACAGAACGGTATCTCTCCCATATATGAACCCGGATTAGAAGATATGCTTGAAAAGAACATAAACGACGGCAGAATAGAGTTCACTTCAGACATTGAGTATACGGTAAAAAATTCTGAAGTTATATTCATCGCTGTAGGGACTCCGTCCGAAGAGGACGGAAGTGCAGATTTGCACTATGTTCTTGAGGCTGCCAAAGATATAGGTAGATATATGAACGAATACAAGGTGATTGTGGATAAATCCACCGTACCTGTAAGAACGGGAAAACTTGTGATGGAAACCATCAAAACCGAGCTGATCAGCAGGGATACGGATTTAGAATTTGATGTGGTCTCCAACCCTGAATTCTTAAGAGAAGGGAAAGCTATTGGTGACTGCCTCCTACCTAACAGAATTGTCATTGGAACCGAATCTGAAAAAGCTAGAGAGATAATGAAAAAAGTTTATGATGTGCTGTATATAAACCATACCCCGTTCGTGTTTACAAACTTGGAAACAGCCGAGATGATAAAATACGCTTCAAATGCTTTTCTAGCTGTAAAAATTTCCTTTATAAACGAGATGGCTCTACTAGCAGAAAAAGTGGGGGCAAACACACAGGAGATAGCAAGGGCCATGGGTATGGATGGTAGAATTTCTGAAAAATTTCTTCACTGCGGTCCGGGTTTCGGAGGTTCATGCTTTCCGAAGGATACTAAAGCTATTGTTGATCTGGCTAAAAAATATGGAGAAGAATTTAAAGTCATCCAAGCCGCTATAGATGCAAATAGCAAACAGAAAAGAAAAATGGTTGAAAAAATACTAAAAAATATGGGAAGTTTAGATGGGAAAAATGTGGCAGTTTTAGGTCTCTCATTCAAGCCCGAAACCGATGATATGAGAGATGCTCCAAGCATCGATATAATAAACGGAATTATTGAAAACGGGGCATCTGTAAAAGCTTTCTGTCCTAAGGGTATGGATGAAGCCAGGTGGCGTTTGGAAAACGTAGAGGAGCATATCACATACTGCGCCGACGAATACTCTACGGTGAACGAAGCAGATGCTGTGGTTTTAATAACTGAATGGAGTCAATTCAGGGGTATGAACCTGAAAAAAATAAAAAACCGTATGAAAGACAATTACTTTTTTGATTTAAGAAATATTTTTGCAAAAAATAGCGAAATCAGGGACATATTTAAGTATTTCCCAGTGGGACAAAGTTAAAAAAACAGGAGGCTTTAGCCTCCTGTTTTAATTTATTTACCTTTTCTTGCGAAATATTTAGTATGTAGTAAGTCATGAGCTTTGTGGCTTAGTGGCTCTCCAAGGTGTTTTTCGTATAACTCTTTGATGAATGGATTTTCATGAGATTTTCTCATCTCTTTACCTTCATCTATTTTATTTAGTCCTTCTGTTCTTTTCTTAAGTACCGATTCGTTACCATGATGGAAAGGTTGTCCTCCACCACCGATACATCCACCTTTACATGCCATTATCTCTATAGCATGGAAGTTTTCTTCTCCGGATCTTATTTTTTCTAGCATTTTTCTAGCTTCTCCAAGTCCGTGGGCAATTCCTATTCTAAGGTCAAGGTCTCCAACTTTTACCTCAGCAGCTCTGAATCCTTCCCATCCTCTTAGCGCTTCGAAATCAACAGCTTCAAGTGTTTCTCCAGTTATCACTTCATAAAGTGTTCTTGTAGCAGCTTCTATAACTCCACCTGTTCTACCGAAAATGTCAGCAGCACCAGTTGATGCTCCAAGCGGGTTGTCGAATTCTGATTCTTTTAATTTTCCAAGGTCAATGTTAGCCTGCTTCAATAACTTCGCAAGCTCTCTTGTTGAGATAGAGATGTCCACATCTGGATTTCCGTCTGCAGAGAACTCTTCTCTTGAAACCTCGTACTTTTTAGCCAGACAAGGCATTACAGATACAACTACTAAGTCTTCTCTGTTTATACCTTCTTCTGGAGCCCAGATATTTTTAGCCACAGCACCGAACATTTGTTGTGGTGATTTAGCTGACGAAGGAACGTCTAGCATATCTGGATAGTTGTGCTCAAAGAATTTAACCCATGCAGGACAACAAGAAGTAAGTAGAGGAAGCTTCACGTCCTTGTCTCCGGCTAGGAATTTTTCCAGTCTTCCTTTGAACTCAAACCCTTCTTCCATAATTGTAAGGTCAGCTGCCCAGTTTGTGTCGAAAACATTGTCGAATCCAAGTTTTCTAAGAGCTGTTACCATTTTACCAGTTACGTCTGTTCCAGGCTCTAGTCCGAACTCTTCTCCAAGTGCAACCCTTACAGCAGGTGCAACCTGCACTATAACTTTTTTACTCTTATCAGATATAGCTCTTACAACATCCCATGTGTAGTCAGCTTCATGAAGAGCTCCTACAGGACAGACCGCAACACATTGTCCACAGTAAGTACAAGTTGAGTCGCTTAAGTCTTGCTCGAAAGCAGGAGCAACAACAGCTTCAAACCCTCTGTTTACTCCTGATAAAACTCCACAAGTCTGTACATCATTACACATAGTTTCACATCTTCTACACATGATACATTTATCAATGTCTCTTATGATAGATGGAGATATATCTTTTCTATATTTAGATTCTTTACCTTCGAATCTTATCTCTCTTACACCAAACTGTACAGCTAGATCTTGAAGTTCGCACTCCCCATTTTTAGAACATGATAAACAGTCCTTAGGGTGGTCAGACAGCATTAACTCTAAAACTGTTTTTCTAGCCTGCATTACTCTCATAGAGTTAGTTGTTACTTCCATTCCTTCGTAAACCGGAGTAGCACATGAAGGTGCTAAATTTCTTCTTCCTTCTACTTCTACCACACAGATTCTACAAGATGCACATTCGTTCTTGTAGTCAGCTGCACCTATTTGAAGGTGGCACAAAGAAGGGACTTCTATTCCAAGCGTCTTAGCTGCAGAAAGTATTGTAGCTCCTTTAGGCGCTTCTGTTTGGATACCATCTATAGTAAGTTTTACCATTTCCATTTAACCTTTCAACTCCTTTGACTTTTTTATCCTCTTTCGATAGCATTAAATTTACAAGTTGTGTAACATGCTCCACATTTAATACATTTTTCTTGATCAATAATATGCTTTTCTTTAACTTTTCCAGAGATACATGATACAGGACAAACTCTAGCACATGCTGTACATCCGATACATTTATCATTAATTTTGTACTGGATAAGATCCGAACAAGCACCAGCAGGACATTTTTTCTCTGTAACGTGCGCAACATACTCATCCCAGAACTTGTTAAGTGTAGAAAGTATTGGGTTTGGAGCTGTTTGACCAAGTCCGCAAAGTGAAGTATCTTTAATAGTTTCAGACAGTTCTTTTAAAAGGTCTAGGTCTTCCATAGTTCCTTTACCTTTTGTGATCTTATCTAGAGTCTCATAAAGTCTTGTATTTCCTATTCTACAAGGAGTACATTTACCACAAGATTCTTCTACAGTGAAGTCTAGGTAGAATTTAGACACAGCAACCATACAGTCGTCCTCATCCATTACTATCATTCCACCAGATCCCATCATAGATCCCTTTGCTACTAAGTTATCGAAATCGATAGGAGTATCTAGATCTTCTTCAGTCAGACATCCACCTGAAGGTCCTCCAGTTTGAACAGCTTTAAACTTCTTACCGTCTTTGATTCCTCCACCTATTTCAAATATAACTTCTCTTAAAGTTGTCCCCATAGGTACTTCTACCAGTCCAACGTTGTTTATTTTACCTGCTAAGGCGAATACTTTTGTTCCAGAAGATTTTTCTGTTCCTATACCTTTAAACCATTCTCCACCGTTTAATACGATCTCCGGTATGTTTGCAAATGTTTCTACGTTGTTAACATTTGTAGGTTTTCCCCAGTATCCAGATTCTGCTGGGAATGGTGGTTTAGAAGTAGGTTCTCCTCTTTCACCTTCCATAGAGTGTATAAGTGCTGTTTCCTCTCCACATACGAAAGCACCCGCTCCATATTTTATTTCAATGTCAAAGCTGAAATCAGTTCCTAGGATATTCTCACCTAGTAAACCGTATTCTTTTGCATCATATATAGCTTTTTTAAGTCTGTTTATAGCAAGTGGGTATTCCGCTCTTATGTAAACAAGACCTTTGCTTGCTTTTGTAGCGTATCCACAGATCGCCATAGCCTCAACGATTGAGTGGGGATCTCCTTCTAGTATCGCTCTGTCCATGAACGCACCCGGATCTCCTTCGTCGGCATTACATACTACATATTTTTGATCTGCATCATTGTTTAGGGCAAATTGCCATTTAAGTCCGGTAGGGAATCCTCCTCCACCTCTTCCTCTTATTCCTGCTAGTTTTACTTCGTTGATTACATCTTGAGGAGCTTGCTCGGTAATTACCTTACCTAATGCTTGGTATCCTCTGTTTCCGAAATACTCTTCGATGTTTTCAGGATCTATAAGACCACAGTTTCTAAGAGCTCTTCTCTCTTGCTTTTTGTAGAACTCCATGTTCTCACCCTCAGCAATTCTCTCCTTGCTCACAGGGTCTCTGTAAAGTAAAGTTTCTATTTTTTCACCTTTGATAAGGTCTTCTTCTACTATTTTAGCTGCATGCTCAGGTCTTACCTCAACATAGAACGTGTTTTCCGGCATTATTTTAACTATAGGTCCTTTTTCACAGAATCCGAAACACCCAGTTAAAACTACTTGAACCTCTTCTTCCATACCTTTTTCTTTTAAGATCTCTTTTATATTATCAGCGATTTGGGCACTTTTAGAAGATAAACAACCTGTCCCTCCACAAATTAGGACATGCTTTTTGTATGACATCTTTTAACCTCCTTAATGATTGCATATTTTGTTTCCATCATTATCTACTAAGAAATTCTCTATAAACTCAGTGTTCATCAGATACCTATCCAAGATTTCAAGAGCTCCCTGCACATCCAGGTTTCCAAACACAACCTGTCCTTTTCCAGGAATGATTATCTCAAGAGAAGGCTTATCCCCCTCATATCCATAAAACTCAGTCTGATAAACTACCACATTTTCTATTTGATCTTCTTTTATCTTCTCAATAATAGCTATACCTAACTCATCCGCCAGTTTCTTTGCTTCAAGGTCAGGGGAACTTATTCCTACTCTTATCTCGATATCAGCTTCTCCGCAGGCGTTAGTTCACTTTTTTCTTACGTCTATTTTTTCTTCGCACTCTTTTCCTTTTTTCAATAACTCTTCATAAGAAGTAATTTTCTTAGACATCTCTACCCCCTATTATCCTAATTCTTGATATTTTTTTATTAGTGTTTTTACGTCTTTTGCCTCATCTTTTCCGTAAACGTCTTCACCTATAAGAACAACTGGAGCCAGTCCACAGGCACCTACACATCTCAATGCGTCTAGTGAAAACATACCATCCTTAGTTGTTTCTCCAGGAGCGATTCCAAGCTCAGCTTCAAAATCTTTTAAAACTTTTTCCGATCCCCTTACATAACAAGCAGTTCCCATACAGACAGAGATAGGGTATTTACCTTTTGGAGTCATTGTGAAAAATGAGTAGAAGCTTACAACTCCGTAAACTTTTGCAAGTGAAATATCTAATCTTTCAGAAACAAAACTTTGAACCTCTTGCGGTAAGTATCCGAAGATCTCTTGTGCTTTGTGAAGTACTGAGATCAGAGCACCTTTTTTCTCAGGAAGAGAATCGATATACTCTTCTAAATTTCTAAAACACTCTTGTTTCAATCTGTTATCGCACGCAGACATTTTTTTCCTCCTTATAAAAAATAATTTTAAATTAATGTTTATTTTTGTAAAGTTTATTGTATCCCTATAATACCTCTAAAAAGTTCAGTATCCAAGTATAAATTTTTCAACTATGTGAAATTTTAAACAAAGGAGTGCCTGAACCTTTAAACGTATGTGATTATATCACAATAAATTAGGTAACGCAAGAAACTTTGGTGAATTTCTTATCATACTCCGATAAAAAAGAAAACATCAATTTTAAAAAAAAGCTTTTTTAAAAGTAATATTAATAAATTTATACATTTATGATTTTAGTCAGTTATTTTTTTTACTTTAACAGAACTTAATTTCCTTTTTTATATATTTGTTTACTGTAAAAAACATGGTTCCATCTGTTATCATTGAATATTTTTTTGATTTATTTTTTATTAAACGGAACTTGTAAAGTAAAATTAATGACAAAAAAAACAGGCTAAAAAACCTGTTTTTTCAATTAGTTATTATTCAAATTTAAAATAAAACCTTCTTTTTTGGATTTTTCTATGTTATCTAGAGAACATTCATTGCCTATACATTCACTAAGTTGAATACTGAGTGCATGCACAGAAATAATTATTTCTATTGCTGAGAGCAACAGAGATATCATCAAAAGGAATAAGCCAACTGCAAATATGATTTCTCCGGCTAAATTTTTCCCAAAGAAAAGCATAGACATAGAAAAAACACAGAAAAATAACGATAGTATAGCCAAAAGCTGCATGTTTCTAATGAGAATTACTCTTCTTTTCAAAGTTGAAATCTGTGAACCAATTATAACATCTTTCTCTCCAGCCTCTTTCGCCCTATCATGTAGACTTCTTATCAGTGCAGCTACACCCATAAACCTATTGGTATAAGCTAGCAATAACAGTGATATAGTTGAAAATATAAGAGCTGGCGTTGTAAGTGTCAGTTTCATATTTTTACCTCCTATTTATGTTTCGATTTGCCAATTTATCGCTCTTACAGAACATTGAATTTCCAGTATGGAAAAAACAAGTGATATCAGAAAAAACAGAAGAGCTAAGGCAAAGTTAAATACGCCCATAGTCATAATATCAATTAATATTGCAAACATTGCGAATGTAGAAAAAAACAGAGAAAGTATTGCAAAAAACTGAAGATATTTTATGTAACTCAACCTCTTCTTCAGTATTTTCACCTGATTTTCAAAGTCTTCTCTACTTTTATTTTCAGCAATTATTTTTTCATGCAGTTTTCTTATCAAGTTTGAAATACCACTGAATCTAGCAGTATATGCACTCATTAGAAGAGAAAGCGTAGAAAAAAGAAATGCTGGTGTTGTTAAACTTATGCTAAAATTCATCTCTCTCCCCCCTTTTTTTTATTTTTATGATTATATCACATCTATATAAATATTAGAAGTTATTTATAGATTCAGCGGTATATGATGATTTTCAATTTAAAAACCCTAATCTTTCTCTTGATTAAATAATTTTGTTCGTCATATCAAAATTTCATCTTGTATTTTCAATACCAAATAAAACTATAAAAGGAGGAATATTAAAAAAATCCCGAATAAATTCAAAGATATATATTAGATTTAAAGGAGGTTGTGCATGGATTTTAAAATTGTATTAATAAAATTAGATCACAGAGAGGAGACTGCCTCTTCTGTACAAAACATACTTACAGATTATGGGTGTTACATAAAGATAAGATTGGGGCTGCATGATGTTGGGACAACTGCCTGTTCTACAAATGGCCTTATTATATTGGAACTGATTGCAGAAAATGAAATTTTAGAAGAATTCCTTTTAAAATTAAATGTTATTGAAGGGGTTATTGCAAAAAAAACTATAATATAAAATAAGCTATATAGTTTTGCCACTATTAAATAAACAATTAAATAAAAGCTAATAATAAAAAGGTTTGTTTCCTGTACTTTAAAGGAAACAAACCTTTTCGTTTTAATTGTATTCTTTCTTTAGTGTCTCTCTTTCAATTTTTTATCAATATAATCATGACTGCAGATACTATCCTCAGACTTATAGAGATTCATTTACCAAAACTTATATTTTAAAATCTCACACTATCAATTTGCAGCATTGTGGTGATATAAATTTTATTCAAATTTTAATAAAATAAAAATACTAGCTTATTGTATAAAAAATATTTTATAATTATATTTATTTTTAAATTATTTACAAAAAATAAAAAAAGCTTGGCGAATACCTATCCTCCCAGGGCGTTGCCACCCAAGTACTTTCGGCGTTTAAGGGCTTAACTTCTGGGTTCGGTATGTGACCAGGTGTACCCCCTTAGCTATCTTCACCAAGCTATGGTTATATATATATTTTTTTCTTTGCTGTTCCTTAGAACACTCAAAACTGTATAGTAAATAATCTTTTAGGTTAAGATTTCGTCATATTAGTACTGGTCAGCTAAACGCCTCGCAGCGCTTACACACCCAGCCTATCTACCTCCTAGTCTCGAAGGTGACTTATTGACATATAGTCAGAGAGTACTTATCTTGAAGTGGGCTTCCCGCTTAGATGCTTTCAGCGGTTATCCTTTCCAAACGTGACTACCCTGCTATGCCTCTGGCGAGACAACAGGTACATCAGAGGTCTGTCCATCCCGGTCCTCTCGTACTAAGGACAGATCTTCTCAATACTCTTACGCCTACAGTGGATAGGGACCGAACTGTCTCACGACGTTCTGAACCCAGCTCACGTACCGCTTTAATGGGCGAACAGCCCAACCCTTGGGACCTTCTCCAGCCCCAGGATGCGATGAGCCGACATCGAGGTGCCAAACTTTGCCGTCGATATGGACTCTCGGGCAAAATCAGCCTGTTATCCCCGGGGTAGCTTTTATCCGTTGAGCGACGACCCTTCCATTCGGAATCGCCGGATCACTATGTCCTGCTTTCGCACCTGCTCGACCCGTCAGTCTCACAGTCAAGCTCCCTTATGCCATTGCACTCTACGGTTGATTTCCATCCAACCTGAGGGAACCTTTGAACGCCTCCGTTACTCTTTCGGAGGCGACCGCCCCAGTCAAACTGCCCACCTAGCACTGTCTCCAGAAATTCACTTTCCAGATTAGAATTCCGATGTTATATGGTTGGTATTCCACCAACGACTCCGCTGCAGCTAGCGCCACAGCATCATAGTCTCCCAACTATCCTATACACATAACATCAAAACCCAATACCAAGCTACAGTAAAGCTCCACGGGGTCTTTCCGTCCTACTGCAGGTAACCGGTATCTTCACCGGTAATACAATTTCACCAGGCCTCCCGCCAAGACAGCATTCGAGTCATTACACCATTCGTGCAGGTCGGAACTTACCCGACAAGGAATTTCGCTACCTTAGGACCGTTATAGTTACGGCCGCCGTTCACTGGGGCTTCAATTCGGAGCTCTCACTCCTCCTCTTAACCTTCCAGCACTGGGCAGGTGTCAGCCCATATACATCGCCTTTCAGCTTAGCATAGACCTGTGTTTTTGCTAAACAGTTGCTCGAATCTCTTCACTGCGACCACCAAGCGCTCAAGTTCGCGTGTAACTATCACCCTTAGCGGCACCCCTTCTCCCGAAGTTACGGGGCTATTTTGCAGAGTTCCTTAGCGAGAGTTAGCCTGTCCGCCTTAGATTTCTCATCCTGACCACCTGTGTCGGTTTACAGTACGGGCACTTAAATTCTCAGTAGAAGCTTTTCTCGGCAGTGTAGGATTTGCACCTTCGCGCTTAAGCGCTCCACATCACACCTCAGATATAACCCTACGGATTTTCCTATAGGGCCATCCTACATGCTTGTACAGGGACAACCGTCGCCCTGCGCACATACCTTCCTGCGTCCCTCCATCCCTTAAACAAATTTAAGTGGCACAGAAATATTAATCTGTTTTCCATTCGCCTACGCAAATCGCCTCGGCTTAGGTCCCGGCTTACCCAGAGAAGACAAGCTTTACTCTGGAAACCTTGGTCTTCCGGCGAGCGGGATTCTCACCCGCTTTCTCGCTACTCATTCCTGCATTCTCACTTCTGATACCTCCAGTACTCCTTACGGTATACCTTCTACGGCCTACAGAACGCTCTCCTACCAATGTACTATGTACATTCCACAGCTTCGGTTTATATCTTAGCCCCGTTACATTGTCGGCGCAGAGACTCTCGACCAGTGAGCTATTACGCACTCTTTAAATGTATGGCTGCTTCTAAGCCAACATCCTGGTTGTTTCAGAATCTCCACCTCCTTTCCCACTTAGATATAATTAGGGACCTTAGCTGGTGGTCTGGGTTGTTTCCCTCTCGACAATGGATCTTAGTACCCATAGTCTCACTCCCAATTTCTAAATCTACGGTATTCGGAGTTTGGTTGACTTCGGTAAGCTATATGCCCCCTAGGCCATCCAGTGCTCTACCCCCGCAGATAAACAATTGAGGCTGCACCTAAATGCATTTCGGAGAGAACGAGCTATCTCCTGGTTCGATTGGCTTTTCACCCCTAAACCTACCTCATCCCCCGGCTTTTCAACGACGGTGGGTTCGGACCTCCACTGTGTCTTACCACAGCTTCATCCTGGACAGGCTTAGATCACCAGGTTTCGCGTCCACAACATACGACTAATTCGCCCTATTCAGACTCGGTTTCCCTTCGGCTCCGTTTTTCTTAACCTCGCCGCATATCGTGACTCGCAGGATCATTCTCCAAAAGGCACGCCGTCACACATATAAAGTGCTCCGACCGCTTGTAAGCGCACGGTTTCAGGTTCTATTTCACTCCCCTCCCGGGGTTCTTTTCACCTTTCCCTCACGGTACTATTCGCTATCGGTCAGTAAGAGTATTTAGCCTTACGTGATATGGTCCACGCTGATTCACACCAGGTTTCACGTGCCCGGTGCTACTCGGGAGATGGTGCACTGTTTAGCGCAAGTTTTCATGTACAGGACTTTCACCTTCTACGGTCAGCCTTTCCAGACTATTCCACTAACTTGACTAAATCAGCTGGATATCTCGCAGTTCTCCAAGCTCCATTCCCACTACCCCGATACTGCAACGGCTGCATCCTTACACAGCATCGGTTTAGGCTCTTCCCCGTTCGCTCGCCGCTACTTAGGGAATCGTTTTTACTTTCTCTTCCTCGGGTTACTTAGATGTTTCAGTTCACCCGGTACCCTTTTTCATGCTAGCTCTTCAAACTAGCAGGTTGCCCCATTCGGAAATTCCAGGATCAAAGCTCGATTGCAGCTCCTCTGGACTTTTCGCAGCTTACCACGTCCTTCATCGGCTCTTACTGCCAAGGCATTCTCCGTACGCCCTTAATTTCTTAACCTAAAACAGACTTCTCAGTCTAACTCTCTTTATTATCTACTATACAGTTTTCAATGTCCTAAGTGTAATGCTTCTCAAATAAACAGGCGCCCTAGAGCACCTCTTTTAAAGAACACCACAACAAAATAGAGAAAGCAAGCTTTTGCTCCTTAGAAAGGAGGTGATCCATCCGCACCTTCCGGTACGGATACCTTGTTACGACTTCACCCCAATCGCTTATCACACCTTAGGAAACTCCCTCCCGAAGGTTAGGCCGTTTACTTCAGGTGCAACAAACTCTCGTGGTGTGACGGGCGGTGTGTACAAGACCCGAGAACGTATTCACCGCGACATTGCTGATTCGCGATTACTAGCGATTCCAACTTCACGAAGTCGAGTTGCAGACTTCGATCCGAACTAAGAACAGCTTTCTGAGATTCGCTCCACGTCACCGTATTGCTTCTCTCTGTACTGTCCATTGTAGCACGTGTGTAGCCCAGGTCATAAGGGGCATGATGACTTGACGTCATCCCCACCTTCCTCCTGCTCGTCGCAGGCAGTCTCGCTAGAGTCCCCAACTTAATGCTGGCAACTAACGATAGGGGTTGCGCTCGTTGCGGGACTTAACCCAACATCTCACGACACGAGCTGACGACAGCCATGCACCACCTGTCACTGCATTCCCCCGAAGGGGCACCAAACCATCTCTGGTAAGTTTGCAGGATGTCAAGACCTGGTAAGGTTCCTCGCGTTGCGTCGAATTAAACCACATGCTCCACCGCTTGTGCGGGTCCCCGTCAATTCCTTTGAGTTTCATTCTTGCGAACGTACTCCCCAGGCGGATCACTTATCGCATTAGCTTCGGCACAGGGGTTCGACCCCCTACACCCAGTGATCATCGTTTACGGCGTGGACTACCAGGGTATCTAATCCTGTTTGCTCCCCACGCTTTCGCACTTTAGCGTCAGTATCTGTCCAGTGAGCTGGCTTCCCTATCGGCATTCCTACAAATATCTACGAATTTCACCTCTACACTTGTAGTTCCGCCCACCTCTCCAGTACTCTAGCCAACCAGTTTCCAACGCAATACGGGGTTGAGCCCCGCATTTTCACATCAGACTTAGTTAGCCGCCTAGATGCCCTTTATGCCCAATAATTCCGGATAACGCTTGCGACATACGTATTACCGCGGCTGCTGGCACGTATTTAGCCGTCGCTTCTTCTGCAGGTACCGTCATTTGCTTCTTCCCTGCTGAAAGCACTTTACAACCCGAAGGCCTTCATCGTGCACACAGAATTGCTGGATCAGACTTTTGGTCCATTGTCCAATATTCCCCACTGCTGCCTCCCGTAGGAGTAAGGGGCCGTGTCTCAGTCCCCTTGTGGGCCGTTCACCCTCTCAGGCCGGCTACCCATCGTTGCCTTGGTAGGCCATTACCCTACCAACTAGCTAATGGGACGCAAAGCTCTCCCCTAGCGCATATAGCTTTCATACACAGACGATGCCGCCTGCGCATAATATCCGGTATTAGCTGTCGTTTCCAACAGTTGTCCCGGGCTAAGGGGCAAGTTCTTTACGCGTTACTCACCCGTCCGCCACCGTACTATCACCCGAAGGTGAATTCCAGTCGACTTGCATGTGTTAAGCATTCTGTCAGCGTTCATCCTGAGCCAGGATCAAACTCTTCATTCAAATATATTTTATCCTCTTAACGAGGTATTCACCATAATCTTTTATATAGTGCTTAACTTTCTCTATTTAGTTCTCAATGTCCTTTTTGCTGCGCCCTCTTCTTGAGCACGAGATTAATAATATCATACCCCCTGTTTTCTGTCAACAAGTTTTTTTATTTTTTTAATTGTTTTTTAAAAAAATACACTCTAATAATCATTCAACTGCATACAAATCAATAATTTTATAACATTTGATTTGCTTTACAAAACAAAAAACCCCTGATTTTACAGGGATTTCGTCAACTTCTCATATGCTTCATTTATTTCTTTAAATTTTTGCTCACTGTATTTCCTATCTGCTTCACCAGCTGTAGCATATTTATCAGGGTGATATTTTCTAGCCAAATCACGGTAAGCTTTCTTTATCTCTTCTTTATTTGCATCTTGACTAACCCCTAATATATCATAATACTTGCTCTTATTCGCATAAAAATCTGTTCTGGGATTATTATGATAGCTTTGTTGTCCGCCTCCAGAATAAGTATGACTATTTCTAAAGAAGTCTTCAAAACCGCCTTCGCCAAAATGATAATAATAAGTCCTCGTTCTACCTGTTTTAGGATTATTTCTTCCCCTTATAGCATAGATTATCACAAAGATAACTATGATCGGTAAAAGAGTTGTGACAACAAAACCAAAAAGAGACATTGCTATCCAAGCAACAAGTATATAAAATATAATGTTAATCGTTCCTCTAAAACCAAAAACAAGCA
Source organism: uncultured Ilyobacter sp. (assembly GCA_963668015.2). Lineage (GTDB taxonomy): Bacteria > Fusobacteriota > Fusobacteriia > Fusobacteriales > Fusobacteriaceae > Ilyobacter_A. The sequence continues at coordinate 11,356 of CAXXCR010000037.1, read as the reverse complement.
AACTAATTAATAAAAGGGCCAACAAAAATATACTCATAGTTCACTCCTATTAAAATCTTATTTAAATTTAAAAAATTATACTACTTCACTTAAAAAAAGTCAAGCAGGCACCCTGTTAGATAAAACAAAAGGCCTAATTAGGCCTTTAAGAAGATATTTCCTTGCATATAGCGTCTATTCTCTCTTTTACCGAACTATCTCTAGAATCAATCTCATAAGCTGCAACATACTCTTTCAAAGCTTTTTGTTTTCTGCCCATATCTTCATATTTTTTAGCAAAATCTAAATGAGCAGTATACATATCGAAGTCTAAAAGATAGCAAACTCATATGACTCTATAGCTTCCTTTATCATCCCTGCTCTTGAGTAGGCATTTCCCAATAAAAAGTAAACAAATGGAGCCCCAGGATCTAGATCCAACGAATCATTGAGATAGTCTATAGCCTCATCTAACTCATCCAACTCATAATGCAGATATCCTAAAAATGCATTTACATTTGCATTTTCTGGAACCAATTCGATAATTTTCTTATATAGGTTAATTGCTTCTCTATCTTTTTTTGATAGTGGTATATAATCCCCAACTCTCTCAAAGAATTTATATCTTCACTGTTATTCGTCAAACTTTTGTTTAATTCATTTATTCTATTGTTTAAGTCACAACTTTCGCATACTTCTTTAAAAATTTTAGTTCTTAACATCTGTACTTCTACCCCCTTTAATTATGCCCCACTTGATGTACTGGTTAATTTTTCCCCATTCTCACCGACTATTATAACACAGTCTGGTTAATTTTTGAATAACTTTTTTTCTATTTTTACCCCTTACATACCTTTTACACGACCTAGTATATTTGCTTAATTTAAATATCAAAACTTGATTTAACGATCTGCAGTATATCTACAAACTCTATATTTTATCCAAATAAAAAAAGCTGAGATAATCTCAGCTTTAGTTTTAATCAAAATTACTAACAATATAATTTTTTTAATACTGTTTTAATTATAAGCTTGATTTTGCAACTTCAACTAATGAAGCGAATTCAGCTGCATTGTTTACAGCTAAGTCAGCTAAAACTTTTCTGTCTAAAACAATTTCAGCTTTCTTTAAGCCGCTCATGAATTGGCTGTAAGTTAATCCGTTTAATCTAGCTGCAGCGTTGATTCTGATGATCCAAAGCTCTCTCATTTTTCTTTTTCTTTGTTTTGTATCTCTTGTAGAGAAAGCTGCAGCTCTCATTGTTGCTTGTTTCGCTTGCTTAAACGCGTCACCTGACGCTCCTCTATATCCTTTTGCTGCTTTTAATACTTTTTTGTGTTTTTTTCTTCTAATAACACCTGTCTTTACTCTTGACATTTACCTTTTCCTCCTTATAAACCAAAATTAGAACTTAATCTATCTATCATCTTAAATAATTATTATCTTCCTTGTCCACTAGGTAATAGCTTAACTAATTTTCTAGCAGCTCCTTCTGAAACAACCATATCTTTTTTAAGATGATTTTTTCTCTTTTTAGTTTTCTTTGTTAATATGTGGCTTTTTCCTGAGTGCTTTACCACGTATTTCCCTTTTCCAGTTACCTTAACTCTTTTTTAGTCCCTTTATGTGTTTTCATCTTTGGCATAATTTATATCCTCCTTCCAAAATATATATCTATTTTTTAGGTGTTAACATTAAAAACTTTTGCGCTTCTGCATATCTTTTTTCAACTACAGCTTTTTCTGAAAAATTTTCAGCTATTTCATCTAAAAGCTTGATACCTAAACCGACATGCATTCTTTCTCTTCCAAACATCATCAGGCTTACTTTTACTTTGTTATCTTTTTCTAAGAATTTATCAATTTTATTTAATTTTGTTTCAAGATCATGTTTATCAATTCTAGCCTTGAATTTTATCTCTTTAACTATTACTTGCTCTTTGATTTTTTTTAGCTTCTTTAGCTTTTCTAGGCCTGTTCATACTTGTACTTTCCATAATCCATTATTTTACAAACAACCGGCTTAGAATTTGGAGCTACCTCAACTAAGTCTAATTTTTTTTCCGCTGCAATCTCAAGAGCCTTCTTAGTGGGCATTACTCCCAATTGAGCACCATCATTATCGATAACTCTAACCTCTTTAACTCTTATCATTTCATTAATTCTTGTTCTGTCAGAAATAACAGACACCTCCCAAAAATAAAAAATACAGGGTACAAAGTCCCTGTTCAGTTCAAAAAAATACCATAAAAACGTAAATAGAAATATTTCTAAAAAATGATTTATGAGCACTCACATAGTGCAATCGAACTGACCCTATGCAGCTAAATGTGCCCATAAGGTGAGAAACAGAGTTTCTTCTTTGTGAAAATGTATTTTAAATATTAAATTTTAGCATAACAAAAATATTCTACCATTTTTGTACAAAAACTGTCAATAAAAAAATGGCGCGCCTAAGAGGAGTCGAACCCCTAACCCCCTGGTCCGTAGCCAGGTGCTCTATCCAATTGAGCTATAGACGCAAATATAAAAAATGGTAGTTTTAACTACCTTTATCTTTAAGTGGCGGAGAGTAAGGGATTTGAACCCTTGATGCCATCTCTGACATACACCCTTAGCAGGGGTGCGCATTCAGCCGCTCTGCCAACTCTCCACAAATATATAGTCTGAATGTCTGGCGGAGGAACGGGACTCGAACCCAGACACCTTTCGGTTTCACCGGTTTTCAAGACCGGCCCCTTAGCCAATTCGGACATTCCTCCTTTGACAGAGATTATAATAACATATCCGAAAAGTTTTGTCAACGTTTTTTTTGTGTTTTTAGATATTTTTCTGTGCCATTTCAATACTTTAACTTCCTATTCACTACACTATTAAAACTCGTGCTTTAAAACGCTGCTTTTTTAAGCTTTCTTTGCCTCACCAAAATAATAAATTCAATATTTTTCACTTTAAAAACCCTTGCTTGAACCTAAATATAAAAATAAGAGGTCGATATGACCTCTCACTAATAATTATTATTTGTTTGCTTTTTCAGCTTTTGCTTTTTTTAATCCCTCTGTTAATAAAGGAACTATTTTATGTAGGTCTCCTACGATTCCTAAGTCGCAACGTTGAAGATTCCAGCTTCTTTATCTTTGTTTACAGCTATTATGTATTCAGATTCTTCCATACCTGCAACGTGCTGGATAGATCCTGAAATACCTAATGCGAAGTATAAGTCAGGTCTTACTGTCTTACCAGTTTGCCCTACTTGTCTGTCGGCAGGAAGCCATCCAGAGTCGATTGCTACCCTTGAACCAGATACTACTGCATCTACTTCTGTTGCTAAGTCTTCTAGTTTAGAGAAGTTTTCTGCGTTTCCAACTCCTCTTCCTCCAGATACTAAGATTGTAGCATCTTCTATTTTAACAAGCTCTTTTTCCTCTTTTACTACTTCTAATACTTTTACTTTGAATTTAGATGTGTCTAGGTTTGCTGCGTAGTCCTCAACTTCTCCAGTTCTAGTAGCTTCAGTGTGTAAGATTTCCATTACTCCTGGTCTTACTGTAGCTATTTGTGGTCTGTGATCTGGACACATGATTGTAGCCATTAGGTTTCCACCGAATGCAGGTCTAGTCATCATTAGTTCTTTTGTATCTTCTGATAGGTCTAGGCTTGTACAGTCTGCTACAAGTCCTGTCGCTAGTCTAGCTGATACTCTAGGTCCTAAGTCTCTTCCTAGTGTAGTTGCACCCATTAAGAAGATTTCAGGTTTTTTGTCGTTGATTATTTCAACTACTGCTTGTGTATAAGCTTCTGTTGAGTATATATCATACTCTTCTGAATCTGCTACAATTACTTTATCTGCTCCATGTTGGATGATGTTGTCTGTTAATCCTTTTATGTTGTTTCCTACTAGAACTCCTGTAAGTTCAACCCCTAACTCGTCTGCTAGGTGTCTTCCTCTACCTAATAATTCTAAAGAAACAGTTTGAACTTCTCCATGTCTTTGCTCTATGTAAACAAAAACTCCTTTGTAATCTGCTAAGCTCATAATTCCTCTCCTTTACCTAAGAATTGATTTTTTATTCAACGATTAGAACTTCATCTGTAGTCAGGCTGCGACTAGATAATGAATTTTTCTTTTAATTTGTCTATAATTAGATCCGCTGCTTCTTTTGCATCTAAACCGTCGTGGATTTTTCCTGCCGCTTTAGCTCCTTTTGTAAATGATTTTCTTACTTTTGTTGGAGATCCAGCAAGTCCTAGTTTATCTACACTTACTGTAATATCTTCAGTTGTCCAAGTTTCGATCTCTTTTCCAAACGAATCAATGATTCCGCTTACTGACATGTATCTTGGTTTGTTAGCTGAAGCTAATACTGTGATCATGCAAGGTGCTGCAACTTGTAGTAAGTGGTATCCATCTTCGTATGCTCTTTTAATTGTGAAAACTTTGTTTTCGTCTACTTTGATGTCAGTTGCATATGTAACTTGAGGTAGATCCAAGTGCTCTGCGATTTGAGGTCCTACTTGCGCAGTATCTCCATCTATCGCTTGTCTTCCTGATATAGCTACATCATATTCTAACTCTCTTAAAGCTGCTGCTAGAGCGTTTGAAGTAGCTAGCGTATCCGCACCTGCGAATTTTCTATCTGTCAATAGGATTGCTCTGTCAGCACCCATTGCTAAACCTTCTCTTAGAGCTTTTTCTGCTTGAGGTGGCCCCATTGTGATTATTGTTACGTGAGCTCCGTAAGCATCTTTTAATTTTAGAGCTTCTTCCAAACCAGCTTTATCGTCTGGGTTGATTATACTAGGTACTCCCTCTCTTATTAGAGTTCCTGTTTTAGGGTCTAATTTAATTTCAGTTGTATCTGGAACTTGTTTTATACAAACTACTATTTTCATTGATTGCCTCCCAACTTTGAATTTGGTTTTTAATGTTTTTACAAAAATTCGATTTAATAATTTAAGCCTTGTAATACGATACTCGGAAAATTCCTTACTATCTTAAGATAGTACCAGAGATTACCATTTTCATAACTTCTGAAGTTCCTTCATAGATCTCAGTGATCTTAGCATCTCTCATCATTCTTTCGATTGGATATTCTCTTGTGTATCCGTATCCACCGTGTAATTGAACAGCTAATCTAGTTACATCGTTAGCCGCTTCAGCTGCTACTAATTTAGCAGTTGCTGCTGCTGCTGAGTAGTTCATTTTTTGATCTTTCATCCAAGCTGCTTTTTGAACTAAAAGTCTAGCCGCTTCTACTTTAGCATGCATTTCAGCTAATTTAAATTGTGTATTTTGGAATTTAGCTAGTGGTCTTCCGAACTGTTTTCTCTCTTTTACGTATTTAATAGTTTCGTCAAGTGCACCTTGAGCGATACCTACCGCTTGAGCTGCTACCCCGATTCTTCCTCCGTCTAGAGCTTTCATTGCGATCATGAATCCTCTTCCTTCAGCTCCTAGCATGTTTTCTTTTGGAACTCTTACGTCTTCGAATACAAGTTCACAAGCTGTAGATGCTCTGATACCCATTCTTGGCTCAGATTTCCCTACTGAGAATCCTGGAGTGTCTGCCTCCACGATGAACGCAGTAAGTCCTTTTACACCTTTAGTTTTGTCAGTTGAAGCAAATACTACGTAAGTGCTTGAGTATCCAGCGTTAGTTATGAATATTTTGTTTCCGTTTAATACGTAGTGGTCTCCGTCTAATTTAGCAACTGTTGCTACACCTCCGGCATCCGTTCCTGCGTTTGGCTCAGTAAGTCCAAAAGATCCGATGTGTCTTCCGTCTGCTAATGGAGTTAAGTATTTTTTCTTTTGCTCTTCTGTCCCGAACTCATAAATTGATGTTGCACATAATGAAGTATGTACAGATACAGCGATTCCGTGCGATGCACAAGCTTTAGATATTTCTTCTACAGCCATAGCGTACATTTGGTTGTTTCCGCCTGCTCCTCCGTACTCTTTAGAGAAAGGAATTCCCATAATTCCATATTCTCCCATCATTTTAACTGTTTCTTCTGGGAATCTTTCTTCTTCGTCAAGCTCTGCTGCTATTGGTCTAATTTCATTTTCAACGAAGCTTTCTAACATTTCTTTGAACATTTCTTGCTCAATTGGGAATTTAAAATCCATCTTCCTTAATACCTCCTGCTATATTATTATAAAAAACATAATTGCCAAATTTCTCCGGTTAAAAACCATTTTACAATACAAATAAACATATTAGAAAGTTTTAATAAGTTTATTAAAAATTAAAAGGCCCTGTAATTATGAGCTCACTCGGTTATAAGTATCCCAAAATTATATGCCTTTGTAATTTTACCTACCCTATATATATACATTATTTTTTGAAAATGTCAAGTTTTTTTATCCTGTTTTATAGTTTTTTAAACAAAATTCAACCACTATGTTCTTTATGCGACCAATGTTTATTTCGATTTTTCTTGACATTTTGATTTTTTAGAGGTAGTATGAATTTGTAGGAATGCTTTTTCAAGCTCTGTTTGTGAAGGTTTTATCAAAATATTACTTTACCTTTTACCTACTAAGGGATTCTAAATGAAAATTTTTGAAAGTAAAGCTTCTCAATAAAGTGATTTGTATACATTTTAATTTACATAATCCTTAAAATGCATTCTATTTTCATTTATGGTATTAAATTTAAACTATTAATATAAATCGTTTGATTAAAAGGAGGGTTTTTAGTGGGAAGAGCTAAAATTATAACAGCTGAAGAAGCTGTTGCTATGATCAAAGATGGGGATACTGTTGGTGTCGGAGGTTTCGTTGGTTCCAGCGTTCCTGAAGAACTTCAAGTTGCTGTCGAAAAAAGATATATGGAAACAAACAATCCAAAAGACTTAACTTTAGTTTACGCTGCCGGTCAAGGTGATGGAAAAGACAGAGGAGCAAACCACTTCGGTCACGAAGGACTTATAAAAAAAGTGGTTGGAGGACACTGGAATCTGGCTCCAAAGTTACAGAAGCTTGCCATCGACAGTAAAATAGAAGCATACAATTTTCCTCAAGGGGTTATCTCTCGTCTTTACAGAGAAATTGCTGCAGGAAATCCAGGAGTAGTTACTCCAGTTGGTCTTAAAACTTTTGTTGACCCTGATTTAGCAGGTGGAAAATTGAACGACAAGACAAAAGAGGAACTTGTTGAAAAAATCAATTTAAATGGAAAAGATTTCTTATTCTATAAAAGTTTCCCGATAGATGTTGCATTTATCAGAGGAACTTATGCTGATGAAGATGGAAACATAACTTTAGATAAAGAGCCTCTTAAATTAGAAGCCCTGCCTTTAGCTATGGCATGTAAAAACTCTGGTGGTAAGGTTTTCGTTCAAGTAGAAAAAGTTGTCAGAAGAGGAACTTTTGACCCTAAATCAGTTAAAATTCCTGGAGTTTTAGTTGATGGTGTAATAGTTACAAAGGGACACCCTCAAACATATGCAACTGATTTCGAAGAGTCATATGTATCTGCATGCATACTTCCGGTTAACATGTTTGAAAAATATCCTTTGAATGCTAGAAAAATCGTTGCAAGAAGATCTGCTATGTTCCTAAACAAAAACGACATAGTTAACTACGGAATTGGGATTCCGGAAGTTATTGCAGAAGTTCTTAAAGAGGAAGGTCTTATAGGACAAACTACTGCTACAGTTGAAGCAGGAGCAATCGGTGGAAATCCTGCAGGAGGACTTGACTTCGGTTGTGCTGTGGCTCCAGAAGCAATCTTAGACCAAGCTTATCAATTTGATTTCTACAATGGTGGAGGACTTGATAAAACATTCTTAGGATTGGCTCAATGTGACCAATACGGAAACATCAACGTTTCTAAGTTCGGACCTAGAATCGCAGGATGTGGAGGTTTCATCGATATTTCACAAAACTCTAAACAAGTTGTTTTCTGTGGGACATTTACAGCTGGTGGACTAAAAGTAAGCTGTGAAGATAAAAAACTTACTATAACAAACGAAGGTAAAAGCAAAAAGTTTATTGAAAATGTAGAACAAATCACTTTCAGTGGTGAATTCGCACAAGAAAATGATAAGACTACATACTACATAACAGAAAGAGCTGTATTCGTACTTGACAAAAATGGCTTTAAACTTACTGAAATAGCTCCTGGAGTAGATTTAGAAAAAGATATCTTAGCTCATATGGATTTCAGACCTGAAATAGCTGAAGACTTAAAACTTATGGACGAAAGAATTTTCGCAGATGAGCCTATGGGACTTAAAATCGACTAATATACTTATATAAATAAAAAGATCCGGGATATCCCGGATCTTTTTATTTATATAAGTATATTATTTGTTGCTTTCCATTTCTTTAATAACTTTGTTGATCTCATCGATAACAACGTCCGGGTCTAATCCGTGAGAAGCAATTCCCTCTCCTAAGCTCTCTCCAGCAGCTACCATACATCCTACACACCCTAATCCGTATTTTTGAAAAACTTGAGCTATTATAGGGTACTTCTGAACAGCTTCTAAAATATTCATATCTTTAGTTACCATAAGTATTACCTCCAATTTATTTTTATAGTTGAATTATATTATAGTAAAACCGTTTTGTCAACTGAAAACATACAGTACAGCTTAACACCTAATTAACCGCCAGCAAAAGATCATGTATTCTAACCATCCCAAGAAGATTGTCATTTTCTACTACAGGCAATACAGATATCTGACTCTCTCTGTTTTCCATTATAGCCATTGCATCCATAGCCAATTTATCCTTTTCAATTGAGGTAAAGTTTTTCGTCATTATGTCCTTTGCTTTATAAGTGAAGAATTTTTCCCTGTCTCTTAAGGCTCTTCTTATGTCACCTTCTGTTATTATACCAATAAGCTTTTCACCCTCAACTATACATACGGCTCCGAGCCTTTTATTTGTCATTTCCACTATCAATGTGTCGATATTTTCATCTGGACCGACTATTGCAAGTTCACCGTTGCTGTGCATTATATCTGATATCTTTGTAAGAAGCCTTCTTCCCAAGCTCCCTCCGGGATGGTAAAGAGCAAAGTTTTCAGGTTTAAACTCTCTCATTTTGATAAGAGCTGACGCAAGGGCATCTCCCATAACTAAAGTTGTAGTTGTAGAGCAGGTAGGTGCAAGGTTCATAGGGCAAGCCTCTTTGTCCACCCTTATATCCAAAACTACATCTGATTCCTGTGCCAAACTCGAGCTTGGATTGCCTGTCATAGCTATGATCTTGGCCCCTATTTTTTTAATGGAAGGTAATATTGATAATACTTCGTCACTGTTGCCGCTATTTGATATTGCCAGAACCACATCTTCCGAATGTATCATCCCAAGATCGCCGTGCAGGCCTTCAGCTGAATGCATAAAAATAGAAAGTGTGCCAGTTGACGCCATTGTAGCAGCAATTTTTTTTCCTATTATCCCAGATTTACCTATTCCAGTTACAACTACTTTACCTTTTGACTTATAAATTAGTTCCAGGGCTTTCTCGATCTCTTCGCCCAATTTTTCCCTTACTTTCTTCAATTCATCTATCTCTATATCAAATATCTCTTTTGCGTAGCTTACTATATTCATGCCATTTCTCCTTTTTCTAGTTTGTTTTACATAATTTTACTATAATTTATAATAATTTTCCATCATAATCTAAGTGCTTTTATGTATATAATCATAAATAGCTTCTGATAAACTGTCCACCGTTTTTTTATCAATTTCTCCCAGGCATCCTATCCTCAATATTTTTTCTTTATACTGACCCTGCCCCCCTGATACCACTATGCCATAATTTTCTTTCAGGAATTTCTTCATATCTAATAAATCCAGCCCGTTCTTGTAAATTGCAAGAAGGGTGTTACTCCTGTTTTCCTGATCTTCTACAAAAAAACCAAACCCCAGTCTCTGCAGGCTCTCTTCTATATACTCCCTCACTTCACGCCTCTCCCTCTCTATCTTCTCGAGACCCTGTTTTAATATTTTTTCACATGCAAGATCAGCTGCCACCACCAAACCTATGGCTGGGGTATATGGATTTTGCCCAGCTGGTAAAACTTTTAAAGCAGCTTCATAAGAAAAATAAAATTTGGGCAAATCTGAACTATAAACCGATCTTTTGGCTGCTTCGCTCAGAGCCACAAATGATATCCCAGGCGGCAGCAGAAACCCCTTCTGGCTTCCTGCTATTGCGCAGTCTACATTCCACTCATCAAATTCAAACCGGTTTGCCACAAGGCCGCTTATTGCATCCACAACCAAAAGTATATCTTTTCCTTCTAAGAGCCTGCCTATCTCCTCTACATTGTTCAATACGCCTGTAGAGGTCTCACTGTGCGTCATAAAAACACCTTTGAGGTCTTTTTCTCGTTCCAATATTTTTTCAACATCTTCTACACGGTAAGTCTCACCCCATTTATATTCTAAGTTTATGGGATTTACTCCGTAAACATTGCATATATCTACAAATCTTTCACCAAATTTCCCCGTGTTTATTACCAGCACCTTATCCCCTCTTGAAAACAAGTTTACAACAGCAGACTCCATTGCACCGGTTCCAGAGCAGGTTAAAGTGAGTACGTCCGATTCAGTTTTAAATATTTGCTTCAATTTATCGTTTAGTCCCGCAAATAACTTCGAGTATTCAGCACTTCTGTGGTGTATCAGATCCTGTCCCAAAACCTCCCTTATATCTTCAGGAACATTGGTAGGACCGGGAGTCATTAAAATTTTATTCATAGATATCCCCTCTTACACAGTTTATTCTTTATATCGGTTTATTTTTATAAATTATTATAGCATAGTCTCGAATTTTTATATTGAAATTATGTAACAAATTACTAAATTTTTCTATAAATAATTTTTTGGACACAGAGTTTCACATAGATTTAAAACACGAGCTACGCAGAGAGAACCCTTTAAATCAAAATCAACTTTTGTCACGAATTACTCTAATCTCACTAATTATTAAAAACATAGATAATTAAAGTTTTTTAGCATTTCTCTGTGAAACTCACTCTTGTCATCTGTGCCACTCTGTGGCCAAGGTTTTTTTATTTGAATTCATGCCTATTCGTGTGATTCGTGACCCAAAGAGTTTTTATTAACTTGCAAGAAATTCAATATTTGTTTCAAAAAAAGGAACAGCTTAGTTTAACTTTGTAAAAAGTTAAACTAAAAGAATCTGCAATACAAAAATGGCAGCACGGATAAATTAACCGACTGCCACAATATACTCTATTTATTTAAAACTTTCTACTTCCCTTTAACAAGGTCGTCTATGCTAACAGCCATTTTCAATACATCTTCTATATCAGACAGCTTCAGCATATTTGGCCCGTCAGATTTTGCATTGTCTGGATCTGGGTGAACTTCAGCAAAAACAGCATCCACA
>CAXXCR010000036.1:0-33672 GCA_963668015.2 uncultured Ilyobacter sp. | reverse complement strand
AGAGTTTATAGAGGGGCTGAAGTTAACATTTTAAATGAAAATGGAGATATTGATTTAGAAGATGGGATTTTAGAAAAGTTAGAAATAGTTTTAGGTGGATTTCATTCTATTGAGGAATATGGAAAAACAACTGATATTGAAAAAAACACAACTGCTGCTATAAATTGTATTAGAAGAAATAAAGTTGATGTTTTAGTTCATTTAGGAAATCCTAAATTTCCATTGAAATATGAAGAGGTTCTAATTGAAGCTAAAAAATTAGGAGTTGCCATAGAACTTAATAATAGTTCTTTTACTACTAGTAGACGTGGATCTGAAAAAAATTGTGAAACAATATTAAGGCTGGCAAAAAAACACGGCAACTATATCAGTATCGGGAGCGATGCTCATTTTTCAGGACATGTAGGAAATTTTGATAAAGTAAAGTTATTATTAGAAAAAGTTGATTTTCCAGAGGGAATGATAATAAATTCAAGTATGGAATTTTTAAATCAATTCTTACAAATAAGGGAAAAGTCAAAACAGATTTCTAGTAGTTAAAAGTAATATAATAGTATATATGGGAGGTGTATATAATGAAAAAAATCTTTGCATATATATTTATATTATTTTCTATATTTAGTTATTCACAAGAAAAAAAATTCCCTTATTCTCGTGAAGAACAATATCCTTACTCTAGAGAAAAAACAGAAGAAAGATTTTTTAAAGATGATCACGGTAATAAATACATATTATATACTGATAAAACCTGGAAGAAATTAGAAGCTGAAATAGATCCTATTCTCCAAGAACTGCAAGAAAAAGTAACTATCGATGTTCTTCATTTAACAGGAAAAAGAGGAAAACGTACTAGTTTTATTGTAAGAGTTCTTAAAGAAAAAGACTCAGAAGATAAAGAAACAATAAAAAAAGTGACAACAAGTACTTCAAAAAATTTTCAAGAAGAAACTATAGAAAGTGTTATAGAAGTTCCCGAAGATAAAATAGAAAAATCTGAATTTAAAACAGAAGAAATTTCAACTAGAAAAACAGTAAGAGAGTCAAAAGATAAAAGAACATTTGATCTTAAAATAACAAATAAATATCATAAAGATATAAAACTTTTAACCTATACAATAAAATTTAAACATATAGATAATTATGTTACTGTAGACAAATTCAATATAAGAGATTTAAAAAAAGGTGAAGTTAGAAAAATCAAGGAAACCGTGAGTGTAGGAGAAATAAATGGAAGAGACTATTATTTCGATCTCATATACTACGAATTAAATTGACAAAATAATTGCTATAAATAAAAATATAGAAAAAAATATTTTCTTGAACTATATTTTTATTATTATGAAGGTAAATCTAAGTTTATACGATATAATAGTAGTAAAAGGAGGATGACGCTATGAAAAAATTACCTGCTATCTTTTTACTACTTACTACTTTCGCTTTTTCAGATGAAATTGTAACTGATAAAAAAGGGGAGAAGATAGTTTTAAAAGATGATAAGACCTGGGAATATTTAGAAGATTATAGAATGCAAAAAATTGGTGAGAATAATCTGCAGTTTTTAGATTTAAGCTTAACAGGAAAAAGAAGTGGCGGAAGAACTTTAACTGGTAAAATAAAAAATATAGGTGACTTTAAATTTAATTCAGTTACATTAAAAGTTAAATTCAAACAGTATAATGAATATCTAACTAAAGAAATATTTGTTATAAAAAATTTGAAACCAAATGAAGAGAGGGAATTTCAAAGAAGAGTGGATGTAGAAGATGTTTCTGGCAGAGATTATATAATTGAGGTTTTTTCTTTTGAATAGGCTAATTCTATGAATTAGCCTAAATTTTTTACTTGGAGGACTTGATACAAAATGGATATTATAAAAATAAATACAACTAGAGATATAAGTCTAGTTAAAAAAAAGAGAAAAAAGAATAATATAAACAATAATTTATTTACTATCTATAAATCTGAAAAGACACTAAAAGACTACATGTTTTATCTGAAAAAATTCCTGTCATTTGTTTATGAAATTAATGGACAACTAGACCAAGAAGAAATGTTAAATATGATGGTTAATGTAGATAAAGATGACGTAGAAGCTTATGTAGATTATCTTGTAAATGAAAGAAAACTAAAAAAGAGTTCTATAAATAAAATTATATTTTCTCTTAAAAGTATGTATAAAGAAATAGAAAAACATGGATTACCAAATCATTTTAAATTCATACCAACTATGAAAGTAGCTAAACATAATTTTGAAAATGTTCTTAAGATATCTTATTCAGAAATAAAAGAAATTTTAAAAAAATATGATATTATAGATGATAAATCATATAGGAATTATGTTATTTTATACACCTTGTTTTATACGGGCCTGCGTAGTTCAGAACTTTTAAATTTAAAATATAAAAACATCATTAATCGTGAAGGGGAACGAGTTTTAAAGCTGGAGAAAACTAAAAGTGGGAAAGTTCAGTACAAACCACTTCATAATGATTGCTATAAAAAAATAATAGAATATAAAACTTTTATGCAGCAATTATATAGTATTGCAGACTTTGAAATGGAAGATAATTTTATATTCCCGTCTAGCTTTGAAGAAAACAAACAGATGACATATAGTAATTTATATAAAATAATAAAAAACTTGGGATGTTTAATAAATAAAGAAATCAGTCCGCATAACATTAGACACTCTGTTGCAACTGAACTTTCTTTACAAGGTGCAGATGTTTTAGAGATAAGAGATTTCTTGGGTCATGCTGATTCAAAAGTTACAGAAATCTATATAAATGCAAAAAATATCCTAGAGAAAAGAGCTGTTAATAAACTTCCGAGTCTGGAAGAAGACTGAAAAAAACGTCATAAAAATGACGTTTTTATTTTCGATATAAGGGTTTAAAAAAAACAAGGCTTGTATTGATGAGCACAAAACCCTTATATCGAAAATAAAAAATAGCATAATTTTTTTGTAATTTTGTTAATTATTTGGAGTAATAATAACTTGAAGTTCTATACTTATAGATAACTGAAATTATATGTAGTTTAGTTACTTAGAATCATTAGAGTAATTATTATTAGGGATAATTTAAAAATTGAGTTTTTTATTGTCTTTATATTTACTTAACTTAAAAATGATATCGTACTCATTTAAATATCAAATTGATATAATATTTGAATTCCCTTGAGAAATATTATGTAGTTTATTGCATAAAACCAAAAAACAATACCTGCCTTATAGAATGAAATATAAGAATTATCGGCATCTTAGTATATATATATACTTTTAAATAGCTTTATATTCAAAATGAGAGCTTATACTTTTTTAGAAAGAGAAATTAAAAGAAATACCATAAACGGTAAATATAGTCCCCCATAGGGAGCGCAATAAAAAGCACTATAATGACTTATGCATGTAGGAAGTCTAAATTTCTAATTGTGTAGAAATAATCCCAGATAGAAAAACGCCCCAAGAAGTATTCCGGGGCGAAATATGTTGTTGCATTTAATTTGACAATTTAAGAAATAAAATATATTAAAGTAGGTATAAAAAACAATCCAAATAAAATAGAATACGAAACTAAACTAGATGCGAATTCTATATCTAAATCTTCTAATGCAGAATAAGTTAATGTAGTTGCACCTGTTGGTGCCGATGATAGTAAAAGTATGGCAATTCGATTCATCCCCTGTATGTTAAACAAGCTAACAAATATAAAACTTATTATTAAACCCAAAAAAACTCTTATAAAAATAACACATAATATATACTTCCCATTTATAAGTTTTGGCTTAAAATTCATTCCTAAAGCAAGCATAAAAAGAGGACCAGTTAAAATTCCTAGTGGTTGCAAAAAATTATTAATTATGGTAGGTAATTCAGTCCCGCTTATATTAAATATAAGACCTATCAAAATACCTGCAAATGGAGGAGCAAGAAATAATTTTTTAAAAATATCTTTTATTTCAATTTCAGCATCTTCATCGGAACCATATTTACACGCCAAGATATAAACAAACGAATATATCATTAATGCATTCCCCAAATCATAAATTGCAAATCTTCCCATTTCTTCTATTCCATACATAGAAATATAAAATGGAATAACAAAACTCCCATTCATGACAAGAGATCCAACTATAAAAGTTCCCTGAGTTTTAGGTTTTATTTTCAATATTTTTGTAACTCCATATGAAATAAAAAATAAAATTATATATATTAAAACAGCAATCAATGGTAAATAGTAAAAATTTAAAATATTTATTTTGCTAATAGATTGAATCAATAAAGCTGGGATTGATACGTAAAATGCCAATTTTAAAAACAACTGTGCGTCACTACTTTTAAAAACTTTTTTCTCTTTTAAAAAATATCCTAATACAAACATTAAAATAACCGGAAAAAGTTTATTTATAATTATGTTAATCATTTTTGCTCCTTTTTTTGATAATTAATATTATAGGGTTTCTACTAAATTGTATAAATATTTTATTTCTTTTTCCCAAATATTTTGATCTATTGTCTCTAAAACAATTGGTAATTCATCAAATCTAGGATCATTCATTATTAATTTAAAAAAACTTTCTCCTAATAATCCCTTATTTATACTATTATGTCTATCTTTTCTACTTCCAAAATTACTCATAGAATCATTTAAATGAACACCTTTTAAATATTTAAACCCAATTATATTTTCAAATTTATCCATAGTTTCATTATATGCTTCTGCATCTCTAATATCGTAGCCTGCTGCAAACATATGACAAGTATCTAAACATACTCCAATTCTATCTTTATTTTTAACTTTATCAATTATATATGCTAATTGCTCAAACTTATATCCTAAATTAGATCCTTGTCCGGCTGTATTTTCTAAAACTATAGTTGCATATTCAGTTTTATCAATTGCTATATTTATACATTCAGCAATATAATTCATACACTCTTCTTCTGAAATTTCTTTCAAATGACTCCCTGGATGAATATTTAAATATAAAAGTCCCAACTGTTCACATCTTTTAATTTCATCTATAAATGCGTCTAATGATTTTTTTCGTTTATCTTTATCTGGGTTTCCTAAATTAATTAAGTATGAATCATGAGGTAATATATATTTGGGATCATATCCATATTTTTTTATCGATTCCTTAAAATTTTCTATATCTTTTTTATTATAGGGTTTAGACTCCCATCTTCTTTGATTTTTTAAAAACATTGCAAATGCTTTTGCTCCTATTTTATTTGCATTTTTAGGTGCATTAAAAACTCCACCACTTATACTTACATGTGCTCCAATTCTTTTCATCTATTAACACCTCCAACGAAACATTATAACATTTTCATAACTTTTTTTCTATCAAATTAATCTTTTATAAAATTCCTATATTTTTAAATATAGAAAAATGTGATTTTGTGTTTTACAGGTAGCGTTTTTCATGATATACTTAATTGTAAATAATTATTATTCCAGATAATGAAAGGAGCTTCTTATGGTTAATTTTGAAAGAATTGAATATATGACAAACTGTATTTGTGAAGGGAATATTCCTGATGGATTTGAATATAATGATTTTTTTATAAACTTCTATCTAGAAACAAAGGCCCTTCCTTTTTCAAAATATTTAAGAATGAAAAATTTCAGTAATAAAATGCCTAAAATTATGAATGCTAAAAAAGCTGGAGAAGTTCTATATGAAACAAAAAAAAATCCAGAAATTTTAAATTACCTAAAAAAAAGAGGATACGATAGTATTCCTCAGTTAAATTTCACAAGTATTATGTTACTTAGAAAAATAGATCTACAACTTAATTGGGAAAAGATATTGGATTATTTAGAAGGAAAAGGTACTATAGAAAAAATCAATATTCAAACTAGAAAAAAAAGCTTTCCAGATGAACAGAAAAACATAAAATTAGAATTAATGGAGTCATTATCTGTAAATTATAGTGAATTAGAATGGTTAGTCGATAAATATAAATTAGTAAACGAAGATCCAAAATTAAAAAGGCTATTCAAAAAATTAATAGTATAAGATGATTTTTTCATCTTATACTATTTTAAATATGATAACGCTATTAATGTTTTAGAATCTTCTATGCCCAACTTATCTATTTCCCCTACCTCAACTTTTTTTATTTCTATAAATTCTTCTTCATCTAAATTCTGTTGAGTTTTTATAAGCTCGGTAGCTTTAAATATATACATTTTACCGTCAGAAAATCCAGGGATACTATAATATTCACATAGTTTTTCTAATTTCCCGGCTCTGTATCCAATCTCTTCTTCAAGTTCCCTCATTGCTGCTTCTTCAGGCCCTTCATTATCTTCTACTATTCCAGCTGGAATTTCCAATAAAAACTTTTTTATTGCCGGTCTATATTGATTGACCAATACAACTTGATTTTTATCCGTAACGGCCAATACTGCTACAGCTTTTTTACCCTCTATAAAACTCCATACAACTTCTTTGTTATTTGGAAGCTTAAGCTTCTCTTCAAATATTTTCACTACATTATTTTGAAACACTAATTTATTCTTCAAATGTTTAAACTTCATCTATTTCTCCTTAAGATATTTCTTTTTGATATTATGTTTTAAATATAAAAAGAGCTATTCCAATATTAAAGGAATAGCTCAAAATTTTCTTCTAAATCTTATTTGTTTTTGAATTCTGGTTTTCTTTTTTCTAAGAAAGCTGTCATTCCCTCTTTTTGATCTTCATTTGCGAAGCAAAGACCAAATAGATCTCTTTCTATTTCCATACCAGTTTCTAAGTCAGTTTCAAATCCTCTGTTTATAGCTGATTTTGCAAATCTTACAGCTAGTTGAGAGTTTGCTCTGATTTTGTTTGCCATTTCAGTAGCTTTTTCTAATAATTCATCGGCTTCAACTACGTGGTTAGCTAATCCTATTTTTAATGCTTCTTCTGCAGGGATCATTTCTCCAGTGTAGATAAGCTCTTTTGCTTTCCCTGTTCCAACTAATCTAGCTAGTCTTTGAGTTCCACCGAATCCAGGAGTTATTCCAAGTTTAACTTCAGGTTGACCGAATACAGCTTTTGTAGAAGCTATTCTTATGTCACATGAAAGTGCTAATTCGCATCCTCCACCTAAAGCATAACCATTTACTGCTGCGATAACAGGTTTATCTGCTAATTCTATTTTTCTGAATACATCTAGTGCAAATCTTCCCCAGTCTCTTCCTTCTAAGTGTGACATTGTGCTCATAGCAGCGATATCTGCACCTGCAACAAAAGCTTTTCCTTTACCTGTGATGATTAAAACATCTACTTCAGCGTCTGCGTCTAATGCAGAAACAGCAGCACCTAGTTCAGTTAAAACTTCCTCGTTTAAAGAGTTTAATGCTTTTTGTCTGTCAATACTGATGATTCCTAATCCTTCTTTTTTCTCAACTACTAAATTTTTGAATTCCATTATATGTCCTCCATTTTATAAATATTTATATTAAATTATATTGTAAATATTTTATTTGAGTATTAAATGTTCGATAACCTCTAACATTTGTTCGCTACCATTACAATGATACATTATATAAGAATAGTTGTCAATATAAAAACTAAATAAAATCAAATTTTATTAAATAATATTAAATATTTTTTATATTTTTTCTCGAATCTTATATAAAACTATTCCAGCTGCCACAGCAACATTTAAAGATTCTGCATCTCCATAGATAGGTATTTTAATACTTTCATCACTTTTCTGAATAATATTCGTTCCCACACCATTTCCTTCATTACCAAATATTATAGCGTTTTTATGAGAAAGGCCCATCTCACTATAATCTACTGTATCATCTTCTAAAGCTGTAACTATAGTCTTATATCCCCTTTCTTTCAAGAAACTCATAAGTTCATCTTCAGGCAGATAGTTTATATTCATATTAAATATAGACCCCATACTACTTCTTATGGTTTTTTCATTATAGACATCTGCACTTCCCTTGGTGAGAATAATATCTTTAAATCCAACCGCATCAGTTATTCTGATTATGGTACCAAGGTTTCCAGGATCCTGTACCTTATCCAAAACTACTATATTATCTCCTATCTTTTCTAAAGAACTTTCATTGTATTTATATACCAAAATTAATCCTTGAGAATTTTCCTGTGAACTTAGTTTTTTAAATAAGTTTTTATTTAAAATATATTTTTTATATATTAAATTATCGGATATGTTAATTTCCTTACCCTCTTCTACTATCAGATATTCAGGCTCTCTTTTAAAATCTAAAAATTTCACCCCTTCTGCAAGAAACAGGCCCTCTTTTTCTCTATATTTTTTTTGTTTCAATTTTTTTAAAAATTTATAAAAACTATTCTCCTTACTGCTTATATAATTCATATAATTTATTCTCCCGTCGTAAAAAATTTAATCAAGTAAATTATATCTTCTATGCCAAAACTAAGCAAGCTTTTTATAAGGCCCTATCTTCTATTACCTTAAGATACTTAGTTTTATGATTTTTTCAAGCTCTTTATTCCTATTTTAAGGAATTTTATAGTGTCATACACCTAGTATATAAAATAAAAATTTTTAAAATTAAAATAAAATTACATACTACGAGTCTATAATTTATTCATATAAAAAAGCGGTTATCCCGCTTATTTAAGTTTTATATTTTTTATAAGAGTATATACAGGTCCTTGTGAAGTGAGCTCACTTTTAATAACTGAGATTTTTTCAACTTCAAACTTACTTTTATTCTTACCTTTATTAAAATCCTTACCCCAATCTTTCAGTTCGTTATTCTGATGCCTATTTATATTTTTTATTCTTCCCAGTGTTAAATGCGGCTTAAATGAAGGATGCTCCTTTATCAAATTATTCTCTTCTAAGATATCTTGAAAATATCCATACAATATTCTGCTTATATCTTCTACCCTCTTGGCATTTTTTACAATATCCATCCATATAACCCTTACTAGGCCCCTTCTATTATAAAAAAATCCAAGATCTTCTATACTGAGAAAAAAACTTTCTATTTTACCCAGTTCCCCTTCCAGCAAGTTTAT
Source organism: uncultured Ilyobacter sp. (assembly GCA_963668015.2). Classification (GTDB taxonomy): domain Bacteria; phylum Fusobacteriota; class Fusobacteriia; order Fusobacteriales; family Fusobacteriaceae; genus Ilyobacter_A. The sequence continues at coordinate 24,642 of CAXXCR010000036.1, read as the reverse complement.
CCTGTCCTGAAGATCTTCTTCCTCGATGTCCCCTAAAAAAAGCAGGGTTATATGAAGATTTTCTTTACTCACCAGTTTACAGTTGGTATCCATACTTTGAAGTTTTTCAATATCTTCATATACTACATCTTTAACTGCTTCAGGTAGTTTTATTGCAAAAAAGGCCCTCATTATAATCTTGTGCCAAATTGATTATACGATACTTTTCCAAAATCCATGTCCTCTTCTGTATAGCCCTGTTTTTTCTCATCTGGATACCCGAATGCTATAAAATGATTAACCTCATATTTTTCAGGTACACCCAAAAGTTCTCTTGCATACTGTTCAGATGTTCTTTCATCATCATACATTCTATTTCTAAGCTGTACCCAACAAGAACCAAGTCCTAATTTTTCTGCTTCAAGCTGCATAACTGTAGATGCTATTGCTAGATCTTCTATCCACGTTACTGATTTTTCCCTCTCTGTCATTACCACTATTATAAGCGGTGCATCCTCCGAAAACTGGGCTCCTGTAGGTTTTGCCTGAGACAGTTTTTCTATTAACTCTTTGTCATCAATAACCACAAATTCCCAAGGTTTCAATCCTCTTCCGCTTGGAGATATCAAGGCGCACTGAAGAATTTTTTCTATCTTTTCTTTTTCAACTTTATCGGATTTAAATTTTCTTATACTTCTTCTGTTTTTTAATAGGTTTATCATTTTGTTCCTCCTTATATATTTTAAATTATAGGACTTTTTCATATGCCTTCAATTTTTCTTTTTTTTGTTTTAATTCCGGTTCAAACTGCCACATGTATCCATAAAATTCCTTACTGTGGTTTGGATATTTAAAATGGCAAAGTTCATGTAATATCACATATCTTATCAATTCAATAGGAACTTTTATGAGGCTTAGATTAAGTATAATTCGTTTTTTATAATAATGACAGGTCCCCCATCTTCTACTCATTTTCCTAACAGAAATTTCAGGCATAGATATACCATCAGGTTTAAGCTTATCACAAAGGCCCTCTGCTATTCTATTAAAATAATACTTAGCCATATTTCTATACCAGGCTTCCAACATTTTCTTTTTATACTCTTTAGTATCATTTAAAATATTTAAATTAAGTATATCATCTTCTAAAAAGATCCCTTCGTCTGCTTTATTTTCTACAACACTTATATTTAAACGATATGCTCTACCCAAATAATAATGTTCTTCTCTATTTTCATATATGAGTTCTTTTTTAGGTAATGAAAGTTTTAGTTTGTTTTTTATCCATTTTTCCTTCTTTTCTATCAAATTAAATATATATTCCAGCGATACTCTAGGATCTGCTACTACCTCTACAAGGCCCTCTTTCACCCTTATAACTATTGTTTTTCTCGGTCTTCTAATCACACTGAAGCTTATTTCTACTACACTATGACGAATCTTACTTCCCATACTTGCTAAGTCCCCTCTATGTTAATAAGGTAGATATAATTTTAATAAAATGAATTCTTTTAATACGCCAACATTTTCAAATAAAATTATACGGATTGTCTCCACTACTTAATTTTACTGCACCTTTGTTATAATATAAAATTACATTATATAGTGTGCTTTAAGAATATAGAATTTATATACACCAGAGTTTCAATATTCTAAATTTTTAAAAAATCATTCCTCAGCTTTTTCAGAATTAATCCAAACTAATTGTTTCAAATTTAGTTTAATATCAGTTTTATTTAAATTAAACTGATATTAAACTGTATTTTGAAATTCTAGTATGAGCTTTTCAGGCCCAATTGGTATATATACAAAGTAATATACTCATTTTTTTACTGAGTTCAGTTCAAAAATCCTTTTCAAAATTTCAGTTTCATATATTCTATTATCTAAGCAAACTCTATCTTCTACAGAACTAGACTCACACCCTTTTTCAGACTTCATCTAGTATTCTTAAATATCTAGTTATAAGACTTTGTCTTCTATTGCAAGTTATTTTGAGTTATTTCTCGAATTACTGATTCTATCCCATTTTTACCTTATTAGGAAGAAAACAAATAAAAAAGCAGAACTAAACTGCTTAGTACTGCTTCTTAAATATATATATATTTAATACTCTTATTTACAAATTTTGACGCATAGGCCCAATTGGTTCTCCTGCCAAAATATGCATATGTAAATGAAAGACTTCTTGCCCACCATATTCATTGCAATTAGTTATAATACGATATCCTTTTTCAGAGATACCCTTTTGAGAAGCTATTTCTTTAATAGCAAGGTACATTTTCCCTATCAACTCACTATCTTCTACCTCTATATCATTTATAGTTGGTATTTCCTTTTTACATACCACTAAAATATGTATAGGAGCCAATGGATTTATATCATTAAATGCTATCACTTCATCAGTTTCATAAACTATAGCAGCTGGTATTTCTCTATTTATTATTTTAGTAAAAATAGTCGACATAGACCTTCCTCCCTATATAACACCTATACTAATCTTCTATTTTGTCAATTCTCTTCTGGTGTCTTCCACCTTCAAATTCTGTTGTCAGGAAGGTATCAACAATATCTAACGCTATACCCTCTCCTATAACCCTCGCTCCTAAGGCTAGTATATTGGCATCATTATGCTCTCTTGTCAACTTGGCTGTCCACATATTATGACATAATGCTGCACGTGCTCCCTTTACCTTATTCGCTGCTATCGATATTCCTATTCCTGTTCCACATATTATTATTCCATAATCTGCATTTCCTGATACTACATATTTCGCTACTTTTTTTCCGTATTCTGGATAATCTACTGACTCTTCACTTTTTGTTCCAAAATCTTCTATCTCATATCCCTTGGACAATAGATGCTCTTTTAATACCTCTTTTAATCTATATCCCCCGTGATCTGATCCCAATGCTACTTTCAATACCGTTTACCTCCCGTTTTTTTTCTCAAATCATTATACTATATTTTCAGACTTCTTTTCAACTCTTTATTTTTTCGCTCTTCTCTAAAGAAACATTTTATAGTATAATGTATTTAAATTTTAATCTACTAGGAGGATCAATTTGAAACTGAAATATAAACTAGAATTTATACTAATGAAATTTATTTCTAAAACCATCACTTTTTTCCCGGAAAGTTTTAGATACTCATTTGCAGGAAATCTTGGAAAACTTGGCTATTATTTAATAAAAAAAAGAAGAAAAATTACAATTAAAAATATACAGCTTGCTTTTCCTAAAAAAAACATCTCAGAAGTTAAAAAAATTGCAAAAGATTCATATGTTATAATGTCCAAAGTATTTTTATCTTCATTTTGGCTGCCGGAAACAATAACGAAACTTGGTAAAATTAAATTTGAAAACATTGAAATTTTGGATAAGGCATATTCTGAAGGAAAAGGTGTCATATTAGCTACTATGCATATGGGAAACTTTGAGGCTGCATCATATCTTGCATATAAATACCCATTTTATGCTGTCGCAAAAAAACAGAAAAATCCTTTGGTCAGCTCCTATATAACAGACCAAAGAGAAAAGTTGGGAATGAATATTATACTCAGAGATAAAAGGATCACTAGGCAACTAATACAAGCTATAAATAATAAAGGAGTTATCGCATTGATTTCAGACCATTACGGAAAAGGCGCTGAAGTCACTTTTTTTGGCAGAAAAACACTTGCTCCAACTGGTGCCATAAATCTTGCCCTTAAGCAGGATATCCCAATTATTTTCGGATATTGCATACTTGATAAAAACAACAATAACACTGTTTTTATCCAAGAAAGATTAGATTTAATAAGGACTGGAAATATAAAACAAGATGTACAAATCAACACACAAAATTTAATCCATCTAATGGAAAATGCTATAAGAAAGCACCCCGAACAATGGATGTGGTTTCATAACAGGTGGAAAATTTAAAAATGAAAAAATTAATTTTCATCTGTCTTCTTTTTATTCTCGGGTGTTCCAGTCAACCTGTAAAAACTGTAGAAGACAACTCACTTAAAAATAAAATAATTAAAAAAAATGTAAGCAAAAAAAAAGATTATCATAAAAATAAAATTTCAGATTATTTTTTGGATCACAGTTATGAGCAAGAACCCAGAAAATTTGATCTTTTATTTTCAAAATCTGATGTTTCTGCAGCAAATTTTTTAGATGACAATAGAATTATATTCGGAAAAACAGATGGCTGTATAGAAATCTGGAATATAATTGAAAACAAATTAGAAAAAACTGAATTTATATCTGATTCACCAATAACAAAAATATATGTTGATTCTAAAAAAAATATTATAATCTGCGGAACTGAAAACGGACAAATAATAATACTTAAAATGCATAGTTACAAAATCTTAAACAACTTTAAAGCACATCAATTGAAAATCAACGATATTGTCATTACTAACAACGGTAAAAATTTAATAACTTGCAGTGACTCATTTTCACTTATTGATTCTAAAAATAACAACGGAAAATACTATATAAACTCAGAAAAAAACAATATTCGAGTTTGGGATTTTTACACAGGTTCACTTTTGAAAAATTTGACTTTTCATACTCATAATGTCTCCGGGCTTTATTTCATCCCAGAACTACAGAAACTTTTAAGCTCATCCTGGGATGGAAAAATTGCCGTATGGGATAGCAATAATTCAAGTTTTCTTTATTCACTACATAATAAAGACTCTATTAAAAACGGCGTAGGATATTATAAAAACAGAATAATAAGCTCTAATACTAATGGAGAGATTGAAATATGGGATCTCAGGAATAGGCATTTAAGTCACATACTGAAAACAGACGACGATCAGATTACCTCTCTCTCAATAAAAGATAATTATTTACTGGCCTCATACGCTGATAATAACATCAAAATTATCAACATAGATAAAGAAAAAATTATTTCGGAATTTTTTTACGGAAATTCTATATTTATAAAAGATGTTGGAGTAGATTCAAAAAATAAATTCATATTTGCCATTGATGAAAACAATAATATTAAAATCTGGAAAAAACGTTTTCAATATAGAAAAAGATATTTTTTAACAAAACAGGATATAATTATCAAAAAAAAATTATCTATCCCTGAAAAAACTATGCTTACAGGAGTAGAGAAAAAGGACACTCTAGAAATTACCTGGCCTAGAAAATATCAATTCAACACAATCCCATTAAGTACAATTATTCCAAGAAAAAAATTAAAGAAAGGATATGGTGTATGTGTTGTAGAAGACAGTATTTTATATAATACTAATTTTTCTGTCAGGGAGAAAAATTTTTCTAAAGGTAATATTTTTGGTGAAGCATACTATTTTGATAATTTAGATATGATATATGTAATTAGCAAGTATAGAAAAGGATTTATACCCATTGAAAATTTAAAGATTTCAAAAAAAGTCAATCAAAAATATAAAGTTACAAAATATTGCTTCGCATACAGTAACTTAGACAAGAAAAAAAAGACCTATCTTAAGCCTGGAAAACGAGTAAATATAATTTGGATATTAAACAGTAAAAACTTAGGCTATGCAAAAAATATCGGATGGGTTGATTTAAAAAATTTGAGTTTATATTAAATTAGGTGGCAGAAATTTCTGCCACCTAATTTTCAATTTGAAGCTGTCTAGATTTTGTGTAAAACAAACGGATATATTCATATTCAAATGAGGTTCCAGTTTCATAATAGGAAAACGACACATTATTTCTAGTGTCAACACCTTCCAATAATAAAATTTCTGGATCAGTTTTACTTAGTTCAATCATTTCTAGCGGGTCAATATACAAGAAGGTCCCTTTATCAAAAGCTATACCAGATAAATCCCTTAAGTTTGAAGGCCCGAAAATTGGCAGTATTATAAATGGTCCGGAATCAATGCCATAATGTCCTAGCGTTTGTCCAAAATCCTCTTTTCTTTTCATAAGGCCTATATGACTTGACGGATCCATTAATCCTGCTACTCCAAATGTAGAATTTATTAAAAACCTTCCACCTGTAACAAACATATCTTTCCACTTAAGTTGAAAACCACTATTTATAAAAGTATTGACCTCTTCTATGTTTGAAAAAAAATTAGATACCCCCTTCTCAAGCATATCAGGCACAACCAATTTATAAAAATCTGTAACTGGAACTAATACAAATTTATCAACTTTTGAGTTAAAATAATATACTCTTCTGTTAATAGGTTCGAGGGGGTCATAAATATCAAAAAGATTCACTTCATCTTTTTCATCTCTAAACGTTCTATCAGGTCTTCCGAATTTCCTCGGATTATATGGTCCACGCCTTTCAGGATAAATCAAAATCGTTATAAGCAAATAAAACAGTGCAAATAATTTTATTTTCATTAATCTATCCCCTCTCCGTTGAAAAACTTGATATAGCTTTCAACATTTTCTCTGTAAAACATATTCCCACAATGGCCGCCGTATGGATAGATCTTTGCTCTTTCATTAAAGGTGTCCTTTAAAAATTCTAAGTCTTTTTTACTCAAAATTATCTCATCTTCATTTGTAAAAACTGCTATTTTTTGCGCTTTGGATAGGTAATTTTTAATCTGCCTTATACCGGTAGCTCTTTTTATTTCACTAATATCATCACTGCCATGCTTTTTTATATAATAGGGTAATAGTAAATTTTCAAAATAGTCTACAAAACCGAATTTTATAAGTTTTTTAAAATATGGATTAAGGCTTTCATATTTGGAAATTTCTCTGCCTTTTTCAACAAACACACTGGAATCACTGCTTATATCTGATGCAAAAATAAGTTCTATCGAGCTGAGCCTAAACGCTATCCCTATGAGCGATGCCAACTCTTCATCAGAAAGTTTCTCTTTTTTGAAAAATTCATAAAAGAAATCTCCGGCAAACTCTATTCCATCACCTATATCTCCTACCCCTCCTATATTTTTATTATAAGCAGATATGTTCTTTAGTATATTTTCTACAACATAATCAATATTATTGACACCGCCAGGCATATTGGAAATATAACTGTCAAATATATCTGCCGAATCATAAAGACATACTGCCGGATTGATCATAAGAACTTTTGAAAATCCCAGTTCTTTTCTTTCATCATCCAACTTAGATATATACGCCGATTGAGTAGCACCTAAACTATATCCAGCCAAATAAAAGTCGCTTACTTCTATTTTATCTTTAACCCTGTCATAGGCCTTTTTCATAGCCCTATAAACATCCTCAGAGTCCTCTTTAAGTATGCCGGGAAGGTGACTGCTAGAGGCACTCACTATAAAATTGGAATACGTTGGTGAAGATATCAAAATCACGTGATACCCCGCACCGTAGAATATTTTTTGAAACGTTTTAAGTTTAATGGAGTTGTAACCTGTACCTGTACCGCCCTATTACAAAAATAAGCGGTGCACATTTTTTTTGTTTTGCCAATGAAAATTTAAACCTATTATTATACCAAAACAGTTCTGGTGCACGACGACCTGGGAAAATATCTATGCTATACTGCTTGACCGGAATCTCAATTGGAAAAGTGGCTAGATATGGTGTGGGTGTTCCCAGTACCGTACTTTCATACCTGTTTTCCAGAGGATATGCATAATCATCAGTTGGATATACCATTATAGATACTAAAAAATAAAATGTTAAAATCAATTTTTTCATACACTTGATACCCCCTTAAATATCTGAGGTTGACTATAATATTCTATTCAAACAAAGAATATGTATCCCTTTAAATTTATTTACCCAACCAATTAACCATATTTTTTGTAAGCTCGAAACTCATACCATTTAAGAAATCATTTGGATTATTCAGTTTACCGCAAATAGCTGGGTGATTATGTTTTATAATTTTCCCATTTCTGATGTATTTTTCGTAATTTTGAGCTTTTCCACCCCATAAAAGATAAGTTAGATCAGAATGTTTTTCATCTATATATTTTATCAAATCAATTATAAAACTTCTCCACACCATTATATGAGAACCTGGTTGTCCAACTCTTGTTGTAAGTGCTGTATTCAAAAACATAACCCCATTACTGCTAAGGTATTTAAAAAGTTTATCTGGAGTGAGTATTGGAAATTCACCACTGTTTATTTTTCTTCTCAAATCAGCCAATGTAAGTAGTTCACCGTAATACGTTTTATAAATTAATTTAAGAATGTTTTTCAGTGATGTGTTGACCTGTTTATTGTCCCAGGAATCAGACTCCACCTCAAATGCAAGTCCAGTAGCTACCCCTGCCTGAGGGTAGGGATCCATCCCCAAAAGTACTACTCTGTTCTGATACAAATCAAAATTTAATGCCTTGAAAATATTTTCCCTGCTGGGTGTGTACGGTTCATTTGTTGTCACTTCCAATATTTTTTCCAATTCCTGAAGCTTTTCAGGTGTAAAAAAATCCAAATAAGAGGAATGTATCCCAAACTCTTCTACTAACTCTCTTCTATCCATAAGATTTCCCCTTTATTAAGTTATTATTTACCCATTCCAAAAATTTTATTTGAATAGGATAGGTAAGATCTTCAGGTAATTTTTCTACAATCACCCTTTCGGCTATTTCATAATCCGGCAGTTTATCAAAGGTAAAAATATCCGCATAAAACAGGCTGCCATACCCTATTAACTCATTTTCCTCTATAGAATAGTCTGCCAAATATTGTATTTTATACTTCACAGCACCTGTTTCCTCATAAAGTTCTCTTTTTGCTGTTTCTAAAATTTTTTCACCTGCTTCTCTATGACCTGCTGGAAATTCAAATGTATCTCTCTTTTTATGTCTTACCAAAACGTAGTTACTATAATGTTTTGCTATTATCACTGCATACTTAAGTCTTTCATTTCCAATATATGATGCATCATAAAATTTTATCTTCATGATAAAGCCCCCATTTTTATACAATTATATCAAAATAGTTTTTAATTTTCCAGTGAGTTTTCAGTATATGTAAACAAATCCTGTTAAAAATGAATTCTAAACCACGCTTAACTTGTTAATTAAAGGAATTAAAACTTGTCAGAGTATTATATAGTAAAGTGTTTTAAAGTATACCAGGGGGTGAGGATATGCGAAAGCTCCAATATGCTTTTAAGAGAAATTTATTGATTGCCATATTAAGTACAGGAGTCATCTACTTTTTTCTATTAAACCAATTATTTGATAAATTCATAAAAAAAACAAATATAATTCGATTTGAAAATATATCTAAAAAAAACTTCTCGCTAATTGAAGGTGAAATTCAAAAAATTATGATCCCATTTCAGATACTCGACACCTTTACGCCAGATTTATTTGTCGAAAAAGAATATCAAAAATTATTGGAACCATTCTTTTTATCCAGCAATTCTCTACATTCACTTGTTTGGGTGCCAAAATCTAGCAAAAGAGAATACTTAAAGTTAATTGGTAAAAATTATAAAATTTCCAATAATAAAAAAAAATGGTACTATCCTGTAAAATATATAGCTCCAAACTATATAGAAGACAGCTATCCACTGATAGATTTATCAGAGAATGCACTTATCGAAAGCCTGCTTACAAACACATCGTCGAAAATGTTCATACTTACAAAAGGGCAAATACTTGGGAATTTCAATACTTATAAAAAAGAATCCATATATATACTGATGCCTGTATTTTCAAAACAATTTGGTCTGCCTAGATCTGAACGTTTAAAGGGGATTCTTCTTGGTGAAATTGATATGAAACATCTAACAAAAAATCTTATCTTTGCCTGGGATAATATGATTATTCAAGTATACACACCAAGCAATAAATTAATTTTCAGTTCCGACCCTACAGTTATTGAGAGACCTAAATATCCGCTTTTTCAAGAAGAAAAACTTACTATAGGCGAAGAAAATTTTAAAATAATATTCGCATCCACACAAATATTTTCTGATAAGAATATCAAGCTTATGCACTCTTTTTTCTTGGTTCTTAATGTTTTAATTCCTTTTATTTCTACTTCTATACTATACTTAATATATATGAACCCGAGCAAGAAGATGCTTGAGCTGATAAATTCAAAAACATCTGGATTAGACGGTGATCACAAAAAATTTCAGACAATTATACAGGAAGCCCAGATTGCCACACTGGACTGGGATATAAAAAAGAACAAGGTTTTTCTCAGCAAAAATGCCAAACTAATTTTCCCTATAAATGAAAAAAATAAATTTAATGTGGATTCACTGTATGATTTTATACACCAAGACTATTTAAAAGATTTTAAAGATAAAATGTACGAGATTTTATCAGGTTTAGCTACTTCATTTAATTTGGATTTGAAAATCCAACCTAAAAACCACAGCGAGTACTGGGTGCACCTACGTGGAGAAGTCTATGAACAGTGGCCGGATAAAATGCCTAGAAAAATACTTTTTATCGCTCATGATATATCCAGTTCAAAAAATCTTCAAAATGAAATATTGATAGACCCGCTTACAAAATTATACAACAGAAGATATCTAAACAGTTTATTAAAAAATACATATTATTCTTCAGAAAGAGAAAAAGATATTTTCACCTTGGCAATGTTTGACATCGACCATTTCAAAAATATAAATGACACATACGGACACCAGGCAGGCGACTTTATACTGAAAGAGTTTAGCAAATACCTCAAGGAAAACATACGTCCAAATGACATTCTTGCCAGATACGGCGGTGAGGAATTTGTGGTTGTTTTCAAAATGGTTGATCGATTTGAAGCCGCCACAATAGTTGAAAGAATTAAAAATAATGTACAGGATATGAGTTTTGAATACGACTCAAAAAAAATCAGATTGACATTCAGCTGCGGTCTAGCAGATCTAAGTGAAATTAAAAAGAACAATGTCTACAGTGAGATACTTAAAATATCGGATTTAAGGCTTTACAAAGCAAAAAACAACGGCAGAAATCTGGTAATCGAAAATTAAACATGTATTGACAAATCAAAAAAAATATGATAAATAAAATTAGCACTCATTATAAATGAGTGCTAATTTTTCATGAGAGGAGTTTTCTATGACAAAAGAAGTTAAAAATTTTCAGACTGAGACAAAAGAACTACTAAACCTGGTAACACACTCTATATACACCCACAAAGAGATCTTCTTGAGGGAGTTGATTTCAAATGCCAGTGATGCAATTGATAAAATAAGGTTTTTATCTCTTACAAAACCTGAAATACTTGGAGAGGATACTGCATTTAAAATTGAGCTCATTGCAGATGAGAAGAAAAACACTCTTTGTATAAAAGATAACGGGATAGGTATGAACCATGACGACGTGGTAAGTAATATAGGTACAATAGCAAAATCCGGATCAAAGGCTTTTTTAAACGAACTAAAAAAATCTAAAGACAGTTCAGAGGAAATTGATATTATCGGACAGTTCGGAGTGGGATTTTACTCAGCGTTTATGGTGGCAGATAAAATAACTCTGATAACTAAAAAATATGATGATGAAGAGGCAATTAAATGGGTGTCTAAGGGCGACGGTACGTACACTGTAGAACCTGTTAAACGAGCTAACAGAGGAACTGAGATTATACTCCACCTGAAAAAAACTGACGAGGAGTCCAATTATGAGTTTATGAAAGAGTATAAACTGAGAGAACTTGTAAAAAAATACTCCGACTATATAAGATACCCGATCACAACTTTGGTTGAAAGAGAAAGCCCAGAACTGGATGAAGAGGGCAAAGAGATCGAGGGTAAAATAAAAAAGAGTATAGAAGAGATTACTCTTAACACGATGGTCCCTTTATGGAAGAGAAATAAGAACGAAATAGATGATGAAGAATATAATGATTTTTATATGAATAAGTTCCATGACTGGAGTAAACCTATGAAGAGCATACATATAAAAGCTGAAGGTAATATTGAATACACTGCACTCATATACATCCCTTCACGTGCACCTATGGATTTTTACTCTAAAGATTTTGAAAAAGGGATGCAGCTGTATACTAAGAATGTATTCATAATGGAAAAGTGCAAAGAACTGGTTCCAGAGCATTTTAGATTCATAAAAGGTCTTGTTGATTCATCTGATTTTTCACTAAATATTTCGAGAGAGATTCTTCAACAGAATAGGCAGCTTCAAGTTATTGCAAAAAACATTGAAAAGCGTGTTCAAAAAGAACTGGAAAAAATGATGAAAAACGACAGACCTGAATATTGTAAATTCTTTAAAGAGTTCGGTGTCATTATAAAAGCAGGTATATATGAAAACTTCGGATTATATAAAGACACACTTAAAAACCTATTGGTGTTCCAGAGCACACATTCAGAAGAGATGTGTAGTTTAAAAGAGTATGTCTCCAAAATGCCGGAAGATCAAAAATACATCTACTATGTAAGTGGTGAAAATAAAGAAACTTCATCCAGACTGCCTCAAATGGAAATGTTGAAAGACAAGGGCTTTGAAGTTCTGTTTTTTACCGATAAAGTAGATGAGTTTGCAATTAAAACACTTGTAGAGTTTGAAGGGAAAGAATTTAAAGCCATAACAGAAGAAGACATTGACCTGGGAGAAGATGAAGCTCAAAAGAAAATTCTAGAGGAAAAGGAAAGCGAGAACAAGGATCTGCTTGAGAAAATAAAAACTTATCTTGGAGAAAAAGTTACATCTGTAAAACTATCTAAGAGACTTAAGTCAAGCGCAGTGTGCCTGGTAAGCGGAGAAGCCGGCATCAGCTTTGAAATGGAAAAAGTGCTATCTGAAATGCCAGGAGAGACACCTATGGGTGATATGAAGGCTGAAAAGATACTTGAGATAAACCCTGACCACAAACTTTTCACAGCACTGAAAAAGATAAATGACAGCTCCCCAGAAGACTTAGGTGATTTTGCAGAGCTGTTATACGATCAAGCACTGCTTATCGAAGGTTTTGAGCTTGAAAATCCTGTAGAATTTGCCAACAAAATGGCAAAAATTATGATAAAAGCAGCAGAATAACACTTAAACACCGGGCTCTATATCAACCTGATGTTATCTGCCACTTAAGAAGAGATTAAAAAAAATTAATTTTATTCAGGGAGATGTTAGGCTTTTCTCCCCATAAAACATCATTTAAGCGGATTAAGCACACAAAATATGCTTATATACTAATCCAGCATAGCAATTTCACAGTTTTAATAATTTTTTTTAATCTTCAGAAGCTGTTTTATTAATTTAAAAATAATCTAATTTTTAGTTGACTGCAACTGTATATGTGATATAATGACCTCAACTTCAACATATTAGAGTGTTGGAATTGAAGATATTAGTAATTTAACTTATTAAAGAATTGGAGAAAAGCTATGTTGAATTTAATTTTAATCTATGCAATTCTATATTTTTACTTTAGAAGCTTAAACTATTTTTTTGGTATAAGCTATTTTTGCTTTGTAAAAAAACTTCATAGAATGCTAGATAAAAATTTGAGTTCTAATATAGCTACTGCATAACTATAGTCGTATCTTAACAGTACCGGCATAGAGTATAAGTGTTATTTTAAAAGGCTCAGAAATGGGCCTTTTTTTTATAAACAATAATTAAAAACAAAACACAGGGAGGATATAATATGGTGATTAGATTAAGTTCAGGTGCATCTGCAGAGCAAGTAGAAAGAGTTTGTAAACAAATTGAAGCAATGGGAAATGTTCATGTACATAAAATAGTGGGGGAAAACTATACTGTACTTGGAATCGTTGGAGACACAAGTTCATTAGATATGCAAGAAGTGGAATCACTTGACTATGTAGAAAAAGTTACACGTATACAAGAACCGTTCAAAAAAGCAAACAGAATATTCAAAGAAGAAGACAGTGTGATCCAAGTAGACAACACTACTGTTGGCGGAGAGCTTTTCTCTGTTATGGCTGGACCTTGTTCAGTTGAAAGCGAAGAACAAATATTAGAAGTTGCAAGAAGAGTAAAAGCTGCAGGAGCAAATATGCTACGTGGCGGAGCATTCAAGCCTAGAACTTCTCCTTACAGCTTCCAAGGTCTTGAAGCTGAAGGTTTAGAACTTTTAAAACTTGCAAAAAAGGAGACTGGACTTCCAATTGTAACTGAATTAATGTCACCTGCACTTATTGATAAATTCGTAGAAGACGTTGATCTGATACAAGTTGGTGCAAGAAACATGTCGAACTTCGACCTTTTAAAAGAGCTAGGTAAAACACAAACACCTATCCTATTAAAAAGAGGAATGTCTGCAACTGTAGAAGAATTCTTAATGTCTGCTGAATACATAATGGCTGGTGGAAATCAAAATGTAATCTTATGCGAAAGAGGAATCAGAACTTTTGAAACTTTCACAAGAAACACACTTGATCTAGGTATAGTTCCTGTACTTAAAAAACTTAGCCACCTTCCAGTAATTATAGATCCTAGCCACGCTACAGGTAAATGGTGGCTTGTAGAACCACTTGCAAAAGCTTCTCTTGCAGTTGGTGCTGACGGACTTATGATAGAAGTTCATAATGATCCTGCAAATGCTAAATGTGACGGACCACAATCATTAAAACCTGAAAGATTTGATTCATTAATGGGAACTCTTAAAGAAATGGCTCATATATTCGGTAAAAAACTTTAAGGAGGACCTAATTTGGAAAGCTTGAACATAACAATTGTTGGTCTGGGACTTATCGGCGGGTCTTATGCACTTGCTTTGAAACAATTGAATCCTAGAAACATTTGGGCTGTGGATATTGATGAAGCGGCACTTAAAAAGCTGAAAAAATTGGTATGATTGATAAGGGGTACTTGGATGCAAGTACCCCATTACAAAAATCAGACCTAATTATTATCTGTTTATACCCAAATTCCATAAAAAACTTTATAGAAAAAAATTGTGTTAACTTTAAAGATGGAGCTATAATAACTGACGTTGCAGGAGTTAAAAACCACCTTATTGAAGAGATCAATGAAATACTGCCTGAAAGTGTTGACTTTATTTTCGGACATCCAATGGCTGGAAGAGAAAAAGTCGGTTTAGACCATTCAAGTGCTGACATATTCAAAGGTGCAAATTATATAATAACTCCAACACCTAGAAATGACAAAAATAATGTTGCCATTATTGAAAAAATGGCAAAGGGAATGGGATTTAAAAATGTTTCCCTTATAACGCCTGAAAAACATGACGACGTGATCTCTTTTACCAGTCAGCTGACACATGTTATAGCTGTGGCACTGGTAAACAGTGACGAAAATTTTGAGGAAACTAATAAATTTATAGGTGACAGTTATAGAGATTTAACCAGAATCGCTAAAATCAACTCCAAATTATGGAGTGAGCTTTTTATGACTAATAAAGAAAACCTTATTGATAAAATTGAAAAATTCGAAGCTAAAATAGAGACAATAAAAACGGCTCTTGAAAAAAATGACTACAACACTCTAGTTACTGAATTCGATAAATCCAGTACTAGAAGAGATAAAATAGATTAAAAACGTGGAGGTAAAAATGGGAGCTATATGGGGAAAAAATATAAGAATATCTATTTTCGGTGAATCCCATGGTAATGCAATTGGAATTAATATAGACGGTCTGCCATCTGGGCTTAAACTTGATATGGATTTTGTAAAAAGTGAAATGGCAAGGAGGGCACCTGGAAGAAGCAATCTTACCACTCCAAGAAAAGAAGGGGATCAGGTTGAAATACTTAGCGGCTTCTTTAACGATATGACTACAGGAACACCACTTTGCGGTATAATAAGAAACACCAATACCAGATCTAAAGACTACTCAAAAGTAAAGGATATGATGAGACCTGGACATGCGGACTATACAGGGAGAGAAAGATACAGCGGATACAACGACTATAGAGGCGGCGGCCACTTCTCTGGCAGAATCACAGCACCAGTTGTGTTTGCTGGTAGTATTGCAAAACAGATCTTAAAAAAAGAGGGAATCGATATCGGGTCTCATGTGAAAAGTATAGGGAGAGTAGAAGACCTGTATTTTTCTGATGACACTTTGAACTCAAAAACTTTCGAAAAATTCTCAAAACAAAATCTTCCTGTTATACAAGATGGTGTTGAAAAAGAAATGGAAGCTTTTATCTTGGATGCCAGTTCAAAACATGATTCAGTCGGAGGTATTATTGAGGCTGCTGCAATAAATATCCCTGCAGGTATAGGTGAGCCTTTTTTCGATTCATTGGAGAGCATTCTTTCACAACTACTTTTTTCCATTCCTGCAGTAAAGGGTGTGGAATTCGGTATTGGATTTGAAATTTCTAAAATGTACGGATCCGAAGCTAATGATGAAATGTATGTAGAAAACGGCAAAGTAAAAACTGCTACAAACAATAACGGCGGCATATTAGGCGGCATCACAAATGGAATGCCTGTAGTTTTCAGGGTTGCTATAAAGCCAACTCCTTCAATTTCGAAATCACAAAAAACTGTGGATATTTGTAAAATGGAAGACTCCAGCTTAGAGGTACATGGAAGACACGACCCTTGCATTGTCCCTAGGGCTCTTGTGGTAGTTGAAGCTGTTACAGCACTTGCTGTACTTGACCTTTTAATGGAATCAAAAAAGAGATAGGGTGGAATATATGGACTTAGATAAATTAAGACAGGAAATCGATAAAATAGACAAGAATCTAGTCGATCTTTTTGAAAAAAGAATTGATATAGTTTCCAGAGTAGCAGATTATAAAAGAGAACACGGTATTTCAGTGCTAGATCAGAAAAGAGAAGATCAGCTTATAGAAAAAAATGTATCTTATCTTAGCGACCAATCACTTTCAATGGATACGGAAAGATTTTTCAGAGCACTTATGGAGATCAGCAGGGATTATCAAAGCAGAAGAATTTCTATAAATTTGGAACCAGATTTAAAGGGTATTTCTTTTGACGAAAATTCTGTTGTCGGTTATCAAGGTGTAGAAGGTTCATACAGTTACGGGGCTTTAAAAAAATATTTCGGTGATACTGTTAAAACTAGAAATTTAGAAAGCTTTGAAAAGGTTTTTATGGCTCTGAATAGCGGTGAAATTGATTTTGGAGTGCTTCCAATTGATAATTCGTCGACAGGTGAGATAAAAGACACCTATGACCTCATAAGAGATTACGGAGCTTATATAGTCGGTGAGGTAGAGCTTAGAATTTGTCACAACCTACTCGGTGTGAAAGGCGCCCAGATTTCTGATATAAAAGAGGTGTACTCTCATACTCAGGGATTCCAGCAATGTGATAAGTTTCTAAAAGGCCACCCTGAATGGCAGCTTATACCATTTCAAAATACTGCTGTAAGTGCAAAATATGTTAGTGAATCCAATTCTAAATCAAAAGCTGCAATCGCAGGGATGCTTGCTAAAGATCTATATGACTTGGAAATTTTAGCAGATGAAATTAATTCTAGCAGAAATAATTTCACTAGATTTATAATTGTTGGTCGTGAGCTTGTAGAAGCTGAAGAGTTTGATAAAATAAGTGTTGTATTTTCCTCTATTCATAAAGCTGGGACACTTTACTCTATGATAAAGGATTTCGCAGAAAACAACATAAATATGTTGAGCATTAAATCCCGTCCAATATCAGAAAAACCTTGGGAATACTTCTTCTATGTAGATTTCGAGGGGAACTTTAAAGATGAGAATATAAAAAATGCCCTCTCTAACATAAAAAATAAAAGTAATTATTTCAAAATTCTCGGCAACTATAAGAAATGGTAGGTGATATCTGTTGAAAAAGTTTGGCCTTTTGGGAGAAAAATTGGGACACAGTTTTTCCCCGGATATACATTCTATGATTTTTAAAAAAGCATCCATTGACGGATCTTATGGTATTTTTGAGAGGGAAAAAATTGCTATCCCGGCTTTGATTAACAATCCCGGAGATATTTGCGGTTTGAACGTTACTGTTCCATATAAAACTACTGTCATGGAATATCTGGATGAGATATCTCCGGAAGCAAAGTCTATCGGAGCTGTCAATACCATTATTTTTGATGGAAATAAAAGTATCGGGTATAATACTGATTATCATGGATTTGGTATGATGCTGGAAAAAAACGGAGTACCATTAAAAGATAAAACTGCATTTATTCTTGGAACTGGCGGCTCGGCAAAAGCTGTTTTACAGCTGCTTCTGGATAAAGGTATAAAAAAAGTCTACCTTGTCACAAGGAATAAGTCCGGTAAAGATAGGGAATTTTCAAACTTTAAAAACTTTGAGGTAATAGAGTATGAGGAAATTGCGGGGATAGAAGATAAGCATCTTATAGTCAACTGTACCCCTATAGGAATGTATCCCAAAGTGGATGCTTGCCCTATCACCAAGGATGCTCTAAATGGATTCTCGTTTGCAGTTGATCTTATTTATAACCCTGAGGAGACACTTTTCTTGAAATATGCCGATGAACTGTCGATAAAAACTGTAAACGGTTTGTACATGCTGGTTGGCCAGGCAGTTAAGGCAGAAGAAATCTGGAATAATATAAGACTCGATAATAATGACATTGATGATATTTTTGATTATATAGCAGAGAAACTCTACAAATAAGTGTAGAGCTCTCTGCTTTGAAATTTAAGAAATGGAGGGATTAACTTGAAAATTTTAGTTCTCAACGGACCAAACTTAAACATGCTTGGTATCCGAGAAAAGGGGATTTATGGAAATACCGACTACAACGGTTTGGTTAAGTATATTAATGATGCTGCTGCTGAGCTTTCTGTAGAAGTGCAAGTATTACAGAGTAATGTAGAGGGGGAAATTGTAAACTTTATTCAAAATGCATATAATGTTTTCGATGGAATTATAATTAATCCGGCTGCATACACTCATTATAGTATAGCTATACTGGATGCATTAAAAGCTGTACAAATCCCTGCCATAGAAGTTCATATAAGTAATATTCATGCAAGAGAAGACTTTAGAAAAAAATCAGTTACAGCAGAAGCTTGCGTAGGACAGATATGTGGATTAGGTATTCATGGTTACGTACTTGCACTTCAAGCCCTTATAAATATTAAAAAATAGCTCCTGCAGGAGCTATTTTTTATTTTTCTAAAACAAAATTAATATGTACTAACACAAATTTACTTTATTCATAAATTCTTCTACTCCCTCAGTCGGCAGAGGCTTCGCAAAATAATATCCTTGAATTACCTCTACACCTATATCCTTCATAAAATCATACTGTGATTTGGTTTCTACCCCCTCTGCTATAACTTCTAGCCCAAGTGTAGTCCCCAAATTATTTATAATTTTTGCGATACTACCGTCATCTCTTTTAGGGATATCCTTTATAAAATTCCTGTCTACTTTTATTTTATCAAATGAAAATGACTTTAAATAACCCAATGAGGAATATCCGCTTCCGAAATCATCTATACTTATGCTTATCCCGTTTAGCTTCAAATTTAGTAATTTATTCTCTGTATCCACCATGTTTTCTATTAAAACACTTTCTGTAATTTCGATATCCAAATATTCAGGTGAAAGTCCAGTTTTATGAAGTACTTTCAATATATCTTCTACCAAAGCATCACTTTTAAACTGCAGTGGCGATAAATTAACTGACAACTTTTTTAGTTTATATCCACTATCTATCCATTTTTTAAACTGCTCAGCAGCAGTTTCCAAAACCCACATACCAATTTCATTTATAAACCCACTCGATTCGGCTATAGGTATAAATTTCATCGGTGAGATCAATCCATGCTTGGGATGCTCCCATCTTACAAGAGCTTCCAAACCGATAATTTCCTGATTAAACGTACTTACTTGTGGTTGATAATGTAAAATGAGTTCATTCCTGATAATAGAATTTCTTAAAGAACTGGCAAGTTCCAGGTTATTTTTAAGTACTGCTTTTAAATTTGTTTTAAAAAATTTAACTTCATTTTTTCCGCCGTTTTTTAAATATCTTAGAGCTGTATGCGCATTTTGAATTACAGCATCTACATTTTCTCCATCATACGGATATATACTTACCCCCATTTTAACTGTTATGTGTACATTTTCGCCATTAAGCTTCATTGGATTTTTAAATAAATTTAGAATTTTTTTAGTAACTTGATCCAGATTTTCTAAATTCTCTTGTCCCATGACAAGCAATATAAATTCATCGCCTCTCATTCTATAAAGTTTAATATATTTATCTTCTATTTCCAGTAGCCGTTCCCCTGATTTTTTTAATACCTCATCCCCTGTGTTTCTTCCAAGTGAATCATTTATCAGCTTTAAATTATTTATATCGATATATAAAACTGCAAAATTAAACTTATTAGTCGGCAGCTTTTTAAGATATTTATTCATTGCATCTTGATTTTTAAGACCTGTAAGCGGATCTAGTTTCTTGAGGTTTCGTATCTTTTGTTCCTTTGCTTTAAATTCCGTCAGGTCTTCCACTACCAGTACATAATGGTCAAACTCATCACTATGACCCTTTACCATGCTTATAGATATCCACGCAGGCAAAAAACATTTGTCCCTTTTTTTTAAAAAAATCTCCTTTTCATAATGATTATTTCCGTTCATGAAATTTTCGGATATTTCCTTAAATTGATTCGTAGAGAATAAACTGCTCATACCTAAACCAATTAAATCAGTACCATTTTTTCCATATCCCAATATTTTATTTGCAGTTTCACTAATTTCAGCTATTTTACAATTTCTATCTATCAAAATAAGTCCATGTCTCATGTTTTTAAAAATTTCATGATTTACAGATATTGTACTATTATTATTTTTCTTTAATTTAAAGTTATATGCACCATCAAAAGATTCAACTGGTTCAATTTTATCTTTACTCTCACTTTTAATAATTTCAGATAACTGCACGAAGTATAATAATGCAGTACTAAAAAAAATAAAAAATACTTCTTTATACGTCTGAAATGAAGTGGCATCATTTGAGATCTTTAAGTATTTAAACAGTATAACATCAGAAAACTTAATCCAAATTATACTGAAAATAAAATAAATAGCAATAAGCCTATATACGTATATTCTGGGTCTATTTAGCATAATTTCTCCTTTTTGTAATTATTTCCAATATACATATTACTACAAAAAAATATTTACACAAGAATCAAAATGTATTTTATTCTTTTATTGTAAAAATTTAATTTTAATTTAGGTTTTGTTTAAAATTTAATTTAATATAATAAATTATCGGACTTAGAAACAAATTTAAGATTCTCTTTAAATTATTACTAAAAATATAAAATAATATCATAAAATTTATTACATAATTTTATATAGTTTAGCTAAGTTGCTACCTGCGATAATATATTTATTTTTTTTCAATTACACAAATATGCATGAATTCAAATAATAAACATTGTCCCCAGAGTGACACAAAAAAAAGAGTGAGTTTCACAGAGAATGATTAGAAACCTTTATTTTTTGGGTTTTAAATGATTAGTGAGATTAGTGTAAATTGTGACATTTTTTTGATTTCAAGAATTTCTCTGCGCAGCTCTTGTTTTAAATCTCTATGAAACTCTGTGTCCAAAAGATCTTTTGAATAAAATCAGTAATTTATTGCAATAATTTTAAGTAAAATTCCAGTTAATTTATTTAACTTTTTAGAGATATCTATACGTTATCGTGTATTTTTACACTTCATACAGCATCTGCAGATAATCTGTCCCAGTTTTTGTGAAAAAATATTTCTTCTGTATAGATTCTACCTGCGATCCCCACATTCCGTCTTCAAATATATTTACCAAAAAATCTGCCTCTACCAGTATTTGAAAATCCCTTCCATCGATTTTGCTGTAAGTATGGTGGTTACCTATAAGATAAGTCACTCTATTTTTGATGTCGTCTGACAGATCAAATACCGAAAGGATCTCCTGTGCCACGGCAGGACCTTCCATTTCTTGATATTTACCTGCAGAAGAGCCGTACTTACTTTCACTCTCCTTTATCCCTATATCATGCAGTATGGCTGCTATCTCTAGTATAAGGAGTTCCCTTTTTTTTAAACCTTCCAGAACACCTATATTTCTGGCAAAACTGTGAACCTTAATTGCGTGATTTATCCTCTTTACATCATTTACAAAATATTCTACCATAGCTTTCATAAGCTGTTCCATATTTATTCTATCCAATTTGACTCCTCTCTATCTATAATAATAAACCCACTTTTTACTCGTCTAGGCAACTATTCTTTCATCCTGTTCTTATAAATCAAAATGGTCAGGCATTTGCAGTTCATATGCAAGAGTTGAGCTAAGAATCTTTTCGAAACATTTTTAATATCCGTTCCCATGACCTATTCTACCACCATATCAGTTGAATCCCAAACCCAGCATAAGTATAAGACCTATATCAGTTTTGGGTGCAGGCAGTCACAATTTTAATATACCTTAAAAGCAAAAGAGACGATGCATCGCTTTTTCCAAATTAATTTAGAAAAATATTATAATAACAGTATTCTATTTAGATGTGTTAAAAATGTTGGCAGAGAGAACATACCATTAAAACATAGTGTTATTTGATATACAAAAAGAAGATAAAATTTTAATTAAACTCCACTTAATTAATCTCTTTTATACATACTTAAAAGGGAATATCACTTTTGTTTAGTATACAAAAATAATATTAAATACTTGAGAAATGGAAAGGAATTAATTATGATTGGGATATCAAAGTTATATTGTGATCAAATAGAACCATCTGATGTATTAAGATATCGTTCTAATAAGTCAACGCCTTCTAAGCTATTGCAATTTTCAAAAGATAATAAACCTGTTGTAGTCTGGAATGTTACTAAACAATGTAATTTAAATTGTATTCACTGTTACTCAGAATCAAATAAAAAAACTGATTTCAATGAGTTATCAACAGAAGAGGGGAAGAGGCTTCTGGAAGATCTCGCCAACTATGGAGTTCCTGTTGTTTTATTTTCGGGAGGAGAGCCACTATACAGAAGTGATATTTTTGAGTTGATGGAGTATGCAAAGAAGCTGAATATGAGAGTGGTTATCTCTACAAACGGGACTTTGATAACAAAGGAAGTTGCTGAAAAGATAAAAAACATAGGTGTCTCTTATGTAGGAATTAGTGTAGATGGCTTAAGGTCAACGCATAATGAATTTAGGAATAATGAAAATGCATTTGATCTAGCTATGCATGGGGTCGATAATTGTTTAGAATTAGGGATTAAGGTCGGCTTTAGGTTTACAATAACTAGAAAAAATTCAAAAGAAATCCCAGAAATATTTGACTTAGTCGCCAGAAAAAAAATCCCTAGAATCTGTTTCTATCATTTAGTTTATTCTGGAAAAGGAAAAGAAATTATTGAGGAAGATTTAACGCATAGTGAAACAAGAGAAGTTGTGGATACAATAATAAATAAAACCAAAGAATTGAAGGATAACAATCTAAAAACAGAAGTACTAACTGTTGATAATCATACTGACGGTGTATATCTATATTTAAGAATGAAGCAAGAGAATCAAGCAAAAGCGGATAAAGTTTTTGAACTTTTAAAATTAAATGGAGGAAATAATTCTGGAATAAAAATTGGCTGTATATCTTGGGATGGAGAAGTTTACGCAGATCAATTTTGGAGAGATTATTCCTTTGGAAATATAAATAAAAAACCTTTCAGTGAAATCTGGAGAGATGAAACAGAACCACGAATGGAAAAATTAAGAAATCGAAAAAAATATCTAAAAGGAAGATGCTCTAAATGCAAATGGATCGATGTATGTAATGGAAACTTTAGAGTTAGAGCATCAGTGAAAAATGGTGATATTTGGGATGAAGATCCGGCATGCTATTTGACAGATAAGGAGATTGGATATGGAGTTAAATAGATCTGAACACCTTCCAAGATTAATAGCCTTTGAAGTAACACGTTCCTGCTACTTGAATTGCAGTCATTGTAGAGCAGGAGCTTCTAAAAAGAAATTTGATAATGAATTAAGCTTTAAAGAGATATGCAAAATACTTGAAAGTATATCTACCCTCAATAAACCTATTGTCATATTAACTGGCGGAGAACCTATGCTTAGAGAAGATATTTATGATATAGCAGCTTATGGAAATGAGTTGGGACTTACAATGGTTATGGCCCCTTGTGGTTATATGCTAGATGCAGATTCTGTTGATAAAATTAAAAAGTCCGGAATTAAAACTATAAGCTTGAGTATTGACGGAGCTAATTCAAATACTCATGACAAGTTAAGAGGTAAAAAAGGTGCATTTGATAGAGTTGTAAAAGCAGCAAAATGCGCTAAAGAAAATGGACTGGATTTTCAAATTAATACAACTGTTCATAAAAATAATATTTCAGAATTGGGCGCTATTCATGACTTAGCTCTTGATTTAGGAGCAAAAGCTTTTCATCCTTTCCTTCTGGTTCCTGTGGGAAGAGGCAAAAGTATGAAAGAGCAAGAAATTTTACCTGATCAATATGAAGAGGTTTTAAACTGGATATATAAAACTAAAAAAAAAAGCAGGATGTTTTTTCATCCCACCTGTGCTCCAATGTTTAATAGGATAGTATTGCAAAATAAAAATATAAGTGAGCTGAAAAGACCATTATCAAAAGGCTGCCTGGGAGGAAAGAGTTTTTACTTCATTTCTCATACCGGAAAAGTTCAAATATGCGGTTTTATGGAGGAAGAAGCAGGTGATCTAAGAAAAAACAGCTATGATTTCACGGAAATATGGCGAGAATCAGAGTTATTTAATAAGCTTAGAAATTATGACTTAT
>CAXXCR010000035.1:0-54591 GCA_963668015.2 uncultured Ilyobacter sp. | reverse complement strand
TTGAAATTGAATACTCTTCTTTTAAAATCATTTATCAGATCTTTGTTTTTTGAACCAAAAATCATGAACATGGCCACTGTGTATGGCGTAAACAGGGCTATCAACATAAATGGTATTAAGAATATTATGGGCATTTCGCTGTAACTAAAGTATGCTACAGTGAACAGAGAAACCCAGGTTATTGACAGGGATAAAAACCAGTATTTAAAAGGTTTGTATTTATAATTTTCCATTGTTCCCTCCTTAAAAATAACATCATGTTATTAATTTAAAATTACAATAGATTTTTAAATTCATTGCCAGCGATTAGTGAGATATGTTTATAGCATATATGTTCTAAATAAAGTCTACATATCAGTATCTGCAAACTTCGATTAGATCATAGAGCTTTATATTTCTATATATAATTATACCTGGTTTACTTTGACATATCAAATAATAATACTTATATTATTAATATTTTGAAAAAAATAAACTTAAATAAAATTTTTATTTAAAGTTGAAACTTATGATGTAAACAAAAAAAGCAGCTTAATCAGCTGCTTTTTTACTTTGACTCAATTATAAATTATAGTAATTATCCGTTTTACTCTTCTATACTCTCTATTTCAAACCCCTTTTCATCGTTGGAATCTCCTACCACTTTAACATAGCTTGTCATCACCCTATCACTGCCTGATGTTTTGGCTTTTAAAGAAATAGTTGGTTCCGTATAAGCAGGGTGAATTTCACCTGTTTTTCCGATCCCAGAGCGTCTAATAGATCTACGTAAAGTGTTGACCTCGATCCTGGTATAACATCAGTCTTATCTACCTCAATAGTACCAGTTAAGCCACCTGGAGGTATAAGTGTTGTGCTTGGAGTTGTGCTCAGATCGGTATAGATCACGCTGGAACTGTTGTCGTATGTGGTCTTGACGGTATTTGTCTTGGTGTCTATTTTATTTACCTTGTACCCCGCCAGTCCTGCCAGCTCCGATATGTTGCTGAAATCCAGCTCAAACTGATATTTGCTTGATGAAGGTATGTACACCCCGGTGCTCATTATTGTGACATCAGAATTTACGTCTGTATCTATCACGATATTTTCTGTGTACAGGTTCCCTTTTACTCCAGAAATACCGTAAGGTGTGATATACATTGTGTTTTTAGAATTAGGCGCCAGATAAAAATCATCTATGCTCGGGTCGTTGTAATTTATGTCAGCCAGATTTAAAACTGCCAAGTCGGGCTTAAGTCCCCGTAATTGTAGTACACTGTTTCACCGTTTATATCCAAAGCTAAGACCTGAACCCTGTTGTCTCCAGCTGTATCTATACTTGTAGAAGCTCCCCTGTTATATAGATATCCGGTTTGCTAGTGTTTGAAAACAGAGCTCCTTTTGAGAAACGGTAGCCGGTATCGGTGGGGTCTTCCAATAAGCTGCTGCCGGATATACCCGTGCTGGAATTCACCCAGTTTATCCTATAATCCTCGTATATTTCCAGTTTAACATTTGAAGGTGCAGTATTTATAATCTGTCCAGTTAGTGGTTCCGTGGAAGAATTTCCAGCCTTGTCTGTGGCTGTAGCAGTAAAGAACTGATAATTTTCAGCACTGTCCGATAAACTTTCAACTGTAAAAGTCAATATAGGCGTATCAGAGACAGGGAAGCTGTAGCTGTCTGTCAAATCTATACTTGTGTCTTCGCTTATACTGTAAGTATCCAGGTTGTAGTCTGTTGCGTTTATCTGTATCTCTAGCAGGTCGCCGTTTTTAAATGCAACAGCTGCAGGAAGATTGAATACATCATTAAGCTCTGTGTAAAAATCCTGAGTTTTTTCAAGACTTGCACTTAATATTGGGCTTATGGTATCTACGTAGTACTCAAAAGCAGTCGTGCTTACATCTGCCTGGAGTGCAATTGAAATTACGTTGGTTTTATTTTCTGTTTGTACATTCCCGGCCTTATCCACTGCAATTATCTTATTAATCTGATACCTTCCGTCATTGGTATGCCCGGTTTCATCCACAATTACCTCACCAGAATAACCAAAGATTACTCTGCAATATTTCTCATTGGATAATAAGGTTCCGTTGTGCGGCATACCTGTTATTGAAAGGCCGTAGTTGGCATTGTAAGCTTCTATATCAGATTGGGAACTGTCGTATGAAAAAACATCTATATATGCCCTGGTGCCTGTATATCCTGTAGTCAAATATTCTTCGGTGTCACCCTTACCCTCTTCATCGCTGCTGTAGTAGAGTTCATGTGTGCTGCTATTGACGTATGTTGGGGTGATGCTTGCAAACTCACTATCTGGATCTTTGTTGTCTATGTACAGTATTTTTATTCTTTCACTGTCCTGGGTAACTGTTCCTGCGTTGATATAGGCGACCCCGTTTCCCGAAAAATTATTCAGGCCAAATGTATAATTAATTTCACCGGTATATAAGTCTGTACTTTTCGTGATATAAGGAGCCGATAGACCGTTGAACAAAAGTTCTATGCTGTCATCAAAGGTATACTTACTGTCACTTACAATGTCATAGCTCAAGGAGATTGTGATGCTGTCTTTTTCTTTGGCGTAGTTTCCGTCAGTACCGTCGCCGGCTGCTGTGATATCAGCCACTGAATCACCTGTGTTTGTGAAGTTTGCAGTAGAGTATCTTTCTACCAGTTCCGAACTTAAGCCCATACTTTCCCAGAGTTTTTCTGTGGTGTTGTTGGTGATACTCAGGCTGTTTATCCTTACTGTAGGCAGCTTTATATTGTCCAGTATAACCGTTACACTTTTGCCATTGTTTGCTGTACCGGTCAAAACGATATCGAAACTGTCCTGAATGGAATCTGACATTGAGTTTAACAGGGAATTATAGTCAACATTAAACGCAAAATCATATATGAGCACCCCTATCTCTGTGCGAATATCTGAAAACAGTGGGATACCGCTGTAACCGTCAAGAGTTCCGTCTGACATATAGATATCTATAGTCAAATTATTTAGGTAATAGTCGGTTATGTCCACTTGATAGTCCGAATTTACAAAACTGAAGTAAACAGCGTCAGTTGAGATGAGCTTACCTTCAATTGATACCGAGAAATCATTTGTGTTGTTTATCAAATATAGGGTATTTACTGTACTTGAAGCGCCGTTTAATGTTTCTTTGAGCGAGAAACAGTCATAATCTTCTTGGGGAGTCGTTGGGAATAGACTTATTTTTCCAGGGTCTTGGTAATAGTCCCATACAGGAACCCCGAGGGAGTTATCAAATACAGGGGCAAGCTGTCAGGTAGGTCCTAGACATACCGTTTATCACCGCGGTATAGTCCCCGGCTTCCAAGTTTTGATCGGTCAGCGAAACTGTGGACTCTGACAATCTTACCCAGTCCTGTATTTCAGATACAACGACGTGTTGTACATCGTAAATCACACCATCCTCTTCCATGGTGTCGTACGAACGAAAGGCCAGCTCATACTTTACATTTTTCTCGTTGATAGAGACATTATTTGATTCGATAACTACACTGTAAACCCTCGCATAAGGGGTTTCTCCGTCTGTAGCTACTTCTCCTGTTTCGTCTATCATGTAATAATCTACCAGGGTAGTATTTAGCGTTATAAGTTCTTCCTGATCACCCGTTCCAATTATCTCTGTAACTGTGGGATAATAAAACCCTTCGCCGTCAATTAACATTTCTCCGGTGTCAGTGTATGTTGTGTAGATCTCCATATAGTCTGAGTACTCTTTCGAGTCTGTTGAATATGCAGCAGAAACTGTCGAAGGTTCTGCTAATATAGTATGGTCAGTATCGGTAAACATTACATCCATTAGGCTTGAGTCGAGCTGTTTTAAAGGACTTTCATCGTAATCAGTATTTATAGGCACTATTATTATTAGCTGGATTTCTTCTACATCAGGTTTTTGCTGATAAAGTTTTTTGAGTAGAGAAGAAGACTGATATTATTAATACAACAAGAAAAATTTGATTAAAATATTTTTTTAAATCTTTCATAGTCTCCTCCTTTTATTAAACTAAAAACTGATTTCAAATTACTCTGTTGTTGTGGCAGGTTCTGTTTCAGGTGTAGCATCAGTTTCATCAACAATAACCTCTTCTTCTGTTTCTTCTGTACTTGTTTCTTCAACTGTTAATTTATCAATAGTCTCATCATATTTAGCTTTTTCTTTTTTTAGCTTAGCAAGGAATTTCTCCTCAAGCCCCATAGGGTTCGCTTCTAAATCTATGTTGCCACTCAACACATCATCAATAAATTTTTCTATTGGATCTTCTGTATTTTCGATACCGTCGATATTCTCTGTAGTTTCTATATTTTCGATACTGTCATAATAAGCACTAATTATTCCCTCGTTTTTTCTAGCTATTCTTCTGACTTTTTTCTCAAATATTATATTTTCCCTTATTTGTTCTTTGCTCATTCCGGAAAATTGAGGGTAGTTTTCAGGATTTTCTTGAATGTCTTTTTTAAGTTGTCCCCAATTCTTTTTTGCATCTTGTGACTTTTGTGCTCCCGGGCTATTGGTATTGTTTCTCTTTGATGTTTTTTTTGTTTTTTCACGACTGCTCTTGCTTTTTGACTTGCTACTTTTTGCCAAAATAGTATTTTCGTTTAATAAGAAAAACATAAGTAAAGCGGATAAAACTATAATTTTTTTCATATTGATACCCCCATTTAAGAAATTGATTGTGTAGAAAGCGATTTTACGATAAAATAAAAAAAGCATGACCGAAAAGCCATGCAAAAGAGAAAAGAGATTTATCTTTTTTGCAACTGGCTGCCATTTTACAGGCCCTATAGCTTTGCGTCCTAATGTTTCCATTAGTTTGCCAAGTGTTTAATTTAACATTGTTCTTATAACTTATTATATAACTTTTTTGTAAAAAAAACAAGTTTTTTATGATAATTTGACGGTTAAAAAACCGACATTTTTTTCAAATTGACTTTTGTTTTTTTAAAAATAACATATTTTAATGATCTGGATAAAGAATAATAAAAGGAAAAATTGTTAACTTAATATATATATCATAATTGAGTTGTTTTTAAATAAAATTAATGTTCAATACAAGTTTAAACTTTACGTGATGTTAAAAAACTTAAATTTAAATTAGTGTGGGGATTTTTTTATAAAAGATAGAATATAGTTTAAATTGTTCTTTTTCCTTACTATTAAAGTAAATAATATTTGAAATTATATTATTTAACCCAAGTTGCTACTTAAGATTTAAGAATGTATAACCCATTAAAAATATTAGAATTTTCAACTCAAAACATCTAGAAGTTACGCTGTGAATTGATTTAGGCATTAATCTATTAATTGAACTTCCAACAGTTTCTATTAGCTTTCTTTTGAGATGGTCTATGAATACTTGACTTTGAGTTTTGGAACGTTTTGAATTTTTACGTCTCATAGGCGAAAGATGGATATTCACATCACTTAATACGTCCTCAAGCCCATAGTCATTATAAGCTTTGTCTGCATAAATAACTGAGTCTTTTGGTAAATCAAAATTGAACTCTCTGAAAGCTGTAATATCAGCAATAGAACCTGGTAATATTTTGTATTCAACAGGTAAACCTTTTTCATTGGTCATTAGATGGAGCCTTGTTCCGAAAAAAATTTTCTTTTACTAGAAACGTATCCTCTATATAAATCGTGGTCTAAATAGATTTTGCATCTTGGAATTCTAAAATTATCACATACAGCAACAGGAAAAGAATCTATCATAAATTCTTTGTTTTTAGACCTATTCTTGTTGTATTCCATAATAATATCCATTATTTTACTTAAAGTAGACCCTAATTTTGATAGTCTTCTAGAAAATCTACTTTTAGAAAGAACATATTCAAAATGCGGATAATCTTCAAAAAATGTCAAAGTCTTTTGAAAATTACCATTGAAATATATTCCGGCAATTATAGCTGCTGTAATGACTTCAGCATCTTTCATTTTAGTTTGTGAACTTTCTTTGTGTTCAATAAGCTCAAGGATTGAATGGACAAATTCTAGTATTTCATTTATTGTATTTTTCATTTTATGCGCTCCTGAAGTTGTATTTTAAGAAAAATTTTATCATGTTATTACTAAAGTAGCAACTTAGGTTATTTATATAATATAATTATATTCAAAACTTAAATTGTGGAGGGAGCATGAATAGAAGGAATTTAACCGCTAAAACATTTGCTCTAAAAAATAAACTTACCAGAGTTAAGAAAGCTTATTCGACAATAGTCAATTGTCAAGATATTGTGATGGCAGCTTCCGACGAAGAGGAGTTATTTTCCAAAACTTGTAAAATGCTGACAAAGGATGGAGTTTACAAGTTTGCTTGGATAGGTTACCCTAAAAACGACGAAAATAAAAGTGTAGTACCTATAGCTGTATCAGGATTTCAAAAAGGTTATTTATCATCTATAAATATAAGCTGGGGAGACAACCTCTATGGTGGTGGCCCAACAGGAAATGCTATAAGACATCGTAAATCGCAGGTAGTTAAAAATATTAGCAGGGACCCTAAATACACACTTTGGCGTGAGAGGGCTTTAAAATTTGGCTACAACTCTTCTGTAGCTATTCCGATACTGAATTCGGATCAAGTGTTTGGAGTATTGAATCTTTACTCGGACAAGGCATATGCTTTTGATCTGCAAGAGGTATACGCTTTGGAGAAGCTATCTAAAACCATAGCAAGAGGTATACACGTACTCAAGTTGAGACGTGATAAAAATACAGTTCAAAATTCTTATTATGACATAATGTTCAAAACGGTAGAGGCATTTGGAAGAGCTCTGGAAAAAAGAGATCCATATACTGCAGGCCATCAAAAAAGAGTTTCACATTTGGCTGTTGCTATTGGGATAAAGCTCGGATTGAGTGATCGTCAGCTGGAAGGTCTTCGTTTAGGGGGCTTGGTTCATGATATCGGTAAAATATATGTCCCTGCCGAAATTTAAGCAGGCCCGGGAAACTCTCAAATGCTGAATTTGAATAATAAAGACCCACTCGCAAGTGGGGTACGATATAATTAACGATATAGAGTTCCCATGGCCCATCAAGCAAATGATTTTTCAACATCATGAAAGATTGGACGGAAGCGGGTATCCCAACAGTTTGACTTCGGAAGATATTATAATAGAAGCAAAAATACTTGCCGTCTCTGATGTTGTGGAGGCCATTATCTCACACAGACCTTATAGAGCGGCACTGGGTCTGGAAAAGGCTTTGGAGGAGATAAAAACTTATCGTGGTTCAGCTTATGACTCAAGTGTTGTCGATGCCTGTGTGGAATTATTTGAGAAAGAAAAATTGAGTTTCCCGAATCTCAAGTCTAGATAAACTTTGATGTTTAAATAATTTATTTTATAGAAGAGGTGATTGGCGTTTGCAGCTAATCACCTCTTTATTTTTTTGAAAATTTATTTAAAATAATTTTTGGTACACAGAGTTCCACAGAGCTTTAAAAACAAGAGCTGCGCAGAGAAAACCTCATCCCAGTTTATAGATTACAGAGAACATTGAATAGATATTTTAACTATTCTCTATTCATTATTAACTACTAACTGATTTATTTACTCTGTGAAGCTCACTCTTTTTCTCTGTGCAACTCTCTTACCAAGGTTTTTCATCTTCTATTAGTGTCCATTCGTGCGATTCGTGACAAAAAAGGTTTTTATCCCCTTGTAAGAAGATCAATGTTTTAACCTAAATATCAGCTAGTTTTTTTAAAGCTAAGTTGCTTTAACTTTTTAAAATTTAAAAATTCAAGCTTTGTTTCGGCAACTATAACAGATGAAAATATAATCAGACAGCCTACAAGCATCCTAGATGTGAGATGTTCACTCAAAAACATTACAGAAAATATAGTTCCAAACAGGGACTCTGTGGAAAGTATTATGGCTGTTTTTGTTGAAGTGGTATGCTTTTGTGCAATAGTTTGAAGTAAAAAGCGATCATAGTGCTGAAAATCCCCAGATAAACAGTTGATAATATTCCAAAAGTATTAGTAATTTCAGGCGCAGTTTCAAATTTAAATGCAAAAATAACTGAAAAAACCGCTGCTGACGACATCTGCAAAATGGTCAGTATTATAGGGTCACTTTTTTTTGAGTAAAACCCATTGAGTACAATGTGAAACGCAAAGCAGACGGCGCATAGAATAGTCAGGAAATCTCCATATGCAAGCCTGAAGTTTTCGTTAATACTCAGCAGATAAATACCAACAATAGACATGGAAATAGCTGTGAATATATGTGGTTCCGGCCTCTTCTTATTAATTGCCCAATACAGAAAAGGAACTATAATGACGTTTACCGATGTCAAAAAAGCATTTTTGGACGGGGTCGTATATAATAATCCACTGTCTGGGTGATAAACCCCAAAAACAGGACAAAACCCAGTATAGAGCCGCTTTTAAGATCATAAATACTTACATCTTTCAATTTTTTAAAAAATATTAGGCTAAGTAAAACAGCTGCAACGGAAAATCTGATGGCCATTATGTAGAGCGGGGTGATACCGTTATCCAAAGCTAATTGTGTAAATAAAAATCCTGTCCCCCACACTATTGCTACAACGATAAGGAATAAGTCTGCGTATTTAGGTTTCATTTTAAGTCTCTCCTGTCTTAATATAGAATTAATGATTATTAATGTAGAAACTATTATATACCATTTAATAGTTTTGTCAAACTATTTAGTTAAAGGATTGAGCTGGATAAAGGATAATAAAGCTTGACTTTGCTTTAATAATTAATTAATATATATTTAAAAAAACGGGAGGATAAATGGAGATAATTATTTTAGGAATTGGTATGTTTTTAGCAGGTTTTATAGACTCTATTGCTGGCGGAGGAGGACTTGTAAGTGTTCCTGCTTTAATTATGGCAGGCCTGCCTCCGCATATGGCTCTTGGTACAAATAAGGTGGCGGCTTCATTTGGAACTTTGACCAGCAGTTATGAATTTTTTAAAAGTAAAAAACTCAATAAGGAAATATTGAAGATGCTGATGCCGTTTGCATTTGTCGGGGCGGTTTTAGGTGTTGTGGCTGTTCAATACATTTCACCAGATATATTGGAGTTTTTGATACCTTTTATGATAATGGCGGTAGCTCTATACACAATATTTTTTAAAAAAGTTGGGATGCATGATGAGTTCAGCGGAGTAGATAAAAACAATAAAGCCAAAGGAAAGCTTTTGACTTCCGTACTTGGGTTTTATGAT
This sequence comes from uncultured Ilyobacter sp., assembly GCA_963668015.2. Taxonomy (GTDB): domain Bacteria; phylum Fusobacteriota; class Fusobacteriia; order Fusobacteriales; family Fusobacteriaceae; genus Ilyobacter_A. Next base: position 45,369 of record CAXXCR010000035.1, on the reverse strand, counting down.
GGTTTTTTCGGCCCTGGAACGGGAACATTTTTTATGTTCGGCTTAGTGAAGATATTTAAATTTGACTTTACGGTAGCAATTGCAAATACTAAGGTGTTGAATTTTGTAACCGGTTTTGCAGCGCTTTTAACATTTTTGTACAACAAACAGGTTAACTGGGAATACGGTTTAATCTCCACCGTATTTATAGTGTTGGGTTCGAAAATAGGCTCAATGATGGCAGTAAAAAATGGTTCAAAATTTATTAAACCGATTTTTATTGCAATGTCTCTTTTTATAGCGTTTAAAATGGTAGGGGAGCATATAATAAGTTAAGTGGCTTAAACTTGGTATTTTAATTTAAAGGGGTGTAAGTATGAGGAAAATATTTTTATTAATGAGCCTGATTTTTATTATGGGATGCACTGCTATTGTTGAAAAACAGTTAAACATTGCAGAGGGTATCAACGGGAAAACCTATATTCTTCAGGGAAGCATAGAAGATAGTGAAATAAGTATTCGTTTTTTAGACGGCAGGTTAAACGGAGGTGCTGGAGTTAACCTTTACTTTTCCTCTTATGAGCTTGTGGGCAACAAGATAAGTGTCGGTGAAGCAATAGGGACTACAATGAAGGCTGGCCCTGAAAATCTAATGGACCAGGAGAGGGATTATCTGAAAAAGCTGTCACAGGCAGTAAAGTTGGAACTTAACGGGGAGATACTCACTTTAAGCACCGCTGACGGGTCTGTTTTAATATTTTATGAAAAGCTGGAAAATTAGATATAGAGAAAACCGGGTTGTTTTTAGTTTGATTATTAGGAAAGAATAAGTGATGCATCGAAGGAGTTGTAGGCAAGTGAATATGGGATATTTATTGGTAATTGCATCCATGCTTGTATGGGGAAGCATAGGAATATTTGTAAGGTATATAGATCAGACACCGGAAGTTATTGTTTTTTTCAGGGTATTTATAAGCTTCGTGGTATTAGGGATACTTGGGATACTTAAAGGCAGCGATACAGGCAAAAAGAATGAAAAGCTGTCAAGTAAAGAGTGGCTAGTACTGTTTTTAAGCGGGCTGTTTATCTCACTGAACTGGATGTTCTTTTTCCAGGCGATCAAATGCACCACTATAGCCTCAGCTACAATGAGTTATTATACAGCTCCTGTTATAGCAACGGTATTATCTGTATTCTTGTTGAAAGAAAGTATTAACAAGAAGAATCTGGCTGCAGTTGCATTGAGTTTTTCGGGGATAATTTTTATGTCCTCCATGGGTTCAGAAAATGGCGACGGTTTCAATATGCTCGGAGTGGGATATGGGATGATAGCGGCGTTTTTTTACGCCCTTGTTGTAATAAGTGTAAAAAAATTGGAGAGAGTTTCATCACAGAAAATCATATTGTTTCAAATGGGTGTATCTTCCATGATATTTTTGCCGGCAACAAGGCATATAAAAACGTTTAATTCTATTTCGTTGATCTCGTTGCTCATACTTGGAATAGTTCATACCTGCATAGCTTTAAACCTTTATTTTGAGGGGATAAAGAGGATAAAAGTCCAACACGTGGGAGTCCTTTCATATGTAGACCCTTTGAGCGCCATTATACTTGCAGGTATCTTTCTTAATGAAGTTCCCAAAGTCGGCACCCTCATAGGCGGAGGGATGATCCTGTGTGGGACTTACCTGATATTGAATAAAAAGAGCACCGGAGTCTAGTTCCGGTGCTCTTCTACTTAAATTAAGTTTACAGTTCTTCTATACCCTCTCTTATCCTCACCCTGTGGTTTTTGAAGTAGCCTATTATACTGCCTTCCAGTTTTCCGTTCTTATAGCTGGCTTTGGACATTATATCCCCGTTTTCATAGTAGTCTACAAACCTTCCGTTGGCTTTCCCGTTTTTATAGGACGATTTTGACATCAAGTTTCCGTTTTCGTAGTAGTCCTCGTGATCTCCATGCAGGAGGCCGTTTTTGTAGTTGGAAACAGAGGCTGTACTGCCGTCAGGGTAATATGTGACGTGTTTACCGTGTTTTACTCCTTCCAGGTAATTTGTCTGGAACAGGATATTTCCGTTTTCAAAGTAGCGGGTATAAAGGCCAGTTTCCTTACCGTCCATATAATTGGCGCTTGTCATTAAATTTCCGTTTTCAAAATACCTCTTGTATACGCCTTGCTTTTTTCCGTGGACATACTTGCATTGAGATGCCACTTTTCCATTTTTATGATAGACAGTCTGCAATCCGTTTATTTTGCCGTCTGCATAAGTTATTTTGTTTTTTATGGAATTGTTTTTGCCTTGTAGCAGGTTTTCTTTTGAGTATAGATTTATGCTGAGAATAAAAAGAAACAAGATGGATGTTTTTTTCATAAGTTACCTCCGTTAAAAGTGCTCTTCACATAAAAAATTATACTAGATAACTCAAAAAAATGACAGGGAAATTTCTTTTTTTATAAACTGTTTAGGTAATGTTAATCTAAGTTTCTATCTGTAACAAAATTTTGGATTTATCGTATGCTTATAGAATCTTTAATTTTCTGGTTTTAAATGATTTGTAAGACTCGTGCAAGTTTTGGTAAAGAATTCTTTTTTGATTTAAAAGACTTCTCCTGTGGCCTGGAAAAGTAAAAAAAAGCATCACATGATTTTTAGCAGGAATTGGATTAACACTAATGAAAATTTGGCACGGGAACACAGATTGAAGAGTGGGGATTGGGATTATAAATTAAAATAAAAGGAATGTAATTGAAACACTAGTATATCCTTAGTAAGAATTAGAAAATAGGAGCAAAACTCCTTTAGGCCGCCGATTTAATTTGTATTATGGCGGCCTAAGCCCAAGGGCTTTAAACTGAATAGAACATTAAATGGGGCAGCTGGGTATCAGGTGCTCGTTTTGTTTTGTTACGACTTCTACCGAAATGTTTTTTTGGAGTCAGGTTGTTAAGTAAGCTAAGTTGCTGCCTGTAAAAAATATTGAATTCCTTACAAGTACATAAAAACCTTTTTTGGTCACGAATGACACTAATGGACACAAATAAAAAAATAAATCCAAACTCTTGGTCACAGAGTGGCACAGAGGAAAAGATTGAGTTTCACAGAGTAAATAAATCAGTTAGTAGTTAATAATGAATAGAGAACATTGAATATCTATTCAATGTTCTCTGTAATCTATAAACTGGGATGAGGTTTTCTCTGCGCAGCTCTTATTTTAAAGCTCTGTGAAACTCTGTGTCCAAAATAGGTTTTTAGATAAAATTCAGTAATTTATCGCAATAATTATAAGTAGAAATTTGAGTTAAGTAAGTTTTTGGAATGAAAACTATCGATAAAGGCTTGATCATATAATATTGGGGGGATATACAGTGAAAAGATTAACTTTCTTTATAATGTTGGCGGCATCTATTTTTGCATACGCCGAGAGTGGTGTGGAGATACTGGAAAAAATGGATAAAAGCAGAGACTACCCAATGCATACGGCCAAAGCTTCCATGAGGGTCGAGTACAAAGGCAGGGAGACAGCCAATATGGAATACGAATTTTTGTACAGGAAAAACAGTGAAACCGGCGACAACGAGCAGCTTATGACATTTGTAAAACCGTCCAGACTTAAGGGTACGGCTATACTTGCCAAAGGTGACAATATCTGGTATTACAACAACAGGAGCAAAAGGGTAAGGCTGCTGACTAAAAGTGCAAAAAAAGGGAGTGTAATGGGGACGAGTTTTTCCTACGAAGATCTCGATATGGACTACGTAGAAGACTACAATGCGGAAGTCCTGGACGAGGATAGCGGGTACTACATATTAAAGCTGGTTCCCATCGAGGACAAGGCGTATGAGTATATGGTATCCAAGGTTTCGAAAGAAAACTATGTGGAGGAGTGGGTTGAGTATTACGACGAGAATGGGGTGCTCTACAAGAAGATGTTCTTAGAAGATATTAGGGATATGGGCGGATTTTGGATGGAATATAAGATAGAGATGGTGGATTTGTTGAAACAGAAGAAAACCATAGTTGAGATATATGATGAAAGCTTGAACTTCGAAGTTAAACTTTGTGACGAAGACTTTTCTGAAAGAAGGCTTAAAAAATAATCGAGGTGCTTAGATATGATAAAAAAACTGCTTGTTCTCATAAATTTAATATTCGTCATACCTATTTTCGCCTATGAAATAGGGGGAGAAATCCATCTCAGGAGTCTTTTTACAGAGGAGAGTATAGATTCGGAAGTTGAGGGAAGGCTGCTGTTCTCTGAAGAATGGGAAGGGCATAGCCTGGATTTTGATTATAAGGCAAATGATGATGAACAGAAGATAGATATGGCCACGGTGAAATTCAACGGAGATACCTATGATCTCAATATAGGTAGGAACCGTTTCGGCTGGGGGCTTGGATACAACTTCAATCCAACAGATGTATTCAACAAAACTCCCATAGCTTCTACATACGATTCAAGCTTCAGAAAAGAGGGAAGGGACAGTTTGATTTTGACAAAGTATATCTCAAATGACAGTCTTGCAGAGCTGGTATATGCGTTTTCACAGGATGACCTGGATGACGATTACGGGATCAGGTACAGAAAGAATTTTACAGATACTGTGGTGGAGGGGCTTGTGATAAGAAAAGGAGAGAGGGGAGAGTTCGTTACCCAGGAAGAGGAGCTTTTAGTCGGGTGGAATCTCAAGGGGAACATAGGAGACAGCGACTGGGGATACTGGAATGAGGCTGTGCACTCTTTCCCGGAAGAGTACTCTGAGTTTGTAGTGGGAGTTGACTTGTTTTTCAGGGAAAAATTTTATTTTAATCTGGAGTACTATAGAAATGGCAGGGGGAAGGCAGTAAAAAAGACTACAACCCACTTTTGGCTGCTCAAGGAGAACTTCTAGCCAAAAATTACCTAATTCCATCGGTATTATACCAAAAAAGTGAGAAATGGGAGTTGGGAAACTACGTGATTTTAAATATGGATGATAGAAGCTTTCAGGTAGCGTTTCCAATAAACTATTATTATACCCAGGACCTGGTCTTCGAGCTGACACCTTCGTACATCTATGGGAAATCAGGAACTGAGTATGGAATCTACTCTGATGAGTCTGGGGATTTTTATATGCAGGCAAACCTAAGCCTCTATTTTTAATAAATTTTTAGAGTGTGACGACACGCACTTTTCCGGATTTTTCCCACTGTACATCGTGTGAAACGATTAAAACAGTTTTTTCGGAATCGAGTATATAATCTATGGCCTTTTGCTTGAGGCTTATCTCAAGTCCCGAAGTAATCTCGTCTAAAATCCATATAGGCCTGTCGAGTAGTATGCATACAACGATGCCGAGTCTTTGCCTTTCACCACCGGAGAGCTGTTTTACATTTTTATCAAGGAGGCTTTTTTCAAGTTCAAAATAATCTAGCAGTTCGTCGAGTTTATCTGCATCAAAAGTTTTGCTGGAATTACCCCTGTATGTGAATATCTCCTGGATAAGGGGGTACACTTTTTCACGCTTTAGCTCTACATCCTGGCTGACATAGGAGATGTGGTCCCTTATGCTGGCAATATTTTTTTTATCCAATTCAAGGCCGCTTACCGTGATCTTTCCTCTGTTGCTTTGAACAAATCCCAAAAGTAGCTTTAATATACTGGATTTACCGCTTCCAGACGGAGCAGAGAGGAGAACTTTTTCTCCTTTTTTGATGTTCAGGTTGAAATTTTCCAATATTTGTTTATTCCCAAAATTTAAATAAAGGTTTTCAAATTTAATCATGTTATAACCGCCTTTTTAAATGTTAATATAATTATGCAGTAAAAAATTTATGAAGTCAATATAAAACTTATTAAAGGTATATCTGGACTGCCTTGTAAAAAAAATGCATATATAGTACAATGTACTCTGATTAATAAGTACATAGGATGGTGAATAATGGATAGTAAAGCAAGGGGGATAATGTACATGACTTTTTCTGGGCTTGCTTTTGCATTTATGGGTGCTACAGTTAAGTTGTCCGGTGAGATACCTGTATTTGAAAAAGTTTTCTTTAGAAATTTTGTCAGTCTGTTTGTTGCCCTTTATATGATAAAAAAATCAGGAGTGAGTGTCTTTGGAAAGAGAGAAAATCAAAAGACATTGATAATGAGATCTTTGTGCGGTTTATTTGGAGTTATAACATATTTTTATGCATTGAATAATATGTTTTTGGCGGACTCAACAATGCTAAATAAACTTTCTCCATTTTTTGTTACGATTTTTGCATTTTTATTTTTAAAAGAGAAGTTGTCTAAGGTGCAGATACCTGTACTTGTTGTGGCTTTTTTAGGAGCACTTTTGATAATCAAACCGGAGTTCAGTTTGAAAGTCGTTCCGGCTTTGTCCGCTCTGTCGTCGGCTGTACTTGCTGGAGCAGCCTATACTTTTGTGAGGTACTTAAAGGGTAGGGAGGAGCCGGCTACTATAGTGTTCTACTTTTCGTTTGTTTCTGTGGTGGGGACCCTTCCATTTCTTATAGGAAAATTTCAGGTGCCGAATGCTATACAGCTTGCTTACCTGTTGGGTACCGGTATATTTGCAGCTATAGGGCAGTTTATGATTACCCTGGCATATAAAAACGCCCCAGCTTCAGAGGTGTCCATCTACAATTATTTGAGTATAATATTCTCATCAATGGTAGGTTTTTTAGTTTGGGGAGAGATACCTGATTCGCTGAGTATGGTGGGAGGCTTGATGATAGTTTTAGTTGCCGTATTTTCTTATCTGTACAATAGCCTCAAACATCCAATGTTAAAAAAACAGTATAAAAACGCCGTGGTATTAGACCACGGCGTTTTTTTCTTTTTTGAATTTTTGGACAAGTACATCAATTTTTTTGGCATCAACAGACCTTCCGAAATAGTGTCCCTGACCTTTGTGAACTCCCATACGTTTCATAAACGTTAGCTGTTCCTCTGTTTCTATTCCTTCTGCCAGTATATCAAGATTAAGGTTGTTGGCAAGGCTGACTATTATTTTCGCAATACTTCCGTCATCATTGTGCGGGAACTCTCTTATAAATTCGCGGTCGATTTTTATTTTATCCAATGGGAACTCTTTAATGTACTTTAAGCAGGAATAACCTATTCCAAAGTCGTCTAATGCTATTCCAATACCTAAAAGTTTTAATTTCTTTAATTTTTTCATTGTAACTTCAATATTTTCTATTAATACATTTTCAGTTATTTCAAGTTCCACACAGTTTGGCGGTATATTGGTTGTTTCAATTATCTCTTTTACTCTGCGCACAAAGCTAGGATTTTTAAATTGTACCGGTGATACATTAACCGCTATTTTTTTAAAATCATGCCCTGCATCAAGCCATTTTTTAAACTGGGAACAAGATTTGTAAATGACCCATAGGCCTATCTCGTTTATGTGTCCTGTTTCCTCTGCTATTTGTATGAATTTGTTTGGAGGCAGAAATCCTAAATCGGGGTTTTCCCATCTGATTAGTGCTTCAAATGCTTCTATTTTGTTTGTAAAAAGATTAATCTGTGGTTGATAGTGGACGATAAACTCGTTTCTCTGCAAGGCTTTAGGAATCCTGGAAGCAATCTCAAATTTCTCGTTTAGTTTGGAGTTAAGTTCTTTTGAAAAGAACTCCACAGAGTTTCCACCTCTCATTTTTGCACCCAGCATAGCGGTATTGGCTGCTTTGAGCATATGTTCAGGAGTTTTACCGTCATCAGGGAAAATGCCTATACCGATGTTTATGCTCAGGTATATATTTTTTCCGTCGATAAGAAACGGAGTCTTAAATAGCTGAATTATATTTCGTGACAATGCATTGAGTTCCATCATGGAATTTTTTTTGAAATTTATAATTGTGAATTCCGAAGTACTGATTCTCCCAAGATTTTTTTTATTTTTAACGATAGAGTGCAGTCTTTTTGCGACCTCCACCATGATCTTGTCGCCTACCTGATAACCGAGGGAGCTGTTTATAGATTTGAAGTCATTGATTCTAATACAAAGAAGTGAAAAATTTTCACTGTATTCATCTGAAAATTCGACACAGGATTTTAAATATGACTTAAACGCAAAGTTATTTGACAGCTGCGTCAACATATCCTGGTTTGAAAGTTCCTGTATTTTTTTATCTTTTTGCTTTAAATTTGTGAGATTGTCTAAAAGTATAATGTAGTTATCTACGTCGCCTTCTTTTCCTTTTACCGATCCCACAGATAGTCTTGCAGGAAAATATTTATCATCCTTTCTCCTTGTATACTGAAGTATAGTCAAAAACAACTATATTTCAGCGGAATTTGTTTTTTAATATATAATTACATAGACGCTGTGGATTAGTTTTTTCTCCTATAGCTTTGACTATTTTATTAAGGCTCTAACCATAGGTCTATGTTTAATTGTTAATTAGTTAGATAGCGCACGACGCTTTATATTTAGCAAGGATACACTAGCATAGATTTTATGGATCTCAACGTCTAATCATAATTAAAAGAGGTGATATTATGATCTATGTCGGCATCGATGTATCAAAGCATAAACATGACTGCTTTATCATGAACTCTGATGGTGTTATTTTAAAAGATGTTTTCAGTTTTTCGAACTCCTCTAAAGGTTTCTCGGAATTTAAAGAAATACTTTTTGGCTTCTCAGAAACTTTAAACAATGTAAAAGTAGGGCTTGAGGCCACTGGGCATTACAGTGATAATCTATTAAAATTTCTTAAAGACAACAAGCTTGATGTCACTGTTTTTAATCCCCTTTCTACAAATCTCTACAGAAAAGCAAGCACCCTGAGAAAAACTAAAACTGATAAAGTAGACGCTGTTTTTATAGCGCAAATGCTTTTATCCAACATGCCTAGCAACTATAGCTACAACTCAGAATTTATAGATGAAGTTAAATCGTTATCACGCCATAGGTTTCGTCTTGTAGGGTACAAATCTAAACTTAAAATATCTTTTACAAGACTAATCGACATTACTTTTCCAGAGCTTTCCACAAATGTATGGTCTGTTCACCAGTCCTCATCTTATTCGCTGTTACTAGCTTTACCTTCTCCCTCTGAGGTTGCAAAATGCCACCTTACCAAGTTGACCAACCTACTTAAATCTAGCTCTAAAGGTAAGTATGGAAAAGCTAAAGCGCTTGAACTCAAAGAGTTGGCTAAAAATTCCATTGGAGTAAGCGATGCCGCAAAAGCTTTTGAACTCCAACAAACTATCAGGTTAATACAAGGTGTTGAAAAAGAAATCAAACTTCTAGATAGCAAGATAAAGGAAATACTCGATAAACTCAAAACACCACTAATGACAATACCAGGAATTTCTTATACCTTAGCAGCCATCATATTATCCGAGATTAGAAGCATTCATAATTTTTCAACACCAGGTAAACTTTTGGCTTTTTCAGGCTTAGAACCTTCAACACATCAGTCCGGAAAATACACTTCACCACATGCTAGAATGGTTAAAAGAGGCTCCAAATACTTGCGATGGGCGCTCCTTACTGCAGCCAGATTAGTATCTATGAGAGCACCTGTTTTTAACGAATATCTCGCTAAAAAAAGATCTGAAGGAAAACACTACTTAGTTGCCCTAACCCATGCAGCAAGAAAATTAGTTCGGGTGATATATCATTTATTAAAAACTGAAAAAGAATTCATAAATTAATTGTCTAAAAAAATTAGCTTTCATAGCTTCTTATTTTGTGATGCAATTTTATAGAAACCTAAAAAATAATCTGATTTTTTGATTTTACACTTGACTTCATATAGTTAGTCTTATAAATAACTCACCATGCCACCCGTCTCTTTTTTCTAGATGGGAGCGTTTTATTTCAATTTTTTTATCAGCTAATGAAGGGACTAAAACTTCGTTTAATTTTTTTCCTGCGACCTCATCGTCAGTGTATCCAAGCATCTGCAAAAATGCTAGGTTGGATTCTATTATATTAAGATTAAAGTCGGTAACAACTATTCCAGATTTCAAATTATTGAAAAGTTTTGAATCGATTTTTAATTTATCTATGTATTTCTTACTCTCTGTTATGTTGGACGCAATCCCTCCTATAGCAAAAAGTTCGCCATCAGAATTGAAAAGAGGGAATTTTGAGATGGAGAAAAAATACTCCTTGTCTTTTATGATAAACCTGTTTTCAGTTGAAATAGAAGTTTCGGTATTGATAACATGTTTATCGGAGACTTGGAGTTCTTCTGCTACATCTTCTGGGAAGAACTGGAAATCGCTTTTTCCTATTAATTTTGTTCGCTTGGTAGAGAACTCTTTTTCGAATTGAGAGTTGACTAGTGAGTATTTTCCGGATAAATCCTTTATAAAAATAAATGCAGTCGAATTTTCCAGCAGGTTCCTATTTAGCTGATAAGCCTTGGACTTTTCCATATCTTTTCTCTTTCTTTTTATTGATTCATCTAGCAAGAGAAGATATACCATAAAAATGCTTACAAAAGTAAACAAAATAGCTTTGTTGTCTTTGTATATTGAGAAATAAATGGAGTTATCGAGAGTGTCTTTTACGATAAGATCAGAATAGTTTAGCCAAGCTAGGCTGAACATTGCATAAAACCCTGTAACTTTAAAAATAATATTCTTCATAGCCTACATCTCCTCTTAAACTAATCGTAATATCCTCAAAGTATATATATTCAAATTAAATGAAAATCCTTTTATAAAATGTGATTTTGCCGCATTTACAAAGGATTAAAAAAGTGTTAAAATTAATTTATCGAAATTAGGCATAATATTTTTACGGAGGTGGTACAGATGTGGAAAATACCATTTTTTCTATTCTTGGGTATTGTAATCGGTTTAAAGTTTGAATTTTCTGAAAAATTTAAAAAATATAATTCAAAGCTGCAGCACATTGGGGTTGTAGTTCTTCTCTTTATAATGGGTATTGGCATAGGTGCGAATAGGGAATTGTTGTCTAAGCTGAATTCAATAGGTCTTAAATCACTTACATTTGCCGTATTTACTTCAACTGGCAGTGTTCTCGCAGTGTATCTGGTTACAAGCATATTTTTAAAGGGGGAGAAAAAATGACGTTGTCCATACTGCTTGCAGTTTTGTGCGGGGCATTTTCCGGATATTATTTTATATCAGATTCTACATTGGGTTCTATTGATACACTGTCAATGTCCGCCCTATGTTTTTTAATTTTTTTAGTGGGGATAGATGTTGGAATAAATAAACACGTATTTAAAGACCTTAAGAAACACGGTGTTATGATAATTTTGATACCGGTATTGGTTATTTTGGGTACAGTTGCAGGAGGGGTTTTAAGCGGAGTGGTACTTGGCCTGCCAATGAATATCAGCCTGTCTGTATCATCTGGTTTCGGGTGGTACAGCCTTTCTGGGATCCTTTTGAGCAACCTGCACAGTGCAGAGATGGGCGCAGTAGCCTTTTTGACAAATGTTTTCAGGGAGCTTATTACGGTGGTTTCAGTACCTGTAGTAGCCAGATACTTTAATTCCTATTCTGTGATCGCCCCTGCGGGTGCCACATCTATGGATACTACACTTCCGATTATTTCTAGATACACCGACCCTGAGATAGCGGTGATATCATTTTTTAACGGGGTGTTGCTGAGTTCGGTGGTTCCTATACTGGTGCCGTTATTTTACTCAATTTAAACAAGATATATTTAATGATATAGGCGTACGTGATGCGTCTTTTTTTATGTAGTTAATTACAGAGGATCCCTATAATATCCTATACTGATTAATATAGAACTAGCAGTGGGAATAGGAGATTGTTAGGCATAAAGTTTTTATCCGCTGAGTGCGTTTACAGAGTGGTGGATATGGATGCTGTTTTAGAACATCTGTACAGGTTAAAAAATTATGTTTATAAAGAGTAAATTTTAAAAAAATAGGTACAGTGGATAAACTGAAAACAAATATATTTTGACAAAAAAACTTTCTTGATTTAAAATATTGTAAAACTTTTGAAATGAGGAAATTTTTTATGAGATATTTGCTTAAATATATTCAGAATATTCTTTCAGAACAGAACTACCTGGAATTTGATAAGATACTGACTGATATCCAGAAAGAGTTGGATGCCGACAGACAGGTCGAAATTATAGACAAAGATGGGAATGTATCGGTGACGATTAAAAGCTTTGAAGAACTGGAGTTTTTCAAAAAAAGGATGATACAAATATATGGTATCTACGGATACTTTTAAAATACAGAGGATTATTTGTTAAGCTAAAAAGCCTGGAATTAATTCCAGACTTTTTTTATTTAATTAAATTCAAAATGAAAATTACATTTATATTATAAAAAACTTTTTGAACTTAAAATAAAAACGTGTATAATAGATGATATAGTATAGAAGGAGGCTATTATGGTTATAGATAAGAAGTCGTATGTACCTTTGTACATTCAAATAAGCAACCTTATTTTAGAGATGATAGAAAATAATAAATTAAAAGAGGGGGACTTAATCTCTTCAGAAAATCAGCTCGTTCAAGAGCTTGGAGTAAGCAGAATGACTGTAAGACAGGCCATAAATAATCTGGTTTCAAACGGCTATCTAGAGAAGAAAAGGGGTATAGGAACCTTTGTAAAAAAACAAGACCTGGATAGGATAGAAATTTCTTTAAATATATTTGAAAATTTCACTTCACAAATTAGAAGAATCGGGAAAAAACCGCACAGTAAGGTTATAGTGTTTGAAAAGAGAATAGCAAATAAAAGAATAGCAAAAATACTTGGTATAGGGGAAAAAGACGAATTTTTGTACATCGAAAGGTTGAGGTATATGGATGAAATTCCACTCTTTCTGGAGCAAAGCTATATGAGATACTCTATGTTTAGCGATATTAATGAAAAAGTACTAGAGGGATCTAAATACGAGTATATCAAAAAAAAAGGCTATAAGATAAAGGGAAGTGATCGTGAAATAATGGCAGAAATCTCTTCTGAGTATGTATCAGAACTTTTGAATTTGAGCGGGAATGAACCTGTTTTGAAACTCAATGCAACTGCATATTTGGAAAATGGAGAGGCATTTGAGTATAGTGAGATAACTTTCAATCAAAGAAAGTATAAATTTATTTTAAAAAGTGAGTATAAAAAAGATTGAATAAGAAAGTTGATAAAAAGAGTGTTTTTAGCACTCTTTTTATTTTTTTGACGTTTCAGACAAAAAAGTTACCAAAACCTGCTTGACAACGATTAAAAGTTAAGCTATAATCAGATTAATCAAAGAGGATGTATAGACAACTATACCAAAGTTTGGCAGGTGAATGTTGCGGGGAATTTAGATTTTAGAGGTTGCTACTTGATTAGGAAAATGCAGAATAAGGAGATTTTCATGAATATAGACAAGACGTCATATGTACCTATGTACATTCAAATAAGAAAACAGATTTTAGAAATGATAGAAAATAAAAAATTAAAAGAGGGAGACCCAATCCTTTCAGAAAACCAGCTTGTTCGAGAGCTTGGAGTAAGCAGGATGACGATAAGACAGGCTATAAATAATCTGGTCTCAAACGGATACTTGGAGAAAAAAAGAGGTATAGGAACTTTTTTAAAAAAACAGGATCTGGACAGGATAGAAATTTCTTTAAACATATTTGAAAATTTTACTCAACAAATTAGAAGGATAGGGAAAGAACCAAGTAGTAAGGTCAAAATAATTGAAAAAAGAATATCAAATAAAAGAATAGCAAGAATATTAGGTATAGAAGAAAAAGAAAAAATTCTATATATCGAAAGATTGAGATTTATGGGGAAAACCCCGCTTTTATTAGAACAAAGTTACATGTTGTACCCGATGTTTAATGATATTAATATACGGATATTAGAAGGATCTAAATATGAGTACATAGAAAAAAAGGGCTACTCTATAAAAGGAAGGAGGAGTGAAATAATGGCGGAAATCCCTTCTGAATATGTATCAGAACTTTTAAATTTAGTTGAAAACCAACCAGCTTTGAAAATTAATTCAATTGCATTTTTGGAAAAGGGAAAGGCATTTGAGTATAGTGAAACAACTTTCAATCAAAGAAAATATAGATTCACACTGAAAGGTGAATACAAAAAAAATTAACAAATTAAATATATAGACAACTGTATAGGGGGGAGGGATTTATTAATGACAGAGGTATTACTTAGACTCCTGCAATAATTACGAAATAAATAGATGAAATGGCTTAAGGGGTTGTAAGTTGAAGTTTGTTTAAATTATGTAAATCGTATAAAAAGAGAAATGGAGTGATTATGATGATGCAAAAAATTCAGCGTTTCGGTGCTGCAATGTTTGTTCCGGTTTTACTATTTGTTTTTGCAGGAATAACTGCTAGTTTGTCGATTTTATTTATGAATCAAGATATTGTAGGAGCCATTGCAGATCCAAATGGATTGTGGTATAAATTTTGGTTTATAGTTCAAGAAGGGGCTTGGACTGCATTTCGTCAACTACCTTTATTATTCGTAATAGGTTTGCCAATCGCATTAGCCAAAAAAGCACAGGCACGTGCCTGCCTGGAATCACTGGTAATATATTTAACTTTTAACTATTTTGTCAGTGCGATGCTTACACTGTGGGGAACTAATTTTGGTGTTGACTTTTCTGCTAACACAGGTGGAACAAGTGGATTAACTATGATTGCTGGGATTAAAACCCTTGATACTGGAATGATTGGAGCGATTTTGGTTGCAGGTATAGTTGTTTATCTTCACGATAAGTATTTTGACACTAGATTGCCTGATTATTTAGGAATTTTTCAAGGTTCTTCTTTTGTTGTGATGATTGGATTCTTTGCTATGCTTCCCGTTGCCTTGGCGATGTGTTCTATATGGCCAAAAGTCCAAGGAGGAATAGGGTCTTTACAAAGCTTTTTAACATCCTCTGGTGTAGCTGGAGTGTGGATATATACATTCTTAGAGCGTATCTTAATCCCAACAGGATTACATCACTTTATCTACGGTCCATTTATTTTCGGACCAGCCATAGTAGAAGGTGGTATTGCATCATACTGGCCGCAGCATTTGGCTGAGTTTTCAAACAATGCGCAATCATTAAAAGAGATGTTCCCTGCTGGTGGATTTGCATTACATGGAATGTCTAAAGTTTTCGGATGTGCAGGTATCGCGTTAGCTCTCTATATTACTGCTAAACCTGAAAAGAAGAAAATTGTTGCAGGACTACTAATTCCAGCGACATTAACAGCTCTTGTAGCAGGGATTACAGAACCTCTTGAATTTACATTCCTATTTATAGCTCCAGCTTTATTTGCTGTACACGCAGTTCTAGCAGCTACTTTAGCAGCAACTGCATTTACATTTGGAGTTGTAGGGAATTTTGGCGGAGGACTAATTGAATGGGCAACGCAAAACTGGTTTCCATTATTTAAATATCATACCGGAACATATTTATTACAAATAGGAATAGGAGTATGTTTTACAGCGATTTATTTCTTTGTTTTCCGTTTTGCAATTTTAAAATTTAATCTTGCAACTCCAGGACGTGAACAAAGTGATGGTGAATCAAAGCTTTATACGAAAGCGGATTATAAGGCAAGAAAGTCAGGATCAGCTGGGGCTGAAAATGAGGAAGTGTTACAAGGTGGACCAGCTGTACAATTTTTACAAGCCTTAGGTGGGAAAGAGAATATTGCAGACCTTACAAATTGCGCAACTCGTCTCCGTGTATCTGTAAAGGATGAGACTAAGTTATCATCTGATGGAGAATTCCGTGCAGCAGGTGCACATGGGATAGTGAAAAATGGAAAAGCAATTCAAGTAATTGTCGGATTGTCTGTTCCTCAAGTTAGAGAAGAGATTGATAATTTATTAAAATAAATTATAAAGGGGGAAAATATCAGCTGTTTGCAAAACATAATGTAAACAGCTGATATAAAATAAAAATCTTGACAAGGAATAAAAAATAAGATATATTTTAGCCAGAAATGATGTATAGACAACTATACAAAATAAAAAATGATGTTTTCTTTTTTAGAAGAGCCAAGTAATTTTTAAAAAGGAGTTTAATAATGAAGATTTTTGATAAATTATTTAAGAACAAAATATTCAATCCAAACAATGATGGGAAAATAGTCGATATATACGCACCTATATATGGACAAATAATACCTCTCAGTGATATCCCGGACGAAGCTTTTTCTTCAGGAGCTATAGGTGATGGGGTAGGTATAGAACCGAGTGCAGATGGAGATATTATACATGCACCTTGTGATGCAGAAGATGTGAGTATATTTGACACCCTTCATGCTGTTTCTTTCGACACGAAAGAGGAATTGGAAATAATAGTACATTTTGGTGTAGATACAGTAACGCTAAACGGTAAAGGGTTTAAAAAGATATTAGAAATTGAATCGTCGGTAAAAAAAGGTGAAAAATTAGTAAGTTATAATCTTGAGTATATAAAGAAAAAAGCGAAGTCACACAAGACGCCTATACTTATTTCAAATATGGATATGGTGGAAATCATTGAAAAAATGGAAGGCAAAGTTAAGCCTGGGGATCTTTTGATGCGTGTTAGGCTCAAATAGATGGTTAAGTAAAAACTCAAAATTGAAATTAATCAGTTATGTCAAAAATAGTGTAAATAAATTTTATATATTACTATAAAATATCATAAGGAGGAAATATTGATGAAGAAGTATTCCATAACAATTGCAGGTGGAGGAAGTACATTTACACCGGGGATCGTACTGATGTTATTAGAAAATTTAGATAGGTTTCCAATTGGTTCTATTAAGTTTTATGATAATGATGCAGAAAGACAAGAAATTGTTGCAAAAGCATGTGAGATTCATTTAAAAGAGCATGCACCTGAAATAAAATTTGCATACACTACAGACCCTGAAACAGCATTTACAGATATTGACTTTGTATTGGCACATATCCGTGTGGGGAAATACGCAATGCGTGAATTAGATGAAAAGATTCCTTTGAAATATGGAGTGGTAGGACAGGAAACTTGTGGTCCTGGAGGGATGGCTTATGGGATGAGATCAATCGGACCAGTTGTTGAAATACTTGACTATATGGAAAAATATTCCCCAAATGCGTGGATGTTGAATTATTCAAAATCCTGCAGCAATAGTAGCAGAAGCTACTAGAAGATTAAGGCCAAACTCTAAGATCTTGAATATTTGTGATATGCCAATCGACCTGGAAGAAAAAGATGGCAGATATATGTGGGTTGGGATCTAGAAAAGAAATGCAGGTATCTTATTATGGTTTTAAACCACTTTGGATGGTGGTCGAAAATTTATGACAAAGATGGCAATGATTTAATGCCAAAAATCAAAGAGCATGTGTCAGTCAATGGATTTTGCAAGTTCTAGCTCTGAAACAGAGCAACATGTTGATCAAAGCTGGAAAAGGACACCTTCCAAAAAGTAAAAAGATGTTTTTGCAGTAGATCCGACTACGATTCCAAACACGTATTTAAAATACTATTTATTTCCAGATTATGTAGTGGAGCATTCAGATCCAGATTATACTCGTGGCAAATGAAGTTATGGGACGGAAGAGAAAAAAAAGGTATTCGGAGCTTGTAAAAAAAATTATTGAAAGTGGAACCAGTAAAGATGGTGGATTTGAAACCAGATTGTACATGCGAGCTATATTGTAGATCTTGCCTGCGCAATTGCTAAAAAACACAAAAGAAAGATTTCTTCTAATTGTGCCAAACGAGGGCGCATTAGAAAAACTTTGAGCGTACAGCTATGGTGGGAAATTCCTTGTATTATTGGAAGCAACGGATATGAGAGAATTCTGCAAGGAGAAATTCCACAGTTCCAAAAAGGATTGATGGAACAGCAGGTATCTGTAGAAAAACTTATAGTGGAATGCCTGGATTGACGGAAGCTATCAAAAAAATGTGGGCAGGCTCTGACTATGAGTAAAACAGTACCAAGTGCATCTGTTGCTAAGAATATTTTAGATGACTTAATCGAGGCAAAATAAAGAGTTTTGGCCAGAATTGAGCTAAGATATAATTTAGTTTGAATACATGAGAGGGCTTCTTTTTTAGAAGCTCTCTTTAAATTATTAGCTATATATACTTAATTTGCTATTGGATCTATTGCCAATGGTAGCAAAATTATTAATCTTATTATAAATAGAATTTAGTTAGGGGGAGTTTCGTATGCATTTTTTTTAAAAGTATTTTTAGGATTTTTTGTGGCAGGAATGATCCCAAAAACATATTGGTAGTTTTCATAGATGACTTTGGGCTTCTTGGCAGCTGGCTAGTAATATTTGTTATTATGGATACTTTATTTTCTATCAATCACTACATTGGATTGATAGAAAATAAAATGGATGCTGAATTCATTGATATGAAACTTAGGTTTTGCGATCTGCAAGCGCTACAAAAGATTTACCCGGCAACGGAACTAAATAGGCGATAAATTATTTCCTAGATTTGCCTATGTTTTTAATCGGAGGAAATTTTTTGGTGGGTTAACATCTGCTTTAGATTTATATTAAGGAGAAAATAAATGGATATTAAACTAAAATTTACAATAATATTTTGGTGGACATTTTATTACTATTTTTTTATAGTAATGTTTTTGGGATAAACTAGTGTCAAAGTTAGGCATTGTTTTTTTTTGGGGGGGATGGCTACTCTTTTCGTAGTAAGCGCAATATGGTGTGTTAATCACGGCATTAAAAGTTCACTTATCCATCAAACTGGAAAAGTCTGTATAGACATTACCGGGGTAGCTACTGCCAGTGTATTTTCATCATTGATTATAGGTAGAGGTAAAATAAAAAGAATTGTGCCTGTCTTGTGTGCTGCAATTATTAGTGGAGTTTTAGTAGGTATTATGCGGTGGCATCTCCATACACTTAAAAATTAGAATTTTTTCAAATAATGTTAAACAATTTAGTTTAAATATAAAGTGTGGATATGAATAGAATAGTAAGGAGGATTTTAAAATGAGCAATCAAATATTATGTATAGGAGAAATTGTTGATAGATTATATTTGTTCCGATATTAATGTTACTTTAGATAAAGGTGTGAATTTTGTAAAAAAAAGCTGGTGGAGCGCCTGCAAATGTGGCAGTGACTATCAGCAAACTAGGTGGGAAGGCTTTTTTTTGCAGGAAAAGTTGGGAAAGATTCTTTTGGTAAATTTTTTGAAAGATATGTTAGAGGAAAAACGGTGTAGATTACATCTATGCTGATTGAAGATAAATATTCTAATACAACTTTAGCTTTTGTATCTTTTGCAGTCAAATGGTGAAAGAGATTTTATTTTTAACAGAGGGGCAGATGAACTTCATAAATATGAGGAGGTAAATGAGGAGACAGTTGAAAACTGTGAGATCCTTCATTTTGGTTCTGCTACAGCATTGCTTGGAGGTCCTTCAAAAGACACCTACATTTAAAGTTATGAAATTATCAAAAGTTAAAGAAAAATTTATATCTTTTTGACCCTAATTACAGAGGAGATTTTATGGAAAGATAGGGTGGATGAATTTATAGAGGTTTCAAAAGAGTGTATTAAAATAGCAGATTTTGTCAAAGTTAGTGATGAAGAATTAAAATTAATATCAGGACAAGCAAATTTGGATAAAGGAGTAGAAGTTGCTGCACGATATAGGGGCTGGAATAATTGCAGTAACTTTAGGAAAAGAAGGGACTCTAATATCAAATGGACCTAGAGTATAAAAACTATACAGAGCTTGAAAATAAAAATCCATAGATTCTACAGGTGCAGGAGATGCTTTCGTTGGTGCTTTTCTTTGCCAGTTAGGTGACTTAGATGAACCTAAATTAATAGTAAAAGATTTTGAAAAACTGGAGAGTATAACTTCTTTTGCAAATAAGATTGGGGCTATAGTTTGTACGAAACTAGGAGCTATACCATCAATACCTACGTTAAATGAAATAAAGTTTTAGATGCTTTCGGCAACAATGTTTAATTAAGCATAGATATAAAAAACCTCCCTAACTATTAATTATGTTACTAATAGTTAGGGAGGTTTTTATTCTCCATCAAAGTTTTCCATATACTCGTCATTGTAAGAATCAGAAAGTTCTTCTATTCTCTCCAAACAGTTTTCCAGCTTATATTCGTCAGGTATCCCCTCTTCTTCTAAAAACTCAAAGTTTTCATCTTGAAGTATTGAAAGGTAGGCTATTAACACAGGCCTGTCGAACTCGCTTTTATAAGTGCTCTCACCAAATTCAAGCCCTTGGTTTTTTGCCCTGTTTAGCTCTCTGGCAAACTTGGTATAGTTGGAGCAGTCGTGTATAAGCATAGACCAGTTTTCTTTTTCTGCCATTTCCATTATTTTATACGTGATACGTCTTGACCATATAGGAGACAGGTATCCGCTTCTGTAGACGTACATCTTTTCACCCATATAGTTGTTTATGTTGTCAGAACCCAAGTGGAGTTCGGCGCAGTTCATAAAATCAAGTCCGATGGACAGTATCTCATCTTTTTTTGCCAGGAAAGCTTCGTAGAACTCAGGTGTCATAGGAGTTTCGATACCGACCCATTTAAAGTATTTTCTGGCAATTCTCATAGCTTCTATGACATTGTCGCTGCAGCCAGAAGCCCCCAGATTGAACCTAAGTTCATCGAGCCCTGCTTCTGCCAATGCTTTTAAATTTTCTTCTGTGCACAGGGTCCCGTTGGTGTACATGTGCTGGTGTATGCCTGCATTTTTAAATTTACCTACAATATTGTAGTAGGCCTCTATATTCATAAACGGTTCCAGGTAGACATAGGCAAGCCCGGTTGGTTTTTCTTGTATCGAAAGAAGGAGGTCCACATCTTCTTCTTCGTAAAGATTGTCCCCGATATCCCACATCCCTTCAGGAATTTTTTCTACCTCATCCATTGAGTCATGATAGTAGCAGAATGTACAGTTTAGGTTGCACTGGTGTGACTTCCTAACTGATCCCAGGCCGCTTCCTGTAAGGCACGAAATACATCCAGGCGGGAACTTTTCAAAATCTCCCAAGTAGTAAGTTCTGCCTTTTAGAGTTTTCAAGTTTTTAAGTTTTGACTGCCTCTCATTTATATCGGCCATTACAGCTCTTTCGATTTGTCTGCTGGTAGACGTTATAATCTCATCAAATTCTTCAAAAACATCGGAATAGTCAGATGGTATCTCGCAGAGAACTTTAAACCATTCCAATGCATCATTTTTACTTATCTTCATTTTTACCTCCATTTTTTCCAGTAAAGCCAGTTTGACTACATATTTTAACACCTTTTTACCGAATCATCAATAAATTTTGAGAAAAATATCTACAGGAAATATCTTATACTGGGAAAATAGCGGAAAGTTTAAAATAAAGTCCAAAATTTGGAGTAAAAATAAATAAAATATTAGTAAAAAATAAAAATTTATGTTAATAGAGGATATTTTAATTCTAAAATAAACTGAATAATGATATAATAATTCTATATTGATTTAGGAATCAGGCTAAATTATGTGTAAGAACTTTTAAAGTTTTAACATGGTGAAAATAGATAAAGTATATAAATTCATAAATCTGGATATATTGAAAGAAAGGAATGATTGTACAGTGAGTAAATTTTGGAGTAAGACAACAGCGAGTCTGCAGCCATACGTACCGGGAGAGCAGCCGAAAGACAAAAAATATATAAAGTTGAATACCAATGAAAATCCTTATCCGCCTTCTCCTAAGGTGGTAGAAGCGATAAATAAGCTGGATAAAGATATGCTGAAGTTGTACCCGGATCCGAATTCTGAGGATCTTTTGGAGGCAATAGGAGAATATTATGGAGTGGACAAAAAACAGGTATTTCTAGGCAATGGTTCTGATGAGGTCTTGGCTCTTTCGTTTATGGCATTTTTTGATGAGGGAGATGAAATAAGTTTTCCAGATATAACATACAGCTTTTATGAAGTTTACGCAAAACTGTTTAAACTAGACGTAAACCTGGTTGAACTGGAAGAAGATTTTTCCATACCTGTGGATAAATTTGTCGGGACAAACAACGGGATAATAATCCCAAACCCAAATGCACCTACGAGCAGATATCTGGAATTGAGTGAAATCGAGAGAATACTGAATGGAAACCCTGAGAAGATAGTTATAATAGACGAAGCTTATGTAGACTTCGGCGGAGAAACAGCTATAAAACTGGTAGACAAGTACGAAAACCTATTGGTCGTACAAACATTTTCTAAGTCGCGTTCGCTGGCAGGCTTGAGGCTTGGATTTGCAATAGGAAACGAAGAACTAATTGACGGCTTGAACAGGGTTAAAAACTCATTCAACTCATATCCTATAGATAGGGTGGCAATGATAAGCGGAGTCGAGGCTATAAAAGATGAAAAATACTTCAAAGAAACCAGGGATAAGATTGTTGCAACGAGGGAATCTGCTTCAAAGCAGTTAGAAGACTTAGGTTTTACTGTAATACCTTCAAAGGCAAACTTCATCTTTATAAGCCATAAAGAGGTGCCAGCAGAGGACATATTCCTAAAGCTAAAAGAAAAAGGTGTACTTGTCAGGTTTTTTAAAAAGGACAGGATAAACAACTATTTAAGGGTAAGCATAGGTACAGACGAAGAGATGGAGATATTTGTAGAAAAACTCAAAGAGATCTTATAAAAAAATCGGTGAATTGGTTTCCACCGATTTTTATTTTATTTAAAAACCTGTTTTAGACACAGAGTTTCAAAGAGTAAATAAATCAGTTAGAAGTTAATAATGAATAGAGAATAGTTAAAATATCTATTCACTGTTTTCTATAATCTATAAACTGGGATGAGGTTTTATCTGTGTAGCTCTTGTTTTAAACCTCTGTGCCACTCTCTGACCAAGGTTTTGAATTATTCGAGAGATTCGTGCAATTCGTTACCAAAAAAGGTTTTTATAGAGTTACAAGAAATTCAATAATCTATTTAAATATGATAAACATTAGAGAAAAATATCAGGGATTTAAAGTTTCATAGAATCTAAAAAACTGTTGAATCTGCTTTTGAATATTTCTATATCCCTTGCAAACTTTTCCTCTTTGATCAGCTCACCTGATTTATAAGTTTTTCTTAGCAGGAGTTTACCTTCTTTGTTGTACAGATTGAACTCTCCATGGTATTTCCCTTTTTTAACTCCGATTTCAAGCAGGAGTACGTCATCCATATATTTTGTTATTGTCCCGGAAAAAGGTTTTTCTTCCCCTTTTTCATAGACGATATCGTTCTTTTTCTCCACATTTTTTATATCAAGTTCTTTAGATGAGCATCCTGATAAAATAAGTATAAGAGTAAAAACATAAAGCAATTTTTTCATAATCTACCTCCAAATAAATTTTTGAAATATTATAACATTTTTTTAGAGAATATAAAACCGGGTGTCTATACGAAGTTAAGTTTCGGTAAAAAAAATATAATTTATAGGATAAAATTGACAAATAAAGGAACATTTTGTTATAATTTCAATATAAGAATATACGTGAGGGGGCTTTTAAATATGAAACAATGTCTGGAGCACCATGGGGCTGATATGACTATTTTCAAAAAAGCAGTGGGCAGTATGAAAAAAAGTACATTAACATTAATGGTTATAAGTCTATCGCTGCTAGCTGCAGAGGGGGCCTATGCGATGAATGCAAGGAACCTGGTTTCGACGGAATTTGGAGTAGGAGATTCTGAAATGCCGGTTGCTATTAGCTTGAGCACAGGGGTTTTAAATGGAGAGGGGAAAGAGTTTGTATATGGCGATGGCGATACAGTAAGTCAGCTAAATTGGGATTTAAAAGATGTTTATATGCTTGGCTTGGAAAGTTCTGTAGGTCTTGGAGAAAAGTGGACATTTAATTTAGGAGCCTGGACAAATGTTAACGACGGAACAGGTTATATGACCGATTATGATTATTTTGATTATGAAACTTGGACTATTTCTGATGAATATTTAGATAAATCGAAAAGTAATTCAGATGTTGACAGAGTAGTGATGCTTGATACAAATTTAAGTAGAAATGTGTATAGGAGTAATAATTTTTTCCTTAATACTTCATTTGGATTTAGATATGATAATTTCAAATGGGGAGCCTATGATGGATATGGAACATACACTAGTGATTTTCCTGATATAGATGTTGAATTTTATGGAGATGCTGTTTCCTATGAACAGGAGCTTTATGTACCTTATATAGGATTGGATGCGACTTATAATCTAAATAAATGGAGCTTTAATACATACGTTAAAGGAAGTTGCTGGGCTTTTGGTGAGGGAGAAGATACTCATCATTACCCTGCAGGAAAAATGACGTTAAGGGAACCAGCGGGAAGTTCTTCGGTAGGTGATTTCCAATATTTTCCGAAAGGCGAATCTACAGACTATAAAGATGAAATAGATAATATGTCATATATTTCTTATGGGATAAATGCTTCATATCTGTATACAGATAATTTGATAATTTCCCTGACAGCAAACTTTCAAAAATATTTTGAAGAAGATGGAGACGAAACTGTATATTATCCTGATGGAAGTAAGGATGTTTATAAAGATGGAGGCGGCTTGTCAAACGAATCTTATATGATAGGATTATCAACAACATATTTGTTTTAATAATAGAAAGACTTCGCTATAATGCGAAGTCTTTTCTTATTTTATATATTTTATATAAGTTGTATAATTTTTATAACCTCCGGAAAGGTTGAACACATTTTCAAATCCAAGGTTCAAGAGCAGATTCTGAGCGGCGTTTCCTGTAACCCCTTTATTGCAGTGTACGACATATTTTTGATCCTTATCGAAAGAAATAGTTTTTTGTTTTAGATCTCCAAGAGATATATTAATTGCACCTTCTATGTGCCCAGACTCATACTGATTGTTTGCCCTCACGTCTATTACAGTGTACTCATCTCTGTTTTTAAGCAGCTCTTTGACAGTTAATATTTTGTTCTTGCCGTTTATTGCATTATCCAATACCATTCCCGTATATATAACAGGGTCTTTTGTAGTTGAAAAAGGTGGTGCATATGCTAAATCAAGGTGGAACAAGTCTCCTACTTTAGCTCCAAAGGTCATAGCAGTAGCAAAAACATCTATTCTTTTGTCTACCCCCTTTTCTCCTATTATCTGCACACCTAAAAGTTTTTCACTATTTTTGTCGGCAATGGCTTTTATTACCATTTCCCTGCTGCTTTTCAGGTACTGTGTCTGGTTTGGTTTTATGTTGTGTATTACTTCTACTTCATAACCTCTATCTATTGCCTGCTCTTCATTGAGACCTGTTTGTGCAACGGCTAAATCGAAAACTTTGAATATGCCGGTACCCAATATTCCCCTGAATTCCAAGTTGCCGCCTGTTATGGAATCCCCAGCAATTCTTCCCATCTTATTGGCTGTAGAACCTAATGGGACGTAAAGTTCTTCGCCGTTTAAAATCGAATACGAGCTGGCACAGTCTCCAACGGCATAGATATCAGGAATACTTGTTTCCAGTTTTTTACTAACTCTTATTGCACCGTTTTCAGCGAGCTCCATACCAATCTCTTTTGCCAGAACTGTGTTTGGAGTCACACCTATACAAAACACTATCATATCGGTTTCAAGTGCTTTTCCTGAAGAAGTTTCCACTGATTTTCCATTATTGCTGATTTTTTCAACTGCCTCACCTAAAAAAAGTTTGATGCCTTTTTTTTCAAGATAGTTTTCAAGGTAGACAGACATATCCTTGTCCAATTTTGACATTACACTTTCTGATTTTTCAATTAGGGTAACCTCTATTCCGAGATACGTAAGGTTTTCCAATAGTTCCAAACCAATATACCCAGCCCCCACTACAACAGCTTTCTTAGGGGATTTTGTGTGTATAAAGTTCACTATACTGTCGGCACTTCTGACATTTCTAAGGTAGAAGATATTTTCAGAATCTATACCAGGTATATTTGGTTTTATAGGGGTAGCACCAGTTGCCAGTACCAGTTTATCATAGGTATCTATAAAGGCCTCTCCAGTATCAAGGTTTTTTACTTCAATCTCTTTTCTGTTTTTATCAATTTTTGTCACCTGATGGCCAGTAAAAATGTCTATATCGAATCTTTTTTTAAACCACTTCGGATCTCTAGGAGTAAGATTCCCTCTCTCTATATAATCTTCTCCTATGTAATACGGAAGCCCGCACCCGGAATAACTTATATCACTATCCATATCATAGATTTTTATCTCTGCCTCGCCATCGTTCCTTCTTGCTTTTGCAGCAACAGAAGTTCCCCCGGCAACAGACCCGATTATAACTATTTTCATTATCTCACCCCATTATCATAGATTTTTAAATTTTTTAATAAATTCACTTGTATACACTGTCTCTCTAAAAAGAGGCTTTACTTTTTAGCTGTCTATACCGTATTCTTCTAGAACCTCTTTATTAAACCATCCTTTTGTATTATTCGCAATTTTTACCAAAGTCAACATTACAGGAACTTCAACCAAAACTCCAACAACTGTTGCTAGTGTAGCACCGGAATTAAGTCCGAAAATTGATATGGCAACTGCCACTGCCAGTTCAAAAAAGTTACTCGCACCAATCATACCAGCCGGTGCAGCGATATCATGAGTGGTATCCCATTTCTTTGCCCAAAAGTATGCAAAGAAGAATATAATAAATGTCTGTATAATAAGGGGTATTGCTATTATCACTATATGAAGTGGATTTTTTAAAATTATCTCTCCTTGGAATGAGAAGATTATAACTAAAGTCAAAAGAAGTCCCGATATTGTTATATTATTAAATTTCGGTAGAAACTTGTTTTCAAAATACTCCATTCCTTTATTTTTTATAACTGATTTACGTACTGTGAATCCAGCAGTAAATGGAATTACAACAAATAAGAATACGGATAAAAACAATGTATCATAAGGAACTGCAATATTGCTCATTCCAAGCAATACAGCTACTATAGGTGTAAATGCAAAAAGAATAATTATATCGTTGACTGCTACTTGGACTAAGGTATAAGCTGCATTTCCCTTTGTAAGGTAACTCCAAACAAAGACCATGGCTGTACAAGGTGCCGCACCTAGAAGAACTGCTCCTGCTAGATATTCTGTTGATAAATCAGAAGATATGAAACTTTTAAATATTATCTTAAAAAATAGATAAGCTATAAAATACATACTGAAAGGTTTTATCAACCAATTAGTAACAACGGTTATAGTCAGTCCTTTTGGCTATTTTGCGCTGTGCATTATGCTTGAAAAATCAATTTTCAGCATCATTGGGAATATCATCATCCATATTAATACTGCTATAGGTAATGATACGTTTGCATATTCGAATTTACTTAAAAAATTTGGAACCGAAGGTAGAAATTGACCAATAGCAACACCAGTTACTATGCACAATACCACCCATACTGTTAGATATCTTTCAAAAAAACTAATTCCTGTCTGCTTACTCACTTAAAACCCCTCCTGTTATTAAAAATTAATCTTGTTTACAAGTTGTACTATTATTAAAGTTTTCCAAGTCTTTAAGAAATATTGACTCTTTTAACTCATTTTCTAAAATTTGCTTTATAAAAGGATATCTCTCTAAAAACTCAGTGTTGATATAGTAGTCAACCCACTGAGCCCGCTTTTCACCGACTATAATTTTTTCTTTTCTAAGTCTGCGAGCATGTCTGGATACATTTGATTGAGTGAGGCCGAGAGTCTCTTCTATATCACAAACACACAGTTTCCCCTTTACATATAATAAATTAAGTATACGAAGCCTGTTTTCATCTGCAAGTGCTTTTAAAATTTCTATAATTGCCAAGATTACCTCCTTGAGAGCATATGATCATATGCGCATATACTATCATATAAATAAAGCTTTGTAAATTTTTTTTACAAAGCTTTAACAAGATTAAAAATAGGATATTATTTAATAAAACTTAAAATTTATTTTAAAACTAAAGATTAACAATATAGATTATATGTAAACGATATTAAGCTTCGTAGCTTATAACTGGCAGCTCACTCAAAAAACTTATGGTAATATTGAGGTTTATTTCAGCTGGTTCATAATAATTATCCCAGATAAACTGTTTTATTTTTTTATCTAAGTTCAATTTATCTGATACAATTGATTTATCAATTTTTATGAGGTCCTTATATTGATATTCTAGATAAACATATAAATCGTAATTTGTTCCATGGACATTAAAAATATCGACTTCCCCTATTTCTGATTCATAATTTCCAGTTGATTCATTTTTAATGTATATTACCCCTCTCAATGAATCGGCAGTTTTTAAAGCTTTTTCTATCTTTATCATATGATCCCTCCTAATTTTTTAGAAAAACCCAGCTGATAATATTATATAAATAAATGGGGAGGAATCCTCCCCAAATGATTATTTTTCTTCTCTAAACAAAACCCAAGTAAGTACAAATGCACTACCAACTGATAACACAAGACCTAATAAGTAGTTAAACATTGATCCTGTAGCTACAATTGCTGTTCCAGGTATACCTGTTACTCCAACTCCTGTCATAAATACTTTTGTCATAACAACATAAGCTCCTCCGATTGCTCCACCAATTGCTGCAGCTATAAAAGGTTTTACTAATTTTAGGTTTACACCAAATATTGCGGCTTCAGTTATTCCAAGAAAACAAGATATACCTGAAGGTATAGCGATTGATTTTAACTTTTTGTCACTTGTTTTGAAGAATACTGCAAATGCTGCACCACCTTGAGCTACATTGGCCATTGACCAGATTGGCAGCAAGTAGTTTCCACCTATATTTTTTATCATTTCAGCTTCAAAAGCATGGGAATGAATGGTGTACACCCGTGATTACGATAGATGAGTAAAGACCACCAAACAACAATCCAGCTATAGCTCCAGCTCCACTTAAAACAGCTCCAAGTCCAGATGATATACTATTTCCAAGAATCCTACCTGCAGGACCTATTAGGAATAGAGATACAAAACCTGTGATAAGTATAGTTAAAAACGGCGTAACAATAATATCTAATGCATTTGGAACTATTTTTCTTATGTTTTTTTCAATGTGAGACATCACCCAAACTGCGATAAGTATAGGAAGAACTGTTCCTTGATACCCTACTTTAGCTACTTGAAATCCACCTATATTGAAGAATCCTGATATACCTCCACCAACTGTCCAAGCATTTTGCAGTGCAGGATGTATAAGTATCCCACCAAGTGCCGCAGCTAAATAAGCATTACAACCAAATTCTCTGGCAGCAGAGAATGCTATAATAATTGGTAGGAAAACAAAAGCTGCATTAGAAAACATATCTAAAAGAGCAAAGATATCACTACTAGCATCGAACCAACCAAATCTAGCTCCCATTCCCAAAAGCCCCATTAAAAGACCAGAAGCAACTATCGCAGGTATAACCGGCACGAAGATATTAGAAAGTGTTCTGGCTAATTTTTGCACAGGATTCAAGTTTTTCATAGCCTCTTTCTTAGCTTCACTTGTAGAACTTGTTTTTATCTCTCCAGCTCCAGTCATCTCTGCATAAACTTTATTTACAACCCCTTGTCCAAGAATTATTTGATACTGCCCTGATGATGAAAAAGCACCCTTTACAGCATCGATCCCCTCGATATCCGTTTTTACTTACTTTAGCCTCATCATTTAGAACAAGCCTAAGTCTAGTCGCACAATGAGCAGCAGATGAGATATTTTCCGCTCCACCGATACCGTTAAGTATTTTTTCCGCAATACTTTTGTAATTCATAAAACCCCTCCTATATATATATTCATATCTAAAAATAAAGACCACTATATGGCATCGTTACCACACTTTGTTAAAATAATAAACAGAAAAAACTGTTATTTGAAAAACAAGTATTCAACTATATGGCATCGTTACCACATCTTTGATATATTTATACCATTTATTTACTGTCTTGTCAATTGCTTTTTGATTATTTTTTCACCGTTTTAAAGTTTTTTTTAATCAATTTAAGAGAATGTGTGTTAAGTCTAGGGACAACTCTATCATAATTAGGCATATAAAAAAGGAACAGTCTATATGCTCCTTGTGCTGCTTCTTTCAATCAACTTATATCCCATCACTTTTTTCAAGCTTATATTTTTTTCAAAGCTATCAATAAGAAGTTTGGCAGCTTCCTCTCCTGACTCTAAGTATTCATATTTTATTGTTGTCAGACTAGGGATTATATATTTCGGCTATTCCGGCATCTCCCATTCCCACAACTGATACATCTTCAGGTATACGGTATCCTTTTTTTACAAGGTAATTTATAACTCCAACTGCTAGAGTGTCAGTTACGGCAAATATCACACTTGGATTTTTATCCATTATCTTTTCCATAGATTTTTCCACTGAAGATACCTCGAAGTTTCCTGTGGCTATAAGTTTTTCGTCTATTTCAATATTATTTTCATTGTGGGCGTCAAAATACCCCCTCTTTCTTTCATAACCTACAGCGATGTCCGTCTCTTCTACACCGATAAATCCTATCTTCTTGTGCCCCTTTTTAATGAGGAATTCGGTCATCTCTTTAGCAGCCTCATAGTCATTGTACATCACCGACGGGAACTCATACGAACTGGCATCCTGACCTATAAAAACAGTGGGCAGATCTATTTTCTTCAAAAGCTGTGCATGTTCTTTAGTTACCCTCGTGGCAACAAAAAGTATACCGTTAACCCTCTTTTGTTTAAACAACTTTATGAATTCCAGCTCTTTTTCAAAACTGAATCTTGTGTTTGCAAGGATTGTAGTATAGCCTTTTTTATCCAAAACTCTGGTAATGCCCTCCACAACAAGACTTGCTGTAATAGAGTTTAGCCTGGGTATAATAACTCCTATTAGATTGGTTTTTTTATCTTTCAGACCTTTTGCAACAGCACTGGGCATATAGCCGGTTTCTTCGATTATGTGCTCTATTCTTTCTCTTACTTCCTGTTTGACGTACCCAGAGTTGTTCAAGACCCTTGATACTGTGGAAGTTGAAACTCCTGCCAATTTGGCAATCCCTTTTATTGTCATTTCTTCACCTCGTATGTGATCGTTGCCACAATTATATCCCATCTTTAAATACCTTGTCAACGGAATAAAGATTTTAGTTACAGAAAAATGTTACTTTATAAATAAAGGCGGCTATATTTCAAGCCGCCAATTTTTTATTCTTTTAAATTGCTTCAACCTCTTCTAATGTTGGAAGTGCACTGATAGCTCCGTATTTAGTGCAAGTTATTGCCCCCACTTTGTTGGCAAAACTCACAATTTCAGAAGCTTTTTTTAGATCCTTCATCAGTTCTTTTGGGTTTTCAGACTGAGAAAGTTGATATAAAAGTGCTCCTACAAATGCATCTCCTGCACCTGTTGAGTCTATTGATTTTATTTTTGTGCTATCTACAATAAGAGATTCTCCAGGAACACTCAAAAGGGTTCCATCTTTTCCGAGAGTAACGGCAATTGTGTTTATGCCGATTTTATGCAGTTCTTCAAGACCTTCCTGCAAGTCCTCTTTACCGCTTATAATTCTAAGTTCTTCATCGCTTAACTTTGCAAAATCTGCTATGGCAAGACACTTTCTGCTTTCGGCTACAAAGTCTTCTTTTTTGTCTCCGAATAGATTTACTCTCCAGTTTGGATCAAAGGAGATAAAGGCTCCCCTAGATTTTGCATAATCCATAAGAGTATAGTATGTTTCTTTTAATTTACCGCCTAAAAGAGCAGTTGCAGATCCAAAATGGAATATTTTAGTCTCTTCAAGCTCTTTTAAATCTATTTCCAAGAAAGATAAATTTTGGTCCGCCCCTCTATTAAAGATAAAGTCCCTTTCCCCGTCACTTTTTAATGATACAAATGCCAGGGTAGTCGGTAGGTCTTTATCAAAATAAAGCATTTTGGTGTTCACACCACTATCTATTAAGGTTTTTTCCAGAAACTTACCGAATGAATCATTACCGACTTTACCGACAAATGCAACATCTTGCCCGAGCTTGGAAGCTGCAGCACATACGTTGGCAGGTGCTCCACCGGCTTTTTTCTCAAATATCTCTCCCTCGATGATATCACTGCCTATATCCTTGCATATAAAGTCAATTAAAAGCTCCCCGATACAAACTATTTTAGGTTTCATACTTACCCCCAAATCTAAATATTCCATTTTTCTACACTCATTTCCACATCTCCGTCAGAGAAAAACTCAATTCCTTTGCTGTTTTCATCAGGAAATATTCTCGATGTAAAAACCTCTTCGCCGTCATTTACAAATATTTCCAACACAGACTTGTCCATAAAAATATGAAACTTTATCTCTTGTGAATCTAAGCTGCACTTTCTAACAGTTCCATGCTCAAGGTCATAAACCTCTCCAGATTTACTTCTATCCAGAATAACCTTTTTTTCCACTACATCGTACTTTAAAACGGTTTTTTTCATCTTCACCAACTCTCAAATTAATTCCAAATTCTTTCGCGCTTTGGTTGTTAAATTGGCAGATCATTTCAAAGCTGTCACCCTCTACCTGTTGGTATGTTTTCTTTCCATTCAGAGTATCTTTTACCTGCATAGAGTTTTTCCTCAATTTCTTGAGTTCATCAACAGGTTTTTGTATAAGTTTTCCGTTTCTTAATTTAAGTTCTCTTGGAAGACTTAAGCAGTGCAGCCAGCCCCTGTCGGCAGTGGGATAGTCTACATCAGGCAATCCTACCCAAGCTACCATTATCCTTCTTCCCTGTCCGTCTAGCATACTTTGTGGTGCATAAAAATCGAAACCTCTGTCGAGTTCATCAAACTCTCCGTGGTCAAATTCCAGTGTGTCTAAATTCAGTTCCCCAACGATATATCCCGATTGATAAATATTTTCATATTTATCCCCCTGAGCTTGAATACCTTGCGGAGAAAAAACAAATACATTCTTATTCTCAAGTTCAAACAGGTCTGGACACTCCCACATATAACCGAATTCTTCAAATTTTGTTTTCAATTCACCGTTGAATTCCCAAGTTTTAAAGTCTTCTGAACTATAGAGGGTAACAGCACCTGTTAAATTTTCTCTTTGCCCGCCTATTACCGCGTAATATTTATCTCCCTTTTTCCATACTTTTGGGTCCCTGAAATGTTTGGTATACCCATCTGGTTGAGTTTCCAGCACGGGCCCCAATTTATCAAAAGTTTTCCCGTCCTTTGATACAGCCACGCATTGATATGATTCACGGTTTCCTTCTTCATCCTTGACATTTCCAGTATAGAAAAGCAGCAGTTCGCCGTCCTTTTCTATACCGCTGCCAGAATAGCATCCGTTCTTCTCATACCACTCGCTTGGAGCTAAGGCAGGACCAAGGTCTTCCCAATTAACTAAATCTTTACTTGCAAAATGCCCCCAAAATTTATAACTGTGGTCAGTTCCAAAAGGATTCCATTGACAAAACAGGTGATAAGTCTCGTTAAAATATGTAAATCCATTTGGATCATTTATCAACCCTACCGGTGGCATTATATGGTAATTAAGCCTGTGATAGTCTTGATCGACCTTTTCTTTATTTTTTATAACCTCATTTTTTGCCTTTTGAATCAAGTCAGGCATATTTATACCCCCTAATTTACTTAGAATAACTCGATAAGTTCTAAATATTTAATAAACACAGAAAATAATTTTTTCTGTAAAGCGATCTTGCTATTTTAAATTTACTCTCATAATAAGATCTCCAGATTTGACTATACCAGATTTCTTTTCGATACTATCTACCATTTCCATATTAGATATAATTACAGGTGTTATGGTAGATTTTGCATTTTTTTGCAAGAATTCAAGGTCATACTCAACAAGTTTATCACCTTTGTTTACCGTTCCCTCTTCAGCTAGTCTTTTGAATCCGTTTCCGTCTAGTTTTACAGTGTCCACACCAAAGTGAACGATCAGTTCAAGCTCATCTTTAGTCTCAAAAGAAACTGCATGGTTTGTAGTGAATATGCTTATATCCTCAGCATCACAAGGTGCAATAATACTAGAACCGCTATTTGAAGGTATTAGTGCAACTCCGTCTCCTAATGCACCACAGGCAAATGCTTCGTCAGGTACCTTTGCAAGCTCTATCAGTTCTCCGTCTATTGGTGAAAATATTTCTATTGTTTTCCCGCCCTTATCATTGTTTTTAAAAAATTTAGAAAAAAATCCCATATTTACCCCTTTCATAAAATAATTTAAAATAAATGAAAACGATCCCATACTTGCTGAAAAAATTGATTAAATGACTCCCGCAACTATATGGTAACGATACCACTTCGTGTATATTTTATACACTTTTACGAGGAATTTGTCAATGTTTTTTTTACTTAATATCATAAAATTAGGTAAAGAATAACTCGTGGTATGATCTAAAACACATCAAAATCTCTATATTTAAACATTGATTTATTCTATATCATAGTTAATGTCTTATTTTATATCCTATTATAAAGAAATTCCTCTTTTAATTATCCAAATACTGAAACAGTATCGAGTAATTAAAAGAGGATTAGAAAGCATAAAGATATTTCAGCTGACATTATTATTTCATCAATTTTTGTATATCATTTGATATGAACTGTGCCTTGGCTCCAAAGATAGCTTGAACTCCGTTAGCCACCTTCACTACCCCTGCTGCACCTAATTTTTTGAGTTCTCCATCATCAACAAGGCTGACATCTTTTACTTCAACTCTGAGCCTGGTAATACATGCATCAGCCGAAACCAGGTTTGCCTTTCCTCCCAGAGCATCCATGATAAGCACTGCAAGTTCATGATTGCCGAGGTGTGTAGAGACTTCCTCTTCAAGTTCATCTTCCCTGCCAGGTGTTTTAAGATTCCATTTCCTAATTGCAAACCTGAATCCAAAATAGTAAATAACAGCTAATACAGCTCCAACAGCTATAACGAGCCACCACTGGGTTCTATTTGGCATTACACCGAATACAATGAAATCTATGATTCCGCCGGAGAATGTCATACCTATTCTAACATTTAGCATATTCATAAGCATAAACGAAGTAGCTGCGAACAAGCAGTGAATACCATATAGAACTGGAGCAACGAATAGGAATGCAAATTCAATAGGTTCTGTTATACCTGTTAAAAAAGATGTAAGTGCAGCCGAGAAAAGTATACCTCCAGCGACTTTTCTCTTACCTGGTTTAGCTTCGTGGTACATAGCAAGTGCAGCAGCCGGAAGTCCGAACATCATAAACGGGAACTTACCTGTCATAAATTTACCGGCACCTTGATACGAATCACTTGTAAATCCAGCAACCCCATCTTTTAACATTTCAAACCAAATTCTGTTGTCCCCTCTTACAACTTCACCGGCTTGGTTGATGTACTCACCAAACTCAAACCAGAATGGAGAGTAGAAGATGTGGTGCAGTCCGAATGGTATAAGCGCTCTTTCAACCAGGCCGAATATAAACGTCGAAACATTTGTGTTGGTTCCGTTTGCCAGGTAAGACAGCTGGTAAAGTCCTGCTTGTATAGGTTTCCAAACAATAGGCATAGCCATACCTACAACGAAAGCTACAACTGCAGTTATAATAGGTACAAACCTTTTACCGGAGAAGAAACCTAAGAATGGAGGCAGCTCTATACTGTGGTATCTGTTGTAAAGAACAGCACCGATTACTCCTGCGATAATTCCTCCAAACACCCCTGTCTGAAGAGTAGGTATGCCGAGAACCTCTGCATATGCACGATCCCCTTGAGCCAGCATCTCGGCGGCATTTGTCATATTACCCATAGTGATGTTCATTACAAGCAGTGCAACTATTGCAGCAAGTCCGGCAACTCCTTCACCACTGGCAAGCCCTATTGCTGTACCAACTGCGAAAAGTAAAGGCAGATTAGCAAATATAACTCCCCCAACCTGTTCCATTAAAGGGATTCCTAACTTGTTACCAAATGCCAGAAAAAGTCCTGCGGCAGGAAGCAGAGCAATTGGCGTCATAATTGCTTTACCTATTTTTTGAAGATTAGCAAATATTTTCATAAAACCCCTCCTAAAATATAAGTTATAAATTTGCATATTTACTGTAATGAATAGTTGTTGTTTAATCTGGTAATTTAAATTTTATTACGTATTTATTTACTGGAAGTTCTTATTATTTCTTTTTTATTCACTTTTAAGCATTTATAAAAAAGAGTTATTGAACTGATAATTACAGAGTAAGAGATGTTAGCAGGAAATATTTCGATGTAAGTTTAAAATTACTACTACTTATCAATAGAAAAACCGTTGCAGTATTGAAAATTATACAATACTTTTGCAACGGCCTACTGATTTTTATTTTGTAAATGGAATAAAATTCTTTAAGCAAATATATTATACACACGTACATATAAAATCAGCTTATGCAGTCTAATTCACTTTATTATAATTTGCCTGGTGTTAAATGTTTTATGTCTTCTAGTATGTTTAAACTCAAGTTTAAACTTTCAGAGCTAAAATATAGATGTCTCGATCCAATTCTAGTTTTATTTGACTGTTTATTTTGTATTTATAAAAATCACCATTATCTTCTAAGAAAATAATATTTTTCCTCTCTAAATTCATTAGATGCCTGTTTTTTGGATCCGATTTCGAATAAACATCAGTTTGCAGATAAATTTGTTTTAAAAAAAACTTTTCTTCAGGCAGTAATTTTTTAACTGTTTTTTTTCTGTGATTTTGGATTTTAAGATTTATAATGTAATTTGTTAAAACAAATAAAAAAATAATTAGAACTAATCTCATTAAGATACACCGCCTCTTTTTAAAATAATATTTAAATGTTAAGACATTCTTGAGTTTAGAAATTTGATGAAAACTTCTTCCGGCATTGGTTTTCCAAAGAAAAAACCTTGAGCAAACTTAACCCCTTTTGTTTTTAAAAATTCTTTTTCGCGAATATCTTCTACACCTTCTGCGATAGATATGTACCCCATATCATTTGAAAGATTTATTAATGTGTTATATATTTTTTCACCTTTTACAGCATCATCTTTTATTATTTGAAGCAGGCCTCTGTCAAATTTTAAAGTATCAATGCCAAGATCTCCGAGTTTTTTCAATGAGGCATGTCCAGCGGTGAAATCATCTAGTGCTATTGAAATACCGTGCATTTTTCTTAAAAGTTCAATTTCATAAATGACTTTTTGTATGTTGTTTGTGAAGATGCTTTCCGTTATCTCTATTTGTATATTTCTGCCCGAAACAGAATGTTTTTTTAAAAGTTTATCTATATATTTATAAACATTAACTAATTCGAAAGTTTTCACAGAAATATTAAAAGATAATTTAAAATTATTATCAACCACGCCTTCCTCTATCCAATCTTTCAATACGATTATGGAAGATTCTGCAATAAGAAAATCGAGTTTATAAATCAAGTCGTTTTTTTCAGCCATATCAACAAATACTGAAGGCGAGATAAAGCCTTCTTTCAAATGGTACCAACGAGCCAGAGCCTCCACTCCCACCACTCTTTCTGTTTCAAGTTCGATTTTAGGCTGGAAATATGGAAAGATTAACTTTTTTTCCAACGAATATATGAAGTCTTTTTCCAATTGTTTGTACATATCGAATTCTCGAATCATTTCATCATCTGCTATGGCAAAGTTTCTTTTGCCGTTGTTTTTAACATTGTGCATGGCAACATCCGTCCTATGCAGAAGATCAGAAGTGTTTTGTATGCTTTCATTTATTGGACATATACCTATGCTGGTGTATATATCTATTGATCTACCGTAAATATTTACGGGTTTCTGTATCCGTTTGAGTACTTTTGATGCTTTTGAATGTATCTGTCCTTTAGAGATATTTTTATGTAATATAAAAAATTCATCTCCAGATATTCTGTATACATTTTCTTTTTTGAATATTTTCTGAAGCCGACTTGCTACTTTTTTTAAAACAAAGTCACCTATGTCTTGACCATAGGTATCATTTATACGTTTGAAGTTGTCAAGATTTAAAAACATACCTAATCCAACAGTATTTTCAAAATTTAAATTTTCTATATCTTGTTTAAATTTTATTTTATTCTTAGCGGAAGTTAACTCATCAAAATAAGCTTTTTTATACAAACTGTTAATCCATCTATATTTTATAAAAAAAAGGATAATAAAGCTTAAGCATAAGAGAAATTTCGTTAATTCCATAAAAAGAATCTCCTTTCATTTAGTAAAATTATTTTATTTTTATATCAAATAATAATTATCCTGGACATAAACACATTCAAAAAAAACAAAAAAAGACCAAATAATTATTTTGGGCTTCCCTGTAATCAATCCTAAAAGTTTTCGGCGGCTGGCAGCCATACTTGTAATAGTGAAGGCCCTATAGCTTTGCGTCACAGCGTTTCCGCTGCTTTGCCTTTTCGGAACAATTTAAGAGAAAATATTTTTTTGTGGATATATTATAAATTTTAACAATCGAAATTCATTGGTATAAAACTTAAATTATTTTATTTTTTAATATTATACTATTATTTATATGGAAAACATAATCGGTAAAAATGGTTAATGTTAATTATATGGAAGACTATCATTTCAAAAAGTTTTTGGTCGGTTAATACGACGACAATTTAGGTTTTTGAGGTATAATCATACAAAAATAAAATTACGATTATTTTTTTTTAATGTTGTACAAGGTGAATTTATTTGATATTTTACAAAGAAAGTGTATAAAAATTTGAACAGTAGGAAATGTTCTTGATAGAGAAAAGGGGAGGGGTTTAACAGCTGAATAGGAGATGTTTTTATAAGCGTAGAAAAGATATTTTATATGTATAGTTATCCTTTGTCTTTATATTCACAGAATATAAAATTTTTTCGATCAAGGTATATAATTCGTTAAATACAAAACTGTCATTGATTCTGAAATTGTCATTTTAAATAATTTTTTAAGCAATGAAGTATGACAGCGTGTAGTAATAAAAATCGATTATTATCTCAGGGGCAAAAAGACACTCTATAATTGAGCATAGATCTAATCTAGGACGCTGCTGGTACGAGTTAAGAATTGAAAACATCGGAGTAAAATAAAAAAGATGGCAAATTCAGCATTAAACTGATTTACCATCGTATTAAAATCAAACTTTTTTGTTGTTTACAGTCATAACCCCAATTAGACCTATAACTTTCTTTTCTTCGTTTAAAAATGTTGATTTTTTAAATATAGTATCCTGTTCTACCCCAGTGATAGATTTAAAGTTATAATTATATATTTGTGATCCAGAGTTATTAAAGAGCATGGTATCGTGTTTATGATATTTTTCTGCCATTTCTCTTGGAGCGATATCAAAAATCGTTTTTCCAATAATATCCTTTCTCGGCATATTTAACAACTTTTCAAAAGCTTCATTGCATTCCACGTAAAAACCTTTAACGTTTTTATAGTAAATTGGTACGGGTATAGAATTCAAAAGTGTCCTAAGAGATTCCTTGTGGGAATGAACTCCTTCGAAGAGATCCTTTATATTATTTTTTTTCATGATATTTCCTTTCCTAAAAAAAACTCCAATATCTTATTGATATTGGAGTAAAAATATCTGTTAACCCATTTTCTATTCTATAATATTACTTTAAGTTTATTCAAAAGTCAAGGTCTGTTATTTATTTTATACAATGTCGCAAAAAATAAGTAAGTTTGAATCAGCTAATTTACTTGATTTAATTTAAGCTGTGCTCGTATCAGACCTGAGTTCATTTTTTTCAAGGACTTGTTGAGCAAGGACAGGCTTATGATAAAGCAGCTAAGTTCCGCCGTAGGTGTAGCTATCCATATCCCTTTATCTCCGAAGATGATTGGTAGAATCAGTAGGAATACAGTTATTAATGCAAGGGATCTCATAAATGCTATGGCCGCCGATTCAAAAGGTTTTTCTATAGCTGTGTGAAATGAACTGCAGATTATATTTACGAATGAAAATATATACGCAAATGCAAAATAGAATACAGCTTCATTTGCCATAGACCTAAGAGCAGCATCATTTTTAGCAAACAAATCTACCAAAGGTGCACTGTAAAACGTAATCCCTAGAAAAGATAATGCTCCAATAAGTCCTCTTGTTATGAAGGAAATCTTCAAAACATCATATATTTTATTTATCCTCCGTGCTCAAAGATTGTAAGCTGCTATAGGCTGAAGTGCCTGTGATAAACCATAAAGTGATATATTTACAATACCGTTAACATAAAAAACTATTGTCAAAGCAGAAATTCCCAATTCGCCAATTGACGCCATAATTATCCTGTTGAACAAAAATGTTGAAACAGAAGACGCCACAACTGTAAGCATCTCTGAACTACCGTTGTAAAGTATGTTTTTTACAAGTTTTAGATCTCCTTTGGGTTTCAAGAGCTGTATTTCTGATCTCTCTTTGAAAAGGAGACCTATCAGAGCCAGGCTTCCAAGTAAATTTGCGCTACAAGTTGCATAAGCTGCCCCAGACAATCCGGCTTTCAATCTGACGATTAACAGGTAATCCAGAAATATATTGGCTGCAAAGCAGATAAAACTGCTTAAGAACAGATAGTTTGGATTGCCTCCAATCCTCACGAAAGTTTCAGTGTAAACTGGTAGATTGTACATTACACTCAGGAGAAGCATAGGGAATAGGTATGATTTAACCATTGGTATCAGGTTTTGTTCTGCGCCTAAAAAGATTATCAGGTGCTTTATAGAGATTAAGCCTATAATGGAGATAAACCCCAGTATCAAGACTAAACTCAGCAATGTAAAAGCTGCCACCTCACCACTTTTGTTTTTTTCCCCTTTGCCCAAGTGGATGGAAGCTATTATCCCACCGCCTATGGAAACCATCATTCCAACACTCATTATTGCACTTATAATTGGCATCGATAAATTTACAGCTGCAAGCCCTCGAGGTCCAACACTGTTGGCAATAAAAACACCGTCTACCATTATCTGAATTGATACAACTAGAAGTCCGACTATACTTGGAACGGCTAATTTAAAAAATAATTTCTTTACACAACCGTATTCTAAACTGATATTTTTCATATTAATCCTCCTTACATCTATACACATTATAAACTATATAGTCAATGATTATTTTGGGAGGTAAAATGAAAAAGAGATATAGGATAAATGAGGTGGCAAAGTTATTTAACGTCTCCAGGCAAACACTTATTTATTACGATAAAATAAATCTATTTAAGCCTGGATATATAGACAGCGAGAACTCATACCGCTACTACTTTGAAGAACAGTTTTTCCATTTAAGGTTTATACTTACTCTAAAAGATGCAGGGTTTTCATTGAAGGAGATTAAGGAATACACTGAGTGTAAAACCCCAAAAGAGAGTTTGAATTTTTTGGAAGAAAGGGAGGTTAATCTTGAATTAAGAATTGAAAGATTGATAAAATCAAAAGCTACTATCGGTAAAAAAATAAAAGAGGTAAAGCGGATAATTGAAAAAAGGGGACCTCGAACCTAAGATTTTACGTATGCCAGCCAAAAAAGTAATCTCTTTGAATATTGAGGAACCGTTTAATTATATGAAATTTGATGAAGCCTTTTTAAAAATTATGGATATAAAAAGAGATCTGAATTTGGAAGATGTCCAGATTTTTGCAAGTGTCGAAGCTGAAAATATTTTGTTAAAGAAAGTTGAACAGGTGAAAAAGGTTGGTTTTTTCATTGAGGATTCAATAGAATGCGATATGCTAAAGTGTATAAATGGGGGGCTTTATGCGAAAATTATGCATAAAGATACGTGGGAAAATATGGGTAAGACATATGAAAAACTTTGTAGATTTATAGTAGAAGAGGGGTATCAGGTGGCCGGTGATTCCATAGAGGTTTTCAATGAAACTACAGTTCACTTAGGAGATGGAGAGGGAGCTGCAGTAGAACTTTTTATTCCGGTAAAAAAAGTAAGTGTAGAAACTACCTGAATTTAAATCAACTTACGTTGTTGCTTGAAATTACCCAACAAATTATCTTGTATTTACAAATGCACGAACACAATCCAATGAAAAATTCCGGAATATTTAGGTGACAGAGCTGAACAGAGGAAAAAATAGTTTTGTTTTAAATACCTCATGACACAAGTTAAAAACTTCCTGTGTACAACTCTGTTTTAAATTTTTATAAAACTCTTTTAGTGGGAAAAACTAATTTTATGATATAGATTTTCAGATGCTTTCTAAATAACATTCGAGACAACAAAGTCAGCGGAACCTTTTTTCAGAAATTCTTTTGCTCTTTTTATAGAAGTATTTATTTCACTGCATATGAAATCATGACCTATTTTTTCATTTAACTCCGCTTTAGTAATAGCATTGTAAGGTTGGGAATTTATTCCTGAAATAATCACTTTGGTGCCGTTTTTTTCAGATGAATCAAGTATCCATTCTAGAGCGGATAATCCAG
The DNA here is from genome assembly GCA_963668015.2 of uncultured Ilyobacter sp. Classification (GTDB taxonomy): domain Bacteria; phylum Fusobacteriota; class Fusobacteriia; order Fusobacteriales; family Fusobacteriaceae; genus Ilyobacter_A. The sequence goes on along the minus strand of CAXXCR010000035.1, from coordinate 3,024 downwards.
TGGCATCAATTACAGGCACATTTCTCATCCTTAAAATCAATACCTTAGGTTTTGAATATATTTGATTTAAGTTATCTTTAAAAATAGATGCAGCTCCGAAAAAAAAACGGGCCGTTTATCTCAAAAATCTCAATTTCATCTGGGATATGGTTTTCTGTAATTCCACTGCTTATAAACTCCTCATCTTGCTTATACATCTCTTTTTTTAATAAGCCGATTTCGCTGACATCTGACATCCTTTTCATAAAGAGTAGTGCAGAAACAACAACCCCAAACTGGATGGCTATGGTTAAGTCTGAGAATACAGTAAGCAAAAATGTTGTGAGTAAAACAAAGACATCACTTTTCGGGGCCTTTCTCATCTTTATAAAATGTTTGATTTCGCTCATGTTGTAAGAAACTACCATTAAAATTCCTGCTAAAGTAGCCATTGGTATCATACTTGCCAGCTTACCAAGAAAAAGCATGATAAGCAGTAAAGTGAATGCGTGTAAAATCCCGGCAAAAGGAGTCCTACCTCCGTTTTTTATATTTGTGGCTGTTCTTGCTATGGCTCCTGTAGCTGGGATCCCACCGAAAATTGGACTGAATATATTGGCGATGCCCTGCCCCTATAAGTTTCCATATTTGAATTATGCCTTGTCCCTATCATCCCATCAGCAACCACAGCTGATAAAAGAGACTCTATTCCTGCGAGTAAAGCTATTGTAAGAGCGGGTTGAAACATTTGTTTTTATTAGCGGTATGCTAAGTTCAGGAATTCTAGGCATCGGCAGAGTATTAGGCACCTCTCCGAATTGACTGCCAATAGTTTCCACAGGTATATGAAAAAAATTGACTATAGTTGTAGTAACGATTATTGCAACAAGAGAGCCTGGCATTTTCTTAAATTTTTTACTCCATAAAACCACTTATAACAATAGTCAATATTCCTGTAAACGCTGCACACCAACTGAGTGTCTCCATATTCGCCGATATTATACTTAGTTTACTTATAAGTTCCGACGGCATGTTTGATATTTTTAAACCAAAAAAATCTTTAACCTGAGATATGAATATGAGAAGAGCTATACCAGATGTAAATCCAACTGTAACTGGATATGGGATATATTTTATTATATTTCCAAGTTTAAGAGCACCAAAGATAATAAGCAATATACCTGCCATAATACTGGCAACAGCCAAGACCATCATAACCAAATTTTTGTATTATTTCATATAGAATTATAACAAAAGCTCCAGTGGGACCGCCTATCTGTACCCTGCTCCCCCCAAAAGCAGAGATCATAAAACCTCCAATTATAGCAGTAAAAGGTCCCTGTTCAGGTTTTAACTCCAGAAGCTATGGCCAACGCTATGGACAGCGGTAGAGCGACTATTCCAACAATGATGCCGGCTACCAAATCCTTAAAAAACATATCTTTTGTATAGCCTTCTTTTAGGACGATAAAAGTTTTTGGCCAGAAGTTATTTCTCATTTCAAGTCATCTCCTTGTAGAATTTATAAAAATATTAACTTTAAAAGCATTATAAATTTGTGGAGTAAAAATTTACGAAATTTAACTTTAAATTGTTGCTTATATTGCAATTTTCAATTTAGTTATATTATAGTGTGAGTTATATATTGTATGTAAAATTTAGGATTGTACACTCGATTAAATACTGTACGCTCATTTTTTTCAAAAAGTCAATATTTTTATATAGTTAACTATATATTTACAGGAGATAGATTTATAGGAATTACAGAGTAATCTCTGAAAAATAAAAAGCCATATAAATGGCTTTTGAAATTTAAAATATAATTAATTTAAGTTGTTACTTAAAATTATTGAATTTCTTACAAGTACGTAAAACCTTTTTTAGTCACGAATCGCACGAATAGACACGAATTCAAATAAAAAACCTTGGTCACAGAGTGGCACAGAGGCTTGCTAAAAATCTTTAATTTTCAAGGTTTTGAATCATTCGTGAGATTCGTGTAATTCGTGACAAAGAATAAATCTTTTGACTTAAGGATTTCTCTGTGAAACTCTGTGTCCCAAAAATAATTTTAGATAAATTCAATATTTTTTTTTGGTAATTAAGCAAATTAATAGGCCAGCCTTAGAGAGTAAGGCTGGCCTATATAAAGTTGGGGATTAAATAATTAATCGTTTATTACATAATCAATTTTATTAAAATATTTCTGTGTTTTCATAATATCCGTTGAATAGCTCTTGTCCAAGCCCCATTGCGTAAGTAGGTACCGGTACTCCAGTATGAGAATAAGTTGTCCATCCCATACCAGCTTTGGAACTAAGAATTCTTGACAAAGCTGTAGTTAAAGGGTCGTATTTCCCATATAAAAGGTAGTTTTGGGCACTTTTATCGCGTTCAGATTTATCTTTTTACTTTCCTGAAAAGCTTTTTCTAAATCTGCAAGTTCAGTTTCTGTAAGAGCAAGTTTAGATTTTGATTGCGTATCCATATCCAGTCCAAAAGAATCTTTTACAAGACCTGCTAAGTCTGAGAGCTTTTTTGCTTCTGGTAATTTTTCATTTAAAAGTTTCGTAAATTTGTCGTTGGATACCTTTTGATTTCCCAAAACTGAAAAAGCAGTGCTGTATTTTGTACCGGCAAATCCAAGGGTCATTCCACCAGTTTCATGATCTCCTGTAACGACAATAAGAGTGGTCTGCTGGATGTTCGTTGTAAAATTCAACTGCTTCTGAAACTGCATCAGAAAAAGCTATAGTATCTCCTATGTTTGACATAGCATCGTTGGCGTGACCGGCCCAGTCGATTTTCCCCCGCTTCTACCATCATAAAGAATCCGTTTTCAGCATCTTCTAATACATCTATCCCTTTTTTAGTAAAATTCGCAAGTGAAAGTTCTTCTTCTGTTCTGTCTACATCATAAGGCATAGCGTACGACCCATCTAAAACAGGGTTTATGGCGATCATTTTTCCATCAGCACTGTTAAGCTTTTCTATTTCCTCTTTAGTATCAGCGATTTTGAATCCGTTGGCTTTCGCAATTTCAAA
>CAXXCR010000034.1:0-14203 GCA_963668015.2 uncultured Ilyobacter sp. | reverse complement strand
AATAACACTGCATACACCAAGAACTGAAGAAACAATAGGTATGATTGGTTATAAAGAGTTTGAAATAATGAAAGATAACGTAATAATGTTTAACGTTGCAAGGGGTAAACTAGTAGATGAAGAGGCTCTTTACCATGGATTGAAAAGTGGAAAAGTAAGAGCTGCCGGGATAGACGTTCACGCTGTTGAACCTAGATTTGAGAGCCCGTTATATGAGTTTGATAACTTTATCCCTACACCACATATAGGTGCAAACACAGCTGATGCACAGAAAAATGTAGGAGTGGCAATAGCTCAGCAGGTTATAAATGCTCTTAAAGGTGAAATCGTTTCCTAATGCAGTAAACTTACCTGCTATGGAAAGAGAAGAATTAAAAGAGATGAAGCCGTATATAGAACTTATGGAAAGTCTAGGTAAAGTATACTACCAACTTCATAAAGAAACCTGTTAAATATGTAGAAATAAGCTACTGGGGAGACGTTTCTACAAACGAGACAAACATGGCAAACATAGCTTTCACAAAAGGTCTTTTAGAGCCGGTTTTTAAAAGAGGGAATAAATTATGTAAATGCTATGGTTATGGCTGACCAGGCAGGTATAGCTGTAAAAGAGAAAAAACTAGTAGAAAACTACACAATAACTACTCAAACTACGTAAGTATAAAAGTAACTAATAATAAAAATGAAGTATTTACAATAGCTGGAACTATAGCTTCAAACGTGTGAAGGAAAGCTGATAGAGCTAGAAGGATTTGAAAATAGATGTAAAACCTAGCGACTATATGCTGTTTATAAAAACAAAGACGTACCTGGTGTAATAGGACAAGTCGGGACACTTGTAGGGGAAGAAGCTATCAACGTTGCCACAATGCACGTAGGTAGAAAATAAAAGGTGAAAACGCTATTATGATACTAACAATAGATTCGGAAGTATCTAAAGAAACTCTTGCTAGATTTAAAGAGAAAGAGAATATAATCTCTGCAAAAAGTGTTGTTCTTTAATAGACATTAAATTTCATGGAAGTCCTTTCGGGCTTCCATTATTTTAGAAAGAGGTGGACTTATGAAATTTGGATATGCAGCTTCTGCTGGTGAAAAAGATATTTTTGATGCTATAAAATATGCAAGTGAAAATGGTTTTTCTTCTGTTGAATTAAATGTAAATATGCCGATATTTTTCCCGGAAAATTTTACAGCTGAACAGAGGGGAAGAGGTTAAAAAAATATAAAACTGAACTGGGTGTAGACATTACACTGCATGCTCCAGAAGATCTTACACTTTTACAGCTACAGAAAAGTATAAGAAAAGTAAGTATGGAAAGGTTTAAAGAGGTGTTGGATTTTGCAGGCGATATAGGTGCCAGCCGTATAACTATGCATCCGGGGCCTGCAGTATGCTTTACCCTTACAGATAGAAAATTATTTCTTGATGAAATTTATTATGACGAATACAAGGAGATATTCAAAAGTTCTTTTAAATGAGCTTGCGGACTATTCTGCAGGGAAAACAATGCTCTGCATAGAAAATTCCGGTAGATTTCCAGAAAGGACTTGTACAGGAGACTTTGGAAGAGGTATTGGCTGAGAATGAAAACTTATTCCTGACTTGGGATATAGGTCTCACTCTCTTATAAAAATGAGTATAACGAGGTGCAGTTTTTTGAAAAGCACGCCGACAGGATAAGAACCTGCCATGTGCACGATAATAATGGGAAGAGCGATCACCAGATCATAGGAGAGGGAGGCGTTGAATTCAAAAAGCATTTTGATGTAATGGGTACTGAAGATGTATCTTAATATCATAGGAGGTTAGGCCACGTGAAAATGCACTTAAATCTTTAAAAAAATTAGAAGCTATGTTGTAATTTTTTAATTGAAGGATAGTATATATAAGTATAATTTATTTGAGAAAGGCAATGGATGGAAATGATTATTTTAAAATTTAGGTATATATTTTTTTATTAATAATTATTTTTGCAGTCTCTGCCTGCGATTATAAAAATTTGAAAAAAGGCAGAGTATTGTCAGGATAGGGGTTTCGGTTGCCACATCTGAAGATAAGTTTCACCATAACATTATAAAAGGGATAAAAGAAGCAGCAGAACTTTCTGAGCATGAAATAGAACTCACTTTTACAGATGCGGAAAATGATATATAGAAAATCAGATAATGCATGTAAAAGGCTATATAGACCAAAAAATGGATGCTGGTAATAGTAATCCCTGTAAACAGTGAAGAGGCAAGCCCCCATATCCTATATGTGCTTAGATGCTAAGATGAAACTAGTGTACCTTAATATCAAACCGGAGAAACTTCCCGAAGGGATTTTATTATGTCGGGCCTGAAGAATATGAAGAGGGGCAGGATACAAATGGAGTATGCAGCGGGAAAAGTTAAACGGATCAGGTGAGATAGGTATATTAATGGGTGAACTAAATCAGCATGCGGCTATAAAAAGGACAGAGGGCATAGAAGAGGTGCTCACTAAATACCCCCGGTATAAAAGTGGTGAAAAAGCAGACCGCTCAGTTTAATAGAGATATGGCAAAGCAAGTCGTTAAGATGTGGGATAGAATCGGGAGTAGCTCTGTGACGCAGTACTCGTCAAATAATGATGAGATGGCCATAGGTGCTATAAGGAGCTTTGGAGGAAAAGGAAGTTTTTGGAGGATGTATATGTGTTTGGAGTTGATGGGACCAAAGACGGTATACAGGAACTTCAAAATTGGAAACTTGGAAGCCACGGTGTTTCAAGATGGGGTATCCCAGGGTAAAAAATCAGTAGAAATTGTGCTAAATCTTTTGAAAAATAAAAAACCAGAGCTAGAGACCTTTGTTAAACCTGAACTGATTACAATTGAAAATTATAAGAAAATACGTTTTGAATAAAAAAGAGGAACTCCCATATATATAGGGAGTTCTTCTTTTTTATTATATATAATGAAAACTTGTTGTTTATAAGCCGATTGATATGTATTTTACCTCTAAAAAGGCCTCTAATCCATAGTGCCCGCCTTCTCTGGCTACCCCACTTTCTTTAAATCCACCGAAAGGGGCTTGTGCAGTGGAAGGAGCACCGTCGTTTAGACCGACAATACCATATTCCAGTTCTTCTGTCATCTTTATACCTCTTGATAGAGATTCTGTATAAACATAGGCAGCCAGACCGTAATTTGTGTTGTTTGCCAAGTTAATAAGTTCTTCCTCGGTTTTGAATGAAACCACTGGTACAACAGGTCCAAAAGTTTCTTCACTCATTACTATCATATCTTCCGAAAGGTTTGACAGTATAGTTGGAGTGAAAAAATATCCAGAATCTTCTAAGTCCCCCTCTTTAAACCCCTTGCCTCCAAGCAGGATTCTCCCCCCTTTTGATACTGCATCTTCTATGTGCCTGTTGATCTTCTCATAGGCTTTTTTGTCTATAACAGGACCAAGGTCGATCCCCTTTTCCAGCCCGTTACCTATCTTGAAGGACTCCAGCTTCGACTTCAGTTTTTCTACAAATTTGTCCATAACATTTTCTTGGATATAGAACCTGTTTGATGCAATGCAGGCCTGACCGCAGTTTCTAAACTTAGATGCAAGAGCCCCCTCGATAGCTTTGTCCAGGTCGGCATCCTCAAAAACTATGAAAGGAGCGTGACCGCCTAGTTCTAGGGAAAGGCGCTTTATGCTGCCGGAAGCCTGGTTCATCAATTTTTTTCCAACTTCTGTTGAACCGGTAAATGTTATCTTCTTAACTTTTCTATCCTCTGTCAGTGCCATACCGATTTTTTCGGCATCCCCTGTAACCAAGTTGGCAGTACCTTTTGGGAAACCGGCTTTTTCCAAGAGTTCGAACAGCTTTATGGCAGTTAGAGGTGTCTGAGGAGCAGGTTTTGTTACAACTGTGCATCCGGCGGCAAGCGCAGGAGCCAGCTTTCTTGTTATCATAGCAGCAGGGAAGTTCCACGGTGTAATGGCTCCAACCACGCCAACAGGCTGTTTGGTAACCATAATCCTCTTGTTTGGTTTCCAGGCCGGGATAGTTTCTCCGTAAATTCTTTTAGCTTCCTCTGCATACCACTCCACAAAACTAGCGGCATACAGTACCTCTGCTTCTGCCTCGTGCAACGGTTTTCCCTGTTCGAGAGTCATTATTTTTGCGATATTTTCTTTTTCTGAAACTATCAGGTTAAACCAATTTTTTAAAAGTTCAGAACGTTCATTTGCTGTGGTTTTTGACCATGTCTTAAAAGCTGTATTTGCGGCATCTATTGCTTTTTTTGTGTCTTCAGAACAACCGTATGGGACAGTTCCTAGTATTTCCCCTGTTGCCGGATTGTTTACGTTGGAAGCCTCGCCAGATACCGAGTCTGTCCAAACCCCGTTTATAAACATTTTATAATTTTCCATGAAAAGTCTCCTTTTTATTTGTTTTTATATTAATTAACTTAAGTTGCTATCTGTAATAAAATATTGAATTTATCTAAAAGATATTTTGGACACAGAGTTTCATAGAGATTTAAAACAAGAGTTACGCAGAGGAAGCTATTAAATCAAAATCATTTTTTGTCATGAATTACACTAATCTCACTAATTATTAAAAACGTAGATAATTAAAGGTTTCTACGCCATTCTCTGCGAAACTCACTCTTTTCCTCCGTGCAACTCTGTGACCAAGATTTTAAATTTATTATTCTAATTTGTGTCTATTCGTGCGATTCGTGACCAAAAAAAGTTTTTATGTCCTTACAAGAAATTTAATATTTGCCACCACAATTAAGTGTATCATTTTTATTTATAATCTTCAATTCAAACTTTATACAGCAAAAATCAAATTTAAAAACATTAAAATTAATGTTTTTTGAAAAAACGAATCTATTTTGCCCTGAAAAGGTTGACAAAGTGATCGTGATGGGGGTAATATTTTATAGAGAAAATAAAACAACTTCAAAAAAACAGGTTTTAAGACTAGTGGTGCTGAAAGAAAAGGGGAGACTTATGAAAAAAATAAAAGAAGGGTTTAAACTGCTTAGTTTATTCATGTTATTAGCCCTTTTAACTTTGTTTGTAGGATAATTAATTTAAAATATTTATGACTGAAATTCGGACTTGAGTCCGATTTTTTTTTGAAAATTTTATTGGTTTAAAATTGGATGAGAGGAAAATAAGTTCATTAACAATGAAATGGAGATTAAAGTTGAACTCAATATATTTGCCAAAAATATGTATGATAATTATAAAAAAATAGATTAGTTCATGTGAAAAAGTGTACAAAATATGATTACTTTGAAATAGAATTTGACACTAATGGAGGATATTAAGGAATTTAGAGTAAATACGTAGAAGTGTGAGAGTAGAAGAATTTTGTGAAAAAAGAAATAGCGCACAATAAAAAAAGGAGGTACATTGTATGGACAAAAGCAAAAAGTATCTTTTAGTGGCTATAGTTTTGATTGGAATTATTTCTACACCAATGCTCGCTGAGGAAACATCCTATGAAGAAAGAATTACTAAAATCGAAGATGAGTTAGCGGAAACAAAGGAAGAGTTGGCGGAAACGAAAGAGATTATATTGAAAAACGAAACGTACATAGCTGAGGTGGATAAAAAGGCCAGCAGTTTCGATTATTATGGTTATGTAAGGTCTGGAATACTCATAAATGACAGTTTGCGTGGGGGAAAAGGAGGACCTTATCTGACACCTGCTGGGTCAGTTGGCGGGCCTGTTGGAAGGCTTGGTAATGAGCCGGATACATATGTAGAACTTGTGCTTGAAAAGAATTTTTACATGGAAAATGATTCCTGGGCAAAATATAAAATTATGATCGCTGATGGGCAAGAAGATGCTAATGATTGGACAGCGGATACAAGCGACTTAAACGTAAGACAGGCCTATGCTGAGATGGGAGGGCTCCCTACCTTTGAAGGAACTTTTGCTGAATCATCCATTTGGGCAGGGAAAAGGTTTGACAGGGACAATTTTGACATACATTTTTTCGATTCAGACATCGTATTTTTAGCAGGGACAGGTGCCGGGATATATGATGTTAAGTTAAGTGAAAACTGGATGTCTAACTTTTCTCTATATGGAAGAGATTTTGAGGATATAGGGAGTACAGATATTGAAAACTATATCTTGACTATGAATAACTACTATAAGAAAATGGATTACTATGGTAAATGGCAGGTCATGCTAAATTACCTTTTTGCAAAGGACAACGACAGAACAGATCCGGATAGAGCAGATGGCGGTGCAAACATTCTGTTGGCTCATCATTTAGATAACTTTTACGGTATAGGCGAAGGTTTCGCAAAAACAACAATCCAGTACGGGCACGCTTTGGGAGCCCAAGTAAAGGGTATAGGTAGTGAAGAGGAGCTGACAGAAGATGCTAATGCAGTAAGGGTTACAGCCTGTGGTGTAGTGGGCTTGGCTCCTAATTGGAAGCTAGCCCCTGCAATAATGGCTGAGACAAGTGAAGACAGGTATGTAGATGGGGACGAGTATAAATGGGTTTCCCTCAATCTTAGGCTTTCCAATGAAATCACAGAGAACTTTGAGATGGTTTATGAGGCTACCTATCAGTACAATGACTTGTCGCCTGAAGGATATGACCCTGATGGATCTGATCCTAGACAGTCTGTAAACGGAGATTTCTGGAAACTTACCGTAGCGCCTACCTTTAAGCTGGACACAAAGTCCGGATTCTTCTCAAGGCCTGAGATTAGGCTTTTTGCAACATACGCATTCTGGGATGAGGATTTAGAGGACTACTCGACTAGTGATGTACTAGGGGATGACGATTTTAGCGGAGGAAGCGGACTAAACTTTGGGGCACAGATGGAGGTTTGGTTCTAGTAATAAAATATAGATATACTTGAAATAGTTGTAAGTGGGGAAGAAAATCTTATCCATTTGCAACTATTTTGTATTTAAACTAATACAGTACCTGGGTTAAGTTTAGAGAAAAAGGCTATGGAATTTATATAGGGTAATCATTACGAGCTAGCAGTAATAAGAGTTTAATAAACATAAGTTTTTTGTGGATTGTCCGCTATAAGCTATGAAAGTTGTAATATTAAGAGGGAAGCTATCCTTTTTTTATTATTTTTGTTTTGTAATTTAAATTTTCTGTAAAATACTTCTGCTTGAGTTTTTAATTTGACAAGTTTTGATAAAGGAAAAAACGAGTATTTACATATATTTTAATTAGAGCAGAAACGCAAGACTAACTTAAGAGTTTGGGGGAATGAAGCATGAAAAATTATGAGGTAGGACAGATTAGGAACATAGCACTACTTGGCCACAGCGGAAGCGGGAAAACAAGCCTCGTGGAATCGCTGCTGCATTTATCTGGAGCTGTAAAAAGGATGGGTACTATCGAGTCCGGAAACACTGTTTCAGACTTCGACAAGGAGGAGATACACCGGGGTTTTTCCATAGGTACTTCCATCATTCCGCTGGAATATGAAAATCATAAATATAATATCTTGGACACCCCCGGATATTTTGACTTTGCCGGTGAGGTGACTTCGGCACTCAGAGTAAGTGGGGGAGCGGTAGTAGTTGTAGATGCCACATCTGGTGTAGAAGTTGGAACTGAGAAATCTTGGGCACAGCTTGAAGGCAGGCAGTTTCCAAAGATAATTTTCATAAATAAAATGGACAAGGGGTATGTGAACTATGAAAAACTATTGAACGAACTTAAAGAAAAGTTTGGCAAAAAAATAGCTCCGTTCTGTATTCCTTTGGGAGAAAAGGATAGATTTAGGGGACTGGTAAATGTGGTTGACATGAAGGGAAGGGAATACGACGGAAAGATATGCAAGGACTGCGGCATCCCTGAGGGTATAGAAACAGACAGTGTGAGGAGCATGCTTTTCGAAGCGGTAGCGGAGACAGACGAAGAACTTATGGAAAAATATTTTTCAGGGGAAGAGTTTACTCCGGAAGAGATACACCGGGGGCTTAGACAGGGAGTCGTTTCCGGAGAAATAGTGCCCGTATTGTTGGGGGTCATCTCTTACTGGAGTTGGCATGCACACACTATTTGAAATGCTATATGAATATATGCCCACACCACAGGACATGTACGATGGGGAAAGAATTGGCGAACACCCCGATACAGGTGATATAGAGGTAAGAAAAGTGGGGGCGGGAGAACCGTTCTCTGCAATAGTGTTTAAGACTATATTCGATCCTTTTGTGGGGAAAATATCTGTTTTTAAGGTTAATTCAGGTAAGGCGAGAAAAGACAGCGAGGTGTTGAACAGCAGCAAGGGGAAAAAGGAGAGGTTGTCCAGCCTGTTTTTCATAAGAGGTAAAAATCAGCTGGATGCACAGGAGGTAAGTGCCGGGGATATATGTGCCACAACTAAGCTTCAGTTTACGCAGACAGGGGATACAATTTGCGATAAGGAAAATCCTATAAAATATCCAGAACTGAACTTGCCTAAACCTAGTCTGTACCTGGCAGTGGAGCCGAAATCAAAAGATGACGAAGAAAAAATAAGTGAATCATTCCAAAAATTAAGTGAAGAAGACCCTACCTTTGTTATAAGCAGAAACTATGAGACCAAACAGCTTCTCATAGGCGGACAGGGTGAGAAACAGCTTCAGATTATAACACATAAACTGGAAAACAATTTCGGAGTAAGTGTAAGCCTAAGTGAGCCTAAGGTCGCCTATAGGGAAACCATAAAGGGGAGCGTAGAGGTGCAGGGGAAACACAAGAAGCAGACTGGTGGATCGGGGCAATACGGTGATGTATATATAAAATTTGAACCGAGCAGCGAGGAGTTTGAATTTGTTGAAAAAATACATGGAGGGTCGGTACCGAAACAGTATATACCTGCTGTGAAAAAAGGACTCATGGAGTCTATGAAAAAAGGTGTTTTGGCAGGATACCCGGTGATGAATGTAAAAGCCACTATTTTGGACGGATCTTACCACTCGGTTGACTCAAACGAGTTATCATTTAAGCTGGCGGCACAGCTAGCCTTTAGAAAGGGTATACCTGATGCCAAACCTATAATGCTGGAGCCTATTGTAAAGGTAGAGATTACCATACCTGATGTGTATACAGGAGAGGTAATGGGAGATATGAATAAGCGTCGTGGAAGGATACTGGGTATGGAGCCAATTGAAAATCAGGGTCAAAAAGTACTGGCTGAAGTACCTGAAAGAGAGATGTTTAACTATGTGTCTGATCTAAGGTCTATGACGCAGGCAAGGGGATATTTTTCAATGGAGTTTGACAGGTATGAGGAGATACCTCATCATCTAGCTCAAAAGATTATAAAAAGTGAAGCCTAAATTTATAATCAAAATAAAACTTATATTCAATACTCAGGGCGGCTTTTGCCGTCCGAATTTTTTATGGAAAATCTGCAATATGAAACGAGAAACAACTGTTCTAGGAGGTGGAGTTGTGGAAAAATTGGGGAAATATGTAGTTAAAAAAAGAAGAAAGATACTCGTGATCTCTGTGCTTATAACACTTTTTTTTGCGGTGCTAATGTCGAGATTAACGCTAAATACGAGATTGATGGATCTTCTTCCTGAAAGCGATTCCACAGTTTTGGCGTATAAAAATGCAGAGAAAAATTTTACCAGCCTTGATTCCATAGTTGTGGGAATAGAGGGGGAAGAAGAGGATATTAAAAACTTTATAATTGACACGGCTCCGGTTTTGTCTAAGAGAATAGGGGTAAAAGATGTCGTATATCATAAAAATATAGATTTTTTCAAAAGAAACGGGTTGCTATTGCTAGACTATGACGATTTGAAAAACATTGCTCCGGCCCTTGGCGCCACAAACTTAAAAGATTTTATCGCAGGGATAAACCACAGTTTTGAAAACTCCTATTTGGACGTCTCAGATGACAGCAAGCTGGAAAAAGATGAGATAGAACTTTTGATGAGCCTCAATCAGCTGGATAAGATCGTTGAGGGGATTAAGAGCGGAAATGTAGCCAAAGAAGATATGGAGAACTTTTTCATAGGTGAGGAACTGTTTATTTCACCCGATAAAAGCATAGGGATATACACCATAGATACTAGCCTAGGGATGGAGGAACCTGAAAAAGTGGTGGAACTGGTAAACAGCATAGAAGGGTACCTGAAAGACGAGGCGGTGAACTACGGGGTGCAGGTGTCTCTGAGTGGTTCCCAGGTGCTTTTAAGGGACGAGATGGTGGTATCTCAAAGGGATATGGAATACAGCAGTTTCCTGTCTATAATGCTGATATTTTTCATATTTATAAGCTCGTTTAAAGGGATAAGGTATTCGTTTATGGCCATTACACCGCTGATAATCGGGATAATATGGACCCTTGGTCTTACATACCTGATAATAGGTTCTCTAAACATAATGACAGCAATGATGGGGGCCATACTTGTGGGATTGGGTATAGACTACTCGATACACATAATATCGGTGTACAAGGAGGAGAGAGTCCGAGGGTAACGCAAAAACTGCAGTAATAAAAGTATTTGAAAAAACTATGAGGGGAGTTGTATCCGCGGCTCTCACAACTTCGGCTGGATTTTTTTTATGTTTGTGTTCACGGATTTCCCAGGCTTCAGAGAATTTGGGATTGTTCTTGGGATTGGAGTCATCTCGGTGCTGCTGGCATCAGTTTTTATACTACCGCCCCTGCTTATAAAATTTTCCAAAAAAAGTTATCTTGAAGAGGTAATAGGGAAGAAAAAATCCAAGCTAGAAAGACTGGAAAAGGTGTTGGTGAGAAGAAAGTACGCCACTTTTTTTACACTGGTAGTGGTATCTGTCTTAGTTGCTAGGGGGATACCAAATGTGGAGTTTGAAAAGGATATGATGAAGATAGAGGCAAAGGGCTTGGAGAGTGTGGCCCTCAACAGGAAGCTCGTGGAAAAATTCAACTTCAGCTCGGACAACTCGATAATTGTGAGCAGTACACTGGGAGACGCGCAAAAGCTCTACAAAGATGCCGACAAGCTGAAGACGGTAGGAGAGATCGAATCTGTTGGATATTACGTGCCAAGCGATGTTGAACAAAGGGAAAAGCAGGAGTTCTTGAAGGGGATAAAAGAAAAAGCGGGAGTCCCTGGGGAGCTTGACCTGAATGAATTGGCAGATGAGATATACAGGTTGGAAGACAACCTAGTGGAACTCTCCGATCTATCGTATATAGGCGGCGAGGAGAAGCTTACAAAAAAATTGGACCAGCTCGTGAAGGAACAGAAGCTTTCTGATCTTGCAGAAAATATAGAGCTGTATCAGCTAAATGTGAAGAAGGCAGAGCAAATTTTAATGTTCGGACTGAAAGAATTTGTGGCAGGGATAAACACCGAGGAGAAAATAACGGTAGAGGATCTGCCTGATAACCTGAAAAGGAGGGTTTGTCGGATCAGATGAAAAATACATAAATATATTGTTCCCGAAAGACGACCTTTGGCAGGCTGAATTTCAAGATGCACACATAAAGGAGATAGACAGCCTAAGCCCGCATGTAACCGGAAGCGGCCAAGATATTTTTGAGGGTTATGGAAGTCGTGAAAGAAGAGGGGAAAAAGGTGCTGGTGCTGAGTTTTATAGCAATATACCTGATCCTCATAGCAGACCTTAGAAGCATAAAATATGCAACTTTATCAATATTTCCTATGATCATGACTGTTATTATGGTGCTGGGTATAATGGGGTGGACAGGTTTTAAGCTGGATGTAGTAAATATAATAGCTGTTCCGCTGATAGTGGGGATAGGGATAGACGACGGGGTACACATAGTACACAGGTACAGGATAGAAGAGAGCGTGTTTATGACTATACGGAGCACAGGTAAGGCTATAACCCTTACTACCATAACAACAATGGCCGCATTTGGTACCCTGATGATGTCAAAGTATATGGGCTTTGTAAACTTCAGCATACTCATCACAATGGGGGTCGGTCTAGCATATCTTATGACACTGTTTTTCCTGTTCTGCACACTGGCCATAGTAGATGGTATTGTCCATTAATGTGCCGAACAACAGTTTCTGTTCCATTTGATAGATAACCTAAATTAAAGGGCTAGATGGAGGTAGTGCAATGATATTATATAGAAAAATTTTCTGAAGAGGACCTAAATACAATTTTTTATAAACATCTAGTAAATAAGTTTAAGAGAAATGAATTTGTACGATTGTACACAGTAGCGCGTGAAATAGATTTAGATAGAATAGGATACACCTACGAAGATTTTATAAATGACTATGGAGATAAGTACGAAAACTATGAGGAAAAAAGGACTATTTTCAATATCCTTAAAACAGGAGAATCTATCCATACATTCCTGGTAAAAAACAAAGTCAGCAGTTGGTTCCGTGCGATGCTACGTGCAGGATTTGACTACAACAGCAATAAAACTGATAATATTCAAAATACGTTTGGAGTTATTTATGTTGAGTATGATATAGATAAATTCAGGTTAGAAACATATGATAGGCATATAGAATTGTACGGTGAGAAAGAAGATATAGAAGTGTTTAGAAAGAAATATGCTATAGACCATCCAGTGTTGTTTGAGCCCTATAAGCAAGAGTGGCATCTTGCATTTGATGGTTTATTTGCAGAATATATTAGAGAAACCCAGAATTAATTCTGGGTTTCTCTCTTTGTTTAAAATTCTTTTACATAATGTTTAGAAACCCAGCCATGTTTTCTGAGAGGTGGGATTCCAGGAAGCAGATATTCTATCCAATACCAATTGTCTAACTCAAGAATAAATTTTATATTATCTCCTTTTTTTAGTTTATAGATAATTTTACTATTTGTATTATTATCTTGCCGAACATTTAAAACATCACAAATAACATATAAAGTTTTGTTCTGAGCTTGAACTTCTAAATTAGCATTATTAGATTCATTATCAAATTTATTGCACGTAGATGTTACTCCAATCCCAACTAAGAATGGAATTATAATGAGGGTGAGTATAGACATACATATTTTTTGAATATATTTTGGTTTTGAAGTTAATATTTTTTCAATTTTAATAATACTATTTTCTATATTTTGAGTTCTATTAAATATATCTGAGTCTTCTAAAACATGCTTGACGATATTGTAGACATCGTAAATCGTATAAAGTTTATTATCTAAATTAACAGTTTTATCATCGTTTTTAATTATTTCATCGTCATTATAAATAAATTCTGTTACAATATTTTCAAGTTCTAAATCTTTAATTGAAATTTCTTTTTTTCCCTGATGTTGAATACTTTGAATTAATTTATTAATAGTAGAGTTATGCTTAGGTAATACTGCATGAAGACTTCTAGACATTTTAAGAGCTTCAACATATCCAGGATGTACTGCAATATTGTGATGTTGAATACTTTGAATTAATTTATTAATAGTAGAGTTATACTTAGGTAATACTGCATGAAGACTTCTAGACATTTTAAGAGCTTCAACATATCCAGGATATACTGCAATATTGTGATGTTGAATACTTTGAATTAATTTATTAATAGTAGAGTTATACTTAGGTAATTCAGCATGAAGACTTCTAGACATTTTAAGAGCTTCAACATATCCAGGGTTCACTGCAATATTGTGAGGTTGAATATTTTGAATTAGCTCATTTGCTTTAAAAATATTAGGATTATGTTGCATTTTTGCAATATTAAATTGAATTTCATTTATTTTAGTAATCGCTTTTGGAACTTTAATTTGGCTTGCTTTTTTAGCAGCAAGTTGCATAGCTATTATTTTTTTTGTTAATTCATCCATTTGGCACCTCGAATAAAAATTTTGAAATTACTTAGAAATCACGACTAGTTTTTCGACTACATAACTAGGACAATTTTCAAACTTTTCGGCAGTTTTTATTATATTTTTTGCATTTATTGTCATATATATGATCTCCTTTTTGTTTAATTACTACATATGAAATCAGATTTTACTATTGTTTTTTCGCATATTTTAACTTTAAGCTTTTAAAATGTTCATACTCTTTAACTTTAGGATATTCTTCTTCTATTGATTGTAAAAGTTGTTCATTACTATGATAAAAACAAAGAAAAAGAACTTTATCAATAGTTTTTAAAGCCTCTGAGTATTTTTCTAATTTCAGTTCGCTTTGATATTTATGAGTATATAATTGAGAATTATGCTTGTCGTTTTTTAACAATTTCTTAGTGATCTTTACTATTTTTTTGTGGTCTTCATTTTTTCTAAAAATTGGTATA
>CAXXCR010000033.1:0-73744 GCA_963668015.2 uncultured Ilyobacter sp. | reverse complement strand
TTCTCGAATCAAGAAGAGCAACTTTTTGAGGGGTTGTCACTATAATACTTCCATCGATTTCACCTAAACTTTGCGCTATTGTTAATGATTCATCTCCTGTTCCAGATGGTAGATCTACGATAAGATAATCTAGTTCACCCCATTTAACATCTCCTAGCATTTGATGTATGGCAATTGTTTTTAAAGGACCTTTCAATATAATGGGATCATCTGAGTTTTTGGAATAGAAGCTAAGAGACATGACTTTTAAGTTCTCAGTTAACTGAAAGGGTTTATCTAATTTAGGTAATTTTGTTCCTTCAATTCCTAACATAATAGGAACATTAGGACCATGGAGGTCAGCATCCAGTAATCCTACTTTTTTACCAATAAGTGAAAGACCATAGGCAATATTTATAGATATGGTAGATTTCCCTACTCCTCCTTTACCGCTCATAACAATGATTTTATGCTTTATTTTAGACATATTATCTAATATTTTTTTTTCTCTATTTTTTTTTATTTCTTCTGCATTTCCATTTTTTTGATAACTCATTTTATTCTCCTTTCTCAACTATTGATTTATTAAAAAATATAGTTTATAAATTTAAAATACTATGCATATGCTTATTATCAATATACCTTTTTTTAAATTTATTCCTTTCGTGAGAAAGATATCAACTTGCATTATATTTTGTTTTTTTATCTTTAGATTCATTTTATAATCTATTTATAGCTTACTAATAACTGTTTAAATTATTTTATGTACTGTTCTAAATAATCAGTATTTTTCAAAGAAAACAAAATGATGACACACTATACCGTATAAAAGGAAATTTTATTAGTTATTGAATAATATTAATGTAAATAGTTTGCAAGCTTAGTAAAGTCTTTTTTTAGAAAAATTAAAAATTACTTTATAGGAGGCAATATTATGAGAAGAAAGCAAAAACATGGTGAAAATTATTGTATCTGTCCTAAATGTGGTGAAAAAATAGAACATAAAAAAGGTGTACCTTGTTATGAGGAAACGTGTCCTAAATGTGGTGTTAAAATGATAGGAGCAAGTGAACCATTTGATAGAAAAAATAGGGAAAGAAGAGGTCAAAATGAGGATTAAAAAATGGAAAATACATTTTGGACTGCATTGACCTCTAGTTCTGTAGCAGCAATTGTAACCTCTATCGGGATATATACAGTACGTCGTTTTGAAGATTGGGGACGTAAAAATATCATATATTTTATGTGTTTTGCTGCTGGAGTACTTATATCTTCCTCTTTCCTGCATATAATCCCTAAATCTTTTTCTATGAATTTTCATGCACCTGTATACCTTCTATCGGGATTTTTAGGATTACATATATTTAATCGTTTTATCACAGCATTTGTTTGTGATAAAAGTCCTGAAAAATCAGAATATAAAATTGGTATTATAGCAATATTGGGCATTGGTTTTCATTCATTTATCGATGGATTTGTTTATTCGATTTCCTTTACTGTGAGTATTTTTACAGGCTTTTTATCAACTACAGGGATGATACTACATGAATTTCCTGAAGGGATAATTACATACTTATTATTAATTCAAAGTGGTTTTAGTAAACGAAAATCTCTTCTATTGACATTTTTAGCTGCCGCTCTTACAACTCCAATGGGTATGTTGGTTTCATATCCACTTATTAGTAAGATAAATGATTCAACACTTGGAGCATTATTGTCAATTTCTGGCGGCACACTTATTTATGTAGGAGCAACTCATCTATTGCCAAGAGCGGAGCAAGAACATAAAAAATTTAGTTTGATTGCTTTTGGAGTGGGAGTTTTCGTTGCTATAGTTATTGTTATGTCAAAAGTTTAATTATAAGAATGAATATAATTATAAAAGCTAGTCTCTGTTATATGAAATATAAATAATTTTCATAATAGAGATTTTTTGTATATTATGAATATCTCAAGAAAATAAAAACTCATAAAGCCCCTCTCATAATTAAATAGACGAGAGCCTTTATGAGTTTTTTCATTGAAAAAGATGCATATTTAAATTTTTATATTCAGGATGAACCTAATATTTAGGTGCTTTAAACTTCGTGTTTTTTGATGTGATATGAATTTAGGGTAGTATTATATTTTGTGTGTTAAGTCAAATTTATCTATATAAGAGGATTATTTAAAGTAATTAATATATAATATAATGATTGTTTTATTATATATTCTATACATAGTACAATCAATCAGCTAGATATGACAGAATCCAGGAACAGTTATTATAATATTGAGTAAGGTGACTTATATGTCTATATTTGATAAAAAAGCTGAAAATTATGATGAATGGTATTTCACTAAAGTTGGAAGAATTGTGGATAAGCTTGAAACTGAATGTATTTTTAGCTTACTATCTCTTCCAGAAAATAGTAAAATTTTGGATGTCGGGTGTGGTACAGGAAATTTTTCTATTAAGCTTGCAAAAAAGAACTTCAAAATAGTAGGAATAGATATTTCTAAAAAAATGCTTAATATTGCAAGAAAAAAATCTAAACAACAGTCTCTGAACATAGAATTTATAGAGATGGATGCTCATAAACTTGATTTTGAGAATGAATATTTTGATGGTGTGATTTCTATTGTATCTTTTGAGTTCTTTAAGGATCCCCAAAAGGTTATTGAGGAAATCTTCAGAGTTGTTAAACGAGGTGGTCCTATTATTGTCGGGATAATTAATAGAGAGAGTGCTTTGGGAAAACTTTACTCTTCCTCTGCATACAAAGAAAAATCAGTTTTTAAATATGCCAAGCTTAAAACTTTTGAAGAAATGAAAACTCTAAAACCAGAAAGTTTTGTTAAATTTAAAGAATGCCTTTTTATTTCGACTGAATTTAATTTAGATGAAATTAATTATATAGGGGAACAAGAATTAAAAAAACGAGGTGGGTTTATATGTCTACTATGGAAAAAATAATAAGCTGTCAAATAAGCTATACCCCTATGGGAGTTGAAGATATAAGTGAAAGAGTAGAAAAAATTCTTCAAGTCGTAAAAAATTCGAGTTTAGAATATAGAGTGAGTTCATTTGCTACAGAAGTTAAAGGAACTGAAACAAAAATCTTTTCACTAATAAGAGAGGTGTATGACGCAGCTATAGTAGAAGGTCATTTTATATTGGATATAAAGATATCCAACATTTGTGGTTGTTAATTGAAATAATGATTAGTTTCAAACTTTATATAAAATATAAAATTATTGGTGGTGTAATAAATATGGAAATTAATGAATTGAATAGAGAAATAAGGGAGTGTAATAAATGCAGATTATATAAGACTCGAACTAATGCAATTTGTGGTGAAGGAAAATTAGATGCAAAACTCATGTTGATTGCTCAAGCTCCAGGAGAAAAAGAAGATAAATACGGGACAATGTTTATTGGACCTTCTGGAAAAATTTTGAACGAATTATTGGAAAGTGCAGGAATTAAAAGAAAAGAAGTCTATATGACAAATTTAATTAAATGCATGCTTCCAAATTATAGAAAACCTAAACAAGATGAAATTAAAACATGCTCGAATACTTGGACATAGAGATAGAATTGATAAATCCAACTGTATTGATACCGTTAGGGTATTATTCTACTAAATATATTTTTGAGAAATATAAAATATCTTTACATTCAAAATCTGAATTTAGTACAGTGTACGGAAAGTTATTTTTAGTGAAAAATAAAAAAATATTTCCACTTCCTCATCCTGCGGCAATACTTCATAATCCTAATTTGAAAGAAGAGATAATAAAAAAATATAAAAAATTAGCAATATTATCTAGAGAGTTTTAATAGTGTGTAGTTTATCTATTGAAAAAATATTATAAAAATAAAATTTTACGATATTATTGATGAAAAGATACAAAAAATAAACTGTCATTTATAAAGAAATGAAATTGCTGCATAATATTTTTATAGGTGATAGCTTTAATAGAGACTCACGCTGGGAATTTCGTTCATATACTTATCTTTAAAACAGTGATAGATAAAAATTAAAGGAAAAGTTATGGATAACAAGTAAAGATTATTGAAATATTTTCAAATTTTGTTATTTGCAGAGGATAAAATTAATAGGGGGAAAACTAATGAGAGAAAGAAAAAAACATGGAAAACCGTATGAGGAAGAAATAGTAGTTGAAGAGAAAGTAGTTCAAAACAGAATGCCTTTAATAGGTGATGACGCACCAAGTTTTACAGCAGTAACAACACAAGGAGAGATAAATTTTCCAGAAGATTATAAGGGAAAATGGGTGATACTTTTCAGCCATCCTGCGGATTTTACTCCAGTTTGCACAACAGAGTTTATGACCTTTGCCATAATGCAAGAGGATTTTAAAAAGCTAAACACTGAATTGATAGGTCTTTCTATTGACAGCCTTTATGCCCATATAGCCTGGTTGAGGACAATCAAGGAAAAAATAGAATACAAAGGTATGAAAGATGTGGAAGTTATGTTTCCTGTTATAGAGGATTTAAAAATGGAAGTAGCAAAAAAATATGGAATGATACAACCAAATGCTTCTACCACACAAGCAGTAAGGGCGGTATTTATAATGGATCCAGAAGCAAAGGTAAGATCTATTCTATACTATCCGCTTTCAAATGGAAGAAATATGGATGAAATAAAAAGGATAGTCTTAGCTATGCAGAAATCCGATAAGGAGCAAATAGCTACACCTGCCAACTGGCAGCCTGGTGACGATGTGATACTGCCTCCTCCTGGTTCTTGCGGAACAGCAAAAGAGAGAGTGGAATCTGAGGAAGAAGGTAAGTATTGTTTAGACTGGTTTATGTGTCTTAGAAAAGATAAATAAGTATGAAAAGTTAATTTTAAGATTACGGATAAGCATATCCGTAATCTTTTTGTCGATTAGGTACCTTTGAAAGTATACCTTAAGTACAATATTTTAGTCAGGGGGTAATAAGGTATGTTGGAAAAATTAAAGAAATCAACCTGGAATCCTTATGTAACTGGGGTACTTGTTGGTATTCTGACAGTTGCTTCTGTAATAATAACTACACTAGTTTTAGGAAAGGCACAATATATCGGGGCATCAACAACTTATGTACGTGTATCTGGATTTATTGAACAAATATTTTTAAAAGAGGAATAGTAGGCTTTTTAGGAGGATTTATAGCTGTATTTGGAGCAAGACTTGCAGGTGGTTGCCCTAGTGGACATGGTTTGAGCGGTATGATGTAGCTAGCTATAAGTGGGATCATAACCATGTGCTTTTTCCTTATAGGAGGAATACTTGTAGCACGTCTTATTTATAAGGAGGAGAAATAGCTATGGATCTTATTTTAGGTTTAATTACAGGTTTTTATTTGGGTTTTTCCTACAAAAAGGTCAAGTATTGAGGTATGAAAAGCAAGTAGGATTTTTAAGACTTAAAGATATGACTTTAATAAAATTTATATTTTCAGCTATAATTACTGGGATGATCGGCATATATTTGTTCAAAGATATTGGTGTAATAGACTTAAGTTTAAAAGCAACCCAGATAATGATGCAGGTAATCGGAGGACTTCTGTTTGGAATAGGATGGGCAATTTTTGGATATTGTCCCGGGACAGCTATTGGGGCACTCGGAGAAGGCAGACTTCATGTGCTTTGGGGAGTATTTAGGATGTTATTCGGTACAGCAGTATATGCTGAAATTTATCCAGCTTTAAAGAGTAACTTTTTAAAATACGGTGATTTTGGAAAAATAACTTTACCTGGGATACTGGGAATTAACCATTGGTTTATTGTAGTGATACTATCTATTCTTGTTATACTATTTTTTAAATATATAGAAAAAAAGAACTGTAAATGTTAAAAAAATTATATTAGCAAAAAAGATGACTTTATTGGTCATCTTTTCTTTTTATAAAAGTATATTTGTATTGATTTAGACCTATATTCTAAATAGAATAACTTAGAGCTTATTTAGAGTTCAATTATTTTACCAGTGTTGTTTAAGAAAAAATTTTTACAATTTTCTTTTAAGAGTTTTGTTGCTAAATCACCCGTACAGTGTGACACTCCCAGTAATTCAATACCGTATTCGTTAAAAAGTTTAGCGGTATGCAGGATTCTATCTTCATTGGCTTCTTTTAAGTGTGTTCCGCCGATTAATCCAAAAATATTTTTTTCGAATCTTGTTTTGATATTTTCTAAAATATTTACTATACCTGGGTGAGAGCAGCCTACAATGACAAAAAGCCCCTTAGGGGTGTCTATCACAAGACAGACCTCCTCTTTAAAATCGTCTATATGCAGATCTTCACCAGATCTTAATTCTTCATTTAATGGTTCAAATTTAGTTTTTCTATTAAAATTTCCAGTAAGATATACATTCGGAAAAATTTCTTTGATGTCGGATTTTAAATATTCAATCTCAATTCCCATTGCGTTGAGATCTTCATCGTTAAAGTTTGTCCCGATATACCTTTCATTAGAAGTACTTACACGATATTTTTTGGAATTTTCAAAAAAATATTCACTCACAAGTAATTTAGATTTTGGGAAATTAGAGTAAAATTTCATCACTCCACCGCAATGATCATAGTGGGCGTGGCTTAAAATAAGATAATCTGTTTTAGATAGATCAACACCTAATTTGGAGGCATTTTCTATAAAATTTCCACTTTCTCCAGTATCAAAAAGTATATTACCATAATCTGTTGATATATACACCGAAAATCCATGCTCAAAAGCTAAATTTTTATTGTCATCTTCTTTATTTTCTATAAGAGTATATATTTTCATTTTCACTCCCCGATTCTATTCTAATTTGAATTTATGACTTAATACTAAAAATTATATATTGTCTATATTGCAAAGTCAACTTTAATTTTGGGGATGAAAAAATATAAGTGGATAAAGTTAATCTATTGGATAGGTGAAATCATCTGGTTAAAATAATGTTAATATAAAATTTTGAAGGTGGTGATAAGATAAATAGTGGCGGATGTGAATTAAAAAAAAATTGAGATTCAGGTATCTGATTTGAACCTCAGTTTTTACAGGCTAAAAAAAGAAATGCATAAGTTTTGGCTTACGAAATATTTTTATAAATCATAAAATTGTATTGACAAAAAAGCAAAATAGAGTTATGATTTTATTGTGCATATGCACTATAAAAAGGAGGAAACATGCCACGTTTTAAAAAAAGCAGATATTGCCGAAACATAGAAGGCAAGAGAATTTTTAAACCTATTGGATACCCAATACAAGCACTGGAAAGTATTGATGTAGCTTTGGATGAATTCGAGGCTATAAGACTTTGCGATTTAGAGGGCAAAAATCAAATAGATGCTAGTGAAGCAATGGGAGTATCGAGGGGGACTATACAAAGGCTGCTGAATTCTGGAAGAAAGAAAATAGTAGATGCATTGTTGAACTCTAAAGCTATAAATATAAAAAATACTTATGATAAATAGAGGTGTTGAAAAATGAGTTGCTCAGAAACTGAAGACAAAGTAAGAGAAATGAAAGAAAAAATGCTCAAAGACAACATGGACAAAATAAAGCATAAAATCGTGGTTATGAGCGGTAAAGGAGGAGTTGGTAAATCAACGCTTTCAACCAATATAGCCTACGGATTGGCTCTTCAAGGAAAAAAGGTAGGATTGCTGGATGCCGATCTTCACGGACCAAACATACCATTAATGCTTGGTATAGAAGGGACAAAGCTGGGAAGTATAGAAAAACCTTATCAAGTGAATAATAATTTAAAGGTTGTATCACTAAGTTTTTATATGCAGAGTTCAGATGATCCAATTATCTGGAGAGGACCTGCCAAAATAGGGGCTATAAAACAAATGTTAGGAGATGTACAGTGGGGAGAACTGGACTATCTTGTAGTTGACCTTCCGCCAGGAACTGGTGACGAACCGCTGACAATTGCACAAGATCTTGGGGAAGTTGACGGAAGTGTTATAGTAACTACTCCACAGGATGTTGCAGTACTTGATTCAAGAAAATCAGTGAAATTTTCTAAGTTGGTTAATATGCCTATATTTGGTATAGTAGAGAATATGAGCGGTTTTGTATGCCCACACTGCGGAGAAAGAATAGACATCTTCAAAGTAGGTGGCGGGGAAAAGGCTGCAAAAGAACTGGATGTTAATTTCTTAGGTAAGGTACCTATGACTCCAGGGATAGTAGAAGCCGGAGATTCAGGAAAACCGTATATTTTTTCAAGTAAATCTTGCATAGCTGCTGATGCTCTTAAAGATATAGTTAATAGTTTAATAGAAAAAGTGGAGGTATAAGAAATGGATAAAGTTGAATTGAGAATTGCGTTTCCAACAAATGACAGAGAAAATGTTGAGGAACATTTTGGACATTGTAAAGAGTTTTCAATCTTCACAGTTAAAGGCAATAAAATAGTAGAAAAAGAATATATCACAGCACCACCTCATCAACCTGGATTACTGCCTAAATTTTTAGGTGAGCAAAAAGTTACAACCATAATAACTGGTGGAATGGGACAAAGAGCAATAGACTTGTTTAAAGCTCAAAATATAGAAGTTATACTTGGTGCTACTGGAAGAGTAGAGGGTAGTTTAAATGAATTTATGGGAGGTAACTTGAT
This sequence comes from uncultured Ilyobacter sp., assembly GCA_963668015.2. Classification (GTDB taxonomy): domain Bacteria; phylum Fusobacteriota; class Fusobacteriia; order Fusobacteriales; family Fusobacteriaceae; genus Ilyobacter_A. The sequence goes on along the minus strand of CAXXCR010000033.1, from coordinate 65,149 downwards.
TTCAAGTGGTTCAGCTTGCAGTCATGATCATTAAAATTAGTATATTATCAAACAAATTCACTACTTAAAATGTATTAGTTAATAATAACCGGGAAACCGGTTTTTATTAGACAGATAAACTTAGGTAATCAAATAATATCAGTTACGAATTTTTTCAAAAGGAGGAATTTCAATGTTTGGAGACAGAAAAGGGCCGTTGGGAAAAGGGGAAAAAACCGGAAGAGGTTTAGGTTATTGTAATGGTTATGATACTCCTGGTTATAGGACTGGAAGAGGGGGATTCTCTGGACCTAGATTTGGAAGATCTTTTAACTGCGGAAGAGGCCTTGGAATGGGTAGAAGATTTGGAGCTGGAATGGGATTTAACGGAATAAGAAGTTTGGATAACGAATATCCAAATGAGGCTGAATTTTTAAGAAGAAGAAAAGAAATTCTAGAAAAAGATCTAGAAGCAGTTAATGAAAAACTGCAGGGGCTTGAAAAATAAGATAAGGTTTTAGGAAAGGGAGGATTTATGCAGACAACACTTGACTGTATACCATGTCTTTTGAAGCAAGGAATACGGATATCAAAATTTTTAAATTGTAGTCAGATTGAGATTGAAGATATGGTTAGGGATGTTGTGGGGTATTTGCACAAGGAGGATTACAGCTCAAGTCCTCCCCATCTTGCCAAGACTATATATCGAATTATACATAGACATGTAGGTATAGACGATCCGTATTTTTTAATAAAAAGATATTATAACAAAGAACTTTTAAAAGTGGAGACTGAACTGGAAAAAATCATTAAAAACTCGGAAGAACAGTTCAGTACAGCGGTAAAACTTGCTATAACAGGCAATATAATTGATTTTGGAGTAGGTTACGATATCGATAAGGAAATGGTATTTGATAAGATTAAAGATGTGGAAGGTAAGAATCTAGCTATGGACAATGTAAAAGAACTTTATCAAAGTTTAGGCAGTGCGAAAACACTTTTATACCTCGGTGACAACTGTGGTGAAATAGTATTTGACAAGATATTTATAAAGTATCTTAAAAAAGTATTTCCACAATTGAAAGTGTATTTTGGAGTCAGAGGAGGAGCCATAATAAACGACGTCACATTTGAGGATGCAAAAGAGGTCGGAATAGATAAAGTGGCGGAAATCCTTAGCAATGGAGACTGTGCACCGGGTACTATTATAGATAGTGTAAGTCAAGAGTTTAAAGAAGTTTTTTATAATGTAGACATGATAATCTCCAAGGGGCAGGGGAATTATGAGACTTTAAATGAAATAGACAGGGAGAACGCTTATTTTCTTTTTATGTCAAAGTGCGATGTAGTAAGTGAGGGATTGTCTGTAGATAAAATGAGTTTGTTATGCTTGAAAAAATAGTTACACAATTATTTATAGTAGATGTTCATGAAAAATTCGATGTAATAACAAGTGATGAAAGTATAAGAAAACTTATAGCTATATTATGTGTACTTATATAAAAATTTTTTCGGTATTAACAAAATTCATTTTTATAAAACTTCATAAATTGTATTTTTAAATTATTTCAGAATAGGAGAAAATAGATGAAACAAAAGGCATTAGAAAATTATCAAAACGGCTGTAATTGTGCTCAAGCTATATTGAAAACTTTCGCTACAGAACTTGAACTTAATGAAGATATTGCAATGAAGATGGCTTCTAGTCTTGGAAGTGGTATGTATACTGGAGAAACTTGTGGTGCTGTAAGTGCCGCATTTATAGCATTAGGTCTTAAGCATGGTGGAAGTGAATCAGATAAAAGAAAAATGGTTTTAAAGAAAGTAAAAGAGTACGAGAGTGAATTTAAGGAAAAGAATCACTCTCTTAACTGTAAAGAACTGAAAACAGTGTATAAAAAAGATTGCAAGGAACTGGTAAAAGATTCTGCAAAATTATTAGAGGACTTATTGAAATAATTAATTTGGAAGCAAATAATCTCCAATGAAAATTTGATTATATTTTAAAATAGTATCAGCCATTCTCTCAGAAGATTTTCAAAAACTTTGGAGATTATTTTATTCATAACGAACCATCTTGTTTGTATAAGTACAGCATATAAATAACGAGATGGTTCGATTTTTAAAATTTTTAAGTTATTATAGCAAAGTTTAAATACGTCTATTTAGCAGCAAGTAACTTGTCCTCAAACTCAAATGATAGTTTAAATTTTTTAACCCTTCCCACAAATGTATAGTTTGAGGACAATTTTACTTATAAAGAAGCCCCTTTATTTGGGGCTTCGAAATTAAAATTTAAAGGGGAAATAAAATGAGTTATAAAATAGATGAAGAAGCCTGCATAGCATGTGGAGCTTGTGTGGGGATATGTCCTGTAGGAGCAATATTAGAAACAAATTCAAATAAGTATAGAATAGATGAAGATAAATGTATAAATTGTGGGGCATGTATAAATACCTGTCCAGCAAATATAATATCAGAATAAAATATTAGGAGGTAACGATATGAAAATAGCTGTAAGTGCAAAAAGTTCAGGGTTAAATGCTAGGATAGACGACAGATTCGGGAGATGCGAATATTTTGTCATTGTAGACAGCGAAACTATGGATGTAAAAACTATAGAAAACGAAGCTAAACTTGAGGGGTCTGGTGCAGGAGGTAAAGCAGTAAGAGCTCTTTCTCAAAACGGTGTTGACGTTGTGATAGCGCCTGAGCTTGGGCCGAAAGCTGTTACTGCGATAAAAGCATTTGAAATTAAGGCTTTTAAAAAGGATAAATTTGAGACAGTAGGGGATGCTGTTGAAGCGTATAAAGCTGGTAAACTTGAGGAGTTTAAACTTGCTACAGTTGAAGAACATTCCGGCCTTAGGAGAGTGTAAGGCGTATGAAAATAGCAGTTTTAAGTGGTAAAGGAGGGACTGGTAAGACGACGGTTTCGGTAAATCTTGCCGTTCAAAACCCAGATTGTGTGCTAATTGATACAGATGTAGAGGAACCAAATTCACATATATTTTTAAATCCTGATGTAGAGGAAATTATTCCGGTGGCAGTTGAATATCCTCAGGTAGACGCAGAAAAATGTACATTGTGCGGAAAATGCGGGGATTTTTGTAATTTTAATGCAATAATACCTGCAAAAAATCAGGTGCTTGTGTTTAAGGAAAGCTGCCATAGCTGTGGGGGCTGTAAAGTTGTATGTCCGGAAGATGCAATTTCTTATAGTAAAAGGGAAACAGGTAAGATATACAGTGGAAAAAGCAAGTACAGCGAAGTTCAGCTTAAATATGGTGAACTTAACGTAGGTGAGTTGTCAGGAGTGGCTATAATAAAAGAGGAAAAGAAGCTCGTAGAAGGGGAGGAATGTGTAATAATCGATTCACCACCTGGAACTTCGTGTGCCACGGCTAATACAATAGAAGATGTAGACTTCGCGGTATTGGTGAGTGAGCCGACTCCGTTTGGTGTCAGCGATATGAAGATGGTTGTTGAAATGCTGAGAGAGATGGCGATTCCGTTTGTTGTAGTGGTAAACAAGGCAGGCTTAGGAGATAATGAAATCTATGAGTACTGTAGCTCTGAGAATATAGAGATATTGGAAGAGATACCTTATGATGAGAAGATAGCTAGACTATATGCGGATGGAGAAATATTCAGCCTGCATATTGAAGAGTATGGGGACAGGTTTAAAAAGCTTTTTAACGGGATAAAAGATAGAGCTGTTGCGGGGAGGTTGTAGCATGGAGATAAATGAAATAGTAGTAATATCAGGAAAAGGTGGTACTGGAAAAACAACCCTGGCTTCTTCACTTGTTCCTTACTTTCAAGATATGGTGGTGGCTGACTGTGATGTTGATGCACCTGACCTGCATATACTTTTTGAACGTGACATAAAAGAGGAAACAGATTTTGTTGGCCTTAAAAAAGCGGTTTTAAATAAGGAAAAATGCATTAATTGTAAGATATGTTATGAGTCGTGCAGATTCGATGCCATATCTGAGGATCCTATAGAGATACACAGCTCGAAATGTGAAGGGTGTGGTTTATGTGAATTTGTTTGTCCTGTAAATGCAATTTCTATGGAAGACGCAGTTGTAGGAAAACTTTTTATTTCCGAAACCAAGTATGGAGATATGGTAAATGCAAGACTCATACCTGGTGAAGAGACTTCAGGAAAATTGGTTTCTGAAGTTAGAAAATCAGCTAAAAAAATTGCTCTTGAGACTAATAAAAAACATATAATAGTAGACGGATCACCTGGACTGGCGTGTAATGTGATATCTTCTATAACGGGTGCAAAAAAAGCTGTTATAGTTGTGGAACCCACTTTCTCGGGATTGCATGATCTTAAAAGGGTTTACCAGTTGACTCAAAATTTCAGGCTGCCGGTGTATGTAGTGGTGAATAAATACGATATCTCGGAGGAGAAGACTGCTGATATAGAAAAATACTGTGAGGAAAATGGTATAAAAGTAGAATTGAAGATACCGTTTGATAAGAGGATGGTGGAAGCTGTTGTGGAAAAACAGATACCTTCCATTTACAACAAGGACTTGTTTGAAAAAATAGGTTTTGAAAAGTTTGTGGAAAAATTGAAATCGTAGACTATTAAAAAATAAATTTAATTTAGAGAGTGGTGCATATGAGCATCACTCTTCCATATTTTAGGAAATTGAATATAAAATATGGAAGTTTAACAGTACAATTTATTAACGGGACAGTATTTAATTTTAAAAATTAAATCAGATATAAAATATTAATTTATCATGGAGGTAATATTATGGGTAAAAAAGTAACAAATTTCAAGAGTTGTTTGAAAGCAATGCCGGATATATTGGTTTCTTGCAGAAGTAAAGAAGGGGAGGATAACGCCTTAGCCGTTGGATATGCGTGCAACTGCAGCTTTGACCCGCCTATGGTTATGGTTGGAATTGTTCCAAGTCGTCATTCCTATAAAATGATAAAGGAAACCGGGGTATTTGTTGTAAACTTGGTTACCGAAGATATGAGGAAAGAATATGCTTACCTTGGTAGTAAAAGCGGTCGTGACGGGGATAAGCTAGAGGCTTTGGGTATGAAAAAAGCAGACGGAATAAAAGTGGATGCACCGCTGCTTGCAGATTGTCCTGTAAATATTGAGTGCAAAGTTGTGGACTCCATAAGAACAGGTTCACATGAGATGTTTGTTGGGAAAGTTGAGTACATCCATGCAAATGATGAGCTTATAAATGAAAATGGGGAAGTGGATTATTCGAAAATAAATCTTTTGAAATTCAGATAATGTTTTTTATTAAAGGAGCTATGAATGATAGATAAAGGACGTATGTTTTTCACGTCAGAGTCAGTAACAGAAGGGCACCCAGATAAAATGGCAGATCAAATTTCAGATGCAGTACTCGATGCTATTTTAAAACAGGACCCTAATGCAAGAGTTGCTTGCGAGACTATACTTACAACTGGAGTAGTTATGCTCGCGGGTGAGATAAGCGCAAACTGTTATGTAGATTTTCAAAAAATTGTGAGAGACACTATAAAAGAGATAGGCTATACAAGGGCAAAATATGGATTTGATTGCAATACTTGTTCTGTTGTTTCTGGTATACACGAACAGTCACCAGATATAGCAATGGGCGTAGACGAATCTTTAGAAAGCAAACAAGAAAAAATAGAAGATGAATTAGAATCATTGGGAGCTGGAGATCAAGGAATTATGTTTGGATATGCTGTAAATGAAACAGAGGAGCTTATGCCACTACCAATAACCCTTGCTCATAAACTTGCTAGAAGATTATCAGAACTTAGAAAGAATAAAACTTTAGATTATCTTAGACCAGATGGGAAAACACAGGTTACAGTAGAGTATCTTAAAGGTAAACCGCTGAGGGTAGATACTGTGGTAGTCTCAACCCAACATGATTCTGAAGTGGAGCATAAGAGAATAGAACATGATATAAAAAAATATGTAGTTATGGATGTAGTACCGAAAGAACTTTTAGATGAAAGAACCAAATTTTATATAAATCCAACAGGAAGATTTGTAATAGGGGGTCCTCATGGGGATGCAGGACTTACCGGAAGAAAAATTATAGTTGATACATACGGAGGTATGGGAAAGCATGGTGGAGGAGCTTTTTCAGGGAAGGATTCCACAAAGGTAGACAGATCAGCTACATATGCAGCTAGGTGGGTTGCTAAGAATATAGTTGCCGCTGGTCTTGCAGATAGATGCGAGGTACAGTTGTCTTATGCCATAGGGGTTGCCCATCCAACTTCAATAGCTGTTGATTGTTTTGGAACAGGAAAAGTAGAAGATGAAAAAATTGTGGAAGTGATTAATAAAGTCTTTGATTTAAGGCCGGGGGCAATCATAAAAGATCTTGAACTTAGAAAACCAATTTTTAAAAATACAGCTGCATATGGTCACTTTGGTAGAACTGATCTAGATTTCCCGTGGGAGAATACTAATAAAGTTGCAGAGATAAAACTACATCTGGGCATAGACTAATAGGATGTATTTAAATCTTAAATATCAACTTGGGTTAAATTAAACAAATATTTAGGTGGAAGGTACCTTAATAAAGATATCTGTGAGATCTCTATATAGTTTCCAATACTGTAATACTGACGAAAGTGCGTAAACCCTTGAGGAAATTTTTAGTTCTTAGGGAAGGGCGTGAGTAGGATGAAGTTAGTCAGGATGTCTAGATATGAAAATAGGTGTTTCTGGGAAGGGAAATGTATTATTGTGAAAACGGCAATATAATATTGTCAATTTTAATGTGCAAATCCAACTTAGATGTTGGATTTTTTCCTTTTCACATCAAAAATAGAAGGAGGATTTTATGTTTAAAATCATCAAAAGAGACGGGATAGAGCAGGACTTTGATCTGAAAAGGGTTAAGGATGCGATAAAGTCAGCCTTTGTCGCAAGTGAATCTTTTTTCACAGAGGATATTTTGGACTTGGTCTCAATTAGAGTAACAGCCAACTTCCAGGAAAAAATAAACGATGGAAAGATAGCTCTTGAGGACGTTCAGGACTGCGTGGAGAAAACACTGGAACAATCAGGGTATAACAATGTGGCGAAAAGCTATATTTTATATAGAAAACAAAGAGAAAAAATAAGAGATATGAAATCAACATATCTTGATTTCAAAAATGTAGTTAATAATTACCTAAAAGTTGAAGATTGGAGGGTAAAAGAAAACTCAACAGTTACTTATTCTGTTGGAGGATTAATTCTTCACAACTCAGGGGCGGTAACGGCAAACTACTGGCTGTCGGAAGTATATGATGAAGAAATTGCAAATGCTCACAAAAACGGGGATTTCCATATACACGACCTTTCAATGCTTACTGCATACTGTGCAGGTTGGTCTCTTAAACAGCTCATAGAAGAGGGGCTTGGCGGAGTACCGGGAAAAATAACCTCTTCACCTGCCAAGCATTTGAATACACTTGTAAATCAGATGGTAAACTTCTTAGGAATTTTACAAAATGAGTGGGCAGGAGCACAAGCATTTAGCTCTTTCGATACATATCTTGCACCATTTGTAAAAATAGATAATCTTAACTATGAGCAGGTAAAACAAGCAATACAAAGTTTTGTTTTTGGTGTGAATACTCCAAGCAGATGGGGAACTCAGTCACCTTTCTCAAATATAACACTTGATTGGGTTGTACCTAATGATTTAAAAGATAGAAAAGCAATTATTGGAGGAAAAGAATCGGATTTCTATTATGGAGATTGTCAAAAAGAGATGGATATGGTAAACAGAGCTTTTCTACAGGTAATGCTTGAAGGGGATGCTCAAGGAAGGGGATTCCAATATCCAATACCGACATATAACATAACTGATGAATTTGTCTGGGACAATGAAAATGCAAAACTGCTTTTTGATATGACTTCAAAATACGGGACGCCTTATTTCCAAAACTTTATAAATTCAGAGCTTGATCCTTCTGATGTCAGATCAATGTGTTGTAGGCTGCAGTTAGATAAAAGAGAGCTGAGAAAAAGAGGTGGAGGACTTTTCGGTTCTGATGAATTTACAGGAAGTATAGGAGTTGTTACTCTGAATCTGCCTAGGTTGGCTTATATAAGCAAAAACAGAGATGAGTTTTTTGAGAGATTAGCTAAATTGATGAGCTTAGCTAAAAGATCTCTGGAATTGAAAAGAACTGTTGTCCAGAAATTAAACGACGAAGGATTATTCCCATATACAAAAAGATATCTGAAAAACTTTGACAATCATTTCTCTACAATCGGCCTTGTCGGTATGAACGAAATGGCTGTCAATGCTGACTGGGTTAAAAAAGATCTTACGAATACAGAAGCTCAGAGATTTTCTGAAGAGGTATTGGATTATATGAGAAATAGAATGTCTGATTTCCAAGAAGAGACTGGGAACTTATACAACTTAGAGGCAACGCCTGCAGAAAGTACATCATTTAGACTAGCACAAAGAGATAGAGATCTATATCCAAAACTAATAAGTGCAGGAGAAGAAAATCCATATTACACAAACAGTTGCCATTTACCAGTTGGATTTACAGATGACATCTTCGATGCTCTTGAGGTTCAAGAGAGATTGCAAACTAAATTTACAGGTGGAACAGTTTTCCATACATTCCTTGGGGGAAGGATCAGCGATTGGGAAACAACTCAAAACTTAGTTAAAAAAATTGCAGAAAACTACAAAGTTCCTTACTACACAATTTCACCAATATACTCTATATGCCCAACTCACGGATATATCACAGGTGAAGTATATGAGTGTAGTGAATGTGGTAAAGAGACAGAAGTTTATTCAAGAATTACAGGATATTACAGGCCGATAAAACACTGGAATGACGGGAAAAAATCTGAATATACCAACAGAAAAGAGTATATTTTTAATAAAAGTGAAAAAGTTGAGTCAGAAAATCACAAAGTAATTTTATTTACAGCACAAACTTGCCCTAATTGTCCAAAAGCAAAAGAGGAGTTAAAAGAGATCAATATTGAGCATATTGATGCACATCAAAATATTGAGCTTGCACAAAAATTTGGAATAAGAACAGTACCTACTCTTGTTGTTGTAAATGGAGATGACAGTACAAACTATGTCGGACTGGCAGGCGTTTTAAAATATAAAAAAGATATAAAAGAGGCTTAGGGAAAAATATGAATTTTGCAGGAATGATAAAAACTTCAATGGTAGATTACCCAAAAAAAGTGGCCACAACTCTATTCAGTTGTGGCTGCAATTTTAACTGTAGTTACTGCCACAACCAGGATCTGATAGAGTATAGTAGCGAAAAATGCATAGTCAGTGAAGAGGAAGTATTCGAACATCTTGATAAGCGGAAAAAAATAATAGATGCTGTAGTTATATCTGGGGGAGAGCCTTTAATTTGGAATAAAGATTTAGGTGAATTTTTAAAAAAACTCAGACACAGATACAACGACAGTTTTCTTATAAAGCTGGATACAAATGGAAGTTTTCCAGAAAGATTAGAAGAGATTATTGATTATCTTGATTTTGTTGCAGTTGATTTTAAGTCCTTAGACTACTCAGAGTTTTCTAATGTAAAAACAGATAAGATAAAAGAGAGTATCGATATTTTAGAAAAGAACAGATTAGATTATGAGGTAAGAATCACTATGTATCCAGATTATGTAAAAGAGGTGGATTTTGAATCTATTTCAGAAGAGTTAATGGGTGTGAAAAAGATTGTTGTTCAACAGTATAGAAGAATGGATATAAAAATGATTGAACCATACAGTGATTTGGTATTAGAGAAATTTACAACTATTTTTTCAAAACGTGGAATTAAAGTAGAGCTCAGATAAATGACAATAAATAATTCTTTAAATAACCCAAGTTGTTACTTAAAATTATTAAGAGAAATTATTGAATTTTTGATATTATTTAGCTTATTTTTTACAGATCTTGATTTTTGGTTACTTTTTATCAAGAAAAGTAATGGATTAAAGTAAATTCAATATTTCATAACAGGGAGTAACTTAGGTTATATTTAATTTTAGTTATTTTTTTGGTTTCATACTATAAGTTATGTATATCGGAGCTGGAATTTAAATTTTATTCTCTGTTTTTAATTATAGAACACCGATTAATTTATAGATATATATATAATTATAGTATGTTGTTATACTGGATTAGCTTAAATAGTGAAATTTTAAAAGGAGTAAAAATTATGATAGTTTTTGGACCTGTTCCTTCGAGACGATTAGGACGAAGTATAGGAATCAATAATATTCCACCGAAAATATGCAGTTATTCGTGTATATATTGTCAAATTGGGCGTTCACAACAGATGTTAGTAAATAGAAAAGAATTTTTTACACCATTGGAAATTCTAGATGAAGTTAACAAAAAAATACAAGGAACAGAAAACCACGGAATGGCAGTAGACTATTTGACTTTTGTATCTGATGGAGAACCTACTTTGGATATCAATCTGGGGCGAGAGATAGAACTAATAAAGAGCACAGGAGTGAAAATAGCTGTAATAAGTAATGCATCCCTAATTTGGAGAGAGAAAGTTCAGCAAGACTTGAGTAAAGCAGATCTTGTATCATTAAAAGTTGATGCAGTAGAAGAAGATGTTTGGAAAAAGATAGATCGTCCTTATGGAACTTTGGATCTGGATAAGATATTAAATGGCATTATCGAATTTTCAAGAAAGTACAAAGGAAAACTCATAACCGAGACAATGCTAGTAAGAAGCGTGAATGACAGTCCTGAACACTTACAAAAAATAGCTGAATTTTTAGAGAAGGTAGAGACAGATGTATCGTATATATCTATTCCGACTAGGCCTTCTGCAGAAAAATTTGCACTTCCACCTATGGAAGAAACAGTTAACTTGGCTTACCAGATATTTCAGAGTAAAATTAAGAATGTAGAGTATCTCATAGGGTATGAGGGGAATGAGTTTGATATTACTGGTGATTTAAAAGAAGACATACTAAGTATTACCTCGGTGCATCCAATAAAGAAAGAAGCTTTAAAAAAATTAATTCAAGATGCTGGCAAAGAATGGAATATAGTAGAGAAGATGTTGTCTCGTAATGAACTTATTGAAACAAGTTATCAAGGAGAAACTTTTTATATTAGAAAATTAAATGTTAGCAGATCATAAAAACCCTATAATTTAAATAACTTAAAATTTATTATTTATATCATTAAATTTTTATACACATAAAAAAAATCACTTTCTTTCCATATATGTAGTAATCCCAATATTCACAGGAGTCATGATATTTACTCTAGTAACGTTGGTAATAAATAATATTTAATGAAATAGAAGATATCCTTTTAAAATAGCAAATTACAAATGAAATATTTTTTCTTGTAGTATAATGCTTTATATTTAAATTTTTTTGAAAGGAGCTGTATAATGTATATTTTTACCTTTATATTGGTTTTAATACTTTTGATGCTGGATCGCAATAAGACTATTAAGGGAATAAAACTTGGCATAAAAAAAATGCTAAAACAACTACCTGTATTTTTTAATATGGTTATTCTAGTGTCAGTATCACTCTATTTTATATCTGATGAAGTGATATTAAAGTATCTCGGAGAGAATAGTAGATATGGTATACTGATAGGCACTTTTTTTGGTTCTATTACTATAATGCCTGGATTTGTAGCATTTCCTTTAGCAGGGTTATTGTTGAAAAAAGGCATTACCTATATGTCTCTTGCAGCATTTACAACAACTCTTATGATGGTTGGAGTAGTTAGTTTTCCAGTGGAAAAAGAATATCTTGGAACCAGAATAGCTGTAATAAGAAATTTGGTTGGGCTTATAATATCTATTATAATTTCAATAGCAATAGGAGTTTTTTATTGGGAGTTGATATAGATCGTGAAGAAATTTATATATTCGATTTTGTTTTTGATTTTTATAATTTCAGGAAACTTGATGGGTTATAAATCAGGAATAGAAATTGGAAAAAATTTCATAATTTTTTTTAAGACCATGATGACATTCTTACCTCTGGTATTTATATTGATAGGTCTTTTTGAAGTATGGGTAAAACAAGAGGTTATAGAAAGACACCTTGGAGATCAATCTGGGATTCTGGGGTATTTTTGGGCATTGCTTTTGGCAGGGACTGCAGTTGGTGGGCTATATGTGGCATTTCCAGTTGCATCCTCACTTTATAAAAAAGGAGCTAGAATTAGTACTATATTTACATATATAGGTGCTGCAGCAGTCTGTAGAGTACCTATGACCCTATTTGAAGCTTCATATTTAGGGATGAAATTTACCTTTATAAGATTAATGGTAGCAATTCCGTTAATAATTTTTAGTAGTATTTTATTTGAAAAATATTTAAAAGATAAAAAATTTTCTATAAATAATGAAGATTAATAAAGTTAAAATTTTATGAGTTGCATATTAATAAAGAAAAAATTTATGAATATATCGTTCTTTTTCTAGGAGATAAATTCGGTCAAATCACATAAGTAGAAGGGGAAAAAACATATTGTAAGTTGGAAAATACTGCTTCAGTTCGAACTATTGCATAAATAGAAGAATAAATACTAAAAAAATAAATGGTTTATAGAATTTGTTTGAAAGGCTCTCAAAATCTAACGGGCTTCGTGTTTTTTTTGGTTCAAGTATAGCTAAAATCAAGTTAAAGGTTCTAAATAGGAAATAACTGTTAGGCTAATTTTTTTGTTTTTGTAGACATAAAAGGAATATCATCTTGAATTATGTAGAATATAAATGTTGTAATTAATTTATAATTTTTTTATAGATTTAAGGATAAATTAAATTATATTTTTGAAATAAAAACATAAGGGAGGATATTTATGTCAAAAAAAATTATTGTAATTGGAGGTTCTGCTGCAGGCCCTAAAGCAGCAGCCAGAGCAAGAAGACTTGACCAGGATGCAGAGATTACGATTATCCAAAAAGATGCTGATTTATCAATGGCTTCATGCGGGTATCCTTATTATGTAGGGGGATGCTTTGACAACAGAAACATGCTTTTATCGACACCTACCGGTGTTACAAGAGATCCCAAGTTCTTTTTAAATGCTAAAGGTATTACCGCAATCACAGAAACGGAAGTTGTAGAAATTAACAAAGAAAAGCATGAGATAATTTGCAAACACTTGAAGAATGGCACCTCTGAAACTAAGTCATATGATAAGTTGATTATTACAACCGGAGCGAAGCCCAGAATACCGCAAATATCTGGTAATGATCTCGAAGGTATTACAACACTTCAGTCAATGAAGGACGCAGATTATCTGCGCAAAGTAAGAGATGATGGGAAGATAAAAAGAGCAGTAATTATCGGTGGAGGTTTAATAGGTATAGAAACCTGCGAGGCTTTACACCTTGCGGGGATTAATATAACAGTAATCGAGCTTTTGCCACAATTGTTAACATTTCTTGATATTGAACTTGCTAAATTGGTAGAAAACCATGTTAAAAGTCAAGGAGCGCATGTAATAACCAGCAATGGTGTTGCAGAATTTTTAGGCGAAAATGGAAAATTATCTGCAGTAAAATTACAGAACGGAACAGAACTGCCTTGCGAGCTTGCAGTGGTTGCAATTGGAGTAACCCCCAATTCAAAACTAGCAAAAAAAGCTGGATTAGATATAGGTGAAAAAAATGGGATAGCAGTTAATGAGTATATGCAAACTTCTGATCCAGATATTTATGCTGCTGGAGATTGTATTGAGGTTGTCAATTTAAATACTAATAAAAAAACTTTAGCTCCATACGGAGATTTGGCAAATCTTGAAGGAAGAGTTGCCGGTACAAATATAATTGAGGGTAATAAAGCAACTTTCCCAGGGACCTATCATACAGGTATTTGTAAAGTATTTGATTTCACTGCAGGTAGTACAGGTTTGTCTGAAACTGCAGCAAAAGAGGTTGGATACAAGGAAATAATTACAGTACTTAATGCAAGCCCTGATAAACCAGGCTTTATGACGGGCAAACTGCTTGTTTCGAAAATGATTGCTGATAAAAATACCGGCAAATTACTTGGATATCAGTGTATCGGTCCTGGTGATGTTAGTAAGCAGATCGCAACTGCTGCAATAGCAATTAAAGGTGGCTTAACAATTGCTGATATTGTTAATTCAGATCTGCCTTATGCTCCTCCATTTTCACTTGCTGTTGATCATTTCATTGCCGGAGCTCATATTTTAGAAAATAAAATGGAAGGATTGATGGAGGGGATATCAACAGCTGAAGTAAAACAAATAATTGATAATAAAGAAGATGTTTTTATTCTTGACGTTAGAGGCCCAGATGAATTTGAAGAAATACGCCTTGGAATAGGTGAAACGTTAATTCCGCTTGGAGCACTAAGAAATAGATTAAATGAACTACCGCAGGATAAAAATAAAAAAATTATTTGTTATTGTAAAATATCATTAAGAGGATATGAAGCAGCGACACTTCTTAGAGCAAAAGGATGGAATAATGTAAAAGTTATGGAAGGCGGTATTATGGCTTGGCCATATTCGAGAGAAAAATAAGCGCAAATTAGAATACTCCTTATAATTTAAATATAGAAAATTCTATTATTGAATCCACACAAATAAAACTCCAAAAAAGTTCGTCTTTCTGCACAAAGACGAACTTTTTTCATTGCCCTTTGATTTTACTAGCTTAAACAGTGCATGGAATAATATCTTTTTAAAAACCTACAAAAACGCGCACTTTTTATTAGAAAAAGGCGAACTTTTATGCTAAAATTATATCAAGAGATGAAAGATCCGAAAGGAGCCAAAAATGAAAACCAGGGCATTGAAAATTGAAGAGTATAAAAAAATAATGGAAATTGTAAGATCTGGATTTCATCATGAAGGGAAAAAATTCAGACCGAATTCTAAACTTGCCCTCGCTTTATCGATACAAGCTAACACAGGTTTGAGGATAGGGGACGTTTTGCAACTTACTCCGAAAAATTTTAGGGACGGAAAACTATACATAAGGGAAAAGAAAACTGATAAGGAGCAGTCGAGACCAGTACATTCTAGGTTGATAGAAATAGTATTGAACTACGCCATGGAAAATGGGATAAAAGGTGGAGACAATCTTTTTTATAGATTAAGTGTCAGAGCTGTACAGAAACATCTAAAATTTATAACTGATTACTTGCAGCAAGATGATATATCCACACATTCATTCAGAAAATTCTATGCTCATACGCAATATGAAAACTCTGAGCACAATATAGAGCTGGTACGGGATCTCTTAAATCATTCGAGCGTTGGGATAACTCAAAGGTATCTTGGCGTAACTAGAAAAGAAGTAGAGGAAGCCAGTAAGAATCATTTTGTTGGATAAATATAAAAAATTATAGACATTTTAAGGTTTAGATAAGTCGCATGAATTTTTCAAACTTGTTAGAGTGGATTTCAGAGCTTTAAAATTTTAATATAAAAGGCAGCTACTTAAGAATAGCTGCCTTTTTGAATATATATTCCACGTTTATAAAATCCTCTTCATTATCTTCAAAAGAATCCAGAGATTTCATTATATCTCTTTTTTCTTCTTCAGATACGTATCCGTAATTTTGCAATATATAACTCAGAAGGTCCCTAGGTGTAAATAATAAATTACATTTCTTTATTATTTTTTTCATATCATAACCTCCCATACTCATGTACATTATATCCTTTAACTATATAATTTGCAAGATTATGTAACTTTAATCGAAATCAAACTAGATAATACTAGTATTATCTAATATTAAAGCATAATTTTTTACAAAACTTTAAAATTAACTTTAATCCTTAAAAATAAAGGCTTATAAGCTTGACATATCACCATATAAAAGTTATTATTTAGTAATAAATTAGTTTTAAAATAGTAAAAGAGGTGAGATCATGAATAAGTATAATTCGCCATTATATATGAATAGAACAGACCTTCTATACCGGCTGGATGTAAACGAGGATATAAACGAGGTATGGCAAGATTTGATGGAATATAGAAAAAATAACGGGATTGAGATCCCGCTTGTGGACCAAAAGGGTAAAAATATCTTTGTGGTGCTTACGGACAAACTTAAGGAAAATATAGCAAGGATTGATGACTTAGCTAGAAAAAATGTTTTTGAAGAACTAGACGAGGAAACAAAGATGAGGGTAATGCTGGGGGCACAGGCAGATGAGGCATTCTATTCAAGCGTTATCGAGGGAGCGCACACCACAAAGAAGCGTACCAAAGAGATGATAGAAAGAGATGAGCAGCCGAAAAATAAGGATGAGCAGATGGTTATGAACAACTACAATGCTCTGATTAATGTCTTGGAAAATATAGGAAATCCAATCTCTGAGGAAATAATCCTTGGCATCTACAGGATAATAACCAAAGTTACATTGAAAGAGGATGAAGCTGTTGAGAAATATAGAACCGCTCAAAATGAGGTTAGGAGCTTAGACGAGGTCATTTATGTGCCTCCAAAGGCTGAGAACGTTGAAGGGATGATGAACTCCTTAATCCATTTCACTAGAATTGATTCTGATGAGAGAATACATCCAATTCTAAAGGCAATAATCATTCATTATTACTTTGTATATGTTCATCCATTTTATGATGGGAATGGAAGAACCGCACGTGCTCTAACCTATATGCACCTTCTTCAAAATGGTTATAGCTTTTTTAAGTATTTTTCTATATCAAGTTTAATAAAGGAAGCTAGACAAAGTTATTATAAGGCTATAAAGAACTCAGAAGACTATGAGAGTGATATGACTTACTTTGCGCTCTTCTATACTGAAATGATCTTAAAAAGCATTGTGAAGGTTAGAAATGATTTTAAGAAAGAATACCTAAAACAGGTAATAAAAGTGGACTTAGAGAGAAGAGGAATAGAGCTCAATAAGAGGCAGGAAAAGATAATAGATAAGACTATAGTCTTTGGAAAAGAGTTTATAGATGTAGATTTCTATAAAAAAATAAATAAGGTAACACAAGAAACTGCCAGAAAGGATCTAAATGTTTTAGTAGAAATGGAGGTCTATTTAAAGGAAAAGGTTGGGAAAAAATATCAATATAAGCTAAAAACAGAAAGTTAAAGTTTATTGAGGGGAATAAAATTTTATTTATATTTTATTATAGGGTTTTTATTGGATGGTAGGTTCCTGGTGTATCGTCCAAAAATTTTTCTATGACATTGGCGAGGGACTAAATATGTCCCTCGAAATAAATGCTTAATTGACCTATAATTTTTGCCCATTCCCGAATTCAGATTTTCCATTTCTTAGTAATGTCAATCATAGCTAGATAAAGCATCTTCAACAAAGAAACGTCAGATGGGAAAATACTCTTGGACTTTGTTACTTTTTTTAGTTGACGGTTGAAACTCTCAATTGCTCTAGAAGTTTAATAAACTTCTTTCTTTTCAGCTTCTTTCCTGTAACCTTATCAGAAAAGATTTTATCAATTCCATATTTTTCAAGTGCATTAATCTGAATTTCTAAATTTTGATCAAGTGTCGAAACTCTAGCATAACCAGATTTCATAATAATATCCTCCATAAACATAGGTTATTGAACCATAGATTTTGAATATATTTTTGATAGTAGTTTTGACACGATTTAGGTAGAAAAAGTCTTAAAATTAATCTGAAATCTTCTATTCCCAATAACTTTAGTTTTTGACGTGATTAGTATAATTTAACAAAAAAAGAGTAGAACTACTATAAAATAGCTCTACCCCTTATAAACATTGGCTGAAACGGATAAATGATCCCTTTTCCCCCAAAAAAACGCACCGAGGCCAATAGTCCTAAAAACTATAGTTTATGAGAAAAAGGATAAATCTTCAAAACAAGATTTATCCTTCCATTTATTAAGCTATTTAATTCTATGATACGTTTTCGGGAAAAAAACGGAGCGTGGCCTATACTAATATCACTTAGACTCACAAAAGGAAGCCAAAAATGGCTTCCTTTACTTATCTATATCCTAAATGCTCTATAGTAATTATTATCTTTAAATCCAAGAAGCTGCAGATCCTCTCCTGTGTACTCACCAGGAAAGAATAGAATTACTTTCTCTTCATTAAAGACCTTCTGAAGGTTATTTAAAACAGCGTGAGTTCTTACTATTGGAAAAACAGTTCCTACTCCGGTAATTAATACTATATTTTTTCCTTCTGCCTTTTCTACAACTAGTCTCGTAATAACATCAAAGTTAAAACTTTTTTTAAGGCTCTCAAATAACTTCTCTGTGCCTCTTCTTTTTTCAAGTTTAAATGTACTATCAAAAACCTTATCTTGCTTTAAACTATAAATCATAAGCTCGTAGAGATTAATCTCAGTTATTTTAACTTTATCATTTTCATTATAGAAAGGCAATAGATCTCTTTTTATATAATTTCTAACATTAAGTTCATTGGCGGGGTCATAGTCGAATATGTAAAACGGAACTTCATTTCCAAGTCCTCTATTTTTCATAAACTCTTCAGTACCTAGTTTATCTCTTAATCTCTTTAATCTCTCATTAATATTCTCTCGCATAGTTCTCCTTAAAAAAGCATCGCTTTAATCAGTTTTTTATTACCGTTTATCTTTATTTCATCAATAATTTCTATTGGTATAATTGGTTTTGCAATTCTAAAAACTTCTCCATCTTTATACAAGTATCCACCTTCAATTAAAAACCGTTTAATTCTTGCGGATACTTTCTTTTTACTAGCTTCACTCCATGAATCAACAGTTTGAGATTGTTCTGATTTTAACTGCATAAATTTTTCAAAATCTAAATCTGAAAGATACCTATCATAAGAATCAACCTTTGATTTAATTACATCCGAAAAGAATTCGAAAATCAATCTCTCACTTACCGCCACAGAATAAAGATTAATAAATTTTGCAATACTACTATCCTCATTTATTAAGAAAAGCAATAGGTTTTTACTTAAGGTAGGTATTCTTCTCTTCATTGATAAGAACTTCTTTTGAAAATTAGAATTAGATTTAGTGTTTAATAGATCTAATTCCTTTATTTCTTCTTTGTATTCTTCTATAGGCTTATCTTTATCAATTAAAAATCTTGAAACATCTCTCATCTCTTGAAAATAAAAACTCTCACTCGTTATTGCTTTGTAATCCAATTTACTCACTCCTAATACTAATCTAGCTTATATTATACCATAATATTAGTTAAAGCCAAGAGCCTTTTGAACTGCATCAACTGCATCAGTATAAAACACTGGTGATACTTCTGAAATTAGTTCCGGTGGCACTACTGCCAGATCTCCCGCATTTAGTATAGGAATTAATATCTTTTTAGCTCCACAATCTTTCGCTAACTGAAATATATTAGCGAGTTCATTAACTTTTCCTATGCTTCCAGACATAGACATATCGCCTACTACAGCTAATTGAGATAAGATTTGCCTATTCAATGCAACTGAGCACATTCCTATGAAACCAGCCAGTGTAAGATTCTCAGCTACACCTGTATTCTGTTCTTCGCCTACCGATAAGTAAAAATCTTTTTCAGTAATAGTTATCGCTCCACTTATTCGCTTAGCGTTAATTTTAAGGAAATTAAATGCATTCTCAAAAGTCTTGTTATACTTATTATCAGATATTTTAAATTTTCCTTTACCTGCTGCCATTTGAGTTTCAACTTTATATAAACCGTGGTTATTATTACCTCTTGCAACTGTATATAGAGTTCCAGCTTTCATTTGACCTTCAGGAATCAGTTTGTTCCCTCCCTGCTCATTAAGTGAAACATAGATTTCCTCTAAACTGTCTTTATCGATATATGAGAAGTGAGTAGCAAAAAACTCCATCCCTGCCATTTTCTTAAGCTGCTCTTTAACTCTCCTTCTATAGGCAAGAGCTTTCTCAAGTATATCTCTAATATCGTCTTTTTCAAATTTTCCGTTAGGATAGATTAGTTTAACCAATGCTGATACTGTTTTTCTAACCGCAATAGTATCTCTTTGATTTAGATCTCTTCCTAAGTCAAAGTATTTATCAAGGCTGTCTCCATAAGAAGTCTTTCTCAGCTCTCTGAAAATTTCAGCCATATAATCAACTATGAATCCAAACTCTTTAGTAAATGAAGTTGGTTTAAACTTAGGTATCTCCCATCCAGGAACATATGAGTGCATTCTATCAAAAAAAGCCGAGTCATTATTCATCTCAGGCGGAAAATCTATAAGTAGATGCGATGTCTTTACTAAAACGTCGATACTTTGATTAACGTTACCTACAAATACCATTGAGGCATTTGCATTCTTCTCTTCCTTACCTCTGGCAAAAGATCCACTGGCCATGTAGTCTTTCATAATTTGTATGCCATCTTTATCTTTAAATTTTATTCCAGCTATCTCATCAAAAGCAACTACATCCCAGTAACCAACCAATCCAATTTTTCTTGAAGACATGTTATAGAATAGGTTTGCTACAGTAGTTTGTCCTCCTGATAACAAGATTGAGTTAGGACTTATCTCTTTATATATATATGATTTTCCTGTTCCTCTAGGACCTAGCTCACATAGATTATAGTTATTTTCCACAAGCGGTGCCATCCTTGTTAAGAGATGCCATTTAGCTTCTTCATCAAAATCACTTGGTTCCATTCCAGTAGAACGAAGAAGAAAATCAATCCACTCTTCTTTATTAAACTTATTTCTTCCTTCAAACACTTCTTCCATATTAAGACCGGCAATTTGAATTGGTTTTAACTTATCAACTTGGAAAGGTGATGCACCTTTTTCCAGTTCATCAAAATCATAGCTTAAAGTTAAAATACACCATATCCCTCCACTTAAAAGCTTTTCATACTCTTTAATGTAAAAACCTTCAAGAACTATGTCCTTAACGCCTAAGTTTGATAGTTCCGCTTCATATCTATCTTTTTTTTCATTTAATTTTGCTGTAACTTTATCTATAACTGTATATGATCCAAGCTCTTTAATTTTTGATTTTATTTTTTCAGCTTCATCTGGTCTTACATAGTTATCAGATAGTATTTTCTTAACTTTTTCTATTCCCTCTTCAATTAACTCATTTTCAGTATGGTTACAATACATACCTAGAAGATATTCAAGAACATATACCGGTACATTCGCTCCACCTTTTATTCTTGTAACTAAATCTTTTCTTACTATCTTACCTGTAAATGCTTCTATAGCAGTACTATTTGTATTCATAGTAATTCCCCTCTAATGTGAATTTTAGAAATCAAAATCATTTGCTATTGATAGAGATACTTTATATTTTTTACTATCGATAATATCATCTGTTTCAGCATCGATTAATTTTAAAGTAACCTCTTTATTATTTTCTCCCTTAAGCGTCAGTTTTACATTGTATACACTATTATCTTCTGTTGAATTAAGTCTAATAGTCTCTTCATTACTTACTTTGATATTCTCTCGGTTAAATAAGGCAACCTTAACATCTCTTTCAATAATCTTCTCACTATTATTAACTGCTTCCAGCTGATAAATATCAAACTTAGTTAAAGCAGATGTTATTCTTCCAACAGTTTCTCTTAGTCTACAATCAACTTTTCTTGCTCTGGTAGCTGATACTCCAGCTTTAAAGTTAATAACTGGTATTAACATCTCTTGGGGACTTATGCCACCATGTACAAAGTTTAATCCGTTTCCTGAAGCTTTTATTCTTTGTGCTTTCATAGGAAATACTCCTATTAATTCATCTTCGTATAAATCCAAAGGCAGATTGACTGTTCCTCTCTCATTCTGTTCCTTATCTGTTATTGCGTATCTTTTAGCAACTGTTTGATAGTTTCCACTTAAATCTAGTTTATCTGCTTCCTCAATATTTATCTCCTCATATAGGAAACCGTGATCACTTGTTACAAAAGTATTAACTACTCCTAAACTGGATAGAACTCTTGTAAGTTCTGTTAGTTCATTTATAGTTTGTCTGCAAGCTGAGAAGGTGTCTTTTTCGGTCTTTGCTTTATCTCCTATAGCGTCTATTCTATCATGGTAGATATATATAGTTTTTTTCCCTTTTACAAAATTTTCCTGTTCCACTCTTTTGAAATCAAAGAACTCTTTAAAAGTAATAGCACTTGAGTTTTCATCTTTAAGTTTTAGAATCTTATCTCTGTTTACGCATGTATTTGCCGGAATATCTTTTATTAGTACTTTATTCTCTTCTATTTTTATATCATTATCATGCGGTAAAAGTGCTGCCATTCCTAAAGCAGTTATACTTGGTAAACTGCTAAACATAGGTGAGATATCTATTGATTTATAGCTCAGCTTTTTACTCAGCTGCTCTTTAAGTTCCACTCCAACTTCATATCTAAATGCATCAGATATAACTACTGCTGTTCTTGTATCTTGTCTAGCAATAACCTTTGCATAGAACTCTTTTTGTCTTTTTAATATATCTAAATTACCAGGTAATAGCTCAGACCACTTCTCAAGTAGTTCCGGTAAATATTCTCTCGAATAGAAGTAATTAATCTCTTGCTCAATTGCTTCAAATATTACTCCCATCTCACTATTTTTAATCTCTCTATAGTTCTCATAAAACTCTCTATAATATCTGTCTACTCTGTAATAATCCTCTGTATATCTATCAACTAAGCCTTTAAGTTCGTTATGGTTTTCTAATGAGAAGCTATCTTTTACTTCGGATAGTTTCATTGCTATTAATAGAGCATTATATACTTTCAGATACTCTGATTTCCATAAAGTTGAATCCAGTCTTAGGTTGATTAGCTTATTCATTTCATTATAAGGCATCAGTTTATTTTTAAGTTTATCCGCTAATTGAGCTATTATCAATTTATCACTGAATTCGAATATTGTTGTACCTATCAATTCATCAAGTGTAAACTTCTTGAGATAATCAGCAATCTTTATATCCATCCCCAGATCTTTTGCAATCTTTCTAAATTTATTACTGCTACTCATATTCTGCAGCATATCATCAGCTAAGATATATAGCAAGTGTTTATTACCTTTATAGTAGTTTGATAAGTTGTCATGGATATTAGCATTTGAACTCTTATATAGATGAACCACTATTAAAGTTTTTATAAACTGGTCGAGACTATTTACTTTTAGGTTATACCTCTCATTAATCAATTCCAATACTCTTTCAAGTCCTACGTATTTCTCTAACTCATCTAACTTCTCTTGATTTAATATAATACTTTTAGCAATCTCATCAATAGAAGTATCGTTTGCTCTAACTAAGTATGCAATTACTGCTAACTCTAAAACAAAGCCATCTGTGTTTTTATCAATGTATTTCTTAAGAGGATTTCTTCTTTTAGCATTGTTAAAGAACTCTTTGTATTTAGTCATAACTTTAATAATGCTGTTATCATGTCTGTTCAGCTCTAGCTCTTCTAGCTGCATTGCTGTTTTATCAGCTCTAAACATCTCTGAGTACATCTCAATATCTAAAAGCCAATTACATCTCTTTTCCGGCCTTTCGAATGCAAGGTAAAGTAAGTAATTGCTGCTAGTATCTTCTACTTCTAAGGTATACTTTACACTGAATAGATTAGTATAAATCTCTTCTCCCTTTCTGTTGGTCCCCTTTTCAACTTTCATGATTTTTACATTATCTATTTCAAGTTCTTCAATGATGTCTTTAAACCCTTTGTCGGGATCATACCAAAATATAATATGCCGCTCCTTCGGGTACTTTGGTTCAATTGAAAACCTGTTTATTAATGATTCTTTTATTTTCTCAAGCTGCATAATCTATTCCCCTTGTGCTTCATCATTATTCATACTTTGGTATGTAGTCTCTTCATATTCTGTTATGACATTATGTACAGAATCTATTACTTTTTTTATAAGTCCAATATCAGCATTTATATCTCTCATCATTTCATTTCTTTGAGAAGCATTACTATAATTTCTGTCAAAATGATGTACTATTTTATTTCTACTACTATTTAAGCTTTTTATTTCATTTTCTTGAAAAATTGCTGATACTCCTTGAACTCCATCAGTCAATTTTGAAATTTCTTTAAAATCTTCTTTGGGCAGCACTAACATCAATCCTTTTTTTATACTGTGCCAAGTTTGATAAGTATGTCCTTTTCCTTGAACTACTTTTATAATCTCTTCTCGAAGTTCTTCATCACTAATTATTTCATCAATGTTTTCACTAGAAGTATTCTCTATCGCTTTTTTAAATAAATTTATTGGAACTCTAAACCCATCGTAGTTAGTACCTTTTTTAAATCCATCTAAAGTAATCGCTTTTATTCCCCACAAAACTATTTCATGAATATAGTAGTCTAGTGCTCCTATTATACTTACTATTATATTTCTTTTATCTTCATCTGACTCCTTAGAAAAAGACTCTATTATCTCTAAATTTTCATCTGACCTTAATTTAATATCAATTAAGTCTTGCTTTGTTGTTCGAGGAGCTTCATGTCTTTCTAATCGATTTCTACCTATTCCAAAGTTTCTCTCAGAACTCATTGTAAATCACCTAGCAGTTCATTAAGAGGAAAGTTCTTTTCTAATGGAGCATCACAGTAATTCCCTTGAAGATATGCTTTTTCGATATCTGTCGTTTTTCTAATATTAGGTAGCTCCGCTAATGATTTTATGTTAGTTTGGAAACCTGTCTTTGCTGTTCTCTCTGTAAAATAAATTTGGTCTCTTCTAAATAATTTTAAATCAAGTAAATTAGTATCATGAGTTGTAAATATCAACTGAGCATTTGTTTTTTCTTCAAAGAAAAGCTCTATTATTTTTCTTGATAATATTGGATGAAAACTGATTTCCAATTCATCAAATACTACTACTTTATCATTACAAAGTGCATCAGCAAAAAACCTACCCATAGTAAATATTTTTTGCATTCCTTTTGACTCATTTTCAATATCTATAAAAATTTCTTTTCCATTCACTTCATACATTAATTCTAACTTTGGTTCTTCATTTGCTTTAATTAATTCATCTAGCATATCCTTTGTTAAATTTTGTAGATCATAATTTGATATATTCTTTAATGCATTTGAAATTCTAATTCCTTTTGCTCCTACATTCAGATGAGTATAGAAAAATTCTATAAATTCTTTAAACTTTTTATGATTTTCATCACTTCTTAAATGTTTTATACTCTCTTTTATACTTGGTTCTTCTCCTAAATTTAATGTGATTATATCATTAGAAAAGAAATTGAAAGCCCTATCAATATTCTCTTCATTACCTTTTAACCACGTAGCAAGAAATCTGAGCATTGAAATTGACTTTGGAGTATCATCTCCATATTTTTTAAACATCTTCTCAAATTTTGTTCCATAAGGCTTTTCTTCATTTCTATCGAATATTTTAGTTATTCTTAACTTAGGATAATAGTATAACCTTTCTTCAAGTATTTCCATATCATTATACTTTATAGCATAATAATATTTTATATTATCTTTGAAAAATATTAGTTCTAAATGAATATTATCCTCATCTGTAAATTCACACGGCTCATAATATTCTTTTATATCTTTATCAAGGGTGATTATCTTTTTTAGTGTTTTTATTACTTTTAAAATATTAGTTTTTCCAGTAGCATTTCCTCCATAAATTGGAATAGCAGATAACCCCTGCTCTTTTTCATAATCAATTATATTTCTTTTATGTGATTTATCACTACCAGGAAAAAGGTTTAACTCCTGTTGTTTTCCGATAGACCTATAATTTTCAGCTCTCACATATAATATCATTAAAATCACTCTCCTAATACTATACTAACATATTTTTTTGTTTTAATATAGTTTTTTGCAAAAAAAATGCAATTTTAAACATTAAAACAAAAATCACGGGTAAAATACCCGTGATTCTATATATTTTTATTCCTTTTTCTTTTTACCACGAATCTAACGAATTAACCGAAACGGTAGAACTGGGCTTATGCAATAAGCCCTACAAATTATCAACTCTTTTTAAAACGGTCAAGCGTAAGGCTTGCTCAGTTTGCCGAGTAGGCAAGGTTTATATCTTTTGACTTTATATCTTAGCCAATATCTTCCCAAACTTCTCATAATTAACCTTAACTCCATCATCAAGGTCAATCGCTATCCTCTGGTCAGCGTAATGTTTAACTTCATTTGCGTAATCTCTAAGTTCTTCCATCTCATCAGAGATAAGCTTTAGACGTTTCTCTATAGACTTACGCTCTTTTGGGTCTAGTTCATCATTATCAAGCTCACGTTTAGCGAAAGCTGATGTATTATCCAGTATCTCCTGATATTTCAGTAGATAATCTGTTCGCACTTTTGCAATGGTAGTTTCATTATATCTATGTAGATAGATTAAAGCACCAAATGCATCTTTTTTACCACTCTTCATATACCAGTATATAGGACGTTTCTTATATCGTTTCAAGTGGTCTTTATAGAACTCTTTTGTCATATATCGTCTAAGTGTATCTCTTGCAGATTCTGATTTTTTACCACCTAGATTTTCAGCTAGGAATTTCAGGTTATCTTCAAGTTTATCCTCACCGTATACAACTTTTACAAACTCAGCTATTCTAGCTACAATATCATCATCGAAGCTATCCATGTTATTTACAATAGGAACTATTCCGTCAGCATCAGGGATAAAGCTAGGATTCTCTATCTCATGTCTAATTTCTCCACTATCGCCTTTAATTGTCAATTTTCCATTGTCAATTATCAATTTATCGTCAGAATTGGCGATAATCAGACCCTCTTTATCAAGAGAGTATCTACCCATGATGCAACCTACAGCGTATGATATTAGTTGTTTTGCAAGTTCATCATATTGGAACTCAAGTTTGAAACCTTTTATTTTTTGCCACGAATTTGCACTAATTTTCTCTAATTCTAATCTGTGTTCATCTGTGTCCATCTGTGGTTCCATTTTTATGACTTTGACCTCGTTTTTAAGAAGTGTAATATCCGTAGGCTCAACATCAGGAGTCATCTCATCTTCCAGTCCGTATATCTCTATAAATAGTCTGTTTAGCTCCTCTTCATTCTTATGCATCTGCACAAACTTCTCAGTCCAGTAATGAGAGTAGCCTTTAAAAGCTTCTTCGATTTTTACTACCTGCTCCCTACTACCTACTACCTGACTTTTTCGGAAGTCCCACGATGTTTCTCTGCTGTCCCATTCTTCTTTTGCGATGTCTATATTTTGTTGAACAATCTCATCAAACTTTATATTTTCAAAATTTGCATAAGGTAAATTTGCTACATCTCCTATTTGAAGATTAATTGTTGGATTTAAAACTTTCGTCAAATCATAATATAGTTTATTATTTAAAATACCTAATGTATGTAACATCTCTTTTTCTGTAAAATAACTCATTCCTGCTACATCATATATAAATCCATTTGGAAAATATCTAAAAGAACAGCCTCCAGAAGTTATTAATCCCCAAGAAATAGACTCTCTAAAGTAAAAAGTTGGATTTCTAATTACTGAATTTTCAAAATTTTTAATTTCATAACCATCATTTTCCCAATTAACCAAATATTCTTGATTTCCATACCAACGTCTTTTTTCTCCACCTTTATTATATGGAAACCATTTTTTTCCACATTCTAAAGCTTCTCCATTGGATTTACAATTTAATTTATAAGAACTTTTATTTACTTCTGACCATAGCCTTAAAAATCTATTATTATCTGCTGTTTGTAGCCCTACTTTTGCATCTCCAACCTCCCCCAACTTCTCACTCGTTGCAAATATCTCCTTCACTCTATCACTTACCCAATAAGCTATAGGTGAGCCAGGGATTTTTTCGAAATCTTTTTGATTGGCGGTGTATTTTATTTGTTGACCTGATTCAATCCCTGATTCTGGAATCTCATTTGTTCCACTTTCATCTCTATATAAATCAAAATCATACTTATAATTCATATTATTTTTTGAATACTTAAATATCTTAGCAATATCTTCAAAGTATATATGCTGAAAGTTTCTTTTATGCAATCTATAATAACTTCCCACATAATTCTCATTTATTTCATTTTTTAAAACGAATGCAACAGAACCCCAATCAATACCAAAGATTCCTCTTCCCATATGTAAAAGAGAACTTATAGTTTTTGTTTCTATTAAACTATTTCTCAATTTTTCAAAACTACTTAAAAATAGCCATGACGGCATCACAATCATTGCATTGTATCTATTCATAGCAGTATAATTTCCACATTTTTCCATAAATACTGCAAATAAATCTGATTTACTGTCTTTATAATGTTTCTCTACATATTTTTTTAGTATTGGTGAATAACCTTTTCCACCCATATATGGTGGATTAGTTATAACTACATCATACTTACTTGTCATTGATTTACTCTGTTTTATCATCGCTTCAATAACATCTTTTTCATTATCAAATGCGAATCCCATTATATTTTTAAACTTCTCTAACTCTTCATCTACTTTTGCATAATCTATCTCACGCATTTCAATAATACTTCCAAGCTCTTTTGCATTTTCAAAAGTTCTAATAATATACTCAAGCTCTTTTAGTTGATTAACCACTATCTGCTGTTCTGCATATTCAGATAGAGAGTTACTCTCTTTGACAGCTAGTGTGTTCAGTACAACTTTCTCTCTTCCAAGTACTCTGAAAACTCTTCTAAATTTCTCTCTAGCTTTCATAATAAGTGCAAATGATGCAAGTTGTGCCGCTCTATCATCTATCTCAAGTCCATAGATATTATTGGACAAAATTGATAAAACTGCTTCCTTATCAGTCCATCCAAGGTCTTGATAGATATCAAACAACATATCAAAAGAGTAAGTAAGCATATGTCCAGAACCCATTGCAGGGTCAAGAATTTTTATATCTTCTATCTTGATTTTTTCATTGTCAATTTTCAATTCTCCATTATCAATTGGCTCTATATAGTATTTCCAATTATCTTTTATACTTTCACTAACTCCCAAACTTTCTAGAGCTAATTTACCAAGAGAGTTTTCAGCCATATATTTTACTATCCATTTAGGTGTAAATAGCTGAGTTGCAGCAGGTATATTTTCTTTTGTAATTTTCTTGTTTTTCTTCAGACCTGCAAAAACTTCATCTTTTTTCTCAGAGTTATAAAATTGATATAACCAACCTATCATCTCTACAGGAGCTATCTTCTTAAGTTCTCCGTTTTCCTCTAACTCTTCCACCGAGTCAGCTAATACATCTCTTAATTTCTCAATAAAGCCCTCTTTTGATAATATACCCATAGGGAATAGAAGCTCTGTATAGTCGCCTCTCTTCTGGAACATGAACGGCATAATCTCATTAAGGCTATTACATTTCCAGTCCACTAATTGAGCATACAGGTTTTCATCGTCTCTTTTATCTTTCAGTTTATGGATTTCCTCTTTCTCGTCAGGCTTAAGCTCATCAAAGAACTTTGCATCCATATAGTAATCCATAATATCAGGACTTATCTTGCTTGATGTAGATATAAGCATTTTATCATCATCATAACCGTTAATATCCATATATCCCAGAGCAACCAGTCTATTAAACCAAGTATAAGCTGTTTCCTCAATAAGTTCTTCATAACCGAGGTAGTTTAACTGTTTGATAAGGGCATCATATGTTGATTTTTTACATCTGATATTACCTATCTCTATCTCATTCATAAGTTCCTGTGGCTTTGTTATATCGTCGCTGCTCTTTATCCCCAACAGTTCAAGCCTTATTTGAACCGACTTCATAAGCTCATTTCTTGCCCAGGTGGCAAATGTTTTCAGTTTTGTTTTATTCATAGTGTGTTATATCCCCTTTAGTTTGGATTTCTCTTCCATTTGTAAAGAATTAAGACCTTGCCTATGCGGCAAACTGCAGGAACCTTACGTTCCATCGTTTAAAAATCAATAATATTTTTATTCGGTCAAGCGTAAGGCTTGTGCGATGCAACTGCATAAGTTGCGGTCTTAATCTCTTGACTTTAAAGTTACTTTACATCAACTATTTTATTATCTTTAACTGCATTTAGCATCTCATTTTTAAGCTTAACAATTTCATCTTCCAGAGAAGCTATATAGCTATTAACATCATCTTCTGTTTCTACATTTATTTTCGCTTTAGCTTGAAGTCTTCTTACCTGTACCCTTTGACGCTTCTGTGATTTACCTTCAGCTTCATTTAAAAATTGAGTCTTCTCTGATTCTGCTATAGCCAGATAATCTTTGATATTTATAATATTCTCTTCATTATCAACATCTGTTCTTAATTTAGTGTATGCTTTAATTACTCTATTTTGAAGCTCTGCTATATCATCTTTATTTTTTAGTTTTTCAATAATATCTCGCTCTTTTGAGTTAATCTCAGATTTAATACTGTCTTTGTAATCTCTAATAAGAGCATCACATATATTATTAAGCTCTCTCTCTTTATGGAATACATCTATTGAATCCAAGTTGCTTATACTTGTAATGAATTTATCTATTTTCTCAGCCAGGCTGTTATTAAGCTTCTCGTGTGCTTCAAATACCTTCGTAAGCTCATCTCTTTTATTCTCAGCTTTTTCTGTCAGGTTCTCTATCTCTTCTTTGATAGTTTCCTTTTCCTTCTGGTTAAGCTCATCTAGTAGTGAGTCTATATCCTTTATCTTCCCATATGGAGCTGAGTCTTCTCTGATATTTAAAAGCTTTTGGTAAGCGTTCTCTTTTGGAATTGTGATGAAATAATCTTTATATTGGTCATACTTTTTAAGTTTTTTGTTCATCAAGTCATATTTAACTCTTTTACTAGTTTTAAAGAAGTCACTAACTTGATAATATTTAGGTTCAAGGTCTTCTATGTCTTCTACTATTTCTAAGAACTCTTTTAGTACTGCAGTGGTTTTCCCTTTGATAAGTAATACTTCATCCAGTAAATCAATCCACTCTTTAGTAATTTTCTCACCTGGATAAGAGTTGGCTCTAATATCTCTTAGGTTCAAGTTAGCTAAATTCTTCTGACCTTCTATCACTCTAAACAGGTCCTCTTTTGGATTTTTTCTAACTTCATCTGATGCTATTCCAAATACACTTTTCAGCTTGTTATTTACTTTAGTTAATAACTGAGGGTCTATATCCTCTTTTGGTTTGATAACAACTCTTTCAAGGTGTCTTGTTTGAGTTTTTACTAATAGCTTTAGAAGTTCTTTTCTATCTTCAATAACTTCTCCTGATTCCATAATATCTATAGAACCTAAAACTACCAATTCAGCTGCTATTCCGTTAACTGCAAGTGCATCCCAACCATAAGGTGCAGTTGAATAATTATCAAGAAGTGATTTTAGTGTTACCTGAAGTCCTCTATCTGTTAACTGTTTTATCTTATTATTTATTTCAAAGATTGCTTCTTTATTTGGATTAGCTTCCTTATCAAGAGTAACTTCTAGTTTTTGTTGCACCTCATACTCTGATAATAAAATATCTTTTATATAGTTCTCATCATATTTTCTTTTGATAAGTCCGGCATCTTTAAATTTATCCATAGCAAGAAATCTTATTGCTTCTTCCAGGAAAAGCTTTGCACTTTTTCCGCTTATATCTTTTTTAATCCCTTTTACATAAACGGAACTCTTAAGAACTTGCTTTTCTATCTCTTCTCTTATTCTGTTACTTCTATTTCTATTTTCTCTTTGAACTCTGGTTAATATATCTTGGATTCTCGTTCTATTAACCTGGGTGCTCTTATTACTTATTAACTTCTGAGTTTGAAGTATTACTTTTATCTCTTTTAAGTAGTCATCTACTCTAGGAAGTTGGATAATAAGTTCATACTCTTCTCTATTTCCAACCATCAATACATTATCATATTCATCACACCAGGAAGTAAAGATAGACAAGTTGATTTGACCATCTGTTTTACCGTAGCTGTTACTATCAGTATATCTATTGAAGGTATATTTATATCCTGTTTCAGGGACTAAAATATTAGTTGATTGAAGTATGTTATCAAATAAGATCTCGTTAAGCTTTTTATAGATTTCCTCTTCAATAACAGGTTCATCTTTTATCTCTTTATTAATTTCCTGCTCTTCATTTGTCAAGAAGTAGTAGAAATCTCCATCTCTTGAAATAAGAACCTGCTGCTCAAGTCTTCCAAGACTCTTCTTAATATCCTCTTTAAGCTTTACAATATCAGTATCAACACTCTCTATCATAAAACTAGCCAGGTTATCAATGTTTGGTGCTATTCCTTCCATATCCTTTAATAAGAACAGTAGTTGAAGCACAGGTATATCCTGCTCTTGGTCTAAAGCTCTGTTTTGCTCAGCATGAAGGAAAGGTCTATAAGCATTATCCTCTAAGAACTGTTTTATTGAATCAAAGAAATAGTAGAACGGGACTAAAGCTCCTGTTTCCTTGTCATTCATTTTGATTCCTGCATCTTGGAATGCACTAAGAAGTGATCTCTCTCCTTGAGACAGATGCTTTCCTGAATGTCCCATTGTTCTTACTTTTTCAAATACCTTTTGAAGTAAGTTAAATTGGTACCCCACAAAAGGATATGTTTCAGCGAAATCATGTTTATCAATATAGGTTTCAAGGTTTAATCCCTGTTTATCAAAGCTAATCAAATTATCAATTTCAACTCTATGTTTTTCATAGTAGTTCTCAAGGTCTTCTTTTACTATTTCTTTTTTCTCAAGTAGCCTTTTCTTGATTACCTCATCAATATTTCCACTTGATAATGGCAGTATATTCTTAAATCTTCCCTGGATTTTAGAGAAGTCATTTTTCTTATTATTGTTATCCTGTAGTAAAGATGTCATATCCTGTTGGGAAGTTACACCTATCCACACTCTTCCTTGGAATGCAGTTCCTAAAACTTCAGTTACAGTTTGCAGGTTAAGCATCAATTGAGAGTTATCACCGATATACTGCCCTATCTCATCTACAAGGAAAACAATTCTATGCTCATCCCCTCTTTTAGCCAGATAATCTTTAATTATATCTCTAAGGTATTCAGCACTTACACTAGGAACAGTATCTTTATCAAGCCATCTTTCAGCTGCATCAACAGAAAAGCCGTCGATATTCATTTCTTCTATTACACCTAAGAAAAAATCAGCATTCAAATCAAGATTTCTCCTTTTATCTTCCCATTCGTTACCTGATATATCTTTATAAATAGCTTTAAATTCATCAAATCTATCGTCTTTCCATAGCTCTCTTTCAAATTCCGATACTTTAATATCATCCCTAAAAAAACCTTGATACTCATTAAGCTTCTTCAAAAAAGAAAGAGCTATCGTGTCTTTGTTCTGATGACTGTTTTGATCACTGACATTATCAATATTAAACATAATTACGTCAGTGTCTACACCTGAACTTCTCTCAATATTCCCCATTAACATTGGATCGTCGTTCAGCTTTTCCCTAAAGAATTCTGTAGTTGACTTCTCCTCATTATTATCATCTTTATAATTTTTATTCTCGAAAATATGACCTAACATCTTAAGTAGATGTGATTTACCTGATCCAAAGAATCCCGATATCCAAACCCCCATATCATCAGTTGGAGTGTTAAGAGAATCTGAGTATCTAGTGAATAACTTTGACATATGTCCTCTAACTTCTCTTGTAACTACGTATTCACTTATTTCCGTAAGTTCAACATCTTCACTATTTGTTTCAGCTTTTACAACTCCGTTAATAGGTCTGGCTATATCCTTTTTCAGCATTTCATAAATTTTCTCCATATAATCCCTCTTTCGTACCAAGTTCATTTTCATCTTCCATTATATCTTTTTTATATACTCTATTCAAGAATATAATAATATTTATAAAGTGTTGCTAAAGTAATTTACAAAAAAATACTTCTATGGTCATGACTATTATTAATTATATATCTACAATAGTCATAATCAAACATTTTTTTTGCTGCCGGTCGAATTAATACAAAAAAAGAGGAAGCTAACTTCCTCTTCTAATCAAACCTAATATTTCTCTAATCTATCAAATAGCTCTTCCATCTGTTTTTCAGTACCCCATGCTACTCTCATATTATTCGGCTTTAATATTCTACAGTGACGTGTTAGCTGATTTTGTTGAATTTTCCACCCCTGATAGGAATATACAGTATTCCAAAACACCTTCCCTCCCAATGTCCAAAATGGAAAGTTTGGCATACCTCCTTTTAAAGCATTTTCAAAGGTACCAGTATTAACTAAAATAGTAAATATCTTAATACATCTATTCCAGTTCAATGTTTATCACCCCCTCTTCAAGAAAACTGTAAAACTTTGTTCTGCTTATTATGATATGGTCTAGTAGTTTCAAGTTCAGTAATTCCGACGACTCCTTAATTTTTCTTGTGAGCTCCATATCCTGTTTTGAAGGTTTCATATTTCCTGTTGGATGGTTGTGACTTATTATGAAACTGCAACACCCTCTAGTAGTCAATACCTCATTGAACAGTAAACGTATATCTATAAGGCTACTGTTTATCCCTCCCTTGAACAAAACCTTTTTCTTCAACAGGTTATTACTGCTGTCCAGGCAAAGTAGTATAAAGTTTTCCTGGCTGTAATCAATATCCATATTCCACAGTTCCTTTATTGTATCTCTGGTGCCATTTAACAAAAGTTGCTTATCTTCCATGATCATATCTATAAGCTCCTTTTTTGTCTTTTTCCTTAAAAATTCATATAACATACCGTCCCCTCCTAAGCTCTGCTTTCTATATATTTGCACGCATTAACTAAACTCTCATCCCTACCGTTTTGTAGCAGGTACTTGAAATACCTCTTATCACTTACATAGATCTCTTCCAAAGTTTTACCGCTGTATTTACCAAAGGGCACCTGCATACTTTTAGCCTTTTGTAGCTTATCCGTTTTGCTACTTTGATTAGATGATATACCCTTACTCACTGTTCCTTGTTTGTCAAAATCAAGCCTAGGCCTCTCTGTAAATATATAACTTTTCCCCCTCTGTTTTATTGGAAACCACTGGTTCCTAACATCATACAGATATTGCGATAGGTAAGTCTTTGACGTAATCTCCAACTTTTCCCCCGCACCACACCGTACGTGAAACTTTCGCTTCATACGGCGTTCCATCATTGTGTTATATAAATTATTTATTTAAATTTAATATTATTTTTTCTGAATTCTTTAATCTTTGGATAATTTTCTTCAAGAATCTTAATGCTTAATCCATAGTGGATCGCTTTATGTATTTCTGGTTTTATCATAATAAGGTTTTCTATTTCATCTGTACCACCGTATTTTCTGGGTATAACGTGATGGATTTCAAAGGCATCATGTTTAACAAAGTCTCCTGTTATCTTACATTTTCCTTTCTGTAAGTTGTAAACTTCCAACCTCTTAATTTGCCATTGTATATCTTCTTGAGGTGAGTTTATTATTTGTGTTTCTATTTTTTCATTATTCTTTTCAAGTTCTACCTTAGGACTATATTTGTTTATTGTCTTGTCAGAATAGTGCATGGGAATTCTAAATTTACAAGTTTGTATTGTAAATAGCGTAACGCTTCCCACATTGTATGTTATCATATTGTGTCCTTTATATCTCTCTAGGTAACTTGGTGACTTCTTACCTTTTCTCTGTAGTACATTTTTTCTATTGTACATAACCTTATTGATAATAAATCCTATGTCTCCAAAATCTCTTGCACAGCCTGTTGCAATCCTGTAATAGTTTTGTATTCCTCTTACTTGAGCATTGTATTTTAAAGCCAGTTTATATCTATTTCCTGTTCTTATTTCCTTTAATGTTTTAGTTAGCTCTTTTACAATTCTCTTTTTTGATTTCTTTTTGATTTTGGTGCGTGTAATATACTTATCTTTCTTTGTTTTATATAACTTCATTTCAAACCCTAAAAACTCTGAGCATTTTTTCCTATTATTAACAACTTTTGATTTTTCCTTTGATATATCTAATCTCAATTTATGCTTTAGATAATTCTTTACTTTTTTAAACGTTTTGTCAGCCATATTTCTATTTGGACAAAATATCTTAAAATCGTCTGCATATCTAACAATCATCATTTCGGTTAGTTTGGTATTTCTTATCGCCCTATATTTCTTTGGTCTACTAGAATATTCATATCTTGTTTTTATACCTCTCCATTGCTTATCTATCCACCAGTCTAACTCATTTAAGTAAACATTCGCTAATAGTGGTGATAATATTCCGCCTTGTGGGGTTCCTTTTATAGGGATTTCTATACTTCCATCTAACATCTTTATGGGAGCTTTTAGCATTTTTTTAATCATTATTAATACTCTTTTATCCTTAATACCTAACTTCCATAATTGTTTGATTAATTTATTGTGATTAATATTATCAAAGTAACCTTTAATATCGATATCTACAGAGTAATGCAATTTTGATCGACTCATATATGAACTTGATTGAGCTATTGCATTTTCTGCTGATCTGTTTGGTCTAAATCCAAAGCTATGTGGGTGGAATTTTGATTCTAGTAACTTTTCAAGTACTTCTTTGAACATCATTTGTATAATTCTGTCCTCTATTGTAGGTATACCTAAAGGTCTAGATTTACCATTATCTTTTGGTATTTCTATTCTTTTGACCATTTTGGGTTTAAAGTTTTTAAACCTCTTTTCAATTTTCCAGAATCCATATTTCATTTCCCACATTTTTAACGTCATGCTATCTGTTCCAGGGGTTCTACTTCCTCTATTACCTTTTATTTTTTCTAGTACTTTTCTAAAATTATCTTCGTTTAAGATTTCAGAATATAAATCTTTTTGGTTTATTGTTTTTACCTCCTAAGAGATTCATACAAAACTATTTTCACGGATTACTACCATTTCAAAAATTCAATTTAAATCTTCCTTTATATAACATAATGACTCAGGGCTATCCCTCCACCACTTATTATCATGGCTTCATCGGTACTGTGCCCTTACTCTCATAGACATAAATCGATTTCGAGTATAAATACTCTTATACGAACCAAGCCATCTAACAGATGTTTAATACTTGTTGCCCACTTTCCACGTTCCGTAAATTCTATCATTCACTTACTTAGGTCGTTGCTATAGGCCTGTGAGCTAGGATGTCCCTGTAAGACATCAACGAGTTTCGTTGCCGGTATCACTACTATTCGTCACTCACCCCTTTTTAAAGGTACTAGCATTTCTGCTAGTTAATCGTCTAGACCTGTACATTCGCGACTTTGTCAGTATTTCCATACATTCTAACCATATAAGCTGACCTCCGGCCTATCACTACTCGACTACCTCTAGTTCGCATTTCGTCAACTTTACTTGTTACGGTAGTTCTCAGCCGTCTTTACCGAGCTTCACACCCTCAATCTCTGTTAGTTCATGAACGCATGTCGGAGTCTTAAGGGAAGCATTTCAAGGCGTTACCCAATCATTCTACTTCTCAAATTTACAGTTCTCTTAATTATTATCTAATAATTAAAGCTTAGTCTTTTCAACTAAGAACGTGTCACACACCTTCCAATACCGTACCCTGAAGCAGCAACCCTCTTAAATGCACTGGAAATCCCACCCTTGATGGACTCGTAATCTGTAACCTGAGATCCGTCCTCCTTGGATGTCCATTCACCGTTTACCCTTATGGCTAGGTTACATATAAAGCCACCTGTGATCTCCCTGTACTGCACCTTCCAGTTTGTTACACCCAGTACCCTATCAAGCCTATTTTGTATCGCCCTGGCTTCTACATAGGCTAAGGCAAGCCCCATGCTCTTGTCCTCATTCGTTGCCCCAACCTTAAATTCAAGCTCATCCTCATTAAAAGGCTCTTTCAACTGTTTCATAATTTCATTTGTACTCTTCTCCATACCAATTTTACTCCTCTCTTATACTTCTTAAGTGATGACAATCCATCCTAATATTCATCTGCATACATCACTATCCAATGGCTGTTTTCTCCATCACCTTGCCTCACAGCAAAAAGTTTCATATCGCCCACTTCAAAATCAAGATTATGCTCTTTTTTGTATTCAGGCACCTCCTGATGATGGACCAATTTATTCCCCTCTATATATAACGATAGGTAAGCCTTTGAGATCATCTTCAGCTTTTCCCCCGTTCCACACCGTGCATGAGACTTTCACCTCACACGGCGTTCCATCAAATAATTAACTTTTTATTTTTAAATTTCTGGATTTTATTCCAAAGTCGTAGAAATTTTTGATTTTCTAATAGATATTTTTCAGGTTTATTTTTATGTAGTTCTTTGTGAATATAAGGATCTAGCATAACAAGATTTTCATAATCATCCGTTCCACCATATTCTTTTGGTATTATGTGATGAACATCAAATATCTTATTCAGATATTTATTGGTGATATAACATTTACCTTTTTGATTGAAATGGGTTGTAGCTCTAATTAGTTCCCATTCAGGATTTTTTGATAATGATACTTTTTCAAATTTATGATTACTATCGGTTTTAAAGATATCTCTTTTTAAGATTTTTGGCGTATTCTTACTCGCCAATAATGGTTTTTGATAGGTACAAGTCTGAATAGTAAATAATGTAACTCTATGATAACTCCAGACTTTATAATTGTACCCTTTGAAAAAGTGTTTGTATCTATCATCCTTATAATTGTTGAAAGTACTCCTTAACCTATTGAAAATACTTTTGTTGATAACAAAACTTATTTCAGAAAAATCATTACTACAATTTGAAGCAATTCGATAATAATTATGAATCCCTAGAATTATAGAATTGTATTTTATGACATGTTTAATTCTTTCTCTACCAGCACTTCTTTGTATTACACAAATTTGTTTCTTCAGTTTTTCAGTTATTTTATTTTTAGCTTTCTTAGATACATAGCTTAAACAATAATATTTATTATTTACTCTTTTGAATGCTTTAAATTCAAACCCTAAAAATGCTGACTTTTTCCTTTTTAAGTTTATTATTTTAGATTTTTCCGTTGAAATTTCTAACCTTAATCTTTTTTCTATGAAAGTTTTTATTAATTTGTAATAAATTTCTGCATCTTTCCTAGTACGACAATAAACTTTAAAATCGTCTGCATATCTGACAAATTTTACTTCCCTTAAGTTAGAACTTTTCTTTAGAGCTCTGCATTTATTTTCTAATAAAGTATAATTATGCCTGGTTTTGATACCACTCCATTGGTTATGTAACCACCAATCGAGTTCATTTAGGCATATATTAGCTAATAATGGAGATAATATACCACCTTGAGGAGTACCCTTTGTCACTAATTCTTCTGAAGAGTTTTGATGTACTATGGTAGTCTTTAACATTCTTTTAATAATACTTAGTACTGTTTTGTCATTAATTCCAATTTTCCAGAGTTGCTTGATTAGTTTGTTGTGGTTAATGTTGTCGAAGAAACCTTTAATGTCCAAATCAATGGTGAAAAATAGTCTTCCTTTATTGACGAGGATATTATTTAAAGCAATAGCATTATGTGCGGATTTATTAGGTCTAAACCCAAAAGAGTTAGGATGAAATCTTTCTTCACAGATAGGCTCTAAAATTTGTTTAAACATCATTTGGATGATTCTATCTTCTATTGTGGGTATTCCTAATGGTCTGTACTCCCCGTTATCTTTTGGTATTAAAACTCTTTTTACTTTGTTAGGTTTAAAATCTTTAAGTCTTCTTGTTATACGAATGTAAGTTTCTTCAAGACTATTTAGTATTGAGTTTATATTTTTCCCGTCAACTCCAGCAGTTTTACTACCGGCATTGCTTTTAAGGCTCTCAACTGCTTTGGTAAAATTATCTTTTTCTACTATTTTTAGAAATAATTTGCCTATTCTTTCATTCCTCCCTTGAGGGATTCATTATATTATCGGTTTGCTACCATTCGAATTTTAAAATTTAAAATTTATTTTAATTAATTATTTGACTTGGGGCTATCCCTCCACTACTTATTATCATAGTTTCATTGGTACTGTGCCCCTACTCTCACAAAAGTAAATGAACTTCGAATATTTATATATTCTTATATCAACCTACCCTCCTAATCGAGTTTTCTAGTAGTCTTTTGCTTTCCATGTTCCATAATAATTATCACTAATTATACTTAGGTAGTTTCTATAAGCCTGTTAGCTTGATGAAGCCTTTAACTTCATAAGGACTTTCATATATTCGAATTTTACTTATCCTCACTAACTCTCCTATTTAGGAGCAATATACATTTCTATATATCACAAGTATAGACCCGTACATTCGAAACTTCGTCAGTCATTAAGACATTCTTACCTTATATAATCGACCCCCGGCCTATCATAAGCTTGACTATCTCTAGTTCACATTTCCTTTTATAATAGTTATAAATTAGGGCTTACTCTCAGCCGACTTCACCGAGCTTACTACCTCTATATAGATTAGTATATAAACGCAGTTCGGAGTATTAGGGAGAGCATTTCCAGGCGTTACCCCTTCATTCCACTCTTCATTATTACAGTTCTATTTTAAGGAAATGATTTCTTAAAATGCTTAAGCTTTTCACTTAAGAACATGTCGCACCAAATACCTGTAAGTAGTCAACCTCATCCACCTCCTTTTCCATACCCTCTATCAAGTTGTATATGTAGAGCAGCAGCCTGCATTCCAAAGTCTCTTTTAGTTGTTTTGTGACGTAAAATTCTCCCATTTATAATCCTCCTATTTTCCACCTGACTCTTTCTCCAATATTGATTCTAAGCCTAGAATTCCGAGCTTTCCGTCAAGTATATACTCAAAAGTCTTGAGTGCTGCATCGAAACATTTCTCCAAATTTCTCTGACTTCTGTACATGGCCAGGTACTTATATCCACCGTCTATTTTTAAATTAAAATAGGAGCCATACAAAATGGCTCCCAACTCTGCTTCTGTCTCCCTCTCATCTTTGGAGAGATCCTTTCTATTTTCTTTAAAGTGGTTGTGGAAGTGGATAAATTCATGGATAAGTATCCCTGACATATCTACACTGTTATCCTGAGACTTTACGTAAACTTTCTTTCCATCAGTCATGCCCATAGCGTTTCCAAGCGAGTCATCTTCTACAATATTCACAGGACAGTGCTGCTCTACAAACCTTTTAGTCCCCTCTAACAATACTTCAGGATCATAGAAGGTTTGCTCTGTTGCCTGTAAAGATACATCTATATTAGGAAAAGGAACAGCTTCCTCTGTGGCCTCTACTTGGCTCGCATCAAAAACCGTCCCTTTTCTAAATCCGTATATTTGTTTTTTATCCTCGCCGGACTCGTCCTTGACCTTTTTTATCAGCGGTATTAGTATAGACAAGCCCTTCTCGCCCTTTCGAACCCTATATCCCAGCTCCTTCCATTTTTTGAATCCAGCCACAAAAGTTGCCTTTGGACACTGCTTATATATAAGTATTGAGTTGTTTATGCTGTAGTTATAAAAATGCTGTCTCCTAAAGGCTACAAAGTTTTTAAGTTCATCTGAGTTTTCCAAAAAATCATGAATTTTATCCTCTATATTTCCCTTCAACTGATCCAACTGGGATTTAAAATACTCCCTTTTCTGTTCTTGTATATATTTCAAACCTGCCTCCTTATTTATCTGATCTGAAGAGAATAATTTTCTACTAAGGCAGCTCCTTCCACTGTTTCCCCAGATTTAAGTACAGCCGCCAAACCCTTTTTATCAACAGAAACATCCTCTTTCACTCTTATATACTCCTCTGGTATCTTTGCCTGATCCAGTATAGTCACACTTTTGGATTTTCTCAACCCGTATGTGCCAAGGTCGGTTTCTATCTTGGACTTTTCAAGGGACTGCATGACATTTACAAGATACCCTTTCAAACTCTCCATTTTTCTCTCTCTGGACTTTTTCGCTTTCGACAATCTTTCCAACTCCTGTTTTATGCTATCCGTCTCAGAATGTAAATTACACAGGTATTTCATAATGCTTGAACTCTTTTGGCTGAGCTCCTCTTTTAAATAGTCCATAGTGTCATCATACAGTTCCCTGTCCATCTCCTCCTGGTCGCTCTCCAAAAATATATCCAATGTCTCCAGCATGGCTTCTTGTATCTCATACAACTTCAAAATATACTCACTCCTTTTTTCTATTTTTTACTCTCCATAGTATCCTCCAGGTATTTTATGATTACACCTAGTACGACAAATAATTTGCCAAACTTCACCGTCTCACCTCCACATTTCAAATGGCTTCACTGTTATAATATCTAATTATAAATCTATTTTTTTGCACTTTTAAAATTCTTAGATTTAATATTTTTTACCTTAATTTAAAAAATTAGCATCTGTCTAAAAAATATAAATATAGCTCCATTTTTTCAAAATATTGAAATAATTCTACTTAATTAAATCTGTCTAGAATTGACATAAACCGAAATTTATTTTACTATATTTTAGGGTTTTAGACCCCCAGAGATTTCTCTGGGGGTCTAATTTTTTGAAAATATGCATGAATTATGGTTATTTTGTAGGTTTCATTCTCTCTTTTTTGAGATGCTTTTTTATTTTATCTACTGTCTTTTTTATATCAAAATAAATTACATTTTCACTCTCACTTTTCTCTTTCAACACCTGTCTTGCACTGTCACAAAAATCCTCTTTGCTTCTTCTAACTTCATAAGCTTTTTTGGCTCCTATTTTAACTACATCATACGATAAAGGATTTTCTTTATAAATAAACTCTCTATGTCTAAAATTTTTATCGCCTCTTTTTTGAATAAGTTTCTTCCCTAGCCTTTCGCCTTCAAAAGTTAAAAATTCATCTATTGTATCCTCATTAAATACCTTCTCCTCAACAAAGGCATAAGCTTCTTTTTTTACTTTTTTAAGATCTAGTCTCTTCAATTTTTCTTCAACAGTAAGAGAAGCCTCTATTCTCATCCTTTTATCTAAATCTGGAAAATCTTTTTTACTTTCTTGATACAACTCCTCATTCCGATCTTTTAATTTTTTAGCCTGATTGTATATCACCACTTTATTTTTGGCTCTTCTTATGTCTGGGCTATCTGCAAGCGTATAGGTCTCTTTATTATTTTTTCTTACCTCTTCTATGCTTTTTACTGAACTCATATTAGATGCCTTTCCTAAAACTTCAAAAATATTTCTATAACTATCAAAGCTTCTATCCTCATCCATTAAATAGGTAAAAGGATAGTCTACCCTTGTGACTATTGCCTCTTCTATTTTATTGTCCAGCTCTTGTATGGCGGTATACAACTCACCTACTACTTTATCTATCTCACTTTGTCTACTAATTAAATAAGCATTGGTTGCATAAAAATATTGTGGAAAACTGATTCCTATTAAATAAGTAAAATCCTTTTTAAGTCTTACTGACTTTATCCACCTCTTACTTTTCAAAACCTTCCTTTCTTCATAATTAATTTCTTTTGCTAAGGTTACCTCCAAATTAATTGTATCCATTTTAATTCCTCCTTTTAATATAAAAATTTGTAATACTTATATGTTGAAGGGAAATAAAAAAACACTCAAAAACCGAACTATTAAACGTGGTTTTTTGAGTGTTTTTTTAATAAAATTCTATATTAAAAGGCAGCTAGTCGCCCTGGATACCTTTTTAAAAATAAAAAAATTAATATAATAATTTTCACATAAAATAAATATATTATTATTTTCCTCTATACTAATTATTTATCTATTTAAATTATTATATACATTATACTTATTATATTATTAATTATATATATATACTACATTATATTTATTATTATGTTATATTTATACTTTATTAAATACTAAATTGTTTAAGCGTTTGTAAAAAAACAATCCCCAAGAGTATTCTTAGTGCAACAATAACAAAGTCTCTTAATTGGAAATATAGAAAATTTCATTATTATTTATATACCGGTCTATGTAAAGAAGAGTATATCTGTAAGCACCTTATACTGATATGATCTTTTTATTTCTTTATTTTATAGTATGTATGATATAATGAATACCGTATTATTTATTTTTTACAGATGTCTTAACAAGAGAATAAATAAATCCAATTACATAACTTTGTTTTCAGTAAAGGAGGATACAATGAGTGTTTTTGAAAGATTGAAAGACGAGAATATAATAATATCAAAGCAAGAAGTATTTTCTAAAATTTTAAGAGAAAAGAAAAACCACTACCGTGCAGAAGATACATTAGATTTTATACATTCCCTAACAGACGATTATGAAATAGATGATTGTGATGAGGAAACAGAGGACTTCCATGAGTTTCAAGATGACATAGCTGATTTAAAAGATGAGCTTAAAGATTGGGAAGAACTTAGAGGTGAAATGGAGCTTAACGAGTGGATAGACTTTTTATTAACCAGTATAGGCTACAATCCTAA
The DNA here is from genome assembly GCA_963668015.2 of uncultured Ilyobacter sp. GTDB lineage: Bacteria > Fusobacteriota > Fusobacteriia > Fusobacteriales > Fusobacteriaceae > Ilyobacter_A. The sequence continues at coordinate 20,902 of CAXXCR010000033.1, read as the reverse complement.
AAAGCTATTATTTTTTGAAAAATTATTTATTTTAATAAGGCTTCTACCGTTTTGTAACAATAGCTATCACATAATAGAACTTGGTCCACCAGCTACAGGGAAATCATACATCTATAATGGTCTATCAAAAGATTCCGTTATTAAAACCGACAATATAACTATTCCTGACTTATTCGGGGAGGTACCAGGTATTAAAAAGAATCCAAGAGCTGGGTTACTAAATGAATTTAATGTTGTCGCTTTAGATGAAATTGCTGAAAGAGACACAGTAGCCAGTGAAGTAGCCACAAAGTTAAGAAGTTTTATGACTGATCAAAACGCAAGTAGAGACGGTAAAGTAAAACTTTCAAATACCTCTCTTGTTTTTTTAGGAAATCTGCAGGAAGAACAAAAATCACTCTATACGCAAGGAAATAATGATATAGACCTATTCAAATATTTCCCTAACGCTTTTCGTAAGGATCCATTTAAAGATAGATTAGCCTTTGTTATTCCTGGATGGCATATTAGAAATAATGATAGAGGGCAAAGCTGTGCTGAAGGATATGGAGCCAATATACACTATCTATTCTATATTCTTAAAAATTTAAGAAAAAAAATTCTAGACATAAACATTGAATCCGTACAAGGAGAGAGTATAAGAGGAAGCAATCAAGTTAGATTAACTATAGAAGGGCTTTTAAAACTTTTATACCCAAACGATAAATATGAGAACAATGAAATTGATGCACTTAAGGATATCGCTAGATTTGGAAGAAGTTTTCTAAGAAATTCTATTGGTCAGATTGATTTATCTAATGAACTCAGCCTTTTCTCATTAGAGGCTAATATATCATTTATAGACAATCTAACTATTGATGACGTAGAAATAAGCTACTGTGATTTTAACAGACTCTACATAAAACCTAAAAATGAAGATATACTATATAAAGTAGCTCTTACTAAAGATGGGCTAATATTTAATGAAAAGGAGTGTAAACACTACAGTTCTTTAAAATCTGACTACAACCAAAGTGCAAGACATTTTTTAGCTGTTTCAAAAGACAGTGCTTGGAAAAATTTCGAAGTCATTCAACAGGTATACAAGCCTGCTAAAAATAAAAAAAATTGTATGAAGTCTTTGAGCAACTACGATGTCGATACGAAACTGCTTAATGAAATCCCAAATGAAAAGTATGCTAAAATTTTTAAACTTCAGGAAAAAAGTATACATCACTTGAAAAATGAAATAAACTCCTTAAAAAAGAAGCTCGCTAAAAAAGATTCTGAACTAGACTCCCTTAAAACTGATATAGAAACCTATATGCGAGAAGTAAAATTAGAAATCCTTGATATAAAAAGCTGGATAGAACAAGATTCTCCTGTGAACTTTTTTGATGAAAAAGCTGGGTTTTTATCACTTAAAAACAAGGGCAATACAGAAACTGACATAATTAAAATAAGTAAAGAGCTTGGATTTAACAACATGATAACCTCATCTGACTATCACCTTAATAAAGAGTCTGGAATAAAGATAATAAACTTTGGTCATTTAATTTAATGGAGGCAGCTAAAGCTGCCTCCATTTATCTTTTGCGTTTCCTTATATTATACCCAGGAAAAAACTGACTAAGGTCCTGTCGTTTGTCTTTTTGATCATAATTATCAGGTTTATTAAAATTATTAGAAGTTTGCTCCGAAAAGTTTGTATTTCCCAAACTTCTATACCCCTCTGAATAATTGAAATCAAGCATACACCTATCTTCAAATTCTCCCAGGCTATCTATTTCTGAAAACTTATATCTTTTGTTACAAAGAGAGTTTGAGCAAGTGTACTCCGTTTCCCTTTCACCTTTTTTTAAAAAATATTCAATATCCAGCCTTAAAAATCCATTACCACAATCAGGACAAATAAAAAAATTGATCCCATTTTTATAAGGGTAAATACTTTTCAAATTACTAAAGTGGCTAGCATTATCGTATAATATAAAATCTTTTATAGAAATATTTCCCACAAAAGCCCTTTTTTCAAATATAGTTATTAGTTTTTTAAGTTTATAATAAAGTTCTGAATTGGAGTAAATATCGCTAGCAGAATAAAATAGTACATCTGTAGGATTATACAGTTTTATGATTTGAAATTTATCTTTAGATAAAAAATTGTTTTGTGCTATTATTTTATCTGAAAATTCTTCAAAAGGAATAAGCTTATTTTCTTCATAGATAAAGATTTTAACAGACTGTAAAAAATATAAAATATTTTTATTAGACGGTGAAATCAAGCTTAATATCTTCATTATTTCTTCATAGTTTTTATAAAGGCCATTCTCATTATAAGCTATTTTTATTATTTCTTCCTCATTTGTAGAAACTACAAAAATTCCACCTTCATCTTCAATCTTAGAATTTCTAAAAATCATAGACAATTTCGTTTTCAATCGCTCCTTTTTAAATCCCTTTGAAAGTTCATAAATATCATTTAACATAATGCCCCCTTGATTATTATGTAATTTTATTCTCTAAATTTTGAGTATATAATTGCATATCGTAATATATTTGTTGTACCCTGTCAAGTCAAAACCTGCTCAAATAAGCTATTCGCAAATTTCAAAATAAAAGGAGGTATCTGAGCTTAAGGCTGAGATACCTCCTTTTATTTGTTTTTAGTTTTGTTTTTTAGCTAGTATTATCGCAACTGTTCCAAGAGCTGCTATTGACATTGTGAGCATGGAATCCTTAGCGTCCATTTCTTTAATTTTTTCTCCAATTTGCTCTAATAATTTATCCATATCTTCCCTCCTTTATTATGATACCAACCTAATAAAGTAGTCTTTGAATAAATTATTTTTACCCCTAAATTATTAAAAACCCATCAAAGACAAATAACTATCTATAATTTACTACAAATAAATAAAATTTCCTTTTCAAAAAAGAAGTTTTTCAAATACTTTAACTAATATCATCTCAACTTGAGAAGGCTTCTTAATTACTATCAAGAATCTAATTTACATATAATTTTGAAAATAACTTAAATTTTCCATTGAAATGATAAATATAAAAAAGGTTCTTTTGACATTTTTTATTATTTCAATACTTCCCTATATCTTACTTCTACAACTCTTCCTACGATATTAAAATCATCTGTACTCCTTATAGAAATATTAGGATATTTGTCATTGATACTCTCTAATATCAGCTTATTTTTACTTAATTTCAAAACCTTGACATACGCCTCGCCGTTTAGGGTGATTACCACTATCTTATTAAGATTCTCCTCCAGTTCGATCCTAGTTGTATCCACGATTATCTCAGAGCCGTTACGTATCCTTGGTTCCATACTGTCACCCTCTACCTCCATGACAAAGCATTTAGAGTAACTCATCCCGTTACATGTTATCACAGATAGATGTTTTTCAGGATCCTCAAAGTTCAGCTTACCCGGTCCTGCACTGGCACTTCCTACCACAGGTAGCTCGATGATTTCACCGTCTACCCCTTTGGCGTTGCTTCTGGAGTAGTTCTCATCCTTAGTTTCTTTCCACAGTTCTAAAACCTCATATCTTTCATTCTCAAGAATCTTTAACTCATCCAGTATGGAATTTAGCACTTGGAACGTAGGTGTCCTCCTACCGCTTCTTATGTCAGTTATATACTGAGGGCTTATACCGCACTTGATTGCAAGGTCTTTCCCCTTAGTAGAGCTTCTTTTCATATATTTTTTAATCGCTTCCTGAAAATTCATAACTACCTCCATTCAAACCTTATCTTCTACTATTAGTATATCATTATTCTACCTTATTTCATATAAAAAAGAGTATTACAAAAATAAAACTAGAAAAACATAATAAAAAGCGTATAATTTTAAAAAGAGGTTTTTATGAGGTGTTGCTTATGGATAGAATTATATTACATATTGACTTTGATATGTTTTTTGCTGCTGTAGAACTGCTTGACAATCCTATGTTAAAAAACAAGGCTATTGCGGTAGCTCCCCCCAATGCCGAGAGAGGTATTATAACAACGGCTAGCTATGAGGCTCGTAAGTTTGGTATAGGCAGCGGTATGGCCATATATATAGCAAAGAGAAAGTGCCCAAACCTAACTCTTGTTTCACCCCGTATGTGGAAATACGAAAAAATAAACGGGATTTTTCGGGAGATTGTAGCTGAGTACACAGACGTATATGAGTTTGTGGCACTTGACGAGGCTTACCTTGATATCACCTATACCTATGAGTTTCACAATACACCTGAACAGCTGGCTATAAATATCCAGAAGGATATGTATAAAAAAACAGGATGTACCTGTTCTGTGGGGCTGGGCTACAACAAGATATCCGCCAAGCTGGCATCGGAAAGAAATAAGCCTAACGGTTTCGGAAAGCTCACAAGCCAGGAGGATTTTATACAGTACACAGCTGATAAGAAGCTAACTAAGATGAACGGAATAGGGGAGCGTATGTCTGAAAAGCTGCAAAAGTTTTTCTACAAGGAAACCCTAGGAGGTCTGAGAGAGGTCTCACTGGAAGAGCTTAGGTTTTATTTTGGGAAGCCAGGAGTTAATATATACAACATGATAAGAGGGATAGACAATAGAGTAGTTGGAGAATACTACAAAAGAGACGGTTATGCCAGCAGACAGACCTTTCAGAAGGATATCTTCGGCAGAAAAGAGGTTTTAAAAAGAATTGTAAGGCGGATAGAAGAAGCCAGCTGGCAGCTGAAAAAAGACGGTAAATCAGCGTATACGGTTTCGCTGATAATAAGGTATTCCAAAGATTTTAAAAGAATAACACGAAACAATACCGTTAAGAATCCAGTGAGGGAGCCCCTTGAGATATACAAAGTTATAGAAGAGATAGCAGATAAAGTAGACCTGGATAAACCTATCAGGCAAATAGGAGTAAGGCTCAGCAACACAAGAACTGGTAATAAACTCCACCAGCTGTCATTCGGAGAGGAAAAATCCTTTATGAGGAAGAAAGAGATATTCAAGCTGACCTGTGAATTGAAACAGAACTTTGGCAGAAAAGTAATACTGGACCCCTTGGATGCCAGATCAAGATAAAATATAAGGGAAGAAGGGACCGTTATGGGAGTAATCAATATATTAGCTTTAAACGAAAAGGAGATAGAGACCATAAAGCTGCTGCTCGAATATGCTGAAAAACGTAGCAAGAACGAGGAGATGAAAGTTATATGCAGCCAATTGCTGGAGAAGATCAGGCTCAAATACTACTTTTCACCTGAAGGCGACGGCAAACTACAGGGATTATCACAAAAGGCTAAAGCCTTGTACTATGAGTTCTACGAAAAATATGATTTTGATTTGATAGATTTTGTGGGAAGAATCTCAGAACAGTACAAGGCTCCCAACGATATTTATAAAGCCCTCGTAGATCAGTTTCCCATATCCAGGGAGCTTTTCAGACGTTACCCACGTGAGATAATGGATATCATAATGCTTGTACTCAACTAATTAGAGATCTAAAATTGAAAAATTATATTTAAAAAGGCACTCCTTAAGAGCGCCTTATAGTCTGAAATTATATATTATTTTTTATCCATGTTTAGGTACAAAAGAAATATGAAGCTCTTGCCCCAACCCTTCAGCAATTCTTTTCAAAAAGTCTAAGCTAGGATTCAATGTACCTTTTTCTAGCTTACTAATACGTGCTTGATTTGTTCCGATTGCTTTTGCCAGCTCTAACTGAGTCATACCTAGTTCTTTTCTAGCTTTTATAATAGCTGTAATAATTTCATATTCTGGAGCAAGCATATCATATTCTTTTTTTATTTCTGGGTCTTTTAGTTTTTCATTTAAATAATCATTAAATTTCATCGTTGCTCCTCCTAATATAATCATCTTTATACTCAAAAGCTTTTTTTAGCTCTCTCTGCGGGGTCTTCGGGGTTTTCTTTATGAAACCGTTAGTCAAAATTATATCTTCATTTGAAAAGAAAAAATAAAATATTCTAGAGATATCAGATCCAGCTTTAACTCTTAATTCATATACACCATCTTTCATATACTTAACGTGAGGTTCTCTTAAATCTCTACCGTTTTCCTGGAGTAATTTTATCTCCCTTAATGCTTTAGCAAGCATTTTCTTTTGAAGGCTATCTAAAAATTCTTGCACAGGAATCTTACCATTTTCCTTAACGTAAAAATCTATGTTGTACAATAAAATCACCTCTATACACATTATATGTCATATACGATATAAAATCAAGAGGAATTTTTCTATATAATTATTTTCATATCTAAAACACTACACTTTAACCAAGGTCTAAATGTAATATTTTTCAATATGGTGATGTATCATGTCAAGCGCACAACCTATAGATTCTATTCACTAAAACATATATTATTAATTTCGTAAATTTTCACTGATAAAAAATAAAAAGGTGATACTTTAAGTGTCACCTTTTTATGCTAAACTAAACTTGTATTTATTTAAAAAGCTTTATTACCAGCACAGATAACTCTTTCTCACTTTCATTGTACCAGCCGTGCGGAATATTTGCTGGACTGTCTATAAACATCCCTTGCGAAACTTCTCTTTTTTCATCTCCTACTTCAACTATTCCTGTTCCCTTTATTACATAAAATATTACGTCAACCGGTGTTGTATGAGTAGGAAGTGCTCCTCCAGGCTGTAATACGATATTAACCGCTTGAGCTGAAAAATCAGAAGGGATCTTTCTCGCTTCTACCAGTTTTCCTTTAGCTATTCCGCTTAACTCATTTAAATTAACTATATTCATAAAATTCTGCTCCTTTCTGTTTTATATTAATAATTTAAAAATCAGATTCTCTATTTCCGTAATCTTCGAACAGTCTATATTGAGTCACCCTTGATAATCTATCACCTTGTTCTACTTCATTTTCCACTGCATATGCTGTTATTCCCACTACTAAAATTCCAAAAACTAATAATTTTTTCATTTTTATCCCCTCCTAAAATTTATACACTTATTTTATATAATTACAATTAAAAAATCCGTAACATCTGTTACTTTTTTACTATTTATTTAATAAATTAAGGCTTTCATGTAAAAAGGCTGTAGACTACTAACCTCGTCTACGGCCTTTTACAAAGTTGATTTCTTCTTCTATTTCTTAAACTAAAATTATAGCATAGTTACTAATTTAACTTTATTCTCCTGGAGAAATACAGTCAACTGGACAAACCCCTGCACACGCTGCGCAGTCTATGCAGGCACCTGCATCTATTTCTCTTTTACCTCCTTCTACTTCTGATATACAACTAACCGGACATACTGGTTCACATGCTCCACAAGCAATACATTCCTCTTTGTTGATTATATAAGCCATTTTATCCCTCCTATTTATATTTATTCAATTCCAAAAATTTTCATATCTTCTTCCACTGTTGTAATTCCTGCAATTCCAAATTTATCCACTAACACATTCGCAATATTCGGAGATAGGAATGCTGGTAGAGTAGGACCCAAGTGGATATTTTTAATCCCTAGATGAAGTAACGCCAACAGTACTATTACTGCTTTTTGTTCATACCAAGCTATATTATACGCTATTGGAAGATCATTTATGTCATCAAGTCCAAATGCTTTTTGCAGCTCCATCGCAATAACAGCTAATGAATAGGAGTCGTTACACTGACCAGCATCAAGAACTCTCGGTATACCTCCTATATCTCCAAGCGGAAGTTTATTATACCTATATTTAGCACATCCAGCTGTTAGTATTACAGTGTCTTTCGGAAGCTTTTCTGCAAACTCCGTATAGTACTTTCTGTCCTGCATCCTAGCATCGCAACCAGCCATAACAACAAATTTCTTTATAGCCCCAGATTTTACTGCTTCTATAACTTTATCTGCAAGAGCAAGAGTCTGATTATGGGCAAATCCTCCAATAATTTCACCTGTTTCTATTTCAACAGGAGCTTGGCATTTTTTAGCCATCTCTATTATATCGGTAAAATCTTTCTTGCCGTCAGGACCTTTTTCAATGTGGGTACATCCATCCATACCACATGAATTTGTAGTAAATACTCTATCCTTATATGAAAGAGCCCCGCTTCTTGGAGGAACTATACAGTTACTTGTAAACAGAACTGGCCCGTTAAATGTTTCAAATTCCTTGGTCTGGTGCCACCAAGACCCACCATAATTACCTACAAAGTTATCATACTTCTTAAAGGCAGGATAGTAATTTGCAGGAAGCATCTCAGAGTGAGTATATACATCTACACCAGTTCCCTTTGTCTGCTCTAAAAGTTGCTCCATATCTCTAAGATCGTGACCAGAAATTAATATACCAGGGTTCTTGCCTACCCCGATATTTACCTTAGTTATTTCAGGGTTTCCATATGTCTCTGTATTGGCTTTATCTAAAAGTGCCATTGCCTCTACACCATACTTACCTGTCTCAAGCGTTAATGCTATTAGTTCATCAACAGATATATCAGGGTCATCTGTAGCCAAAAGGGCTCTTTCCATAAACTTAACAATATCTCTATTTTTAAATCCGAGATGGAAAGCGTGCTCTGTATAAGCAGAAATTCCCTTTAATCCGTATACTATCATTTCCTTTAGCGATCTCTCATCTTCGTTTGCAGTTCTCATTACACCCGCTTTATCAGCAAGTTCTCCAAAAAGTTTTTTCTCGTCTGCAAAATCAGAAGCAGGATCTAAAAGTTTATTGAACTTGTCATCTTCACAAGTGCACTCTTTTTTTCTTTTAAATAGCTTCATAAGCCCTTTTGGATTTTTCTCTTCACATATTTTTTTCAATTTATCTCTCAATTCAACTCCAGCTTTAATTTGTGCTTTAAGAGCATCGTCATCAAAGTTTGAGTTAGTGATAGTCATGAATAATGAATTTAGGATAAAATAGTCAATATCCTCACCGATCTCGTCGGTTTCCCTTAAAACAGAACTGTGAAGCGCAACTCCTCTAGTTACATGAAGAAGTACATCCTGTAGCTTAGCCTCTTCCGGAGTCTTTCCGCAAACTCCTCTTATAGTACATCCTTTCCCTGCAGCAGCTTCCTGACACTGATAACAAAACATCGACATATAACTACCTCCCTATTTAAATTAAAAAAATATATACCACCTAGTTAGTTTACTTTATACTTCAGAAAACTCCTTTAATTTTTTAGTAAAAAAGTAAGAAATGATATGTACAAAATATTTTATTCTAAATCATAATTAAAGTTTAGCTATCTTATTACCAAACTCTATACAGTGTTTAGTCTGTTCTTCGTCAGGATTCCATAGATTTTTGAGGCCATCATCTACTATTTCAAAGCCACATTTTTTTAAGTCTTCTGTTATTATTTTTACAGACTCACCGCTCCAACCATAACATCCAAAGGCAGCAGCTTTTTTATTCTTAAATTTAAGCCCTTTCATTTCCTCCAAAATTGCAGCTACAGAACTTAAAATTCCATTGTTTATGGTAGATGATCCCATGACAACAGTTTTAGATTTGAAAATTTCGGTTATCATATCGTTCTTATCGGACTTGGATATATTAAATAGTTTAAGCTCTACTTGTTTATCCTCTTGCTTGATTCCTTCAACTATAGCCTCAGCCATTTTTTTGGTGCCGTTCCACATAGTGTCGTACAGTATCGTTATTTGGTTTTCTTGGTAGTTATCACACCATTTACTGTAATTTTCTATTATTTGACCGGGATTATCCCTCCATATAACTCCGTGGCTGGTTGCAATTATATCTATAGGCAAATTCAGTGCCATTACCTCTTTTAACTTATTCTTTAAAATCTGGCTAAAAGGAGTAAGTATGTTTGCGTAGTACTTCATTGCTTCTTTTTCCAACTCACACTGATCTACCAGATCATTGAATAAATACTCGCTGGCATAATGCTGCCCAAAGGCATCATTACTAAAGAGTATATTGTCTCCTGTCAAATATGTAGCCATACTGTCAGGCCAATGCAGCATCCTCATTTCTACGAAAACCAGTTCTTTGTCATTACCTATCGGTAATTTATCACCTGTCTTCACTGGAACGAAATTCCAGTCCTGGTGATACTGTCCCTTTAGAGATTTTATTGCATTCTGAGTACAGTATATCGGAGTATCTGGAATTAACTTCATCAGCTCCGGCAGTGCACCACTATGATCAACCTCTCCGTGATTAGCTACTATATAGTCTATCTTATCTAGTTCAATCTCCTTTGATAGGTTTTCTATAAATTCACCTGCATAAGGCATCCAAACAGTATCTATTAAAACATTTTTCTCCTCCTGGATCAGGTATGAATTATAGGTTGATCCCTTGTGTGTAGAATACTCATCACCGTGGAACTTTCTGAGCTCCCAGTCTATCTTTCCAACCCAGGATACGTTATTCTTAACTGCTCTTTTCATCCGTACTCCTCCCTAAAACAAATTTATGGCACAGTTTATATTTTTCAATTTGAAATTTTATTTTCCTTTTTTTTATCTACAAACTTAACTTTTTCTATGAATAGTCTTTTATAAAAATATTATGTAATTTTCAATACTGCAATTGATTTTTCTATTAAATTATAACCAAGGTCTAAGTGTAATAACACCTAAATTTTATTCACAAAAAAGGCACTCTTTGGAGTACCTAATTTAGATAGATTATATTTAATTATTTTAATTTAAAATTTGAATATAAAAAATAGATAGGTAAGTTATTAATTATTGTAGCCTATCCATTTAAAGATAATATTTCTTTTAAAATATAAATAATTCATTTATACAAAAAGTAAGAGACTTACTGCCATAACAGCCACTCCACTCACTAGTCCATAGATTGACAGGTGGTGCTCTCCATATCTCTGTGCTGCAGGAAGCAATTCATCCAATGATATAAATACCATTATGCCTGCAACACCTGCAAAAAGTATACCGAATACAAAATCATTAAAATATCTGTAAAGCAGAATGTATCCGACTAAAGCTCCCACTGGTTCTGAAAAACCAGATAGGAATGAATAGAAAAATGCTTTTCTCTTATCTCCTGTGGCATAGTATATCGGTACAGATACAGCTATCCCTTCAGGTATGTTATGTATAGCTATTGCTATCGCTATTGAAATTCCTAGAGTAGGATCCTTAATGGCCGAAGCAAATGTTGCTAATCCTTCTGGAAAGTTATGAATACCTATGGCTATAGCTGAAAATATTCCCATTCTGTACAGGGAAGTTGATTTAGGTTTATGCCCCTCATGTTCACTGGCCCTTTCTGCTTCCATCTCTTCCAAATGGTGCTCCATATTGTCTATTTCCACCATATCTTCTATCCCTGCTACTTCATGGGGATTTTCAAAAGAAGGTACCATCTTGTCTATAATTGCTATGAGTAGTATTCCTCCAAAAATGATAGTGTTGTTACCCAATATCCATTTCTTATACCTAGTTGCTCTACCAGAGCATCTTTTGCTTTCACAAATATTTCTACAAATGAAACATATAGCATTACTCCTGCTGAAAAACCAAGAGCAATGGAAAGAAATTTTGTATTTGTTTTCTTTGCAAAAAAGGCCATAGCACTTCCTATCCCTGTTGAAAGTCCTGCAAAGAGTGTAAGTCCAAAGGCAAATAATACTGTACTATTCCACATAATAATCCCCCTGATAATTTTCAATTAATTTATCATTATAAACTATAATTTTTTATTCTAAGCATTGTTTTATATACTAAATATAATAAAAGGAGATCAAATAATAATAGTGATCTCCTTTTATTTTTTCTCTATTCTATTTCTAAAAATTATCCTTTAAATCTTTCTCTCATAATTTCAATGTCTTCAAAAATAGTCTGAAGGTCTTCTTCATGTTCCTCTTCCTGTTCTAATATTTTAAGAGCCATATTATAAGTTACCATGTCCTTATCCTTTGTAATGTCCATTATATTTTTATACACACTTATGGCACACTGCTCTCCTTTGATATTTTGTTTCAATATTTCTTCTACATATGGATCAGACGGAGCATCATAACCACAATGAGTTTCTTTTAATATTTCTTCAAAAGAAATAGGTGGAGTTCCTCCAAGTTGACTTATTCTATCACTAACCCATTGCGCATGAGTAAATTCTTCAGTAGCATGTTGTAAAAGTTCTGCAACTGTCCCTTCTCTCATAGGTCCTTTCACTACCTGAGCTCCTATCCAATATTGATAATATGCAAGCCATTCATCTGCATAGGCACTATTCAATAATTTCAATAATTCATTCATATCTAAGTCTATAATTTCTCTACTTCTTGTTCCCATATAAATACCCCCTTAAATTTTTTTAATAAATAGCAATATCTAAGTTTAAAGCATATACATATATTGCATATGCACATTTTATATATACTCTTTTCCTATTCAATTGTCAATAATAGTTTTTTAATTTTTAATTTATTAAAATTATATTTTATTCTAAATTAGTTACCATATCAACATAATTTTTATTATTTATATTTGATTTTTTATTAATCCAATCTGCTGTTATTTCAGAATAACTTCTTTTAAAATCATTACCACTCCAAGCTGCCGCTGTTTTGGCATAACTTCTGCTGCTTATTATCGAACTATTCCCACTCCAATCAGATGCTATTTTAGCATAACTGTTTTTGTTTGATATAAAGTTATCATTAGTCCATTCAGTTGCTATATTAGCATAGTTCTTGTTTTTATTAACTTTTACTGGATCTAAATTACTTGTAAATAAAATGCTCCCAATAAATACTAATATCCCTAGTATGATTGATATATTTTTTATTTTCTCAATTTTTAATTTCATATATTCTAAAAAGTAGCACTTAAAAAGAAGTAAAAATATAGAGTAGAATAATTTGAAACATCTATTATTCGAATTTGGATAGTCTACAATAAGTTGAAAATTTTTCTTGAAACTACATAAAAATTATAATATTTCAATCAAGGTCTAAATGTAACATTTTTAAATATACTATTTAACTTTTTGCTAAAAAATATATCCCGCTTAAAAAAACAGTATTCCCAACAGATGAAAGTCTATTGAAAATACTGTTTTTAACAATATTTAGATTAATACTATGCTAGCTCAAAATACATTTTTAAATTCAACTATAAAATTTAATATGAAAATTACTAGTTTAGACAAGAGATAATTACACAAAAAATATTATAGGCTCCTCGTTTATACATTAGCCCACGAATTTGTTTCAGCAGATTCGTTTATTGCATCCATTACATTCATATTCATTAAGCTATCTTGAATTGAAATTGGTACAGGGGTATTATTAAAAATTGCTTCTGCAAATGCTTTAAATTCTAATCTATATTGATTTACAGGATCAAAAGTCACACGTCTAGTGCCTAGAGCATTTTGAACCAATAATTCTCCTTCAACATCATAATGATCATTGAAAGGTATGTTTACTGTAATTGTCCCACTTGTACCAAATATTTTAACTTCTTGTTGCGGATAACTACTAGTCGATACTGTGAAAACACACCTACTCTTATTATAATCAAGTATAGCAGATGAAATAATATCTGTTTCAAATTCTGGATGCTTCTCAACCAAAGACATTACTTTAGTTGGTTCCCTATCCATTATAAATCTTGAAGAGGAGATAGCATAACAACCTATATCCATTAGAGCCCCGCCACCATATTCCTTTATATTCCTTATATTACTTGGATCTTGGTTATTATAGGCAAATACTGTATGTATAGCAGTTATGTTTCCGATCTCTCTATATTTTACTATTTCTTTTAATCTCTGCCACTTTGGATGAAACCCATACATAAATGCTTCCATTATTTTTATATCTTTATCCTTTACATAATCTATAAGCTCCTCTACCTCATCTGCATTTAAAGTCAATGGTTTTTCACAAATGACATGTTTTTTTGCATCTACACAACGTTTTATCCATTCTAAATGTAGATGGTTCGGAAGAGGTATGTAAACAGCTTCTATATCTTCATCTTTAAGTAGGGCTTCATATGACCCATAATATTTTTTAATCCCCCAATTTTCTGCTGATTTTCTAGCTTTTTCTTCACTTCTAGAAGCAACACCAAAAACTTCAATTTTATCTGACTGTTTCAGTGTTAATAAAATCCTACTTATAAAGTGGCTCGAAACACCTAGTACTCCAATTTTCAGTTGTCTCAAATTAACTCCTCCTTTAATTAGAAGCATATAATATATTTATTTTGCAAGTGTATATATTTTAAATATATCGTCTTTATCAAGTTTCACAAAAGAACCTAAGGTTCCATGTCCATCGTTTGTTGCCTTATTAGCCATCTCTTGGAACCGATCATCTTTTATTCCGATATCGCTAAGCTTTGTTTTTAAACCTATTGAGTGTATGAATCTCTCATAAGCTTCTATACCTTTTAAAGCTACATCTTCTTGATCAAAGAAATCATTATCTATATTCCAAACCCTATTTGCAAACTGTGCAAATCTAGACATATCATTCTTATACACATATTTCATCCACGCCGGAAAAACTATTGCAAGTCCTTCTCCATGGGCAATATCATATATTCCACTCAGTTCGTGCTCTATATCATGGGAAGCCCAATCTCCAATTCTACCAGTGTTCAGCAAGTTATTATGAGCTACTGTTCCGGCCCACATTATTTCAGCCCAAGCATCATAATTTTTTGGATTTTCCAATACTTTATGAACATTGTTTGTTATAGCTTTCATAGTTGCTTCAATAAGCCTGTCTGTAAACTCTACATGGGTCACATTTGTAAAGTATCTCTCCATAAGATGTGCAAGAATATCAGTTACCCCACAAGCTATCTGAAATTTTGGAAGCGTAAAAGCAAGTTCTGGGTTCAATATTGAAAATTTAGGGTATATAATTTCCGAGTTAACAGCTCTTTTCAAATCTCCATTTTCATTAGTAATAACACTTCCAGTACTAGATTCACTTCCTGCAGCTGGTATTGTTAGTACAGTAGCTACAGGTAAGGCTTTTTTAGGAGAATTTTTACCTGTATAAAAATCCCATACATCTTCGTCATAGCAGGCTGCCATGGCTATCGCTTTTGCAGAGTCTATCACGCTGCCTCCACCAACTGCAAGTATCAAGTCTATATTCTCTTTTTTGCATATTTTTTCTCCTTCTTTCACAAGACTGAGACGTGGATTAGGCTTTACACCTCCTAGTTCAAAGATTTGTATTTTTTCTTTTTCAAGAGATTTTATCACTCTATTGTAAAGACCTGTCTTTTTTATACTTCCTCCACCATAATGTAGTAAGACTTTTTCTCCATATTGTTTTGCTAATTTTCCTACCTTTTCTTCTTCGCCTTTTCCAAAAATTATTCTTGTTGGATTAATAAAATTAAAATTCTCCATATATCCCCCTAGATTCTTTTTTTGCTAGCTTCTATATTTTTTTCTGTTTTAAAATATTTTACACAATAAAATTATACTACTTAAAGTATACTTTAAGTAGTATAATTTTTATTAACCTAAATTTACTGTTTCAAATGTAAGTGACTCGTGGAACTGCTCGTGGAAATCAATGAACTCTTTTGTGTAGTCCTGCTCACAATGCCATTCATGCGCTTCTTTTGATTTAAAAACCTCAATAAAAACCAATTTGTTTGGGTCGTCAGTACACGTGAAAAAGTCGTATGAAATGCACCCTTCTTCTTCACGAGTTTTTTTCTGAACTGCAGGTGCCTTTTCAAGTATTTTTTCCAGTGAACCAGGCTGTAGCTTAATTGTAATCAAAAATTTGTACATGTCTCCTCCTCTTTTACTGTGTATTTATTTGGTCCTATATTAAAGTTAAAAAATATTTTAATTCGATCATTGAATCTTGCAATGTCGCGATTTTAAACTATTTCAGTTTTAGTATACAATGCAAATTAGAGATTATCAAAGATTTTTTGCCCGGACACACCAACTCGAATTAGCTAAGTTAAGGCATAGTTTAGTAATTTTCCGCTTTAAATACCTCAAGTTACTAACTAAAATTTTTCTATAAATTGCTGGATTTATCAATACAGAGTTTCACAGATGGTGGTGTGTCATGTCAAGCGCACCACTTTATTTTTTCCCAGAAAATCTCTGTAACTTTGAAATAACCTAATATTTTTCGTGGCCTATCTTTAATTTTATCTAAGTACTTTTTCTAATTCTTGATTTGATACTTTGCTGAAATCTGTTTTCTTTGGAAAATATTGTCTTAATATGCCATTAAAATTTTCGTTGCTACCCTTTTCCCAAGGAGAATAGGGATTACAGAAATAAACTTTAACTCCTAATTCTTTTTCAATTCCTTTAAATCCAGCAAATTCTTTCCCATTATCAAATGTAATTGTTTTCAGATATTCTTGAGGGATGCCTCTTAATGCATATTTAAAAGCTTTCAGAATAGAATAAGTGCTTTTATCCTCAACTTTTACAACAATAGGATAGCGACTATGTCTATCAGCTAGGGTTAGTAGCCCGCCTTTTCTTCCTTTTCTAATAACTAAATCAGCCTCCCAATGGCCTATTTCTTTGCGCATATTCGCGTTATTAGGTCGTTCATCGATAAATTTTCTCCCTGGAATTTGACCTCTACCATCTTTTTGTTTTTTATCTTTTCTTTTGCCTCTAAACTTAAGAACTTTTTCTATAGGGATATTAACAACTCCAGAATTAATTGCTCTGTAGAGTTGACGTTGAAAATGTATATAGACCTTCTAGTTTAGATCTATTAGCAACTTCATCCGGAATCCATCTTTCGTATTCCAGTTTAAATTCAGCATATTCTCTAGCTTTAGGATTAGTTTGGAATATAGATTTTCTTCCCGTATTTTTTCTATTATTAATGTATTGCGCTTGAGCTTTAGAAGGGCTATACTCTTCCTTTAACCTATTTAACTGTCTAATTACAGTGGAATGAGAGCGGTTGATTCTCCTCGAAATCTCTCTTTTAGATAGTCCTTGAGCTTGAAATTTTGCTATGTTTTCTCTTTCCATTATGCTAAGATGATTGTAACCTTTCATAGAAGACTCCTTTGTAAATGTTTTTGTGGTGATTACATTTTACAGGATTTTCTATGAGAGGTCTTTTTTATTTTAAGTGGTGCACTTGTTTTGATAATACACTGTTGATATAAAACTATCTATAAGTCCATTCTTAATAGACTTATTTTTATAAAAACAACTTTTATTAAAGCCTATTCATAAAATTATAAAAATAGCTCCTAAAGGTTTTAAAAAAAGTTGTTTTTTGTTATTAAAAAGGCTATACTTTATTAGGTTTTGCATAAAGGCTTTAATAAAAGTTGCAAATTAAAAAAAGAGATTAAGAAAAGTTGTATTTGAATTAATAAAAGTTGCTTTTATGTTAACAAAAGTTATTTATGCATTAAAGAAAGTTGCTTTTGTATTAACAAAAGTTGCAGATATACTTCTCTAAGCCTTATAAATACTGGCCTAAAATGGTCGGAAAACTATAAAACTATAAAACTATAAAATAACAAACAAGGGGTTATTATGGATAAAAAGGTTAAAAAGAAAAAAAAATCTATCTTAAACCAACATTCTGCTCTTACAACATTTAAAATAAAAGAAGGAAAATATTATAAAATAGGTGTTGAGAAAACAGTATTTGCACTATTACAGAGAGCACAGCAAGATTTAAAAAAAAAATTTAGAGAATTATTTACTGATAATCTAAAAAAAATAGGTATATCTGAGAATAAATTTGATGGAATTTTAGAAAATGCTTTTACTAATAAAGTTGATTTCAATATAGAATATACAGAATTAAATCAAGAGGCTTTAACAAAAGTTGCAAATGAAACTCTTAAATACTGGGAAAAAGATATATTAGATAGAACTGGCGATAAAGAAGAAATTAAAAAATTAATTAACAACACACAAAATAACGCTTTAACAAAAGTTGCAAATAGCCAAAAGCAACTTTTGTTAACACCAAAAGACACAGATGAAATCATAGGTGAAATAAAAAGATATTGCAAAGATCAAACAGTAAAAAGTTACTTAGACTTTAAAACTATAAATTTTACAGCAGTAGCTAACTTTATAAAAACCAATAGTACAATGCTGAAAAAAGATATAAAACAAGCAGCAAATACAGTTTTAGAATTTAACTATATCAACAGAAAAAATTTAGATGTTGAAATAGTGTCTAACCTTTTAGCTTCAGTAAGATTTACCAATGATAAAAAAAATAATTTAACCTGGATGGATTATCAAATTCCTAGAGAAATTTTAGAGCTTTTATTAATGCCAGAGGTTTATGTTCCTTTAGAGGGATTAGTAGTAAGTGAGCTTACAGGAAGCTACACTTTCAGAATGTATGGCTTTTTAAAAGATCACTTAAAACGTGGAAAAGTAGAACTTTCCAAGGAAGAACTTTTTAATTTCTTCTCTCTTCCTAAGTCTTATGCAAACAAAACTAATTTAGTTAAAAAATTTCTTAAACCAACTTTAGAAGAGGTAGAAAAAGTTTCAGGAATTCACGTTGAGTATCAGTTTGTACCTAAAAATAGGTATAAAAAAATTGAATTTTATCCAGTACTAAAAAAAGAAGTCAAAGCGCAAGAAATGAAAGTTATGCCAAAAGAAAATCTCAATCAAAAATATAAACGATAATTTGAAAATTTCAGAAGAGATCAAAAAATCTAAGAAAAATATATATGTATCAAAAGCTTGGAATAAAAGAACAGATAATAAAATAAATAAACTTTTGAGAGAAGAAGGAGAAGAGTACACTGTATTTATTCTCAAAACTCTTTACAGAAGCTTGAAAGATGATATAAAAACTACATTGGTTCAATATATAAATGGGATTATCAAAAACCAACCTAAAAATGAAATCATAAAAGAAACTGTAAAAGAGGATATTATTATAGTTGAAGCTGAAATTGTAGAGGATAAAAATAACAATGCTAAAGAGAAGCCAAAAGAAGACCCTTTGGTGAAAGTTCTTTTAAATTGGTATGATAAAATGCCTCAAGAAGAAAAAGAAGAAATTAGAAAAGAGGCTATTAATAAATATTTAGAAGCTACTGGAACAAAAAAAATGACAAAAAATTCATCAAAAGATTTACAATTCAACTGAAAAAAAATATATAATTGAAGTAATGAAACAAATACAGGGAATATAAAACAATATTTAAGAGGTGAATTAATAAAGTGGGTAAAATAATCACTGTGAAAAATAACAAAGGAGGGGTTGGTAAGTCGACCATCTCCAAGAACATATCTCACGGACTTTCTCTACTTGGATATAAAGTCGCTTTAATTACATCTGATGCACAAAATGATAGCCTTATACTCCTCGGGAAATGGTTTGAAGACAGCAAAGGTTTAAAACACCACATACAGACAGGAGAGGATGTTACAATCAAAATAAGAGAAAATTTAGACTACTTACCTGTCGAAACAGATATATTTGGAAATAATCTGAAAAGCAAAATAAAGAAAGCTTTTGGAAATTTTAGAAATAACTATGATTATATAATTGTGGACTCGGCTCCTGTTTTTAATGTTTTAAATGATGTTATATTAAACATAACAGATGAGATAATGGTTCCGATTAAATTAGATAAACTGAGTACAGCTGGGATTATGAGATTGATTAATAAGGCAGAAGGCGAAAAAATATCTACAGTTGTTCCTAATTTAAGTAGAAATACAAAATTAAATAAGCAGTATTATTCTGAATTGGAAATATTTTTCAAGGAAACTGGGGTAAAACTTTCCGAACCTATCCCAGAAAGTGTAATAGAAGAAAATTTAGCAGAAAAAGGAAAGACAATATTTGAAACCAATTCAAAGAGGGCTATCCCAATACAGGAGATTTATGGAAATATTATAGGAGGGATAATTAATGGGGAATAATTTGGATGCTATGGCTTAGATTAAAGGGCCAGGTTAATAATTTCAAGAAAAAAGATAAAACAGAAGGAACAACTAAAAAGAATTTGTTGGTAGAGGTAACACAAAATAGTTTGGCAGAATATTATGATTTGAATTTTATAGAAGATAAAAATATAAATGAGTTCCTTATAGATAAAACATTAGAGCTCCACTCAATACAAGCAAATGCCAGCGTAGAATTAGGCAAGGTTTTTTATGAGGCTCATAAAGAGCTTTCAGGGAATAACCAGTATGATGGAATTTATACAAAATGGCTGAATACAATTGGATTTAATAAAATGACAGCATTGCGACATAGAAAAAGATATGAGTTGTTTTGCTGGTCACACAGTGTTACCAGCAAAAATTTTGTAGCAACTCTTCCGGTGAGAACTATTGAAAAAAATGTATGCATATAAAGAAAGGGACCATCTTGTGGCTCTTATAGAAGAGGGCGAAATTAATACAAATGCTCAATTAATAGAGTTGTTGGAAGTGAAAAATATTTTACCTAACCAAGAGAAACACTTCAAGCTAAAACTAGATGATATAAAAAATGAGTATAATGATGTTAAAAAAGGAGTAGAGGAGATAGATTTTGATAAAATCAAAAGATGAAGAACTTGAAAACTTTTATAAAGATATAGAGAGAGTTAAGAAAATTCTTCAAAAATGGAATGGATAAAGATAGGACCAGGGTTGATCCCTGGTCTTTTATTTGGTGTTGCCTTTACATTTCAACCTTTTGGATTAAACAATCAAGGATATCATGAAAAGCTCTTGACGCAATTCCAGATTTGTTGAAAAAGATATATGGAGTTCCGTTATCACCTGCATCTACAATTTCGGGAGTCAATGGTATTTTTCCAAGAAAATTTACTCCTAATTCATTTGCAGCCTTTTCTCCGCCCCCAACTTTAAAAATATTTATCTTTTCACCACAATTAGGACAAATAAATCCACTCATATTTTCAATTATACCAAATATAGGTTATTTACCTTTTCAGAAATTTCACTGATTTCTCGAATCAAGAAG
>CAXXCR010000032.1:0-32353 GCA_963668015.2 uncultured Ilyobacter sp. | reverse complement strand
GGTCTTTTGAAGATAATCACTGTAGCCAGAGGTGGAAGTATAGATTCTCCAAGAATGATAGCACTCTATGCGGCACTGGTGTCTATAGTCGTGAAAGAAACCCTTTACAGAATAACGATTAAAGCAGGAAAGACCATAAACAGTCATGCAGTGGTGGCAAACGCATGGCACCACAGGTCTGATGCCCTTTCATCTGTGGGAACCTTTTTTGGGATAGGAGGAGCAATATTACTGGGGAATGAATGGGTAATATTAGATCCCATAGCCTCTGTAGTTGTAAGTATGTTTATCCTAAAAGTCGCCCTGGACATATTTATGCCGACAATAAATGAGTTGGTAGAGGGATCGTTAAGTGAAGAGGAAGTTGGGAAGATAAAAGAGATAATAAAAGAAGAAAAAGATGTACTGAGTTACCATAGGTTAAAGACAAGAAAGGTAGGGGAACGAGTTGTAATTGAGTTTCACATACTTGTGGATAAAAGACTTACAATAGTAGAGGCTCACGATATATCTAAAAATTTGGAGTATAAGTTGAAAAAAGAGTATGGCGAAGAGACTCATATGTCTATACACATAGAACCTTTTATAGAAGATGAGTTGAATGAGGAGTAATAGAGGGTACAAAAACTGGAGATCTAATCTCCAGTTTTTTAGTGACTGAGATAAAAAAGTAAAAACAAAGTTGCCTGATAGGTAATTTTTAGATATAATAGGCATATTAAGATAAAAAGATTTTACTAATAATTGTCAGCTAGGAGGACATAAATGAATTTATCACTTTTCCAAAAGATATGGAACTTGGAGCTCTATAAAAGCGGTGAGAATATAGTGAGGCTTAACCAGCTTTTAATAGCTTTCTTAGTAATAATATTGGGTATAACGCTTAGCAGAAAAATAACAAACCACTTGATAAAAAGGGTCAAGTTGCTTAAAAATGTGAACGACTATACAGGACACATGCTTCAAAAGATAATTTTTAACATAATGACAATTTTAGTTGTTCTTATTGCTTTACCAATAGCCGGGATTCCTATAACTATATTTACAGTTATAGGTGGTGCGTTTGCAATTGGAATTGGATTTGGGGCCCAGAACCTATTTAATAATTTGATGTCTGGATTTATTATTATAGTGGAAAGACATGTAAGGATAGGGGATATAGTAGAACTTTCCGGAGAGCAGGGTAAGATAGAAGATATAGGAAACAGGTGTGTCAGAATAAAGAGAGTTGACGGAGTAGATCTAATAGTACCCAACAGTTTTTTTCTGGAGCAGACAGTTGTGAACTGGACACTTTCAGATTACAATGTGAGGGGTAATGTGAAGATAGGGGGTGTCTTATGGGTCAGACACAAAACTTGTAAAAGAGTTAATGCTTAAAGTGGCTAAGGAAAATAAAAATGTTAATATTAACCCAAAAGTAACTGTCCTATTCGAAGAATTTGGGGACAATGCCCTCATATTCAACCTTTTGTTTTGGACAAGGGTTACAAAACCAATGGAGCTAAAAAATATAGAATCAGATATAAGATTTGCAGTAGATAAGGAGTTTAGAGATGCAGGGATAGTGATAGCTTTTCCTCAACGTGATATCCATATAGACAGCCTTAATCCTATTGAAGTAAAAATAGCCAAATGATAATAAAAATTGGGAGCTTAAATGCTCCCAATTTTTATTTAATATATCAATCAAAACCAATGGAACGTTTGATTCTCAACTGATTTTCAACGATATATAAGTGAATTCAATTTTTTTTGTACTTTTCATAGTCAAAAGCCAGTCTTTTGGAAGTTTCTCAAAACCAACAGATGCCCCTATAACCATACCGGCCAATGCTCCCCTAACAGCTGAGTCTCCGCCTGCCTTTACATTCTTGATCATAGCTGTTTTAAAATCATTTTCATATTTTAAAATAAGATGCAAAGTCGATGCAAAAGACTCTGAAGTGTCACAAGACTGCCCTAGTTCTTTTATAGCTTTTCTGGTATCAACAGGAACACTCTTAATTGCATTTTCTATCTCCCTGTGCAGCCAACGGTTGTTCTCAAATTCTTTTTCCAGGGAATTTAACTGCAAGACTGGGAGCTTCTTCCCTTAAAACCCCTGTACATTAATTTAGCAAAAAATTCAGTACAGGCAAGAGACCTTTCGCTATTGTGTGTAATGGAGCTCTGCTCCAAACAGGACTCTATTCCCTTATCTTCATCCAGGTAGAAGTAAATTATGGGAGCTATTCTGACTGAAGCCCCTAATTCAGTTGAATCAGAAGCATATCCAAGCCCTTCGTTGTAATTTTTCAGAGATATTTTACTAGCTTTATCGATGTAACCCGTATATTCTTTCATTTTTGACATCCAGTAATTTTTAAATCTTTTAGGATTGAATCCGCTGTTGTAAAACAATGGATTCCAGAAGAAACATCATCTGATCGCCGTAATTGGTTTGGTCGCCAAGGGATTTGATTTTCTGAAGAGAATCGTCTAAAATGGGTGGGAATTTATCGTAATCATTGAATTCAGAGTCAATATTTGTAGTATCACATATCCCGTGAGCCCCCAGGGAAAAAGCATCCCCTAAAAAAGCACCGAATAACATACCCTCTCTCATACAGACACCCCCCTAATTATTTAAATATTTATGATGCATAAAAAAGATATAAACTGCTAATTAAAATATACAATTAATTCTGGAAATTCCTTTAAGAGCAAAGAATATGTATGAAGTTTCCAAGAGGAAATAGGATCTTTTCAGGTATAAATAGTGGTAATTATTGCTTAAATTATAAAGAATATGGTTTGGAGGAGTTATGGGTTATTATAAATTTGATGAGGCGGATGTTGAAAAGTATATGGTTTAAACATGGTTTTTTCCAAGAGGAAGCAAAACTTTCAGTTAATGAGATCGGTACAGGGAACATGAATTATGTATTTCAGGTATGTGACATAGATAGCGGGAAAAAACTGATACTTAAGCAGGCGGTACCGTATGCAAGAAGCGTCGGAGAAAGCTTTCCTATGAGCCTTGACAGGATGAAAATTGAAGGCGGAGCACTGGAGCTGCAAAATAAATTTGCAGCGGGGACAGTGCCCCAACTTTATCACAGTGACGAAGAGATGGCTCTTATAGTCATGGAGGATCTGTCAGATTTTGAGGTTCTTAGAAATGGTATGATTGGTATGAATAAATACCGCGGAGTAGACGATGATATATCAAGCTTTATGGCTAATCTGGCATTTTATACATCCAACCTACACTTGGATTCTGAAAAGAAACGCCACCTGGCTAAGGAGTTTGCAAATGAAAACCTTATTAAGATAACGGAGGATGTTATATTTACAGATCCTTTTTATAAATGCGAGAGAAACAGAATAAATCCAGAGCTGCTTACCTATGTGGAGGAAAAATTTTGGATAGACAAAAATATGCAGCTGGAAGCGGCAAAACTGAGGTATAAATTTATGACAGAGGCCCAGAGCCTGGTTCACGGAGACCTGCACACAGGATCGATATTCGTCAAAAACGGTACAGCAAAAATATTTGACAGTGAGTTTAGCTTCTATGGACCAAGTGCATTTGACATAGGCCTCTTAAGCGCCCATTTTATACTAAACTACATATCCTGGAGTGGCAAGGATGTGGAGACTAAAAAAATACTGGATTACAGAGAATACCTCTTGGAGACTCTGGTGAGCATATACGACAAATTTTTTGAAAAGTTCAGCCGTTTGTGGAACCGAGAGGGGGTAAATGTCGGATCAGACATTGTTGGGTATAAAAATTACTATATGGATAAGCTGTTTACAGACGCATTGGGCTATGCAGGGATCGTTACAGCCAGGAGGATTTTAGGCCTGACGCACGTAGAAGATATTGACGGGATAGAAAATTTAAAAAAAAGGGCAAAAGTTCAGGAACAGGGGTTGGAAATAACTAAAATGCTGTTAAAGTATCGTCATAAATTCAAGGATATTGATGAAGTGGCAGGAACAATAAAGGCTGTAGTACGATAGTGGGGAGGCAGCAATGAAGGTTTCAATTATCACACCGGTACTCAACGAGGAAGACAATATAGATAAATTTATAGAGCAGCTTTACAGTTTGGATACAAGCGGGATTATCAGCGAGGTGATAGTTGTAGACGGCGATGAAGAAGGCAGTACCATAGGCACTATATCCTTTGAATGGGAAAAGCTGTTGACCATGGTATCCCCTAAGGGCAGGGCCTTTCAGATGAACGTTGGGGCGGGTGCGGCAACAGGAGAGGTTTTACTGTTTTTACATGCAGATACACTTATACCTGTCGACGGTCTGGCGAGTATCGAAGCATACTTGAAAAAAGGCATAGACTGCGGGGCATTTTCTTTTTCTACAGATTCCAAACATCTCTTTTTGAAGCTAGTCTCTTTTTTTACCAATATAAGATCTAGGATGACAAAGGTCCCCTATGGGGATCAGGGCATCTTTATGAAAAAGAGTGTATTTGATGAAATAGGCGGGTATTCAGAGATACCTATTTTAGAAGATGTAGACCTTATGAAGAGGCTTAAAAAAAGAGGGTATAGCATAGGTATACTCAGTGAGAAGGCAGTGACTTCATGTAGGAGATGGGAGAAACAAGGGGTGTATAGAACAACTTTTAAACATAGGTGGATAATGTTAAGATATTATGTCGGCATAAAACCGCAGAAGTTGAAGAGATAGTGGAGAGGTGAGAATATGAGAGAAAATTGTTTGATAATTTTTGTAAGAAATCCTGAAAAAGAAAAGGTGAAGATAAGATTAGCCAAAGATTTTGGTTGAAAGCGAAACCTTGGAACTTTACAAAAATTTTATAAGAGATATACTGGAAAGAACAAAGTCAGATAAATATGAGATCAGGGTAATTTGCATGGCCGCCCGGAAGTGATGTACATCTGGCAAAAATATTTGGAGCCACTTATAAATACAGACATCAAAAAGGCAACGACTTGGGAAGCAGGATGCGTCATGCCATATCGGAAAGTTTTGAAGAGGGATTCAAAAAGGTTATTTTAATAGGAAGTGATGTTCCGCACATAAAATATGGTGTTATAGAAGCAGGTTTTTTATCATTGGAAAAAAAGGATGTAGTAATAGGTCCTGCAAAAGACGGTGGGTATTATCTTATTGGTTTCAACAAAGAAAGTTTTTTTGAGGATGCTTTCAAGGACATTGAGTGGGGACAAAATACAGTATACGAAAAGACTCTGAAAAAATTAGACAAAGTGGAAATATGCAGTTTTGGATCTTATGGGGGACATCGATTACTTGGAGGATTTGATGGAGTTTTACAGAACTGAATGCGGGGATGAAGACTCTTATACCTGCAGGTATTTGGAAAAAACATTGAAATAGTTCAGGGGGGAGAAGCTATGAAAAAGATACGGGTAGCATTACTTGCATTGGCTATGACAATAATGGCTGGGTGTGGTGAAAAAGAGAAAGAAACTGGTGTGGAATTGGAATCAAAATGGGTAAATATAGAAAAGAATGCAATAGACAAAGAGGTAAAATTTTATATGTGGAGTGGAGATGCCCAGATAAACCGTTATGTAGACAATTGGGTGGCAGATGGTTTGAAAGAAAGGTACGGCATAACTCTTAAAAGGGTTCCCATTGTGGATATAAAGGATACAGTAAATAAGCTGATAATAGAAAAAAAAGCAGGCAAAAAAGATGGAAGCATAGATATGATATGGATAAACGGTTGAAAACTTTAAAACTGCAAAAGAAAACGGACTTCTATGGGGGCCGTTTGCTCAAAAGCTACCGGCTGTAGAATCTTATGTAAATGAAAAGACATTGATGTATGATTTCGGCGAGCCCATAGAAAATCTGGAGGCTCCATGGGGAGAGGCTCAGTTCGTATTCATTTATGATAGGGCTAAAAATGAAAATCCTCCAAAATCAGTTGATGAGTTGAAAGAGTGGGTTATGAAAAATCCCGGTAAGTTTACGTATCCTGCTCCGCCTAATTTCACAGGGAGTGCGTTTATAAGGCATATGGTGTATGAAGTCACCGGAGGATATGAGCAGTATATGAAACCACTTGACAAAGAAGAGATGAGTGAGAAACTCCAGCCGGTATGGGAATACCTAAATGAGATAGAGCCGTATTTATGGAGAAATGGTGAGACATATCCTGAAAGCCAGGCAAAGCTTCACCAGCTGTATTCAAATGGTGAAGTATACATAACAATGGGTTATCATCCGCTTACAGCAGAAAGGTAAGATAAGAGAGGGGCAGTTTCCGAAAACCTCAAAAACATACCTGCTTGACAAGGGGACACTATTCAACAACCACTATTTGACCATACCATTTAACGCCAAGGAGAAGTCCGGAGCTATGGTGGCAATAAACTTCTTGCTTTCACCAGAAGCACAAGCGGCTAAAGCTGATCCTGCAAATTGGGGGGATAATACTATATTGGATATGGATAAATTGAGTGTAGAAGACAGAGAAAAATTTGAAAGTATAAATTTAGGCGAGGCAAGTGTTTCCAATGAAGAACTAGCTTCTAAGAGGGTCCCCAGAACTTTCAGCAGAGTATGTTGAGTTCATAGAAAAGAGATGGGAGAAAAATGTGGCGCAAAATTAAGCCTTATGTAGAGGTGATGCCGGCACTGCTGCTCATTGTGATCTTGTTTTGGGGAGGTATTTTTTACGGGGTTTTTCAAAGTTTTGGTCTCCTGCCTATAGTTGGGGAACCTGGCTTGACAACAGGAATATACCTAGAGGTGCTTAAAAGCAAATGGTTTTTAGAATCCCTGCTATTTACACTAAAAATAGCAGGGTTTTCCACTTTTTTATCCGCAATATCAGCTAGTTTTTTTCTGTTTTTAATTTTTATGTACAGTGATAAACAAATAAAGGTAGAGATATATAAGAAGGTATTTACTATGCCGATGCTGGTTCCGTACCTTGTAAGCGGCTATTTGATTTCCATAATATTCATGCAGAGCGGTTGGCTTTCCAGTTTGGCAGAAAACCTGGGATTAATAGAAAAAATATTAGAATTTCCGGTACTGACAAATGAAAAAAAAGGGTACAGTATAATCTTGACATACGTATGGAAGACATCACCGTTTTTAGTGCTTATGTCTTATCCTGTAATGATGAGAGTACAGGGGAAATGGTTGGATGCCTCAAAAATATTCGGAGCATATAAATTTGAATTTTTCAGAGAGGTAGTCTTACCACTGATGCTGCCCTCATTTATAAGTTCATTGCTGATAATTTTTGCGTATATCTTTTCATCATTTGAGGTGCCGTATCTACTTGGGGTAACCCATCCAAAATCACTTTCAGTCCTATCTTATGAGCTTTACTCTAAGGGCGACCTGTCTATGAGGCCGTATGTAATGGTCATAAATGTTTTAATAAGCCTTATATCTCTCGGTAGTGGTGCTTCAGTTTATTTAATCAATAAAAAATATATATCCAAGAAACAGAGGGGATGGACATGAGACGAAAAATATATCTTTTTATCATAATATTTTTTATATTTATCATGGCACTTCCTTTCATTCCTTTACTGCTTTCAAGTTTTTCAAGTGAATGGAGGTGGCCAAATCTCATCCCAAAAGATTTTAGTTTAAGGGCCTGGAAATATATTTTTTTTGATGATAGAAGAACAAAAGAAGCGGTGTTTAACAGTTTTGTAATATCATTTTCCCTGCTTGTGATAAATACTCTGGTGGCATTACCTGCTGCAAATGCAATTGGCAGAAGGGAGTTTAAGGGGAAAACTTTAATAGAGGGGCTGCTTTTTGCCCCGATAATAATACCGCCGTTTATATCTATAATGGGGATACATTTTAATTTTATAAAATTCGGGTTCACAGAAAGTTTATTTGGGATTATAATAGTGCATATAATTCCAACCCTACCATATATGATAAGGGCATTAATAATAAGCTTTAAAACATTGAATTATGACTTAGAAGATGTAGCTCAGACTTTTGGAGCAAATGCCGTAGAAAGGTATTATTATATAGTGATTCCGCATATACTGCCAGCAATAATAGCCGGGGGCAGTCTGACTATACTGATATCGTTTAGCCAGTACATTTCAACAGTTATAATAGGTGGTGGAGAGGTAGTTACCTTGACAATGGTGATATTCCCATTTATAAGCGGTGGAGACGTAGTTATAGGGTCTGCATATGTTGTACTTTTTGTTTTTTTAAATATACTGGCCCTGCTTCTTATGGAGACCATTCTAAAAAAATTCTACAGTTCTACTATAAAAATAAACGTGTAGGTGGTAGTTATGCTTGAACTGAACAATATAAGAAAAGAGTATAAAGAATTTGAGTTGAAAAATATAAACCTGAAGGTGGATGAGGGTGAATTTTTAGCGGGTTTTGGGGCCTTCAGGCTGCGGCAAGACGACACTTCTAAAATTAATAGCAGGTCTGGATGAAGAGTTTCAAGGAGAAATAATCTTAAATTCAAACAATATAAGAAATATAAACGTAAAAAACAGGAGCATAAGCATGGTTTTTCAGGAACCCTTGCTATTTCCAAATATGGATGTCAGAGATAACGTGGCATTTGGCCTGAAAATGAGGAAAGTGAGCAAACACAGCAGGTACTCTAAAGCAAAGCAAAATACTGGAAGAAGTGGGGCTAAAAGATTTTGATAAACGTCATCCGTCAGAGCTCAGTGGTGGTCAAAAACAAAGGGTAGCCCTGGCGCGTGCATTGGTTGTAGAACCTGAGCTTATTTTAATGGATGAATCTTTTAGTTCGCTCGATTCCAATTTAAGAATCAGTATGCAAGAGTTAATAAAAAAAATTCACTCAAAGAAAAAAAACTGTATAATTTTTGTGACGCATGACAAAGATGAAGCATTTTATCTGTCTGATAGGATAGCCATTATGAAAGATGGGGAAATAGTGCAAATCGGAACCCCAAAAGAGATATACCATATGCCTGCAAACAGATATGTAGCTGATTTTTTGGGAATAAATAATATAATAGGCGGGAGACTGAAAAACAGGAGTTTTTTTTCTGAAAATTTAGAACTTAAAACTCATTTTAACGGTATAAAGATTGGGGTATCTGGCAATAAAATCAGAGACTTTAAAACTTTTTGATCTGAAAACAGAATCAGACAAACATTTTTTTTAAAGGGATTCTAGAAGACAGTAGTTTCAAAAGTGGCAGCTACCACTTTAAGGTGAGAGTAGGAAAACACAGCTTAAAAGTGGTTCAAAGTGAAGAATTTAATTCTCGTTCAAAAGATGTCGGGGTAGCCTACAAACCAGAAAAACTAATATTTTTACAGGAATAAAAAAATCGTATTTAAATTAAGTTACTACTCATAGTAAAATATTGAATTTATGAGAACCATTACTTTCTTTCCCTTGATGGAAAGAAAGTAACAAAGAAAAATCAAGGCCTGTGAAAAATCAGCTAAAATATCTCGAAAATTGAAGACTTAGAAATTCAGAAAGTAAGTTTCTGAGGGTCAAAAAATATACTTGTAAAAATCGTTATTCTTTAGGCCAACCCACTCCGTTCAAACAGTGGATTTGTTTTTAAGGATTCTCTTCGATCTTTCTTAACGCTGATTGTTTCAATGGCCGAAATATATAAGCTTTCCAAGCATTTGAATTTAAACCCTTTTAAAAATTATGTTAAGAAATCATCTTTCTGAAATCCACTTTCATTGAAATAAGGAGGCTTGCCTACTATATTTCAATAGAAAGTTAGTTTAGAAGTGATTTTAGGAATTATTTTACGGGTGTCTTTTCTTTGGTACTTTCTTTGGACAAGCAAAGAAAGTATAACAAATCAGTAATTTATCGCAATAATTTTAAGTAGCAACTTGAGTTATTTAACTTTTAATGAAAGAGGTGGAGGAATTGGAAAGCAATAACAGTCATTCACATCACCACCATATGTATGGAGATAGCGAAAAAAATCTTGGGTATAGCATTTGCATTGAACTTGGGATTTGTCGTTGTGGAGATAATAGGTGGAATATTGACAAACAGTGTGGCTATTTTATCAGAAGCCCTCCATGATTTTGGAGACAGTCTTTCTTTGGGGATATCTTGGGTACTGGAAAAGTATTCCAAACGAGAAAGCAACAGCAGGTATACGTATGGATTTAAAAGGCTTTCTCTGCTGGGAGCTATAATTAATTCTATAATATTACTGGTGGGGTCTGTTTTTATAATTAAAGAGGCTCTTCCAAGGGTATTACCACCCGGAAAGCGTTAGTGCCAAAGGGATGTTTTTTCTTGCGATACTGGGGATAATAATAAACGGTGCAGCATTTTTTAAGGCTTAGAACCGGGGTAAAGATATCTGAAAGAGCTGTATCTCTCCATCTTTTAGAAGACCTGATGGGATGGATAGCAGTTTTGATAGTCGGGTTTATACTGATGTTTTTTGATTGGCCGATACTAGACCCAATTTTATCCCTGTGTATATCAATATTCGTATTGAAAAACGTGTATTCAAACCTAAAAGAGATTATGAACGTATTTTTACAAGCCATTCCAGAGACATACGAGCTGATGGACTTGGAGGAAAAAATAGTGTCGAGCAGTGAACTTGTGAAGGAGATACACAATGTACATTTATGGACACTTGATGGAGTTACAAACATAATGAGCTTCCACTTGGTTGTAGAGGAAAACCTCAGTATAGACCAGATTGTGGAGTTGAAAAAAGAGATAAAATCCCTGCTGCGAGATATGGGGATACAGGATGTGAGCATCGATATAGAGAATTTAAATAACTGTTCTACTGTGGCAAATAGTATAACAGCTGGAATAAGACACCATTAATTACAAGTGAAATTACAATAATGTTAAGCGGAGGAAATATAATGGATAAAGTATTTGGCTCTATGTTGCCTTGGAGAGAAACAGAACTGTATGCAAAGTATTTTATTATAGCTTGCATAGTTCTAATTGTAGCGGTAATGTCGGATTTTGTATTTAAAAAAATAATATTGAGAATCATCGAAAAAATAGTAAAAAAAACAAAGGCTAAGTGGGATGATGTTTTTTTTGAAAGAAAAGTTTTTGCGTCGCTTTCCCACATATCGCCAGCCGTAATTATTTACCTTTCTGCCGGTTTATTCCCATTTGCCAAGGGAATTTTAGAAAGAATAGCAGTGGTATACCTTGTACTGATTATTATGATAGTCGTTATAAAGCTTTTGGATTCAGTTGAGGAAATTTATTCGAATTTAGAAATTGCAAAGGAGAGGCCTATAAAGGGGTATATACAGGTGCTACAGATGGTAATAATTATTATAGGAAGTATAGTGATCATCTCCCACTTGTTGGACAAACCGGCTTGGAAACTCTTAAGCGGTATTGGTGCATTGACGGCGGTTATCTTACTGATATTTAAAGACTCTATACTGGGATTTGTGGCCGGGATACAGATAGCGGCCAATAGAATGGTTAAAATTGGCGACTGGGTAGAGATGCCCAAGTACAACGCAGACGGAGACATCATAGAGATTAGCCTTACCACTGTGAAAGTAAGAAACTTTGATAAAACCATAACCAATATACCTGTATATGCATTTATATCGGACTCGTTTAAGAACTGGAGGGGAATGTCGGAATCAGGGGCCAGGAGGATAAAGAGAGCTATACATATAGATGTAAATACCATAAAAATTTGCAGTGAAAAGATGCTGGAGAAATACAAGAATATAGAGTATATTTCGGAATATATAGGGGATAAGATAGAGGAGGTAGAAGAGTATAACAGGATGAGGAATATAGACCTGAATGAGGTGAGTAACGGTAGAAGATTGACAAATATAGGAACATTCAGGGAATATGTATTGTCATATTTGAAACAACACCCGGGCATAAGGCAAGATATGACTTTATTGGTGAGACAGCTAAACCCTACTGAAAACGGACTTCCACTTGAAATATATGCTTTTTCAAAAGATATAGTGTGGAAAAATTATGAGTCGCTGCAAGCTGATATATTTGATCACTTACTTGCGATACTTCCTGAATTTGAGCTTAGAGCATTTCAGAATCCGAGCGGAAATGATTTTGAAAAAATTTTTTCAAATAATAAAAACTGACTATAAAAAAAAACGGCATTTTTATGCCGTTTTTTTTTATGATTAAATTTGATTATATTCTCAGGATTTTGTCGCCTAAAATATCTGCTTCATATGGATTATGTGTTACGAGTATCATGCTCATGTCTAAAGTTTTTTTTAGTTTAAGGAATTCATCGTAAACTATTTTTTTTGTGTCATGATCCAATGCAGAAAAAGGTTCATCTAAAAGAAGGATATCCGGTTTTGTGACAATAGCTCTTGCAAGTGCCACTCTCTGTTTTTCACCACCTGAAATTTGAGAAGGGTATCTTTTTTCTAAATGTTTTATTTTGAGAGTTTCCATCAAATATTCCATATATTCTAAATCTTCTACCCCCCTGCATCCCATTCCGAATGATATGTTTTTTCTGACATTCATATGCGGAAAAAGAGCATAATTTTGAAACACATACCCTATCTTTCTATTTCTGGTTTCAGTATCTATATTATTTTCGCTGCAGTATACCAAGTTTTCATTTATTGAAATTCTACCGGAATCGGGTTTTTTTAGCCCGGAGATACACTCCAAAAGAGTTGTCTTCCCGGCACCGGAGGAACCCTGAACAGCGAGTACTTCTTGTCCCACTGAAAATTCTATTTCCAGATCTGAATTATACATCTTTTTAAATAATTTTACTTCCAACATAAGACCACCTCAATACTGTTTCTTCTTTTTATTCCAGATATTCAACCCGTAAACAACTATAAAACTGAAAAGAACAACAATTCCAACAAGAGTGTTGGCTGTTTTCATATCTCCGCTGTCAACTGCAAAATATATTGCTATTGGGATGGTCTGAGTTTTCCCGGGGATATTCCCCGCAACCATCAAAGTGGCTCCAAATTCTCCAACAGCCCTTGTAAAGGACAAAACCAATCCGCTTATTATTCCAGGAAGTGCAAGCGGAATCCCGATTTTCCAAAATATAAGTTTCTCGTCTGCACCAAGGGTTCTTGCGGCTTTTTCATATTCATCGCCTATGCTGGAAAAAGCTGCTTTGCAGCTTTGGTACATAAGGGGAAGTGATACGACAAAAGCAGCTATACAGGCAGCTTTCCAAGTAAAAACAATACTTTTACCGAATAATGAGTATATAAGTTTTCCGAGAAGTCCATTTTTCCCTATGAACATTAAAAGAGCATATCCAGTAACAGAAGGTGGAAGAACCATGGGCAGGGTTATGAGCCCCTCCAAAATATCTTTTCCAACAAATTCATATTTTGTAAAAAGCCAGGCAAGTGTTACACCTATGATTAGGGTAAATACCGTGGAGAAAAAAGCTACTTTAAGTGAAATAAGTATTGGAATAAACATTTTAAAAACCACCTAACTAAATATTAAAATTATACTTTCTTGCAATTTTTTTGACCTATTAGCATTTAAGTAGACTGATAAATTCATTAAATCTTACAAAAGATTTTGAGTTATCTTGTATAGATTAAGACACCGATCTCTTCCGAATCAAGGCTTAGTTTGTAAAGTATAGTGTCTACGGTAACAGTTCTGTTTATTTGAGTGACGTCTTCTAAATTTCTGAGTTCAACGGTTATTCTGTCATTGTTGTTTTTTCCTGAGCCTTTCCCCTTTTTCTTGCACTTATACTTTTCCAAAACATGATCATCGGACTTTATCTCCTGTAATGATATGTCAAGAAATTTGTCCTCGTCCTGATCAAGATCACCTGTAACGTTTTTCAAAAAACCTTTTATTAATTTTTGAGAATTTAGAAAGTATATATTTACCCTTTTATGCTTTGCTTGCGCCAGATCATTCATAAAGTTTTTAATATCCATTTTTATCCCTCCTTATTAACGGATAACAGCGATGACTCAAAATTTTTAAACGCTTCAGAGAACTCCACACTAAAAATTTTCATAAGGTACGAATTTAAAAGATTCAGTTCGTTTTTATTGAAATCGTCTTTGCAGAATTGTTCTGAAAACATAACGAAAATTTCTAAGAGGTATTCGTTTAAAAAAAAGCTGGTAAAAGAAAAATAATAAAACAGGTCCAGGTTTTTGCTGTCAATCCTGTTTATGTTTTCTTCTATTTCATCTGGATTAAAACATACCCTTGATTTCACCTTAAATTTTTTAAAAGAGTCTTTTTCAAGGTCTTTAACTTCTTCAAGTTTACTGTCATAATATTTTACGAAATCTGTTTTGCCTGATAAAAGATAGTTATAGCAGTGGTCTATCAGAAACTGCATGGAATAAAGCTCCCTCTCCAAATACCCGAAATCATTTTTTAAAAATATATCTTTGTAGTATTCTACAATTTTTTCAGAAAAGTAAGCTGGGAATCTCTCACGTTTATCGCCGAAATTTCGCAAAACTCTGCTTACATCGGTAAAAGTCCAGCATGTCGTAGTTTTTATTTGAAATTTTTATACTATACATATATATCCCCCTAGAAATAAATTTTGTTTTACCGATAAATATACCACCTTATCTAAGTTTCCAAATAGGTATATCTCTGGATGTAGTCTTTACAACTTTATCTGTTACAGTGAAATAATCAGTCTCTTCCAAAAGAAAATCGATCAACTTAACATAGATATCCCAGTCATTTAATATGAACTCGTTTTCTTCAAGTTCTACATCTGGAATATGCTGTGAAAGTGTTGCGAAAGGAAAAGCAATTTTCTCATTTTTTCTTTTTTTAATCCTTATGATCATACCCCCATCATCATAGCATTTGCTTAAGTCAAACTCTAAGTTGCATTCAAGACCCTCAAAGTCAAATTTGAAGGGTTTCAAACATTTAAAATTTTTCTCCAAAGTGATCCCCCCTTTGTAAATTTATTATATTTTCAAATACTCTGCAGACTATGTCCAAAAAATTATACACGAAAAAAACATAGACAGATATTGAATTTAATTTTAGAAATTAAAATGAATTTTGAAATTAAAAAGTTTTACTGAGATTGATTAAAGTGAGTGTGTAATAAATGTGATATAAAAAGTAATAATTATGAATGGTTTACTTAAAAAGTTTTGAATTGAAATTAGATAAAACAGTTAAAAATAAAATAAATAATGAAAATAAGTATTAAAAAGTTTTAGAAAATAGATTTAAATAGTTAAGAATGGATGCTTCTGAATAGTGAAAATTTAATTATAAATAGTATAGTCTATATTTTGAAAAATGTCAAAATAGTTTTCTGTGCAAGAAATAAACAACTCGAAACCTGAAATACCCTAAAATTTTATTTCGAGGTATTTTTTAATCTAAGTTTAACTGTTTTTTTTCAAGCAGCTCTGAACACCTTTGACATAAAATGCATAAATAAACTTAAAATTTAAAAAAAGAATAAATTATCCTTGTTTATCAGCAAAAAGTTAAATTCGCAACAAGTCAAAACAAAGCGTAATTTTTTCCGTTTTATGACACAGAAATAAACTTGTGAATTTAAATTTAACGTTAAAAAAAGTTAATTGTAGAAAATAAGGCTTGACTTTCAGTTTTTTTAGGGCTAAAATTGTGTCAACAGGAGCGGGGAAACAAAAGACTTCTGGTCGAGATATACAGTGTATCATTTCTAAAATTCTTTTTTAACAATTTTTTCCATTCATTCAGAAACACTTTTAAATTTCTTTTTGTCATAGGAGAAATAAACTTGTAAATTTAATGTTAAAAAAAGTTAAATGTAGAAATAAGACTTGACTTTTAGTTTTTTTAGGGCTAAACTTATGTCAACAGGAGCGGGGAAACAAAAGACTTCTGGTCGAAATATACAGTGTATCACTTCTAAAATTCTTTTTTAACAATTTTTTCTATTTCATTTCAGAAACACTTTTACATTTCATTTATAATTATCACAACAAATTATTTAAACAATCCAATTCGTTTTACAAATCAAATCATTTATATTATTATCTATCTTAAAGTTATTATCGATTTTTTAAAATTTATACAACATTTCAAGAAATTCAATTTACAGAAAAATCATGTCAATTATTTTAATAGATGCCAATATCTTATTAGATATATATTGATACTATTTTAAAACAATCCAAATTTTAAACATTTCAAAACTTTTTTAACAATCATTTCTTTTTTTAACAATTTTCATATTTAACACATTTAACTCTTCAGTTTATTTTTCAATTAATATCCAAAAACTTTATTTTATGCTTAATTTCAATTTGAATTAATAGAAGTTCTGCTAAAAATTGTCGTTTATTCGTTATTTATCATTCTGAATAAAAGTTAATTCTGAGAATAATTACTTGAAATAATTTTTATTTAGAGTGATAACTCTAAATACTATTTTTTAAAATTAAAAGGGGGTTCTAAAAATGGCTGAAAAAAAATTAAGACAGCTTGCAATTTATGGAAAAGGTGGAATCGGGAAATCGACTACTACTCAAAATACTGTTGGAGCATTGGCGGAAATGGGAAGAAAGATAATGGTTGTAGGGTGTGACCCTAAGGCGGATTCTACAAGACTGCTTCTTGGAGGATTGGCACAAAAAACAGTTTTAGACACTCTTAGAGAAGAAGGAGAAGATATTGAATTAGATGATATCTTAAAAGTAGGATTCAAAGGGGTAAAATGTGTTGAGTCTGGAGGTCCTAAACCAGGTGTTGGATGTGCAGGTAGGGGGATAATCACTTCAATCTCTATGCTAGAGCAATTAGGAGCATATACACCTGAATTAGACTATGTTTTCTATGACGTACTTGGTGACGTTGTATGTGGAGGATTCGCAATGCCGATAAGAGAAGGTAAAGCGGAAGAAGTTTATATCGTTGCTTCAGGAGAATATATGGCTCTATACGCTGCAAACAATATCGCAACTTCTATTGCTCAATACGGACAACAAGGTAAGACAAGATTAGGTGGAATCATCTGTAACTCAAGAAAAGTTGACAAAGAGTTGGAACTATTAACAGAATTTGCTGATGGTTTAGGAACTCAACTAATCCACTTTGTACCAAGAGACAACGTAGTTCAAAGAGCGGAAATTTACAGAGATGTAGTTGTAAACTACGAGCCTGATTGTACACAAGCGGCTGAATACAGAGCATTAGCAAACGCAATTGATAACAACAAAAAGCTTGTAATCCCTACACCTCATACAGTTGAAGAGTTAGAAAAACTAATGATGGATTACGGTTTCATGGACTAAGCTGAACGCGTAAATTAAAGTTAGAAGCTGGACAAATTAAAACCTAGGAGGTAAGAAAAATATGAAAATGATAAGAGCGATCGTTAGACCGGAAAAAGTAAATGAGGTATTGCTAGAGTTAAGCGAGGCCGGTTTCCCAGCAGTTACTAAAATAGATGTAGTAGGAAGAGGTAAACAAAGAGGAGTTAAAGTAGGAGATGTGCATTATGATGAACTTCCAAAAGAATTAATCATGATGGTAGTTGAAAGTGATCTAGATAAAGATGACGCAATCAAAGTAATAATGAAGACTGCAAAATCAGGTAAAGCTGGAGCATTTGGAGACGGTAAAATCTTTGTAAGTGATGTGGAAGAAACTTATACAATTAGTAGTGGAGCAAACACTCTTTAATCAACTGCCGGATAAAAAGTCTAGGAGTATATCTTGGTAAATAAAAGGAGGCATAAAGCAATGAAAGAAGTTATGGCAATAATTCGTAGAAACATGATAAATCAAACAAAAAATGCCTTAATGCTGGCAGGGATAGACTCCATTACTGCCCGTAAAGTTCAAGGTAGGGGTAAACAAAAAGTAGGTTTTGAACTTATAAAAGATGCTGTAAGCGGAGCGGAACTTAGTCCTGAAATGATAGAAGCAGTTTCAGAACCCCACAAACTGATAAGCAAAAGGTTAATAACTGTTATTGTTCCAGAGGAGAAGGTAAAAACTGTTGTAGATACAATAATCAACGTTAATAAAACTGGAAACCCTGGAGACGGAAAAATATTTGTTTTACCAATTGAAGATTCAGTAAGAATAAGAACTGGTGAGACAGGAGAAATTACTATTTAATCAGAGGGGGTGCAACAATGTCAAAAGAATTTATGAATAAGATGCTCGAGGCGTATCCAGCTAAGACGATGAGAAACAGAAAAAAGCACGTATTTATAAGAGAAACTGCTCAAGAGCATCAGGAAATAGAAGCTGATACAAGAACAGTTCCTGGAATAATGACAAATAGAGGTTGTTGTTATGCAGGATGTAAAGGTGTTGTAATCGGACCTTTAAAAGATATGGTTAACATAACTCAC
Organism: uncultured Ilyobacter sp.; assembly: GCA_963668015.2. Lineage (GTDB taxonomy): Bacteria > Fusobacteriota > Fusobacteriia > Fusobacteriales > Fusobacteriaceae > Ilyobacter_A. The sequence goes on along the minus strand of CAXXCR010000032.1, from coordinate 14,025 downwards.
GGTCCAATCGGTTGTGCTTACTACACTTGGGGGACAAGAAGAAACAAGGCAGTTCCAGAAGAAGGAGGAAAGAACTTCTTAAACTATGCTTTTTCTACTGATATGCAGGAAAGTGATATAGTTTTCGGTGGAGAACCAAAACTAGAAAAAGCCTGTGCAGAAGCTTATGAAATATTTGAGCCAAACGCTATTACAATATCTTCTACCTGTCCAGTTGGACTTATAGGAGATGACGTTCATGCAGTGGCAAAAAGAACTGAAGAGAAGTTTGGAGTACCAACTATGGCATTCAGCTGTGAAGGATATAAAGGTGTCAGCCAATCAGCAGGTCACCATATCGCAAACAACAAACTTATGACTAAGGTTATAGGAGCCGGGAAAGAAGAGATAGAAGGTAAGTACAAAGTAAATATTTTAGGTGAGTACAACATCGGTGGAGACGGATGGGAAATAGGAAGAATACTAGATAAAATTGGTTATACAGTTATAACTGTTATGACTGGTGACGGTAGTTATGAAACTTTACAAAATGCCCACAAAGCTGAGTTAAACCTAATACAGTGTCACAGATCGATAAACTATATCGCCGATATGATTGAGACTAAATACGGGGCACCTTGGTTAAAAGTTAACTTTATAGGGGTTCAATCAACAATTCAATCATTAAGAGACATGGCTGTATACTTCGGTGACGAAGAACTTATCGCGAAGACAGAAATAGTTATAAAAGAAGAACTTAAAGAGATAGAAGACGACATCGCAAAATACAAAGAGCAGTGTGATGGAAAGACTGCATTCCTATTTGTTGGAGGATCAAGAGCACATCACTACCAAAACCTACTTGCTGAGATAGGTATTGAAACAATAGCGGCAGGATATGAGTTCGCTCATAGGGATGATTACGAAGGTAGAGAAATTATACCTAATATCAAGTCCAATGCCGACAATAAAAATATCGAACACATAACAGTTGAAAAAGATGAAGAAAACTACAAAGTGTACCTAAGTGAAGAAAAGTATGAGGAGCTTAAGAAAGTTATACCTCTAGGAGAGTATAAAGGTTTGATATCTGACATGAAAGACGGATCAATTGTAGTGGATGATTTAAATCACTTTGAAACTGAAGAGATTATACATGCTTTAAAACCAGATCTATTCTGCTCTGGTATCAAAGATAAATATGTGGCGCACAAAATGGGAATATTCTCAAAACAGCTACATTCATATGATTACAGCGGACCATACGCTGGATTTAAAGGGGCAGTTATTTTCGCAAAAGATATTGCAGCTGGATTAAATACTCCAACTTGGAAATATGTAACTCCACCTTGGAAAATAACTCCTGAATTGGAAGGAGAACTTGGAGGTGAGCAAGCATGCTAGAATTAACACCAAAGAAAATTGTAGATAGAAAAGGATTAACAATAAACCCTGCAAAAACTTGTCAACCTATAGGAGCTATGTATGCTGCATTAGGAATAAATGGATGTTTACCACACAGTCACGGATCACAAGGATGTTGTTCTTTTCACAGAATGCACCTTACTAAACACTTCAGAGACCCTATAATGGCTACTACAAGTTCATTTACAGAGGGAGCATCTGTATTCGGTGGTGGAGCAAACCTTAAAACCGCACTTAGAAACATATTCTCTATATACAACCCTGAAATAGTTGCAGTACATACTACTTGTCTAAGTGAGACAATCGGTGATGACTTGACTACATTAATTTCAGAATCATCTAACGTTATACCAGAAGGTAAAAAAGTAATCCATACAAACACACCTAGTTACCAAGGATCGCACGTTACTGGATTCTCAAACATGGTAGCGTCTACAATAAACTACCTTGCTGAAGGTGAAGGAAAAGGGAAAAACGATAAACTGAATATAATCCCTGGTTGGGTAAACCCAGGAGATATAACAGAATTAAAATCCCTTTTAACTAAAATGGAAGTACCATTCACTATGCTTCCTGACCAAAGTGGAGTTGTAGATTCACCTGCTACGAATTCATTTGATATGTACCCAAAAGGTGGAACTAAAATTGAAGACATAAAAGACTGTGGAAACTCAAAAGCTACAATCGCATTAGGAAGCTATTGTTCTGAAGCTGGAGCAGTTGCACTTGAGAAAAAATGCGGAGTACCAGCAGAAGTGCTTAAAATGCCTTTAGGTATAAAAGCTACAGATGAATTCTTGATGCAGGTAGCAAAAATTACCAGCAAACCTATCTCGGCAGAGATTGAAATAGAAAGAGGACAAGTGGCGGATATAATGGTTGATACACACCACCACTTCCACGGGAAAACAGTTGGTATATTCGGAGACCCAGATCTAGTTATCGCTATGACAGAATTCGTAGTTAGTTTAGGTATGATACCTAAAATGATGCTAACTGGTACACCTGGTAAACACTTTGAAAAGCAAATCGAAGCTATACTAACTGAAGCTGGTCTTAACCCAGAAGATTCACTTTATAAAAGTGCTGGAGACTTGTTCTTATTTCACCAATGGATGAAAAACGAGCCAATTGACTTAATAATAGGAAACACTTACGGTAAATATATCGCTAGAGCAGAAGACACTCCACTAGTTAGAGTTGGATTCCCTATATTAGACAGAAGTGTTCATTCATACCTACCAATTGTTGGATACAAAGGTGCAATGAGACTTATAGAAAAAATAAGTGATGCATTACTTGAAAGACAAGACAGAGACGCAGCAGACGAAGATTTTGAACTTACAATGTAATTTAATAACAGTGGTTATGCGCTATCGGCGCATAGCCATTGTTAAAAATTAAAACTATAACCTATTCTAATTCTATTTTCAACTAATTAAAACCATTCGATTATCATTTTTAACAAGACTCATATAAAAATTCCAATCTAAAAATAATTTTTTAAATTCTAAACAGAGAACTAAAATTGTAAGAATTAAAATCAAATATAAAAATTTTTCGAGCATTAGAGAAAATTATCAGCTAGTGATTTAATTTGTATAAATCAAGTCTTTTGAGGGAGAGACGTGTTTTGTATTGGTTAAGTTATTAAGGGAGAAGGTGAGTAAAATGCTAGAAAAAGAGATTAAGAAAAACCTCGAAATGATCGAGGAAAGAAAAGATTTCATAGTGTGTAACAAAGAGGACAAAGACAGAAAAATAAAGTGTGATGCTCATAGTGCTGCTGGAGCAGTAAGTCAAAGAGCGTGTGTTTACTGTGGAGCTAGGGTGGTATTAAATCCGATCACAGATGCGGTGCATCTGGTACATGGACCCATAGGATGTGCTGCCTACACATTTGATATCCGTGGCAGCTTGAGCAGTGGATCAGAAGAGTACAGAAACAGCTACTCAACCGATTTGAGAGAGCATGACATAATATTTGGTGGAGAAAGAAAACTGACAGCTGCCATAGACGAGATAGTTCAGGCTAAAAAACCTAAACTGATATTCGTTTACTCTACCTGTGTTGTAGGTGTAATCGGAGACGACCTAAAGGCTGTATGTAAAGCTGCCGAAAAAAAAATACGGCATAAGAATAATACCTGTTGAATCTTCAGGATTTGTAGGAAGTAAATCTGCCGGATACAAGGCCGCAGGTGACGCGATACTAAAAATTCTAGAGTTAGACGGGAATAAAAAAGAGGAAAAATACGGGATAAACTTTTTAGGAGACTTCAACCTAGCGGGGGAGATGTGGATAATAAAAGGATACCTGGAAGAGATAGGTGTAGATGTGGTATCCCACTTTGCAGGGGATTCAAATTATGAACAGATAAAAGAAGCTCCGAATGCAGTGTTGAACGTAGTTCAATGCGCAGGATCGATGACATCACTTGCTAAAAAAATGGAGGAAAAATATGAAATACCTTTTTCAAAAGTAAGCTTTTTCGGTCTAGAGGACATAAGAGTATCGCTTAGATCTATCGCATACTCACTTGGGGATTTTGATATGATCACAAAAGTAGAAGAGTTTATCAAGGTAAGAGAAAAAGAGACTGACGAAAAACTAGAACCGTATAGAAAAAGGCTTGCCGGTAAAAAGGTTGCAATATATGTAGGTGGTGGGTTTAAAGCCATATCACTTATAAAACAGTTCAGAGATTTGGGAATAACACCTGTTATGGTGGGATCTCAAACTGGAAGACCGGAAGAATATGAAACAATAAGAAAACTTGCAGACGAAGATACAGTTATACTAGATGATGCAAACCCAAGTGAACTTGAAAAATTCATGCGTGAAAAAGGAGCCGATATATTAGTTGGCGGGGTAAAGGAAAGACCGCTCGCATATAAATTGGGAGTTGCCTTTGTAGACCACAACCACGCTAGAAAACATCCACTTTCAGGATATGAAGGCTGCATAAACTTTGCAAAAGAGGTTGATTTAACAGTAAACAGCCCTGTATGGGAGATAATAAAGGGTGAAAGATGTGGAATTGAGCATGAGCTCAGTGGATCTATTAAAATTTTAGACCTTAAAGAGCAGGTGATTGCAAATGAAAAATAATAGAAACTTTGTAGACGTAAACATAAATCCTTGTAAGATGTGCATGCCAATGGGAGCCTGCCTTGCATTTAAAGGTCTAGAGGGAGCGCTAGTAATGATGCACGGTTCTCAAGGATGCAGCACATATATAAGAAGACATATGGCACAACATTATAATGAACCTATAGATATAGCTTCATCTGCACTTAATGAGAAAGCTACAGTATATGGAGGAGAAGCCAACTTAAAAAGAGGACTTAAAAACGTGATAAAAGTTTACAAGCCAAAAACTATAGGTGTGGTTACAACCTGCCTTGCTGAAACAATAGGTGAAGACATCGACAGAATCTTAAAAGACTTTATGGTTGAAGAAGGGATTTCTTCGGATGAGCTTAAAATGGTTGCTGTACCTACACCGGGCTACGGCGGGTCACAATTCGAAGGGTACTATCTGGCAGTGAGAAAAATGGTTGAAAAGCTGGTTGTTCCATCTGAGCCAACTAAAAAGATAAATATAATAGCCGGCATAATGAGTCCGGGAGATATAAGAGAGTTAAAGCTTATTTTAGAAAGATTTGGAATAGAAGCGGTTATACTTCCAGATGTATCTGAAACTATGGATGCTCCTTATAAAGGACTAGAATTTGAGAAAATACCTGATGGTGGAACAACACACGAAGATATAGAATCTATGTCTGGAAGCATTGCCACAATAGAATTTGGAGTAATCGGAAGAGAAGATTATTCTCCGGGAGAGTACTTGAAGAAAGAATTTGGAGTTCCTGTGTATAGAATACCTATACCGATAGGACTTAAAAATAGTGATACGTTTATAAACCTTTTATCAGAGATAAGCGGCAAAGAGATACCTGAGTACTATGTAAAGACTAGAGGTAGAATGCTAGATGCCATGATAGACTCCCACAAATACAACGGTGCCGGTGTGGCAGCTGTATTTGGGGAACCGGAACTGGTTACTGCTATAAGCTCATTGTGCCTTGAAAACGGGATAACTCCTGCTGTAATAGCAACAGGTTCCAGCGCTAAAAAAATAAAAGACATGTTTGAAGATGACATATCTAAATACTGCGAGGATGCAGTTGTGCTAGAAGATAGTGATTTTGAAACTATAAGAGAGTATGTAAAAAAATTAGGGGTAAACATAATGATAGGGCATTCGGACGGTAAGTTTATAGAGGAAAAAGAAAATGTACCTCTTATAAGGGTAGGTTTCCCTGTACATGACAGAGTCGGTGCTCAGCGACAGGTTACAATAGGATATGACGGCAGTATGAACTTATTGGATATAATTACTAATACCCTACTTTCAGAAAAATACAGTGCTTTCAGAGACGATATGTATAATAAATACTACAAAAAAGAAGAGAAAGTTGAGGTGCACGCATGAAAATAGCGGTAAGCATAGGAGAAACAGGAACAATATCAAGCCATCTTGGGAAGAGTAAAGTATTTTTCATATTCTCAAAGGATGGCGAAGAGATAAAATTTTTAGAGAGAAGGTTGAGTGATGGGAATCACACAAACCATATAATAGAGGATGTAAAAGATTGTGACGTTGTAATCTCCGGGAAAATAGGAGACGGTATGATAGAGAGTCTTAAAAAAATGGGAATAACAGCTGTTGTAGAAGAGAGAGTGCTAGATCCAATGGAAGCTATAGCAAAATTAAGCTAAACTAAAAGCTGTTTAAGAGAGAGGTGTTTATTATGAGTTTAGGAAATACAGTCTGCTCTAGTGGATGTTCTGGTAAAACGGAATATCCAGAATGGGCATCGAATGAATTGATAGAGAAAACAAAAGAACATCCATGTTATACTGCTGACGGACATAAAAATGCAAGGATGCATATTCCTGTGGCCCCAAAATGTAACATACAGTGTAACTACTGCAACAGACTATATGATTGTGTAAATGAAAGTAGACCTGGGGTAACAAGTGGGATTTTGAGCCCAGAGGGAGCAGCAAAGAAATATATGCTGGTAAAGGAAAAAATTGATAACCTGAAAGTAGTCGGGATTGCTGGTCCGGGAGATGCTTTGGCAAACTTTGAAGAAACTAAAAAATCTGTGGAATTGATACAAGAAAAAGATCCAGATGTTATCATATGTCTTTCAACAAACGGATTGATGCTTCCTAAATATGCTGAAGAAATAGTTAAGCTGGGCATAAATCATGTCACAGTTACCATGAATAGTATAGATCCTAAAATAGGTGCTAAGATATATGAGTTTGTAAATTATGAAGGTAATATTTTAAAAGGAGAAGAAGCAGCTAAAACTTTGCAAGATAATCAACTAGAAGGGATTAAATACCTGTGTGACAACGGAGTATTGTGCAAGGTAAATATTGTAATGATAAAAGGGGTAAACGATAAGCATATTCCAGAAGTCGTAAAAAAATCTAAAGAATGTGGAGCATTTATGACAAACATTATGCCGCTTATACCGGCTGGAGGTACTGTATTTGAAAACATGCCACTTGTAAGCAATAAAGAGTTAAACGAACTAAGAAACAAGTGTTCTATTTCAATGAAGCAGATGTACCATTGTCAGCAATGCAGAGCTGATGCTATAGGACAGCTTACACAAGACAGATCACTCGAATTTAAGGATGTAGTGGAAAAATCGAGTTTGAAAAAAGAAAAAAGGGATATGCTAGTAGCAGTAGCATCCAAGGATGGAAAACTTATAGACCAGCATTTTGGACAGGTTGACAAGTTCTACATTTACAGCTATTCGGATGATAAAGCAAAGTTTGTAGAGGAAAGATCTGTAGATCAATACTGCGAAGGTAAGGAAAACTGCGACAATAAAGAGTCCAAGATGGGCAGATTACTAGATGCCATTGGCGACTGTAATGCAATATTAAGTGTTAGAATAGGTCATGAACCTAAGAGAATGCTAAGATTGAATAATATATATACCTATGAAACATATGACACTATAGAAAATGGAATAAACTCAGCATTTGAAAGAATAAAAGGATAATAATAAAAACAATAATATAGGAGGGATTTACAATGGTTAAACCTAAGTATCACATATTTATTTGTTCAAGTTCGCGTATCAATGGCCAGCAAAAAGGGTTCTGCGTTCAAAAAGACTCAGTGGGGATTATCCAAAACTTTATGGAAGAGATCGATGACAGAGAACTTTCAAGTGAGGTTATGGTTACAAATACAGGCTGTCTTGCAATTTGTGATAAAGGTCCGGTTGTAATAGTATACCCAGAAGGGGTATGGTATGGAAGTGTTACTCCTGATGATGTTGAAGAAATTATGGACTCTCACATAGAGGGTGGAGAACCTGTAGAGAGGCTGCTTATATAGATTTTGAGGGGGAATAGAAGATGGAATGTAAATACGGATTCTTAGAAGGGGTATCATATTTAGAAAGCTATGAAAATGGTGCCATCAAATATTGTACCCTTTCAGAAGAAAATATTTTAGATACAGAGTATGGCAGATTGATACCTCAGTATATGGTTGACACCAGAAAAAGGCTTGATTTTTCTCTTGGATTTTATGAAAATGGCAATTTGGAAAGGGTCTACCTGCAGGATAAAACATATATAAAAACAGATGTAGGATTATTACCGGCTGAATTGGTGCTGTTTCATGAAAATGGAGAAATAAGAAAAATTTTTCCATTGGACGGGGACATTAACGGATTTTGGACTGAAAAAAAAGAGTATGATCTAGCAGAAAAACTTGAAATAAATACACCTATAGGGACCATATGTGAAAAAATAATAAGCATAAGTTTCTATGAAAGTGGAAAAATAAAAAGTGTAAGTTTTTGGCCAAGCGAACTTGTAGAAATAGATACGCCGCTTGGAAAAAGAACTGCAAGAATTGGAATAAGTTTTTATGAAAGTGGGGCATTAAAATCATTTGAGCCTGCAAAGGCGACTAAAATAACTACTCCTATAGGAGACGTTTTGGCCTATGATATAGCTCCTTTAGGAATACATGGCGACACAAATTCCCTCACCTTCTATGAAGAAGGTACAATTAAATCTCTTTACACTTCAACTGATGAAATAATAATTGAAAATGGTATGAAAAGGCACATATATTCTCCTACGTATAAAATTAGCATGTGTAGTGATCAGTTAAAAGATGTGGTACCTTTGAAAGTAAAGTTTTCAAAAAATATGGTTGATTTTAATGATCAGAATAACTATAGGTTTGATAATTCTTTTTTCAGAGTGAACAATTCTATGATTGATATAAAAAATATAGGTCACTCGTGCCATTAATTTCAATTGTTTAATCAGATTAAATTTATCAATTTTACTCATCTCACCGCCCCACTTTCATACTTTTATATATAATTTTAAAAGATTTGAGGTGCTTTAATATGAATGACTTTTATATATTGGACACAACGCTAAGAGATGGCGAACAAACAGCAGGAGTCAGTTTTACTAAGGAAGATAAACTTGAAATGACGAAGATGCTAAGTGATGCAGGGGTAAGCGTAATTGAAATCGGAATTCCTGCAATGGGAGATAAAGAGGTAGAATTTATAAGAGAAGCCAAAAATTTAGATCTGAATGCGGAGCTTTTGACTTGGAATCGTCTGTCAAAAGATGATATTGATAAATCATTGAAAACCGGAGTTTCTAATGTACATATATCGGCTCCGACTTCAGATATACATATCTACGGTAAACTGAGAAAAAACAGGGAATGGGTCCTGGAAAACTTAAAAGAAGTGGTTTCTTACGCGGTAAAAAAAGGGTGTAAAATTTCAGTTGGGGCCGAGGATGCTTCTAGAACTGACTTAAATTTTTTAATAAAATTCTACAAATTAGCTCAAAAGTTAGGAGCTTCCAGAGTTCGTTATGCAGACACTGTCGGCGCACTCGACCCATTTAGGGTATATGAAAATATAAAAAAGATAAAGAATAAAATAAACATAGATATAGACTTTCACGGGCACAATGATTTCGGGATGGCTACAGCAAACTCAGTAGCTGCATATAAAGCGGGGGCAAAGTATATAAGCTGTACTGTAAATGGGATAGGAGAAAGGGCTGGGAATGCTTCTTTAGAAGAAGTTGTAATGAGCCTGAAATATATAGAAAATTGTGAAACTGATTTTAATGTTAAATCATTTCCAAAACTTTCAAAATTAGTAGAAACGGCTTCTGGGATAAAACTTTCTCAGAACAAGCCTATTGTAGGAAAAAAGGTGTTCTCCCATGAATCCGGAATACATGTAGATGGCCTTATAAAGGATAGAAGGACTTATGAGTTTGTATCTCCTTCTGAAATTGGACGTGAATCAGAGTTTGTTTTAGGAAAAACATCAGGAAAAGCTGCTGTAAAAAACGAACTGGAGAAACTTGGAGTAAAATTCAATAATGAAAAAATTTCAAATATCTTAAGAAGATTAAGAGACGGAGAATATCTGGATAATAATATTATGTATTATCTATAAGTATTAAAATAGCTAGCCTTAAGGCTAGCTATTTTAATACTTATGTAAATTTAAGACTATTTATTCTTGCGGCAGTTCAGATTTATAATTATCTAATGTTATTAATCTGTATGGAATCCATCTCCTATTCCCCACAGTCTCTTTTTTAGCTGTTTTATAAGCCATATCCACAGCCCCTCTTCCCTGACCATCAAAATCCTGAAAAACTGTAGCTTCTAATTTCCCCGCTTTTATTTCTGAAACAGCATCAGCTGTGGCATCCACTCCCAATACTAATACCCCTTCTATATCATATTTTTCAAGAGCTCTGATTGCTCCGATTGCCATTTCATCATTGTTTGCAATAATAGCCTCGAAGTCCAGTCCGGATCTTAGCCACTTTTCCACTATACTGGTGGCCATAGGCCTTAAAAATTTTGCACTCTCTTTTTTTATAATATTTATCTCCGGGTAATTTCTGGCTACCTCTTCCACTCCCTCGGTTCTTTGGAAGCTTGCCATATTTTCAAAGGTTCCCATAAGAACGGAGATATTTCCTTTTCCACCGAGTTTTTCTGCCAGATGTTTCATTTGAAGTATTCCTGCATTTTTTTCTTTGGAACCGACGTAGTAAACGTCAAACGGCATCTCATGTGAGACAAACTCATCGGGATATCTGTTCACATATACAATTGGAGTGTGAGACTCTAAAGCCATTCTTGTCATACGCGAAGTCAGGCTGGTGTCAACCGGTATGACAATTATTGAATTGACTTCGTCTTCTATGAGGTGCCTGATCTGTGCAGTCTGCTTTTCCGCGTCCTCTTTGGCATCCAAGAATATTAGATCCACCTCATCCCCAAGTTCTTTGCCGTATTCCTCCATACTTTCCATTATATGGGTTAAAAAAAGGTCTTCAAAATTTGAAATGCTGACCCCTATATGAATAGATTTTTTGTCTTGCTTTTTGCCGCACCCCATCATAAGTATAAAAGCTGACATAATTACAGCTACCATTAGTAGGGGCAGAATACGTAGCCTTTTGTATAGATTTTTCATATTATCACCTCAAAAGTTTTGCTAAATTAAGTTCTGAATAATTTTTATAAAGAATTACTCAAAGAATTTTGTTAAAGTTGCTTTAAAAATATGCTATTTTAGCTTCTTAATAGGACTAGCTAATTTGCTGATAAAATTTTAACCCTGATAACTATTATATGTCATATGGTAAAAAAAGTCTAATGAAAAATTGATATTTATTTTTTAATATCGAGGTAAATATTAGGAAATTTTAGATATGTTGTGTTAGAAGAAAAAAGAGTTGAGATAAGAATCAGCCTGGAGAATACCCATAGATTTTATTATGTATCTACACAAATGATGTAAAAATAAAAATAGGCTATTACAGTACTGTAATAGCCTATTTTTACTATAAATAATAATTTTAAATATTCATTGAAACCATTCAATAGCTCAGAATATAGATGTAAATTTGAAAGGAGTTGAAGGTGGGGTTATTCAAAATTATGAGTTTTATTGATATATTGTAAAAGCAGATCATTAGTCATACTGAGTTTTCTGGAGATCTCTCTAGAAATATTTAGCATCAAGTGACTGAAAAGTTCTTTGTCGGTTTCATAGAAATTTAGCATAGAGTTCTTAGAAATAATTGCTAACTCAACATCCTCTGCAGCTATAGCAGATAAGGTGTGTGGGTTTAAACCTATCACAGAATCTTCTCCAATACACTCACCTTCTCCGAATTCAAATATCGTATGGTCATTTTTTTCCACAAACCTCACTTTTCCTTTCAAGATGAGATATATGTGTGTTGGAGCATCCCCTCTCTTAAATATAAAGGCACCCTTAGTATACCTTACTTCTTCTAAGACAGAAAATATTTTATATAACTGATCATCATCAAATCCTCCAAAAATTGGAATCTTTCTGAGAATTAACTTCATACTACTTATTTCTAAATAAGAAATTATATTTTTCATTTTTTCCTCCTGTATTTATTTTGATTTTTTTAGAGAAAAAATTAATTTTTAAGAGGTATATATAAATGTTTAAAGTAAATAAATCATTATAGTGTTTTATCTCAAAATTTACACAAATTCATTGTGATGCACATTAAAAAGGAGGCATAAATATGAGTTTAAAAAAAACCTTAACTTTTTTTGATGTTTTTAGTATAGCTACCGGAGCGATGATTAGTTCTGGTATATTTATTCTGCCTGGGATAGCTTTTTCCTATGTAGGTCCGGCGGTTTTTATATCATATTTTTTAGCTGGTATTTTTGCTTCCATAGGGATACTGAGTGTGGCGGAACTTTCTACAGCTATGCCAAAATCAGGAGGAGATTATTATTATATATCAAGAACTCTAGGGCCTATGGTAGGCACAGTGGCAGGGTTTCTTAGTTGGTTTGCTCTATCTCTAAAGAGTGCTTTTGCAATATTTGGTATAGCAGAAGTAATTTATATTATTACTGGTTTAAATTTACTTCTAACTTCCCTTATAATATGCTTTATCTTTGTGCTTTTAAATATTGTGGGAGTAAAGGGGGTAGCGAAACTAGAGGTATTACTCGTAGTAGGGCTCCTTGCACTGATGGTGATTTACATCCTCTTTGGAGCATTTGCTGTTGATAAAAATGCTTTTATACCTTTTTTGCCAGAAAATCCTAATACAATATTTATAACTTCTGGTTTTATATTTATATCCTTTGGAGGGCTTTTAAATATATCCAGTATAGCCGAAGAGGTAAGAAACCCAAAGAAAACAGTACCACTTGCAATGTTGACCTCGATATTTGTAATAACAGTAATTTATACCGTGATGTTAATAATAACTGTGGGAGTTCTTCCAGCAGAAAGTTTAAGTGGTTCACTAACTCCTATAGCTGATGCCGGTAAGATGTTTATGGGGGATATTGGATACGTTACTTTAAGTATAGCTGCTATATTTGCTTTTGTAACAACGGCTCTTGCAGGAATAATGTCAGCTTCCAGATATCCGATGGCACTTAGTAGAGACAATCTTATACCAAGTTTTATAAGTAGAATAAATGGTAGATTTAATACTCCGGCAAATTCTATAATTTTTACAGGTTTATTCATAGGAATATCATTATTTTTTCCATTGGAAATTCTAGTTAAGATAGCCTCATCGGTTGTTTTAACCTCTTATGTTTTGACTAATCTGTCTGTAATAATTTTAAGAGAAAGTAAGATATTGAGCTACCAGCCTAGCTTTAAAGCACCGTTTTATCCTTTACCTCAGATAATCAGTATATTTGTCTTTACTTTTTATATAGTTGATTTGGGGCTTGCAGCAGTGGAGATAAGTATTTCTATGCTGTTGTTCAGTTTAGGAGTATATTTTTTTTACGGCAAAAAAAGAGCAGATCAAGAGTATGCCCTGCTACATATATTAGAGAGAATAATAAATACCAATCTTACTAATCACAACCTTGAAGCAGAGCTGATAGAAATAATAAAAGATAGGGATAGAATAGGTACAGATGAGTTTGATGACCTTGTTAAAAGGGCAAGGGTAATAGATATAGAAGAGGGAGTAGAACTGGAGGAAATGATTAGAAGAATAGCTGAAGAATTGGAAATAATGACAGGCGAAGATAGGGAAATGTTTTATAAAATACTGGTAAAAAAAGAGGAGGATTCTACAAGTGTGGTGTCAGAATTTGTAGCAATTCCTCATGTCATATTGGAAAATTTCCAAGATTTTAATCTGCTTATGATTAGGTGTAAGGAGGGGGTACGCTTCTCAGATAAAAACCCTTCAATAAAAGCAATATTTGTATTTTTAGGGGTAAAAGAAAATGTCTTGTTTCATTTAAAAGCTCTAGCTTCTATTGCTTACATCGTACAGGAAGAGGAGTTTAATAAACGGTGGATGAAAGCGAGAAATGAAAATTCGATTAAAGACTTAATGCTCCTTAGCAGAAGAAAAAGATTTTAGGAGTCTTAAAAAAATTAGATTTAGATATAAAGTATAATAATTTTAAAAGAGCTTTCTTCAGGGAAGCTCTTTTTTATCTATATTTTCGATAGATTTTA
>CAXXCR010000031.1:0-52399 GCA_963668015.2 uncultured Ilyobacter sp. | reverse complement strand
ACAATGATGTGCATACCCCGTGCCCCGCGTCACGGATGCTTCGGCAGTCTGTATGATGAAAATACAGATATACTATTTTTAGGTACAAGTTTACAAACCAATACTTTTTTACACAGTGTTGAAGAATGGATGAAAGTACCTGACAGAATAAATGACAAAGCCAGATTAATTAAAATAAAACTTGATGATGGCACATACAAAGAGGTCGAACTGTTTTCACACCCATAGTTCACATGGGGACGTATCAAAAAACTATGATAAAATTCAAGATGCGCTTTTCTACAAGGGATACGCAAAGAGGTTAAAATCGGCGGTGCAAAAAGTATTCTTGTACAAGTAAAGCCCATGGCAGACCTAATAGTTTCATTCCTGGAAAAAGATATAGATCTTTTTTCAGACAAAAGGCCGATACCCGAGGAGTGGTATAAAGTTTAATTAACTCAAGTTATTGCACAAAAACTATTTCAATAAATTACTGAATTTCTTCCAAGTATATAAAAACCTTTTTTGGTCACGAATCCCAATGAATGGACACAAATTAGAATAATAAAATCAAAACCTTGGCCACAGAGGAAAAGAGTGAGTTTCACAGAGAATAACGTATAAAGCTTTAATTTTCAAGGTTTTGAATTATTCGCGAGATTTGTGTAATTCATAGACAAAGAATAAAATACAGGTGTCGCGGCGACACCTGTTTTTTTATTTTTACAAGACCTTTTTGCCTATATTGATGATAACGCTGTAAACTTGTATCAACATCCTAATTGAAAAAACAAAATGTAATATAACGGTCTTGCAGACAGACGCAGTCTTATGAACACCCAGCGATAGCGTAGTGAGAATAGATTGAGTCTGCTGACATGTTATACAACGTTATTCTAATTCAATTAATAAATCTTCTAATTTAAATGTAAGATTTATAATTTTTTCAAATCCTTTTTCGAAATATTCTTTAACTAATTCAGCAAAATTATCTAAAATGACAAAACATTCGTCTGAAATGTTCAGGATTATAATAACTATCATCAACCAAAATATAGTCTCCATGATTTTTTTCAATTTCTCCTCTGTGCTCAAATTGCTGAATTTTTTTATTATTAATAAAAAGGTTAAAGTAGATATTATCTGTAGTGCCTCTATCTAAAGAAAAATATCCTTCTGTTTATATTTCCATACTATTTTTATTTATATGTTCTATATATAAATAGCTCCCATTTTCTTCAAAAAAATTAAACTCAATATTTTTTGGTAAACATTTTCTACCAACCATCTTAACTCTTTCTATTAAAATGTTTATTTTTTTCTGAATAATTGATAAAAATAATCTTTTTTTCCGAATCAGTTTCTATTTTATCGTACAAACTTTTTAACAAAAAATAATCTTCAATAGATATATATTTTATTAATTCTAAGACATTTAAATAAATTTTATAATATTTGCTTTCATATAATTTAAATTCTTTAATTTCTTCTAGAAAATCTTCTAATGAAGAATATGTTCCTTGTATTGAACTTAATATTCCATCTAATTTATCCATAAAATAATAATAATTATCATTTTCTATAATTTCATCAATAACTTCTTCATAAGTTTTAGGATAATCTAATCCCTGCTGAATCAAATTTAAATTCTTCTTCTACTCTTTTTTCTTCTGCTTCTAATTCTTTTAAAAATTGATTTTGAAGAGTATCTTCCAATGACGGATGCATTTTAGAAAAATTCTTTTCAAAATATTCAAAAGTATTTTTCTAATTTATCAAAATTTTTATTTGCATCGTTTATAAAATCAATACAAATTATTTTATTATGCTCTATTTCATTTCTAAAATTACAAAACTGATTCCATAATTTTATAAAATTTTCACCAAATGAAAAAATATTTTTCTAAAACAGATTTTGAAGATAAATTTTGGTATTTATCCCAAATAGTCTCTAAATTTACATCTGAATTTAAACATTCCTTAATTAAATCTTTACATTTTTTTCGTTTGGTATTAAATAGCTATTTTTTATAATTTTAATAAGGTCTTCCGTAAGAAGTTCTTGTAAATTTAATAAATCTTCTGATGATTTTTTTATATTTTTAATTTGAAAAAAAATCTGAGATATTATTCCTCTAAATTTATTTTCAATATTGTTAATTCTTATATATAAGTTATTGGAAAAATATGTATTGTTAGAATCTTCTAACCAATAAAAAGAATCATCCTCAAAATATTTGGAAATAATTCTTTTTATTGATATTTTGAAGTCATAAATAATAGCCTCACTTTTATTTGCTCCTTTTATTGTAGTAAATAATAAATTCATTTTATTTTCAACTGAAATTAAGAATTTTAATTCTTTATATTCGATTGTTCCTTTGATTTTTATAACTTCATCATCAACTATTTTTTCTTTCTAAATCACATTTGAATTTTTTTTTCAAATAAACTTTTTAAACTTACTAAAATTTCTTTTATATCAACATATTTAGATTTCAAATTTGTGGACACAAATGTAATTTTATTTTCAAAATTTAAATCTAATATTTCCTTTAAACAATTCTAAATTCTCTTCAATTTCTTTAATTTCTTCGATCATTTATAAAGTGATTATGGGAAATTTTATTTCTATTTTTAATAAATTTTTTCATTGATTTTCAAAATCTTCATTAAAAATATTTATTAAATTTGTTTCCTCAAGTAAAGAACTTGAATTAATAGCCATTGAAGTTAAGATTTGCTCATACTTTTCATCTTTAGATAATTTATCTTTAATCGTGTTTATTTCACTTTTTATTTTTGAAACTAATTTATTTGTACTGCTATTTTTTTAATAAATCTAATAAAATGCTAGGAGAAATATGTGTTAATTCGGTTTTGACAACTTTGAATTCACGATAATTTTTTTTATAAAAATGTGAATAATCTTCTACTTCTTTAATATAATCATCAGTTGAGTATTGATGAAACCAATTAATTCCAAATTTTGAAATCATTTCTAAATTAATTATTTCTCTAACTTTATTTTCAATTTTATGAATTTTAATATAAATAGGACTACAAAGTTGCGAATTTAAAAAATCATAAGTACAATAAATTTCTTCATAAAATAGAAATAGAATTTCTTTAATTTTTAATTTTAGTTTATAAGAATTTTCGACATAATTTGGCTCAATTTCTTGATTTAAATAAATTTTTATAGTTGTTGAAAGCTCGTCATTTAAAGTTAAATCTCTTAAATCCAATATATATGAGTATTGATTATTAAATAAGAATTTAATTTCGTAAGAAAAAGAAATATCGTCATACATGCCATTTATAATTTCTTTTTCTTTTTCAAAAATTGAAAATAATTTATTTTTAATTAATTCAACAATATTTTCTGAAATAAATTCAGATTTGATATTTCTTCCTATAAGTTCAATATATTTATTCATTATTTTCCTCATCTTTATTTTGAATGTTGTATAACGTTCCCACGGGTTCAAGATCGTTCCCCTCTTTTTAACCACTCTTCAATATTTTAACATAATAAACTTATTAAAAATTCCCCAATTCATATACGAAAAGGGGAATGTCTGGAACCGCTGTGTTATGAGGATGGATTTACCGTCATTCATTTTGTGATTTTTTACTTTTCTAACTTGCAATCACACAACCTATTCACTTTCGATTTTTCTTGTATACGTCACCTTAATTTTTCTAACAGATCACTCTCCAATATATCGAAAAGTTTCTGAATCGTGATTTTTTCATCCTCAGTAAATCTTTCAAATAGCTTTGAATCTCTTTCTATGCTAACTTCATGTATTTTCTCATGAACTTTAAACACGTCTAACCCAATCTCTGTAAGACGTAAATATTTCTCTTTTTTTATTATTGCTATTTGTATACAGTTCTACATATTTTTTTTCTTCCAAAGCGTTTTATTATCTTTGTTACGCCACTTCGTGTAATATTTAGTCTTTTAGACAAACTTATAAGGTTAGTACCTGTATTTCGACCAATGAAAGTCTATTGAATGAACTTCATTTATGTTGAGACCATTATAAATATCATCAAAACTTGTTTTATTGTAATCTTCAATCAACTCCAGTATTTTAATTAACCGATTTAATAAATCTTTGTTGTTCAAGTCACTACTCCTTCATTTCTATAAATACTCTTGTCGCTAGTCCTGTTGCTAGTGGATTATTAATCCACGCTGTATACACTTTAACCGGTTTCGAAATGTCATCTATTCTTCTCAAATCCATATTTTCTATTACATATACACCTTTATCTTCACATTAACGTCTGCACTATAATGCTCTTTTCCTCTTCGCACTCCTGCAAAGTCTATACCTATAAAATTGACTTTTTTGGTTATTAGGTAGTCAATTAGTTCCATACTAAGCTGATGATGTCTCTTTATATATTCATCGCATCCATATGGATACTTCTTCATCATATTTGTGTGAAATATGACAAATGCACCTTCTTCAAATATTTTGGCCTTGAATAGCTTCTATTCCTATTTCATCATTAATAGTATATGACTTGCAATCTATTATAATACCTTCAGACTCAAAATAACTCTCTGGCACTTCACTTTTCTTATAAACGTCAATATGTGTCCCTATGTGGCCACTTGTTATTAGGCTATTCTCCTGTGATTCTAGCCATTTCCATACTTGATTTTCTCTACTAATCTTTAAAACTAATATCTAGCATATTATCCTCCTATTCTATCATAATGATGAAAAACTACATCATTATTGTTTCCTTGGAAACAATAACCTATCACAATTTTGTTTCTCAGTCAACATTATTTTAAATTGTCATGATAATACATATAGCGATATTTATTTCATTCAATTACTTTTAAATTCTAAATGATATCTAGGTAAATCTTTCTCATAACGGTCTGTAGGTAATACGATGTTCTTGAGCCTTAGAAAGACGTAGCAAGCGTTACAGGTTTCCTGTTAGTGAGCTTAGTCTTGTCCCCGATAGGGCTTGGCGAAAGAATATAGTATGCCTGACTGTTAGCTGATGCTTCTTTGTTCCTATGTATCAATTTTTCTCATCATATTATAGTGATTTATATGACCCATTTTTTTCAAAAATCATTTCAAAAACCTTAATATATTTTTCTATACTTTCTGGTTCAACATAAACCATTAAATCGTCGGTTACAAAATGAGAACCATCATTTATCCAAGAAATTAAAGCTTTACAGACTAATTTATCTTCTCCTTCAAATTCGTGAATACATTCTTCGTAATTTATACCACCAATTACATTAAAATAATATTCTAAAATTTCGTCTCAGAGTATTGAATATCGTCGCTTTATTTACGTTATCTAAATCATCCAACTCCTGCCATAAAAGTTCGTAAGTTGTATGAATTGGATTTCCATCAAATTTCTTAATTTTTGAGTTACTATTTATTTTTTTTAATACCCAAAATGATTCAGCATTTGTTGTATTGTTTCTTGCTCCTCTAAAAGTCACTTCTTTATGAAAATATATGTTATGTGTTAACATAAAAACTTGATGAACACCATTTTTTTCCCTCTAAACAATCTGTAATAATTTCCTTTACTAAGTGTGAAACTATAAAGAGAATATTACTGTCTAAACTAGAAATGGGGTCATCAATTACAACAACTTTATCTCTTGTAATTCCTGTTTCGTTTATACTCCCTTTAATCATTTGAAAAAAAATATAAAAACGTAATAAATGTATACTCTCCTTCACTTAAAGTTTCATTTACATCACTACCATCAGGTCGGACTATTTTATATTCACCTTTTGCAGGGGTATTCTCAACTCTAAATCCATTATAGCCAAAACTCTCTAAAATTCTGTTGATTTCATTTTTTGTATATTCAGTACTTGTTATTGTAGATTCAATAACTTTTATGTCACTTTCTAGTTCAGTGACTTTTTGACTTTTACTTGTAATAACTTTAGTTATTCCAGTTTTTGCTTTTTTATATTGCTCTGATTTTTTTGTTATTAAATCAATATCACTTTGAAGTTCAACTATAATATATTTCCACATTTCAGCTTTTAAAGTATTTTTTTCAGAAGCAAGATTCGCAACTAAAGTATTATTTCTACTAATCTCTCTTCTATATTCTTCAATAATTTGCGAAACTTCAGTAAAATGCTCGATTAATGATTCTAGTTCTACTGTAGAGCTTGGAGAAGAGATTTTATTATTTATTTTTAATAGATTCAATTTAAATATTTCTTTTATTGATTCTAATTTATCTTCAAGTTTTATAGTATTGAATAATTTTATTTCATTTTCAATAATTTTCTCAATTTCAGTTATTTTTGAATTAATATAATTTTCGTAATCTTTTTTATGTATAGATATTTCGTTACACCTTTGTTCATAAGTTTCGTCAAAATATTCTTCAATTTCTTGAATAATAGATTTGTCGATTTCCTGCTGACAAAAAGGACATTTTGACTGACTGCTTTTTAAGTATTTTCTTCCTAAATTGACCCAGTCACTGTTATTAAGTTTTTCAATTAATTCCCCAACCTGAGAATTGTTTTTACCAATTACAGGGGTTTCTAAAAGTTTTGTTTCTTCGAAAACAAGAAGATTATCATAGTTAAATGGAATGATTTGATTATATTTAGTTATTTGTTTATCAAAAACAACATCTTTCTTTTTAATTATTTCTTCTAATGAAATTGTTGATGAATTATTTTCTACTTCGCTTAAAACATTTTTTATAGAAGTCTTCTTTTGATCCCATAAATCCTTGAAATGCAGGTCTAAAATCATTTTCAAATCTTTTCTTTGAATGACCAGAATTTTTCTGAAAAATCGTTAATGTCATTTTCGTTTTGCTTTTTTAATTGTTGCAGTTTATTATTATTTCCTGAAATATTTTGTTTTAATAAATCAATTTCTTCTTTTTTTGCCTCTATGCTTTCTTTTGCAGTTTTGGTGTCCTCTCCAAGAGTAAATATACCTTTTATTGAATTACTCTGAGAAAATTGTCTTTTAACAAAATCTCTATTATAAACACATCTTTCAAGTGGTTCATTCACCCAAGTGTTTTCACATTCAGAATAAAGCTCAGGGTTAGAAATAATTTTTGATATAGTTGTTTTACCAGTACCATTGCTTCCATAAATATAATTTATTTTTGATGGCTCGAATGTTTCACAACTATATGTTGCGGTATTCATAATACAAATCTTTTCTATCATTCATAATCCCCCTTTATATTTTAACTCTCTAAGTTTCAGCTAACTCATCTATATACGCATAAAAACTTCGCCTATACTTCCAATTTAGAGTTATAGACGCAACGGGTATTTCGTATTACGAATACTCCGATAAATTTTGCCGTCATTTTAATTATATTCTTATTTAGGTCAATATCAAAAAATATATGCACTTTATTTATGGTCTGATCCATACACAAGCTATATGCCAGACCTAAAAATAAAAAAATTTTGCCATTATTTGGCGGCACATGCTATATTTTTACTAGATGTTCAAATTATGTTTGAATAAAAAGTCTAATTTCAACGGAGGGACTTATGTTTGATAAAGTAATGGAAACTGTTAAATTCTTGAATGAAAAAGTAAAATCTAGGCCTAGACTGGGGGTTATTCTCGGCTCTGGCCTGGGTGACCTGGTAGACTTTATAGAAGATAAAGTTGAAATAGAATACAAGGATATTCCTAATTTTCCTGTGTCTACAGTGGAGGGGCATGAGGGTAAACTGGTTTTCGGTAAGGTAAACGGTGTAGAAGTACTTGCAATGAAGGGGAGGTTTCACTTCTACGAAGGATATGAGATGAAGCAGGTTACGTACCCTATCTATGCAATGAAAAAGTTCGGAATAGATAAACTAATTGTAAGCAATGCAGCAGGTGGAATAAACAAAACTTTCAAGCCCGGTACGCTTATGCTGATAAATGACTTTATAAATATGTTTGGTACTAATCCTCTTATTGGTGCAAACGATGCAAGGTTTGGGGTAAGGTTTCCTGACATGTCAACTCCTTACAGCCCTGATTTAATCGGGGATGCCAAAGTTGCAGCTGACAGAATTGGTGTTGAGTACAGAGAGGGTGTTTATTTGGGTACCACTGGACCTTACTATGAAACTGCTGCCGAGATCAGAAACATGAGCAGAATGGGAGCGGATGCTGTGGGTATGTCCACTGTACCGGAAACAATTGTTGCCAACTATCTCGGAATGGAAGTCCTTGGGATTTCCTGCATAACAAACATGGCTACAGGTATCGCAGAAACTGCTCATTCGCACGAAGCAGTGGTTGAGGTCGCCAAAAGAACTGGCGAAGCATTTTGTAAATGGATATTGGACATCATAAAATATAGCTAAATTAAAATAAATAAAAGAGGATATTATCTCTGAAAAAATAAAGTTATAAGTAAGTATCGAAGGGGGCTTGAGCCCCTTATCTTTTTTTGATTTTAATTAAAAATCTTATTTAGGGGGAGTGTCATGAGAGCAGTGGATATTATACAAAAAAAAAGAGACGGAAAACCGCTTGATAAAAATGAAATAGAATTTCTTTTAGATGGGTACCTCACTGATAAAGTCCCAGACTACCAAATGGCGGCTTTTTTAATGGCGGTATATTTTAACGGTATGAACAAAGACGAACTAAAAGTTTTCACCGAAAAGATGATGCACTCTGGGGACCTTATAAAATTTGAGGGTATAAACAAGTTTTTGATAGACAAGCACAGCACCGGCGGAGTCGGAGATAAGACAACTATCGCTTTGGCTCCTGTATTTGCGAGTCTTGATATAGGTACTGCGAAACTATCCGGTAAAGGGCTGGGACACACAGGCGGTACCATCGACAAGCTGGAATCTATACCCGGCTTCAAGTTTCCTCAGACTAAAGATGGGCTGGTGAACCTGGTAAATAAAACCGGTATCGGTCTGATGGGATATTCTGAAAGAGTTGTGCCGCTGGATAAAAGGCTTTACTCCCTGAGAGACGTCACGGCAACGGTATCAAATATTCCTCTTATCGCGAGCAGTATCATGAGTAAAAAACTGGCTGTGTATGCCGACGGAATAATCCTTGACGTAAAGGTAGGCAGCGGGGCTTTTATGAAAGATCTACAGCAAGCCCAGGAACTGGCCGATACTATGCTGAATATAGGGGACAGCTTCGGTAGAAAAGTAGTGGCCGTTCTAAGTGATATGGACCAGCCTCTGGGGATGGCTGTCGGGAATACCCTGGAAGTCATCGAAGCTATAGAAACTTTAAAGGGCAACGGCCCCGAGGACTTTGAATATCTCATAGAAACGCTTGCAGCAGTGGGACTTCAGATAAAAGGCGAAGTTGATAGCCTAGACCAAGGCAGGGAAAAGGTAAAAAAAATCATCCAAAGCGGAAAACCCCTTGAAATGCTGAAAAGATTCATACAGGAAGCAGGGGGAAATCCTAATATTGTGGGTGACTACAGTCTGTTGCCTACGGCAGCCTCAAAGTTATCTTTAAGTGCCAAAAACAGCGGATATGTCAACAAGATAGAAGCGGAATCTATCGGTAAAGCCGCTATGTTACTAGGTGCTGGAAGAGCCACCAAACAGGACTTAATAGATTATTCAGTTGGAATTGTACTAAAGAAAAAAATCGGCGACAAAGTAGAAAAAGGAGAAGTGATAGCTGAGGTATACTATAACAAAGATGAAAATTTAACAAGTTCACAGGACTTAATCTTAAAGGCATATGACATATCAGAAGAAAAACCTGTAAAAAGAGAGATTATCTTGGATATAAGATCAGTTAATATTTAGCCTAAGCTGCTATTTATACTTTGATTAAAATATTGAGTTTCTTACAAGTAAATAAAAACCTTTTTTAGTCACGAATCGCACCAATGGACACAAATAAAAAAATAAATACAAAACCTTGGACACAGAGCAGCACGGAGGAAAAGAGTGAGTTTCACAGAGCAAATAAATCAGTTGATAATGAATAGAAAATAGTTAAAATATCTATTCACTGTTCTCTATAATCTATAAATTGAGCTGAGATTCTCTCTGTGCAGCTCTTGTTTAAATCTCTGTGAAACTCTGTGTACAAATAGGTTTCGATAAATTCAGTAATTTATCACATAAGTTATAGCAGTTATTTAAATTATTTCATCAGAGTAATACAATCTTAAAAAATAATGGAGGACACGTGGATACTAAAAACATAAAAAAAGTAGAACTGCATATTCACCTAGACGGTTCTTTACGTCTAGAAACTGTTTTGGAGCTTTCAAAAAAAGATGGTGTATGCCTTCCGAGTCAAGATGCAGTAGACTTGAGAAAACATTTGAGCGTAAACAGTGAAGATAAAAACCTAGTAGACTATCTCAAAAAATTCGAGCTCCCATTAAAGGTAATGCAGAGCAGAGAAAACCTTACCAGGTGCTCCTACGAAGTTGTAGAAGATTTGGCAAACCAAGGGGATATTTACGCCGAACTCAGATTCGCCCCCCATCTTCACACAAACGGCGGCCTTTCTCTGGAGGAGGTTGTGCTGTCGGTTCTGGAAGGCATGAAGGCAGCCAATGAAAAATACAAAATCTACAGCACCTTAATTCTTTGCGTAATGAGGCATATGCCGCCAGAAATCGGTATGGAGCTAGTTGAACTGGCCAAAAAGCTTTCTGACAAAGGGGTTTCCGGTATAGACTTGGCAGGCGATGAGTCTCATTCTGCATCTCTATTTGAAAAGATCTTCTCAAGGGCGAAAGAGTTGGGAGTTCCGTTTACAATCCACGCAGGTGAAGCCGAAGGGGCTGACAGCGTAAGGGAGGCTATAGAACTTGGCGCACAAAGAATAGGCCACGGCATCAGGGCCATTGAGGATCCCGAAGTAATAGAGCTTATAAAAAAAAAGGGGATCTGCCTGGAAAACTGTCCCATAAGCAACTACCAGACACGCGCCATAGAAGATTTCACTAAATATCCTACAAAAGCTTTCTTGGAACAAGGTATCCTTGTAAACTTAAGCACAGACAATAGGACTGTTTCTGATACCAGCTATGAAAAAGAAGCAAGTTTTCTGGAAGAGTATACCGGAATTAGTAGAGAACAGCTGGTTAAAATGAATAAAAACGGGATAAAGGCAGCGTTTATTTCTGAGTCTAAAAAGCAGGAACTGCTAAAAAAATTATATTAAAATTCGGGAGGACAGATGAACTTAAATAAATATATAGATCACACCTTATTAAAGGCTTTCTCCACTGAAGATGACATCAAAACTCTTTGCTCTGAAGCCAAAGAACACGACTTTTTTTCAGTGTGTGTAAACGGGTCCTATGTCTCTTTGGCCAGCAAAGAGTTAGAGGGAAGCGATATAAAAGTCGCAGCCGTTGTTGGATTTCCACTTGGAGCCATGTCAAAAGACGCCAAGGTATTTGAGGCAAAGAAATGTATAGAAGATGGTGCATCTGAGATCGACATGGTAATCAATGTAGGATTCTTGAAATCTGGTAAGTTTTCTGAAGTTGAACAGGAAATAAGGGAGATAAAAGAGGCTATAGGTGGTCATGTGTTAAAAGTGATAATTGAAACTTGCTATTTATCTGATGAGGAAAAGATAATCGTCTGCAAGTTGGCTGTGAATGCAGGGGCAGATTTTGTAAAGACTTCAACAGGATTTGGAACTGGCGGAGCAAGCTTCGAAGATGTCGCTTTGATGAAAAGCATAGTGGGCAACAAAGCCCAAATAAAGGCCTCCGGGGGTTTAAAAGACAGGGATACAGCCCTTAAATACATCGAAATGGGGGTTAGCAGGCTTGGAACCAGTTCCGGGGTACTGCTTGTCACCACAGGTAAGGCAAAAGATGGGGAGTACTAAATTATTGTTTTAAGTTCTAAGCAAAATACTAATTTTATTAAGACCTTACTTTCTTTTCCTTGATGAAAATAAAGTAACAAAGAAAAATCAAGACCTGTGAAAAATCAGCTAAAAGCTCTTGAAAATCTAAGACTTAGAGACTCAGAAAGTAATTTTATGAGGGTCAAAAAATATACTCGTAAAAATAGTTATTTTCTAGGCCAACCCACTTCGTTCAAACAGTCGATTTATTTCTACGGATTCTCTTCGATCTTTCTTCACGCTGATTGTTTCAATGGCCAAAAATAGATAGAATCAATAATTTTACAAAACTTTAATCCTGAGTATTATATAGATATTAAAGGTTTTACAGGAGGATAATTATGGATAAACTGGAAAGAGTAAGTATAATAGTACTCGACAGTGTCGGTATAGGCGCCCTCCCCGATGCAAAAGGGTTCGGGGACGAAGGGTCGAATACCATTGCACATATAGCAGAATCTACAGGGGGAATGAATGTCCCAAATATGGAAAAACTGGGTCTGGGAAACCTGGATACTATAGTAGGTGTCCATCCTTTAAAAAACACCTCAGGAGCCTACGGAAAGGCTGCAGAACTTTCTAAAGGAAAAGACACAACTACAGGCCACTGGGAGATAGCCGGGATAGTATTGGAAAATCCGTTCCCCACATACCCAGACGGCTTCCCGAGGGAGGTCATAGAAGAACTTGAAGAAAAAACTGGAAGAAAAATTATAGCAAATAAGCCGGCTTCCGGTACCGCTGTTATAGACGAATACGGCGAGGAGCAGATGGAAACAGGGGCTCTTATAGTTTATACTTCGGCTGATCCTGTACTGCAGATAGCGGCTCACGAAGAAGTAATCCCTCTAAAGGAACTCTACAGCATCTGTAAAACTGCATTGGATATCTGCAACAGGAAAGCTCCAGTATCCAGAGTCATCGCCAGACCATATATAGGTGTTGGTAAAGGAGAGTTTACAAGAACTTCCAACAGACACGACTACTCTGTGGAGCCTCCAAGAGAAACTCTTTTGGACAAGCTGAAATCCGCAGGGATGGATGTAGTGGGCATAGGTAAAATTAATGATATATTTACAGGTCGCGGTATAACTGACAACAGGGGCACCAACAAAGACAACAAGGACGGGATACTGAAAACCATCGAAGCCCTTAAGGAGGATACAAAGGGGATTATCTTTACCAACCTTGTTGATTTTGATATGGTTTTCGGCCATAGAAGAAATCCTCAGGGGTACAGAGAAGCCCTTGAAGAATTTGACTCCTACCTGCCTGAAATAATGGAAAATATGAAAGAGAAAGAGATACTTATTATAACTGCGGACCACGGCTGCGACCCAACTTACAAAGGTACAGATCATACACGGGAATATATCCCTGTTCTCGTATACGGAAAAAGGATCAATACGGTAGACCTGGGGATAAGGAAAAGTTTTGCAGATATATCTGCAAGTGTTGAGGAACTCCTTTTGGGTACTCCTAAGAAAGGAAGCTTTGCAAAAAAACTTTTCGGTGAGATATAGGATATAAATAATCATAATTTTAGGATGTGGTTTCATATGGATGAAAAACAGATACTGCAACTAATAGAAATGGCAATAAAAGCAAGAGAAAACGCATACGCCCCATACTCCAATTTTAAAGTTGGGGCTGCTGTGCTCGGGGATAACGGCAATATTTATACCGGTGTCAATGTGGAAAATTCTTCATACGGACTTACAAACTGTGGTGAGAGGACGGCAATATTTTCCGGAATAACAGATGGAATGAGAAACATAGTGGCAATAGCTATAGTAGGAGATACAGAAGATCCCATAAGCCCTTGCGGAGCCTGCAGACAGGTAATTTACGAATTTTCGCTTGATAGTACTCTTGTAATTCTGTCAAATTTAAAAAGGGAGTACAAGGTCTGGAAAATAGGAGATCTCCTCCCGTACGGATTTAAACTATAAAACTGGAAAAACTTTTTTATAAGGCTCTGACTTGCTTGGGTAGTTTTTATAAAGGGATTGAAATAAAAAGAGAGTATATTTATTACAACAATCACTTCAAGAACGGCAGGTAGCATTATGAAGAAAAAATTTATAATCGAAATATTGATATATACAATAATCCCGATTCTTATTTGGAGAATTCTTAAAATAAAAATAGAAAATTATTATGCTATGCTGGCTTCAATCGCCCCCAGTATACTTTATACATTTTACAAAATTTACTATGAACGGATGATAAATTCAATCGGAGGTTTTATATTCTCATCCAGAGTCCTGCTTCTCAGTTTGGCCCTTCTAAAGACGTCCGATCTATGGTTTTTGCAGAGTTATATTTGGCACCAACTCATAATGGCGGTTGTTTTCACCATCAGTTTAATAATAAAAAAATACATACCTTTTTATTTTTTTGTGGATATGTATGAGGGCTTGGGCTATAATCGCAAAGATCTTTTTTCGGTATTTCGACAATCCGATCTTTACCGGTATTTCAAATACTATACGTTTTTTTACATATTTATCCGTATTTTAAACTCAATTATCCGTTATTTCTTAATAGGTGCACTGGGAGCGGAAAATTATGATAAAATACTTTTTATAACTTATTTCATCATCTGGGTGTCACTTTCTCTGGAGATTCAGTATGTAAGGTATGTTATGCAAAAAACAGATATTTAAATAAAAAAATGAGGGAATTATCCCTCATTTTTTTTACCTATATTTTTAAGTAAGTAATTACACTCTAAGCATAACGTCCCCAAATAGTTCCTCGTCACTTGGTTGAGTAGACTCGATAGGAGCCGATACCCAAGTAACGTTTATCAGATTTCTCCAAGTGATGTTTTCTGAGGCCACATTTCCTCCCCAAGATCCGCATCCAAGTGTAAGTGTCATTGGCATTCCATTTGTCCAAGCCCCACTGTTCGCAAGGCATTGAGGTTGTCTTACCATTACACGGCTAGTTTTAGTACTTAAAGCAAGCTCTAAAACTCTTTCTTCGTCAGTTGAGTGAATTCCACAAGAGTGTCCCTTACCTTGGTAAGAAGTGATCTCGTTTACTGTGTCAATGGCATTTTTAAATTCGTTAAATTTGTAAAGTGTTGTAACAACTGAAAGTTTTTCCCCTGAAAAAGGATAGTCTGGACCTATACCAGTTTCTTCTACCATTAGGAACGTTTTCCCCTCTGGAAGTTTGAAACCAGCTTTTTCAGCTATTTTTTCTGCAGGCTGCGCCACAATTGCATTGTTTAGATGCCCATCATGCCACATAATATCTTGAAGCATAAGTTTTTCTTCTGAGTTTAAAAGGTATCCTCCCTCAGAATCAAGAGCATTTACAAATTCATCGTAGATACTGTCCTGTATAACACAGGCATTTTCTGTTGAACAACTAGTTGCGAAGTCAAAAGTCTTACTTCTCATAATTTTGTTAGCAGTGTCTTGAAGATCTACAGTGTCATCTACAACTGTTACCGCATTTCCCTGACCTACCCCATAAGCAGGTGTTCCTGAACTGTATGCAGACTTAACCATTCCACCGCCTCCGGTAGCCATTACAACGTCAGCCTGTTTCATAAGCTCTGAACTTATCTCCATAGTAGGCTCTTCTATACCGATGATAAGGTCTTCTGGTGCCCCATATTTTTTAAGACTTGCACGCATAACCTCTACAATGTAAGTGTTTGTCTTTTTTGTTCTTGGGTGAGGAGCTAATATTATAGCGTTTCTACCCTTTAGAGCAAACATAGATTTTAACACAGGTGTCGCTTCTGGGTTTGTACATGGAACAAGTGCAGCAACTACACCTACTGGTTTAGCTATTTTTATAAGTTGTTTTTCTTCGTCTCTTTCTATTACCCCTACTGATTTTTCGCCTTTCATATCACGAAGCCCACCACGAACTTTTGTCATTATTTTTGCATATTTACCTTCGTAGTTTCCTAACTGAGATTCTTCTACAGCCATTTTTGATATTTTATCTGCAGTTTCATGTTGGACTATATCCCAAGCAATAGCTGTACATAGCTCGTCCACTCTCTCTTGAGAAAAAGAGTCCGCTATAGATTGAGCTTTTTTTGCTCTCTCAACCAATCCGGCTACATATTCTTTTGCATTTTGGTTTGTACCACTCATGTTATATCCTCCTTTAATTACCTCTAAATCTTTTTAAAAATCTTGTCTTTCAATTAATAACTATATTATAATACAACTTTATCTTTTTTAGGTCAAGATGTGCCCTTCCTAAAAAAAACACTTTTCAACCTTAAACAAGTGTAGAAAAACTGATCATGTGAAAAATTACTTTTTTACATAGAAATATTAATTATTGATCACTTTATTAAAACATCTTATTATAATAGAGCTACAGTTGAATCAGCTTCTCAAACTTATATAACTCTCTGACTCTAACATCAATTCCAAAATAAAATTTTAACTAGTTGATTTCAGTCAAAAAAATAAACAAAAATCCTCATTAACAACCTGTTTATGGTATAATATGGTGTATTTTGAGGGGAGGAATCGTATGGACAGGATCATAATGCACTATGACATGGATGCATTTTTTGCGTCAATAGAAATAAGAGATAATCCATGGCTGGCGGACAAACCCGTAATTGTCGGGACAAACGTGGTAACCACCTGCAATTATGAAGCCAGAAAATACGGCATACACTCCGCAATGAGTACTGCAATAGCCAGAAAACTCTGCAGAAACGGTATCTACCTCAGAGTCAATAAGGATAAGTACCAGATAGAATCCGATAAAATCAAGCAGCTTGTGCTTAAAATTACCGCCAACGTTGAATTCATAGCCTTGGACGAGGGGTATCTCGATATAAGCGGCATCATCGACAAATATCCATCTCTGGAATACTTTGGGAAAAAATTCCAGGAAGGCATAAAAAAGCACACGGGGCTTACCTGTTCCGTAGGAATAGGCTACAACAAACTTACAGCCAAGCTGGCCAGTGAAGTCAATAAGCCAAATGGAATGCATATATTCAGCAACCAAGAAGAGTTTATATGCTATATAAAAAACAAGGATATTGGGATAATCCCGGGGATAGGGAAAAAAACTGCACAGGTCCTAAAAGATAGGAATATTTTAAGTGTAGTAGACGGGCTCGATTTAAGCCTTCAGGAACTGAGGGTTATTCTGGGGTATAGCAAAGGGGATATGGTATATGAGTATCTTAGGGGCGTGGATAGAAGAGCAGTCAAAAGTTCTAGAAAGACCCACTCAATAGGCAACGAAACCACGTTTAACTTCCCGGTTGATGAAGCTGACATGGTGGAAAAAGAGCTCTTAGCACTCTTCAAAAATACCTACAGGAGGTTGTCCTACAAGAAGCTTCACTGCAGAACAGTGACCATTAAAATAAGGTATGAAAACCGCCAGACAATCACCAGATCTAAAACACTTGATAATCTGGAAAATGATATCAATAAATTGGAGGAAACTTTAAAAAATCTAATGGGCTACATAGATTTCTCCAGAAGAATTAGACTTGTCGGAGTTTCCTTGGGAAATGTAGCAAAAAAACATGGGGAGCAATTAAGTTTTAAAGACGTACACAGCATAAAAAGAAAGAATAAAATTGAAAAACTTAAAAATTCTATTAAAAGGATGGAGGGAGATTGATAACATGGAATACACAAATGCATACAATGACTTAAGCGGTATATTGAAAAAAAAGAGGGCGCTTGAACACTCTATGTCTCTTATACAGTGGGATCTTGAGACAGAAGCTCCAAAACTTGCAATTGCAAAAGCTTCTGAGGTTCTTGGCATATTAAGCGGCGATGTATATGCCCTGGCTACTTCTCCTGAAATGGATAATCATTTAAAAACACTTGAAAAAAACCTGAATGAATTGAATGAAATTAAAAAAAAAGTGGTGACTGAATGCAGAAAAGAGTATTTAAAGCTCGTGAAGATACCTAAAAATGAATATGAAGAGTACAGCATACTCGTTGCAAAAGCACAGTCAGTCTGGGAAGAGTCAAAAAAGAGTAATGATTTTTCGTTGTTCAAGCCTTATCTCGAAAAACTAATCGAAACAAACAAAAGATTTATCAATTACAGAGGATTTGACGAGCACCCTTATGACACCCTGCTAGACGACTACGAACCTGGAATGACAGTGAAAAAACTGGATGAATTTTTTGGGGTACTAAAAAGCGAGATAGTTCCACTGTTGAAAAAAATACAAGACAGCAGAGTAATTATCGAATCATCTTTTTTAAATCTGGATTACGATATGGAGAAGCAGAAGGAATTCTCTAAATTTCTGGCAGAGTACATTGGTTTTGATTTCAACAGAGGGATATTAAAGGAAAGCGTTCATCCCTTCACTTTGAATTTTGATAAAAATGACGTCAGGATTACTACACATTACGCCAAGAAAAATATATTGGCATCGATATACAGCACCATACACGAAGGTGGCCACGCCATATATGAACAGGGAATAGGCGAGGATCTTTATAACACGATTTTGGGATCAGGGGTGTCTATGGGGGTGCACGAGTCTCAATCTAGGTTTTACGAAAACCTGGTCGGTAGAAGCCAAGAGTTTTGGAAACCTATATACGGTAAACTAGTGGAACTTTTCCCTGACAATTTAAAAGACATCGATTTAAACAGCTTTTTCAAAGCCATAAACAGGGTGGAGAATTCACTTATAAGGATAGAAGCTGACGAGCTGACATATTCTCTACATATAATGATAAGGTATGAGATGGAAAAGGATATTTTCCAAAATGATATAGATATAGATGAACTGCCGGAATTGTGGAACAAAAAAGTAAAGAATTACCTTGGGATAGATGTGAAGAATAACTCGGAGGGTATCCTGCAGGACGTGCATTGGTCGGCAGGCCTCTTTGGATATTTCCCATCTTATGCCCTAGGAAATGCATACGCATCTCAAATATTTGACACCATGAAAAATGATCTTGATGTAGAACTAAATTTGGAAAACGGGGAACTGCACAAAATAAAAGCCTACCTTAACGAAAACCTGCATAGATTCGGAAAGCTGAAGGACCCAAATGAGCTTATTAAAAACTTTAGCGGAGAAGAATTAAACGCAAAACACTTCACAGATTATCTAAAAAGAAAGTTTTCTGAAATATACGGTTTATAAAAAATAAAAACTACAGGGAATTTCCAAGTGTGTTTTTAAACAACGTGTCATGAATTTTTGTGTAAATAAAATTAAGTATACCTCTCCAAATTGATAATTTAGAGAGGTATTTTTTATTAAAACTTATAGTTGATTTGTCTGAAAATCTTTTGCTCTAAAAACAGTTTAAATCCATGACTGATTCCCTAAAAAAGCTACCCACCTCTAATTTTGATTTTTTTAATAGAATTTCGTTTTGTTGATTTACTTTCATTCCATACTGGATATAATTTTTAATTGTTTTTATAACATCTTAGTATTCACTGACGTAATGTTTAAAAAGGAAAAGCAAAACTCAAGGGATATATATTGTTGATAATAGAATTTAAAAATTTCAAAAATAACCGGAGGTAAGTTGTATGAAGAATATCGATCAATTAAAGGCTTTTATAAAAAATATATTAAGTGAGCAGCTCTTCGCAGTTCTTGCAACTGTCAACGATACCCAGCCTTATACATCAATTATTGCTTTTGCTGTTACTGATGATATAAAGAAACTTGTTTTTATAACACCTCGAGCTACCAGGAAATTTGAATACATCAAAAAAAATAATTTAGTTTCACTACTTGTAAACAATAGTTCCAATAAATGTATTGATATATCAGAAGCAAGCGGCATTACCATAAGCGGTACTGCTCGTGAAGCAGATAAAATTGAGTATAAAGCACTTTTAAACTTATTTACATCAAAACATCCCCAGTTAAGGGATTTTGCAGAATCTAAAAATAGTGCAGTGGTGTGCGTAGACATAAATAGGTTCGATGTAGTTGAGAGATTTCAAAATGTAATGGTTTTGGAGATAAAAAAATAGCAACTATGGAGGTTCTTATGATAATTTCTATAAATGAATTAAACGAAAAGTATACTAATACAGCTGGAGAAAAAGCTGTTAATTTATCTAAACTTTACTCATTGGGATACTGCATTCCAAGAGGAAGTATCTTGTTAAATACAGCCTATATGCGTTTTATTTCAGAAACAGGCCTTATGAATAAAATTAAAATGGAATTATCAAGGAGGAATATTGACAACATGCGTTGGGAAGAACTTTGGGATGCTTCTTTGAGAATAAGAAACTTATTTTTAACAACACCATTTCCCAAAGATCTCTATAGAGAACTTCACCAGAAACTGCTTATTTACGAGGGCACTGTTGTAGCAGTCCGCTCATCAGCTCCTGGAGAAGATAGTTTGAAATCATCTTTTGCCGGCCTACATGAATCTTTTATAAACATTTCTGGAGTTGATTCCATCCTAGACCACATACGCCTGGTATGGGCGTCCCTTTGGTCGGATAAAGCTCTACTGTATCGAAACGAGCTAGGACTTGACGTTTACCAGTCTTCTATGGCTGTGATTGTGCAAGAAATGATAAACGGCGATGTTTCCGGACTAGGATTCAGCATAAACCCCTCTGGTAAAGATGAAGTTGTTATCGAAGCTGTAAGAGGCCTTAATCAATTCTTAGTTGATGGAAAAGTGGAGCCGGAACGTTGGATATTATCACGTGAAAACTGCAATGTTTTAGATTATAAACGTGGAGAGTCCCCCTATAATGAAAAAATATTAAGTAAAAGAAGACTAAATGACGTGTTCAGTGCAATAATTAAGATCAATTTCAGCTACGGCATTCCTGTTGACATAGAGTGGACAATAAAAAACGATACTCTATTTCTACTTCAGGTGCGGCCTATAACAACTGTAAAAGACAGTGATAAAAATGAAAAACCTTGGACAAAAGAGGATAAAAGGCCATGGTATAAGAGCCTTACCAAAAGTTTTGCTTCTATGCAAAAATTACGCAGACATATCGAAGAAGAGATTCTTCCTGGTATGCAGACAGCTGCCTCCACAATACGTAAAATTGACCCAAATTTACTTTCCACGAAAGATCTTTCTGACGAGATAATAAGGCGGTATTGCATATATGAAAAATGGAGAAATGTCTATTGGGAAGAATTAATTCCATTCGCACACGGAATCAGACTTTTTGGACAACTTTATAATGACACTGTAAAACCCGAAGACCCCTATGAGTTCACACAGTTATTAAGTTCACAGTCCATGCTCAGTGTAACTCGGAACGGATATTTTGCATCGCTCATAGAACTAATACGAAATGACAGGAAACTCTACAATATCATTCAAAATAAAGATTATGAAAATTTAAGCCTTGATTTCAAAAACCTGCTTACTGGATTTTTAGAGGTATACGGCAACGCCATGTTTGAAGGTCGCCCTATATTCAAAAACAGAAAAAAGCTATTGTCCTGGCTGTTAAAAACAGCTGATTCCAACTATCATTATAAATCATCAGATAAAAACAACAGCAGAGAGTTTTTAGAAAAAAAATTCATAGAATTTTTTGATGAAAATCAAAAAAATGCAGTAGCTGATGTCATTGATCTAGCCAGGACTAGTTGGAAGCTAAGGGATGACGACAATATATATTTAGCCGAGCTGGAATCAGCACTTTATGAAGCGGTTGACATTGGTGTGCATAGTTTAAAAGAAAGCCATAAACTTAAATTTGATGAAAAAAATCCTGAAGTAATCGCCGAGTTACTGAAAGGGATTGAGATCAATACTTCAGATAGAGTGGAAGTTGAATATGAAGAACCTATTGAAAAAGATATATTAAATAAAAATATTATGAAAAATTTAAAAGTAGAAGATAGTGAATATATTATGAGAGTTAGAAAATATACCGGCCAGCCTGCTAGTCCAGGAATAGCAGTTGGAATAAGCAGGGTCATAAGTATTCCTGATGATCTTTTTGATTTTAAAGAGGGGGAAGTTTTGATCTGCGATTCTATAGATCCCAATATGACTTTCATCGTTCCATTTGCTTCTGCAATTGTTGAACGTAGAGGTGGGATGTTGATACATGGCGCAATTATAGCAAGAGAATACGGCATACCTTGTGTCACCGGGATTGAAAATGCAACACAATTAATTAAAGATGGATCTACTGTAATTGTTGACGGCTATCTCGGCATAGTCACAATAAAAGAAGGTTAGTTTTTAGCTAACCTTCTTTTAAATTTAATTTGATTTTTTTATCTTGAAGGCTTGTAACTTATAGGAGAACTCCCAAAAATCGCTTCTTTTTCCCTAACCTCTAATTCTACAGCTAACATCTCTTCTGCTATATGAGTCATGTTTCTTAGGGTTTCCGGTGGACATACTTTTTCTAATTCTATCCCCTCTGTCTTTTTAAGAAAGGTATAGTTTTTCCAGAGCCAATGCTTTATTTTTGTAACGTCCGAGGGCTTCCTTAATACCTCCAACATCTCTCCTTTGATCTCTTCTATAGTTTTTGGGGAAACATTTTTCGGGAAATTTGCCATCCTATTCCCCAGCTCTCTAGCAAACTTTTCATCCACTTCCTGACATATAAACTTTAGATTATGCCATACTTCATAAAGCTCCCCGGAATTTTTAATATCCTGTCTTTTCAACCATACAAAAGTTGTTAGCCTCCTTCTCCAGTCCCACCACTTCACAGGACTTTGTAGATCCTGGGCTGGAATGAGAAACAGCCCTTTTTTTAAAAGCAGTGACCCAAAAATTCCAGGCGGCTTACCCAATCTCTGGTTCTTTAAAGTTGTTCTATAAACCCCGCAACTGGGGCTGCCTTCCATAAAAATATAGGCATCAACCTCTGCTCTCTGAAGGGTTTCATAACAGGCTTCTGCTCCTTTTTTTAGCATGAGACTTACATCCTTTCCCTGCCTATTCTTTACCCTTGCCCCGCCTTCCCAGAAATCATCACCATTTCCTCCAGTAAGCCTGATCGGGGGTCTAGGGACTCCCATCCCACTCATAACTTCTGGACATACAGGAGTCCAAAGATAATTTGATCTCTCCCTTTTTAAGTAACTTAACATCTCCCAGCCTTTACCGTTGTATCTTACCTTTGCTCCGTACATACAGGCAGACACCCCAACTTTTATTTTATCTCTATAAACAGTTTCCATCCAACCACTCTCCCAATGATTCCATTTTTCCAAGATACATCGCCACGTAAAACTTGCTCTTCAATAAAATATTTTTACATAAACAACTGATATTTCCTTTTAATATTTCCTTTTAATATTTTCTACATTAACTCAACTTGATACTTAGAATTATTGCGATAAAATCAAAGCCTGTTAAAAATCAGATAAAAGCTCTCAAAAATCTAAGAAATAGTCGCTTTCAGAGTATTTGAATCTAAAACAGTTTAAAAAATTCCGTTAATAAATCATCTTCTGAACTGACTTAGAAAATAACGAGTGAACGAGTATATTTTCTAGTCCTTGTAAATTTTTTTTTACAAGTTTCATCAGTTTAACTGGGTGTCTTTTCTTTGGTACTTTGATCGACCAAAGGGAGTGAATGCCTGTAGGTAATTTTGACAAGCAAAGAAAGTATAACAAATCAATATTTTTTTAAAACGGGTAGTAACTTAGGCTAATTACATATATTAACTTGTATTCCATGATTCTCGATTATTTTTTAGAGGAAAAATACTTAATATTCATAATGTAAGTATAAGTTTTTTTATAAAAAATAAGCTTAAGGATTTCATTATAAAAAACAGTTAACAAGGAGGAAGCATGAAATATTTTTTATTTATTCTACTTTTCATTAATATAAAAGTATATCCCTTTAATATCAAAATAACAGATATTAAAAACAAAAAGGCTTTAATCTATATAGCTGTATTTAACCAAAAAAAAGGTTTCCCATATAAAGAGGAAAAAGGTATCTTCACCTGGAAGGGAAGTCCTATAGAAGCTAAAATGGGAGTTTTCACGGGCTTACCTGATGGAAACTATGCTATAGCTGTTTTTCAAGATATAGATGGAAATGGTAAATTAAGTAAATGGTTTTTTGGAAAACCCAGGGAGCCTTACGGACTTTTATTAGGATTTAAAAAACCCAATAAAAAACCCAATTTTTCAAAATATTCTAAAGATATCCCACAAAATTCTACTGTACAGATAAAATTGTGGGAACCATAAAAATATTTATTTTAAAAATCGTTTGTTCATATTTAATTACAAATTTAGGAGTTGACAATTTATGACTAAAATAAAATCTTGGGTCAAGGCGTCAAGACTTCCATCTCAGAGCTACATATTTTTCCCGTTGCTTTTGGGTCAAATGTTTTATTATGAAATTAAGCATAGTTTAAATTTCCCTCTTTTTATCATTATACAGATATTCGGCCTCTTTATTCAGCTGTATATAGTTTATGCAAATGATTATGCCGACTATGGGATAGATATGACAAATGACACTTACAATATATTTTCAGGCGGTTCAAGGGTTTTAGTTGAAAAACACATTACTGTAAACGAGATGAAAAACGCCATAAAAATCATGGTCTCTCTAAATATTTTCTTGGGGATAATCCTCACATTACTATTTGGGAGAAATTTCTCTATACCCTTAATAATAATATCCCTCCTTCTCCTTTGGGCATACAGCTATCCTCCAATAAAACTTTCGTACAGGGGCGGAGGTGAACTTCTGCAGGTTGCAGGAGTAGCTGTTGTTTTACCTGTTTTCGGGTACTATATACAAGCAGGGACTTTTGAAGGATTCCCCTGGATATTCATGGCAGCGTTTATTCCAATCCAAATTGGATGTGCTATGTCAACAAGCTTACCCGATTATCCATCGGACAAAGCAGGAAAAAAGAAAACTTCTTCAGTTATTTTAGGATTTGAGAAAAATAAGATATCTATAATAATTATTAATCTCATTAGCTTTATAGCTTTTGTACTTATTATATGGAAAAAACTTGATTTTCTAAAATCATATGTTATCTTGCTGATTCCTATCTTAAGTAATTTTTACCTTGTATTTTTAAAGAACAAAGCTAAAATAGGAAGTAATTCATTAGACAAGTTTGTAGCAGTCAACATTATTATAGTCATAAGCTTTACTGCAGGAAATGCCATTTGTATGCTTTTTAACTAAAAAAATCTCAGAATAACTGAAATTTTTTGCCACAATAAAATATTTCTATGAAGATGATTTACAAAAAACCAAAAACAGCCTTCCCAGCAAATAAAAATTTGCTGGGAAGGCTGTTTTAATAATAGTTTTAATAATAAAGATTACAGATTCTTCTCGATATTACCTACAGTTTTTAGTATATATATGATATGCTATCTATATTACCTTGTTCAAATGCATATTACTTTTCTTTTCCTCGCCGAGAGTACTCGCTGCACCGTGACCCGGGTAGATAGTAACATCATCAGGATACTTTCTTATTTTTCTCAAGCTCTCGTTCATTAGCTCCTCGTTGCTGTACATAGAAGTTACTATTCCTATTGTACCCTTAAACAAAAAATCCCCTGTAAACATTATTTTTTCATCTTTAAAATAGAAAATAACCGAACAATATGTGTGTCCTGGAGTTTCTATCACGTCAAACTTAAACTGTTCTACGGCATTTTCTCCTTCATCCAAAAAATCAACATCAGCGTTGAACTCCACCGTTATACCGTATTTCTCCTTGGTGTAGTCGAACTCATTTTTTGTTATATAGTTTGGTTTCCCCGACCCCAGGTATACCTTGGTATTGTATTTCTTTAAAAATTCTTCTACACCCATCAAGTGATCCCAGTGACTGTGGGTAAGAAGTACCCCCTTTACCTTTAAGTTGTTTTCCTGTATGAATTTATCAACTGCATCAAAATCAGATATGTCTACCACCAGACACTCATCGCCATCTATTATAAAGTAATTCTTGTTATTTATTATGCCGCATGTTACACTTTCTACCCGCATTTTTTGCTCCTTTTCAAATGTTTATTTTATATCATTATATCATTTTTAGGCCTATATCCGCAATTTTTATACATTTAATCAAAAAATAAAAAAAAAACTGCTGCCATCAGAAATTTATTAAAATTTAAACCATATATACCTCCGTATGTAAAGAGATATGCTTTTAAAAACCTAATAATTACATTAATTTTCTAAATTAAAACTTGTATTTTTCACGTTATTAAAGTATTATTTAACATAAGATATTTTATCAAATTTTAACCTTAATTTAATATAAACATTTTTTAATACTGCCTAAAATAATTAAAAGTAGGAGGTCCAAATTGGAAAAGAAAACTCTCGCACAAGACTTGATAGACTTTACATACAAAAGTCCAACTTCCTTTCACACTGTAAACAATATGGCTGAAGCTCTTTCCGAAAACGATTTCCAAGAACTTATGGAAAGTAGTTCCTGGAATTTAGAACTGGGCGGAAAATACTTTTTTAGGAAAAACGACTCTGCTCTTGTTGCTTTTTCCATAGACAGTACTGATATAACTGATAAAGGTTTCAAAATAGTCGGGACACACTCTGATACTCCTGGTTTCAGGATAAAACCCAAACCAGAGATACTGAGCGAAACCTCATACCTAAGGCTGAACACAGAGGTTTACGGGGGGCCCATACTAAACACCTGGATGGACAGGCCTCTAGCCATTGCCGGTAGAGTTACGGCTCGTTCCGACAAACCGCTTAAGCCCGAGTCTTTTCTGGTAAACATAGAAAAACCGCTGCTTATAATCCCTAACCTGGCGATACACCAAAACAGAGAGGTGAATAAAGGGGTGGAGCTCAACGCCCAGGCGGACACCCTGCCACTTATGGGTATCATAGAAGAAAACTTTGAAAAAGATGGGTTCCTATTAAAACTATTATCACAAGAGACCGGAGCAGCTCCAGAAGATATACTTGACTTTGACCTGTTCCTCTACGAATATGAAAAAGGGGGCTTGGTTGGGGTAAACCAGAATATGATATCTTCTGCAAGAATCGATAATGTGGCATCATGCCATGCCGGTTTGCTTGGCATAATAGAAGAAAACGGATCCGGTATAAACGTACTGGCATGCTTTGACAACGAAGAGGTCGGCAGCCTGACAAAACAGGGAGCTGCTTCTACGATGCTTGCAAATGCTTTGGAAAGGATCTGTCTCAGCCTTGGAAAAGACAGAGAAGAGTTTTTTAGAGCCCTTTCAAATTCTTTTATAATATCGGCAGACGGTGCCCACGCTGTACACCCTGCACGCGGAACTAAAAGCGACCCTTATATAAAGCCGGTAATAAATGGTGGTTTGGCTATAAAAATTTCAGCAAACCAGTCCTATACATCAGATGCCCACTCAGTGGCTGCCATAAAACAACTTTTGGAGGAATCACAGATACCGTATCAATATTTTGTAAATAGGTCGGATACACGTGGCGGTTCGACTATAGGGCCGATTTCATCATCACATGTAGGGATAAACTCAATAGATTTAGGGCTTCCTATGTTGGCAATGCACTCCATAAGGGAGCTTTGCGGCGTAGATGATTACTTTTACATAAACAGGTTAATCAAAAGATTTTATGCAATTTAACGTAATTTTTCATTTATTTTAATTTTTTTTTTCTTGTTTAAACAAAAGTACTTTAATTTTTTCTTAAAAAGTGCTATAATTTTGTTAAAACTATAGTAAAAAAATGATATTATTTAAGCGAGGTGTGGTATGAAGATACTAGTTGTCGAAGACGAAAAAAACATTGCAAATTACCTGAAAAAGGGATTAGCGGAAGCCGGATACAAAGTTGATTTGGCTCATGACGGTGAAGATGCTGTATATATGGCTTCTATAAATGATTATGATTTAATTCTTTTGGATATAATGATACCTAAAATGGATGGTATCGAGGTATGTAAAACTCTGCGTAAAGAAAAAAACACAGCGTACATAATACTTATATCTGCCAAGGATAAAATACAGGACAAGATAACAGGTCTGGATGCCGGTGCAGATGACTACATCACAAAACCTTTTGCATTTGCTGAGCTACTTGCCAGGGTTAGAGCTGTGCTTAGAAGAAACTCCGAGGACAAAGAAAGTGTTATCAGTGCAGTAGACCTTACAGTGAACCTTTTAAACAGAGAGGTTAAAAGAGGGGATAAAATAATCGAGCTTACTCTTAAAGAGTTCTCACTGCTTGAATATTTCTTAAGAAATAAAAATCTTGTTTTAACAAGAACTATGATTGCTGAAAAAGTTTGGAATATAGACTTCTTAACTGATACAAATGTAGTAGATGTTTACATAAACCATCTTAGAAAAAAAATTGATAAAGAGTTCGAACAAAAACTTATCCACACAGTAAGGGGAGTGGGGTACATATTAAAAGCATAGTCAAGTTTAGGAAAAATTATATGAAAAAAAATCTCCTATTCTATAATGGGGTTATAGGCCTCATTGTTATATGCTTGGTACATTTGACAATGTACCACCTAATAAAATCCAATATCCATTCTCAGATAGACAGAGAACTGTATATAGCAAATGCGGCCCTAAAAAGAAATATTACATATAAAGGGATAAACCTGGGAAAGTCATTTGAGCGAAAAGATCGTGGTTACATCCCACTTACAATCGGCTTCACAATAGTAAATGAAGAACTTATACCGGAATATATTGATAATTTCGACTTGAGTTTTTATAAAGCCAACCTTAAAGATTTTAAGACCAATATAAGGAATAAAAACTTTAAATTTTCGGTTGGAAAATACAGATTTTATATAAGTACACATAAGTTTTTTGGAGACACATTTTATATAATCCTTTCCAAAGATACAACTTTAATGGATAATATCCGCCAGATTATATTCTACTCCTTTGTTTTTCTGATACTCATAATAGCTGTGCTGTATCTGATACTTGCCAACAAGGTGATAAATGTCATATTAAAGGCTATCCGTGAAATAACCGATTTCACCAATAATATACAAAAAAACAAGCTAAAGCTTAGAATAAACAAAAAATACGGCAACAAGGATATAGATGAACTGGTGGGAACCCTAAACAATATGCTGGACAGGATTGAAACCATCTTCAGGAGAATCGAAGACTTCTCCAGCAACGTGAGCCACGAACTGAGGACCCCAATCACCTCCATGAAAAGCATGCTCGAAGTGGAGTTGATGGCACATGAAAACCTCAAAGACGAGGAACACAGCAGGGATATCCTCTTAACTTTATTGGAGGACGTAAACTGGATGAACTCCATTATACAGGACCTGCTCCTCATGACAAGGGGATCCAAACAAAGTTTTGTTATGGAAG
Organism: uncultured Ilyobacter sp.; assembly: GCA_963668015.2. GTDB lineage: Bacteria > Fusobacteriota > Fusobacteriia > Fusobacteriales > Fusobacteriaceae > Ilyobacter_A. The sequence goes on along the minus strand of CAXXCR010000031.1, from coordinate 23,205 downwards.
AGGTTAGTATGAAAAAGGTCATAGAGGAGATTTACGATCTCGTTGAGATAATGGCCATAGATAACAATATAAAAATACATACAGACCTGGAAGAATATAATTTGAAATGTGACAAAAATAAGATAAAAAGGATGCTTATAAACCTGGTCTCAAACGCAATAAAATACAACAAGGAAAATGGTGAGATATTCATAAGCTCCTCTTTAGATAATTCCTATGCCAAGATCGTAATAAGGGACACTGGGATAGGTATAAAAGAAGAAAATCTTAAGAAAATAACGGAAAAATTCTTCAGGGAAGACAAGGTAAGGACCAGCAAAAAGTCCGGGACAGGACTAGGACTGTCCATTGTAAAATTTATAGTCAGACAGCACAACGGTACTCTTAACATAGAGAGCACTGAAGGTAAGGGAAGTAGTTTTAAAATCTTAATTCCTCTGTCTGTAGAAGATTAAAATATCAAGGAGGAACCATGGATTTCTATAAAAAAATGCTTATAAAACTCATAGAGTCCTCTTCAAGCGGAAGTGAAAGTAAAATTTTAGAAGTTTTAAAATCCGGGCATGACCTTACTCAAAAAGAGAGGAAGGAACTGGAAGAACTTATAGAGAACCTTTGCTAAATACCAAGCTCTTAGTGTAAAACTGAGAGCTTTTTTATTTGAAATAACGGCTTTATATGCTAAAATTATATTAAAAACACAATGACGGGAGACGAGATATGGAACTGATAAAAAGAGGAAGCGAAACTGCTCTGGTATATGAAGATTCCAACATTACCTATGACGAGCTTTTACAAAATATAGACACCTACTCTGATATTTTAGATATCGACGAAGGGGATAGAGTAATCATCTTCAGCGAAAACAGGCCGGAGTACCACTACTCATTTTTTTCCATATGGAAGAATAGGGGGGTGGCTGTATGCGTGGATTCATCAAGTACCATAGAAGATTTGGCATACATAATAAGTGACTGCAGCCCAAAAAAACTTATAAGTTCAGCAGAATGTTCAGATGTATCAAGCAAGGCCGTTGAAAAAAGCGGAAAGCAGGTAGAAATTTTGCTGGTCGAGGACTTGGACAAACAGCTTAAAGCATCTGAAAAAGAGCCCAATGATCTTATGGAGCCTAACGAGGACCAGCTGGCTCTTATACTCTATACTTCTGGTACAACCGGGAACCCAAAGGGGGTTATGCTGTCGTATAGAAATATAAAAACCAACCTCAACGAGGTAAAAGGGATGGGCATAGCTGAAAAAGGAAAGGAAACCCTTCTTGCAATACTCCCATTCCACCATGTACTGCCTATAGTTTTTACCGTTATTCTACCGGTAAGCCACAGACTCAAAACTATTATTCTTAAGGAGATTTCATCTGAAAGTATAAAAGATGCCCTTTCAAAACACTCAATAAGCATAATAATAGGGGTACCGCGTTTATACGAACTGTTGCACAAGGGGATAATGTCGAAAATAAATTCAAACAGGGCAGCCAGGACAATGTTTAAACTAGCTTCCCACATAAACAGCCAAAACTTCAGAAAAAAACTGTTTAAAAAAGTCCACCAAGCCTTTGGAGGCAACATAAAGTACCTGGTATCAGGAGGTGCCAAGCTGGATGAGCAAATAGCACATGATTTTACAAGCCTTGGATTTTCGGTCCTTGAAGGATACGGTATGACGGAGTGTGCACCACTTATATCTGTTGCACGTCCAGGGAAAATAAAGTTGGGTTCTCCAGGGCAGATACTTGACTGTATGGAGGTTAAAATAGCCGATGACGGCGAAATTTTGGCAAAAGGGCCCAATGTTATGCGGGGATACTATAACAAGGCAGAAGAAACCAGCGAAGCTATTGACAAAGACGGCTGGCTGCATACAGGGGACATCGGGACTCTCGACAAGGATAAGTTTCTTTTCATCACTGGAAGAAAAAAAGAGCTTATAATACTTCCAAACGGTAAAAATATAGCACCAACTGAAATCGAATTTAAAATAAGGGAACTCTCCCTGGACCTGATACAAGAGATTGTGGTCTTAGAAGACAACAGCCAGCTTACAGCCGTTATATATCCGGATTTCAAAGCTTTGATGGAAAACGGCATCTCAAACATAGCCGAGACAATCAAGTGGGAGGTAATTGATCCATATAACCTTCAGGTTCCAAACTACAAAAAAATCCACGACATAAAAATAATGAGTGAAGAGCTGCCAAAAACCAAGCTAGGAAAGTTTAAAAGGTTTAAGGTAAAGGAGCTATTAAAAGAACAAGTAGAGGTAAAAAAAGAGGTTGAAGAACCTAAAAGCAGGGAGTACGCTATAATCAAAAAATATCTGCAGGAGGAAAAAGGGATAGAGATACTTCCGGATTCACACTTGGAGCTTGACCTTGGCTTGGATTCACTGGATCTTATAGAGTTTGTATCCTTCTTAAAAGCTACATTTGACCTGGAGATAAAAGAGGACATCTTAATTGAAAACGCCACAGTTAGGAAACTGGCACAATACTTGAAAGATAATTCGTCTAAGATCAACGAGGGAAAAACCGACTGGGGAAAAATACTTAATGAAGAAGTAGATATAGACTTCCCCAGTTCTTGGACGGTTTTAAGAATTGTAAAACTTATACTATGGCCTGTATTCGCCCTGTACTTCCGTTTGAGCAAAAGCGGAAAAGAGCACCTGACAGACTCCCCTACTATAATAGTAGGAAATCATCAGAGCTTTATAGACGGATTTATGGTGGTAAACGCCCTGCCAAACAAAGTGCTTAAAGATACGTATTTTCTGGCTACGGTAAAGTATTTCGATACTAAGTTAATGAGATTTCTGGCTAGAAATTCAAACGTACTTATCATAGATATAAACAAGGACCTCTCTATGACCCTAAAAGGTGTAGCCAAGGTCTTGAAAAGCGGCAAAAACATAGTAATATTCCCGGAAGGTGCAAGAACAAGAAGTGGTCATGTAGAGGAATTCAAAAAGGCCTTTGCCATAATAGCCAAAGAGCTGAAGGTTCCTGTTCTGACTTTTGGAATAGACGGGCCCTATGAAGCCATGCCTGCAGGATGCAAGTTCCCAAAACCAAAAAAACTCAAACTGAAATTCTTTAAACCTATATCTTCTAAAAATATGAAAATAGAGGAAATAATGAATAGTTCGAGAAATTTAATTGTAGAATGGTTAAAAGACTAGTATATGCTAGTCTTTTTATTTAAAGTCCATGCAGTATGCTTACATTGAAGTTTTAAAATCGGGAGGTGTACATCTTGGAGTTTATAAAAGATTTTAATAAAACTGCGATAATTTTCGGCGATGAAAAAATTTCATACGAAGAATTCATACGAAAATCCAAAGGATACAGCAAAGCCATTGATATAGAACACGGTGAAAGAGTCATGATTTTTTCAGAAAACAGACCGGAACTCTTGTACTCATTTTTTGCGATTTGGGAAAAAGGCGGCACCTGTATAAATATAGATTTTTCAAGCAGCGAGGATGAGCTTGAATTTTTTATAAAAGATTCGAAGCCAAGTTATATTATCAGTTCAAAAGATGGAATTAAAAAACTACAAAGCACACTGAATAAATTGAAAGAAAATATCGATACACTTTATTTTGATAGTTTAAATCACAGATATGATGGAGAAAATGTTTTTATAAAAACACCCGACCTGTCCGATCCTTGTATTATTTTGTATACATCAGGAACTACGGGGGACCCAAAAGGGGTGGTACTGACTTACAAAAATTTAGAGTCAAACTTCAGCGGTTTGAAAGACTACAATATCTTCACTAAAAACGATATAGTTTTGGACATACTCCCACTACATCATATATTTCCCCTTATAGGAGCTGCTATAATGCCCCTTCATGTGGGAGCAACTGTAGTCATACTAAAAGAACTTTCCCTCGTCTCCATAAAAAAAGCCCTGCAGGAAAACAGTGTGTCTATGCTAGTTGCAGTGCCCAAATTTTACAATATCCTTTTCAAGGGTGTAATGGAAAAAATAGACGACAGCCGTCTGGCAAAATTTATCTATTCAATTGCAAAAAAAGTTCCCAGAAAAGGTTTTAGAAAGCTTGCTTTCAAAAAAATACACAAGGCCTTTGGAGGCAACATCAAACTATTTATCTCGGGCGGCGCCAAAATAGACCCCAATATAGTCAGGGGATTTCAGATAATGGGATTTGACTTGATAGAAGGATACGGCATGACCGAATGCGCACCAATGATAAGCTTTACTCCGCCAAAAAAAATAGTCCCCGGATCTGCCGGTAAGGTACTAAAGGGATGTGAAGTAAAAATCGCTGATGACGGCGAGATCCTGGTAAAGGGCCCTAATATTATGAAGGGGTACTTTGAAAATCCGGAAGCCACAAACGAGATAATCGGCGAAGACGGCTGGCTTCATACAGGCGACCTGGGCGAGATGAAAAACGGCTATCTATTCATAACTGGTAGGAAAAAGGAGATGATTGTACTTCCGAGCGGTAAAAACATAAACCCAATTGACCTTGAGCTGGAGATAATGTCCAGTACCGAGCTTATTGAAGAAATGGGTATAATCGAGCATAACAATATATTGACCGCCATAATATATCCAAATTTCAAAAAAATAAAAGAACTCGGCATAAACAATATAATGGAAACCATAAAATTAAAGGTAATCGACAAGTACAATGCTAAAGCCCCAAGTTATAAAAAAATACTGAGTATAAAACTTGTGAAAACTGAACTACCAAAAACAAGAATTGGTAAATTGAAGCGTTTCAAACTCAAAGACCTTCTAAAAGAATTTGAAAACACCCACCACAAGACAGAGGAACCCGGATATACTGAGTACAAAGCCTTGAAAAAATTTCTCAAAAAAAGAAAAGGGGATGTACTTCCGGATCATCATTTGGAGCTCGATGTGGGACTGGATTCTCTGGACATAGTGGAACTGTTTTCATTTATAGAAGAGAACTTCGGCATTAGGATAGATGAAAAAATATTTTCGGAAAACCCAACCGTGGGTGCCCTAGCCGAGTTTATAAATAAAAATAAAACAAAAGCAAAAGCCTCCAATACAAATTGGAAATCCATACTCAAATTAAAATCTGAAACGGAGTTCCCAAAATCAGCTATATTTTTGAGTCTGATAAAATTATTTTCAGTGCCGGCATTCAAGCTGTATTTCAGGTTTGAAAAATCCGGTTTAGAGAATATTCCAAAATCCCCATGTATCTTCGCAGGAAATCACCAAAGCTTTTTAGACGGCCTTATGGTGAATAACGCCCTGACTTTTAGCACCGGATCCAATACATTTTACCTGGCGAAGATAAAACATTTTGAAAAAGGCATTTTGAAACATCTGAGCAAAAACGCCAACATACTCACTGTTGATATAAATAAAAACCTTACCGAGTCCCTTCAGAAAACCGCAAAAATTTTAAGTGACGGTAAAAACGTGGTTATATTCCCGGAAGGTATGAGGACCAGAGACGGCAAGCTCAACGAGTTTAAAAAAACATTTGCCATGCTGAGCAAAGAGCTGAATGTGCCGGTGGTTCCCTTTGCGATAAAAGGATCCTACTCAGCCTTTCCTTTTGGCACCAAAATACCGAAGCCTAAAAAGATTAGTATAAAATTTTTCAAAAAAATAGATCCAAACCGTTTGGAAATAAATGAAATTATTAAACAGACAATGGAAGATATACGTAACTGGATAAGCAAATAAAAACAAGCCGAATATACTCGGCTTGTTTTTGTTTGCTTATTTCTTTTTAATATCTTCTACATCATCTATGGCTACGTCTACCCCGTCTCTTACACCTTCAAGTGTATCAGTCAATTTATTCAACTTGTCTATTTGAACTTCAACTATCTCTTTTTGTTTTTCCACAATATCCACTTTTTTCTCAGCTACTTGAAGCCCTACTTCGGCAACCTTTAACTCATCTTCCAATCTTGCCAACTCTCCCATTTTTTCATTCAATTCACCTTTAATTAATTCCAGCTGTTCTTTTGTTTTTTGATGTTCCAAAGTCTCTTGTTGAAGGTCAGCTTTCGCTATTTCCAATTCCTCTTTCATCTCATTTGACGAGCATCCCAAAAATACTAGAAGAGCCATAAATACTGCCAACTTTTTCATAACAATTCCTCCTTTTTCAAGTTTTCCTATATACCATTATTATATAACATTATATTAAAAAAATCTTAGACAATTTAAAAAATTCAATTATTTAACTCAATTACTACTCAAATTTATGCAATAAATTACTGATTTGTTATACTTTCTTTGTTTGTCCAAAGAAAAAAAATAAGGTTCTAATAAATTCAATATTTTAGTGTTAACCAAGAAGAAAATTTTAGAAAATTTAAGAAATGATATTATTTAATAAACTCTAAAAAAGCCTTCGCCATTTCTTCAGCCATCTCTTCAGGAGTTTCTTTTGTTCCTCCTTCTATCCATTTTATTGACATATTAAATACGGCACCGGTATAGCAATATATTTTGTACCTTTCTATCGAATTTGCGGGCATATCTCCTGCAGCATCTTCCACAAACTCATTTAACATTTCAAGATACATATGAGAAAGGTCATTGCGGCATAGTTCTAAAATGAAATCTTTATATTTAAAATAGTATTTGAATGTATATAAAATACTTGAGTAAGTTAATGACTTATTTAGATCAAAACGGATGTTACTAATATATTCATTATGTAGTTTATATCCAAAATCATATAAAATAGATTCTTTGGAATCAAAATTTCTATAATAAGATGCCCGTGCAACACCTGCTTTTTTTACTATTTCACTTACTGTAATATCTTGAAGCTTTTTTTCTTTCATCAGAGAGAATAATGCATCAGTAATATTTTTCTTAACTCTTATATTTGCTTCTAATCTTTTATCCATTTAATTTATTCTCCTCCTCTGGTAAATGATACAAATACTGATAAAATGACTCAGGTTGAAGTATTGACAGAAAAACAAAGACGTGATACATTTGTATCATATCGAAAATTGTATCATATCCATAATTTTATATCAAGAAGTATAATAAAAATTTTTAATGAAGGTAGAACTATGGCTTATGAAAAAATTAATCCAATTAAATAACTCGATTTTCAGATTGAATATGCAGTAAACAGTGGAGATTTAACTTGTAATTATGATAAGGTAGTATCAGCTATAAAGAATGTCAGAACATTAGACGAATTGTTTAACGCTTGGCTGCCAATAGCTTAAAAAATAGCTGTTACAGGAGGATATGATCCTTTACTTGAAGAATTTTCATTACTTTTTTCCATCTTTATGAGAAAGGATATACATTAGTAGTTTATGAAGGTGATCAGCAGGGTAAAACCTCAAATAACAAGGGGTTAGATACAATACTAATTTTCATATTATTTATTAAGGAGGAATGAAATCAGATGTTTTTTGAGACTGTTAATATTAAATACATATTCTTTTTAGTTCCAATCATTTTATTCATACATGAGATGGAAGAATGGAATATCTACAATTTTCATTTGGAAAATTATTCAAATAAAATATCGGGTGAAACAAATCTCAGTTGTCGACTTTGGTTGTTTTTTCTAAGTATATTCGGATTCTTCTGGACAATATTATGCTATTTTATCCCTAACCTTACCACTAGTACTGCACTAATGATGCTGCTTATTGATTTTACAATATTGAATGGAATTCAGCATATTGTATTAACAATCAAATTAAAAAAGTATAATCCTGGATTACTATTTGGAGGAATTGTTGGCATGTTTGTTGATGTTATAATTATTCAAGGTATAATTATACGAGAAATATTGCCATTCTGGGTTCTATTGATTTTATTATCCCCAATAATTCCACTGTTAATTGAGACGGCTATAAGTAGTAGAAAAAACAAGATCCCTAAAATGTTGGAATGGATATTGGTTTTTTCTACAAAACTTGAAAAAGCAATGACTGAGTGAAACAGTAGTAAAATCAGCTCTGGGTCTAACAGCAAATATACGCTGCGGCTTTGCCTTGGCCTTAGTATGCTAAACGTCGCATCTTCGTAGACCGTTAGCTAATAATTCACCAAAGGTTAAATCCTTGAGAAAAGGATTATTTACAAAAGAAAAATGCGGACAAGAGCATTGTCAAATAGGAAATAATAAACTTGTACTGCAAGAAATAACAGATTGGTTAAAAAGTACTAACTACTAATAAACTGGAAAAACTTTAAAGGAAATATCTTAAAATTTTGTATTTTAAAAGAAAGAGCTTTGGGGGTGTTTTTATGAAAATATGGATAATTATAGCTTTGACTTGCACTATATGGGTTTTATACGACTGTATTGTTGTAAACAAGGGTCTCTCAACCAAAGCAAAGGTATTGTGGATACTGGGGGCCATCATTTTCCCTGTTCTTGTGGCTCTTTTATACTTTTTAAAAGAAAAAAAACGTCTTTTTTGACAACCTCCTTTAATTAAAAGGCAGCACCTCTGGTGCTGCCTTTTATCTTATATTTTCAGGGCTGTCCACTACAAGTGTAACCGGTCCGTCATTTAAAAGCTCGACTTTCATATCAGCTCCAAATTCACCTGTCTCCACATTGATCCCCATTTCTTTAGTCTTTTCAACAAATTTTTCGTAAAGAGGTACAGCCAGATCTGGTCTCGCAGCATCTGAAAATCCGGGACGGCGCCCCTTCACACAGTCACCGTAGAGGGTGAATTGAGATACAACCAGCATTTCACCGCCGACATCTTGCACACTTTTGTTCATTTTATCATTTTCATCAGTAAAAATTCTTAACCCAGCTACTTTTTTCACCATCCAGTCAAGCTCTTTTTCCGTATCGCTTGTCTTTATACCCAAAAGCACCAGCAAACCTCCAGTAATCTTGCCTATGACCTCCCCGTCCACAGTTACACTAGCATGCCTTACCCTCTGTAATACCGCTCTCATCCATTAACCTCCAAATTTTCTTTAAATTCTATAATAATTTAAGATAATTTACAAGCCTTACTTAGCAAAAAGAACCTTTAATATTTCAGATTCAGAGAATATTAACGAAATTATTAACAAACGTTGTAAATACAAAATTTTAATGCTATAATGTTTAATCATAGATCATTTAGTTGCAAAAAAGGAGAGAGCAATGGAAAAAAGCTACATGTTGACTGAATTTGCCAGGGTGCTAAACTCTGACAGATATATGTATACAGAAAGTGATGTATTTTTATCTGAAGATATGCAAGACCACATAGCTATTTATGATATGTTTTTCAGAAAAACAGAGGACGGCGGTTTCGGAGTCGTATGTGGTGTACAAGAAGTAATTCAACTGATAGAAATATTAAATTCAACTTCCAAGGAAGAAAAATATAAATATTTTTCAAAGGTAATACAGGAAAAAGAACTTTTGGATTATCTTGTAAATATGAAATTTGAGGGCGATATCTACGCAATGCGTGACGGTGAGATCGTATACCCAAATGAGCCTATTATTACAATAAAAGCTCCGCTTATTCAAGCTAAAATTTTGGAGACCCCTATACTGAATATAATGAACCACCAGCTAGCTGTGGCAACAAAGGCTTCCAGGGTTACAAGGGCAGCTCATCCGATCCCGGTTTCGGCTTTCGGAAGCAGAAGGGCTCACGCCTTCGACAGCTCTGTTTTGGGAAATAAAGCCGCATATATAGGCGGATGTGCAAGTCATTCAAACCTTGTTACAGAGTATATTTTTGAGATCCCAAGCATGGGGACAATGGCACACTCGTTTGTGCAGACTTTCGGTGTGGGAAGAGCCGCTGAGAAAAAGGCTTTTGACACTTTTATAAAACATAGAAGAACCAGAAAAAGCAACGCACTTATACTTTTGATAGACACTTACAACACTCTTAAAATAGGTATTAAAAATGCTATTCAGGCATTTAAGGACAATGGTATAGATGACTCATACGAAGGTATTTACGGGGTGAGAATAGACTCAGGCGACCTGGCTTACCTTTCTAAAAAGTGTAGGGAGGCTTTTGACGAAGCCGGGATGAAAAAGGCTATTATAATTGTTTCCAGCTCACTGAATGAGGAGCTTATCCTGTCTCTTAAAGATCAGGGGGCTTCGTGCGACTATTTCGGTGTAGGAGATGCCATAGCAGTCAGCAAATCAAACCCTTGTTTCGGCGGCGTGTACAAAGTAGTAGAAGTTGACAAGCAGCCTGTTATGAAGCTGTCGGAAGACGTGATCAAAATATCAAACCCTGGTTTTAAAAGGGTTTACAGGATTTACAAAAACGGCATTGCAGAGGCAGACCTTATAGCCATAATGGATTCCGATGAAAATGCTGAAAAACTGGAGAACCTAGATACAGTTACAGTTAGGGATGAAAAATATGAGTTTAAAACAACTACTTTTGAAAAAGGGGAGTACAGCTTTAGAAAGCTTACCAACAAATATGTTGAAAACGGACAGATAATAGCTGAACCTTATGAGAAACTTATGGATGTCCAGGCTTCCAGGGATTTCTATATTGAAAACCTTTCCAAAGTAGCCAAAGAAAGGCAGAGACTGTATAACCCGCACAAATACAAGGTGGACTTGTCGGACCAGCTTATAGAACTTAAATACGACCTTATAAAACAGGTAACAAAAGAGATCAAAGAATAATAAACTTAAATGTGGTAAAGGGCTCTGTTCTTGTGACAGCAGCTCTTTACCGCTTTTTATTTTTAAATGATTCATCCTTTAAAGTCACTCTCTGTACAATATTTGCCCAAATTTATTTAAAAAAGGGATATCCGGCCTTGTATAAATCATAAATATATTATATAATTTACAAAACAATCTTAGGGAGGTAACAATGTTTCTGATCTTACTAGTAGTTTCACTTATAGTTTTAATCCCTCTTTTCTTAAAACAATCGCAAAACGAGGAAAAAGAGATTAAACTTAAATCCAGTTTCTTGGATTTCGAAGTGAAAAAAAAGCACCTGGTAAAAAATAAAGAAGGAATCTTAATAGGAAAAGATAAAATCGCCTTTGTAACAGTTGAAAACGACCAATACAAAACAATCGGAAGATCGTATTCATACAAGGATATTTTAGAAGTGCAGGCTTACCAAAACGGTGTAATGGTAAACTCAGCTTCCAGAAATGATGAAGAGGGAAAAGCACTTTTACAAGCCACCAAAGAAGTGATGCCTGAATTTTTCACTGAGAGAATACCAGAGCACAAAGGGAAAAAACAATCAACTATAGACCTTAGGGTAGTTGTAGATGATTCCAAATTCCCGGTACACACAATAAACTTTTTGGAATTGGAAATCGACGAAAAGGATATGTTCTACAGAAGTTCTATGAACAGGGCTACAGGATTTTTCAACACAATAATCAATATGATAGAAATGTCTACTCCTAAAGAGTCGGACGAATCAAAAGAAACAGAAAAATCAGAAGAGTCGAAACAATAAAAGGCGGATATACGCCTTTTATTTTTTATATTAATTCGGCTTTAGATCGTAAATACGATGCATTTTTTGGGCCACAGACTCTCACAGAGATTTGAAGCAAGAGCTGCACAGAGAAAATCTCATCTGAGTTTATAGATTGCAGAGAAGAGTGAATAGATATTTTAGATATTCTCTATTCATTATTAACTGATTTATTTACTCTGTATCACTCTGTGGCCAAGTTTGTGATCTTCTATTCGTGGCAAAAAAAGTTTTTATGTACTTTTAAGAAATTTAATAATTTAAATATTTTTAAGGAGAAGTTTTATGTGGGGAGAAAAAAGATTTAACAACCTCGACTACCAATTAAAAAAAGAATTCGGAGAAAAGATCTTTAAGGTATCTTTGGACGGAGGTTTCACCTGCCCGAACAGGGACGGGACAATAGACGATAAGGGTTGCATCTTTTGCAACGAAACAGGCAGCGGCGATTTTGCCGGGACAAGGGGAAAAAGTATATCCCATCAGATAGAGGAGCAGATAGAACTTTTGAAGAACAAGTTCCCGGACGGCAAATACATAGCTTATTTCCAAAACTTCACCAACACCTACGGAGAAACCAAATATTTGAGAAAGATTTTTACAGAAGCCCTCTCCCACGAAAAAATTGTCGGCCTGGCGATAGCCACAAGACCCGACTGTCTTGGCCCTGAGGTGCTGGATCTTTTGGACGAACTGAATAAAAAAACTTTTCTCTGGGTGGAGCTCGGTCTACAGACAGTGCATGAAAAAAGTGCTGAATTTATAAACAGGGGATACCCACTAAAGACTTTTGATGAAGCCGTAGGCAAGCTGAACTCAAGGGGAATAAAAGTTGTAGCCCACCTCATAATAGGGCTTCCCGGCGAAGGTGTAGAAGATATGCTAAAAAGTGTGGAGCATATCTCGAGTATTGGGGTTTGGGGGGCTAAACTGCACCTCCTGCACATAATAAAAGACACCGCCCTATGCCGGTACTATCTGGAAAACAGTTTTCATATCCTGGATATGGAGGAGTATATAGATATAATTGTGACGCTCATATCCCACCTGAACCCAGAGATAGTTATACACAGGCTTACCGGAGACGGAAGCAGGGATACCCTGGTGGCACCGCTTTGGAGCCTGCAAAAAAGGAAGGTTTTGAACAGAATAAATATGGAATTGAAATCCAGAAATATAGTACAGGGAAAAAATTTCCAAAATAACAAAAAAAAACGTTGACAAAAAAAACCACTTATGATATTATAATTTCTGTTGCCATCGAAAGAGAGCAACTTGTTTTAGCAGGTCGCATAGCTCAGTTGGGAGAGCACCTGCCTTACAAGCAGGGGGTCACAGGTTCAAGTCCTGTTGCGACCACCATACAAATTTTGGGGGTGTAGCTCAGTTGGTTAGAGTGCTTGCCTGTCACGCAAGATGTCGCGAGTTCGAATCTCGTCACTCCCGCCAAAATATGCCGCTTTAGCTCATCTGGTAGAGCAGCTGACTTGTAATCAGCAGGTGACTGGTTCGACTCCGGTAAGCGGCACCATACAAACGGCCCGTTCGTCTAGTGGTTAGGACTCATGGTTTTCATCCATGCAACAGGAGTTCGATTCTCCTACGGGCTACCAAATAAAATTGGTGAGGTTCCCGAGTGGCCAAAGGGAGCAGACTGTAAATCTGCCGGCTCCGCCTTCGAAGGTTCGAATCCTTCCCTCACCACCATTTTTATTTATAGCTGGGGCTATAGCTCAGCTGGGAGAGCGCTACGCTGGCAGCGTAGAGGTCACCGGTTCGATCCCGGTTAGCTCCACCATTTAATATAACTATTATTGATTATTCCAGAAGGGTTTAATACCCTTCTTTTTTATTTATAATTATTTAGTCTATCTTCAGTAAAGGGATATATAGCTTCATAAGAGGCAAGTCTGCATTGCAAGAAAAAAGATTTTTAAAAATCTAATACTAACGGAAAATGATGGAGACGGTAAAATTGAAAAAGAGATTTTAAGTTCTACATAGGAACTAGTAAAGCTGAAAAAGTAAAAATCAATAAAAAAATCAGGTCGAATTCCGCATACGGGATTCGATTTTTTATTTTAAATGGGGCTCTTCATTTGATAATAAAGTAAAAATTTCAAATTAAAAAGAACTTTTATGGTATAATATCTTTTTAATTACGAAAAACAGGAGAACAAATTATGAATATTATTGAATTTCAAAATGTTTCAAAATCATTTTTCACTCAGAAATTATATAAAAATGTAGATTTAGAAATAAATTCTGAAGATAAAATAGCCTTAACGGGACACAATGGTACAGGAAAATCAACGTTTATCAAATTGATAACAGAGGAAGAATACCCAGATTCTGGAAAAGTTATAATAAACGAAGAGGCATCTATTTCATGTTTTGATCAATTTGGAAAAATAGATTTAGATATGAAAGTAGAAGATTTATTAAATATTCCTTTTGAAAAAGTGATTGCAACACAAAAGGAGCTAGAACTTGTCTCTACTCAGTTTACAGATAATGATGAAGAAAACGAAGCTTTATTAGAGAAGTACTCTGAAATATCAGATAGATTTGAAAGCTTGGGGGCGTACTCATACCTGCATATTAAATCTGAATTTATCGAAGTGTTTGAAATAGGAGATAAACTGGGAAAAAAGTTCAGAGAGTTAAGCGGGGGAGAAAAACAATATATAAGATTGGCAATAACTTTATTTAGTGATTCCGATTTAATAATATTGGATGAGCCTCTGTCATACTTTGACAAGAAAAAAACAGCCTGGCTTTTAAATTATATTTTAAAGAGCCCAAAAGCCTTTATAGTAATATCTCACAATGTAGATTTCACAAGAGCTTTTGCTAACAAGGTTTTTGATATCGATAACAAAACTATTACTTCATACGAGTGTAATTATAGTAATTTCTTAAAAGAGAAAAAGGTAAAACTGGCAGAAGAAAAAAAACATAACTTAAAAACAGATTTAGTTATAGAAGAAACCGGGGTAAATATTCAAAGGAAGATGAGGCTTTTAGAAAAAGTGCACAATAAACATGCACATGCTGTAATTCTTAGAAGAATGGAAAGAGAACTTGATAAATTAGAGAAGCAAAAAATAGAATTTTCTCCAGAGTATAAATATGAGTATACTGCTGCACCGAAAGATTTCTTTACATTAAATAGAGATATCGGAGAGGAAATTGTTAATATATCTGCTGTATCAAAAGAGTTTTCAGACAAACTTTTGTATAAAGATGCAAATCTAGAAGTCCTAAGAGACAGTAAGATTTGTATTGTCGGGGAAAACGGTGCCGGGAAATCAACTTTATTGAGAATCTTAGCAGGACAAGAGGAACCTACAAGTGGAGAAGTTCAAATAAATAAAAAAGCTAAAATATCTTTTATAGAACAAGAAACAGTTTTAGAAAATGAAAAGATATCAATAAAAGACTATTTAAAAGAGAAAACTGGATTGTCAGATGACTTTATAGAAGCTGCTATTGATTCACTTTATAATCATGAACCAGAATTTAGAGACAAAAGAATCTTCATGTTATCTGGCGGAGAAAAGAAAAGGTTGGAGATTTTTGCTCATATCCTAGCTGAAACACATTTATTAATAATAGATGAACCTTCAACTTATATGGATGATTACTCGAGAAATACAATTGCAGAAATGCTTTCGGAATATTCAGGAGCTGTAATATTAGTAACCCATGATAAAGCTTTACTTAGAAAAATAGACTTTACACTTTATGATATACGTGACAAAAGATTTAGAATAAAAGATTAAACAAACTAATATAATTATGAAAAAAGAGAGAAAAAAATGCTAGGCTAAATATTAATTTGGCCTAGCATTTTTTAGGTGACCTTGCAGTAGATCATTTTGCTCGCTTCTACTTTTTTTAAGTCAAAATCCCTGTCAGGAAGCTCTTCATGACAGCCAATTATAAGAAAGCCCCCCTTGACCAGATGCTTTTTCAGCTCTGCCAGTATTTCCATCTGGAGCCGTTTGTCAAAATACGTAAAAACAAGATTTCTGCACAGGATAACATGAAACTTTCCGCGGGGCGCCTCTTTTCTCACATCCTGCTCCAAAAAGTTTATCCCCTCTTTTAAGCCTTCCTTTATTCTGTAGAGTTCCCCCTCTTCATAAAAATACTTTTTGAAAAATTTTTCCGGGAGCTCCCAAAAACTTGACCTGGAGTACTCGCCGTCAGATGCTCTGTCTAAGACTACCCTGTTTATGTCGGTAGCGGTTATCTCTATACCCAGATTCACTTTGTTTTCTTGCAAAGCATCTTCCCATATGATTTTTACCGTATACGGCTCCTCCCCGGAAGCACAGCCCACGCTCCACACCTTGATTTTGTCCCAACTGTTTTCAGAAGCTTTATCCGATATAATGGGGACAAGTTTATTGGAGATCGTATCATAAAGCCCTCTATCCCTATAAAACCTTGATATGCTTATCCTGCAGCAGGTATCTAAAAAATCCCACTCTTTCTCATTCCCATCAAGGTAATTTTTGTAGCCTTGGATATCCCCTATCCCCAGCTCGTCCATCCTTTTTTGAACCCGCCTGCAGACCCTCTTCCTCACCTTTCGGAAGCCCTTCCACCTCATATTTAATTTTGGAAGGGCCCACTGCAAAAAATCAACACAGTCATTATCGTTCAAGTTAATCTCCTTTATACAAATCGATATGATATCCCCCGTTTTATCCAGACACCTATATATAGATTGCTGATTTTATTTAAAAACCTTTTTTGGTCACGAATCGCACGAATAGACACAAATAGAAAATCAAAACCTTGTCCACAGAGTTGCACAGAAGAAAAGATTGAGTTTCACAGAGAAAATCTCAGCTCAGTTAACAGATTACAGAGAACAGTGAATAGATATTTTAACTATTCTCTATTCATTATTAACTACATAATTGATTTATTTACTCTGTGTCCAAAAAATGACTTAAAATAAATTCAATATTTAATATCCTTGAATGTTAAGATTTGTAAGGCCTAACTCAACGGCATAGTCCACCACTTCAGAGTACTCTTTCTTAGTTATAGACCTCGATATTTCAGGGTATCTGTTTGCCCTGCACACAGGCCGGTACTGAGACATTATGTTGAGGTATGTATCTTTGGCAAATTTTCAGCGACCCACTCTACAACTTTTTTCGAACCGCTTACCCCGCCCGGCATTACCAGGTGGCGTATCATAAGGCCTTTTGTAATGAGGCCGTCACTCCCTGGTTTTGCTGTACCCACTTGGTGCTGCATCTCCAAAATGGCTTTTTTAGTCAGCGCAGGGTAACTTGAGGCTCCCAGGGAATATTTAGACGACATCCCGCCTTCAAAATATTTGAAATCGGCAAGGTATATATCCACCACGCCTTCCAATTTTTCTATGATATTTACATGCTCCCATCCACAGGTGTTATACACAATTGGTAGCCTCAAGCCCCTCTCTGCGGCTATGCTGATAGCCAGTACAATATGCGGCGAATAGTGGGTAGGTGTGACCAGATTTATGTTGTGGCAGCCTTTTTTCTGCAATCTCAACATCATTTCAGCCAGCTCCTCTATGCTGACCAAGCTCCCCACCCCCCCTTGGCTTATTTCACAGTTTATGCAGAATACGCACCTTAAGCCGCAGTGGGTGAAAAATATTGTGCCTGAGCCATTCGTCCCCACGAGGGGTTTTTTCCTCACCGAAATGAGGGTGAAACGCAGCCACCACAAGGGAGGAATCAGCACCGCATACCCCTCTTTCTCCCGAAAGCCTGTCTACCTTGCAGTCCCTGGGGCAAAGTGTACAGCTTTTCATATTTTCCCAAAGTTCTTCACCTATTTTTTTTAAGTCCCCGCTTTTGTACAGCTCAACATACGACGGAGAAGAGTTATAGTTTATTCTTGTATTTTTAATGTATCTGCCTGATTTCTCCATAGTTTAAATCTCCCTGTTTAATTAAAAATTTACACAGCTCCATAAACTTAAGCACAATATACTCTTATCCGTACAACCGCAATTTTCCTATAAATTTTAAAGTGCTGTAGAAATGATTTACAAAAAATAAAAAAATTTAAGCGACAACCATTTTGGCTGTATTCTTTTAATCATTAAATTAATTTATATATTTTTCTTGAAAGTTTGGAGTTTTGGTTATAAACTTAGATAAACAGTGATTAAATGAAAAAAAGTAATGGTAATGCTTTAAACTAAATATGCAGATATTAAGATGAAAAACAATATAAAAATTTTAGGATTTGTAATACGAAACAATAATGGCGTTTATAACCCTAAAGTTGGAAGTATAGGCGAAGTTTTTATGCGTCTATAAATGAGTTATAGGAAAGTTAAATTTAGAAGTGAGTAGTTGTATGAACTTGAATGTTAGTCTGAATGAATTATTAACTCTAAAAAAATTTGTTCAAAAACAGCAAAATGAAATGACGGTATCAAATTTAGAATATATCATTAAAACATATAAAAATATAATTGAGTCTATACCGTACAATTGGCATTTTGCTAAAAATCTATTTTATAATGATATTGAAAACATGCTTGACGGAAGTGGTAATGATTTAGATTGTTTATGTACTAATTTAGAATTGGTTAATAGGAAGATTAGAAATTTATAAAGAATCAAGTAATACATATGTAAGTGTAAAATTTGATGATTTGAGAAAACATATAATTGATGAAATTCGCAAATCAAAATATAAAATAGATATTGCAGTAGCATGGATATCCGATAGAGAGATAAGTAATGAGTTAAAAAGAGCAAGCAAATGCAACGTAATGATTAGAGTTTTGATGTTAGATGATTCAAATAATAAAAAGAATAGATATCATTTAGGTGATGACATTGAAATAAAATATGCTAAACGAGAATCAGCTCAAGGTGGTAATTTTATGCATAATAAATTTAGTGTTTTTGATTCTGAAAGAATTATAACAGGTTCATATAATTGGTCTTTTTCTGCTAGAACACATGATGAAAATATTGTGCTAATTTTTGATACTCGAATCGCTCAAGATTATGAACAAAAATTTAATGAGTTGTGGCTGAGTAAATACTAAATTAAACCTTCCTATAACACGCCAGTTAGCGACATTCCCATGTTGGTGATTGAGTGTTATGCTAGGATTTAGAGTAATTGATTAAGTTATAGAGTGTGAAAAATGAGCAGGGAACGATCGCGAACTGCGGGAACGTTAGGCGACAACGAATTAGTTAGTATTTTACTGTGTACCTTTATTGTAATAATAAAAGTGCAAAAATACTATAAACATTAAGTTATTATAGAAAATGATATACAACACGGAGGTGTATTTAATGCCAAAAATAGACACAGCAATTTTAAATACGAATAAAAATATATGCAAAAATATTAGTTGCTTTGATGAATCAGAGCGTGGATTACTAAGTCAAAATATTTTGGCACAATTACGTAACTTTGTTGAATATATTGCTATAAAAGTTTACGCAAATGGAGTGGATATTGACCCAAATAATTATAATAAGAATGTTGAAGCCTTAAATCATTTACAAACTCTTGGAAACTTGAGATTTTTAAATAAATTCCACAACCTGTTACAAAAATCAGTTTCACATTATACTATAGATGAAGGTGGTTCTGAACGACTAATGCTCAAGTATTATGAGTATTTGTTAAAGATAAAGATATTTTTGAGAGAGACATATAGTCTTAAATGTTTTAGAAAATATTGAAGAATTTCCTTTAAATAATGATACTCAATTAGCAGAGTATTATTCAAAAATATCAGAAAAGGTTTTACAACCTACTGCTAACTTTACACACGCATATTATAACGATAGATATTATATTCAAAAAATAAAAACCATTTTTTGTCGATCAACAAATATTTTATGAGATAACTTTTACACTTGCAAATAATAAAGCAAGTAAATTTGATAGAGTTATTGCATTTACTAATTTAGATATATCAAGTAATTATGCTGTCAAATTATCAATACATAATGATAACATTGAAATACTTGGTAAAACAATGAGAATTTTAGTAATTGATAATTGGTCAGTTTCTATAAGACCTTGTGAGTTAGACAACTTTGCAGATATCTTTGGAAACCATACTAGAATTACCAGCGGAACGAAAGAATATAAAGAGCTAATGAAATTTCTAACTATAACAAAAATGAGTCTTACAGAGCTTATTACATCTTCCGAAGATTACTATCATCTTATAAAATCAAAAATAATAGAGCGTGCAAAAGTAACACATTTTTTTGATGTTTTAGATTACTGTAGAGATCTTGTGTTAAAAGATTTATCAGGTAGTAACATTATTCGTTATTTACTTTATAAACTAAATAATAAAGTTATAAAGCGTCAACTTTGGGGAAATCCTTGTGAGCCATTATCAAATCTTTACTTAAGTTATGAGTGTATTCCTTTTGATGAAATGCCATATAATACGTCTTTAAGAAATCACAATCCAAGACTTTGCGATTTGTTTGAGTGCATTCCAGTAAATAATCGCGACTATGAATTGTTTTGCCAGATATATTAGAAATAATATTGAAACCAAAGGTGTATTGTTTACTAAAGTTGATGATATTATAGGCTTTGAAAATCTTGAAAGTCTTATAGAAGAATATAATAATAAACTATACTTTAAACATACTCATCGTAGACTTGAAATTTTTAATAGGCATATTTATATTAAAGGGTATGCAGATGACAGTGTTTTTATAGTTAAAAAACTTAAGGAATTATCAAATACTGGTATTAATCAATATACTAGTTCCGTTGACTCTTGGTTACAACAAACAGGGTATAACATTGATTGTATTGAAAAAAAGAAAGCTCTGAGACAAATGTTTTCAGAGTCAAAAGTTGCTTTTATTTATGGATCAGCTGGTACGGGGAAATCAACTTTAATAAGTCATATTTCTAATTTTTTTGCAGATAAGGGAAAAATATATATTGCAAATACTAATCCTGCTGTAGATAATATGAGGCGTAAAGTAAAGGTAGGAAATAGTAATTTTAAAACTGTGGCAAGCTTTCTTTCTAGTAGAAATTTAGAGACTGAATGTGATGTTTTATTTATAGATGAGGTGTAGTACTCTTGGTAATTCAGATATGCGAAAAGTTTTAGAAAAGGCCAACTTTAAACTTCTTATTTTAGTGGGAGATATATTTCAGATTGAATCTATTTCTTTTGGAAATTGGTTTAATATATTCAAGATCATTTATTCCAAATAAATCTATTTTTTGAACTTATAAAACCATATAGAAGTACAAATGATAATTTATTATTAGTGTGGGAGAGGGTGCGTAATCTTGATATAGCAATACTAGAACCTTTGGTTAAAAATAATTACTCTACAAAACTTGATGAGTCAATATTTGAGCAAGCTCAAAATGATCAAATTATATTGTGCCTAAACTATGATGGTCTTGTATGGGATTAATAATATTAATCGGTTTTTACAAAATAGTAATCCTAGTACACACCAGTTCAATGGAGTACTAATATTTATAAAATTGGAGATCCAATTCTCTTTAATGAAACAGATAGATTTGCACCACTTATATATAACAATATGAAAGGTAAAATTGTTAAAATAGATATAGTAGAAAACCAGATATGGTTTGATATTGAACTTGATATTGTTATAAATGATTTAGATGCATTTGGATATGAGTTTGAATTAATTGGACTATCTTCAAGTGGAAATTCGATAATAAGATTTAGTGTAAATAAATATAGAAGTACAGACGAAGATGATGATTCTTCAGATGTAATTATTCCTTTTCAAATTGCATATGCAGTTTCATTCATAAGGCACAAGGTTTAGAATTTAATTCAGTTAAGATAATCATAACAAATGAGACAGAAAGAACGTATATCTCATAATATTTTTATACTGCAATTACACGTGCAAGAGAAAATTTAAAGATATATTGGTCTCCTGAATCTGAAAATAAAATTTTAACTAGTATGGAATTTCTAAGTAATCATAAAGATGTATCATTACTTAAACTTAAGCATAGTTCTTTGTAAAGTTATAATTTCAATCAAGGGTTACAATATTCTGTCGCCTAACACAGCGGTATATGACACTTCAATCGACAAGCCCTAACGGGACGTAACTAAGTTCGAGAAGAGCAGAGCTCTAGTCTCTCACTACGTTACTCTAAGGTTCGCTACGTCCTTCTAGTGCCTCTTCGCATCATATTACCGTGGGACCGTTATTCTGCTTATTGTGTGTAACTCTCAATTATTTTATGATAATTTTAATAATGAATTTTTCATATTTTTTAGCAAATAAAAAAGGTTAGTAAGTTTTATAAATAAAAATTACTAACCTTTTCTTAGTCTTCTAATGCTAATTCAGCTTTTCTCTTTGTGATAATTCCTGTAATTTTCCCCTTTTCAATTAAACTTAACTCTTCATTATCTTTCACTCCTTTTAATATTTTATTCAACTTCTCTTGCGATTCTACCTTTGGAACCTTTTTCGAATAATATTCATAATCCTTTTTCCCACAACCTGTAACACCAACAAGTAGCGTAACTACTAAAATCAACCCAAAAATCTTTTTTTTCATTAAGTCCCCTCCGTTTAAAAGTATTTACTAAGCACTTTTTGCTATTCTACAACTATTTTAACTATCTGAAATTGTAACAATTATATAATTTAAGGTTATTAAAGTCAACACACGCCTTCATTTTATAATTTATAAGTGATTATATTAAAAACAAAAAATAACTTGACTTTACTTGGATGTCCAAGTATAATCATCTTATGAAAACAGATAATACATTTTATTTAATAAGCCAAATCAAGGAGTTGTCAACCTCTCTCATAGAGAAAGAGCTGAAAAAGAACAATATCGAGGGGATCTCGTCCTCTCACGGAAATATAATCCATGTGCTCATCAATAAGAACGAGATAAGCATGACTGATATTGCCAACAGCATAAAAAGGGACAGGTCTACAGTAACCACACTGGTTAAAAAGCTCCAAAAACACGGCTATGTTGCCATGAAGAAAAACGAAAAAGATAGCAGGTCTACACTTGTGTACCTTACAGAAAAAGGGAAGGAGCTGTCGCCCTCTTTTGAAAAAATATCAAACATCCTTTTTGAAACTTCAAAAATCGGTATAGACGAGGATGAATGGCAAACCTTCAGGAAGATATTGCTACAGCTTCACGACAACTTGAGCAGCAAATAAAAAAATAGAGTTTTTCTATTTTTTTAAACATATACTTGGATATCCAAGTATATGAATAGATAAATAATATAATGGAGGTAATACAATGAACGAAGTAGTTAAATTTTTAAGTGAGAATCCAAATGTTTTTCTTTGCAACAGTGGAGGAGAACCTGCCGAAAGTCAGACCGTTCCAGTTTATGTTCGCAGAGATGGAAAAAATCTATTTTTGCACAAGCAACCAAAAAAGAGGTATACAAACAGCTGGAAAAGAATCCAAACATAGAGCTGTCTTCTATGTCAGATAAATTTGAGTGGATCAGGCTGAACGGTTAAAGTGAAATTTATAGATGATATCGACGTCAAAAACAAAATCATGGAGATTTCCCCCTATGGTTAAATCAATCTACCAATCGGTGGACAACCGGTATTCGAGGCGTTTTACATAGAAGAGTGGAGCGCCACTGTAGCTGATTTTTCGAAAAACCCTCCAAAACAGTATAAAATCCGACA
>CAXXCR010000030.1:0-8469 GCA_963668015.2 uncultured Ilyobacter sp. | reverse complement strand
TAAACAAATATTAGGGAGTCTGTTTACATGTTCATTCTGAGTCTGAAGCCCTAATGTGTCAATATGTTTATACCGTATACAAGCGCATAAACACGAACTGCAACGGTTGACTGTTCCCTACTGTCATTAGTATAGCCCACCCACACATAGGCAATTTCAAATCAACCTGAATCGCAAAATTCAAGAATTGTCGGACAGAACACTGTTCCAGTAAATATAAAATCGACCAGTCTCAAAATCTGAGAAATTCCATACAAACCACATGAAAATGGCTGTGTATCTGTACATGTGTTTTCGTGAGGGATGACTATGTCACTAAAAGCATTAGATATTCTTCAGCAATCATTAGAGTTGATCATTGATTCAGTTGCACTCAGTACCGTGGGTGAACCCAGAAATCAGGCCGGGCTTTACCTGATGGGGCTGGTGATAGTGGATAACAAAGGCAGGCTGGATGCAGATAACATAAAGGCCATTTCTAGTCTGATAGAAATGGCTGTGAAACAGAGGATTCATAACATTTGCAGTTGTTCCCGAAGTACCTGCCGCTGTTCCGGCGGCAGAGCTTTCACCAATTCGAGTGCAAGTTGAGAGGTGGTTTTAGCCGAAGGGCTGAGCGTATGGCTGAAACTCAGGTTCGCCACAAACGTGTGCCCGCATTCCGGGTCAGAACAGGAGCAGTATAAATCCGCCACTTCCCGCGTAATCCGGTTGGTTTTTCTGATCAGAGCTTTCTTCCCACAAGCTGGACATATTACACGCATAACATTCACCTAACTGATTGACTGACCAGTTGATTGTATTAGTGCATACTGGTAAATTGTACAGCTTGTATGTATAAACAGGTTGTTTGTCTATGATGGATTTTATAAATAATTCCTTTGAATGGCTCACTAAGCTATATGAGTCTAAAGATTATTTGGGATTTACACTTTTCATTATTTTGGTTGCTGTTGTTGTCCTTATTTTCAAACTAAAAGCAATACATGAGTTTTTCCAAACAAGAAAGCGGAGTGAAGTTGATCTTTTAAAAGAGGCTATTAATTCATTTCCCGAAAACTCAAAACTTCGTCAACATCTGAAGGCTGAGCTTGCTCACTCAGTTGTTTACGACATTGATAGAAAGAGGCTGGGTTAATCTGTGAATCTGGCAGAAGGAAGCGACACTCATGCCTGAGGTGTTGAACTGCTCGATGATCTGGGTTCACTGCTCGCGGTTCCGGTATGTTCTGGCCATGGCTTTTTGCTCCGTTGAGAAAATATACTCTCAACTTAGCCGCTTCAGAATAAATGGCTATAGGTCTCAGGATGACCACTTACGATTGTTGACGTGAAAGACTACTTTAAGACTGCCCAACTTCGACTACGGGATTTTCCGCATTGAACCAATTTTTGTATTGAACCAATTTTTTGTATTGAATATAAGTGATTACGCTCATATTGTACCTGGCTTTTTTGACGATTCCGTAGGGGATATACGCGTTGGTTCATGGTCTGAGAGTGATATTTTGTCGGATAAAAAAATGTCAATAAATTAAAAAAACTAAAGCTCGACGTATAGAGGCATTGTGTTAAAGTGCGCGTCAACAAAATCCTATTTAAATAATAATGCTCCATACTTACTTTAGGTTAAGTAACTTTCGATTAGCCAGACGTTTCCCCCAACGTCTGGTTTTTTTTTGTACGGAACGTGGTAAAGCCGTACGATTAAGAATCGGTCAACCTGAAAGTATCACTGGAATCGATAAGTTTAAGATATCTTTTACTTACCCAGCCATATTTCGCTTTATCAGGGTTGCTGTTCGGCAAATACACAATTCTGGCCCATTTACCTTGTACATCTATCACTCCAACGAAAGAGTCCTGAGGCAGTACGAACAAAACTTCTCCGTAAGGTTTAGCCCTGACGTTCAGATAACTTGCCGTTGTTTGCGTGAGTACAATTGCCCAGGAGCTGACAGAAAAGCAAAGGGTAATCAGAAGTATTAAAAGCCTTTTCATCCATAGCTCCATCTATATTGGTTATATATAAATCTAACCTATGAAATGGGTTTATGCACTGTATGATAAGTGGGAAATATGAAGCAAAAGGGCTACAAATGACGCAGTAAGTGCGTTGTTAAGAAGTTATTTTGTTGATTTCATTTAACTCCACAAACCAAAGTAAAATCTAAGAACATTTTTCGGCTTTTCCTTTCACCTTCGTAATGAAGTTGAGAAATGCGGCGATTATGATGCCGAACAAGACTCCACCTGTATTTGCCAGCAGGTCTGCCCATTCTCCATAACGATTTACAAAGGGTTGAATAAGTTCAATTATGCCGCTGTAGATCACAAGGAACGTTCCTAATGCGATCCATGACTTAGGCTTGCGTAATGCTACAGGGAGCATCAGTGCAGCATAGGCAATAAAGTGCTGGATTTTGTCTCTTCCGGAACCGAGGTGTAATTGGTCGGCTGGCCAGAGAGACAAAATGGTTATGGCTGTAAGGATTAGCAGTGTAAGCACCACCCAGTGCTTTTTTACCAAGTTTATCAATTGAATCATTCGAGAATCTTTTTAGTACGGAAGTTTAAAGTTTAGCTGAGATCCATCCATCTCACCATACTCCTGACATTCGATACAGGATACAATCCTGTAAAAAGGAGTGTGAGATGAGATTGAATTTGGTCATTATGGCTTTAGTCGCGTGTAATGCACAGGCAGCCGATGTCGTAAAGATGAGTAAGAATAACATCTGCCATGATGAATATTCTTCAAGTTATAACAGAATAAAAAAATTCACGGCCTATAAAAGCTTACAAGAGTGTTTGAACTCGGGTGGCAGATTACCGAAAAATCAGCAAAAGAAAAAAGCGCCGTTGAAACCCAAAGCATTCCAGACATACTCGCGCAGTGCATTTGGTCAAGGTTGGGCTGATAATGACTACGATTGCCAGAATACGCGGGCTGAAATTCTAATTCAGCAGTCTGTTGGGCTTGTCAGTTATAAGTCAGAGGATCATTGCCGGGTGGTGAAAGGAAAATGGCATTCGCTGTTTTCAGGAAAGGATATCTATGATGCGAGTAAAGTCGATATTGATCATATTGTGCCATTGAAATGGGCCTGGATGCATGGTGCAGACCGATGGGAGAGGAAAAAGCGGATTCAAATTGCAAACGATCCGGCGAATCTGGTTAGTGTGGAAGCATCACTAAATCGTCAGAAGGGAGCGAAAGGGCCGGATGAATGGTTGCCGCCCAAAAATCGCTGTCAGTATCTGACACGCTTTCAGAGGATTGTAAAAAAATATCAGATAAGATTGGCCGATACCGAATCGGAGTCTTTTCAGCGCTTAACTACGCGATATTGTGAAGTAAACTGACAATTAACAGTGCTGACAAAAAAGCCGATTAACTATTTGATGTTAATCGGCTTTTATATTTTAGGTTACTTGAATATATCGCTTACAGCTTATCAGTCAGTTCAATTGCCTGGCCGATATAGTTTGCCGGAGTCATCTCTTTCAGGCGGGCTTTTTCTTCTTCTGGAAGCTCAAGACCATCGATGAAGTTACGCATAGCCTCACCATCAACGCGTTTACCGCGTGTCAGTTCTTTCAGTTTTTCGTAAGGCTTCTCGATGCCATAGCGACGCATAACAGTTTGAACTGGTTCTGCCAGAACTTCCCAGTTCCGATCCAGCTCTGCCAACAGTGCTTCACGATTGACTTCCAGCTTGCTGATCCCTTTCAGAGTAGAGGTGTAAGCAATAATCGCATAACCACAGCCAACACCAAGGTTACGCAGAACGGTTGAGTCAGTCAGGTCACGCTGCCAGCGGGAGATAGGCAGTTTCTGAGCCAGGTGAGTAAATACCGCGTTTGCCAGACCAAGATTACCTTCAGAGTTTTCAAAGTCGATAGGGTTAACCTTATGAGGCATGGTTGAAGAACCGATTTCACCGGCAATGGTCTTCTGCTTGAAGTGGCCAAGGGCGATATAGCCCCATACGTCACGGTCAAAGTCGATCAGAATGGTATTGAAACGTGCAACGGCATCAAATAGCTCAGCAATGTAGTCGTGCGGCTCAATCTGGGTTGTGTACGGATTCCAGGTTACGCCTAGAGACTGGGTGATAAACTCTTCACTGAAAGTATGCCAGTCCAGCTCAGGGTATGCAGAAAGGTGAGCGTTGTAGTTACCTACTGCACCGTTGATTTTACCCAGGATCTCTACATTGGCAATTTGCTTGTACTGACGTTCCATACGGTAAGCCACGTTTGCCATTTCTTTACCCATTGTAGATGGAGATGCTGGCTGGCCGTGGGTACGGGAAAGTAGTGGGATATCGCGGTATTCTTCAGCAAGCTTGCTGATAGCATCAATAATATTGCGAATTTCAGGAAGAATAACGGTATCACGAGCTTCTTTCAGCATCAGCGCATGAGAAGTGTTGTTGATATCTTCTGATGTACAGGCAAAGTGAATAAACTCATTAACAGCGTGCAGCTCTGGCACTTCCGCAACTTTTTCCTTCAGGAAGTATTCAACGGCTTTTACGTCATGGTTGGTCGTACGCTCAATCTCTTTGATGCGTGCAGCATCCTGCTCGCTAAAGTTAGCCGCCAGATTATCTAAAAACTGGTTGGCTTCTGCACTGAAAGCAGGTACTTCTGCAATGGCATCAGTTGCTGAAAGCTTCTGTAGCCAACGGATTTCAACGATAGTCCGGTACTTTAGGAGGCCATATTCACTGAAAATACTACGTAACGCAATCGTTTTACTTCCATAACGGCCATCTACCGGCGAAACAGCAGTCAGTGCTGACAGTTCCATGTTTATTCTCCTGAATAGTGTGGTTTGATTTGATTCTTGATGAGGTTAGTTAAATACTTGCCAGATTTGCCTGAAGTTTGTCTGTCTGTTAAAGCCTGGCTAACAGTATTCTGGCTTGCTCAAGCATTTTCTTGCGACCCCAAATGATATGGCGGCGCTTTCCACCTACTTGACGCCACAATACGGAGCAGCGGATACCCGAAAGAAGCAGAGCCCGAACCTTATGCTGGTTAGAGGTCTGCTGTAAAACCGAAGGCGTACCGGCTACTTGAATACGTGGGCCAATTGGGCTGATTATATCCAGATAAATACTGGCGATATTACTGATCATTTGATCGTCAAACAGGTCAAAATGGTCAGTCTGACGTTCAAGCATCTGAATTCGGTTGCCAAGTTGGGACATGGCTTCCGGTTTTTCTTTAAGTTTGCGTTCCAATGCCATCAGGCTTATGACGTAACGGGTTAGCTCGCTACCTGTCGGTGTGCTGTCGATACCGTTTACCAGGCATTCCAGTCCGGTCTTAAGGTTAGCTTCATTGCCGAATACATCCAGCGTGCTGCTTGGGCTGGTATTTAAGATAGCTTTAATGGAGGTTTCAAACGCAGCGTTATCACAATAACCATCTTTCGCTACCTGTTGAACCAGAGCAACGGCCTGACAGATGCCGGCGAAAGCGATAGTGCGGTCGTAAAGTGTATTAGCCACGTGTGAAAACTCCTTAATCTGATAGTGTGAGGATTATAGTCTTTTTTCGATGATACCGCCGCCCAGACAAACATCATCTCTGTAAAATACTGCTGATTGCCCTGGCGTGACCGCAACCTGAGGTTCGTCGAAGATCACTTTGATATTTTCATCGTCAACCGGAATGATTGTACATGGAATATCTTGTTGACGGTAACGGGTTTTTACCGTACATAGTGTTGGCTCTTTGAGCGTTTCCCGGTCCACCCAGTGCAGCTGAGATGCAATCAGACCTTCTGATTTTAGCAGCGGGTGGTCG
Source organism: uncultured Ilyobacter sp. (assembly GCA_963668015.2). Lineage (GTDB taxonomy): Bacteria > Fusobacteriota > Fusobacteriia > Fusobacteriales > Fusobacteriaceae > Ilyobacter_A. The sequence continues at coordinate 2,646 of CAXXCR010000030.1, read as the reverse complement.
GCGCCCTGAACGGCAATCAGCACATTACGCTTCAGATCCTTGTCTGCAACGTACCACGGATCTTCGTTACCGCCACCGCCTTTCTGACCGCCAATCTGCAAACCTTTGCGCTGACCCAGAGTGTGATACATCAGACCCTGGTGTTCACCGATAACCTTACCTTCAGGGGTTTCGATCTTGCCGGGCTGTGCCGGCAGGTAACGTGACAGAAACTCGGTAAATTTACGCTCACCAATAAAGCAGATCCCGGTAGAGTCTTTTTTCTTTGCGGTAACCAGTCCCTGCTCTTCAGCAATGCGGCGCACTTCCGGTTTTTCCAGCTCACCGACCGGGAACAGGCTGCGACTGATCTGCTCATGGCTCAGAGTATACAAAAAATAGCTCTGATCTTTATTTACGTCGAGACCACGCAGCATCAGTGGCTTTTCATTGCCTTCAGGGAAAGTGCGACGCACATAATGACCCATAGCGATATAATCCGCGTCCAGAACGTCATCGGCAAACTCCAGGAATGCCTTGAACTTGATTTCTTTGTTGCAAAGAATATCCGGGTTAGGGGTACGTCCGGCTTTATACTCTGCCAGGAAGTATTCAAATACGTTATCCCAGTATTCTGCAGCAAAGTTAATCGTATGCAGGTGAATACCCAGTTTGTCACAGACAGCCTGAGCATCAGCCAGATCCTCTGCAGCGGTGCAGTATTCTTCTCCGTCGTCTTCTTCCCAGTTCTTCATAAACAAGCCTTCTACCTGATAGCCCTGTTGCTGGAGAAGGTAAGCGGAAACGGATGAATCAACGCCGCCGGACATGCCGACAATGACTTTTTTCTGGCTGTTATCTGTCATGGTTTAACTTCACTAAATAAATACGGGCGCTGATTCTATCAGAAAGATATCCGGGGGGACAGATCTGAGAGAATCTTCACAGTTTTATCTCCCGCCATTCTCCAAGAGGTAAGTTTCCCAGAGTGATTTCTCCCATCGAGCATCGGATGAGACGCAGGGTTGGAAAACCGATATTGGCAGTCATTCTGCGAACCTGACGGTTGCGGCCTTCGGTAATGGTAATCGCCAGCCAGGTGGTCGGTATTGCTGCCCGGAAACGAACCGGGGGATTACGATCCCATACATCAGGCTCGGGAATGATTTCCACTTTGGCCGGTAAGGTCATACCGTCTTTTAACTCGACACCTTTTCTCAGTTTATCCAGATCGGCCTCTGCGGGAGCGCCTTCTACCTGTACCCAGTAGGTCTTAGGTGATTTCGACTGTGGTTGGGTCAGCTTTGCCTGCAAAATACCATCGTTGGTGAGAATCATTAGTCCTTCACTGTCGCGATCCAGCCGACCAGCAGCGTATACATCTTTAATTGGGATATAATCCGCCAGAGTTTTCCGGCCTTCACCATCGGTGAACTGGCTTAATGTATCGAAAGGTTTATTGAAGATGATCACCTTTCGTTCTGCGGCAGGCATAGTCGGTCTGGTCTGCTTTTTACGTTTTTTGAAACGAGATGAATCCTGGCCGGAATTGGCTCTGGTTTGTGGGCGGGAGCGGCTTGTCCGGCTGCGGCTGGGGCGAGTTGTCATGTTAACGGTCCTGATTAAAAGTGAATCAATGTACGCGAAAATTTTGTCAATACGAGATTTTACGCTATGATTTGCGCGTCTGAACAAAATGAATTTTATAAGTACTCATGGATTTTAGGGGAAGAGAAGGACTCTTTTTCTGTTAAGAGTACCATTTTACTGAGCAGTTCCGAGGATAAAAAGGGCCGCTGTTTGGTGTTCCATTCACTCAGGTTTTCGCTTTTCCGAAAGAAGAGACGGAGCCTGTCAGATTTATAGGGATGTATCATGTCTACAAATAAACCAACCATAATTTACACTATTACCGATGAAGCTCCGGCTTTGGCTACTCAGTCGCTGTTGCCGATTATCCGGTCTTTTACCGCCTCATCAGGTATTGATGTAGAAACAAGAGACATATCACTCGCAGGTCGTATTATTGCAAATTTTCCGGAATATCTGACCTCAGAGCAACGTATCGGTGATGCATTGTCAGAGCTTGGAGAGCTGACACAGAACCCGGATGCGAATATCATCAAGCTGCCGAATATTTCAGCATCGGTTCCTCAGCTGAAAGCGGCTATAAAAGAGCTTCAGGATAAAGGGTATGCACTGCCGAACTATCCGGAAGAACCGTCCGATGACAAAGAGGCCGCGGTAAAAGCGACTTATGACAAAATCAAAGGTAGTGCGGTAAACCCAGTACTTCGTGAAGGTAATTCAGACCGCCGTGCTCCTGCATCGGTTAAAAATTACGCTAAGAAAAACCCTCACTCCATGGGAGCATGGTCTACGGATTCCAAATCACATGTTTCCAGCATGAAAGAAAAGGATTTTTACGGTAGTGAAAAGTCACTGACGCTTGATAGTGAGACGGAAGCGCGTAATCGAATTTGTCAGCGAAACGGGAGTGACCGAAGTACTGAAAGAAACACTGGCATTGCAGGATAAGGAAATTCTGGATGCGTCGGTACTGAATAAAGCAGCTCTGGTTGAATTTTTCGAGCAGGAGATTGCGGATGCGAAGGCACAAGACGTGCTACTTTCCCTGCATATGAAAGCAACCATGATGAAGGTTTC
>CAXXCR010000029.1:0-48095 GCA_963668015.2 uncultured Ilyobacter sp. | reverse complement strand
GTAAAAGAAGTAGAGATCAACCCGTCTGATCTAAAAATAGATACCTACAGAGCAGGAGGAGCTGGAGGTCAGCACGTAAACATGACCGACTCAGCAGTTAGGATAACTCACTTACCTACAGGTATAGTAGTAGGGTGCCAGGATGAGAGATCACAGCTTAAAAACAGGGATAAAGCTATGAAGGTACTTGCAAGTAAATTATATGAGATGGAATTAGAAAAACAAAGAAGTGAGGTAGAGAGCAACAGAAGGCTTCAGGTTGGTACTGGTGCAAGATCAGAAAAAATAAGAACATATAACTACCCGCAGGGAAGGGTTACTGATCACAGAATAAAATTGACTCTGCACAGACTGGAGGCAGTTTTAGACGGAGAGCTTGACGATATAATCGATGCACTTATTACATTTGATCAGGCAGACCAGTTACAAAGTGTGGGAGAATAATGGATAAATTGATAGATATATTAAACTTTAGTGAGGAGTATTTGAAAAAATACTCCTTTTCAAAACCAAGATTTGAAGCAGAAAAAGTCTTGGCGCATGTTTTACAATATGAGAGGATAGCACTCTACGCCAATTTTGACCGGCCTGTTGAAGATCATGAAAAAAAGGTGGTTAAAAGATATTTGAAAGAGATGACGGCTAAAAAACTTCAATTTGAAGAGGTTTTAGAATCTTGTAAAAACATCGGAGAAGAAGTTTCTAAAGTGAATCATCAGAAAGAAAATATGATACTCTTGGAAAAAAGTTGCTCTTATCTGGAAAAACACGGAATTTTAAATGCCAGAATGGAAACTGAGTATATTTTTGCACACGTTTTGGGATGTAAGAGGATGATGCTTACACTTAATTTTTCAAGAAGTTTAAGTGAGGGTGAAAAATCCGAGATACGCAGTTTGATTTTGAACAGGGTAAAAACCAGAAAGCCTCTTCAGTATCTGTTGGGGTATGAAGAGTTTTTCGGCTACAGGTTCAAGGTGAATGAAGCCGTACTGATACCGAGGCCTGAAACAGAGCTTTTGGTGGAGCAGTGTATAAACTTTTTATACAAGGTGGAAAAACCCAAAATTTTGGATATAGGGTCAGGTAGCGGGGCAATATCTATAACAATAGCTAAAGAGCTGCCTGAAAGCAGTGTTCTTGGGGTAGATATAAGTGATGAGGCCTTGGAAGTTGCAAGGGAAAACAAGGACCTCAACGGGGCTAAAAATGCAAAATTTATCAAGTCAAACGTTTTTTCAAATGTGAATTACAAGGAGTTTGACCTGATTGTATCAAATCCACCGTATATACCGGATTATGAGTATAGAGAGCTTATGCCAGAGGTCAGACTGCATGAACCTAAGCTGGCTTTAACTGCGGAAAATAACGGGTATTATTTTTATGAAAAGATATCCAAAGAGGCGCCCGGATATCTGAAACAAGGTGCTTATCTGGCATTTGAAGTAGGGTATAACCAGGCTGCAAAGGTAAAAGAGCTTATGGAAGAAAACGGATTTGAGAATGTAGGCATACTTAGAGATTACGAACAAATAGATAGAATGGTAATAGGAAGGAAAAAGTAGAGGTAGATATATGTCAAAAATAGATATGAAACTTTCTGATTATAATTACCACCTGCCGGAGGAACTGATCGCACAAGTCCCTGTAAATCCCAGGGATCACTCCAAGATGATGGTGTTAAACAGAGAAAATGAATCGATAGAGGATAAAAAATTTTATAATATTCTGGACTATCTCCAAGAAGGGGATGTTTTAGTAAGGAACTCAACCAAGGTGATACCTGCCAGGCTTATAGGTAAAAAAGAGACAGGCGGGATTATGGAGATGTTTTTGATAAAAAGGATAGACCTGAAAACTTGGGAGGTTCTTTTGAAACCGGCAAAAAAATTGAAGCTGGGTCAAAAACTTTATTTTGGTGAAAATTCTGAACTCGTTGCCAAACTGGAAGAGGTAAAGGATGACGGGAACAGAATTATGAGCTTTGAATATGAAGGGGTTTTCGAAGAAATAATGGATGAGCTGGGTGAGATGCCACTTCCGCCATATATAGGCGAAAAGTTAAGTGACAAAAACAGGTATCAAACTGTATACGCCCAGAAGGGTGAGTCTGTTGCAGCTCCAACTGCAGGACTTCATTTTACGGAACAGCTTCTATCTGAAATTGCTTCAAAAGGCGTAGAGGTAGTGGATGTTTATCTGGAAGTTGGGCTGGGGACCTTCAGGCCTGTTCAGACAGAAAATATACTGGAGCATAAGATGCACAGTGAAAAGTATGAAATGCCAGCGGAGGCAGCCAAGGTAATAAATACAGCCAAAAAAGAAGGAAGAAGGGTAATAGCGGTGGGGACCACTTCTGTTAGGACCCTGGAGTCGAGTGCAGATGAAAGAGGGAACGTTGTACCGGGAAAAGATGATACAGAGATATTTATATATCCAGGATACGAGTTTAAGGTAATGGACGCCCTTATAACTAATTTTCACCTGCCGAAATCAACACTTTTAATGCTGATATCGGCATTTGCAGGCAAAGAGTTTGTAATGGAAGCTTATGAGAGAGCCGTAAAAGAAAAGTATAGGTTTTTCAGTTTTGGCGACTCTATGTTTATATACTAAATTGGAAGTTGGTGTTAATTTATGAGGATAGTTGCAGGGACAGCTAAGAATAGAAAGATAAAAAGCAAAAAGGGGAACAGTACAAGACCCACAATGGAAAGGATAAAAGAGGCTATCTTCTCTATCCTTAACCCTTATGTGGGGGACAGCCGTTTTTTAGATCTCTTCAGCGGGACTGGGAATATGGCTCTTGAAGCAGTGAGCCGTGGGGCTAAGAAGGCTATAATGATAGAAGACGACGCCGAAGCACTCAGGATAATAATAGAGAATGTCAACAATCTGGGATTTCAGGATAAATGTAGAGCCTATAAAAATGATGTATTCAGGGCAATAGAGATACTTTCAAAAAAAGGGGAGAAGTTTGACATAATATTCATGGACCCACCATATAAACAGGAGCTCTGCACAAGGGTGATAAAGTTGATATCCAAGAAAGGGATTTTGGCTGAAGATGGTATAATAGTAGCAGAGCACCACTTCAAAGAGGATCTGGAAGACGAAATAGGAGAATTTAAAAAGATAGATGAAAGAGATTACGGCGGGAAGCAGATTACGTTTTTCACCAGATAGATTGGAGAGTTGGTATGGCTAAAGCGAAGACATTTGAGGAAAATCTGCAGGAGATAGATGAGATTATAGCCAGGTTTGAGAGTGGAGAGATGAATTTAGACATCTCTATAAAAGAGTATGAGAGGGCTATGAGGCTTTTAAAAAAATCAAGTGAACTTTTGGAAAAGGCAGAGGGGAAAATAAAAAAGGTAATGGAAAAAGACGGAGAGATAATACTAGAAGATTTCGAATAGGGGGTATTTTTCATGAAAGAGTATTTGAAAGAGAGGCAAGAAGTAGTAGATGCAGTAATAGAAAGTTATCTTTCAGAATTAAAATATCCAAGTATCATTGCAGACGGGATGAGATACTCAGTGTTAAACGGCGGGAAGCGCCTCAGACCGATACTTTTGATGATGTGTTTGGAGCTCCTGGGTAAGGATATGAGCCATGGTATGCCCACGGCGGTGGCAATAGAGCTTATACACTCTTATTCGCTTGTACACGATGATCTACCTGCGTTGGATGACGACGATTATAGAAGGGGACAGCTTACCACACACAAAAAATATGGTGAGGCGGAGGCAATACTAATAGGAGATGCCTTGTTGACCCATGCTTTCAGCATACTCAGTAAGAAAAACAAGAATATATCTGCGGAAAAAATAGTTAAGCTTATAGAGTTGACTTCCGAGTATGCAGGCATAAACGGTATGATCGGTGGGCAGATGGTCGACCTGGAGTCTGAAAATAAAAGAATAGAACTGCCTGTTTTACAGTATATACATACACATAAGACAGGTATGATGTTAAGGCTTCCTGTTGAAGCGGCCTGTATAATAAGCGAAGTGGACAAGGAAAGCTATGATGCTCTGTTGGAATATTCAGAATTAATAGGGCTGGCATTTCAGATAAAAGATGACATACTTGATATAGAAGGGGATTTTGAAACAATAGGCAAGGCTGTTGGAAGTGATGAAAAACTGCAAAAGTCAACTTATCCGTCACTTTTTGGCCTCGAAAGGACAAAAGAAATTTTATACGAAAAAACTGAAAGGGCAAAAGACCTGATAAGAGATAAGTTTGGAGATGATGGGAAACATCTTATACAACTTGCGGACTTTATAGCAAATAGAGATAAGTAGGAAGCCGAGGCTTCCTTTTCTTGTTTGGAGGGCATATGTACAGGGAAATTATTAAGGAAATCAAAAAAAATGGAGGCAGCGCCTATATTGTAGGGGGGTACGTAAGGGATATGATAATGGGTACCCCCAGCAAGGATATAGATATAGAGGTATTCGGAATAGAGCCTGAAAATCTTGAAACGGTACTTTCAAGATTCGGTAATTGGAAAATGGCTGGAAAAGATTTTCAAATATATTTGATAAATGGGTACGAGCTGTCATATCCCAGAAAAAACAACAGGATAGCCCCGAATATCAGTGTAGAGGAAGCCAGCAGAAGAAGGGACCTCAGCATAAACTCTTTATACTATGATCCGCTTTCAGGAGAGGTATTAGACTTTAACGGCGGGGTAGATGATATAGAAAAGGGGATTATAAGGCATACTGATGATGAAAGTTTTTTAGAAGATCCGCTTCGGATGCTGAGGGTGGCTCAGTTTAAGGCAAGGTTTGATTTTCAGGTATCCGAACAGACGACTATGTTGTTAAAAGAAAAATTTTACAAGATAAAAAGCGTAAAAGGGGAAAGAATATTCATAGAGATTGAAAAAATACTGTTAAAATGCGAAAAGCCTTCAATAGCCTTTGAATTTTTACAGGAAAATGGCTTGCTGGCTTATATTTTAGAGGATTTGAGCAGACTTTCAGAAATAGAGCAGGATAAAGTATACCACCCCGAAGGAGATGTGTTTGTACATACTATGATGTGCCTAGATGTCTTGGAAAAAGACGAAAGAAACTTGGCGATTATGCTAGCTATACTTTTCCACGATATTGGAAAGGGGCTGGTAGAACCTGTAGACGTCTTAGAGAATGGGGAAAAACTTATAGTTTTTCCAGGGCATTCAGAAGCCTCCAGTGAGAGATTTTCAAGCTTGATAAAAGCCTATACCAATAATAAAAAACTTATACAGGATGCATCAAGGTATATACTCTACCATGAAGAACCGCTTAAGATGCTTTTGGAGGACAGGGTAAACAAGGTAGCAGTGAGAAAGTTGGCGGTTAAGGTGGATATTCCACAGCTTTTGAAAGTTTACCAGGCGGATGTACTTGGAAGAGGGAGAGAGGACAACATACAGGAACTGGAAACGATAAAAAGAATATCCAGACTGTTTGATGAGATCAGGCACGAACTGGAACCCATAGTAAAGGGGAGGCACCTTCTGTACTGGGGCCTAGAAAAGAAGAAAGAATTTTCTGAAGTGCTGGAATTTATGTATGAAAAACAGCTGGAGGAGAAATTTTCAAATTTGGATGAAGCGCAGGTTTATTTTCATATTGCTGCTAAAAAGCATGGATGGAAGTAAGGGGATAAATTTGACCTAAAAGTGATTAAAAAGTTGTTTTTTAGAAGCTGTTGTAATATAATTTAATAGATAATAATTTTAGAAGGGAGATTCAGATGTTAAACACAATAATATTTTGCACAATAGTAGTTGGGATAATAATATTTTTTAATCTTAAGGTAAAAAAGAAGTCGTATATACTTTTTATGGAAGCTCCGTTTGATTATAACCTCAAAATTTTTGATATAGTCAATGCATTTGGAACAAAAGAGATGGAAGATACTGTGAAAAAAGAATTGATACCATTTTTTAGATCTGTATCTAAACAAGTATCTAAAAGTGGGGATGTAGACAGTGAAAAGCTAAATTCACTTATACACAAGTACAAGAAAAATATGCTTCCTATGATAGAAGACTTTTATATGGAAAAAAACTTTAATGAATACGAGAGAGAAAATATAATATCATTTTTAAAAGATCTAGACACTTATGCCGAAGAGCAGGGAATTTCTCTTGGAAACAACGTAGAAAGCCAAGATAGAAAATTGGCGTTATTGGGGATGGATTTAGCTTTGGTGCTGGTATTAACTAAGATGTTTTTAAAAGGAGAAAGAGAAAAGGACTTATTGCTGTATGATATAAGAGCCAAGTTGCCGCTTTCTGATTATGATATAGAGTATATTACAAGCTAGTTCATAAAAGAGGATTCCACTTTATTTACAAATGAATTTAAATGTGCTATCCTTACTATTACTATTACTAAATAGAGGGGAGAACAACTAATTATGGGGATGAGTATTAAGTACGCAATTGCAGCACACGATGCAAAAATGACAAATAGCGGGGTAAGTATAAATAATAGTTTTGATATGATAATGCAGCCGCTGTTTCCAATAGGATTGGAAAAAATAGCAATAGTATTGGCTATGAACGGTGTAGAAAAAAATACAATGTTTGAAATGAGACTAAATGGGCCCAAAGACGAGCTTCTTAGTAAGGGTGAATTTGGAATGATGGCAACACCGTCAGGGATTCCTTCGAAAAAAGTCATATCAATAGAGAAATTCATCGTTCACGCAAGAGGAAAATATACAATGGATATACTGGAAAAAAGGCCTGAAGGATTGAAATTTGTAGGCAGCACTGATCTTTTCGTTGCTAGCTACCCACCTAAAAGAACATTTTCTTCTGAAGAAATAAATAAGATACTTGCTGATGACAGTTTAATAAAAAGCGTAAAAACAGAGTTTAAGGCACCAGGAATGGAAGAAGGATACAAGCTCCAAATAAACCTGGATGATTCTGCAGCCATAGATGAGGGGTACAATCCACTCCCTGGAGACAGTACTCTGGAAATAGGGGATAAGAAATATGATTTAACAGGTTTAAAGAGACAGGCAGAGCTAATGTTTGGAAGACCGATACCTAAAAAAAAGAGTGAGGAAGAGTAGCGTGAGCTGCTCTTTTTTTATTATTAAGTCTTGTAGGAAAAACAGTTTAATTAGGGTATAATAGTAGTGTAACAGATACAATGCTGATACAGAGGGGGATGATAATATGTTTATGAACAGATTGGTTTTCTTTGAGAAGCTTTATTTAGAGGAACTTGAAAATCTCGAAAAGGAAATGAAAGAACATCCTCTAGACATGGATTATGTGTCAGAATGGGAAACTTTGGCAGAACTTCTGGCAGAAATAAGAAAGGCGAAAGAGGGCTTAAAAGAACCCTTGCCAAAGTAGACTTGACTACAGTTTTACAGATTGGATTTATATGGTTTCATACTCCAGAGAGCTCAGCTCTCTTTTTTTTGAGAAAAACTTTAAATTGTAAAATGGATTAACTTGACATTATTTGAATAATATGATAATATCTTATGGAAAAAATCCTTTCCCACAAAAGGATCCGTTGCGTTATATTTAACGATATAACTTTTAAGGAGGAATAACAAAGTGAACAAATACACTAAAATGCAAAGAAAAGAAGACGTAGTAAGACAATGGTACCACTACGATGCTGAAGGGAAAATCTTAGGAAGATTAGCAGTAGAAATCACTAAAAAATTAATGGGTAAAGAAAAAGTTACTTTCACACCTCACGTTGATGGAGGAGACTTCGTAATCGTAACTAATGCAGCTAACGTAGCTGTTACTGGAAACAAACTTTTAGCTAAAAAATACTACAACCACAGTGGATTCCCAGGTGGATTAAGAGAAAGAAGATTAGAAGAAATTTTAGCTAAAAAACCAGAAGAAGCAATCTACTTAGCAGTTAAAAGAATGCTTCCTAAAAACAGACTAGGAAGACAAATGCTGTCAAGATTGAAAGTTTATGCTGGAGCAGAACACGGACACGAAGCTCAAAAACCAGAAAAAGCGGAATTATAATAAGGAGGTAATTTAAAGTGGCTGAAATGATTCAATTTATAGGAACTGGTAGAAGAAAAACTTCTGTAGCAAGAGTAAGATTAATCCCAGGTGGAAACGGAATAGAGATAAACGGAAAATCTATGAGCGAGTATTTTGGAGGAAGAGAACTTCTTTCTAAAATCGTAGAACAACCATTAGCTTTAACTGAAACTTTAGATAAATTCGGAGTAAAAGTAAATGTAGACGGTGGAGGAACTACTGGACAAGCTGGAGCCATCAGACACGGTGTAGCAAGAGCTTTATTATCTTCTGACGAGTCTTTAAGAAAAGCTTTAAGAGAAGCTGGATTCTTAACAAGAGACTCGAGAATGGTAGAGAGAAAGAAATACGGAAAGAAAAAAGCAAGAAGATCTCCTCAATTCTCAAAAAGATAATTTTATACAACACAATATATCAACCCACAAGCTTTTTGTTTGTGGGTTTTTTTATTTGGTGAAAGTTTATAAAATTTTTTTATTCAGGTAATATTTTGTACAAGCTAGTGTCCTGATTTAATTAAAAACAAAATTCTTTTTAACAATATCAATATATAGATGTTATTTATTGTGCAAATAAATGATTAGATCACAATTAATTGAGTGTTTTATGAATGGGACATTTCGCTTATTTGACAATTTATATCATTTATATTATACTAACTTATAATTTATTGTGTGAATAGATTAATTTTTTTTGAAATCTTGCTTTCAAAATTTTAAAAAATAGTTTAAATTTATTATAAACTGTGTACTTCAAAAGACAAGTTTGTACTTGTCTTTTTTTATAAAAATCAAAATTTAAATATAGTTTAAGGGAGGAGACAATGGTCGGATTAGAAACAATATTGACATTCGTTTTTTACCTTGTTTTTCTTATGGGAGTGGGAGTATATTTCTATAAAAAAACAAGCAATTTGGAGGACTACCTCTTGGGAGGAAGAGGTATGGGATCTTGGGTAACGGCACTGTCTGCCCAAGCAAGTGATATGAGCGGCTGGCTTTTAATGGGGCTTCCTGGAGCGGTATACCTATTTGGAATGAACCAGGCTTGGATAGCAATAGGGCTTTTCGTAGGAACTTATCTTAACTGGAAGTATATTGCACCCAGGTTGAGAGTGTACACAGAAAAGACAGGTTCATTAACAATGCCTACTTTTTTTGAAAAAAGGTTTAAGGATCCTACAGGGCTACTCAGAAACCTTTCGGCAATAATAACACTTATATTTTTCACTATATACTCGACATCTGGTTTAGTTGCCTCAGGTAAACTTTTTGAATCTATGTTCAATATGGATTACAGTGTCGCAGTTATAATAGGTGCAGTTGTAATAGTTTTATATACTTTCTTGGGAGGCTTCTTAGCAGTTTGCTGGACAGACCTTTTTCAAGGAATACTTATGTTTATGGCAATATTGGTAGTTCCGTTTGCAGCCTACAAACAAGTTGGTGGCAGTGAACAAATTTTAAATGCGATGAGTTTTAAAGGGTTATCTACAAGTCTGCTGTCGAATGGAAATGAGAGTTTGACAATTGTAGCCATTATATCTACTATGGCATGGGGGATGGGATATTTTGGTCAACCACATATCCTTTCTAGATTTATGAGTATAAACTCAATAAAAGAGCTTCCAAAGTCTATGACGATAGCAGTTGTTTGGGTATTTATCTCACTAGGAGGAGCTATTGCAGTTGGTCTAGTTGCAATTCCGCTATTTACAGATATAGCTCAGGTGTCTGGAGATGCAGAAAAAGTATTTATCATAATGATAAGGGAGCTTTTCAATCCTTGGATAGGCGGAATTTTACTGGCAGCCATACTGTCTGCTATAATGTCAACCATTGACTCACAACTTTTGGTTTCATCGTCTACGTTAACAGAAGACTTCTACCAGCATCTTATAAAAAGAGATGCAAGCGAAAAAGAGCTTATGTGGGTAGGTAGAGTGTGTGTACTTATAATTGCACTTATAGCACTTTTAATGGCACTTAAGCCTAATGCTCAGGTACTTGCTCTGGTTTCTTATGCTTGGGGAGGATTTGGGGCTGCTTTTGGGCCTGTGGTTATAATGGCTCTTTTTTCCAGAAAAACAACCTGGAAATCGGCTCTTGCTGGAATGATTGCCGGAACTATAGTTCTTATAATATGGAAGAATGCAGGTCTTGGGTCGACTCTCTATGAGATAGTTCCTGGATTTATAGCGAATTTCCTGACTATATGCATATTGAACCTTGTATTTGTGCAGGATGACGAAGAGGTACTTGAAGACTTTGAAGCTGTTGCACTGGAAGTAAGCGGAAAGGCAAAAACAGGTCTTGTAAAAGAAGCATAATATAGAAACTTAAAGGGTGTGGTATTTCCACATCCTTTTTATTTTTTTAGAAGATTTTCAGAAAAAGTTTGGTATATCATTATATAAGTTTATTGGTACTTGGAGGTGATTGCTATGGATGAAAATAAAGAGTTTGATGCTATATTGGATGATACATCAGAGGGTGATGTGGAAAAAATAAGGGTTCAAGTAAAGTTTTCTTTAAACTTAAAAGAGCTCAGACTGCTTTTAAAGTATTTTGAGACAGAATTATTAATGGGGATAGAAAATGAAATAGCTTCAGTAGATAAGGGTATTAACGGTGAGAAAGAGTATTATAAAAAGCTTCTCTTGGCTCTTGAAAAGTTAAACGGAACTATTTACACAAGCGTTGTTGAGACTGAGAGGATAATATTAGAAGAATTTAAAAAGCAGGGGATAGACATAAATACAATACTGTCATTGATAGCGAAAGATAAATATGATGCAGAAAGAATTGAGTATATATACGATGCTGTGGATGAGCTAAATGATGAGAAAGAGGAAGCGGATAAGATATACCACACTTTTGGACCGCATACGCGAAGGATGATCGACTTGATAGAGGATAAGATTTCTAATGTGTATATGCCTCTTGTTATAAAATTTCTTGCGGTGCTTTCTGATAGTGTGAGATCCGGTGAATTGAAGAAAGGGGAGATGATATTTCAAGAGGGGGCACTAGAAGATTTGCTTAATCTGGACTATGATGCAGCTAAGATATTTTTGGACAATCTGAAAAAGATTGAAGTGAGGATAGGAAATAGAAGTGGTCCTGTGATCAAGGATTATTCAGTTGGAGCCAATGGAGTAAATAAAGTTGAGTTCGAAATATTTATAAGCAATCCTGAGGAGTACGCTCTTATAGATGAGGATTTTAAAATAGGTAGACTAGAAGAAGTTCTGGTAAGAGAAAATGAAGATTAAAAAAAGCAGGCAACAGCCTGCTTTAAATTTTTATGGGGGTATATGGTAGATCTAAATCAAGTGCTATTTTTTGATGTACCAATTTTTTCTGGTATATATTTATTCCTTTTATAAGTTCCTCGGAAAGTTTTGATTTTTCAACACCATTTTCTGCAAGTTCCACAACGTATTTTAAAGTAATATTGGTAAGTGCATATGTAGATGTTCTAGGAAAGGCTCCTGGCATATTTGCAACGCAGTAAAATACCATATCTTCTACACAAAAAATAGGATCACTATGAGTGGTTGGTTTTGACATTTCAAAACATCCCCCTTGATCTATAGAAACGTCAACAAGAACAGTTCCCGGTTCTAAAGATTTAAGATCCTCTTTTTTTATTAATTGAGGGGTTTTTGAACCAGGAACAAGGACTGTTCCGACTATGAGATCAGCATCCTTGATCTCTTTTTTTATATTCGAAATCGATGAATATAAAGTTGTAATCTTAGGACTATAAATATTATCCAAGTTTCTTAATTTCTGTATATTTAAATCCAATACAGATACCTGTGCACCCATACCAACTCCACACATAACAGCTCCCTGTCCAGCTGTTCCTGCACCGAGTACAACAATCTTTCCACGCTTTATTCCAGGGACAGACCCCGGCAAAACTCCTTTTCCGCCAAATTGTTTTTGTAGGAAGTTTGATCCTACCTGTACAGACATTCTACCTGCGATTTCAGACATAGGTATTAGAAGTGGCAGGGATCCATCTTCTAACTGCACAGTTTCGTAAGCTATGCAGGTTGCCCCCGATTTCATTAAATTCGAGGTAAGCTTGCGGTTTGCAGCAAGGTGGAGAAATGTGAATATGATGTGCCTGGACTCTATTAGAGGGATCTCTTTTTCCTGTGGTTCTTTTATTTTTACGATAAGATCAGCATTTTTATAGACATCCTCTAAAATATCAACAACAACAGCCCCGGCTTGTATATATGCTTCATCTGAAATTCCTATATTTACACCTGCTTTGCTCTGTACAAATACCTTGTGCCCAAGTGATGTTAAGTGTAGAACACCATCTGGGGTAAGTCCAACACGATTTTCATCTTTTTTTATCTCTTTTGGAACTCCTATAACCATAAAAGTCTCCCCCTTTTATTTATCAATTGAAGTTTTTTCTATTATAAATTTCAACCAGGATCTTTATTTTTGTGATAATTACTCTAATCAATGAAGAGAAATCCAGATCCTCATAAAATAAAAAGTACCGTCTTAAATAGTGAGGTAGTCAAAATTTAAAATGGTACCTGGATAGGGGAGTGGTACTTAAATAATAGATGTAAAGGCTCTCATGAAAGAGAGCCTATTTTTTGTGATAGATTAACTCATCCAGTCTGTTTTATCTTCTGGATTCCATTTTGTTGTAAGTTTTCTTAAGTTTGACCAGAATTCAAGAGACGATTCCCCTGTGATATCACCGTGACCGTATTTAGATCCTTTGATACCTCCAAATGAGAATGGATCACGTGGAACCGGTACTCCTATGTTTACTCCGCACATACCTGCCCCCATCATAGAAGCTGCTTCCATTGCGGATCTACCGTTTTGCGTGAAAATTGATGTAGCGTTTCCGTAAGGAGATTTGTTTTGGATTTCAAATGCTTCGTGGATATTTTCAGCACCTAAGATTTCAAGTGTAGGTCCGAAGATCTCTTCAGCCGGCATTTCAATGTTTGTACCTCTGTAATCTATAACTGAAGGTCCGAAGAAGTACCCTCCGTTGTCGTATTTTGCCTTGAATTTTCTACCGTCAACCAGAATTTTAGCACCTGCTTTTTCAGCTTTTTCAAGGTAAGCTACGATTTTTGCAATTGCTGCTTCTGAGATGATAGTTGACATAGTGTCCCCAGGGATTAGCTTTTCAGCTTTCTCGCAGATAGCTTTTACTACATGGTCGGAATCTCCAACAGCGATTACAACTGAGGCTGCCATACAACGTTGCCCTGCCATACCTGTAGCAGCTGCAAGGATGTCGTTTGAAGCCATCTCTGTATGTGCGTCAGGTGTAACTATCAAGTGATTTTTAGCTCCGCCTAGTGCAAGAACCCTTTTAAGTTTTGTAGATGCTCTTTTATAAACAATCTCTGCAACCGGTGTAGACCCTACAAATGAAATAGCTTTTATATCTTCATGGTCGCAAATAGCCTCAACTATATCCTTACCACCATTAACTACATTAAATATACCGTCAGGAAGTCCAGCTTCCTTTAAAAGTTCACCCATTTTTGAAGCGGTTATTGGTGTAAGTTCTGATGGCTTAAGAACAACAGCGTTACCCATCATTAAAGCTTGAGGAGTAGTCCAGTGCGGAACCATTATAGGGAAGTTAAATGGAGTTATAGATGCTACAACACCAAGAGGAATATATTCAGTTTTACACTCCACCCCTCTACTAACCATTTGAACCCTATTTGGTGCAGTCGAAGGTATGCTGCAGGCGTATTCAACTATTTCTATTGCTTTGTCAACTCCACCGTAAGCCTCGTCAAGAGTTTTTCCGTTTTCTATGTGGTTTATTTCTGCAAGTTCATCTCTATGCTTTAATAAAAGTTCACGGTACTTATACATAACCTGAGAACGTTTTTTCATAGAAAGTGCTCCCCATTTAGGCTGAGCGTCTTTGGCTTTCTGCACTATTTCATCTAGGTCTTTCATGCCAGAAGAGTAAGTTTGACCGATTATAGATCCATCAAGCGGTGAGTAGATATCGATTTTATCTGCTTCAGAATCTAAAAATTTACCAGCGCCGTAGTTTTTGACAAGACCATAATTTTTGTTCACTTTTTCCATTTTTTATTCCCCCTTGAACTTTTATAATAATTCAATTACACACTTTTTATGATGAACTGAAAATAAACAAATTGTGTTGAAAAAAACATCATTTTGTTGTTTTTATCAGTATATTCTAAAAAAAAACACCTGTCAATGAAAGTGAAGGATAAATAAAAAATTAACTTTTGTATTTTGTGAAAATAGAACTTTGGATTTATAGGTGTTAAAATCAGGAGGCAGGTCTAGGCCTTGAAAAACAAACAAAACAAAAGATTAGAACATTACAATCATATAATATTAAAAGATAAAAAAGTAACAAAGTGATGGATGTGAAACAAATATTTATTTACCTGAGCAGGTTTTGTTAAAAAAATAACGAGTAATAATACGACAAAATTCAGTATTTTCAATTAAAAAAAGCAGGGATATAATCCCTGCTAAGCTGAGCTTGTACCATTGTTACAAACTTTGTTTGTTATTTTAGATAAAGGTAGATATATGGTTTTGAATGGTTTGTAATGTTAAATAAATTCAGGTCAAAAGTCTGACATGCAAAAATTGGTTTAAAATTAAAAATTTTATTTATTAAGTGTATAAAGAGTATACAGACCTCTTATGCTCAGATCGGGTATAAACTCATTTATATCATCAATTTCATTATATACAAGCTGCCCCAATCCCCCGGTAGAAAGTATAAGCGGATTATCCAAATGCTTTTTTAGTTCTTTTATAATCTCTTTTATTTGCCCTACATATCCAAAGAAAACTCCTGCTTTTATCTGTTCAACTGTATTTCTTCCTAAAATAGTTTCCGGTTTTTCAAAACTTACCTTTGGCAGTTTTGCTGTATTTCCGAAAAGTGAGTTTATAGTCATGTTTATTCCTGGAAGTATTCCTCCACCTATGTAAACCCCTTTTTCCAAAACTTCATATGTGGTGGCGGTACCGAAATCGAATATTATCATATTTTTATCAGGATAAAGCTTTAATGCTTCGGTTATACCTATGATCCTATCGGCACCAAAACCGTTTGGATTCATCTCTTTTGAGAAGGTAAAAGGCAGTTTTAGGTCAAGGCCTACAATGAGTGGTTCTATGTTAAAATATTTTTTAGAAAGATATTTGAAAATTGTTATCAAGTTTGGAACCACTGAAGAGATCAGCACTCCTTTTACATTTTTTAACTCTATATTGTTGAAATCGGCTATATTTTTAAGATATGAAAACAGTTCATCTTCTGTGAGGTTCTCTTTGCTGGAAACCCTAAAATTTAAAATTAGTTCTCCATTTATATCAAAAACTCCTGTAACTATATGTGTATTACCTATATCAAATGCGATTAACATTGATTTACCTCCAGATATTAAAGAGTAAAAAGTCTAATTGACCTTTGTCGAATATATTAAAATTTAAAAAATAAAAAAAATAACTCTAACAGCTTGAATTATATTATATTTTAAACTAAATTTCAATTCAAAATGCAAATTTTAAAAGGAAAGCTTGTAAAATATATGAATACTAATGTAGGTTTTATTCTTTAGAATATGGAGGGGATGCAGGTGAAATTCAAGAATATTTTGGCTTTGGTATTGATAATGTTAATGACTTCCTGTGCCACTGTACATAAAGGGAAATACGCAAGACAAGTGAAGCTGCCTTCTAATACATTGAGTAGAGAAAAACTAACCCAGGGAGGCCTGGTGATAAGCGGGAGGCTTGAAAAATCACTTAGTAATGACTACTATAAATTTATAGGGTTTACATTTGAGAACAGGACAGGGAACAAAATAAGCATTAAAGAGATAAAATTGGATTTCCAAAACCAGTATTTGGACAATACGGTGTCAATCAGTTCAGGTGATGAGCTTATTGGCTGGCATGATGCGATGCAGCAGGAAAAGAGGAGAAAGGAGTTTAACCGCGAAACGTTTTTCACTTCATTGTTCCTTGGAGGAGGTCTTTTGGCTGTGTTTGGTGACAACAATTGGAGTGATGTTGGAGCAGGCATGATTTTAGGTGGTGTGGCTTCTCTGACTATAGATGAATTCAACAGGGAGAGAAAGGAGATACAGACAGGAAAAATATTTCCAGATACCCATCTGTTAGCAGGAGAATTTGACGTTATGCCGGGATTTTATGAGAATAAGTGGTTGGTTTTAAACATTAAAAACCCGGATATTGTTCCCAAAAATCTGTATATAGAATATGAGGTTGACGGTGAAAGAGAGAGTGTGGCACTGCGGCTATAAAATTAGAAGAAGGCGCTGCCTTCTTTTTTTTTGAATAAACCTATGATATAATTAAAAGAAATTGTTTGGAAAGGAAAACATATGAAAGCTGTAGGACTTATAGTGGAATACAATCCGTTTCACAACGGCCACAAACTCCACCTTGAAAGGGCGAAAAAGCTCAGCGGCGCAGATGTGTCAATAGCTGTAATGAGCGGGAATTTTTTGCAGAGAGGTGAGCCAGCTCTTTTAAACAAGTGGAAAAGGGCGGAAATGGCTTTGAAAAATGGTGTTGATATAGTGGTTGAGATGCCGGTATATTTTTCCAATCAGTCTGCAGAAATCTTTGCAGAGGGTGGAATAGGGATACTGGACGCACTTGAGGTTGATTCTGTTGTTTTCGGGTCGGAAACAGGGAATATAGAGAGCCTGAGCAGGGTAGTGGACATAGAAGAGGATGTGGACTTTCAAAATATACTAAAAGGATATTTGGCAAACGGTATATCTTTTCCAAATGCACTTGACAAAACCATAACTGAAATAACAGGAGAGCCAGGAATGTTAAAACCAAATGATATACTGGCAGTTGAATATATGAAGGCTATAAAAAAGATAGGATCCGGCATAAAACCGTTGGCTGTTAAAAGGGAAGCTGTAGGGTATCACAGCAAAGAGATAGTTGGTGAAATAGCCAGTGCCACATCAATAAGACATCTTTTGGCGGAAAAAAGGCTTTCAGATGTAAGTGGAGTGGTTCCACAGTCCAGTTTTGACCTGATAAAAGATGAGTATGAGAGTGGAAACATAGCCTTTTTAAGGGAGTATTACCAGTTGATAAGGTATGAAATAATGAGGTCTATGGAGGAGCTTTCACAGATACAGGATATGGAAGTCGGTCTTGAAAACCGTCTCTACAGATGTGCTCTGGATAACGATGACTTTGACGGTTTTTACAGCGATTTGATGACGAAACGTTATACAAATGCCAGAATGCAGAGAGTGCTTACACATGTGCTTTTGGGTATAAGCGGTGAGTTTACCAAAAGAGCCAGAAAAAGAATTTATTATATAAGGGTTTTGGGATTCACAAAGAATGGCTCTAAATATTTAAAAAAGATTAAAAAACGTCTGGCAGAACGAGATATAGATCTTTTTACAAGCCTAAAAAATATAGAAAAAAAGCTCAGTGATGAGGAAAAGGCCATGCTGGATTTCGACTTGAGATCGTCTAAAATATACGGGATAGTTAAACCGTATAGAGAAAGAAAAATACCAATTTTACTAGAAGGGGAGTAGTGGCTAAATGCTTAATTTTTTACTTGTTTTAATCCTTTCATTGATAGCTCTTGCAGCTTATTTTATTGTCTATTTTTTAAATAAGGTGGAAAAAAGTAGAAGGCTGAGTTTTGAAGATGTTTTCAATGACATAAATTTAATAAAAAAATATGGTCTGGGGAACAGAAAAGATCCTGAAGATTATGGATTTAATTACAGTGAACACAGCTATCATTCTAAAGATGCTTTAAAACTGAGTGCTTGGTTTATAAACTCAAAGAACATTTATTCTAGAAAAGCTATAGTTTTTGTTCATGGGAGAAATTCAAACAGGCTTGCGTGTCTGCAATATTTAAACCTGATAAAAAGAAAGGCATTAAATGAGGACTATGCAGTGTTTATGCCTGATATGAGAAATTCCGGAAAATCAGACGGATCCAGGACATTTTTGGGAAGTAGGTTTGCAGATGATATATATTCAACATTAAAATATCTGAAAAATACTCAGAACAAGAATGAGTTCATACTCTACGGCTTTTCAATGGGAGCCATGGCAATAGAGGTATTTTTACATAAATACCGTGATATTTTGAAAGGGGATAACATAACAGTAGGAAAAGTGATACTAGACAGTCCGCTTACAAATGTTGAAAAGACAATCAAATATAAGTCCAAAAACAGGTTACATCCGAAATTTTTACAAAATATAGGTTTGAGGATACTTAATATGAGGATGAACTACAATATTAAAAATATGCGTTTTTCCATATTGTTGAGCGAAAACAAGGAGATACCTACATTTATACTTCAATCAAAAACTGACAGTACAACACCGTATTATATGCTTAAAAATGAACTCAGTAAAATTGAAAATACTGAAAAAAATATGGACATGCTGGTAGTGGATAATGCAAGTCATGTATGCCTGTACAGGGGAAAGAATAAAAAAAATTATCAAGAACAAGTGGCTAGATTTATATCAAAAGACTAGGGGGATATTAATGAAAAAACTTTCATCCAGAATACAGATTTTTTACGGTCTAGGGGTAAGCTATGCTATAGTAGATCAAATATTTGCCCAATGGGTTCTATACTACTATCTTCCGCCTGAAAATTCAGGGATAAGACCACTGATGGCGCCGCTTTTTATATCACTGGCACTTGTTTTCTCGAGATTTGTAGACATGATTATGGACCCTCTTGTGGGTCATTGGTCGGATAAATATGAATCCAAATGGGGTAGAAGGATACCGTTTATAGCATTTGGAAGCATTCCGCTTGCCTTGTCTACAGTTGCATTTTTTTATCCTTTGAAATCGCAGGGAGACTTGGGGACTTTTGTGTACCTTTCAATTACCGGGGCGATATTTTTTACATTTTATACGGTTGTAGGAGCACCTTATAACGCTCTGATACCAGAAATAGGTTCTACACATGAAGACAGGCTAAACCTGTCAACCTGGCAGTCTGTTTTCAGGTTGTTTTATACGGCAGTGGCGATGATAAGTCCCGGGATACTGATAAAGATTTTTTCAAACGGTGATACTGAACACGGGATAAGAAGCATGGTAATCCTTTTAAGCAGTATTTCAGCGTTGGGAGCCTATATAACGGTATTTTTAGTTCCTGAGAGGAAGCTTTCACACGGGAAAAAATCAAAAGAGAGCCTGAAAGGGGCAGTCAAAATAGCGTTTAAAGACGCATCGTTTATCTATTACCTGATGGGGCTGCTGTTTTTTTTTATAGGATTCAATATATTGAGGGCGTCTATGAATTATTATGTTGAGGATATAATGGGTCTTGGTAAGGGATCTATAACTTTAGCTTCTGCAGTATTGTTTGGGGTTTCGGCACTCTTTTTCTACCCGACCAACAGAATATCAAGAAAGTTTGGGTACAGAAAGCCGATGCTTGTATGCCTTGCAATTATGTTTGTCTTATCGTTAAGCCTGTTTAATCTAGGAAAGCTGATACCGGCAAAAGCTGGCTTTATTATCTTTGCCCTGATGGGGGCACCTGTTGCAGGGGCGGCATTTATATTCCCGCCGGCAATGTTAAGTGAGATAAGCACTGTTATGAGTGACAAAAACGGTGTAAAAATAGAGGGGATATTTTTTGGGATACAGGGATTTTTTTTGAAAATGGCCTTCTTGGTGTCAATAGCTATCCTGCCGGTGATACTGGTTTCCGGTGGAAGTACAGGGCTCTTGGAAGCTTTGATAAAGAGGCCTCAGGGAGTTGAAAAAGCAGGTGTTTACACTACCGCAGTATTTTCAAGCATATTCTTTGCCCTGTCTTCTGTGTTTTATTATCTTTACCCGGAAAAACTCGGAAGAGAAGTGGAGGAAAAGGAGATAAAGTAATACAAAACGTTATTATCAAAGAGATGGGGGTAAGGATTTGAGAGTAGAAGAGAGATTTTTAAAATATATAAGTTTTGACACAAAATCAGATTCAAAATCGAAAACTTGTCCAAGTACACCTGGACAGTTTGAATTTGCTAGATATTTGAAGAATGAACTTGAGGATTTGGGGCTTTCGGATGTATCTCTGGATGACAACGGATATCTTATGGCAAAGCTCCCTTCAAACACAGATAAAGAGGTGCCGGTAATCGGATTTATCTCGCATATGGATACAGCACCAGACATGAATGGTCAAGTAAAAAAACCAAAACGTGTTAACAACTACAATGGGGGAGACATCCTCCTGGACACTGCCGGGGAATACATACTTTCTCCCAAGGATTTTCCCGAGCTTTTAAAGTATAAGGGACAGGATATTATAACAACAGACGGGACTACCCTTTTAGGGGCGGATGACAAGGCCGGATTGGCTGAAATAGTTACAGCCATGGAATACATTTTGGAAAATCAGCATATAGAACATGGCGATATAATGATTGGATTTACACCTGATGAGGAGATAGGCAGAGGCGCAAACCTCTTTGATGTGGATAAATTCGGAGCCAAGTATGCCTATACAATGGACGGCGGTGAAATAGGAGAACTGGAATATGAAAACTTCAACGCCGCAGGAGCAAAGATATATATCAGCGGAAGAAACGTCCACCCTGGATCTGCAAAGGGGAAAATGATAAATGCTTTAAGCGTAGCCATGGAGCTGGACTCTATGCTGCCTAAAACCTCTAGACCGGAATACACGGAAAAGTATGAGGGGTTTTACCACCTGCTAGAATTAAAGGGCGAACCGGAATCGGCCTATATGGAATATATAATAAGGGACCATGACAGGGTTAAATTCGAAGACAAAAAAAGCGAGATTCAGCGTGTTGTGGATTATTTGAATACTAGGTACGGCCAAGATAGGGTAAAGCTGGAGATAGAAGATCAGTATTTCAATATGAGAGAAAAAATAGAGCCAGTTATGGAAGTGGTGGAAATAGCCAGAAAGTCTATGGAAGAGCTGGGGATAGAAGCCAAAGTTAAGCCTATAAGAGGGGGGACAGACGGTGCCAGACTTTCTTATATGGGGCTTCCTTGTCCGAATATCTTTGCAGGTGGACATAATTTTCATGGAAGATTTGAATATATACCAGTTCAGTCCATGGAAAAGGCAGTAGAATTGATAGTTAAAATTTCTGAGAATTATACAAATTAACTCAAGTTAAGGCTTAGAGTTATTGCGATAAATTGATGAATTTATTAGAAATAAAAAAAGCCATATAAATGGCTAAAAAATGAGAAGACCTATCAGAACCTAACATCAGTGTAATCAGCAACGTTAAGGAAACTTTTTTGAAATGAGAAAAGTCATCTGAATAAGTCTCTCGAATGAAGTATATAACTTTTTTATAAAAAATCAAAAAACTATCATACAAATTCAGAATTTGTTGAGGTGAAAATATGAAAGTAACTAGCGATACAATTGCTTACATACAGTGGTATGACGATAAAGAAGAAGTTGAAAAAGAAAAGGCGGTAAAGAAAAATCGAAAGTTGAGATATGCAAAAGTAAATCAGTTTTCTAAATATATTGAAAAGAGTAAAAATTAAAATTTTATCGGAACTTAGAGAGGTTTAATCCTCTGAATTAGTGGATAAATTCAGGAATTTATTTGGGAATGATGGAAAATAAAAAACCCTCAGCATAGCTGAAGGTTTTGAATATACTTTTACATATCTATTTTGTAACCAAAGGCAAGAGTGAACATGTCAGCATCTAGATCATAAGTTTCGCTATCGTAATTAGCTTCTAGTTCGAACTCTGTTCTGCTCCAATAGAATTCAGTTGAGAAATTTTCGTTAAATTCAATACCAACACCAGCACCGTAATATAGTCCTCCGTCAACTTGTATAGAATCTCCTCCATCAGAGAACTCTTCGTCGATGTAGGCATAACCAAGATTTCCAAAGACATAAGGCTTGTACTCAGAATCTGTATTGAATTTGTATCTAGCGAGACCATAAATAGGATAAGAATCTACATCACCAGTATATACGCTTAGCATGATTTCTTCGTTTGCGTCGAATTTTGTGAAACCAATTCCCGCACCGTACTCTAAACCTGATGCAGAGCTAGCAATATATTCAACATTGGCAGAGATATTTGCAGAAGTATTTTGATCATCGAAATCGCTGTCTAGATCTCCTGCATCAATAGTACCATCTGTAATTCCCATTTTGAAATTCATCGAGTGTTTGTTTGGAGCAAAATCAGCTGCGAATGCAGTTGCTCCTAAAGTTACTAGACAAGTTAGTAGTAAAAGTTTCTTTTTCATAAAGATATACCCTCCCTTATTTTTTAAGTTTCATTAAACAACAAAGTTGTTATTTAAATTGACTAAAAGTTAAGTTTGAGATGAAATTAATCTATATTTAACGATTAGATTGCACACTTTATTCAGTAAATTGTTCAGTTTATTATAAAATTTGGCATAAAATAAAGATTTGTAAATGTGGTGGAGAATTATATTTGAGTTGGTCGGCTCATTGCGAAGGTCAATTTGAATATGTCGGTGAAAAGTTTGAAGGCTTAGGTGGAAGTGATATTGCTATCGGAGAAGGCGGGAATATAAGTTCTCCTTATGAGTGGAAAGCAGTATGTAATGATTGCGGTGCTGAATACGATGATATTAGTGATTTAGAAACTAAAGAAATCGAGATAAAAAATTAGCACAGAAATTCAATATTTTATTATCGGTAGCAACATTAGATAAAATAATAAAACTAGGCGGTTTTTACCGCCTAGTTTTATATAACTGCTAAAATATCATCTGTTGCAAATATTTTTTCAAATTTATCTAAATTATCTATTATTGATTTTCTTGATTTTTTATCCAATTTTTTCGAGTAGACAGGGTAATTTAAGATACTTTTGTTTTTTAGTTCTTCTTCGCTTATTATATGAATATTTTTTGGAATTCTGAATCCGTCCTTTATAGTAATAAAGTCAGATATATCTAAGTTTTCCTCAGAGAAAACCAAACAATTTTCAATATTTTTTACTTGATTTTCAACAGGAAGATTGTTGTAAAAGACATAAAAACTGTATCCAGGTTTAAAACTGTCTGAAAATTCAAAGTACTTTTTTAAGATATCTGGCTTGCCTTGTTTTTCACCCACCAAAAGACAGGACCCCCCATTTAAATTTTCGTATATGCCTATATTCATAAGAACTGTATTTATACCCCGTTTTGCATCACATACTGCAATAGTCTTTTTCCCTTTTTTGAAAACAGCCGAGAGAATCGATTTCTGAAGTTCTGTATACTCAAAATCATCAATTAAAAATTTCTTTATTTCTTTAAATATCTCGTTCTTTTTATATGTAAGAGTGTCAAAAGAGTAATCCTTATCAATGGATAGGTGGATATTATAATTCTCCTGCTTTTTTATTATTTCAGTAATTTTGACACTGAATTTAAAGTTATGGGAGTACTTTAAAGTTTTTAAGAGATGAGAGATCTGCTTATCCAAGTACGCAATAAGAGTTCTACCTTGCACAAGCGTCACCTCGTCGCTGAACTTAAGTTCTGCATCCTGGGTATTGGTTAATGTTCTTCTACTGTAAGCAACTGTTTCAAGGGGAAACTTTGTATCATATATGTCTAACATCTCTTTTACTTCATTCCTCTCTTCAGAAGAACTCTTAACGTCTTCAATAAATATTTTGGGGATATATCTATCCTTATAGGTATCCATTTTAAGTTTAAAAGCTATATCCAGTTCTTCTAAATTAAGCATTTCATTTAGATTGTGTCCATTTGAAAACCAAACACAATTTTTCAGTTCCTGCTGATCTTTTAGTATATCAAACATTAAGTGGGTCTTATCCTTACCAATGAGTCTGGTTCTGTTGTTCTTAACGTTTTTCATGCAGAATACAGGTGTAGGATTGCCAAAGCCAAAAGGTTCGAGTTTCTCTAACTTTTTATAGAAATCATAGGAAGCGCGTGAAAATGGCAATTCTCTATCAATCTTTACTGGTTTTTTAAAGTCGTTTTCTTCCAGCCTTGCACCCGTATATTCATTCAGCCTTTTTATTAATTGAGGGATATTGTCTATTTTTATTGAAAAACCTGCTGCCCCAGCATGGCCTCCATATTTTACAAAAAGTTCCTTCATAGAGTTTAGTGCTTCTATGATATTGAAGTTCTCTATACTTCTAGCAGATGCCACCGCTATCCCCTCTTCGAACTTGACCTCCATTATTATAGTGGGTTTATAATACTTATCAACTATTTTTGATGCAACTATACCTATTATACCGTGGTGGAATTCGCTGGAGTAGGATACGATTACATTTTTACTGTCTAGTGAATTCTGCTCGATATCGAGTTCTACTTTTTCCAGGATTTCTGCCTGTATATCTTTCCTCTCATTGTTTTGCTGTATGAGCTCCCAAGCTATCTGTTTGGCTTCTATTTCCGAATCAGACAGCAGCAGCTTAACCCCCTTTTTAGCATCTTCCAGCCTCCCGGCGGCATTAAATACCGGTGCGATTATAAATCCGATATCATAAGTGTTGAACTTCTTTTCATGGAGGTCGTCAAATATTATATTTACCAGGGTTCTCAAGCCCAAGTTTTTACTCTTTTTTAGCATTTCAAGCCCGTGTTTTACAAATATACGGTTTTCTTCTAAAAGCGGCACGATATCGGCGACTGTTCCTGTAGCTACGATATCCAAAAAGTCAAATGCCTCGTTTTCTACGCTGCAGTTTTGTGTAGACAGCAAGGATGAGCATAAAAGCCGTACCTACACCTGCCAAATACTCAAAATGGTACTCGTTGTCGTCACGTTTTGGGTTTATAACAGAATGTGCAGGGGGGAGACCGTTGTTTATCTCGTGGTGGTCGGTTATTATCATATCCAGCCCAATTGAATTTGCGTGTTCCACCTCTTCTATAGAAGAGATGCCGCAGTCAACGGTTATGACAAGGTCCCCTCCCTGTTCTTTTATGTAGGTCAGGGCTTCGTTGTTCAACCCGTAACCCTCGTCCCTCAACGGGATATAATAATTTACGTTGATGTCCAGCTTTTTTAGCGCCAGATAGCACAGAGAGGTAGAGGTTATGCCATCGACATCGTAGTCTCCGTATATCCAGATGTTTTCATCTTTTTCACTGGCAAGGATAATCCTGTCAACAGCTTTGGAGATGTCTGAAAGCGAGAAAGGGTCTGATATGTTTTCGAGGCTCGGGTTTAGAAATTTTTCTATATTTTCCTTTGTATCCACACCCCTGTTTAAGAGTATGCTCAGGGTGTCCCCGTCTAAATCAAGGTGTCTGAGTTCCTCGACGTCCATATGCGGTCTGTATATCCATTTGGTATTGTTCATGTTTCACCTCTTTTAAAATTAATTGCAAGTGTATTCTTCGATAATGCGCCATAAGTATTATTTTATATCAAAAAATAAAAAAAGGCAATAATAATGAAATGAAACATAAAAAAGGAAGTTTATATAATAATTGTAATCAGAAGCTTAGTCTATATTGAAGTTATAAATTGAATGTTATATACTTTAATTGTCTTACTATTGTTTGACTTTTAAATCATAAATGAGTTTCATGAAGAGATCATAAGTAAGGAGCGAGAAATTATGACAAATGATGAATTGAAATGGTATTTGGAATATGGCATAGATAATATTAGTGGAACTTTAGTCAATATATCTGATAAATATAAGCTTTTTTTAGCTGATGGTTATCGATTTTATATACTACATAACGAATGTGGGCATATAGGGATTATCTTGGATATGGATAGTGTTGATTTACATTTATATTTGGATGAAAATTTTAGGGGACAAGGGTTAGTGACAGAGGCTATAAAAAACTTTGTGATACCTTTTGGGAAAATATTAGGAAAGAAAAATCAAAGAGTTACCTTTTATGATGAAAAGGTAAAAAAAATATTTGAAAATTGTGGTTTTGAAGAAATTGATAATTTTAAGATGGAGTATATTTATGAATAAGGATATTATAAATATCTGTTTCGCCTAAAAAGACAAAAGATGAAGAGAAATAGAGAATATATGAGAGCCTTTATAAGGCTGCGAAAAATAGTTGGATGCCCATTTTTTGTTAATTTTTTTATAGTGGAGGCATGTTCGTATAAAAGTTTTATTCGAGTTCATCATAAATACCATAAGGTATCTGACAATGGATAAAGATAAATTTGAAGGCTAAAATCATAAAACAATGAATAAATAATTTCATTTTCATGCCCTACCTCCATCCAATTGTTATTAAGCATTCACTAGATTTAGATACTTTTAATGATTAAGATCTCCTGCAAACGAAGCTTTCGTTTACAGGAGATCTATTAGTGTCATCATTTAATAATTTATGTTTTTTCCTATTTAACTACTCTCCGTAAAATCTCCTATACTTCTCATAGTTGTTCAGTACCTTCTTTACATAATTCCTGGTTTCGTCAAAAGGGATGCTGTCTATTACTAGGTTCCCCTTTTCATCTTTTTTCCATTTTTTGGTATTTGACGGCCCGCCGTTGTAGGCCGCTGCCACCAAGTCGATCTTGCCGTCGAACATTTTTACCAGTTCGCTGAGGTATTTTATTCCTATTTCAATATTTTTTTCCGGGGTTAGCAGCTCTTCTACAGACACGTGCGGCTTAAATTTTCTGGCGGTCGGCAGTATTATCTGCATGAGGCCGTAAGCCGAGGCAGAGGACACCACGTCTTTATTAAAAAGGCTTTCCTGCCTCATGATACTGTAGGCAAGTGCTGGGCTGATATGGTAGATAGCACTGTATTTTTCTACAGTATCCTTGTAAAACCTAGGGTAGAGAAGTTCGTTCAGGTTACTGTAGTCTTGAGATGCGTATATGCTGTTGTATGCACTCCTCAAAGAAAAGTGGTATAGGTCCAGCTTTTTTAGGTAGTCGGTGAATATGTAGTTGCGTAAAATCTTCTCATCCTTTGGTATATCAAGGGATGCTAGCTCAATCTTGGTAAGCTCTGGGTCTCCAAGCTTGTAAACTTCTTCCAGCTGTTTTAGCTGGGTCTTGTATACGGATTTTTTCCAGAGTATTGGATAATTTTTATAAGAGTATTCTCTTCCCAGTATGCTAGATGCCAACTCAAAATAGTAGGAGTTTTTGTTGTATTTAAGTATCCAGTTTAGGTAATTTTTATTCTTTGATAATTCATACATTTTAAACCTAAGGTAGGCTGAATAATCAGAATAAGGATATTTTTTTATAAAGTTGATGGCGTTTATCTTAAATGCCATGAGCATATTGCTTTTCAAATAAGTCTCCAAGAGGTGCTTTTCAGCCTCGACAGAGTCCAAGTTTTGCAAAATTTTGATGGATGTATCGGCGTCTCCCAGTATAGAATACATTCTTGACTCCAAGATTTTAGAGCTGGTGTAATAACTACCGCCTTTAACTTTTGAAAGAGCCTTTATGGCGTCTTTTACCCTCCCTTTCCTCCTGGTTGCATTTCCCAGAAAATAAAGGTATTCGTCGAAGCCGTCGTCCAGATAATATTCGTTTGAGAGTTTTATAACGGAGTCGTACTCTTTTGCTCTTGTCAAAGAGTTCAGTACTTTTAATTTTGTTTGTTTTGTTTCTTCAAACTCCAGCAGCCTTTCGAAAACCTTAGAAGCCTTCAGGTACTCCCCTTTCGAGAAGAAAAAGTCCCCGATGTCCGCAAGGTCCTGTTTTTTTATATTTTTCAGCACGCTTAAGTTTCCTTCGTACTTTATTTCCATGATATCGGAATAGTAGTTATCAAATTTCTTCAATTTTTCCAGGGCTGATTTTTCAAAAGGGATAAGTTCTATGGAAAAATAATTTTTTATGAGTTTTTTCAGCCAAAGTTCCGCAAGCAGTTTGTCGTCTAATTTCAAGTATGACAAAGCGGTGTAGTAGCAAACCTGGTATTCAAAGAGGCTTTTCTTGTAGTTTTTGAAATATGAAGATGGCATCGTATACTCCAACGGAACGTAATCGGCCAGTTTTAAATTTTTTATAGCAGCTTCATATTCTCCGAGCTCATAATACGTCATCCCCATATAATAATATGCGTACCTGCTTTGAAAAATATTCGAATCAGGGTGCTCGTTTAAAAGTTTTTCAAATTTAAGTGTTGCCTGGCTGTAATCATTTTTTTCATAGTATGATTTCGCCTGAAGAAATATCCTGTATTCATCCGCCGTATTGGAAAAACTCGCCTGTGATAAAATTAGTGTATAAATTAATAAAATTAACTTTCTCATATACATCCCTCCTAATATCTAGTATAGGTAATTAAGACAAAAATTTCAACAAAAAGAATGATTGAATTGATTTGTAAAAAATAGTATAATTTTATTAAAATAATTTAAGTTGTCGCTAATTTTAAACCTGCCTTGAAAATATTTTAATTTCAGTGCTTGAAATCATAGGAACTGCTTTTTTATGGGGAGTAATTTTAGATAGATTTTATATGGTATAAAACCAGCAGCAATAAAAGTAGATGGTACTTAAATTAAAAAATATTTTTGAGGTGTTAAAATGGGAGTTATAAATATATTGGATGAATCAGTCTCAAATATAATAGCTGCCGGAGAAGTTGTCGAGAATCCAGCCAGCATGGTAAAAGAGCTAATTGAGAACAGCATAGACTCTGGTGCGGATATGATAAGGCTGAGCGTTGCAAACAGCGGCAGATACGTAAAGATAGTAGACAATGGAAGCGGTATGGATAGAGACGACCTTTATCTGTGTATAGAAAGGCATGCCACAAGTAAAATAAAAAGCAAAAGTGATATTTTTCAGGTCACTACCTATGGATTCAGGGGGGAAGCGCTTGCATCCATAGCTTCTGTTTCCAGGGTTTATATAGCAAGCAGGACGGAGAAAAACGAACTGGGCCACAGCATAAATGTAAACGCCGGGAAAATAGTTAAAAGCCAAGAGCTGTCCAAGAATATAGGTACAGAAATAGAGGTGAAGGATCTTTTCTTCAACACACCCGCTCGGATGAAGTTCTTAAGGAAAAAAGCTACCGAACACAGTAAAATTAGGGACATAGTCCTTAAGGAGGCGCTTGCCAATTACAATATAAGTTTCTCGCTTGTACTAGACAACAAAGAGACTATAAAGACCAGCGGGAAAGGTATACAGAATACGATACTTGAACTTTTCGGCAGGACGGCACTCAAAAACTTAATGGAGTTTCAAAACGGTTTTATCGGCAACGGAAACCTTTTGAAATCATCAAAGGATTACATATTTACCTATGTAAACGGCAGGTATGTAAAGTCGAAGATAATAGAAAAGGCTGTTATTGACGCGTATTATACAAAACTTATGAAGGGCAAGTATCCTTTCTCTGTGATATTTTTGGAAATAGACCCGGGGGACATGGACGTAAATGTGCATCCGTCCAAGAAAATTATAAAGTTTTCCAATAATAATAGGGTGTATAATTTAATAAGAGGAGCTGTTGAAGAAAGGCTCTACGAGGACGACAGGGAAAACACTCCTCTAGTGGAAGTTGAGGAAAAAGAAAATAATTTTTTTAATGTAGAGGAATTTCAGGATTTAAGCATAAAAGAGAAACAAGGGGAACAGAAAAATTTTAAAGATGAGGTTCTGAAAACAAGCAGTCAAGCTCTTTTAAAAGAAGAGAAAACTTTCGTTCCTTATAACACAGAAAAACCTGATCCACAAGGGGTGCACAGTGAAGCGTCAGATGAGACCACACCAGTACACAATGAAGTTTACGAGGAAAGCTCGGTGTCGTCACACGATGAGGTTTCTGAGGAAAGTGCGGGATACAAAACTGAAAGTGTGAAAAACAACAGGGTCATAGGTCAGCTGAACAACATGTACATACTTGTAGAGAGTGAAAACGGATTAGAGATATACGACCAGCATATAGTGCATGAGAGGATACTTTATGAAGATCTGAAAGAGAACTACTACAACCGCAAGGTAAACAGCCAGAACCTTCTTGTACCTCTGAAATTTGAACTGGATTATTCAGAAAAAA
The DNA here is from genome assembly GCA_963668015.2 of uncultured Ilyobacter sp. Taxonomy (GTDB): domain Bacteria; phylum Fusobacteriota; class Fusobacteriia; order Fusobacteriales; family Fusobacteriaceae; genus Ilyobacter_A. The sequence continues at coordinate 17,988 of CAXXCR010000029.1, read as the reverse complement.
ATCTGGTTGAAGAGAACCTCGACCTATTTATGGACTTTGGATTTGAAATAGAAGAATTCGGTGAAAACGAGATACTGATAAGGGCAGTACCCGTATTCGACTTCAGATCCAGTGTGGAGGACACTTTCTCTTACATGCTATCGGAAATAAACAAAGAGATGAAGCAGCTTGACTTCAGGGAAAAGGTGATAATCTCCATGTCCTGCAGGAATGCAATTAAAGCCGGCGAGAAGTTGAAAACTGAGGAGATGGAGCTTTTGATACAAAGACTTCACGCTATAGGGAAGTATACCTGCCCGCACGGACGTCCTATAATACTGAGGATGCCATATGTTGAGCTGGAAAAAAGATTTGGCAGAAGAAAGTAAAAAATACTTGACTTAATTTTGCTATTTTAATATTATACTTGGGAATGATTTTATTAGGGAGTGGAATATTGTTTAATGTCAATCTTATATGTGTTGGTAAAATAAAAGAAAAATATATTGAAGCTGGTATTGCTGAATTTGTTAAAAGGCTCAAGCCATATGCAAAGTTCAATATAATAGAGCTGAAAGAGGATGGAAACGACAAAAATAGAAGAAGTTCCATAGAGAGAGAATCAGATGAAATAATTTCGGTCATTGAAAAACGTAGGGGCTACACCATATTGATGGATGTAAACGGTAAGAAGTTTAGTTCAGAAGGTATGGCTGATAAGCTAGAGAAGCTAAGTGTAAGTGGCAACAGTACGTTTAACTTCATAATAGGTGGATCCTACGGAGTATCTGACAAACTTAAGAAGGTTGTTGATTTAAAGGTGAGTTTCTCTGATTTGACTTTTCCACATCAGTTGATGAGGCTTATATTTCTGGAACAGCTGTATAGATGGTTCAGTATATTAAACAACGGGAAGTATCATAAATAGTCAGAAAGAGGTGAAAAAAATGTATGGCATTGGAGAAACTTTTTATTATGATATAGAAGAGTACGAGCAAGAATTTGAAGTCATAGGGGATGTTATGACAAAAGGAAAAGAATACATTATAGCAGAAGAAGTGAATGAGAATGAAAAATATGTATTCCTATATGATGATGTAGAAGAAATTTCAATTTTAATAGATGATGAGGACGAATCGGAACGCATATTGAATAGGTGGGAAGATCAAGTCTACGGAACTTCTGGAGAGATGGATTTCTGGGATGACGACGAGTACTATGAAAGAGAGGATAACATAGATTCTGAAGAGGAATATGACGAAGTTGAGTCTTTTGGAGAGTTCCAAGAAGATGAAGAATCATTCATTGGTACTATTGTGGAAAAAGACGATGAGACTTCATTCTACGGTGGATTGATGGATAGATAGGAGTGGTGTTTTGCAGCTTAGGATAGAGAGCAGGGATAAATATGGCGAGGTCTATGATAAAGTATACAGCGCCAAAAAAGAATCCAGCGATAAGGGGATAAAATATACATATGCCGACGAGTATGGTGAGACATATGTTTACGTGTTGAGAGACAGTATAAATATAGTTAGACGTGGTGAGATAAAAAGCACACAAACTCTTAAAAAGGATACGAGGACAAAGTTTATATACCGTACACCCTATCTTTCGAAAGAGTTTACACTACACACGAAACAACTAAATATGAAAGACAGTGAGATCTATATAAACTACTCCATATACGAGGGAGAGGATCTTTTAAACGAGATAAATATGTCTATAAAAGAAATAAAAAATTCTTAGAATAGGGCAAATTACTTTGCCCTATTTTTTATAGGTGGTGATAAATTTGAAGAAATTCGCAAGCATATTATTTTTATACCTGTGGCTGCTCAGCAGCATCCTATACGGGGGAATAAAAATTAATTTTGAAAACCTTGACAGCATTACTGCTGAAGTGACCGTTGGAGAGGGACTGGATGTTGTATATGAGGATGCTTCTACAGGGATATATTACAGGGTTTTGAATAAACCAACTGGTGCAAAAATAAAAGTTGAGGCTAAAGGTGAAAATCAAAAATTTAATTTTACAAGGGCCGGAGAATACGAAATTTTGTTCTACAAAAAAGAGGATCTGCAAAAGCAGGTCAAAATTCAGGTGAAATCAAATTATCAATTTACTGAGAAAGAAATTTATGATATAATACAGGGCGGTTACGCTTCTAAAAACTTATTATTGTTGGAAAAATACACTGAAATTTTACAAGATTCATATCCAAATTCTCTTTACACAAAGAGGTCTCTTTACAATATCTTTGAAATTTACAAAGAGAAAGGTAGATATGAAGAAGCGATATCCGTTGCACAGAAATTATTGAAAAAATATAAGTTCAACACTTATGAAAAAGAAGAGTTTATGCTAGACTTTGCTAAGCTTTATGAGAAAACAGGCGAGATTAAAAAAAGCCTTGAAGTTTACGCCGAACTGGCTTCTCAAAATAAACATTATTCAGACAAGTTAGCTGAAAAATATATGGAGTCGGGATTATATACAGAAAAAGCAATAGATTTTCTTGAAACCCATTACAGAAATACTTTAAATGAGAATGTAGCAAAATATTTGGCGGAATATTATTATAAAGTCGACTTGAAGATGGCAGTGCCTTACTACAGCAGACTAGGTGAATCAGATAAACTGGTAGAGATATACATAAAAACCGAAGACTGGGAAAGTCTGGAGAACCTAAAGGAAAACCTGGATGAACAGGGTCTTGAAAAAATAGAAACTCTTAAAAAGAAGAGTGAAACAGAAAAAAAATTAAAAGATTATTTTAAAATAGCCGGGGAAAACTTGAGTGCAGGTAAATACGGTGTAGCAGAGCTGTATTATAAAAGGGTACTGTCTATGGGCCACGATGAAAGCCTTTTAAAAGATAGTCTATACGCTTTAGTGGGAGTGTATGACAAAAGAGGAAACTATACCCAAGCTTTGGAAACTTTAAAATCCTATGCTGACAAGTATGCGGCAGACAGTGAAATCGGTGTCTTAAACTATTTTGCAATTTTAAATTATAAGTTGGGGAACTACAGCGACAGCAAGGTTTATTTCGACAAGATACTCGGTGAGTATCCTCAGACTACCTGGGCCAGAAGGGCTAAGATATACAGTATTAAGATAGTAAAAAAATTAAAATAAAAAATTGAGAAGGAGTCTAGATATGAGTAGCATGGAAAAAAGTGAAAATCAGATTATTCAAGACAAATGGGAAAAAGTGGAAGAGCTGAAGGCGCTAGGTTTAGAGCCATTTGGTAGAAAATATGAAAAAAAGCACAATGTTGACGATATATTGAAATACGCCGATGACTGCGAAGAGGGGTTTAAAACTGCAGGGAGAATAATGTCCTACAGAAGAATGGGGAAAAACGTATTCGCTCACATAGAAGACCAAAGCGGGAGAATCCAGGTCTATGTTAGAAAAGATGCTGTAGGCGACGATGCATATGAAATCGTTAAGAAAATGGGTGTAGGAGATTTCATAGGTGTAGAAGGTACACTTTTCAAAACTAAGACAGGGGAACTTACTATAAGAGTAGGTGAATTTGAGTTGCTGTCAAAAAATATAAGACCACTTCCTGAAAAATTCCACGGGCTTACAGATGTGGAAACAAGATATAGACAGAGATATCTTGACCTTATAATGAGCAGAGATGTAAAAAATGACTTCATAACAAGAGCTAAGGTAATCAAATATATGAGAAGGTTCTTTGAAAGCAAAGGCTTCTTAGAAGTTGAAACTCCAATGATGCAACCAATCGTAGGTGGAGCTACTGCAAAGCCGTTTGTAACTTACCACAATACTTTGGATATGGAGTTATATCTGAGAATAGCACCTGAGCTGTACTTAAAAAGACTTATAGTTGGTGGATTTGACAAGGTATTTGAAATAAACAGAAGCTTCAGAAATGAGGGGATTTCAACAAGACACAACCCTGAATTTACAATGATGGAGCTTTACCAAGCATACGCTGACTACAATGATATGATGGATATAACAGAAGAACTTATGTCTTCTATGGTACAAGAACTTTTTGGAACAGAAACACTTCAATATGAAGAAGTTGAAATAAACTTTGGAAAGCCTTGGAAAAGAATTACAATGAATGATTCAGTAAAAGAGACAACTGGAAAAGATTTCAAAAATATGACAGATGAAGAGGCTAGAGAAGCTGCAAAAGAACTTGGAGTACAAGTAGATGCTGGTATGAGCAAATATGCGGTTTTAAACGAGGTATTCGAAGAAAAAGTGGAGCACACATTAATTCAACCTACATTTATAACAGAGTACCCTAAAGAGCTATCGCCGCTTGCGAAAAACTGTAAGGACTCTGATGAATGGGTTGACAGATTTGAACTGTTTATCTACGGTAGGGAAATCGGGAATGCATATTCTGAGTTAAACGATCCTAAGGATCAGTACGAAAGATTTTCTGACCAAGTTGCGAAAAAAGAAGCCGGTGACGAAGAAGCTCAAATGATGGACTTGGATTATGTTCAAGCTCTTGAATATGGAATGCCTCCTACAGGTGGACTTGGGCTTGGAATAGATAGAATTGTAATGCTTATGACAAACGCCTCTTCTATTAGAGACGTAATATTCTTCCCTCAAATGAGAAAGAAGTAGTTTTAATATAAAATGAAACGGGATTAAGTTCCCGTTTTTTTTATTATTATTTTCTAAAGATTAGAGAATAAAGCAAACCTAAGGTTCTAATTAAAATTATTAGGTTGTATAAAATTTTTCGGACACAGAGTTTCACAGAGGTTTAAAACAGGGTTACACAGAGAAAGTCTTTTAAATCGAGACATTTTTCTTTGTCACGAATTACACTAATCATTTAAAAACTAAAGGTTTTTAGTAATTCTCTGTGTAACTCACTCTTTTCCTCCGTGTCACTCTGTGACCAAGGTTTTTTATTTGAATTCGTGCTTATTTATGCGATTTGAGACAAAAAAAGGTTTTTGTGTATTGGCAAGAAACTCAATATTCCAATTATTATTGTTAATAAAATAAACAGCTTAGGTTAAAGTATAACTAAATATTTTTGAATGAAAAAAGGGAGCCCTTAGCTCCCTTTATCTTATTTGTCCATTACCTCTTATTATATATTTAAAAGTAGTTAGTTCTCTCAGACCCATAGGTCCTCTTGCATGTAATTTTTGAGTACTGATACCTATCTCGCCTCCAAAACCAAATTCTCCGCCGTCTGTGAAACGAGTGGATGCATTGACGTAGACAGCAGATGCATCAACCTCTTTTAGAAAACGTTCTGAGTTCTCATAAAGATCTGTAACTATTGCTTCTGAATGCATTGTGCTGTAGGCATTTATATGATCTATTGCCTCGTCAAGGCTGTTAACTGTTTTTATGGAAAGACAAAGATCTAAGTATTCAGTCTCCCAATCCTTATCTGTTGCAAGTGCAGCTCCGTCAATATAATTTAAAGCTTCTTGGTCCCCTCTGATCTCTACGTTTTTTTCTTTAAGTCTTTTTTCAAGTTCAGGAAGCAGTTCAGGAGCTTTATCCTTGTGAACCAGAAGAGTTTCCATTGCATTGCAGACGCCCGGACGCTGGGTTTTGGCATTTATAATTATATCCACAGCCATCCGTGTATTTGAAATACTATCAATATAAGTGTGGCACAGTCCTGCACCAGTTTCTATAACAGGTACACTGGCATTTGCCAAGATGGCTTTTTTTAAGCCTAGACCACCACGTGGGATGACAACGTCAACATGAGAGTTTAAAGTTATAAGATCATTGACGTATTTTCTGTCTGTCTGCTCAACCAACTGGATAGCTCCATCAGGAAGTCCGGCTTCTTTACCAGCTTTTAAGATAACATTTGCTAGGGCCATGTTCGAATTTATAGCATCAGAACCACCTCTTAAAATTATAGAGTTAGAGGCCTTAAAACAAAGAGCAGCAGCATCCACAGTTACATTTGGACGGGACTCGTAGATCATGGCTATTACACCAAGAGGAGTACGGACCTTAGATATTTCCATCCCCTTTGGATGAACAAAACCTTCAAGTACCTCCCCGACAGGATCAGGTAGTGATGCTACTATTCTAACACCGTCAGCCATTCCATCAATTCTGGAATCAGTTAGAGTAAGTCTGTCAATAAAAGCTGAACTAAGTCCTCTTTCTTTACCTGCAATTAAATCTTTTTCATTTTCACTTTTAATATATTCTCTGTTTTCTAAAATGGCTGATGCCATTTTGTTTAGGATCTCATTTTTTTTGTCAGCCCCAAGTTTTATAAGTTCTCTACTGGCTTTTTTTGATTTAATTCCCATATCTAAAATATAATTCATATTAGCAACCTCCCAATATCTGCATGTTATTCAGGTGAACAACAACATCGTAATCTTTGTAGCCTAAGATGCTCGATATATCGGATGTATGGCATCCTTTTATTTTTGTCCAGCTCTTGAGAAGAATAATTTACAATTCCTCTAGCTATTTCTGTATTTCTTTCGTCAAATATGGAGACTATGTCCCCTTTCATAAAAGTACCTGAAACTTTTATGATACCACTTGGCAGCAGGCTTTTATAGACTGCATATTGCAGTGGAAGCTCCTTGATCAACTATTATTTTGCCGCTTTTTTTGCTGCCAAATCTTATCTCAAGTGCTTACGGGCACTTAGTTTTTTATTATTTTTTAAGAAGAGAGTACCTATATCTTCCCCGGATATGATATTCTTCATTATTTCTGGATTTTCACCCTTGGCGATAACCATGTTGATACCGGAACTTGTACAGATTTCTGCAGCTTTAAAATTTTTGTTGCCATACCCACCTGTACCAAATTTTGATCCAGAACCAGTTGCAACTTTTCTTATATTGGAGAGTCAATGTTTTCAACTATTACTGATGAGCTGTGCATCAAGGGACTTCTTTTGGATTGGCTGTATAAAGTCCGTCTATATGACAAGAAAGTATGATCAAAAGATCTGCATCAACGAGGCTGGCTACAAGCGCTGAAAGTGTATCATTGTCGCCTACCTTTATTTCGTCTATTGTAACTGCATCATTTTCATTTACTATAGGTATAACATTTTGAGAAAATATTGCAAAAAATGCATTTCTGGCATTTAAGAAACGTTTTCTGTTTTCACGATGTCATCTTTTGTCAGCAAAAAGTTGTGCTACATTTTTTCCATATTCCAGAAAATATTTTTTGATACATATGGATAAGAGCCACTTGTCCTACAGCAGCAACAGCTTGTTTTTCAGGTATGGTTTTGGGACGCTCGGAGAGGTTTAATTTTCCCATACCGGCTCCAATAGCTCCAGACGTTACAAGTACTACTCTCATACCCTTCATTATGCAAATCGGACATAAACCTTACCAGCTTTTCCATACGACTAAGGTTGATTAGTCCTGATTCGTGAGTTAGGGTTGTAGTTCCAACTTTTATTACAATACGTTTTAAATCTTTAACAAAAGTAGTTCTGCTAAGCAAAATAGATTCCTCCCTAAAAAACCAAATATCAAGTATATATATATCATAAATTTTTTAGAACCACCATAGTATGATATTTAATTAAATAAAATTATTGCTTGGTTAATTTTAAAAATAATGAATTTTTAAATGGGATTGGGAATAAATTTAGGCCTTTGACAGACATAAACCTTGTAAATTTCATCTTAGCTGGGTATAATTAATGTGAAGAATAAGTTTGATAATAACAGAATAAAATTTTTAATAGAATGAAATTTTAAAATTAATACAAAGGGAGAAATGCATATGATAGAGTTTTTTATAGCAAAGAAACACATAATAGAGAGGAAAAGGCAGAGCTTTATAGCTATTTTAGGAATAATGATAGGAGTAACTGTACTCATTGTCTCAATAGGTATAGCAAACGGCCTGGACAAAAATATGATAGACAATATACTGTCTATGACCTCGCACATAAATGCCACAAACACTGATTATTCTCTTGAAAACTACAGAAACTTACAGGAAGAAATTGAAAAAATTGATGGGTGTTAAAGGGGCGATAACACAAAACTGTCAACGCAGGGGATACTCAAATACAATGGTCCTGGAGGTACTTACGTATCCGGGATAAAGGTGGAAGGTATGGAATTTTCCGACGCCAAAAGAGTTATGAACTTGGGATCTAAAATAGTGAGTGGAAGTATGGATGTGGAAAAGCCAGACTCAATTTTTGATGGGGAAGGAACTTTTTTGATCAACTTGGGGCAAAAATAGGTGATAAGGTAAGCTTGGTTTCTGCAGATAATCGGGAGCTCTATTTGGAAATAGCCGGGGTTTTTCAGTCGGGATACTATGATTTTGATACAACATTGATAATAGTTCCTCTTAAAGCAGTGCAGATAATGTCATATGTTGGTGACAGTGTAAGTCACATAGATATTATGCTAGAAAAGGTATATGACGCACCAAAAATAGCAGACAAAATAAGTTCCAATACAGGGCTAGTTACGAGGACTTGGGGCGAAATGAACAGGAATCTTTTAGCGGCATTATCATTGGAAAAAACAGTAATGATACTGGTATTTTCTCTTATAGTTGTAATAGCAGGATTTGTGGTCGGAGTGATATTAAACATGATGGTAAGAGAGAAAACCAAGGATATCGGTATAATGAGGTCCATGGGGTTTTCCAGTAAAAGTATAATGAATATATTTTTGATAGAAGGTTTCACTCTTGGAATAGCTGGGAATATACTAGGGCTTCTTCTATCATCACTTATTATATGGTACATAAAGAATTTTTCTATAAGTCAGTTGACAAGCATATATTATTTAAGCAAGATACCTGTCGAGATAAGCTATAGAGAGGTTGTAATAATACTTATAGCCAATCTTACTGTGATATTCTTATCCAGTATATTTCCGGCTTACAGGGCAGCAAAATTAAAACCAGTGGAGGCATTGAAATATGAGTAAAACTATATTGGAGTTGGAGAAAGTAAATAAACATTATAAAGATAAAAAAAGGGATCTGCACATAATAAATGATCTTGAGTTGGAAGTAAAAGAAGGTGAATTCATAGCAATTTTAGGTAAATCTGGTTCTGGAAAGTCAACTTTGTTGAATTTAATAGGTGCACTAGACAGGCCTGACAGCGGGAGCATATACTATGACGGAAAAGAGATAAGTGGATTTTCAGAGTTGGATTTGGACAGTCTCAGAAATGCATTTTTGGGATTTGTTTTTCAGTTTCACTATCTCTTGCCTGAGTTTACAGCGCTTGAAAATGTAATGCTTCCGGCAATGCTTATGAAAAAAAACAGTGTAGATGATATAAGAAAGCGGGCTACAGAGCTTTTGCAGGATGTAGAGCTGGGTGACAGGTTAAGTCATAAGCCTTCAGAGCTTTCAGGGGGAGAAAAACAAAGGGTGGCTGTAGCTAGAGCAATGATAAATTCTCCAAAACTGATACTGGCAGATGAACCGACAGGAAACCTAGATGAGGAGACCAGTGAAAATATACACAGACTTCTAAAAAAAATAAACAGTGAAATGAAACAGACCATAGTTGTAGTCACTCACAGTTCGGAGTTAGCCAGCATATGTGATAAGAGATTTTACTTGAAAAAGGGCAAATTAGTCACTTCAAATGAGTGAAAATATAAAAATAAAAAAACATAAATTTAAAATAGGATTTTTTTTTAAAATGGGGTATACTTATAACAGAAGCTAGTACACTAAAAATACAATATCTAGGCCGAAAGGAAGTGATTGCTTATGAGAATGATCATAAGTGGAAGACATTTAGACATTACAGATCCTATAAGAGACTATGCTGAGAAAAAAATAGGTAGGATTAAAAAATACTTTGATAATATTTTGGAGATTGACATTACATTGTCCGCGGAACATAGTAAAGTTGAAGGAGAAAAACACACTGCTGATGTGCTTTTGTTTGCAAATGGTACTAAAATAAAGGCTACTGCAAGTGATGCTATTTTGTATGCAGCTATAGATGAAGTTATGGATGTACTTGAAAAGCAGGTTAAAAAATATAAAGAAAAATTAAGAGATGACAAACATGCAGGCGGTAGAGGGATAAAAGAGGCAGCGCCTATTGTTGAAGGTGAGTTAAGTGTAGGAGGGAAAGAAAAGAGAATAGTTTCAGCGCGTATTTCTGCAGCAAAACCGATGAGCGTAGAAGAAGCTGTTTTGCAAATGGAAGCTCTGGGGCAAGAATTCTATACATTTATGAATTTCGAAACAGAAGAATTGAATATTGTATATAGAAGAAGAGATGGGGACTACGGTCACATAGAGCCGGTTTGGAAATAATTAAATTTTGGCGTCATTAGCTTAGTTGGTAGAGCGCACGACTCTTAATCGTGGGGTCACAGGTTCAAACCCTGTATGGCGCACCAAATATTAGAAGAAAAGGAGCTTTGCTCCTTTTTTTATTTTTTTTTAGTGTATAAATTATTGAATTTATCTAAAATGATTTTTCAGACACAGAGTTTCACAGAGCTTTAAAACAAGAATTTTGCATAGAAAATATTTTAAATCAAAAGATTTATTCTTTGTCACGAATCACATAAATCTCATAAATAATTAAAAAACTTGAAAACTAATGATTTTCTCCATTCTCTGGGGAACTCAATTTTTCCCTCAGTGTAACTCTGTGACCAAGGTTTTGTAGTTGCATTTGTGCCCATTCGTGCGATTCGTGATAAAAAATAGGTTTTATGAACTTGTGAGAAAATCAATATTTTAACTTAATACAAAATAGTAAATCAACTTGAATTAATCGGGTATTTTTCGAATTTTTAAACAAATTTCACAAAAAAGTTTTTAAATTATATAATTTTTTTAAAATAATAAAAAGGAATTTTGAAATTTGAGAGTACTATATGAACGGAGATTCTAGTTTTAAAAAATTATCCCATTGATACAAAAATATTCATAAGTTAAAAAAAGCCTTACCTCCTCATAGGCTTATATGATTAAACCCACAGAATCTCCATTTATAAAGCCATTTATGTGGCTTTTTTATTTTTATGGGTTGAGTAATTTGTTTCGATAAAAATAAAAAATCTAGATCATTTTAAGCGTAATTGCAGGAAGAGTGGATATTATTCTGCTCTTTTTTTAAAAATAGGGTTTATTTTCTTTGATTAAATCTGTATAATAATAATGAAGGTTAAATTCAATAGAAAGAGGGGACATACGTATGCTAAAAGGATTTGTGTTACTTATAAAGTTTATGACCAGGATACCTGTACCAGGAAAGATTGAATATGATGAGGAAAGACTGGGGAAGGCAACTAAACTATTCCCTTTGATAGGGCTTATAGTGGGAGCTTTCCTTGCCGGGGTATATTTTTTGTCCTCGCAAATTATAGATAGTAAGCTCACAGTAGCAATACTGGTGGTTTTAAGTGAGATTATTATAACTGGAGGATTGCATATAGACGGTCTGGCAGATACATTTGACGGAATATTCAGCTATAGATCAAAACACAGGATGCTTGAAATAATGAGAGACTCTAGACTTGGTGTAAACGGGGTTTTGGCAATAGTTGTATATTTATTGTTAAAAACTAGTCTTATTGCAGAATTAGACTGGAGATATATAATGGTTATGCCCGTTATAGCCAGAATGAACTCAGTTATAAATGCTGGGCTGGGAACTTATGCCAGAAAAGTAGGCATGGCAAAATCTATAATTGAGTATACCAACAAGAAAGAGGTTACGTTTTCTGTAATATTGACATTTATTATCTCATTTTTATTAATCGGATTGCAAACTTTGCCTGTACTTATCATATGTGGATTGCTAGGGGTATTCTTTGTTAAATTGATGGAAAGAAAAATTGAGGGAGTTACCGGGGATACACTTGGTGCAGTACTGGAACTTACAAATCTAATGGTACTCTTAATAGGGGTAATACTAAAATGAAAACCGAGTTAATATTTATAAGGCACGGAGAAACCGAATACAATAGGAGAAAACTTTATTTCGGCCATTTAAACCCCGGATTAAATGAACTCGGGAGAAAACAGGTGATAGGGTCTAGGGAGCTGTTGAAGGGGGCTGAGATAGATGTGATATATTCCAGCGACCTTAGAAGATGTACTGAAACATCTGAAATAATAAATGAAAACTTTAGCAGGGATATAATAAAAACAGAGAACCTAAGGGAACTTAATTTCGGAATATTTGAGGGGAACAGTCACAGTGAGCTTTTAGAAAAATTTCCTGATCATTGCGAAGAATTTTTTAAAAATTGGGAAAATTTTAAAATACCTGATGGTGAGAGTGTTTTGGAGCTTCAAAATAGGTGTGTAAAAGAGATTGAAAATATAAGAAGAGAAAATCAGGGGAAGAGAGTGCTGGTATCTACCCATTTTGGATGCATACAGGCGATACTTTCTTATTATCTGTGCGACGGACTTTCAGGATATTGGAAGTTTTCAGTTGACAACGGTTCATTAACAAAGCTAAGTTTTACAGAGGATTTTGTATACATGGATTATATGAACAAGGTTTAGAATACTTAGGTAAGGCAGGGGATTGCGTGAATGATTACAGAAGCGGTCACAGGCAAAGAATAAAGAAAAAATACCTTGAAACAGGTAAGGATGCGTTCAATGAAGAGTATGAACTTTTAGAACTTTTGCTTACATTTTCTATACCCAGGAGAGACTGTAAAGTTATCGCAAAAGATCTCTTGGAAAAATTTGGTACACTCAGCAATGTTTTGCATGAATCCAGGGAGAATTTGGAATTAGTTTCTGGTGTAAAAGAAAATTCATATATTTTATTTAAGCTTATTTTGGACTTAAATAAGCATATATTAAAAGAGGAAAAACTGAAAGAGGTACATATAAACGGTACAGAGGATCTTATAAAATATTTAAGGCAGGATATAGGATTTATAAAAAAAGAGGTTTTTAAAGTTATATTTTTAGATAGCAGCAATAAATTTATAGAAGAGGAAACTCTTTTAAGGGAACACTGGATAAAAGTTATATATACCCAAGGGAGTTATTAGAGAAAATATTTAAGTACAGTGCGAAATCTGTTATATTTTCACATAATCATCCATCGGGGAATCTTAAACCATCCAAACAGGATGTTAATTTCACTAATAGGATGAAAAAACTTTTGAAGGAACTGGACGTAAGGCTTCTTGACCATATAATCATCGGAAGAAACTCTTATTTCAGTTTTCTAGAGAATGAATTACTTGAGGATTAAAGTCAGGAGGATATAATGGAATATAAAGTTTTAGGCATAATATTTGAGGTTACTAAAAAGAGGTATTATTTTGAAGTGGTAGATGATGGAGAGTATAAAAGAGATGATAAAGTCATAGTGGATACAGCTAGAGGAATAGAGATGGGGACGGTTTATCTCGAACCGAGAATGATAGATGAAGCAGACTTGGTACTCCCTTTAAAACCTGTGGTAAGAAAAGCTACAAAAGAAGATATAGACAGGTATACAGAACTTAGAGAACAAGCCGGCGAAGCTTTTAAGATTTGCAAAAAAAAGATATTTGAGCATGAACTTCCTATGAAGTTGATAACATCCGAGTATACTTTTGACAGAACCAAACTTATATTCTATTTTACTGCAGAAGGAAGAATAGATTTTAGAGAGCTAGTAAAGGATCTAGCAACAATTTTTAAGTTGAGAATAGAGCTGCGTCAAATAGGGGTGCGTGACGAAGCTAGAATACTTGGAAGCATAGGTATATGTGGTAAGGAACTATGCTGTAGAACCTTCATAAACAAATTTGACTCCGTTGCAATAAAAATGGCAAGGGACCAGGGTCTTGTTATAAATCCTTCCAAGATATCAGGAGCTTGCGGGAGACTTTTATGCTGTATAAAATATGAGTATGAACAGTACTCTAAAGAACTTAAAAAATTCCCTGCCTTGGGACAGCAAGTTAAAACCCAGTCTGGCAAGGGAAGAGTAAACAGTGTAAACCCAATGAATGGATATATGTATGTAGACGTGGAAGGTAAGGGCATAATGAAGTTTGAACTAAAAGATGTAAAGTTTAACAGAGGTGAAGCTAAGAAAATTCAAAAACTCTCAGCCAAAGAGGACTTAGAACATAAAAACTTAGAAAAAGATTAGGTGATATTATGCTTATATATGAAAATGAAACTTTGGATGACTTAGGAGCTGTTTCAAAAAAAATAGTTCAAAAAAAGGCAGGGTTCAGGTTTGCTGTCGATGCAGTACTGATATCACATTTTATAAGTATAGACAAGAAAAGCAAGGTTTTGGATATAGGAACCGGTACCGGAATAATTCCTCTTCTGATATCTGATAACAATAAGATAGATATGATAAGCGCCATAGAAATACAGGATGATGTTGCTGATATGGCCAGGAGAAGTGTTATATTAAATGGATTGGATAAGCGGATAGAAGTTTTGAATGAGGATGTCCGTAGCTTTAAGAGAGGGAATTTTTACGACTATATAGTTACAAACCCTCCATATATGCGTCTAGAAGGCGGGAAGATAAGCTCAGACGGCATGAAGGCTATATCCAGACATGAAATCAAGTTAAGTTTAGAAGAACTTATAGAAAGCTCTAAGAGGCTGCTGAAGCCAGGAGGAAGTTTTAACATAATATACAGGACAAACAGATTTTTGGAACTTACGCACCTTTTGGAAACTTTTAAATTTGGAATTAAAAGAGTTAGGTTTATATACTCAAAACCGGGGCTTAAATCTGATTTGGTCATGCTAGAAGCAGTGAAGGGGAAAAAGGCCATGCTTGAAGTGATGGAACCTCTTTATATCGAGGGTAAAGATGGCAAGCTCAGTGATGAAGTAAAGAAATATTATTAATAAATGCCGAAACATAAGTTTCGGCATTTATAATTGTTTTTAAGGGAGGATATTTATGTATAAGCTGCACTCAAAATTTGAGCCCACAGGCGACCAGCCGAAGGTTATAGAGAGTATAAGCATAGGTATAGAAGACGGTGTTTCTGAGCAGGTGCTTTTGGGTGTTACTGGATCAGGTAAGACTTTTACAATTGCAAATGTAATAAAAAATACCGGAAGACCAGCTATAGTTCTGGCACCCAACAAGACCCTTGCGGCTCAACTTTACTCAGAGTACAAGTCGTTTTTCCCTGAAAATGCAGTTGAATATTTTGTTTCTTATTATGACTACTACCAGCCGGAAGCCTATATACCGTCAACAGACACCTATATAGAAAAAGATTCCTCTATAAACGATGAGATAGACAAGCTTAGGCATGCTGCTACTGCAGCACTTTTGACAAGGAAAGATGTTGTTATAGTGGCGTCTGTTTCCTGCATATATGGCTTGGGATCGCCTGAAACATATAGGAAAATGACTTTGGCGCTTGATTTGAAAACAGGGATAGACAGGAAGAAGGTTATCGAAAAACTCATAGAGCTCAGGTATGAACGCAATGACATAGAATTCGATAGGGGGAAATTTAGAGTCAAGGGAGACATTGTAGACATATATCCTGTTTATATGGAAACAGCATACAGACTGGAATTTTGGGGGGATGAACTAGAGAGTATATCGGAGATAAACACCCTGACAGGACAAAAGATAAGAAAGGGAATAGAGCGCATAATGATAATGCCTGCAACACACTACTTGGCCGAAGAAAGTGAGCAGGAAAGGATAGTTCAAGAGGTAAGAAAAGACCTGGATGATCGGGTGGAGTATTTCGAAAAAAAGGGAAAACTTTTAGAAGCTCAGAGGATAAGGCAGAGGACAGAATACGATATAGAGATGATGCGTGAGATAGGGTACTGTAAGGGTATAGAAAATTACTCAAGATATCTTGCCAGAAAAAAACCTGGTGAAACCCCGTCTACGCTTTTAGAATATTTTCCAAAGGATTATCTGATATTTATAGATGAATCCCACATAACCGTGCCCCAGATAAGAGGTATGTACAACGGTGACAGGGCCAGGAAGGAAACTCTTGTAGAGAACGGCTTTAGACTTCCGTCTGCCTTTGACAACAGACCTTTGAGATTTGATGAATTTAAAAAGCTAGCCAACCAGATAGTCTATGTGTCTGCAACTCCAGGAGAGTACGAGGTGGAGCATAGTATGGGTCGTATAAGCGAGCAGCTTGTAAGACCGACTGGCATAGTAGAGCCTGAAGTAGAGATAAGGAAAACTACAAATCAGGTAGACGACCTCTTAGAAGAGATAAGAGTGAGGTGCGGGAAAAAGGAGAGGGTGCCTGGCAACTACGCTTACAAAGAAAATGGCTGAGGAATTGGCGGAATACTATATTGAACTAGGGATAAAGGCAAAATATATGCATTCTGATATTGATACCCTAGAAAGAATAGATATAATAAGGGGGTTGAGAAGAGGGGACTTTGATGTACCTTATAGGTATAAACTTATTGAGGGAGGGTTTAGACATACCAGAAGTATCACTGGTGGCTATATTAGAAAGCAGACAAAGAAGGATTTTTACGTAGCCGCAGGTCTCTTATTCAGACAATGGGAAGAGCGGCTAGAAATATAGAAGGAAAGGTTATTCCTATATGCCGACATCGTTACAAAATCTATGAACGAGGGCAATGTCGGAAGTCAACAGGAGAAGAGAAAAACAGCAGGAATATAACTTAGAAAATTGGGATAGATCCGCAAAATGTAGTCAGGGAGATATCAGAAGAGGTTCTAAATTTAGATTATGGTCTTGACATAGTGGACAAGGATGTAGAGAACCATAAAAAAAGTGTACACATCCAAAAAACAGATTGAAAAAGGAGATATTAAAACTTGAAAAAGAGATAAAGATTTATGCTGCGGAAACTTGATTTTGAAAAGGCCATTGAAAAAAGGGATGAGATGTTGAAGTTGAAGGATCTTTTGCTGGAGATTTAGTATTAACAATTTAAACAGCAGTAACGTCAGATAGTTAATGGAGCTAGTTTTAAAAGTAGGAAAATAATCAATTTATCTAAAATTATTTTTTGACACAGAGTTTCGCAGATAAAGTCTTAGTTTGATGAATAGATTACAGAGAACAGATATTTCTATTATCTATTAATTATTAACTGCTAATTGATTTTTTACTCTGTGAAACTCAGTCTTTTTCTCCCTGCAACTCTGTCACCAAGGTTTTTTATTTGTATTTGTATCTATTCGTGCGATTCTTGACCAAAAAGGTTTTTGTGTACTTGCAAGAAATTCAATATTTCAATTGAGAAATCAGGGAGATTTTAGTGTAAATTTTAAACTTATCCTTAAAATTTACACTAAAATCTGTTATAGTGGATGGGAATACAGTTTTTAAAAGGGGTTTTTTATGAAGGACAGGATATACAGCGTAAGCGAGATAAATAGGCTTGTAAAAGATACTCTGGAGGGGAACCCTCTTCTTTCTAACTTTTTTTTGAAAGAGTGAGATATCCGGGGTCAACTATTATAAAAGTGGGCATCTGTACTTTAACTTGAAGGACAAAAGATCCACGGTTAAATGTGTTGGCCTTTAATTACAGGTATAAGAAAATATCAGACAACCTGAAAGAGGGGGATGTGATAAAACTCTTTGGAAAGGTCAGCCTGTATGAGGCAGGAGGGCAGTACCAGATATTGGTTAGCCATATAGAAAAAGAAGATAAAATAGGCCTGCTTTACCAGGAACTGGAGAACTTGAAAAAAGAGTTCATGGAAAAAGGATACTTTGACACAGAGCACAAAAAAAATATTCCTGAACTTCCTCAAAATATATGGAGTAGTTACTTCTGGAACAGGTGCCGCCGTCAGGGATATAATAAACACCGCCAAGTCAAGATACCCAAATGTCAGCTTATATATATACCCCGCAAAGGTGCAGGGGGAAGGCTCTTCCAAGGAGATAATAGCGGGGATAGAGGCTTTGAACTCGCTGGGGTTTATAGATGTAATAATAGCGGGACGTGGCGGAGGAAGCATAGAAGATCTTTGGAGTTTTAACACACGAGAGGTGGCTATGGCGTTTTATAAATCTAAGAAGCCCATAGTTT
>CAXXCR010000028.1:0-89723 GCA_963668015.2 uncultured Ilyobacter sp. | reverse complement strand
TGCTAATTATAACAATCGGAGTCTATCTATCAACTTTTACTTCTGACTTCATAAAAAAAACAGAGATCAAAAACAAAGAGTGCCTGGCAGTATTTTCTAAAATTGCCATAATAATATTTGTTGGGGCAATGGGGCTTAGGCAGATGGGGATTGCAAATGAGATTATAAATATGGCCTTTGGCTTCACTCTTGGAGCTATCGCAATCGGTTTTGCCGTTGCCTTTGGCATAGGCGGAAGAGATATGGCTGCAAAAAAACTTGAAGAATTGGATAAAAAATGGAAAGAAAAAAATGAGTAAGCAAAAAAGCTGCTGAATTAACAGCAGCTTTTTTGCTTACTCATTTTTTTCTTTTACATAATTACTGAATTTATTTACAAAAAGTTTTTAAACCTGAAATCCACATAGAAAAAAACTATATTTATGAAATCGAATGTTTTCTCTCAGCACATTTTCTAATACCTAGTTTAACATATCAATAATTCTCCTGAATGCAATAACTTTAAAAATTCATACAAATATTTTAAACTAAAAAATTTCGTATAAAATCTCATTATATACTTTCTTAGTGTAAAATCAAAACTACCACTTCAAGTGGTAGTTTGTCCGCCCTGTAAGGGTATGTTACTAACTTAGGGCTTAAGCCCCTCTGAACGGTTTGCCAACCGTTTTTTATTTTCATTCTGCTACTAAAGCAGCTCTTGGGTTTATTATTTCTTTTTTATCTTCTTTCCAGTAAATGGGTCTACGTATTCCAACAAACTTAGCTGATCTATTGCAATATCATCCTGTAACTGATTCCTTATATATTCTTCTATCCTTTTCCTATTTCTCCCAACAGTATCTACATAATAACCTCTACACCAAAAATGTCTATTTCCATTCCTATATTTTAAGTTGGCAGGTCTATCAAATATCATCAATGAACTCTTCCCTTTCAAGTATCCTACAAATGATGATATACTCAGTTTTGGCGGAACACTCACTAACATATGAATATGATCTTTACAGGCACTTGTCTCCTGGATTTCTACTTTTTTATGTTCACATAATTTCCTCAATATTTGACCTATATCTTGTTTTATCTTCCCATCTATTACTTGTCTTCTATACTTTGGTGCAAATACTATACGATATTTACAATTCCACTTCGTATGTGCTAAACTATTATTATCCATTTTGATCTCCTTTGATATAATAAATTGGTTTGCCGACCAAAAATATACAAAGGAGATCTTATATCATATGCATAGCCTTCTGGCTTTTTTATGACCACCCGCATAGCAGGTGGTTTTCTTTATTTATAAAATAAAAAACCTGCCTTTCGGCAGGTAATGAGTTCAATTATCTAGCTGTTACGTTAGAAGCTTGAGGACCTTTTTGACCTTCAGTAATTTCGAAAGTTACTTCCTCTCCCTCTTCTAAAGTTTTGAATCCTTGTTTGTTGATTTGGCTGAAGTGTACGAATACATCGCTTCCTTCTTCAGATGTGATGAATCCAAATCCTTTTTCTGCGTTGAACCATTTTACTGTTCCGTTTACCATTTCTAAATACCTCCATAAAATACTTTTTTAAAATATAGAATTAGAAATAACGCTAACATATCCAATTTATAAGTATTTTACAAGATATACCAAAAATCAGAAATGAAACTCTTTCTAAATCATTGCTACTTATAATACCATATTAAACTAGATCTGTCAAATTAAAATGTGAATTTTCCGACAATCTCATATAAAATATCGTCATCTCGCTCAAGTGATCGGGTTTTAAACACATTAAATTTTAAGTTTTAAAAACAAGCTATCCTTTAATATCAGGCTTGTTCTCAGTTTGGATATCCTCCTCCATTTTATCCAGCTTCAATCTCAAGGAGTTCTCATATATCTCCAGCTGCTGGGCATCTTCCTCTGCACTCAGCCTGTCTTCTTCCGTTGCTGTATTTTTCAAAGTTTCTTTTATTTTTTTTACTTTTTCCTGTGTATCACTGAGTTTTAACTTTAGTTCTTCTATTTTTTCTGCCTTGTCCGCCTTATCAAAAACTGTTTCCTCAGGTTTTACCTCCTGTTGAGGATTTTCTTCATTTTTCTTTTTCACCGGTACAAACTTTTTCCCCACTATACTTCTGGTATTCATAAAATTAGGTGAAACTATCTCCACATCTGCACCATGAAGGCTATCTAATATTTCCGAGTTTAGGCGAGACTTTGCAGATATAACCTGTTTTACCTCCTGAAGCAGACCACTAACTCTGTATAGTATGGAAAAATCACCCAGCTTCAGTATATATACAAACGGGTCTTTCAATTCTGCTTTTTCGGCAGCTTCTATGAGAAGGTTATTCACATCAGTTCTGGGCACATCGTAACCTAAGGAAACTTCCGCCATTACAATGGTCCCCGTAGAATGAAACACTTTTACTGATTTTGTAACCAGAAGCATATTAGGTATCGTAACCAAGTTTCTGTCCTCGGTCTGCACCTCCACATGAAGAAGCCCTTTTTCAGAAACTCTCCCAAAATTATCATCCACCTCTACAAAATCTCCTATGCGGAAACTGTTAATACTTCTCACCATAACTCCGGCAAGTACATTCCCCATTAAAGTTGTAGAGCTAAGTGCCAGAGTCGCACTTATTATTATCCCTATAAGACTAAGTATCTGTCCCCTAAGCGTATCAGTTATGGGTAATACCAAAATTACTGATATCACTCCCAGAAATGTTAATCCGGCCATTATAAGTTGTTTATAAACATTTTTACTGATTTTCCCCTTGAACGCCAATTTCAAAACCATATGTACAGCAAGAAGCAGTATCCCTAAAATTACAGAAGCTACTATAAGTATAGCAACTATCTTAAACATTGATATATAATCACCCATGGCTACTCCTAACTTTTAAAATTTCAGATATTTTTTCTATTCCGACCACAATTAATTTATATTAAATACTTTTTCAAGATAAAGTCCAAAGTTCCTTTAATATTCATCACCAATTTATGACCATATATAAACTACAGCCCATCAAAAATAAACAGCTCAAATTACAACTTAAATTATTGCGATAAATTACTAAATTTCTCTAAAATTATTTCGGACACAGAGATTTAAAACAAGAGCTAAACAGAGAAAATCCTTAAAGTCAAAATCATTTTTTGTCACGAATTACACGAATCTCACCAATCATTAAAAACATAGAGAAATAAAGGTTTCTACTCATCCTCTGTAAAACTCACTCTTTTCCCATGCGCACTCTGTGGCCAAGGTCTTTTATTTGAATTCGTGCCTATTCGTGAGATTCGTGACCAAAAAGATTTTTACGCACTTACAAGAAATTCAATATTTTTTAACCTGGTTGTAGCTTAGACCAAATAAGCAAACTTTCCCATAGTTGAATTATTTTGTATAAAAAGGTATAATTTCTTCTGAATAATATATAGTCGGAGGTATAAGTTGAATATATACGATCTAATTGTAATAGGAGGCGGGCCAGCGGGAATTTTTGCAGCAATATATGCAGCAAAAAATGGGCTGAATGTAGCTATTGTAGAAAAGAAAAACAACATCGGAAAAAAAATACTGGTTGCAGGGTCTGGAAAATGCAATATAAGTCATAAGGGGGATATAAACCATTTTTTAAGCAGATATGGCGACAACGGAAAGTTTTTAAAAAATCCACTGTACAAATACAAACCACAAGATCTTATCAAATTTATAGAAGGTAGAGGTTTGAAAATCATCGCTTTGGAAAACGGAAAATATTTCCCTGAAAGCATGAGATCCACAGATGTTCTAAAACTCTTAACAGACGAGCTTCAGCATCTCGGAGTGGATATTTTTACAAACACCGCTGCTTTGCAGGCATCAAAAGTATCAGAGCTGTTTAAAGTAGCATGCGAAACCGAAAATTTTACAGGAAAAAACCTTTTAATCTCTACAGGAGGAAAATCCTATCCTGCCACCGGATCTGAGGGTGACGGATACAAATTGGCCAAACTTTTCGGGCACACGATAACGGATGCAAGGCCGGCTTTGACTCCGGTTTTCGTAAAGGATTATCCTTATTCGGACCTGTCCGGAATGTCTTTCAAAAATATCAAGATCGAACTCTACAGGGATTCTAAAAAAATAAATCAGCATAGCGGAGATGTCCTTTTAACCCACAATAATTTAAGCGGTCCCGGTATAATAGATTTTTCCAGGTATATAAAAAAAGGGGATACCCTGTACATAAACTTTATCGGAGTGGAAAGAGAAAAGTTTGTCAGCGAGATCATAGAAGCATCAAACAGCAGTGGAAAACAGAGTGTAAAAAAGTTCTTGGGAAAATATGAAGTCCCCGAGAGATTTCTGAAAAAACTTCTCAAAATTTTGGGAATAGCAGAAAACACGAAACTTTCTGAACTCAGTAAGTCCAACAGGGGGCTGCTAGCCGACAACTTGTCCAAACATGAATTTACAGTGTCAAAACTAGGAAACTTTGATGTTGCTATGGCCACTGCCGGCGGGATAGATTTAAAAGAAGTAAATCCAAAAACCATGGAGTCAAAACTGGTACAGGGTCTTTTCTTCGCAGGCGAAGTGCTTGATATAGACGGAGATACGGGGGGATTCAACATCCAGGCAGCTTGCTCTACCGGTGTTTTGGCCGCTAATAATTTGAGAAACATTGATAAAAAATAACATTGTTAATGCAGCCTTTGACTTGCACACTTCACTTAAATTACTCTTTAAGATTTAAAACATTGAATTGTTTAAGACACAGAGTTGCACGGAGAAAAAAGAGTGAGTCTCACAGAGAAATGCTAAAAACCTTTCATTCTCTATGTTTTTAATGATTGGCGAAATTCGTGTAATTCGTGACAAAAAATGATTTTGACTTTAAGGATTTTCTCTGCGTAGCTCTTATTTTAAATCTCTGTGCCCGAACAAATGTTTTTGAATAAAATCAGTAATTTATTGCAATAATTCTAAGTAGCAACTTAAGTTAAATATGCTTTCTTAAAGAACAAATAAGACTTTTTCCGAAAAAACCAACTTGTATTTATACTGTTTTTCATATATAATATCTTATATTGTTAACTTTTAAAGGAGGCTATTTATGGTTACAGAAATTTATAAAAATATCTACTTAATAGAAGTTCCACTTCCTAAAAACCCTTTACGTGGCTTAAATGCATATCTTATAAAGGGGGAAGACAGAAATCTTCTTATAGACACAGGGTTCAACAGGGAGGAGTGTAAAACTGCTCTTAAAGAAGGTCTAGAAGAAATCGGTATAAGCATGGAAAATACAGATATATTCTTAACACATCTGCACAGCGACCATTCTGGTCTGGCATCGGATTTTGCAAGTGAAAACAGCAAGGTCTACGCTAGCGAAAAAGCCGGTAAAGCCATTAACCTGCTTAGAGAATTCGACCTTTGGAAAGAGATCTTCAAAAGCGCGAAAGGGCTTGGATTTGAAGGTGAGATAAATGATTATCTTGAAAGACATCCAGGATTCAGATTCAGCAATACTCACGAACTGACATTCACACATGTACAAGATGGAGATATGATCAAAATCGGAGATTACGAGCTTAGATGCATCGCGACTCCAGGACATACAGAAGGGCTTATGTGCCTTTATGAAGAAAACAACAAAATACTTTTTTCAGCTGACCACATCCTTGGAAGAATAACTCCGAACATATCTGTATGGGGATTTGAAACTGACGCCCTTGGAGATTATTTTAACAGCTTGGACAAAATAAAAGAGTTGGAAGTAGAAAGGGTATTCCCTTCTCACAGACACCTTTTTGAAAACTGCAACGAGAGAATAGAAGAATTAAAAGCACATCATGCTAAAAGATTGGCCGAGGTAGAAGTTATCCTTGAAGGAGAAGGAAAAAGTGCATACGAAGTTGCTTCATTTATGAAATGGGATATGACGTTTAAATCTTGGGATGAATTCCCACACGTTCAAAAATGGTTTGCAACAGGGGAAGCTATGGCACACCTGGTTTACCTTTATAATCAAAAAAGGATAAAAATGGACGTAGAAGATGGAATCTACAAATTTTATAAGTAAAATTAATAGTAAACCTTAAATATAATACTATAAAAAAAGGCCAAGCTTTAGCTTGGCCTTTTATCATGATTTTTTTCTAGCGAAATATTTTGTATGCAGCAGTTCATGTGATTTATGACTCATTGGTTTATCCAAATATTTCTCATACAACTCTTTTACATATGGGTTTTCATGAGATTTCCTCATTTCCTTACCGTTGTCTATCGCCTGAATACCCTCAAACCTTTTTTTGATTATATTAAAATCTCCATGGTGGTAAGGCTGTCCGCCTCCACCTATACAACCACCCTTGCAGGCCATTATTTCTATAGCATGGACAACTTCCTCGCCACTTCTGATTTTATCCAGGAGTTCTCTAGCCGCTCCCAATCCATGCGTTATTCCGATTCTAAGAGCCGCTCCATCTATTTGTAGTTCCGGAACTTCTGCTATCCTAACGCCTTCCAAGCCCCTCAATTGTTTAAAATCTACATCTTCCAAATCATTACCGGTCAGCCATTCATATGCTGTTCTAGTTGCAGCTTCTATAACCCCACCTGTTCTACCAAATATATCTGCCGCACCACTGGACACACCAAACGGATTATCAAATACCCCCTCTTCTAAGACCTCAAAGTTAACCCCGCTTTGTTTTATTAGGTTGGCTAGCTCCCTTGTGGAAATTGATATATCCGTATCGGGGTTGCCATCTTTTGAAAACTCATCTCTGGATGCTTCATATTTTTTTGCCAGACACGGCATTATCGACACCACAACTACGTCCTCTCTTTTCCACCCCATCTCTTTTGTCCATATCTCTTTTGCAACGGCGCTGAACATCTGCTGAGGTGATTTTGCAGTTGACGGTACATCCAGCATATCCGGATAATTATGCTCAATAAACTTAACCCATGCAGGGCAACAGGATGTCAGTATAGGCAGCTTCACATTTTCATCTCCTGCCAGATACCCTTCTATCCTTTTTTTCAACTCCGTCCCCTCTTCCATTATAGTCAAGTCTGCCGCAAAGTTTGTATCAAAAACGTAGTCGAAACCTATTCTCCTAAGGGCGGTAACCATTTTCCCTGTTACATCAGTTCCAGGTTCAAATCCGAATTCTTCCCCC
Organism: uncultured Ilyobacter sp.; assembly: GCA_963668015.2. GTDB lineage: Bacteria > Fusobacteriota > Fusobacteriia > Fusobacteriales > Fusobacteriaceae > Ilyobacter_A. The sequence continues at coordinate 82,545 of CAXXCR010000028.1, read as the reverse complement.
AAGGCCACCCGCACAGCAGGGGCCACCTGTACTATAACTTTTTTATTTTTTTCAGAAAGGGCTTCCACCACTTCCCAGGTGTAATCCCTTTCATGCAGGGCTCCAACAGGACACACCGCAACACATTGCCCGCAGAATGTACAAGTGGTATCTTCTAAATCCTGCTCATGAGTCGGAGACACAACCGCTTCAAATCCCCTGTTTACCCCGGAAAGCACATGGCAGGTTTGTATTGTATTGCACATAGTTTCACATCTTCTACACATTATGCATTTGTCTATATCCCTTATTATCGCCGGAGATTGATCCACTCTGTACGTGGACTGTTCCCCTTCAAACCTTATATCCTTAATCCTAAATTCTTCAGATAATTTTTGCAGTTCGCACTCACCCGATTTAGAGCATGTAAGGCAGTCTTTTGGATGGTTTGAAAGCAAAAGCTCCAGTATAGATTTTCTTATCTGCATAAGTTCTGTTGAATTGGTCACTATATCCATACCTTCAGCAACCTTTGTTTCACATGACGGATACAAATTTTCCTGGCCGTTTACTTCAACCACACATATTCTGCAAGAAGCAAAGTTATTTATATACCCAGTATCCTCCATCTTCAAGTGACAAAGTGTCGGTATGTGCACACCTATACTCTTTGCCGCCGCTAAAATTGTACTCCCCTTGGGTGCCTCTGTCTCTATTCCATTAATTTTTATTTTCACTGTCTCCATTCCAGACCTCCTACGCTTTCTTTATTGCATTAAATTTACAAGCATTATAACAAGCTCCGCACTTGATACATCTTTCCTGGTAGATATAATGTTTTTCTTTTACCCTACCCAAAATAGCTTCAGTAGGACATACTTTCGCACAGGCAGTACAGCCTATACACTTGTCTGTAATTGTAAATTGAATCAAGTTGGTACACACTGTGGCAGGACATTTTTTATCTTTCACGTGCGCTTCATACTCATTATAAAAATTTGCCAACGTCGAAAGTACAGGATTTGGTGCTGTCTTTCCAAGACCACAAAGAGAAGCTCTTTTTATTGTATTGGACAAATCTTTTAATAAATCAAGATCACTTAAAGTCCCATCCCCCTTTGTTATCCTATCCAATATTTCATACAACCTCTTGTTTCCTATTCTACAAGGAGTACATTTCCCGCAGGACTCATCCACTGTAAAGCCTAGATAAAATTTAGCTACAGCAACCATGCAGTCCTGCTCATCCATAACTATCATTCCACCCGAGCCCATCATAGAGCCTTTTTCTTTCAAACTGTCAAAATCTATATGGGTATCAAGGTCCTTTTCAGTAAGACAGCCTCCTGACGGCCCCCCAGTCTGAACAGCTTTGAAGGCTCTGTTCCCCACTATTCCACCGCCTATATCAAATATTACCTCTCCAAGAGTAATTCCCATGGGAACCTCTATAAGGCCAACATTTTTAATTTTTCCAGCAAGAGCAAAAACCTTGGTTCCTGCAGATTTTTCAGTACCTATACTTCTAAACCACTTGGCGCCCTTATTTATTATTACCGGGATATTTGCATAGGTTTCAACATTATTTACATTTGTAGGCTTTTCCCAATATCCAGCCTCTGCAGGAAACGGAGGTTTTAATGTAGGCTCTCCCCTCTTTCCTTCCATAGAGTGTATGAGTGAAGTCTCCTCTCCACAAACAAAGGCCCCTGCCCCATACTTCAACCTTATTTTAAAATTAAATCCTGTTCCGAATATATTTTCTCCCAATAGTCCGTATTTATTTGCCTGCTCTATTGCTTTTTCGAGCCTTTCTATGGCAAGCGGATATTCCGCCCTTATATATATTATTCCCTGGTCAGCACCTATTGCATATCCACAGATAGCCATAGCTTCTAAAATAGAGTGCGGATCCCCTTCAAGAACTGACCTGTCCATAAAAGCTCCAGGATCGCCTTCATCGGCATTACAAACTACATATTTCTTATCCGACTGTGCCTTATACGCAAATTTCCATTTCAATCCGGTCGAAAAGCCTCCCCCTCCTCTTCCACGGAGTCCAGATTCTTCCACCTCTTCTATTACCTCTTCCCTCGTCATATCCACCAAAGCCTTATGAAGAGCAAAATAAGAATCACGAGATATGGCTTCATCTATATTTTCTGGGTCCATAAATCCACAATTTCTTAAAACTATTTTTTCCTGTTTATCACTTACGAACACATCTGTTTCATGTATTTTTTTATATTTTATATCTTTTAATATTTTCTCCGCCTTTTTCAGATCTACATCACCAAATATTTCAGCTTGCTTACCGGGCAATCTCACTTCTATAGTCGGTTCAGAGTGGCACAAACCCATGCACCCTGTTGAAACAACCTCTATCTCATCGTTACCCTCTCTATCCAGCTCCTCTTTAAAATACTCAAAAATAGCATCGGCACCTGCTGTAATCCCGCAGGTAGCCATAGAAACTTTTATTATAGTTTTATTTCCATTTGCCTCTATAACTTTTTCTTTTATATTTTGCAAATCATTTATAGTGCTTACCACCTTCATCCCCCCAATTATTTATATTCTTTCAAGATGTTCTTCACTTCATCAGGTTTTACCCTTCCATACACCTTTCTACCTATAGTCACCACGGGAGCCATCCCACATGCACCCACACAACGAAGTACATCAAGCGAAAATTTCCCCTCACTTGTGGTTTCTCCGACTCCTATACCCAACTCCCTCTTTAATTCTGTGAGTATGGTCTCGGCTCCATTTACGTAACATGCCGTTCCCAAACATACGGAAATAGGGTGCTCTCCTTTTGGGGTTGTCGTGAAGAATGAATAAAATGTAATTACTCCATAAACTTCTGAAAGGGGAATATCCATTTTCTCACTGACAAAACTTTGCACTTCAACCGGCAGATATCCAAAAATATCCTGCGCCTTATGCAAAACCGTTATAAGTTCACCTTTTTTAGTTTCCAGCGACATTATAAAATCTTCTAAGTCCTGAAAACACTTATCTTTTACTCTGTTTGTACACTCCAATGCCATCCCTCCCCATTTTTATACTCCACTATCAATATTACCTGAGCAAAACATAAAAAGCAATTTTTTAACCACACAAAGATCATTTTAAAACCAAAACATCATTGTTCTTTGTACCGAAAGCTTTTCAAATTTCCTTTTTTGAAAATTCATTGTTTTTGTCGCTTATCCATATATGCGCTATATAAAAAAATACCGCTGCTGAATTTATCAGCAGCGGCACCCTTATATTACAAATTAAGTTTGATTTTAAAAAAATCATTAAATTTCTTGTGAGTCTATAAAAAACAATTTTTAATCACAAATTGCACGAATCAATACAAATAAAAAATATTAATTATCATCTAAATATTTTATACAATTCTTTCCAGAAATTTTGGCTCTGTACAAGAGATTATCAACTTTTTTAATTAGAGCGGTGGAATCTTCTCCTTTCCATTCACAAACACCAAAACTAGAACTTATCTCTTTGTCTATGCCATTAAATCTATATTGAGATAACTCATTTCTTATTTTATCAGCTATTTTTATCGCATTTTCAAGCTCACACCCAGGAAGCATAATCATAAATTCTTCTCCGCCGTATCTCCCTGCGATATCACACCCCTTTATGTTCTTCTTAATTATTCTTGAAAATTGTATGAGGACCTCGTCTCCTACAGGGTGACCGTAAGTATCATTTATTGTTTTGAAATTGTCTAAATCGCTCATAATTAAAGAAAATTTTTCTATTTTTGGGTTTTCAATATATTTTTTTAGCTTCTTCAAAAAGTATGCATGATTAAATAAGCCCGTCATACTATCAGTTGTTGCTAAAATTTTAAGTATTTCAGTCCTTTCTTTTACTTTGAGTTCAAGATTAACATTAGTTTTTTTAAGAACCTCTCTTTCAATAAAATGCATATGATTTTCCCCTAAAAAACTTGTAAAAAATCCAGCTGCCAGTGTGATTACTAATGATATAAAAATTGAAACTTTTAATGTCTTATATGCCGGACTTAATACTTCTTCTTCATTTTGGGTAAAAATCAAATACCAGGTATTTGCAGTATTTTTTTCTTTCAAGGAAATTTTCTCTATCATATAATATTTTTGAACTCCGTTAAACTCTGCTTTAAAAAAAATATTTTCTTCCATCACATTTCGAATTATAGATTTTAATTTTAATCTCAATTCTTCAGAATCATTTAAAACAAGTGAATTATCTGGATGAGCTATTATAAGCCATCTGTCATCAATTAAAATTGTATACCCTGTTTTACCGTGCTTAAGCTTCTCTAAAAAAATCTTTGTAAAAAAATCCATCTTAGGAGTTACTCCAACAACTCCTAAGATTTTTCCTTCGTGCATTACAGGAGCACTTATTACAGATATAGGGCTTCCTCTATAAATACTGGGATAAACTTCACTTATAAAATATTTTTTCCCATCATAAATTTCTTTTATGGCACTATATTTCATACCACCTTTTCCAATCATTTCTCCATTTACTGTATCAGTTATAAAAGTCCCATTTTTTATAACCTTTTTTTCTCCATTAAAATTTATTTCAAGATCAGTATCTGTAAATAAACCTATTGGTAGATTTGAATAATATGGATATCTCTTATGAACTTCTTTCAAAAAATCATGCGCTTCCTTCACTATTTTTTCGTCTTTAGGATTTTTAGCTGTGTTTATTACTCTTGGATCTGAAGCTAGTATTTGAGCCAACTTTAACTGCTCAGAAATCCAAATTTCAAAAGCATCCGATGTTATCTGAAGATAATTTTTTCCCGTTTCATAAACATGATTTTCTAAAGATTCTTTCTTTTGGTAAAATATATAACTACTTATTAAAATCATAAATAAAAAAACGACAACTGATACTATGAAAGTAATTTTTTTTATACTGTAATTTTTACTCTTTTTCATAAAATCATCTCTTTTCAAGTCAAGAAATAGAAACTCAACAATTAAAATCATGCGCTACTTCCATAGTTCCTCTAACCAAAAATATAAATTCATATTAAGTATCTTTTTCATTGTTGAAAAATTTCCTTTTTTATTATCAAGAAATTCTATATCCTAAAATACATTTCAATCAAGGCTTAAACATAATTTTCAATTCCAAACTCCAAGAGTTTATAAACAATTGCAAACATAGTGCACCCTATTACAAAATCTAAAATTTTCCAGGTAAGCTCTTTTTTAAATAAAAATGATAAAAAACCTGCACCATAAGCAAGCCCGAAAAACCAGGTAAATGATGCCAGACAGGCACCTAGTGTAAAGTTATACCTCTCGTATATTGGGTATCTAGCACCGATGCTGCCAAGCAAAACTACCGTATCCAGATACACATGTGGGTTAAGCACCGTTAGAGCTAAAATAGTTATAAGGGTCCCTTTCAAGGTATCACCGTTATAAACGCTGTCCTCTGTGTTCAAATTTTTTGACTGAAAAACCGCAATAAAAGATTTTATCCCGTAGATGGACAAAAAAATCACTCCAAACAAGGTTGCAAGGATCATCAACACAGGATTGCTGTTTATCACGGTTCCCAAGCCTCTTGATCCGAGTACAATTAAAATAATATCTATCACAGAACAGGTAGAAGCCGTTATAAAAACATGCTGTTTCATTATTCCTTTTTTTAGCACAAATGCATTTTGAGCTCCTATTGCTACGATAAGTCCGGCACCAATACCAAACCCTTCTCCAACAATGCTAATATTCAACTTAATCCCTCCCTTTAAAAAAATAAAATTATAATAAAAAAGCTGTTGCGGCATATTGCTTGCTCAACAGCTTTTACACTAACTAAAAAGATCTGTATCTTTAAATTCTAAATTATCTTTTTCAGAAAATATTTTAAGAAGTTTTTCAACGCTTAGATCCTGTTTTTCTTTCCCTTTAACATCTAATATTACCTGCCCCTTGTGAAACATTATCAGCCTGTCCCCAAATGTTATAGCATCGCTTAGATTATGAGTTATCATAAGAGTAGTGACCTTGTTTTTTCTTACTATCTCATCAGTTTTCTCCATTATCATCTTAGAAGTTTTCGGATCGAGTGCAGCTGTATGTTCATCCAAAAGCAGCAAGTCGGGTTTTTTCAATGTAGCCATTATCAAAGATAAAGCTTGCCTCTGACCACCTGAAAGTAGTCCTACTGGTGTGTATAACTGATTTTCAAGATTTAGGCTAAGGTCTTTTAATAACTCCTTATACTTTGATTCAGACTTTTTATTCAAACCAAACCCTAATCCGAATTTTTTCCCCTTGTTCTCAGCCATAGACATATTTTCCATTATAGTCATAGATGGCGCCGTCCCGAGAGTAGGGTTTTGGAAAACTTTTGATATGTAGGCACTCCTTTTATACTTAGGAAGATTTTTCAGCGAGTTGCCTTCAAGTATTACATCACCGCTGTCAAGTTCGGAAGTCCCAGATATAAGGTTTAGGAAGGTAGACTTACCTGCGCCGTTGCTCCCTATTATACTTATGAACTCTCCTTTTTCTATATAAAAGTCAAAATTGTCAAAAACTACCTTTTCCTGAGGAGTTCCTGCATTAAATTTTTTGCTGATTTTATCTATTTTAAGCATTTGATCCTCCTCCATTTTGCACTGCGGCAGTTTTGCTGTCTTTTGTATGTTTTCTTGCCAGTACACTTGGTACAAAATCAAGTTTCCCATGCTTTAAGGCCAGTATAGTTATAACTATCAAAGAGGTTATAAGCTTTAGATCGCTTGCAGCAAGCCCCATTCTAAGGGTAAATGCAGTTACCAGCTTATATACCAAACTTCCAACTATTACTATACTTGTCATGGACAATTTTGTTCTTTTCAAAAGACTTTCTCCTACGATTATTGAAGCAAGTCCTGTAACGATTATCCCTGTACCCATACCAACATCTGCGAATCCTTGGTATTGAGCCAATATCCCTCCTGAAAATGCAACCAGTGCATTTGAAAGAGCTAATCCAAGCACCTTCAAGTTTTTTTCGTTTACACCTAAAAAGCTTACCAGGGTTTCATTGTCTCCAAGAGCTCTTAAAACAAACCCGAATTTTGTCTTCAATAGGAAGTCAAGCACTAGTTTCGCCAGCACAAGCAGTATTAGGATAATATATACTGATTTAATCGCTCCATTGCTAAACAGATGATTAATATTAAACAGGTGTATATTTGATTTCCCCATTATTCTCAAGTTAACTGAGTAAAGCGCAGTCATTGTCAAGATTCCAGCCAAAAGGTTGCTGATATTAAATTTTGTATGAATAAATCCTGTAAAAGCTCCTGCCAAAGCTCCTCCAGCAAGTGCGAACAATAGGCTCACCGTAGGAGAATGCCCCGCTACTAATGAAGCACCCACGATACTGGCTCCCAAAGGAAATGTCCCGTCAACTGACAGATCAGGGAAGTCAAGTATTTTGTAACTGATATAAACTCCAAGGCTCATTATTGCAAATACAAGCCCCTGCTCAAAACTACCTAATAAAAACAAATTAATTACCTCCTATTAAAATTGCATCCTCTCTTTTTACAGATTCAGGTATTTCTATCCCTAATTTTTCAGCTGTATCAAGGTTTATTACAAGCTGAGCTTCTTGTAGAGTATGCACACCAAGTTCAGATATATTTTTACCTCTCAAAAGTTCAACTGCCATTTCACCAGTCTGTCTTCCAAGCTTGTAGTAATCTATCCCCTCTGTAGCCAAAGCTCCTGCATCCACGTGAGCTTTCTCTGAACCTATTACAGGGACTTTCTTTTCAATAGATTTTGATACAATAAGCGGCATACTAGACACAACTAAGTTGTCTGTTGGCGTATACAAAACTTCAACTTTGTCTAAAAGTGAGTCTAATGCACTGGCCATCTCGTTTATATTTGTTATCCCAACTTTTTCAAGTTCAAATCCTTTTTCTTGGCATAATTTTTCCCATTGAGCAACTTGAATTTCTGAGTTTTGTTCACTCGTGTTGTAGATTACACCTATATTTTTTGTTTTCGGAAGCAGTGTCTTCAACAAGTCCATCTGCTTATCCATCGGACTTGCATCACTTGTTCCTGCTACGTTTGTACCTGTATTATCATACGCTTTAACTAAACCCGCAGCTTTCGGATCTGTAACAGCTGTTATAAGTATAGGGATTTCTTTAGTTGCATTAAATGCAGCCTGTGCTGTTGGAGTAGCTATAGCCAATATCGCATCCTTTTTATCCTCTATAAATGATTTTGCAATATTTTGGGCAATACTCATATCCCCCTGTGCACTTTGCACTTCAATGTCTAGTCTATCTTTGAATTCAGATTCATTCAATACATCTTCAAATCCTTTTCTTGCTGCATCTAAAGCCGGGTGTTCTATTATTTGGCTGATACCAATTTTTATAGTTTTGGCTTCCTCAGTTTTCTTTTTTCCACATCCTGCAAACAATAAAAGAGTCAAAGTTCCAACCAATACAATTTTTAAAATTTTCGCTACCATACTACCATCCTTTCTGTATCTGTATTAAAAAAATCCCCGTAACTTACGGAGATTAGGTAAACTTAAAACTGCCGAATTAAATTTAAATTAAAATTTAAAAACGACATCGTCTTCAATTCAGTTCTTCCTTTTTCTACCAAAGCTACTATTCTACACAGCAACATCTACTTGACATTGCTTAAATTTTACATACTACATTTTCTACTCTGTTTATTAAAATAATGATAGCAACTTTTAATTTTTTTGTCAAGAATTTTAAAACTGTTCTTCATCCAGAACCGGAATAGACCTGTGAGAAAGTGCCACAACCACTTCATTTAGATGCAGTAAGCCTATATTAAAGAATACTGCAACACTCACATGCTCTCCTATCCTAGAAATACCTATTTTACCCCCTATACTCAGGCCGTTAGCCTTATTTTGAAGCTGCCCCAACGCTTCTCTGATAGCACCTGCAACTGCACCGTCATGTACATGACAGTCAACTATCAGTCCCTTTCTCTTTGAGGCCACCAGTGTATTTTCTATTATTTTGGGAACTATTGCAGGAAATTTACCACCTATGTCAACTGCAGTAGACCTGTATCCGAGTTTTCCGTATCTTTCCACTAGCTCCCTTTCTTCTTCTCTATCCGAAAGAGCTAATTTTACTGCTATCTTTGAAACTTCATTGCTTACTTTCAACATTTTCCCACCTCTCAAAATGCAATTAATTTTAGACTAAAATTAGAGAAACTTCTCCATGATAATATACTTTTCTCCGCCTTTTTCAAATCTCACATCGGTCTCGATAAGACCTTTATTATTATAAAATAAGATTTTAGTCACTCTGGCATTGCACCATACCCTTTTTATGCCGATAGATTTTAATATTTTTACGACCTCATTAAACAGATAACTACCGTAACCCTTTCTCTGTTCCTCTTTTGCAGTGGCAAATTTTCTCAGCTGGGCAGAGTCGCCATCTGTAAATGCCGAAACAACAGATACCATTACATCGTCAATAAAAAGACCAAAATGCATCCCTTTATGGTCCTCTTTGAGCTTTACGTATTCTATATTCCTGTCCGGCCACATAACCTTATGTCTCATATCCAACGTCTGTTCTGCCGATATTTTTCTTATTTCCATATCATTCTCCTCTGATACTTAACCCTACCTAATAAATTTCTTCTTCTCCAACCGGGAAAACATTTACAATAGACCAGGAATCGTCCATAGACTGCCATATTATTTCGAATATCTGGTATGCATCTTTGTCCTCCAACTCGTTGTAAAATTTTTCAGCCTCATCCAAAGAAGTGAAAACCTTTAAGGTAGTTTTCCCATCATGAGTACTTATACTGTATTCTGATTTTACTTGCATAAAAAACACCGTCCTATACTAAATTTTATTATTATCAACCGATGTAACTACTTTACAGAAAAACTCATCATCTTGTCAAGTCTTGGACATATATTTCCACTTTAAAATTTTAGACACCTGCTTATAAATTTACTGTAATAAAATCGTATAAGAATCCGTAAAACTTGAGTAAATGAGTGCTGCACTTTAATTTTGTTTTAATCTAAGTTGCTACCTAATAATAAAATATTGAATTTCTCGAAACCTGTTACTTTTTCTTGATAAAAAGCACCCTGCGGGTATGATATAACCAAAAATCAAGGCCTGTGAAAAATCAGCTGAAAACTCTCGAAAATATGGGTAAAACTCAGAAAATAATTTTCTGAGGGCTCATAAATCATAATCACTTCGTTCTTTGATTTATGGCCAAACTTGACTAAAATCACGCCTTCGGACACTAAAACTTTTCTAAAGATTTTTCCTCGATCTTTCTTACTGCTGATTGTTTCAATGGCCAAAATGCTTAGAAATAATAGCTCTTAAAGTTTTTTAGCCTAAACCCATTAAAAAAATTACGTTAAGAAATCATGTTCTGAAATCCACTTTCGTTGAAATAAGGAGGCTCGCCGACTATATTTCAATAGAAAGTTAGTTTAGAAGTGAGTAGACTTAGAAAATAATGAGAGAAACGAATATATTTTCTAGTCCTTGTAAAATTTATTTTTACAAGTTTCATTAATCTTAGGTATGTCGTTTCTTTGGTACTTTGATCGACCAAAGGGAGTGAATGCCTGTAGGTGCTTTAGACAAGCAAAGAAAGTACAGAAATTCAGTAATTTATTGCAATAATTCTAAGTAACACTTGAGTTATTTTAGTGAAATTTTTAATTCTTAAATAAAAAACTTATTGTAGAAAATATACATAAAGTTTACACCTAGGTTGTAGATTTGTAAACACACCTATGCTCATCTTTATCTTTGTATTATAATACATTTAAGATATTTCAAACGAAAAATTAGGGGGAAGCGACAGTGAACTTAAAAAACAGCTATATCTGTGATTTACTAAAAAATTATCCTTATGCCAATGATTTCTTTGAGGTGTTTGGCCTAGAATTAAGCTCAAAGGAAATGAAATTAAACTCATATTTGGAGAGCATAAATAAAGACTTTTTTCATGAAATAGGCATCGAAAAAGAAAAGTTTTTAGAACATTTCGAATACTTTATTATATGCTCAGAAAAACTTAAAAGAGCTGCATTCGCCAATTAAGTTATTATTCTACTTTGAATACTTAAATCCTAAACTTCTAAACCAGAACCATTTATTTGGTTCTTTTTTATTTTATTACTCCCTTTCTTTTCCAAAATCATTTAATATAAAATATAAATTTATCTTACTCTTATTCCTTCTTCAAGAAACTACAGGTATCTGCTCGCGAACTAAGTTTCTTGTCTGAAAATCTGCTTATTTCAATGAATATGGCTTTCAGAAATTGATTTTTTATGGGCCTGGATTTTTGCTTATATCATGCATATAGAATATTTTCCTGGTAATAAAAAAAGACTGTAACTTACGTAGTTTTTAAAAACTTACTGTAAGTCACAGTCTTCTATTTCTTGACGTTCCGCTTTCCAAAGCAAACTCCCCTTTCTAAGGTTTCATACTATTTTTTTATATAACCTGCTAAAAGTGTTAGTGTTGTTAGTGATACTGTTCCTAATACTTCGATCATCTCTGCTCCTCCTTTGTTTTCATCTATTTAAATTCTATTTTTTTATGTAACCTGCTAAAAGTGTTAGTGTTGTTAGTGATACTGTTCCTAATACTTCGATCATCTCTGCTCCTCCTTTGTTTTCATCTATTTAAATTCTACTTTTTCATGTAACCTGCTAAAAGTGTTAATGTTGTTAGTGATACTGTTCCTAATATTTCGATCATCTCTGCTCCTCCTTTGTTTTCATCTACTTAAATTCTATTTTTTTATGTAACCTGCTAAAAGTGTTAATGTTGTTAGTGATACTGTTCCTAATACTTCGATCATCTCTGCTCCTCCTTTGTTTTCATCTATCTTTTATGACACCATTATATCCGTTTAGCCCAATAAAGTCAATGGGTTAAGACGATTAAAAATTGACTACCAAAAAGATATATTGTTGAGCATAAGGTGATTTTTCAATTTCGTCTATGATCCTTTTTTTACTCTTTTAACGGTTTTTTTTCACCACAACCTCATATAAAGTTTCTAGCTGTTCACTAATTAAAATTTTAACCACAAAACTGTCTTGTATTTGACATAATTTTTAAAGTTTTAAATAAAAAAATTTTAGAATTTTTTTTCATTTTTTTCTACTTTTTTTCTGTATGTTTAAACTCCTTTATTTTCCTCGGTTTTTCTTTTATAATTTTTTTTATTTTTTTTCAAAGATAAATTCCTGGGTTAAATATTATTCAAAAAATAAAAAATCCCCTGTGCACAGTGGTATGGATCAGGTAATATTTTATAATTAGCTAACTCTGCCACATAACCTCATAACAAATTACTGAATTTATAGGATATTGATAAAACCTATTTTCATAACACATAATATAAACGGACACAAGCAAAAGATAAAAAAATTGGTCACAGAGGAACACAGAGGAAAAAATTGAGTTTCACAGAGAATTTCTAAAAATATTTGTCTTTTTAGGTTGTAAATGATTAATGAAATTTGTGTAATTCGCGACAAAAAATAATCTGTTGAATTGAAAGACGTTCTCTGTGCCCCTCTTGTTTTAGTGTCTGTGAAACTCTGTGTCCTAAGAAAGGTTTCTAGATAAATTCAGCATTTTATTACATATTTTTAAATAGCAACTTATACATAAAATAGAAAAAATAAAAAAATTTACACTCTTGATAATTTCATTACCCCAGCAAATATCAAGTTTTAGAATTGGAATATCTAATGTTTTCTGATATAATCAAATGAAATTTAACAATTTTGGAAAGGAATTTTATGGAAAAATATTTAATAAGTTCTGATGAAAAAAAAGAGTTTCTAGAAAAACACCCTACTTTGACCTGTGAAAATTCAATAGGGATAATCTACGGTGATTGGGAATACTTTTCAATTAAATGCAAGCTTATAAGTGGTACCTGTACTTATTCGAACTACACAGATATGTCGTTTCAAGACTGCAAAATGAGAAATAAAAAATAAACGGGATAACCCGTTTATTTTTTTTCTTCTATAAACTCCAGCACAACCCCATCTGGATCTTCTGCAAACAAAAGCTTAGTACCGTTCGGGGTCTCAAAAGGCCCAGTTTTAATCTTAACGTTGTTGTTCCTCAGTATATCCACTACAGCATTTATATCTTCTACAAACACTCCCATTGCTACATTTGGCTCCATAGAAACTTTAGGCGTATGCGAGCTATCTTCCGCCAGCTCTATGCTTGTTCCCCCTTCTCCTTTGAGGAACACCAATCTCATATTTTCATTAGGCTTGAAATCCCTTATTATATCCATTTTGAATATGTTTCGATAAAAATCTATTGATTTTTGTATATCTTTCACGTGAATTGTAAATAGACTTATGTTCATAATGTCCTCCAAAAATATTTTCTACGCCTCTTTTATCGCACTGACAAACTCTTCGATGCCCTCAATGGTTTTTTCTCTGTTTTTCAACGGAGACCTGAAGTCAGTCTGCGCCAACATCACATTCCCTGAGAGTTCATCTTTCATCTTTTCCAGTGTCTTTCCAGGTCCGCCATCATGACAACAGAACACAGCAACCTTTTTCCCGACTACATGATTTTCCTGAAAAAAAGACCTTATAGGCGGAGAATAGTTCCACGCCCACACCGGGGTTCCTATTATAATAGTATCATAATCACTTAAATTAAACTCATATTTTTTAAGTTGGGGAGCTTTTTTCATAACGGCCTGTCTGCCACCCCACACAAACTTCATGACTCCGTGGCTATTCGCTTCTTTTAACGGCTCAAGCCTCAGTGTGTCGCAACCTATCCCTGATGCTATCTCCTCGGCCACAAAATGAGTGTTCCCCTCAAAAGAATAATAAATCAAAATACACCTTTCCACATTCATCCCCTCCTAACAGATATTTTACACTATAAGATACACATATTAATATAAAATTCCTGCTTCTTTTTAAACTCTCAAAAAAATTTTAAAAAAAAAGAAAAATAAGCACCAATTTTTTTTAAATTCTACTTTGGAAATTCAAGACAAAAATGTTAAAATTAATGTTAGAGATACTTAATAATTTTCAAGCGAGGTATACAATGAGAAATATAAAAAAACTTTTAATAATTACCTTTATTACAATATCAACAGGCATCTACGCAAGCGAATTCAACACAGTAAAAGTAAACGCTGACATACTAAACGCAAGAAAATCAGATAGCACCAAGTCTCAAATAGTCGCTAAAATGAAAAAAGGATCACTGCTTTATACAATCGGCGAAACCGACAAGTGGTTTAAAGTCAAGACCGGCAGCAAAGAAGCCTGGGTAAGTAAAAATTATGTAGATATCTTGGAGAAGTCTGTACCGGTAAAAGTTACTGCACGCACACTGAATGTCAGGAAAAAACCTGATAAATCTGGTAAGCTTATAACAAAACTTCCTGAAGGCACAAAGGTAAAAATTATCGAAAAATCAGGCGACTGGTATAAAATAACCTATAAAAAAGAGTCAGGATATGTATTTGGAAAATACGTCAGGTTTCTCAATCCTAAAAATGCTACCGCAAAGACTCCGAGAAAAAACATAGACACAGTTGTGGAATTTGCAAAGACAAAGCTGGGTTCTGAATATGTCTGGGGTGCAAACGGACCTAATAAATTTGACTGCTCCGGTTATGTAAAGTTTGTATTTGAAAAAACTATCGGTGTGAAACTTCCCAGGACCTCCTTACTTCAAAGTAAAGTGGACTCCAAACTTGACTATTATGACTTAGAAATAGGAGATTTGGTATTTTTTGATACTGCGAAGAAGGGAAGAGTAAACCATGTGGGCATATACATAGGAGATGGCAAGTTTATACATGCATCTTCTGCCAGAAGTAAGAAAAAAGTTACTATTTCCAACCTTTCAAAATTTTATAAAACGACCTTTAAATGGGGAGTAAGAATATAAGAGACTGTATAAAGCGGTCTCTTTTTATTTACCCACATTATGTAGATATATCCCAAAATAAAAGCAATCCATGTTTCACTTATTTTCTCTATTCTCCTAATATTTCAACACATTACACTTCAAGTTGCTGTTTAAGCTGAATTACTAACTGTATTAAAATTAAAATATTGATTTTATCATACTTTCTTTGCTTGCCCAAAGCACCTAAAGGCATTCATTCCCTTTGGTCGATGAAAGTACGAGAAGCGACACCCTAAAAAATCTTTAGAAAAGTTTCAGTGTGGTTTTCACCAAGTTTGGCCATAAATCAAAGAACGAAGTGATTATGATTTGTGAACTTTTAGAAAATCATTTTCTGAGTTTTATATAGATTTTCGAGAATTTTTAGCTGATTTTTTACATGCCTTGATTTTTGGTTATATCCTGCCCGTAGGGTGCTTTTTATCAAGAAAAAAAGGTGTAGAATAGCTTACTTAATTACTATAGCCTAGATATCATTCTTTATTTTTAGTTTTATGTAGGATCTTAGAATCAATTCCAGTATATCATTTATATTAATTAATTTATGCTGTTTTAAAAATAATAGTGAAATTTGAAAGGAGGTATAAAATGCTTGGAGCCGTTGCGGTCATAATGATTATTCTTTGGCTATTTGGAATTATATCATCTTATACAATGGGTGGCTTTATTCATATTTTATTAGTAATTGCTATTATAGCTATAGCGATTCGACTAATTACTGGTAGAAAACTTTAATAAACTTTTATTGTTTTTTATATTATACCATTGCAGTAATTTAATGTTTTTCATACTGCAATGGTTTTTTAATAATTTTTTATCTCCTATTTCCTTTCACTTAATTTTTCTGAAAACTCCAAATAATTATTAGAAGATAGAATATTCGAAAGAAGCTTTTTATCTATAACTATTTTCGCAATTTCAGAAAGAATTTTTAATTGTCTATTCATTAAATCTGATTTTGGTGATAAAAGTACTATAATAATTTTAGGAATGGAATTTATATTGCCCACATTAAACTTTTCTCTATTTGTAGCAATATATACCAAATAATCATCAATAAGATTTGTGTAGGTATGTATAAGCAGTGTCTCACGAGTAAGCTCTACTGGAGATTTTTTCAGTACATTCATCAAATCATCGTATATTTCTTTGTTTCCATTAAAAAAATTATCTGCAATTACTTTAAATACTCTTTCTGGGTTACGGTCTTGAAAGTTAAACATAAAATTACCTTCTGGTATCCTTCTAATAAGCGAGGATTCTCCTAAGAGATTTTCATATAAACACTCCTCATCCACACATAAATTACACGAAGGATATACTGCTATAATATTATTATTACTAAATTGCTCTACCAACTTAGCTGGTAACCTATCAAAGGTCAGCCTCCATCCTAGTTGGCCCTGTCTTGCCATGATCTGAATAATCATATCATTGTTTTTCACTATCCCTATCAAGATGTCATCTATATCTTTCCAGCTTTTGATAGTCATAAATTTATAGTTAAGAGTGGTAGATTTTTTAACAACCAAATTTTCTAATTCCTCTTTTGTAGGTTCATCAGATATTATTATTAGATTTGAGTTAATAGATAACACCATCTTAATTATAGAGTAAAATTCACCTATAAAACCACTCTGTCTATTAATCAAGGGTGGTACCATCAAAAATATATTTTTAGTTATCCCGACAGGATGCATTATCCTTGTAATATAAGTGGTCTCACTGCTCTTTTTTATAAACTGATCTATTACCCTACTAAATATCCTATGGTGCCTTTTTTTAATTTTATTCCAACTAAGAATAACTTTAGAAATTCTATATTCCTTAATAACTTTTGCTATAGCACTAGAAACATTAATATCTATTCTATTCAGAGGTATAGCACTCTTTTGTATAGAATTTGCAAAGATGATCACCTTAGTAAGTATACCCTCACCCTCTAACACTTGTCTGTCAACATCTTGACCATCTATAGCTACAGTCAGTGGATACAGCGGTTAATGACTCTCCCTCTCTTTTAACAAAAAAGCAAGCTCTGTCAAGTTTTTCAAGTTACTTGTATATTTAAGAGGAAGGAGTATTCTGTTCGTTTTTATAGCATCTGAAACCTCATAGTTAGCCTGCTCATCCAAGGCCACTTCTTTTGCATATTTTTCAGTGAAGACAGTTCCTAAAAAACAAGTTGCTACTATCATCATTATGGTCCCCGTCAGTATTTCTTCATTAAATATACTGACTCTATACCCTATCGTTACAACTGCTAATGTAGCTGCTGCCTGATTCACACTCATTGCGAACATTAAATTTGTCTCTGATTTTTTTAATTTAATAGCATTACCAAATCCAATTGCTGCCAAATACTTAGAAACTATAGCTACTATAATCATGGTTATGGATATTTTTAGAGTGCTCGTTCCACTAAAAATATGACTTATATCTATTATCATCCCCACAGAAATCAGGAAAAAAGGAATAAACATAGAACTTCCCACAAACTGTACTCTGTTCATCAATGTACTCTTTTCAGGGATCAAAGTATTAAGAACAAGTCCAGCCAAAAAAGCTCCTATAATAGGTTCTAAACCTATCAAGTGGGAAAAATATGCTAGCATAAATAGAACAGTAACTATAAAAACATATTCCTCTACCCCTGATTCCGAAGAATAGTTTCTGAAAAACCATCTCGTAAGTTTAGGAAGGTAGAGTATAGTCAAAGCAACATACAAGGCACTGAAAGTAAACAATTTTATCCAGAAGAAGGTACTCAAATTTCCTTGATTAGAAGCTATTACAATTATCATGATTAAAAATGCCAATGTGTCTGTTATAATAGTTGCGCCTATAGTGGTAGATACAGAACTTTTTTTAGACAACCCCAACTTGCTGACTATAGGAAAACTAATTAAAGTATGTGATGAAAACAAACTAGCCATAAGGACAGATGCCATTAAACTCATTTCCAATATGTATAAGCCACTAAAAACACCCATTACCAGTGGGATTGCAAAGGTTAAAAGTCCAAAAAATAAACTGTGGTGTTTATTCTTCTTTACTTCTCCTAAATTTATTTCAAGTCCGGCTTCAAACATAATGTACAAGAGTCCAATGGTTCCAAGCAATTCTATAGTTCGGTCATTTTCCAGTATTCCAAAAGTATGTGGACCTACGATGAGTCCGGCTGCAATTAGGCCTACTATTCCTGGGAGCTTTAATTTTTCAGCCAATAATGGTGCTACCAATACAATAAACATAACTATAGCAAATATTAGTACAGGATCATGTATGGGTAAACTAATCAAAACACATCACTCCCTTTTAAAAGAAAATATAATATAATTCATCTACTAAAAAATTAAATAATTGCTCTCACTATATAATCAACACTTTGGACATCTTGAAATCAAAATTTTTGTCAGACTCTTCATCCTTAAAACTAAAGGATGAAATCGCTGCTTTTGCATTATTATCAATTTTTTTCAAGTATCCAGATTAAAAATCTATAAGTCTCATTCTGACTAAACTTTCATATCATCTAAATCTTTACGAAATTGCTTGACATCATTGAATATTAAAAGACGGAAAAGCATATTATCTGATATAATTGTAACAAAGTAATCTTCTAAAAAAATACTCTTTTTCCTCCTAGTATGCATACAATCCAACATATCCATGGGGAATATCATAGGTAGTAATATCTTTAATTTCGCAATTATATTTTGTTTATATTTGTATTCTCAGGAAAAGGAAGAAAAATTGAAAAGTTGGAAGGTATTATATTTGTTTTACTCTATGTACTATATACAATATATCTTATAATCAATAATCTGTTGACTAATTAAAAAACCGCTCTAGTTAATAGCTAGAGCGGTTCTCTTTATTAAATTCCTATACAAATCCTACAATAGTTACTTAGAACTTCCTTTAATTACCCTTTCAACTATATCTTTTGATAAAGACGATGCTGCTAACAAAGCTTTTTTAACTGTACTCGCAGCTTCTGTTCCAATATCATCTGCAGCCTTTAATACACCTGTAATTGCAGCTTCCGCAGTCTTTACAGTATATCGACACCTATTACTTTTGTAGCATTAACTGCCCCTTCTACAGCAGCTACGGCTACAGTTCCATATCTGATACTCCAACAATCACAGCTCTTACTGTTTCCTTGGTCGCCTCTGCAATTGGTGTACCATCTTTACTGCCCCTTTTATTGATCCTGCTCCAACTGCTACAACCTCTTCTAAACCTGACTTACCAATATCTCCAACATCTTTAAAAACACCTACAATTTGTTTTTTAACAGCTGTTCTAAGTGCTGTAATTATATTATCTACCCCTCAATTGCAGCAACAAAGGCTTTACTTGTTTCATTAATTATCTTAACATAATTAAGCCTCCTTATTTTGATAAAAAAGAAACCTCTTTTAATTATAGAGTTCTTTTACCGTGAAAGAGATTCACAACAATACTTTACTAGTATGAAAAGTGGCAACTTGGGTTAGGATATATAAAGTAACCCAAGTTGCTACTTAAGATTTAAGAATGTATAACCCATTAAAAATATTAGAATTTTCAACTCAAAACATCTAGAAGTTACGCTGTGAATTGATTTAGGCATTAATCTATTAATTGAACTTCCAACAGTTTCTATTAGCTTTCTTTTGAGATGGTCTATGAATACTTGACTTTGAGTTTTGGAACGTTTTGAATTTTTACGTCTCATAGGCGAAAGATGGATATTCACATCACTTAATACGTCCTCAAGCCCATAGTCATTATAAGCTTTGTCTGCATAAATAACTGAGTCTTTTGGTAAATCAAAATTGAACTCTCTGAAAGCTGTAATATCAGCAATAGAACCTGGTAATATTTTGTATTCAACAGGTAAACCTTTTTCATTGGTCATTAGATGGAGCCTTGTTCCGAAAAAAATTTTCTTTTACTAGAAACGTATCCTCTATATAAATCGTGGTCTAAATAGATTTTGCATCTTGGAATTCTAAAATTATCACATACAGCAACAGGAAAAGAATCTATCATAAATTCTTTGTTTTTAGACCTATTCTTGTTGTATTCCATAATAATATCCATTATTTTACTTAAAGTAGACCCTAATTTTGATAGTCTTCTAGAAAATCTACTTTTAGAAAGAACATATTCAAAATGCGGATAATCTTCAAAAAATGTCAAAGTCTTTTGAAAATTACCATTGAAATATATTCCGGCAATTATAGCTGCTGTAATGACTTCAGCATCTTTCATTTTAGTTTGTGAACTTTCTTTGTGTTCAATAAGCTCAAGGATTGAATGGACAAATTCTAGTATTTCATTTATTGTATTTTTCATTTTATGCGCTCCTGAAGTTGTATTTTAAGAAAAATTTTATCATGTTATTACTAAAGTAGCAACTTAGGTTAAAGTAAATAAATTTTTTAGAGGATTTCTCCCTCTTATTTTAATATTCTATTTATATACCTTTATTGAACGGAAGGTGAAAGAGATGCGGAAACTTTTTATCATCATTTTTATTTTGATCATAGTTGAGAATAACTTAGCATTGGAGTTTTGGGGAGAAATTGACTCAGAATACAGACTTCAGAACTTTGAAAAAGGGGATTATCCCTTTGAAGCCAAACTTGGGACAGACTTCTCTGGAGATGATTTTTATTCTGAATTTGCAATAATTGGAACTAATTCTGAATCTAAAGAGTCCGTAGAAGTTTATAGAGCAAGTGTAGAAGCATACAGGGATAATTTCACCATTGCCCTGGGTAGGCAGAAATTGGTATGGGGCTCAGCTTTTATATTTAATCTGGCTGATGTTTTCAACGATATAGACCTCGAGGAACCTAGGTCTGAAAAAATAGGTACAGACTCAATTAAGCTCAAATACAATACCAATGATATGTCACGTTTTGAAGCTGCCCTGTTCAAAAATGACCTGTCAAACAACAACTTCGGAACGAGGTATACATTTTTATCCGGCAATTTCGAGTTTATGATCGACTACTTTAACTATAAACAGTCAATGGAAGATGATAACGAAGACAGGGTAAACAACCTTATCTTTGAGTTCAAAGGTGATGCTGGGGTAGGTTTATGGGCACAGCTTGGACAGTCATGGGGGGATTCAAACAACGGCACCACTATCGTTCTTGGATCAGACTACACTTTTGATGCATATGGCGACACCCTTTACACTTTAGCAGAGGCAGTTTTTAATTTTGACGAGGATGCCGGGGCTTTGTACTTGACATACAGGTATGATTTTACCGAGCTCAGCTCACTTTATCAAAGTGCCCTCATCAATCCAAAAGGCGGCTCTCTGTTCATAAGCACATATATATCACATATATTTAACGACTACATCACCACAAAAGCAGGAGTAAATTTTTATGACGATATGGGTGAATTTGGATTCGATACTGCCGACGGCGACACCCTGCACAGTGAAGTTTTTTTAGAGTTGGAACTGTTCTTTTAAATTGGAGGTTTTTATGGCCATAGTTGAATTGCGTGATTTGAAAAAAAACTATATTAACGGAAAAGTAAAGGTGGAAGCTTTAAAAGGGATAAATCTAAAAATAGAGAAAGGGGAGTTTACCGTTTTGGCCGGCCCGTCTGGGTCAGGTAAGACAACTCTCCTAAACATAATAGGCGCCATGGACAGTGCCAGCAACGGAACGATCACAGTTTCCGGTCAGGACATTTCCAAGCTAAGCAAAAAGGAGGCGTCTGACTTCAGGCGGGAAAACATAGGCTTTATCTTCCAAAACTACAACCTTATCCCCGTTTTGACAGTCTATGAAAACATAGTGTTTTCACTTGACTTGATGAAAAAACATGATAAGAAACACAAAAAAAATCTTGTTGAAAAGATAATGGAAGACCTGGGGATTTTAGAACTTAGAAACAGAAAACCATCCGAGATTTCAGGTGGCCAACAGCAAAGAGTTGCCATTGCCAGAGCACTGGTTAAAAATCCTGACATAGTATTGGCGGACGAACCCACAGCAAACTTAGACACTCAGACAGGAGAGGGAATAGTTGATTTAATGAAAAAACTCAACGAAGAGAAGGGGATTACCTTTATTTTCTCTTCACATGACTATATGATAATTGATCGTGCCCAAAGGGTTGTCAGATTAAGAGACGGTATGTTGGAGGAGTAGATAAGTATGATTTTAAGAATGGCGTTTCGAAATATTTTCAGACATAAATCCAGAAGCATCCTGACTATGATAACAATGATAGTTGGGATATTTCTGGCAATAATAGGAGAGGGAATTAACAGCGGTCTGGAAAACCAGGTAAAGGATATCTATATAAAAACCGAGCTAGCCGACTATAAACTATATTCAAAAGGTTTTCACCAGGATAAAATCGACAACGACCAGCTCGAATTCCCAATAGAAAACTCCGCTGAGGTTATGACTATTCTCAGTAAGTATAAAAACTCTCCCAGAATAAGTTTCCAGGGAAGTGTTACCGATGGCTTAGAAGAGCTTTCAGTCGATATACTGGGAGTGGATAAGAAACTTGAAAACTCCGTATTCAATCGAAGCGGGTATATGAGTTCCGGAGTGTTTCTGGATAATCCAGAAGGAATTGTAGTGGGAAGCGAACTGTTTAAACTGTTAAAATTAAAGCTCGGGGACCAGCTGACAGTTATAGCTCGTACCGCCCAAAACAGGATAAACGCCTACGACCTCACCGTTGACGGTGTCATTCAAACAGGAAATCCTTTTCTAGACAGCAGACTCGTATTCATTGATATCAAGCTGGCTGAGCAGTTTGCAGACACAACATCAGTCAACGACATCGCCGTCAGAGGGGAGCTTAGCTTTGATGAGATAAAAAAGATCGAAGATCTGGGAGTAGAGGCTATCAGCTGGCGCGACGAAATAAAAGGAGTGCTTGAAATAACCAGAATAAGAAGAAGGGCTTTTGTCATAATCAGTTTTACGATACTTTTAATGGCAGGGGTCGGGATTGCCAACACTATGATAATGGCTATGATGGAGAGGCAAAAGGAAATCGGTATTATGATGGCAAACGGTATGCCCAGAAAGGATATCCTTATGCTCTTTCTCGGCGAGGGAAGCATCGTAGGCTTAATCGGAAGTTTCCTGGGATTTGTAATGGGTACGATATTTGTACTCCATTTCCAAAAAGAGGGAATCCCGATAGACCTAGACACAGCCGACCTGGGTATGAGCATACCCATTTCTGAAAAACTGTATACATATTTTAATTTAAGCAGGTCATTGATTTTTATGTTTATAGGTGTTTTGATTTCTATTTTGGCGATATTGTACCCTTCAATAAAATCAACGAAATTGAACCCTGTTGAAGTTATAAGGGATTAGGTGATAGTATGCTTCGCATGGCATTTAGAAATATATCCAGGAATAGAAAACGTAGCTTCCTTACGTCTCTTATCGTGCTTATCGGTATTGCCGGTATGACTGTGGGGCAGGGGTGGTTTTTTGGAGTAGAGGCTATGTTTGTGGAAGAGGGAAAAAGAATGAGCGGCGACATCCGCGTAAGCGCTCTGGACTTTGAGTTAAAGGAAAAATCACTCAATGTGGACTCCAATATTGATTTTCTACCGATAAGGGAAAATCTTCTGAAAAGCGGGGCAGTTTTTAAAGACAGCGCCAGGATTAAATTTGCTGCAATGATGTTTTACGGCGAAGAGGATGAAAGGGGGCTGGGATTCGCTGTAGAAGAGGCTGACTACGACATAATAGGGTTTGAACACTTTATCTACGAGGGAAGATTTTTGGATTTCAAGTCGCATAATGAAATTCTTGTAGGGGAAAAATTAAGAAGAAATTTAAACCTGAACATAGGAGATGAAGTAACCCTTTTGACGTCAACGCAGCACGGTTCAATATCAGCCCTAAACTACACCGTTTGCGGATTTTACAAGATGGACAACAGCAGGTTAAACCGAAGCTTCTATATCACACTGACAGACGCCCAATATCTGCTTGATCTGGGTTCAAACTGCACCGAATACCTTATTTTCTCCCAAAATGAAGAAGAGGGGGAAAAAATATACAATTTATTAAATAACGAGTATCAGGATCATGTTTTGATAAAAAACTGGAATGAAATCGGTATAAACAAGTACATCTCAAAAGTACTTCCAATAGTCAGGTCGATTTTTATAAGTATACTTGCCATACTCTGCGCTGTGGGAATCTCAAATACTATGATAATGGTGGTTTTCGAAAGAAGAAAAGAGATCGGCATATTGAAGTCTATGGGTATGCATACAAAAAAAATAAGAACCCTCTTTTGTATCGAAGGAGGCATAATCGGTGTAGCAGGGGCATTTTTAGGCATGCTTTTGGGAGGAGGAATAGTTTATTATTACTCTGTAAAAGGTGTAAATCTGGGTTCTGTTGTGGAAAATATTTCAGACGAAATTAATGTAAAGAGTATAATATATATGGGGTTTTCTTTTAAAATACTCTTAAGATCTTTTACAGTTGGATTAATAGCATCTGTTTTTTCCACTTTGATATCCATAAATCCAGAATTAAAAAAATCTGCTGTAGAAAATCTTAGGAATGAATAGGGTGGTCGTATGAAAAAGCTATTTTTTTTAATATTTATTTTATGTTCTGTATTGATATACTGCCAAGCTTCAACAGAGATATACTGTGATACTGCAGCAGAAATTTTAGATAAAGTGGACTACAATATGACGCCGGATAAAGTAATTTATCAAGGTGAAATGATAATAAATAAAAAAGATAAGGTCTACAAAAAAAATATGAATATCCGTGCAATAGGGGCTGAAAAAGCCTTTATCGAGTTCACTTCACCCCCTAGGGATAAAGGAACTCGATATCTCAGAAATGATGAAAATCTCTGGATGTACTTCCCTAAAGCCAACCGAACAATAAAAATATCAGGGCATATGCTGAGGCAGAATATGATGGGAAGCGATATTTCCTACGAAGACCAGACCGACAGAAACAAGCTGAGCGAACTGTATGATGCTACTATACTTTCTAAAACAGACGAAATGTACACCCTGGAGCTAGTGGCAAAAGAGGGGGTAGACACATCCTACCATAGAAGAGTAATAGATATCGACAAAGCCACCTACACTTTAAAAAACTCAAGTATGTACGCTAAATCCGGTAAACTGCTCAAAATTCTCACTGTTGAAGAGATACAAAAAATAGGAGACAGATATTATATAACCAACTTTAAAATGGAGGATAAAATAAGACTGGACTCCTATACAAGACTGATCCTAAAAAACATTCAAATAAATTCGGATATACCGGAAAACGTATTCACACTTAAAAATCTTGAAAGAAGATAGAAAGGCTGCTGAAAATCAGCAGCCTTTCTCAATTTAAAATATTACCCTGTTTTTTCCACTTTCCTTTGCTTTATATAGGAGCTTATCCGCATTACATATGAGTTTATCAATTTTATCTTCACGTTCAGGTTTCTGGTAAGCCACCCCAAAACTGGCAGTAACTATTTTTTCACCTTTTGACCCAATATGCTCTATATTTAATCCTTCTATATTTTTCCTTATAGACTCAGCCACTCCCCACGCTCCATCCAAATTAGTATCAAAAAGAAGTATTATAAATTCCTCTCCACCATAACGTCCAACAATATCAGATGGTCTTTTGCAGGAGTTTGCCAATGTTGCCGCAATTTTTTTCAAACACTCGTCTCCTGCTTGATGTCCATAATGGTCATTGTATAGTTTAAAATTGTCAATATCCAGCATAATAACAGACACATCCTTTTTGTATCTGATTGCTTCTCTCCACCTATTATTGGAAAGTTCTTCAAATCCACGTCTGTTGTATATTTCAGTAAGGCTGTCTTTTACAGAAAGTTTTTTCAGCTTGTCCTGTATTTTTCTAAGTTCAGTTACATCGAGCATAATTCCAATAATACCAGCTTTTTCACCATTAAAATTTCTAAATACAGACTTATAAAATTTAACGTCCCTCTCATTTCCAAATGCATCTACAACTTTAGTTTGATAGATTTGAGTCTCCCCTATTTCTAAAATTTCATCGTCTGCTTTTTTATATACATCAGCTTTATCCTTTGGAGCCACGTCATACACAGTTTTACCTGGAAATTTTTCTTTCTCTATACCTATATAATCGGCAAATGCATCATTACATCCCAGGTAAACATGATATTTATCCTTGTAGAATACAGGACTTGGAATCGTATCAATCAAATTCTGAAGAAATAGAGCTTTTTCTTTTATACTTTTTTCCCTTTCTAATATTACTTTCCCCATTTCAAAAAATTTATCCGCCAATTCCAAAGTTTCACTTACCATATAATCTTCATTTCTACAAATTTTACCCTCTATTACATTTTTAGAGATGACTTTTAGCTTATTCACATCACTTAAGATACTTTTCGTAATCGAATAAGTAGTAAAAATCATCACAAAAGCTAATAATGCCAATACAAAAAGTATCTGTTTGTAAAAATCCCACATGAAGACAAAACTTTTGCCAGCTTCTTCTATAAATACTATTGTCCATTCAGGTTTTCTAAGTCTCATATAGTTTTGTATTATGTTGCCTCTGCCGTTGCCCTTTATGAAATTTGTTTTGTACACATCATTATTTTTTATTTTAGATACATATTCATATCTCAAGATGTTCTTGTCCTCAGAACTAATGTCTTCTCCGTCATGAAATATGGAGTTACCCTCTTTATCCAGAACCATCATCTTGCTGGTGCTGTTTTGAATAGTATCTTTTAAGATACTGCTAAACTTTTCTATATCTAGCTGTCCAACCAGAATATTTTGACCAATTTTTTTTGCCACCATAATTATCGGATTGCCATTTGGGGATATCAAAACTCCCGACCATGAAACTAACGATCCATTCATTGTTTTTTTCACCGGTTCAAAATTTGACATATCATTTCCTATTTCGGTACTTCCCAATGAAGAATATCTTACATTTCCATTTAAATCCAATACCTGGATTTTTTCAAAATCCTCATAATCTTTTGCTAATTTATTAAGAAATTTATTTTTTTCATGAGCTCCAGTATATTCGTTTAAAAATATGCCTCCGGTTTGAGATAAATTGTTTTCCGAGTGCTCTAAAACATTGTTCAATAAAGCAAGTATAGCTGTGTTTCTTCTTTCTATACTCTCTTTAACACTGTCTACAGATATCAATATTGCCGCACTGCTTATTAAAAATATGGGAAATATTACCATAAGAATAAGTCTGCCGAATAAAAACTGCTTTAAGCTTCGTTTCCTCATGTAAAACCACCTTCTGATTCAAAATTTTAAAACCAAATTTCAATTCTTTCAGATTTCAACTCTTTCAAATTTACCATCCTTTACTTGAAATATAATAATCTCCCGTTCACAATCACCAAATTTATCAAAACTGCCTGGCTGTATAAAAAATGGATCTGATTCAGATGATAAGATTTTTCTTTTAAGTTCTTCACTATCAAGAGATTTGGTTTTTTCTATAGCATTCACTAATATATTAAACCCTTCATAGGCAGAAAGTGAAGAAAGTCCAGGTTCTATTCCAAACTTTTTCATATAATTTTCTTTAAATTTTATGAATTCTTTGCTTGGGTAATCATAATTATAATTGTCTGTTGTATATACCCCTTCTGCATATTTGCCTCCATAGGTTATAAAATTTTGATTATACGCCCATCCGGAACTAAGTATCGGTATCTCTTTATAGGTTTTTTTTACCTGTTGAACTATGCGAGCTGTATCTATAGGTTTGGCTATTATGACAACCCCTTCTATCTCTCTGCTCGGATCAAAATATGAATCCAGGCTATTACAGTTACGTACAGTCTTTACCTGAACTTTATTAATATTGTTTTCTGTAAACTCATTAATATAAGCGTCCTTAAACGAGCCTGCATAGGCTATATTATTATCATCATAAATCAAAAGAACATTTTTTATCTTAAGTTTCTCTTTTGATATTTCAGACAAAGCTATTGCATGTTTATCTGCCGTAGAAGTGAGTCTTATAAAATAATCATCTTTCCCTGACAGCTTGCTAGTCGATGCTATTGCGCTTATTATCAATTTTTTTCTTTTGTTTCCAACTTCACTGGCAGCCACGGCCATTTTAGAAGTTGACAAGCCTATTATGGCTGCGACTCCATCGTCTATCAGTTCACTTGTCAGTCTTTGAACCTCTGCTACATCCTGCCTGTCATCTCTTATTATTAAATCTATCTTGCGTTCATAAAATTTTTTATTCTTATTTATCTCCTCTGCAGCCATTAAAGCTCCGTTTAATAAAGAGGTCCCAAGGTTGGAATATTCCCCTGACATGGTCGTTATAAGCCCTATACTCACTTTGTTCCTACTTATTTTTTCAGCAGCTGATATAATCACAAGTATTACAACTATAATAACAAGTATTATTTTTTTTGCTTTTTTCATAAAAACTCCCTTCGCCTTTTAATAACTAATTTTATCCATGATAAAATACATTTTAAGCATAATTACTATTACTTATATAATATAGATTATCCTCTTACATCCTCAGCCAACTGTCAACTTTTATATATACACTTCAACTATTTTTATAGAATACTCCACAAATATAGTGTTATTCATATAACTTTTATCTTAAAATCTAATTGGATTTATTAAAAAAAATTCCAGAACAGTCGTTCCGGAATTTTTACATACAAATATTAAAAATTATTTTTTTTTGCCCAATTTCTCGTGTATTGCTGCCGCGGCTTTTTTCCCCGCACCCATTGCAAGTATAACCGTCGCAGCTCCGCTTACTACGTCTCCACCTGCATACACGTCCTCTTTGGTAGTCTCCATAGTCTCTTCGTTTACTATGATACCTCCCCAAGAATGGGTATCCATATCCTTTGTAGTCTGCTTTATTAGAGGGTTCGGAGTCTGTCCGATTGACATTATTACAGTATCCACGTCTATCAAGAACTCGCTTCCTTCTACCACCACTGGTCTTCTTCTACCAGACACATCAGGCTCGCCGAGCTCCATCTCTACGCACTTAAGCTGTCTTGCCCAGCCTTCTTCCCCTACTATCTCCACAGGGTTTGTAAGCAACTTGAACTGTATCCCCTCTTCTTTGGCGTGGTGTACCTCTTCCAGTCTGGCAGGAAGTTCAGCTTCCCCCCTTCTGTAGACTATGTACACATTCTCCGCACCAAGTCTAAGGGCTGTTCTTGCGGCATCCATCGCCACATTCCCCCCGCCTACAACTGCAACATTTTTCCCAACAGATATAGGAGTCACAGCGTTGTTCTCGTACGCTTTCATGAGGTTTACCCTTGTCAAGAACTCGTTTGCCGAGTAGACACCGTTTAGGTTTTCGCCAGGTATCTGCATAAACCTAGGCAGCCCTGCACCGCTTCCCACGAATATGGCTTCAAACTCCTCTTTAAGCTCGTCTATAGTTATTGATTTCCCCACTATTACGTTCGTTTTAAGCTCTACACCAAGTTTTTTTATCTTCTCTATCTCGAACTGCACTATATCTTTAGGAAGACGGAACTCAGGTATACCATAAGTAAGAACCCCGCCTGATTTATGAAGCGCCTCGAAAATAGTCACGTCATAGCCAAGTTTTGCAAGCTCGCCTGCACAGCTAAGTCCTGCAGGACCGCTTCCTATAACCGCCACTTTCTTTCCGTTCTTCTCTATTTTTACATCGTTTTCTATCTTGTTTTCCCTCATATAGTCAGCCACAAATCTTTCCAGCCTACCTATGGCAACAGCCTCTCCTTTTACGGCTCTTACGCATACACTTTCGCATTGGCTTTCCTGAGGACATACCCTTCCGCATACAGCCGGAAGACTGTTTGATTCCAATATTATGTCGTACGCCTTCTCGAAGTTGCCTTCTGCAACCTCTTTTATGAACTCAGGTATATTTATCCCAACAGGACACTTTATAACACACTTGGGATTTTTACACTGTAGGCATCTTTTGGCTTCTTCCATAGCCTGCTCTTTTGTATATCCTGTCGCCACCTCTTTAAAGTTCTTCCCTCTCTCTTTCGGGTCTCTTTCAGGCATTTTTACTTTTTCTGTATTCATATTAAATTTGCTCATTGCTTCCCCCCTAAAAACCGCTTTCTATAATTATTTTTCAATTTTTACTTGTCCGTCAAGCCTGCAGACATGCTCAGACTCTTTCTCCTTGTACATTCCCTGTCTCGAGATAAGCTCGTCGAAATCCACAAGGAACCCGTCGAAATCAGGTCCGTCAACACAGGCGAACTTTGTTTCCTCACCGTAAGTAAGCCTGCATCCTCCGCACATACCGGTACCGTCTATCATTATAGGGTTTAGCGACACAGAGGTCTTTATACCGTGCTCCTTTGTTATGTCCACAACTGCCTTCATCATTCTAAGGGGACCTATAGAGATTACCTCGTCGATCTTGTCTCCCTGCTGGATCAGCTCTTTTAGCGCGTCCGTAACAAAACCTTTTCTACCCTCAGAACCGTCGTCTGTACAGATATAGAAGTTGTCCACTACCTTTTCAAACTCCTCTTTCAGTATGATGTAGTCCGTGTTCCTCGCTCCGAGAATCAGATCAACCTGGAATCCAAGCTCTTTGTATTCTTTCAGCTGCGGGTATATCGGTGCAGCTCCTACTCCACCTGCGACACCCACTATTCTTTTACCTTCTATATGCTTTACAGCTTTACCAAGCGGACCTGCCACAGCAAATATAGCGTCCCCCGCTTTTTTCTCCCCAAGCAGCTTGGTTGAGTAACCAACTTTTTGATATATAATGGTAACACTTTCTTCTACTCTATCATAATCTGCTATGGTTAAAGGAACTCTTTCCCCCTCTTCGTCCACCATAACAATAAGGAATTGTCCAGCCCTGCATTTTTTCGCAACGAAAGGGGCGTGGATCACCATCTTTTCAACGTCTTTATTTAATATCTCTTTTTTCAGTATTTTATACATTTAGCACCTCCGATAACTTAAAACCATTAAGCTATTCTACATCTTTTTCATATTTTTTTCAATTTTAAATTTTTGAACTTTATATACAAGTCCTTGATTATAAAATTAGAGACCATTTTAGCTTTACAGAATTAAAATTTTCTAAATTTTAATTAAAACTTGTTAAATAAAGAGTAAACAAGTCGAGGTGCTTATTAAAATTATAGCGATAAATCATTGAGTTTCCTAGGATACAGAGTTTCACAAAGATTTAAAACAAATACCACGCAGAAAAAGTATTTTAAAAAAAGAGTTTTTTTCGTCACAAATTACCTGACTACCATTAATTAACCTAAGTTGCTACCTGTATTTAAAACAAATATTGAATTTATTAGCCATACTTTCTTTGCTTGTCCAAAGAAAGTATCAAAGAAACGACACCCTAAAAAATTACTAAAATCACTTCCGAACTAACTTTCTATTGAAATATAGTCGACGAGTCTCCTTATTTCAATGAAAGTGGATTTCAGAAGATGATTTATTAACGTAATTTTTTAAAAGGGTTTAAGTTCAAATGCTTTGCACGTTATTATTTCTAGGTTTTTTGGCCATTGAAATAATCAGCGTAAAGAAAGATCGAAGAAAAATCTTTAGAAAAGTTTTAGTGTCCGAAGGCGTGATTTTAGTCAAGTTTGGCCATAAATCAAAGAACGAAGTGATTATGATTTATGAGCCCTCAGAAAATTATTTTCTGAGTTTTACCCATATTTTCGAGAGCTTTTAGCTGATTTTTGGTTACTTTTTATCAAGAAAAAGTGACAGGTTTCGAGAAATTCAGTAATTTATAGCAATAATTCTAAATAACAACTCGATTTAATTATTTAAAATCTGAAAACCCGAATTCTTTCCCTCTGTTTTATTCTGTGTCCAAAAGTTCTAAATTTATAATCTATTCACGAATAAAAAACAGCATTTATGAACTGGAAAAAAATTCATTATTCGTTCAGCATACACATAGCAAGTATAAGTTAAATAATTTTGCAAATGCAGGCAGGAATTTACATTATTTACAAAGTATATAATAATTATGCGTCAATAGACTAAGCTAAATTTAAAGAAAGGAAGGGTACTTATGCTGATTTTTAGAAGAGAAATATTTACACTGCTCGCCTTTGCACTCCTTTTTAGTTTCTCCTACGGTGGGGTGGAATTAAAAAAGGCAACATTTGCAGGTGGTTGTTTCTGGTGTATGGAACACCCGTTTGAAAAACTGGACGGAGTTGTGGAGGTAATCTCCGGTTATACAGGCGGAAAAGTTAGAAACCCTACCTACAAAGAAGTATCGGCTGGTGGAACAGGTCATATCGAATCTATACAGATTACCTATGATCCAAAAAAGATATCCTATAAGGAGCTGCTGGATATATTTTGGAAACAGATAGACCCAACTGATGCCAGTGGACAGTTTGTTGATAGGGGGAAACAATACAGTACGGCTATATTCTATCATGATGAGGAACAGAAAAGACTGGCCGAATTTTCCAAAAACACATTGGAAACCCTAAACATATACGATTCACCGATAGTAACAGAGATAATTCCGGCTCTTGAGTTTTATCCTGCTGAAGAGTATCACCAAGACTATTACAAAAAAAGACCGTTACGGTACAAATATTATCGCAGAGGTTCCGGAAGGGATAAGTTTTTAGAAAAAATTTGGGGGAATAAATAATTCCTCCCTTTTTTTTCAATAACAGAAAAATAAAAAAAATTTAATCTTAACATAAGATTTCTTAAAGTATAAATATGATAAAATTCCATAACTTTTAAACTTTTTATTAATAAATTCCTTGTATTTACAGTGTTAAATAGATGCATAACATTGTCTGTATAAATTTAAACGGTAAATTTTTTTAATTAATTTTAATTGACTTTTCAAGAAACTGTCTATATAATAAGGACACTTGACCTCTCTAGAAGGACAGTGTTAAGTGAAACTGTAAAAAATAAAATATATTTAAATAAATGGGAGGACAAAATGGATTTACTTTATAAGAGTACACGTAGCAAAAACGGAGAAATAAAAGCATCTCAAGCTATAGTCAAGGGGCTGGCTGACGATGGTGGGCTTTATGTTCCAACAAGGCTCCCTAAACTGGATAAAAGTTTCAAAGAACTTTCTCAAATGGGATACAAAGAGATCGCATATTATGTAATGAATAAGTTTTTAAAGGATTTTTCTGAAGATGAATTGAAAAACTGTATAAACAGTGCTTATGATGATAAATTTGACACGCCATTAATCGCGCCTATTGTTAAAAAGGATGATGTATATTTCCTTGAGCTGTTCCACGGTGCTACCTTAGCTTTTAAGGATATGGCACTTTCAATACTGCCTCACCTTTTAAAAACTTCGGTTAAAAAGCAAAATATAGACAAAGAGGTCGTTATACTTACTGCTACATCAGGAGACACAGGTAAAGCTGCCCTGGAAGGTTTTGACAGTGTTGACGGTACAAGCATAATAGTTTTCTTCCCTGAAAATGGGGTAAGCGAAGTTCAAAAAAGACAGATGGTTACTCAAACTGGAGAAAACACACACGTTGTGGGAATCCACGGAAACTTCGACGATGCCCAGACAGGTATAAAGGAGATATTAAACGACCTGGACTTCAAACAAAAGCTGGATGAAAACGACTACATGTTCTCATCTGCAAACTCTATCAATATAGGTAGACTTGTACCTCAGGTTGTTTACTATGTTAATACTTATGCAAAAATGCTAAAAGACGGAGAAATACAGGAAGGCGAAGAGATCAACGTAGTTGTACCTACTGGTAACTTCGGTAATATACTGGCTGCATACTATGCTAAAAAAATGGGTACACCGATAAAAAAACTTATCTGTGCATCAAACCAAAACAACGTTTTAACTGATTTCATAAACACTGGTGTATACGACAGAAGAAGAGAGTTCCTTACTACTATCTCACCTTCAATGGACATTCTTGTATCAAGCAACCTTGAAAGACTTCTTTTTGAACTAAGCGGATCAAAAGAGGAAGCTGTAAAAGATATGATGGACAAGCTAAAAGAAGAGGGTGTATATAAAATAAGCCCTGAAATGAAAACGAAGTTAGAAGATTTCTACGGTGGATACACAGGAGACGAAGAAACACTAGAAGCTATAAAGGCTTTTTATGATAAAACTGAGTATGTTATGGACACACATACCGCTGTTGCATATGCTGTTTATGAAAAATATAAATCTGAAACGGGAGATGCTGCCAAGACAATAATTGCATCAACTGCAAGCCCGTTTAAGTTCCCGAAAAGTGTAAATGACGCCCTTAAATTCGGAGCTGAAGATATGAACGATTTTGAATTAATAAAGAAATTATCTGGATTTGCAAACCTTGAAATACCTAAGGGTGCTCAAGACCTGGATAAAAAAGAGATCAAACACAGTAAAGTGTGTCAAAAAGACGAGATCAAAACAACTATATCTAAGATATTGGGTGTGTAGGAGATGGATATGATAAAGGTTATGGTCCCGGCTACAAGCGCCAATATAGGACCTGGATTCGACTGCCTTGGATTGGCACTTAATATGTACAACAGCTTCTCTTTTGCAGAGATCGAAAGCGGACTTGTCATAGAGGGCTGTGAAAAAAAATATCAAAACGAAAACAACCTTGTATACGTGGCCATGAAAAAGTGTTTTGACAAGGTTGGATACCAGCCAAAGGGAATAAAAATAGTAACTCAAACTGATGTCCCGGTATCAAGAGGACTTGGAAGCAGCGCTACCTGCATAGTTGCCGGTCTTGTAGGGGCCAATGAGATATCAGGAAGACAGCTGTCCAAAGATGATATACTCCTTCTTGCAACTGAGATGGAGGGGCATCCGGACAATGTGGCTCCTGCGATCTTCGGAGGTATGGTTACTTCGGTTTACCAAGACGACAAAGTTTTTTATTCAGATATAAATGTAGCTAAAGGGCTTAAGTTCTGCGCACTTATCCCTGACTTTAAGCTTTCAACTGAAAAAGCCAGATCAGTTCTGCCGAAAAAAGTGGACTACAAGGATGCCGTTTACAATATCGGCAGGGTGTCTCTTATGGTGACAGCTCTTTCTACAGGGAAATTTGAACTGCTGAAAGTTGGATGCCAGGACAAACTACACCAGGATTACAGGGGCGAACTTATAAACAACTACTTTGATATAATTGAAAAATGCGAGGAGTACGGAAGCCTGGGTGCTTTTCTAAGCGGTGCCGGTCCTACAATAATGCTTATGCTGAGAGAACGGGACAAAGAGTTCACAAAAAAAATAGGCGCTTTTCTGAACTCACTAGAAAACAAGTGGGAAGTAATAGAGCTTGAATTTGACTGTAAAGGTGTACAGGTAAAGTAAATAATAATGTTTTATATATATACAGCGAGGAGTTTGATTTCAAAATGAGTAAAGTCGTAACAAAATTTGGTGGAACTTCGCTGGCTAACAGCGAACAGTTCCGTAAAGTAAAATCTATAATCACATCGGATAAAAACAGAAAATTTGTAGTCCCTTCGGCGCCTGGAAAAAGGCACGACAAGGACTTCAAGATAACAGATATATTTTATCTATGCCACGAACATGTAAAACAGGGGATAATTTTTGATGAGGTGTACAAGCTGATAGAAGAGAGATATATCGACCTGAAACATGACCTT
The DNA here is from genome assembly GCA_963668015.2 of uncultured Ilyobacter sp. Taxonomy (GTDB): domain Bacteria; phylum Fusobacteriota; class Fusobacteriia; order Fusobacteriales; family Fusobacteriaceae; genus Ilyobacter_A. The sequence goes on along the minus strand of CAXXCR010000028.1, from coordinate 46,840 downwards.
GGGATAAATGTTGATATAGAGTCTCACCTTCAACAGGTTAAAGAGGACCTGGCGGACGTGAAGACACCTGACTTTGCTGCAAGCCGTGGGGAGTACCTAAACGGAATCCTGCTTGCAGATTTCCTTGGATATGAGCTCATAGATTCAGCTGAACTTATAAAATTCAACAGCTACGGAAGAATAGATCTGGATGAAACTGAAAAAAAATTCAAAGAGCTTGTAACGGATGACAAGGGATACGTAATCCCTGGATTCTATGGATCAATGCCTAATGGAGATATCAAGACATTTTCACGTGGAGGGTCTGATATGACTGGGTCAATTGTTGCAAGGTGTGCAGGAGCAGTTCTTTACGAAAACTGGACTGATGTTTCAGGTTTCCTTATGGCTGACCCTAGAATAGTAAAAGATCCTAAACCAATTGACAAAATTACATACAAAGAACTGCGTGAACTTTCTTATATGGGTGCCACTGTTCTGCATGAAGACTGCATCTTCCCTATTAAAGATGTCAGTATCCCTATAAACATCAAAAATACAAACAAACCTGAAGACGAAGGTACTTTCATAATATCTGACAGAGAGCCTGTTGTTCACACTGGGAATATAACTGGTATTGCCGGTAAAAGAGACTTCACTGTTATCACTATACAAAAGACTCTTATGAATGCAGAGCACGGATACTGCAGAAGGCTTCTTTCTATCCTTGAGACAAACGGTATCTCATTTGAAAGCATGCCTGCAGGTATAGACTCAGTTTCACTTGTAATTGCTGATTCAGAACTTCAGGACAAACTTGATACAATTATAAGGGAGATAGAAAACCTATGCTCACCTGATTCTATCGACATTCTGCCTAACATGGCACTTGTTGCAACTGTTGGAAACGGTATGAATAAAGCAGTCGGGGTTTCTTCTAAGATATTTACAGCACTTGCCCAAGAGAAAATAAACATAAGAATGATAAACCAGGGGTCTAGTGAAATGAACGTAATCGTAGGTGTTGAAAATGACGATTTCAATACTGCAGTAACTTCTATATACAAAGCATTTCAATCTTAATGGATAATAATTAGTATAATTAATTATATTCAATAAAAAAAGTTTGCAAATTTTTGATTAAAATTTGCAAACTTTTTTATTTTTTAATCCATTCATATTTTAAAACATTTTTAAAAAACTCAACATTTTCTTTACCAATAAAATCAATGATCTCATTCTCTAATTCAATTTTTATTAAATTAGTTTCTTCATAGAGAATTTTTCCTTTTTCAGTCAAAATTAAATACATATCCCTTTTATTATTTTCAAAGTGTTTTGTTTCAATAAATCCCATTTTTAAAAGTTCTTTTGACAATTTATGAACAGCCTGTCTTGATATATTCATATTTCTGGCACTTTCAGATATTGTCAGATTTTTCGAATTAAGAATTGATATCAAATAATATCCCTTTTCACTTAATTTTACTACTTCTTTTTCATAATATTTTTCTAAAACTTTTTTTCTCAATTCTTTATGTTTCTCACTAATCAAATCTATTAAATTAAGACAATCTAGATTTTCTTTCATAATACCTCCTTACTAATAATAATTAACTCAAGTTGCTGCTTATAATTATTGCGATAATTTACTGAAATTTATATAAACCTTTTTTCGGGCACAGAGATTTAAAACAAGAGCTGCACAGAGAAAATACTTAAAGTCAAAATCATTTTTGTCACGAATTACACTAATCGCACTAATCATTAAAAACATATAGAATTAATGATTTTTAACATTTCTCTGTGAAACTCACTCTTTTCCTCTGTGCCACTCTGTGACCCAGGTTTTTTATTTGAATTCCTGCCTATTCGTGAAATTCGTGACCCAAAAGGTTTTTAGGTATTTGCAAGAAAATTAATATTTTATTATATATAGCAAGTTAAGTTAATTATTATTTATGTACATTATATTCTTCGAATTTATTTTTGTCAATTAAATTGACAAAAATAAACACTCGTGCTAAAATTAAGTCAACTTGGTTGACAAAATTAGGAGGAATATTTATGGGCAAAAACAAATTTGAAAATTTTATTTTTTCACTTATAACATGCATTATGATGGTTTTTTTCATGACTTGGTATAATGGGATTTTGGAAAATGGTGCAAATATCAATATAATGAATACAATTATAACATTTTTTCCAATCTGTTTAATTGCATTTATAATAGATTGGTTTATTGTTGGTAATATTGCAAAAAGAATTGCAGGAATAGTTTTGAAAAAAGATGACTCAATTATAAAAAAAGTATTAATAATGACTTTTTTAATGGTTTTGGGAATGTCATTAGCGATGTCATTTTTATCAACATTAGCTCACGGTCATTTAGGACCACATTTTTTATTTGCTTTTAGAAAAATATGGTTAACAAATTTCCCAGTGGCTCTTTTCCTCAATTTTTTGATTGTAGGACCAATTGCCAGAAATATCTTTTTTAAACTTTTCCCACCCAAACCTATAAGTATTTAAATATTCTTTTGTAATGAATAGTTAAAAAAATTAAAATCCCCTTTATCTTAGATAGAGGGGATTTTTTATTCTATTTGATTTTAAATCTTATCAAGCTCTATGATATTTTGGGCCATTTCCCTGAATGTATCGTCATGGGTGACTATTATATTCTGCCTGCACCCTCTTAAAATCTTGTCCATCGAGTCGGCAAGTGCCAGCTTTCTCTCCATATCCAGGTTGTTTGTCGGTTCATCGAATATAGAAAAATCGGCGTCACTCATCAGCGTAGCCATAGCAGCTCTTATAGAAAGGGCTACGGCAACCTGCTCCCCGCCTGAAAGTACTGTGAACTTCCTTTTAAATTCCTCGCCGTCTGAAAGATATACTGCAAAACTTTCCCTGTCGTTGTTTATCCACTCGATTCGTTCCGGTCTCCCTGTTACCTCCCTGAAGTTTTCAGTTGCTTTAAGGGCAATATTTTTTATCCACTTATCTGCAACCATTTTCCCCATACTGTTAAGGTTTCCACGGAATTTATCGGCAAGAGATATCTTTTTGTTTAGCTTGGATACCTCCTGCGCAATCTGCTTCAGCCTCTTTGAATCCTCTTTATGCTTAGCTTTCTTACGTTTAAGCTCTTCTAAAGCCGACTCAGTTTCACCCAGTTGCTTATGTATCCCCTTTTCCACAGCTCTTAGCTCTTCTATGCCTTCAGCTGTCTTTTTATACACTCCCTCGTCGAAACTTATAGACTTTTCCCCGTATGACTCCCTGCTCTGATCAAGAGCCTTGGACTCATCCTCTATAGTTTTTTCCAGAGTGTTTTGTTTTTTCTGAAATTCACTCAATTTCTTGGACATATCCAGGTTTTGTATATATATGTTGTGCCCGGATTCGTAAACCGTCATACCGGACTTCACAATTTGTATCTCGGATTTCAGTTCATCCATCCCTGTAAGGTCTTTGGAAAGCTCTTTTTGCCTGCCTTCCAGCTCGAGTTTTTCTGCACTGACCTTGTCCAGCTCTTCCTGCTTCTGCTTCAGTTCTGCCTGCTTGGACTCGATGCCGTTTTCCCTCTCTTCTATCTTCCCGCCAAGCTGTCTCAGCTCGGATTCCAGCTCCGACAGTTTAAAGGCCCCCTCTTGCTGCTTCAAAAGGTTTTCCCTTATCTCGACCTGCCTGAAAGTCTCATCAAAGCTCTCGCCTTTCACAGGGGCGGACTCAGATATCTTTTCCATAAGTTTTTCAAGTGATGCAAGCTCCCCGTCCTTGGATTTCAAAATATCGTACTGCTTGACAAGGTCGCCGCTTTTCTCATGAAGCCTTTTTTTCTCGGACTTCAAGCCCTGCTCTTCTTCCTCTATACCATCGTATCCCACAAGTTTTATTTTTATGCTATCAAGTTTTTTCTTAAGGTCGCTTTCCCTGTTGTCAAAAAATTCTATCGGGTCCTGTTTCGAGTTTGCGAGGTTCTGACACTTATCCTTGAAATACGGGCAGAAGGAGTCGCTCAGCTTCTCTCTGGCCACTGCGTTGCTTTCCAGCAGGGATTCGAGCTTTATCTTCTCATTCTTTAAGTCAGTTTTTTCAGAAAGCCTTTTTTCCAGCTCAGCTATGCTTTTGTCTATAACCTTTTTCTCCTCTTCTATGGAGTCCAGATTGTATCTGCCAAGGTCTTCCTCCAGGATTTTTATGGTTGTTGCGACACCCTTTCTTTCCTCCTGCTTCTCTTTAAGCTTTGACAGTTCACCTTCAAACTCCACCTTGAATATCTTGAGTTTTCCCAGTTCTTCCGAGACAGCCCGCTTTTCAAGGCACAGCTTCTCATAATTTTCCGATTTTTTCTCCAGTGAAACCCTGTCCTCGCTTAGGTTTTTAGCGTCGTCTTCTATTCCCTTTTGGGCTATTTTTATATCAGCCCCAAGTCCGCTTATAGCTTTTTCGCAAGCCCCTATCTTTTTTTCCAGCTCCAGCTTAGAGTCCCTTACGGACTCAAACCGGCGCATTTTTTCCTCCAGGGGAGACAGTTTTCCCCTGTGCTCCAGGTAAGCCTCGTGCATGGGCAGGTTCTCTCTGCAGAGCTTTGCGGATTCCTGTGCCGCCGCCACGTTTTCAGCCAGCTCCACCAGCTCATTTTTCTTTGACTGGAGGTTTTTTTCAAGGTTCTCCACCTCTTTTTCAAGTAAAGCCAACTCGTTTTTGAGCTTTCTCCCCTCTTCCAGCTTTGCTTCCTTGGACTCTATCTCTTTTTGTATCTCCTTAAGCTTTTCCCTGTTCCCCTTCAGCTCAACTTCATGCGAGGCTATCCCCGCCTTTATCTCATCTATGTCGATCATATTCTCCTGGACAAGCTCCTTTTCGCCTGCCAATTTCTCTATGCCCAGCTTGTACTTCTCCAAAGACCTCTGGGTGAACTTGGAGTACATCTCCCTATATATCTCTGTGTCGAATATCTTGTTGAATACCTCTTCTATCTCCGGCCTCTGACCCTTTCTGGATGCCACGGTGTTTTTGGTGAATATCCCCACTATCTGGTTCTGCCCGGCGGTCACCACATTGTCGTATATGTTAGAAGACTCTATTCCACAGAGTTCCCCTATCTTGCCTCCTATCTCCTTAATACCGCTCAGGGTGCTGGCAGGCATATCCTTCTGGTACAGTTCGGAAGCACTGGTGTTTCCTATGCCCCTCTTTAGTACGTAGACTATCCCGTCGTTGCCCTCAAACTCTATCTCGATGCTGCCCCTTTTTTTACCTATGCTTACGGCGTCCTGAAGCCTCCCGGTCCTGGTGCTGGCACCGAACATCGCAAGCCCTATTGCCTCCAGTATGGAGGACTTTCCGGAACCGTTTTTCCCTATCAAAAGGTTTATACCGTCGGTGAACTCCACCATTTTGTCTTCATGTCTTCTGTAATTTTTCAAATGTACACTGTTAATCTTCAAGGGCTTCACCCCCTTCCAGCATCTCTTCCAGCATGTTGTCAAACTCGTTTATAAAGAGCTCCTCTTCTCCATCTAGCTGGTGCTGTTTCAGGTTCTGAAGCAGCCTGCACACTTTTTCCGTATGTGCGGAAAAGTTTTCCCAGCCGCCTATTATCTCCCTCTCCAGATCCTCAACAGGGAGTTTTTCCAGCTCGTCTATACTTCCGTATGCTGCACTGAGGTACTTAGGTTTTATGAACACCTTGAAAAATCCAAGCTCCCTTATCTCCTCTTCCAGTTTCTGGTAATCCAGGATTATCGACTCGCCCATGATAAGGTCCACAACGAGTATGGCTTCCACATCGCCTGTGAGCCCATCTTTGTAAGCTGAAATTATATCTTCCACCTCAGACTTCACGCATTTGGAAAGGTCCAGGCTGGAGTTCAGCACCTTTCTTTTGCGGTTCTCTATGAAGCTGTGCCGACAGGTCTCTGTGTCGAACAGTATGAAGCCTTTCTGATCCCCCCTTTTTCTCTCGTTGAGTATGTTCCAGTACTCGGAAGACCCCGGAAGGAAAAAATAAGGCTTATCCTTTGGGTAGGAATAGTAGTTGTGCAGGTGTCCCCCTGCTATGTAGACGGTGCTACCTGCGAACTTGTCTATCACATCCTTGCCAACAGTACCCGAGACGAACTCCTCCCCTCCGGATATGGCTGTGTGCGCCAAGACCACATTTTTTCCGTCGTTTTTATCCTCTAGAAAATCCGCCAGCGCCCCAAGCACCTTCTCCGTAAATGCACCGTTGAAACCCACTCCGTAAAAATCCACCCCTCCAACACTGTGAGGCTGGAATATATACGACCCGTCCTCTTCGTCTGAGCCGTACGACAGTTTTTTTAGGTAGGCGCCGTTTTCAAGGTAGGCTATCCATGAGTTCTCCTCCAGCTGGGATTTGTCGTGGTTCCCCTCGCATATCAGCACCTCTATATTTTTATCCTTTAGCTTTTTCAGTATTTTTTCTGTCTTGTGCAGGGTCATTGGATTTATCTCCTTCTTGTCGAAGAAATCCCCTGCGATCAGAAACACCTCCACGCCGTTACCAGCGGCATAGTCAACTATATTTTCAAAAGCTGTAAAGTAGTCTTCATATCTTTTATTTGAGAAATCGGCGGTACCAGCCGGCCTCTTCCCCAAGTGTATATCTGAACAATGCAATATCCTCATTGCGTCTCCTCCAAAATATCATTATAAGTAGATTATATGATATTTCGCCTTAAATTTGAAGCGAAGATATTTATGTATAAAAATCAAAATCTTTTACGCTCACAGAGTTTCACAGAGATTTAAAACATGAGCCGCACGAGGAAACTTGATTTAGCTAATAGATTACAGAGTCACGTGAATAGATATTTTAACTATTTCACTGTTAACTGACTTATTTAATCTGTGACCAAAAGTTTTATTTGTGTTCATTCGTGTGATTCGTGACTGAAAAATATGTCTTTTCAAATTCTTAGAGATATAAATATAAAATTTTAATTTTGGATTAATGTGTGATAAAATAAAAAATGTTATTATTGAATGAGAAACAGTTTAAAACAGGAGGGATTAACTTGATCAAACACATAGTATTTTTCAACTTCAAAGATGAAGCTCTTGGAAAAACAAAAAAAGAGAATATGGAAAAGGTAAAAAAAGACCTTGAAGCTCTTGCTGACATCGATCAGATAAAAGCACTTGAGGTTGGTATCGACATCAACGGTTCTGAGAGAGCATACGACCTGTCTCTTTACACAGAGTTCGAGACAATGGCAGACCTTGATTTTTACCAAGACTACGGGCCTCACGTAGACATAAAGCATTTTGTAAGAGAGGTTTGCACAGGGACAGCTGTAGTAGACTACGAGGCGTAGAAGACGGCACATGCCGTCTTTTTTTATTTTTTGTGCAGAAATAAATTTTGATTTAAATAAATTTATTTGTCGAGCTGTCCGGTCAACTTGTCTCAGTGTAGTTTGTGGTGTATACTTTAATGGCTTTATTTTATAATTTCAAGGGAGGACAGTTTATGAAAAAATTAATGATATTATTCTTTGTTTTACTTGGCTTAAGTGTATACTCACAAGAGAAACTCTACTATTTTGACAACGGGAACATAAGTGCCAGAATGAACTACGAAGGCGGCATACTGGAAGGGCTAAACACCTGGTATTACGAAAACGGAAGCGTGGAAACCGAACAGTACTACAAAGACGGTAGAATGGACGGAACCAGCACTTGGTATTACTTCAACGGGAATATAAAGTCTGTGGCCGGCTATAAAGACGGTACCCTTGAAGGGACGAGCACCTGGTATTATGACAACGGAAACGTAGATACACAGACCAACTACAAAGACGGAAAAATGGACGGCTTAGGTACCTGGTACTATTACAACGGGAATTTGATGACTAAATCCAATTACAAAGACGGGAAACTCAGCGGGATTAGTAGGTGGTATTATGACAACGGGGCCCTAAAAACCGAGATAAACTATAAAGACGGCAGAATGAACGGGTACAGCAGATGGTACTCTAGAAACGGAAACCTGGATGTGGAAGAGTACTACGAAACAGGCAAATTGGTTTACTAAAATATAAGGCTCTTGTAATGGGGATCACAGTGGAAGCTGTGCTTAGTTACCGGGAATAGAAGACGGCATATGCCGTCTTTTTTTATTCTATAAATTATTGCATATGCTTTTTGAAAGCTTTATGATAAAATATGATTAAATTTTTTAACATTTTACTGCATACAGTTTAATACAACGGAGGTATAATATGAAGTTAGATTTTTCTATGATCAAAGAATTCGGAAAATTCTATAAACCGCATAAAAAACTTTTTATCATCGACATGCTCTGTGCTTTTTTTGTGGCATCTATCGATCTTGCCTACCCGATGATGGCAAAATACGCGTTGAACGACCTGCTCCCCAAAAACGAGTTCAGGGGCTATTTTATCTTTGTGATGGTACTGCTTGGGATGTATGTCTTTAGAGTGGTTTTTCAGTTTGTAAACGACTATTGGGGGCATATTCTCGGAGTGAAGATCGAGTACGACTTGAGAAAAGAACTGTTCCTGCACCTGCAAAAACTGTCTTTTCGTTTTTACGACAAGACCAGGGTGGGGCACATCATGTCCAGGATGGTCAACGACCTGAACGAGATGACAGAGATGGCTCACCACGTTCCAGAGGATGTTTTCCTTTCGGCGGTAATGCTCGTGGGGTCTTTCTTCGCCATGCTGGTGCTGAACTGGCAGCTGGCTCTTGGGGTGTACACCATTGTGCCCATTATGGTTTTTTTCGCCGTGAAGAGAAGAAGAAAGATGTCGCAGGGATTTAAGAAAGTAAAAGAGAAAATATCGGGTGTAAACGCCCAGCTGGAGAGCAGCATCTCGGGGATAAGGGTGTCGAAGTCTTTTGCAAACGAGGAGCACGAAATCAATAAATTCAACGAGAGCAATGTACGTTTTAAAAACTCAAAAAATGAAGCATATATGCAGATGGCCGTTTTTATGGGCGGTATGCACTTTTTTATAAACCTGTTGAATATAGTCGTTTTGGGACTGGGAGGATTTCTTATCTACAAGGGGCAGATGAACTTCCCTGATCTGGTGGCCTTTACCCTGTACACAAACGCTTTTTTAGTACCGATAAGAAGGCTGACCAACTCGGTTCAGCAGTTCGAGTCCGGTATGACGGGCTTTACCAGGTTTAATGAAATCATGGCCATAAAGCCTCTTATAAACGATGCTGAAGATGCCGTCGAGCTGAGTTCTTGTAAAGGGGGTATCAGCTTCAAAGACGTCACGTTTGCCTACAATGAAAACCACAATATAATCTCCAAGATCAACTTGGACATAGAAGCTGGGAAGGTAATCGCCCTTGTGGGGCCTTCGGGCGGAGGTAAGACGACCATGTGCCACCTGATCCCGAGGTTCTACGAGGTGGACTCGGGGGAGATCTCAATTGACGACATCAACATCAAGGATATAAAGATCAGCAGTCTGAGGAAAAATATCGGCTTGGTTTCCCAGGATGTGTTCCTCTTTGCAGGAACCATCAGGGACAACATAATGTACGGAAACATCAACGCCACTGAAGAGGAGATGATGGAAGCCGCCAAGAACGCAGAGATCCACGACTTCATAATGAGCCTGGAAAACGGCTACAACACCGACGTGGGAGAAAGGGGTATCAAGCTTTCCGGGGGGCAGAAGCAGAGGATAAGCATCGCGAGGGTGTTCCTCAAAAACCCTGCCATACTGATACTGGACGAAGCTACATCGGCACTGGACAACGAAACAGAGTTCAAGATCCAAAAGGCGCTGGAGAAGCTGTCAAAAGGTAGGACGAGCCTTATTATCGCCCACCGTCTGACTACGATAAAACACGCAGACGAAATTATAGTCATTAACAAGGATGGCATCAAAGAAGCTGGGACCCACGAGGAGCTTCTGGAGCAAAACGGGATATACAGCTCCCTGTACAAAGCGCAGTATAAGGGGTTCATCCCCGATGAAATAGATAGCAACTAGATTAACGGCATTGACAATGCCGTTTTTTATTTTTAAATTTCGTCTGTTTACTTTAAAAATTCGTGAAATTGTTATATAATTAACTGAATAAAAATTGAAAATATTAAATGGTTTTAACTTAATTCTATATCGAGATCTGGTATAGAAAAACTCATAATATAAATTTTCTACTTGAACTCTGTGAAACTCACTCTTTGCCTCTGTGTGACTCTGTGGCCAAAGGTTTTCATTAGAGTTTCTTCGTACGAATAGTCTGTACAACGAGGCATAGTTATGCTACGCATCTGCTCGAAGCAGGGATTGACCTGAGAATAATACAGGAGTTACACTGGGACACAAGTCATCGAAAACCACAGAGATTTATACTCATGTCAGCACACGCACAATTCAGAGTGTAAAAAGTCCGTTCGATGATTTATAGTACGAAACAAAATTGCGTCTATACTTCCAATTTGGGCGTATAGGCGAATGTTTTATGCGTATATAAACGAGTTAGGCGATATTCAAATTATAATTAATGAATGAGGTATAATTAATGAAAAAATGTATATATTTAAAAAAAGGAGAGCCAGAGTTGACTTTTAGTGCGGGAGAACATATTATACCCGCTGGGATAGGTGGGATGAAAAAATTGCCTATCGGTTTGGTTTGTGACAAAGTTAATAAGCAGATTTTTTCTGCTTTAGAATTAAAATTCATGAGAGATTCTTTAATTTCTCTACCTCGTCAGTTCCATGGGCCAGGAAAAAGGGGAAAGTTAACTCTTAATAAAGCTACTAAATCAAAAATTCATTTATTAGAATCGGTTGACAATGAAGAAAAATTAGGTTTGGGATATATTAAATTAGCAAAACCATATTCAGTTCCTCAATTTAAGGTTGCTTATGGAAAGAAAGCTCAATTTACTTTCGCAAAATCAGATGGGAATATTAAAACACAAATATCTACTTTTATTAATAATCTTAAAGAATTTGATGGAAAATATATTGAAATAAATGACGATAGAATTCCTGAAAAAAATTTAATTCTTGGAATTGATAATAAAAAATGGTATCTAGGAAAAAATTCTAAATATAGCGTAACAAATTTAAAAGAAATTATTGCAAAAGTAATTAACTCAGCTGAAATCGAAGCTCCAAATCCTGAATATATCACATCACAAATAACAAGTAAACAATCATTAAATTTTGATATTAACAATGAATTTAGAGTTTATGCTAAAATAGTTTTCAATTTTTTAGCATTCGCAAAAGGACAAGATTTTGTACTTCAAGAAGAATTTGATTCTATAAGAAATTGGATAGTCAATGGCGGGGAAAATGAATTTGTAAGTCTGATAGATAAAGAAAAAGAACCTGATTTTTTAAAAAGATTTCCTTTTCCAGATTTATCTCATAGCATATTTATTACAAAAATTGATAATAATTTAATTGGAGTTCTTAGTTTTTATAGAAATCAATTTCAGGCTCTCATAAAGCTTTCTTCTGAAAGTAAGGTGAACGGTTCATTACTTGAAGGATATATTTGTGATTGGCAAAATCAAATAGAATATAGCTTTTTAGATTATATTAAAAAATTAACCACAAGTACTGAGAATACTTAATACTCTACTAATATCTGTTAAATAAATAGGCAAACAACGCCTAACACAATGATAGAACGTGACTAAAAAGCGAGCCACGTCTAATCAAAAAAACGTTATGCGAAATTCTATTTTAATATATCGAAATAGTAAAGTATGATAAAATTGAGTTAATAATTTGGGAGGTAAATCATGAAACGATATAATATATTAACGTTAGAATTTAAAATGGGAGAGGATGTAATTGAAGTACATCCAGTCCTAATTCAAGAGGGAAAAGAATTGATTTTGTGTGATGCTGGTTATCCTAATCAATTAATACAAATTGAGTCAGAATTAAATAGATTTGGATTTGGTATAAATGATTTGACAAAAGTATTCATTTCACATCATGACCATGATCATATAGGTTCATTGGAGTTAATAAAAATGAAAAATCCTTCTGTAGAAGTGATATCATCAAAAATTGAAAAATCATTTATTGATGGTAGTGAAAAATCGCTGAGATTAATTCAAGCAGAAGAATATAATAAAACATTAAGTAAAGAAGAGCAAGAATTTGGGGAGACGTTTGTTAGTTATCTTTCGACTATTAATACAGTAAGTGTAGATTTAACTGTTGAAGAAGGTGACTATATAGCAAGTGGAGTAAGGATTATTTCTACTCCAGGTCATACTCCAGGACATTTATCACTATTGTTAGAAAAAGAATGTGTTCTCTTTGTTGGTGATGCGTTAGCTTATGAAAATAATCAACTTATTATAGCTAATCCTGAATTTACATTAGATGTTGATGAGTGTATGAATAGTATAAGAAAGATAAAAAATATGAAAATTCAAAAACTGATTTGTTATCATGGCGGTGTAGTAGATTCAAACATTTCAGATATGTTAAGTAAGTTGCTAAAATAGAACTTCACATAACACGATGATTAGCGACATGCCCTCGAGTAATTGGGAGTTAATTTTAGATATATATTGGTAAAAATATTCATTTTATCTATATGTGAACAAGGCACGATCGCGAATCACGGAAACGTTAAATGAAATTGGCAACATAAGTATTGATGAAGGAGAAAATATGATAATGCAAAACATATTTGAAGACATAGCAGGTGGTAACTATTTTAAAGTTGTTTATTTTGATGTTCATGTTCTTGAACGTTATTTTAACAATCCCAAATACTATGTATTTTATTCAGGATATCGTGGGAAAATTTCAATCAAAGATGAGTATTATGATGAGAATACAGAAAGCGAATATATTAAGAACTTCGGTCTTGCATATGAAAACAAGAATCCTGAAAGAAGAGCTATTGTTGCATTTGCATCTGATCTCGCAAAAATATCAAAGAAAGCGCAAGGACATTGGTATTCATATTTATTAGAGAATACTGAGGAATACCATCCTAATAATGGGTTTATAAAAAATCTAATACATGGAGAATGGGTTGAGAATATATCTATATTTGATGCTCTATTAATGGAAATTCATGTTATCAATAAAATGTGTGAGAGTATTGAAATTCCAAAACTGTATAAAGAAGAGTTCAAATATAACACAATGAACAAAGAGGATAGACCTATTAATTATCATATCGTTTTATTACCGACGAGAGACAACTATTACAACTTTATCAATACCTTGGAAAAGCTTGTTGTCAATAATTTGGAACCTGATACATTTACTCAAGATGCTCACCTTATTAGAGGTGTTGAAAGGAAATCAGAGGAAGGGTTTAATAAGGGTACACTAGTATTAATGAAAGACTGGTTTAAGCAAAATGTTCAGGCGGATGATATAGAAGAAAACATAATAAAACCATTGAAAAAACTTAGAAAAATTAGACAAAAGCCAGCTCACCAGTTATACGAGAATGTGTATGATGAACAAATTTGGATAGATCAGAAGAAGCTGATGCATAATGTTTATACAGCTGTGAGAAATATTAGATTATTATTAGCTAATCACCCACTGTCTAAGGACGTTGAAATTCCGAAAATCTTATTCGAGGGTAAAAAAATAGTTCAGTACTAAAAAAATGTTGCCAACTTCATTTAACAGCCTTTTTCCAACACAACAGGTAGCGGTAAATTGTTGCGTCGTAAACAGGCGAAACGTTATATGAAATTAGTGACTTCAAAATATTAGAAATAAGAGGAGGGAAAGAATTATGAAAAAAGTACTTTTTCTATGTGGCAGCCCAAGAGGTAAGAAAAGCGCAAGTTTATCTACTGCGTTGTACATGTCTCGTTTCCTCGATTACGACTACGAATTTGTAGACGTAGTAAAAGCAAGGTTATCATCTGATCCAACAGAAGCGGAACCTGCATTCCTTAAAATTGTGGAAAAAATGAAGGAAGCCGATGTGGTTGTCTGGACTTTTGGAGCTTGGATTTGGTTTGTTCCCGTTCAGATGCAGTATCTTTTTGATAAACTATTTACCCAGGAAGGTTATGATTTTACGGGGAAAATAGCCGCTTCGGTCATGACGTCTGTCCGTGTCATGGATGATTACATTTTTAGTAGAGTCAGATTTGTAAGCGAGCAGTTGGGGTTTGGCTATATTGGTGATGTATCAGCAGAAGGGAATCCTCTTTTTGGATACGTTGATGAAGAAGAAACAGAGGATAGCTGTCGGGTTCTTGCGGGAAAAATTAACCGTGCTTTGGAAGATGGATATGTTCCTGCGAAAGAAAGTGCTTATTTAGACCGAGCTTATCTTTCCCCCTTGAATCGTGGGAAAGGTTTTGAAGTAGATGGTCCCAAAGCAGAGGAAGATGGCAATAAGACCATTCTGGTTATAACTGGTAACAGGATATCTGAAGACCCAGCTGGTGCATCCATAGTTAAATCTATCAACAGGTACTCACGAAATAAGGTGGAACTTATAGAATTAGAAGATTACAAAGTTAGTCCCTGTATTGGATGCTATCTTTGTGACTTCAAAGTAGAAGGTATCTGTGTTCTTAAAGACGAGTATGAAAAAATAAAAAGGAGAATGCATGAAGTTGACGGTATTGTGTACGTAGGTAATTGTGCTTCAGGAATGATAGATTGTCACTTAAAAGCATTTCTTGATCGAACATGGGGAATGGCTCACCGTCCATCCTTGAAGGGTAAATATGGCTTTGCCATAGCCACTGGAGGAGGACCTCAAGGTAAAAACGCAGCATGGTATTTAGGGGCTATCCTGGATAAAACAGGGACGAAATGTATTGCAGCTCTAACTGAAGGCGATAGTAATGACCCAAATTTTGCAAATGCAGTACGCCAAACAGTGGAAGATTTGGACCGAGCCGTAGAGGAAAAATGGCAGATTGCAGACAGGTTTACCACTCGTGGCGTCACTTGGACATTTCGTGATCTGGTTGCTAGAAATGGTCTGATGCTTCGAGCGGATTATGATTTTTACAAGAAGAATAAAATGTTTGATTATATTTCAACTGGCGGAAGCGCCGCAGTTATGAGAATTTTATTTAAAAGCAAGAAACTGGAAAAAAAACTAATAACTTTTGAAGAAAAACGGATTACAAAAGAAAGAGAGGAACGATTGGAAAAATTCCTTAAAACTGGCAATTTTGGGAAAGGAAAGAATATAACCGAAAATAAGTAACTATGAATCGAACAAGTCATAACTTCATATAACAGCGGATAAAAGACCACGCCTCGCTTCGTCCAAATTGCCTTCGGCAACTTCTTTTATCCGAAAATCGTTGTGCGCAATATTAAAACAAATAGGAGATGATCAAAATGACCGTTTTGTTTTCTTTAATTAGAACTATTTTTTATGTTGTTTCTTTTAAACTAAGATTTCCTAAAAAATACTACAACAAAAATGTTTTAATGGAAGATGGAATTAAATTTAAAATTTTTCGACATATGAAGCTTAAACAAAAGAAAAATGCCGCTGTTGGTTCAATTTTTATTGTAAGATTCAAATTTAAAAAATATGGTCACGCAAAAAATATTAAATTATCAAGAATTCCAATACCATTAATTGCTGGATTTCCAGGCTTTAGAGACAAACTATGGATGATTGATTGGGAAACAGGTTATTGGCAAGGTTTATATCAATGGGAAAGTGTTGAAGCCATTGAGAAATATAAAAAATCATTTGTTCTGGGGATTATGAATAAACGTTCCAATAAAGATACATTATCGTATAAAACTATTTCTGATCTAAATATTGAAGATTATCTGAAGAAAGTAGTCGTCAACTGATATAATTACTGCTCACAACAGCGAATATGCGGCTTCGCCTCCACCCAAATTGCCTCTGGTCGAAAACTCCCGACGGCAAATTCGCATATTCGCAAGACGTTATGTAAAATTCTCTTTATAGTCATGGATAAGGATTGAAGCTGGAGGGATGTTATGGGACTAAAAATAGTAAAGTATAACAGGATATCTGAGTCAGCCTATTCAAACTACATTAACGAATGGGAACTTTCAGGTGAAAGAATTGTACCCTGGGCTGCTGGGATAGAAAAAGAGAATTTTCAAGATTTATTAAGTAGGTGGGCAATGGAGGAGTCGGATGAAATCTACAAGAAGGGGCTTGTTCCGTCGACACTTTATTTTTTAGTCGATAAAAAGAGAATATTAGGCGCCATACATTTCAGACACGAACTCAACGATGACCTGCTTCACAATGGCGGGCACATCGGTTACGGCATCCGTCCATCGGAAAGGCAGAAAGGGTATGCTGGTAAAATGTTAATGATGTTATTGGAGACTATCAGATCAAAAGGGTACAAAAAAATCTTAGTAACTTGCGAAGAAAGCAACATCGCATCAGCAAAGACAATAGAAAACGCAAACGGAATATTATACGATAAAATCGAGTTTGAAGGTGAAATAACTCGCAGATATTGGATTAACTTAGAGGCTAAATAATGATAAACCATCGAACAATATGTAAAAAGTCATTTCCAAAATTTATCATTTTTTAGTGGTGACATAATTCATTATATTAAGCTAAGTTGCTGCCTGTAATAAAATATTGAATTTATGACAACCTTTTTGGACACAGAGTTTCACGGAGATTTAAAACATGAGCTTCACAGAGAAATCCTTAAGTCAAAAGATTTATTCTTTGTCACGAATTACACTAATCTCTCGAATAATTCAAAACCTTGAAAATTAAAGCTTTTCACTAACCCTCTGTGAAACTCACTCTTTTCCTCTGTGCAACTCTGTGGCCAGGGTTTTGATTTTCTATTTGTGTCCATTCGTGCGATTCGTGACCAAAAAAGGTTTTTATATACTTGAAAAAAATTCAGTAATTTACGGCAATAATTCTAAGCAGCAACTTGAGCTATATCCCAGTTAACAATAATTCAATATTTAAACAAGAGGAGATCCAGAACAGGTACGATTATGTATTTTTTGTAATAGGATTAATTAGTTACTTAGCAGGGACCACTCCATTTTATTTCCTGGCTAAAAAGGCGGAGAGTGATATTGCATATTTTGCATTTATACCTATCCTCAATATATATTTAATATTAAATATATGCGGGCTTTCATGGTGGGTCATGCTTTTATTATTAATACCATTTTTAAATATTATAGTAGGCCTGTATATCTTGTTTGGGTTCCTGGCGCTTTACGAAAGCGGGATAGCGGTATTTTTCATTATTCTTATATCAGGAATCGCATCAGGCTTACTCGGGGACGGACTTAATCTTATAGGTGGCGCTGCCCTTTGGTGGTTGGCATTGTCGGACAAGGAGATTTCTTAAGCAGTTGTAATAGAATTAGAGATATAAAGAATTACTCAGGGTAGTTTATGATAAGTTTCCATCAATTAAGCCACATAATAAGTTGTCGGCAACAGACGATAACATTAGGTGCAATTGGCTTGTCTTAAAAAGGAGGAATCTGGATGAAAAAACACTTGCTGTATGAACATAGTCTTGCTCATATGAAAAAACTATGTGTTGACATTTCAGAACGCTGTGTAGGTAGTAAGGGAAATAGGCAGGCGACTGAATATTTTAAAAACACGCTATCATCATTTGGATGGACAACTCTTTCGCAGGAATTCAGTGCCGTGGACTGGTTTGACGGAGGGGCTAGTTTAAAAGTAGATAATACTGATATTGAAGTCCTTGTCAGCCCGTATTCCCTGGGATTTTCAGGAAGCGCGGAACTGGTCAAAGCTTCAGATATTTCAGGATTAAAAAAGGGGATTTCCAAGATAAGATACTACTCTTGTACGGGGAAATCGCCAAGGAACAGCTTATGCCTAAAAACTTTGTGTTTTACAACCCTGAGGAACACCGGCAAATAGTATCCCTCTTAGAAGAGAGCAAGGCAAAAGCCATCATCTGTGCTACAGGCAGAAATGCCGCACTTGCAGGAGGGGGGTATCCATTCCCGCTTATAGAAGATGGTGACTTTGATATTCCCTCAGTGTATATGACCGAGGAAGAGGGGAAGAAACTTTTACCGTATATTGGGAAGCAGGTTACCCTGAATTCAGTTTCCAAAAGAATACCCGGCAAGGGGTACAATATAGTTGGAAAGAAAGGCGAAGATAGCCCTAAAAGAATAGTTATCACGGCTCACATCGACGCAAAAAAAGGAACACCAGGTGCAATAGACAATGCTACAGGGGTTACCGTTTTATTGATTTTGGCCGAACTCTTGAGTGATTATTCAGGTAACAAACAGATTGAAATAGTCGCCTTCAACGGAGAGGATTATTATGCCGTCCCTGGTCAAATGAAATATATAGCAGAAAATCAGGGCAAGTTTGGCAATATTTTGCTTAATATCAATATCGACGGAGCTGCCTATAAAGAGGGCAAATCTGCATTCTCGCTTTTTGATTTGCCGGATATTATCAAGGATAAGTCTTCTGAAATAATTAATAAACATCCTGACATCACCGAGGGGGTTCAGTGGCCTCAAGGAGATCATAGTATTTTTATACAAAACGGGGTGCCGGCCATAGCAGTATCCTCACAGTGGTTTACTGAAAATATCGAAAGCCAGGATATAACTCATACGGCAAAGGACAATTTGGATATAGTGGATTACAATAAAATTATCGATATAGCTGAAGCAATTAACGAACTTGTTCGTGGGCTATAAATTTAGATGCAAAGTTGCACAGAGATTTAAAACAAGAGTTGGGCAGAGAAAATCTTGGCTCAGTTTATAGATTACAGAAAACAGAGAATAGGTATTTTAATTATTCTCTATTCATTACTGACTACTAACTGATTTATTTACTCTGCGAAACTCAACATTTCCCTCTGTGCCACTCTGTGACCAAGGTTTTTTTTGCATTTGTGTCAATTAGTGTAATTCGTGACCCAAAAAAAGTTTTTATGTGCTTGCAAAAAATTCAATATTTCATTAAAAGCAGCAATTTAGGTTAGTTAATAGAATTAATTGTTTTGCATTGATAAATAGGTATATGCATTGATGAAAATTTCAAGGTTAATAAAATAGTAATATTTGTATAGGAGAAGAGTTTACATGAAGAAAAATTTTGGACCTGAAAAGGATGAGATATATCCGATGAACGGGGTTAAGAGATTATGTTTTTTGAAAAATATTATAAAAAACCCTAATATTATAGTCGGGGATTATACTTATTATGATGATTTTAAATCTCCGTTAAATTTCGAGGATAATGTTTTATATCATTTTGATTTTATCGGAGACAAGTTGATAATAGGAAAGTTTTGTGCAATTGCGTCAGGGGTTCAATTCATTATGAATGGTGCCAATCATAACATTAATAGTTTTACCACCTACCCATTTGGTGCTTTTGGCAATGGATGGGAAGCTGGGATGGACAGCTTGAAAAATATTTCAAGTAAAGGGAATACGGTAATAGAAAATGATGTGTGGATAGGAATGGGAGCTACCATTATGCCCGGTGTCAAAATCGGAACTGGAGCAATAATAGCTACAAAATCAGTCGTTACAAAAGATGTTGAGCCGTATTCTATAGTGGGTGGAAATCCAGCCAAATTAATAAAGAAGAGATTTGACGACGAAATCATAAAACTGTTACTGGAAGCTAAGTGGTGGGATTGGAACATAAAGAAAATAACTAAGAATATAGAAATATTATCAGGCAATGACCTAGAGAAGCTAAAATCTTTATTAGAGAGATATGGAGGTTAAATAATATACTGGGAGGGTTTAAGTGATTAAAGGGGTATAAAACAGATAGGCTTATTTTACGCAATCTCAAATTTCAGCAGCCAAATCTGTTGTTAAAAAGCAAAAATTTCCTTAATCGATTAAAGATGAAAAATATTATTCTGCCGAATAAATAAATTACATAGATTGGACAAGCTGGTCATCCTCTTCTATCCAAGTGAATGGCTGGAGACGAAACAAACTGTAAGCTTTCTCCCCTCGTTTTAACATTGTACGAAATACTTGTTGCAACTGTTTAATGAATAGGAGGTAATTATGAAACTTTCAGATTTCAAGGGTATCTTTAAAAAGAATAGTTTATCTTTAATTAACACGGTAAATCCCTCTGATGATTATTATGAGTTTAATTTTTCTATACCAAATCATTTAACCTGGGTTCCCGGTGAACATGGGATATTTTCTATGCCGAATAATAAAGTTGCCGGAAATAAATGGCGTGCATTCAGCATAGCATCAACTCCTGATGAAGGTGTCTTGAAAGTTGCAACAAAAATTGGCGATTCGCCCAGCAGTTTCAAAGAAAACCTTAGAAACCTTAAAGAAGGCGATACTGTTTCAATTAGAGGACCTGTGGGATGGTTTAAACTTCCAAAAAAAAGCTCCCCTCTTGTTTTTATTACAGGCGGGATAGGAATTACTCCAATTCGTGCATTGATGAAACAGCTGCAGACCGAAGGCTGGCAACATCAAGTAACCCTTTTATATGCCTCACGTGGTTCATATATGTTTCAGAATGAACTTGATGAGATAGCAAAAGACAATGAAAAGATATCGATTCGATACCTAAAAAGTCAGGATGAAACAGAATCTGCAGTAAAAGACTTGTGTTTAAGCCTCGGGAATGATGCACTATACTACATATCCGGTGCTCCTCAAATGATCAAGCATATAAAAAAATTTATCAAATCACAGAAAATAAAGGGGAAACAAATAATTAATGATCCATTTTTTGGATATTGATTAATTTAGAAGATATTCTATGTGTACTTCGAAAAACGGTTTCAATAAGTCAAGGGCCGAGTTTCAAGCGTTTCAAATATACCGAGACCGTATTGCAAATACATAAAATCCGTTGACAACAAGGTAAAAATAAACTATAATTTCTTCAAATAAAATAGAAAGTTTTCTAGGGTTCCGCAGAAAATTCTGGCTGGTCCGAGAGAAAACGCACATTTGTGTACACGGAAGGATAAAAGCCTGGGAGAGATTAAAGACATCTCCCGGGCTTTTCTTATTATATTTTTTAGGAGGAATTATATATGGAGAAAAACGATATTATCTTAAAGCTGATTGATGGGACATTCGGTGTCTGCAGGCTAAATCCTGCAGATGAAATTCCCCACTGGGCAAAAAACGACAAATTTTATTCTATTAGCAAGACAGGCGAAGAGTTGTCTATTGTATGTGCCCAAGAAGATATCTCAGAAGGTGTTACTTCTGAGCTCGGCTGGAAAATCCTGAAAATTGAAGGGGTTTTAGATTTTTCTTTAATCGGGATCATCGCAAAAATCAGTTCAATCTTGGCAGACAGCGGCATCAGTATATTTGTTGTTTCAACGTTTAACACGGATTATATATTGATAAAAGAAGAAAATATTTCCAAAGCGATTAGTGTTCTTCGGGAGGTAAAATATACTGTTAAGTAAATAACTTAAGTTGCTCCTGTCTTAAAATTAAAATATTGACTTGTTTAGGTCACAACAAGAGCTGCGCAGAGAAAAACTTAAAGTCAAAATCATTTCTTGTGATGAATTTTCTTGAATTATTTTTAAAATTGATAATTATTGGAAATAGGGAAATTAGCATTCCAAATAATAATATCTTATAGAAATAAGTTTATAAAAAAAATAAAGTCATAAAAAAACAAATCTTGTTTTTTTATGACTTTATCGAATTAATATAAAAAGCCACCTGACTTGAAGTAAGTAATGCACAGGTCAATTTCAAGTGCTTGGATTTGTTAAGTTCTCAATAAATTTAATCTGAAAAGATTAACTAATTTACATAATTGTCACGATCGATGATAATGCAAAATCTGGCCTGAAAAAGTTTCCGGCAAATAATCGGCTTTTTGAGTCTTTTGCTGACTATGTGAATACCCTAAACTTACCATTTCCTTGCTAAATTTGGCATGATGTCCGCGTCCCGGGTCCACAAGGATTACATCACAAGTATGTGCTGCATGTTTTTCAATAAAACCAGCTAATAACATAACATGAGATCTTTCGTATAATAAATCGCTGCCTATGATTAGATCAAACTCGCCTAAACCACTATCGTTATCTCCCCATCCTGTACAAACGAATGGTATATCATTACCTTCATTAAGTTTAACATTTTTCTGAAGGAAATTTTCTGCCTCTGGATGGTAATCTGTTGCTGTAATATCCATCAACCGATGATTAAGCACTAAACTGGCCAAACCAATTCCACAGCCAACTTCTAAAATACGTAACCCATTAGTTTCGTATTTATACATAAGATGAGCAAGAACTTTTCCTGAATCCCAAATGACTCCAAAAATGGGCCAATTAGCTGAAGAAATTCCTTTTTTTTCTGCAATATTGTTGTCATCAGAATATTGCTGTTTATCCCTTAATGTTCGTACATGAATGTCTGTATCACCAAATTCAAGTGTCTGATAAGAAACTCTTATTTTAGACATAAGTTATTTCAAGATCGAATCTGTATGACTGAGTATAACTTACTATACTATAATAATTTTTTTTACTAATATCAACCAACTCCTTGATTAAAGCTTACCATCCATTTAGTTTTAAGTCAAGAAAAGAAGGAAGCCTGGCTGTAAGATGAACTTAATAATTCAAAAAAATAATTCTTTGAATTTCGTCAGCAAACTCGGCGTCGATGCTCTGACAGTGTTAGAAAAAATTTATTAAATAAAACTATTATAATTAGAGGAGGTAAAATGTTAAAACAAAACTTAAATATACAGGGTATCCCTGCTATTTTATGGGGAGATAAATCAGATAAACTATTTATTGCAGTGCACGGCAGTATGTCAAACAAAGAAGATGATGTGATTGCTGCGTTGGCAAAAGAAGCAGCATCAGTTGGCTATCAAGTGTTGAGCTTTGACCTGCCAAAACACGGCGAACGAAAAGGGGAAGATACCCTGTGCAAAGTTCAAAACTGCGTAGAAGAACTTGGGACCGTTATGGAGTATGCAAAAACATTGTCGGATAAGATCAGTTTATTCGCTTGTAGTATGGGAGCATATTTCAGCTTGCTCGCATATAACAACGAAAACCTGCAACAATGCCTGTTCCTTTCTCCAGTTGTAAATATGGAACGTATAATAGACAATATGATGAAATGGTTTAACGTCAGCGAAGAAAGGCTAAAGGCAGAAAAGGAAATCGAAACTCCATCCGGACACACTTTGTACTGGGACTACTACTGTTATGTGAAAGCAAACCCCATTAAGAGCTGGAATAACGATACCGCAGTTTTATATGGTTCGGAAGACAATTTATGCGAGTTTGACACTATTTCTGATTTTGTAAAATCTTTCAATTGCCAGTTGCAGGTAATGGAAAAAGGGGAACACTATTTTCATACAGATGAGCAACTGCAAGTTTTGGGGCAATGGCTGAAAAAATATTTATCGTAAGATGAATGCAGTTAAATATGAAATTAAAAGTAATTGTAGATAACACCACCTTAATAGATCGTTATTTTTATGGCGTACCTGGGGTATCCTGTTTTATCGAAGGGAGGGATGTCAAAATCTTATCTGAATACGGGGTATTCAGATGTATCCATAAATAATGTGCATACGTATATAGACTGCAAAATAATTTAATGAAGGAAATTAATAATATGCAAAAGGAGACATAAAATGAAGGATTATAAGGTTCCCGCTAACCATTTTAAATTCAAAGCTAAAAAGATCGATCATGCCATTGAAGGACAGATTCTAAATAGTTCAGTTGCATATATCGAACCAGGCGGTGGAGGTCCAGAACCAAGCCATACGCATGAACATGATCACTATTTTATTGTCATCGAAGGCTGTGCAACAATAAAATTAGGCAATAAAAAGATTTTAGTCAATTCAGATGAATCTATTCTAGTAAGAGGATCGATAATTCACTCTGTCTGGAACGAGAGCAGTAAGCATTTAAAAATGATTGGTATATCTATTAAGCCTGCCAATGATAAATAGATATGTAAATTTTAAACAACATTAAGAAAGCGAGGTTAAAGATGAAATTAAAAGTAATTGTAGACAACAACACCTTAACAGACCGTTATTTTTATGGCGAACCCGGAGTATCCTATTTTATCGAAGATGGGGATGTCAAAATTTTGTTCGATGCCGGGTATTCAGATGCCTTCATAAAGAATGCACAGAAGATGGATGTAAACTTGATGGAGTTGGACTATGTTGCTGTCTCGCACGGGCATATAGACCATACCTGGGGGCTGACTCATTTAATTAGATTGTACACGGAAGCAAAGATTGAAAGCAGGAAATACAGCGAGCCGAAACTCATAGCACACCCTGATGCTTTTTTATATAAGGAGTTTGACGAAAACGAAGAGATCGGGAGTGTTTTAGACGAGAGTAAGCTGGGAAAGTATTTTAACATGAGCTTGAGCAGAGAACCTGTATGGCTGACCGACAGATTGGTTTTTCTCGGGGAAATCGTGAGAACGAATGACTTCGAAAACAAGGAGCCCATTGGAAAATATGAAAAAGATGGAATAAAAGCTGATGATTATGTGATTGATGATTCTGCAATGGTTTACAAATCGTCTGACGGATTGGTAATTATAACAGGGTGCTCACATTCGGGTATCTGCAACATTATCGAATACGCAAAAAATATCTGCAAAGATGATAGGGTTATCGATATAATCGGAGGATTTCACCTGCTCGACCCCAGCGAAAAACAGTTGCACCGCACCGTGGACTACTTCAAACAAGCCGACATAAAAGAGGTTCACGCATGTCACTGCACAGATCTGAAATCTAAAATTGAATTGTCAAAAGTAGCAAATCTAAAAGAAGTGGGCGTGGGTCTGACTTTGGAATACGAATAGGGTTATGAATAATTTAACCTAAGTTGATACCTGTAACAAAAGCTCTACAGCTAGGATATTTACCACTTTTAACTTGGAAAACTCAACCCCTTCTGTCGCATATTTAGAACAAACTATTCGGCAAACGGTTAAACTTTGTATTTTTGAAACATAGAGTGCTTCTGCGCTAGAACATTAAAAGTGTTTGATAATTTCCATTTCTCATTGTATACTTAGATTAACCGCTTTAATATATAATTATGTTTTGTTTGATTTTTCAATCCATAATTTTATAATTGTCGGTATAATTTTAGTGTGAAAAACATTTAAGCGAGATATTTTAGATATCTTAATATCTTTCAATAACCTAAAGAAAAGAAATTCTAACCGCATCAAAGTATATTAAAAATCTGGGCGAAAATTTAAAAGTTAAATATTCTTTTTAAACCTATATTACTCTTGGGAAAAAATTTGTAAATATAAGTATAGCCGATTACTCCGTAGATATTTTATAAATAGGGAGTAATTTTTTAGCTAGTAGAAGAAAATGTCTAGACTTTAAAATACATCAGGAAGATATTCTGGGTGTTTTACAAAAATGTTACAATTAATTTGAAAATCTGGGGGAGTTATTATGGCAGATAAGAAGAATAGTCTAAAAAGTATTTTTTCTAATATGTATGATTATAATCAAAACGATAATATGGGATGTGATTATAATTGTCTATCACTTAAAATTACTTTAACCTACCTCATGTTTGGTTTTTTATGGATTACGTTATCGGATACAATACTTGAAATATTGGTGATTGACAGAGAGCTGATGACTACTATAAGTATGATGAAAGGTTGGCTATATATTCTCATATCTGGATCATTGATTTTTCTTCTTGTTTCCTCAGCACTTAAAAAGATCAGAATAATGACAGAGGAACTTGAAAATACTGTAGCCGAACGAACAAAAGAACTTCAAAAAATAAACCTGAAATTAAAAGAAGAAATATCAACAAGGAAGTCTGCAGAAGAAGAACTACAGGAATTTAATAAAAAGTTGGAAGAAACTGTTGAAGAGAGAACATCTGAAGTGGGTAAAAAGCAGGCACTCCTGGAATCTTTGATACATTCGATCCCTGACTTAATTTTTGTAAAGGACACTAATAGTGTTTACTTAGGCTGTAATCATGCTTTTGAAGCTTTTGCAGGAATGTCGGAAAAAGACATGGTTGGGCACTCAGATTTTAACATCTTCAATGAAAAAGTCGCGGCATTTTTTAGGAAAATGGATATTGAGATGATGTCTCAAGGTAAAGCACGTACAAATGAAGAATGGGTAACTTATCCAGATGGAAAAAAGGTATTACTACATACATTGAAAACACCTTATTATGATAAACAGGGAAATATCTTGGGCCTAATAGGTATCAGCCGAGATATTACCGAAAAAAGTAAAAAAGAAGAAGAAATCTTGTACTTAAGTTATAGAGATTATTTAACGGGGTTATATAACCGTAGATATTTTGAAGAAGAGTTGGAGCGTCTTGATAATCCAGGTAACTACCCTCTTTCAATAATTATGGCTGATTTGAACGGTTTAAAGATCGTAAATGATGCACTAGGACACTTCAATGGTGATAAGGTATTAAAGAGTATTTCACAAAATCTAACAGATCTATGCAGTGATATGGGAGTTGTAGCAAGGTGGGGTGGTGATGAATTTGCTGTTATCCTTCCAAACACACACGAGACTGTAGCAGAAGAGCTGTGTGCTAAGATACAAAGCACTCTAAATGAAAGCGACTGTAAAATAAAAACAAGCCTTTCTATCGGTTATTCTACAAAATATAATTCTGAAGACATTAATACCCTGATGAAAAAAGCCGAAGATATGATGTATAAGAACAAGCTTTTAGAAGAAAACAGCAGTAAATTTTCTATAGTACAATCAATATCCAAGACACTTTACGAAAAAGATATTGAGACTGAAGAACATGCTAAGCGTTTAAAAATTTATTCGGAAAAATTGGGCGACATTATTGGGCTTTCAAAACAAAACATATTAGAACTTGGTATATTTGCTAAATTACATGATATTGGTAAAATAGCTATAAGCAACCATATACTAAATAAACCAGGAAAACTAACCAAAGACGAGTGGGAAATAATGAAAAAACATACCGAAATAGGCTATAGAATTGTAAAAACCGTTCCAGAACTTGCAAATATTGCTGACTATATACTGACCCACCACGAGAGATGGGATGGTAAAGGGTACCCACAAGGACTAGCTAATGAAGATATACCCGTGTTATCCAGAATAGTTTCAGTTGTTGACGCATATGATGCAATGACAAGCACGAGACCATATCGAAATTCAATTACAAAGGATAAAGCCATCAAAGAGCTTTATGATAATGCAGGAACTCAATTTGACCCAAATATAGTAAATATATTTGTAGAAAAAGTCCTTGGAGTCTCTGGATAATGAGAGAATAATTTAAGTAATCTGTCGAGCTAAATATATGACATCTTTGAGAACGACTGTTATTTATCTTGATTAAATAGTTTTGTGTTTTCTAATCCTCCCCGTTATTAGGGAGGATTTTTTTTATTAAATTTGTATACATAATTGCTACTTAAAATATTGCAATGAATTGCTTATTTTATTAAAAAATCTTTTTTTGGCACATAGTTTCACCGAGGTTTGAAACAAGAGCTACACCTAGAAATTCTTTTAAATCAAAAAAATTATTCTTTGTCACGAACTGCACTAATGAACTCGAATATAAAACCTTGATCACGTAGTTAAATAGTTAGTTTTACTGAGAAGATGTAAAAAATTTATGCTTTTAGATGATCTGTAAGATTCGTTTAATCCGTAACTAAAAAAGTTTTTATGTACTTACAAGAATTTCAATATTTTAAGTATAAGTAGTGACGAAAAGGGAGGAACTGTTATGAATGATATACAAGAAGATGTACAATTAACTAAAGTCGAAACGATATTAATGTTGGGGATTATAGGATGCTTGTTATTTGCAACTTGGGAAATAGGACATCTTCTGTCAGATGAATGGCTTAGAGACTGGGTTGCAGTAAACCGTTTTGTGAGACGAAGAGTTATTCTTTACGGAATCGCATTTTTTATGTCAATATCCTCTGTTTTTTTCTCAATAAAATATACCTACAGTACGAACAGATTCATCCAAGTAATTAACAGGGCTTTCTTATGGTATGGGACTTTACTCCTTATCAGCACCATCGCGATATTTGTTTTCGATTGTTTGCCGGAAGTGTTCGCCGGAGTGATGGGTGCAGTTATTTTTATAGCGGCAATCTACATTATCCAGAAAAAACATTTTACAAAAGCAAGAATGATAAGTAAAAGGATTGAGAAAGGGAGATGCTTTTCCTGTGATACTCTTCTACCGCCCAACGCGATATACTGCCCCCACTGCAAAGAAAAAGTAGGGACCAAATGTAGCAAGTGCAATTCGTATTTGAGCATAAATGATAATTACTGTTCTGCCTGCGGTGAAAAAAACAGTGATAGAAAAATATAAACAAGCCCTCTATAACTTATAAATCTATAGTTTAGCTGCTTAAACATTGCTTTTTA
Source organism: uncultured Ilyobacter sp. (assembly GCA_963668015.2). Taxonomy (GTDB): domain Bacteria; phylum Fusobacteriota; class Fusobacteriia; order Fusobacteriales; family Fusobacteriaceae; genus Ilyobacter_A. The sequence goes on along the minus strand of CAXXCR010000028.1, from coordinate 18,404 downwards.
CCAAAATATTATTTGAAACAAGGAGAACCCTAAATGAAATACATTATAGATTTAGACGGTACATTGATGAACGGAAAAGAACCAAATAAAGATGCTGTGAGGTTCGTAGCTGAACTTCAGAAAAGAAAGTTAGAGTTTGTCGTCATGACAAACTCAATCAAGTCTCCAGAACTTATAAATAAAAGGCTTGAAGATGTGGGCATCAATATAGCGCCTAATAGAATTATGAACCCGATCAGCTCGATAAACTCTTATCTGCAAAAAAAAGGCTACAAGAAAGCATTTATCGTCGGGAGCACCGTCGAGGTGGAGCAGATTAATATAAGGCAGGATAAAAAAGACCCTTCAATTGTAATCCTGTTGGATTTTGAAAAAGATAATGCCGACTTCGATGAACTTCAAAAAGTATTCGAGTTTGTAAAAAGAGGCGTCCCGATCATTACAGCCTCTAAATCAGCTTATTATCTAAAAGGCGATAAACAGGTACTGGACACAGGGGCGTTTGTGAGCCTTTTCGAATCTGCGGCAGGTATAAGCATAGATACATTCGGAAAGCCATCAGAATCCTATTTCCGATCGGGGGTCAAACTGTTGGATGCTGATCCGGGTGAAGTGACGGTCATAGGAGATGATTGTAGCACTGACATTTCAGGGGCCAATAATATCGGCTGCAAATCTGTACTTATAAGGTCAGGCAAGTATCAAGCGGATGATGAGCTGAAGTGCAAACTACACAAGTGCATCGATAATTTTATGGAAATATTTGAATAGATATGTAATTATGTAATGCCTGAATCAAGTGCCGCAGTAGTAAATATTAAAAATTAATCTATAAGGAGATCAAAATAAAATGAATAAAAAATATAACAAACAAAATATAGCGGAAAGATTTGCCTCCAAGGGGGTCTTCCCCCATCAAATGGCATTTACCTTGTTAGTACCATTAAGAAATATATTCCTTTCTCCAAAACAATTGATGAAAAGGCTTGAATTAAAGGAAGACTCAAGTGTATTAGAAGTTGGTCCAGGCCCGGGATACTTTAGCATGAAGATTGCTAAAAACTTGAGTCGTGGAAAATTAATTTTAGCTGATATTCAGCAAGAGATGCTTGATTATGCCAAAAAGAGAATGGATAAAAAAAGTATTACCAATGTAGACTATTACTTATGCAACGGAACTGAGTTTGAATTTCCTGACAACTCCTTCGACAGGATATTTATGGTAACTGTCCTTGGTGAAATTGAAAATAAGATGGCTTATATAAATGAGTTCAATAGGATCATTAAACCCGGTGGAATTCTGTCAATCTCAGAACTTGCAGGAGACCCAGACAAGTTAAGTGTTGAGGAAGTCAAAGAGTTAGTGCAAATTTCAGATTTTGAATTTTATAAGATTTTTGGGAATGCCAGAAACTATACAATAAATTTCAAAAAGAAATAAATTCACCTCTAGACGTAACCACTGATCTTTCTAAATTCAATTGTTAATTATTAAATAAGTCCAACCCAAAAATAAACGTATAATGTATTCTTTTCTCTAAAGTTAAAAGAATATCGAAATATTAGCTAGGAGGGGGGTTATGACAAACAAATTGTTTCAGAAAATATTATTTTTATTTGCAGTGGCACCAGTATTTCTATCTTCCTGTGCGAAAATTCCAAAAGACGCAACGGCAGTTAGTGGGTTTGAAAAAGAAAAATACTTAGGCAGATGGTACGAGGTCGCAAGAATGGATGTTTCATTTGAAAGGAACCTAAATAACACCACTGCTGATTATTCGTTAAATCCAGACGGATCTATTAACGTTTTGAACCGTGGCTATAACTACGTAAGAAATGAGTGGAAAGAAGCTCAGGGTAAGGCAAAATTTGTAGGTCCTGAAAGTGTAGCAAGGTTAAAAGTGTCGTTTTTCGGCCCTTTTTATGGATGGTATAATGTAATTGCATTGGATGAAGAATACAAATACGCCCTCGTTGCAGGCGGCAGCTTGAAATATCTTTGGATACTCTCACGGGAAAAACGTATCCCAGATGAAGTCAGACAGAGATATCTAAAAATAGCTGAAGATATTGGTTATAAAACCGTTGATCTTATTTGGGTCGAGCATTCCGAGCAGTGATAGGACAATTACTCAATTTAAAATAATTATCCCATAATTATAAAAACGGCATATGCCGTTTTATTTTTTTGAAGATCTTCTGCTTTATTTTAAAATAGGTACTTTGGATTTTATGAAAATGCAGAAACTTGTAAAAAGCGTGTGCTGGACGCTTGTTAATATAAAACAAACGGATCTTAAACTCTATCTCTCTATTAGAAATTCTTTTACCTTTTTCAAGCGCAAGTTATGCATCTCTATACTTTTGTCCATGAATGGATGGGCTAAGCTTTCATTTTTATACAGCACTGCTCCGTTTTTCAGCAGTTTTTCTGTAAGTTCTTTTGACAGGCGTGGCTTGACAATAGTATCACTTCCTCCAGCTATTATCAGATACCTACTGGCATCTCTAGGTACATTTTCTACCGGGTCGTAGGCTATCAGACAGCCGTAAACTGATATTCTTGAAGGTGTGGAATCGATTACCACAAACTTGTCTCCTTGATTTTCTTTAAGAACATTAATGGCCACGATACCGCCAAATGACATGGCGTAGATATACTGATTTTCATAAGGTTTTGCATCAAGGCCTCGGATAATTTCTTTATAATCACTAATTATTGCCTTCAGTCTCCTCTTACCTTCCGATAAGCCGTATCCCCTATAGTCGTATATATATACATCAACTCCATTTTTAGCGTAGTCAGTGAAATCTCCGATTAACTGATCTGCCAACATTGAATTGCCCAGTAGGACCAACAAATACCCATTAGGAGTTTTTGAATCTGCATTAATTTTATACCCGCGTAGCGTTCTGCCATCTTTTGTGACAAATGAGATTTCTTCTATGCCTTCAAGCCCTTCTACCCTAGAATCATCAGTTTCCCCCGCTGCATTTTTCCAAAGCCAAAAAACTAAAGGTTCCTTTATTCCACACACCGATTTCTCAAATGAACTTGCAGAAAAGATATTTTGGCATATTAATGAAAAGAATAGTGTGATGAAAATATTTCGATAATTGGATTTCAGGTATTTACCTCGATTTCTTCTATCCTTCATCATGCTAACCACTCCCTTTATACCATTATATTATATTCTCCATATCCAGCAACTAGGATAAGTTATAAAGTTTAATTTGGAAAACGCCCCAAGAAATATTCTTGGGCGAGACATATTATTGCATTTAATTTGACAATTTAGGAAATAAAAAACGAAAATTCACTAATAAAATACTCTGAAAGGAAACTTGCATTGCTACCCTTGGCATGCTGATAAATATTTTTATGCTTATCTCTTTTATATTATTTGCCTAATCCAAGTATAATGCCAGTCTGACAAATTAAAGAATAACAGATTGATTATACCAAATCTAAGTATATATGTTCACTACAAGAATTAGTTCTTTCTATTAAAAAAAGGCGACGTATGCCGTCTTTTTTTGTTAATAGATACAAAAAATCCAATAGAATAAAAGTTGGCAATTTGACAAAATTTAAAATCTCTGTTAAAATTTAAGTATTTTAGGTAAAAAATTATAATATTTTAATAACCTAAACTATAAATTAATTTTACAAGGAGTGATTTTTTGATTGAATTTGAAACGCTAATTACGTTTGGTTTTTATATGGTTTTTTTAATAGGTATTGGGGCTTATTTTTACAAACAAACCAGTAATGTTGAGGATTATCTTATAGGTGGTAGAGGAATGGGATCTTGGGTAACTGCTATATCTGCTCAGGCAAGTGATATGAGTGGTTGGATTCTCATGGGTTTGCCTGGTGCTATATTTATATCCGGTCTTAGCGAATCTTGGCTGGCTATCGGCCTTATTGTTGGAACATATTTAAATTGGAAGTACGTAGCTCCAAGACTTAGGGTTCAAACAGAGGAAACAGATACCATGACTCTGTCTACATTTTTAGAAAAAAAGCTCGGCGATACTTCAGGACTTATAAGAAACTTTTCTGCAATTATAACTCTATTCTTTTTCACGATATACGCATCTTCAGGCTTAGTAGCTGCGGGTAAACTTTTTGAATCAATGTTAGGTATAAACTATAAATTGGCTGTTGTAATAGGAGCTATTACAATAGTATCTTACACCTTTATGGGGGGATATTTTGCCTCATGCTGGACTGATTTTTTCCAAGGCGGACTTATGTTTGCAGCTATAATAGTGGTTCCGGTGTTGGCTTTTTCAAAAACAGGCGGTTTCCAAGGATTGACTACAGCGATGGAAACTAAAAATATATCTATGAGCCTCTTCTTAAATAACGGTGAAAATATTGGGATACTTGCAATAATCTCAGCTCTTGCGTGGGGATTAGGTTATTTCGGACAGCCTCATATACTAGTAAGATTTATTAGTGTAAATTCTGTTAAGGAATTGAAAAAATCTAGATTAGTGGCCATGATTTGGGTTATCATCTCACTAATCGGGGCAATGGCAGTTGGCCTTATAGGAATAGCTATGTTTAAAGATCCCACTCAGATCGGTGGAGATTCTGAAAAAATATTCATTTATATGATATCCAAATTATTTAATCCTTGGATAGGCGGAGTGTTGCTTGCGGCTATTTTATCGGCAATAATGTCTACAATAGATTCTCAACTATTAGTTACATCCACTACCCTTACAGAAGATTTTTACAAGTACATAAAAAAAGATGCAAAAGATAGTGAATTAATGTGGATTGGAAGAATATGCGTAATAACAATATCCATTATCGCTGTCTTAATGGCACTTAACCCTGGTTCTAAAGTCCTTGCACTTGTTTCTTATGCTTGGGCAGGATTTGGAGCTGTATTTGGACCTGCTGTTGTAGCGGCTCTCTATGTGGAAAACATAAACTGGAAAAGTGTTTTTGCAGGGATGTTAATTGGGTTAATTGTACTAATTGCCTGGAGATACTCAGGTTATGGAAAAGTACTTTATGAAATCCTTCCAGGATTTGCAGCAAATGTTATCATAATGTTTTCCGCAGAAAAACTTTTCTTTGCAGAAAAGACAGAGAGAAAATTATCAGAAGATATGGCTTAATCCAGCTTATTCTGAAAAATCTTACATAAATTAATAATTTAATTTTAATGTATAAAAAGACTGAGGGTAATCTCAGTCTTTTTGCATTATGAGAAACATCCATTTAATTTTTAAATTATACAAGTTAAAATTGAAAAATTGCCATACCTCTTAAAAAAGGATAAATTCCATTTTTTCTAAGATTAATAATAATAGAGACCGCAATTTTTCTTATCCATCCTATCCTAAAAATCCTATATTTATAAACTGGATTATTTTTTAATATCATTATAGGTAAAAAAATATATGAGGAGGTGAGGGTAAAATAAAAATTACCATTATTTACGATAATACAAGTTCGAGAGCTGACTTGCAATCTGATTGGGGCTTCTCTGCACTTGTAGAAGCTAAGGGTAAAAAGATCCTTTTCGATACTGGAGCAGATGGAAGCATTCTGCTTTCCAACATGGAAAAACTAAAAATTAATCCAAAAGAAATAACAGATATTTTTATTTCCCATCCTCACCTAGGTCATATAGGTGGCCTATCAGATTTTCTTCAGGAAAATCAGCAGGTTAAACTTTGGATACCCTATTATTTTCCTGAAACAAAAACGCTATGGAAACTATTATAGTAAAAAAACCTACTAATATCTACGACGGCATTTATTCCACGGGAGAGCTTGAAGGGATAGAGCAATCTCTTTGTGTCGAGACAGAAAAAGGCATTGTGATTATAGTTGGATGTTCGCATCCAAGAATAGTGCATATCCTTAAGACAGCACTTCAATTTGGTAAACCTTATGGAATCATAGGGGGCTTGCACAATAACAGAGCGCAAGAATTGAAAAACTTGGATTTGATATGTGCTACTCACTGTACTCAATATAAGTCAGAAATGAAGTCACTTTATCCACATAAATATATAGATGGGGGAGTAGGAAAAATAATTGAGATTATCTGATATCAATGTTCGTTAACAAACTGGAGGAAAAAATGAAAGAATCTTTAGAACACCTGCAGAAGATACCTGGAGTGGGAAAAGAAATATCAAAAGATTTATACAATATTGGGATTCATGAGGTATCACAGTTGAAAGGTAAAAATCCTGAAGAACTGTACGAAAGATTATGCAGTTATAAAGGGCTAAAAATTGATAGATGCGTGCTTTATGTTTTTAGATGTGCTGTCTATTTTGCCAATGAAAAGAATCCCGAACCAGAAAAACTGAAATGGTGGAATTGGAAAGATGTCTAAAAATAAACAGAGAAAATCAGGTCTAATAAAAAACAGAAGAGAAATTAAATCTCTTCTGTTTCTATTATCTTTTCATTTTTAGTTTCTTTATTGGTAGAACCCAGGTATATGGCTCCTAGGGATATTATAAAACCTATAAGATCGATTATACTTGTAGGGCGTTTAAAAAATATCATATCCCATGCCATAGACAGTGCTGGCTGCATAAGCAGTATTAAACCTGCTATAGATACTGGTATATTTGATAAAGAGGATGATATAAATATCCACCCCAAACACTGACAAAATATTCCGTAGGCCACCAAAACAACTAAGTTTTCAAGCGAAATCAAAGCAAAACTTTCCCCAGAAAATTTAGAAATAATTCCCAGTACGATGCCAGAAGATATGCATACCCAGAATATATTACTGCTTGGAGAAAATTTATTTTTTAACTTTGATGAAAAATTCAGTGTCAAAATATATCCTGTATAAAAAACAGCTGTAACCAGCCCCAAAACAATCCCTAGTTTATAGTTTTGTGTATTTCCGTTCCAATTAATACCGCATAAAAGAAATATTCCAATAAGGGCTAAAAAAATCGACATATAAAACTTCCAGTTAACTTTTTCCTTAAATACCAGAAAGCTTATAACAGCTATAAAAACTACCTGGAAATTTCCCAGGACGGTGGCTAGACCCGGCCCTATATAGTGGATGCTTCTGTGCCATACAAAAAGATCAAAAGCAAAAAACACTCCCGCAAGTGCCGAATATAAAATAGCAGGAATGCCAACCCAAAGTTTTTCTTTTTTTATGAGACTGTATATAAGTAGGAATATCCCTCCGAATGCCACCCTATAAAAAGCTGAAATACTGGAGCTTACAGTAGTAACTTTGGTAAATACCGCTGAAAAGCTTATAATAAAAGCCCCCGCTATAAGCATCCCAAAGGATTTGTTTTTTAAAATATTTTTCATAAATAATACCTCATTGTAAATTTTTAGATAAACAGATTATATCATATGCAGTTCAATAAAGGAATGGAATATTATATATCAACTCAAGTTATTACTTAAAATTATCTACTAAATTACTCATTCTTTACAGTTTTGTCGCACATCACCTAGATTAACTCTAATAAAAAAACTAATCTTCTATTTAAGTTTTCTTCCCCATTCTGCGATTTTGCTAATATCATCCGGAGTAGTACGACAGCAACCGCCTATAATTCTTGCTCCCTTTTCATACCATTTTAATGCATACTCTTCATACGATAAACTGCAAGAATCTCCATGCCATACTTTTTCGTCAGCATCATATGTCTCACCTGTATTTGGGTAAACAATTATAGGCTTGTCAGTGCCTTTACGAATCTCTTCTATTAAAGATTCTACATATTCGGGAGCCGTGCAATTGACCCCTATAGCTGCTACTTGTTCATAGCTGTCAAGTAACCTTGCGCAGTCTTCTATTTTTTCACCGCTGTTGATGTGTTTTCCGTCTTTGGCGCTGAAACTGATCCAAGCATATACTCCGGGATAATTTTCCAGCAGACCTGCTAACGCCTTAGCTTCGGCTAGACAAGGTATCGTCTCGCAGGCAAGTATGTCGGGCTCGCTTGAAATCAGAGTCTCTAAACGCTTTTTGTGGAATTTCACTAGTCCCTGTTCATCAATTTTATAGTCTCCCCTGTATTCCGAACCATCTGCCAGATTTGCCCCGTATGGCCCTACAGAAGCTGCAACTAAAGGCTTTGGCCTGTTTACCTGATTTTCAGGTTTCAGCCAGAATTTATCTCTGGTATTTTTTGCTATCTCTATGGAAAGGGTGATTAAATTGCCTGCTTCCTCTTCGCTTAATCCACGCTTCATAAACCCTTCAAAAGTGGCTTGATAACTGGCTGTAATCACACAGTCAGCTCCGGAGCTCAAATAATCTTCATGTACTTCTGAAATAGCTTCAGGTGCTTCTATAAGAAGCTTTGCAGACCATAACGGGTCGTTCAAATTGTGCCCCTTTGCTTCTAGTTCTGTGGAGAAAGCTCCGTCCAAAATCAGTATTGAATGTTTTCTTATTATATCTTTAATTGGGTTCATAATATCCTCCTATTAATTTTTTATGGTTGAATTACTCCGGTAACAATTTGATATGTAAGGTAAGAACCGCTTACTATGAAAAACACTGAATATGCCAGTTCATGCGAAGTGTATTTTACCTTTTTTTCTATTTTCCCCATATGCCATGGGATTAGCCCTATAGCAAAAAGTATCAATGTTAGGGATAAATACAGTAATCCTACGGCGTACAAAACGAATATTGAATATACTGTTGCTGCAATTGAAACAATAAACTGCATACCGTAGTTTTTCTCTTTTAAGCATAACTTAAGGGCGTACAAACCTGTAAACATATACGGGATCAACATAGTGCTTGTACTCATGTTGTAAACCAGGTTGTATGTTTCCTGAAATTTTTCTGATAAAAGTGAAAATAAGAATACCTGAATCAATACCTGCGTAACCATCAGGGAACGGATAGGTACTCCCCTTTTATTTTCTTTGGCAAACCATTTCGGCATAACCCCATCTTTGGCCGCAATCGAGGGAAGTTCTATTACCAACAGAATCCAGCTGAGAGTTGCTCCTGTAACAGAGATTAAAAGCCCAACCTTCACAATGACAGCCCCTGCACCTCCGACAAATGTATTTACCAATACATCGGCTAAAGGGGTAGCCGCCTGTGCAAGATTATCCGAACTAACAATCCCCATTGCCAAACCTGAAATTAATATATAAATAGCCAGAGTTATAAAAAATGCCAGCTTTGTAGCCTGGCCTACAACCTTTTGAGAAACGGCTCTACCCGACATAACTACAGCTGCTTCAACACCAAGGAAACACCATAATATTGTGCTCATGGCTCCACGAACCTGTTGAAAAACAGAGGTAGAAGTCCCGTCCGATGCCAGGGTATCCTGCCAGTTTGAAACGAAGAACAAATCCTTATTAAAGGCAAATATCCCCAAAATTACTACTAAGGCAAGGGGAAGTAATTTTGCAATTGTAACGATTGCATTGGCAATACCTGCATCTCTTACTCCGGAAATAATAATAGAAGTAATTATCCAAAGAGCAATAGAGCTGAAGATAAAAGCCCAAAATGTTGAAACTTTATATTCTACTGGTAAAAGGCTGTTTAAAGTCTTAAAAAACAACGGGAAGTAAGCCACAACCCCCAATAAGCCGCCGATCCAATATCCGAACGCACTGAAATAACCTGTGAATTCACCGAACCCCTCTCTGGCATATGAGTATATCCCGCCTTTTAATTCGGGCTGTTTCAAAGCCAGATTCTGAAATACCGAAACCAAGGTAAATACACCCAGCCCCCCGACAATCCAAGCTAGTACAGCTGCCTGCGGGTTTGCACTGTTAATAAGATCAGTTGGGCTGTTGAAGATCCCACCACCAATCATTGAACCGATACCTAATGCTACTAATAAAAATAAGCCTAACTTCTTTTCCTGCATAACTAACCTCCTGTATTGTATATAAAAAAACCTCTTTCAAAATACGAAAGAGGTTGAGCAACGTCCTCTCTCATCTCCCAGTGTATTAACACTGCTGAAATTAGCACCTTGCAAATATTTGCAGGTTGCCGGGTTTCATCGGGTCAGTCCCTCCACCACTCTTGATAAGAGTTTTTTTATTGTTTAATTTTCCGAATTCTATCATACATTTTATACACAAGTCAATAGTTTTTCTTTCTAATTCAAACATTTTTTAAATCGATGAAAATATAACCGTATAAAATAATGGAATATATAAATGACGCAAGTAATTTGTATAAACAGTGCAGGGCACAGAATAATTTCCAGCAAATTAATACAGGCACTTGCAAAAATGATTCTGCAGGTGCCTGTATTTTTATATGTTAAAGGGGGGCTTAATTAGATATTTTCTTAGTGTTAAAGGCTGTTTCTAACGCCTCCTTGAAACCGTTGGAAGTGTATGTGGCACCAGCTATACTGTCTACCTCTGAAAGCTCTTTTCCAATGCTGGAAATAGCTAGTTTTTTAAGAGCCTCTCCACCTAGTGCAGGAGTTTCAGAATGCTCCAAGACACGGACTGATGCGACTTTGCTACCATCAAAATCTGCAGCTATTTTTATATTGCCTATAAGTCCTTTGGCCTGCCCGTTATATAAAGTTCCTTTATCCTCCCCGGCTATAGTGCCTATGCTCAAACCTACAACCAGAGCTCCCAATGTCGCTAAAAATTGTTTTTTCATTAATTCCTCCTTTTTTCTACATATACTTTTTTGGGTCTGCTAAATTATACTTGCTTGCCTTCTTTTTCCATCTCAATAATCAAAACATGTGCTTTTTCTTTAGGAATGATATTGATGTTTTCTTCCACTATCTCCAGTGCATCTCTGGATGTGAGCTGCACATTGTTTATACTTGCTTCTCCTTCTATGAGAATGAGATAAGCCTGTCTTTCTTTTCCTAGTTCAAAATTTTGCTCCTTGCTAGATTCAATTGCATAAAAGTTTACATCCTGGTTTACTTTTATGAGTGCTACCCCACCTTTTCCAGAAACAAAGTGCATGAACGCATCCACCCTATCTTCCCATTTAGGTCTGAGTTCGCCGTAATTCGGAGTGTGCCCCTTTCTATCTGGAAGTACCCATATCTGTAAAATTCTGGTGGTAGTATCCCCTATATTGTACTCTGAGTGTGTCACGCCTGTGCCGGCACTCATATACTGTATTTCCCCTCTCGATAGGCTGTGTCTGTTTCCCATACTGTCTTGGTGAGTCAGGTCACCTTGTACAACGTAGGAAATTATTTCCATATCCCTGTGGGGGTGGGTAGGAAACCCGTTCTTAGGCTCTATCATATCATCATTTACTACCCTCAGTACGCCGAATTTGATATTGTCTGGATTGTAGTACTCGGCGAATGAAAAGTGGAATCTGCTTTTAAGCCAGCCCTGGTTCGCCAAGTATAAATCTTTGCCGTCTATCTTTCTCAACATGAAAATACCCCCTTTTTAAAACACGTGGGTATATTAAGTTTTAGGATAAGACTGCTGTCTTTTTCCTAAAACCTGATTAATTACAACTGAACCGTTTTGTACCTTTACTACAGCCTATTAATTATATACGCTAAAATCTATTGCCGTAATCTTCGAAAAGATCAATCATCAATGGTCTTGACAATCTTTCTCCTTGCTCTACTTCTTGTTCTCCTGCATATGCCGCTATCCCTAATGCCAATATGCCTATTGCTAACAGTTTTTTCATCTTAATACGCCTCCTATCATTTATATATATATCCTAAAAATCCGCTTCTCTGTTTCCATAATCTTCAAACAACTTATATTGAGTTACTCTTGATAATCTTTCCCCTTGTTCCACTTCTTTTTCTCCTGCGTATGCTGCCATCCCTAATGCCAACATTCCTATTGCTAATAGTTTTTTCATCTTAATACGCCTCCTTTTATATTAATTAGATATGTTATACACTGGTTAAAAGTTCAAAGCTCTCATAGCTTTTTATAATATAAGATTTAAAATTCTTTTGCCAATTCCTTTAAATGCAGTTTCTTATTTTCGAGCTCCTCTGAGACTTCTTCGGGGGCCAAAATATTTGTAAGCTCCAGAGGTACAGTTTTCACATCTTCTACACCCAAGAATCCTAATATAGCCCTCAAATACCTGTCCCCCATTTCAAAGCTTCCTGCAGGTCCCTCTGAATACATGCCGCCTCTCGAGGTTATGTGAAGGGCCTTTTTATCTTTCAAAAGTCCAACAGGGCCATCTTCTGTATACTGAAATGATATGCCGGCATAGGAAATATGATCTATGTACGCTTTTAGGATTGAAGGGATAGAAAAATTCCACATCGGTGCCGCGAAAATATATTTGTCCGCTTCCTTAAATTCTGTAGCGTATTTTTTCAGTATGCTGTCCTCTCCTGAAAACATCTGACCGAGCTTTTCGGAATCTAAGTGTCCCACATTTCTTTTGTAAAGGTCTACTTCTATCACTTCGTGGTTTGGGTTATTTTTTTTATATTCCCTTATAAACTCATCCGACATTTTAAACGTATACGAATCAGACGCTGCTTTTGGGTTTGCTTTTATATACAAAACTTTTTTCATGGCTTTTCCTCCTCTAAATTTATTAAATAGTTTGTTTAATTCTGATTTCATAAACTTACCCCCTTTGATCAGTAAAAAAACTCACTTTATATCTAGTTAGAGATATATCTTTAAAAAATTAACCATTATGAATGGCCGTTTTAAAATTTTATCCGTATACAGAAAAGTTCTTCTTGAAATTTGTATCTAGCTAGAGGTATTATCGTAAAAAACTAGCCATAAAAATGGCTTTTTTATAATGATTTCCCTAGTTTTTTAAGCAAGGAAATCATAATGTTTTTTTCCTCCGGACTCAAAATATCAAACATAGACCGGATGTTGTTGAGGTGTCCCGGGAATATTTCTTGTATCTTTTTCCTGCCTTTTTCAGTGGCCCTGACTATGGTTACTCTCTTGTCAACGTCATCTTTAGATTTTTCCAGAAAGCCGTCTTTCAATAGATTGTCTATTATCACGCCTGTATTTCCACTACTCGAAAGGGTCTTCTCAATTATCTCTCCCACCTTGAGCGGCCCGAGATGATATAGGGCTTCCAATACTCCAAACTGCGGCAAGGTCAGGCCATGCGAGGATATGTATTGAGCGTCCCTTCTCGTTACAGACTGCGAGCATCTGGTCAGAGTCACTATTAATTTTAAATTTAATTCGTCTAATTCTTCATATCTCTTCATACCACTATAATACATCTAACTAGAGATAATGTCAAGTTTTTTTTGCTCTGCTGTAAATATTTTTTCTTAATATCAAAAGGATTCTTTTTACACCTAAGTATAAATAAGAGATAAATAAATATCGCTTCTCTCAATGACGTTGTGTAATAATTATATACAATACATTGATTTCATAGTTGTATTGGAGGGGATAAAATGCACATTAGGGTATATGCTAAAGAGGTCGATGAAGATAAGTTGATGAAAATGATAGAAGATGAAGGTGAAGATTGGAGATGCTATTCTGCCGATAATGTGTCAGATAAGTATAGATTAGCCTTGGCTAACTCAATTACATATGTTGCATATGAAGGTAATGTCTTATGTGGATATTCACGTTCTATCGATGATTGTGGTTTCTATATATATGTTTGTGATTTACTGGTCAGGCCGCATTATCGAGGAAGAAATATTGGGCGAAAACTAATGGAATGTATCTATAAAGATTACCCGAATCATATTGTGTACGTGATGTCTGATGTAGATGAATACTACAAGAAGCAAGGGTACAAATATGAAGGCTCGATATTTAAAGTGCCTGGCATAATCAAACTATAATCTTTCTTTATAATTTGATGTCAGTTCCCCAAGTAACAACTTGAGTTAATTAAAGAAATTGTTTCCTGCAAAATTTATATATTTATTTTGATTTTTAATCAAAGCAAACTTAAAAATGTCAAAATATTCACACACTATAATTCCTGAACTTCAAGGAATTCAAATGTTACAGTTTAATTTGAAAAACCGACAAAATAGTGTATAATTTAATAAATACTTTACATGCGAGGTCTTTTATGGAATATCTAAATGTTTATACAAAAAAAACAATCTACTGCATAGTATCACTATTTTTCTTGATCTGCCTGACTGCTAAAGGAGAAAATTCAGTGAACATACTGTTCCTTTCATCATTTGAAAAAGGAATCCCGGCTTCAGTTTGCCTTGAAAAAGGAATCTCTAAGACATTCGAGGCTACTCCGCGGAAAGAAAATCTTTTTTTTGAATACATGAATTCTCAAAAATTAAACCTTAATTCCTATTTTTTTTATAGTCATTACTTAAAAAATAAGTATTCAAACCGTAAATTTGATTATATTATCTGCTGGGGATTCGACTCTGTATCCCTGCTCAGTTCACACAGGGATATTTTTCCGGATTCGAAAAGAGTCTTCCTGCAAGGGTCAAAAAAATTTGCAAGAGATGATCTCCTGCTTGAGGAGGATATGTTAATAAAAGCTGTCCCTGATTATTCCACAGCAGTTAAGGATGTATTAAAGCTCAAGGAAATCGATAAAATTTTCATCATAGGGACCTCAAGCAAACCAAATCAACCCAAGATAAATATTTTGAAAAAAATTATATCTGAATCAGATAAAAAAATTGAGGTAGAGTATCTTCTGGATAAGAACATCCACGAGATTTCTGAAAAACTGTCCAATAAAAATGACTCTGCAATTGCTTTTTATATTTTAATGCACTCAGACGGATTCGGTAAAGAAATGACCCCGTACCAAGTTTCAGAGATAATCTGCAAAAACTCCTCAATACCCGTATTCAGCTTTTGGGAAAATTTGTTAGGCAGCGGGATTTCAGGGGGAAATTTAATCAGTTTTGAAGTCATAGGAGAAAAAGTTGGCAGACTTCTCTTTTCAGATGACAGCGACGTGATACACAAGGAGATATCTCCTATGACCACCGTCTACGACTACAACTCCTTGAAAAAATGGGGCATTAACATGAACAAAATACCCCCTTCTGCAAAAATAATAAACAAGCCGCCAAATTTTTTTGTTAAGTATAAATTAGGAATAACTATTTTCATCTTGAGTTTTAGCTCCATAACAATAATTTCTTTCTTGACCTATAAGCAAAATTTGATGAAAAAGAAAAACAAACAGCTGAATGTGATATCCGAAATTGATCCACTTACTGGACTTAAGAACAGAAGGGGTATGAATAAAATCGTCAAAAATGAATTGAGTACAATTCCCAAGAGTATAAAAACAACTAGTATCCTGCTTATAGATGTAGACTATTTCAAAACAATAAACGATTCTTACGGCCACAATACAGGGGACATCGTCCTATCAGAAATTTCAAAACTGTTAAGCGAAAATATAAGAACAAGCGACAGTTTATCCAGGTGGGGCGGAGAAGAGTTTTTAATTTTATCTCCCTGTACCGACCTGAATAATGCATTTAGTTTTGCAGAAAAAATAAGGACAAGAATTGAAAATTTTAATTTTACTAAAGCCGGCAAATTAACTGTGAGCATCGGGGTGGCCGAACACCAGGCAGGAGAAACATTTGATCAATTATATGAAAGGGTCGACATAGCTTTATATTCTGCAAAAAATAAAGGTAAAAACAGGGTCGAATTTTCCGACAATTATCAGGATAATTCATAAACTTATCAAATAAAAATTTATAGCTGTACTCATTTACTATTGCTGAATGTATTAGACTCCCATTTATTTTGCCTAAATTTATTAAAAGCAGATTCAAATGGGCAGAAAAATGAGGTATTTATGATTCTAGATATACTTATAGTTATTTTAATACTTTTTCTGGTTCTTATTTTGCTACTGCTGTTTGTTCCCTTTAACTACAGTATAAGTGCAAGCCACAACGAAAACTGTTTTTACTGTGGTGCCAAGGTATCCTGGCTATTTGGTTTATTCTGCTTGGGTTACGACAACAAAGATTTATTTAACGTCAGGCTATTTGGAATATTGATTAAGATTAAAAACGGGGATGAAAAAGATCGGAGGGGAGTAGAAGAAAACAAAGTTAAGGAAAGAAAGTGTAAAAGGAAAATAACAAAAAAAGGAGTAAAATATTTAGTTAAATGTTTTGCGAATATAGTAAAAAGATATAGACCTAAAAAGTTTCTTATCAACGGACAGCTTGGATTTGAAGACCCAAGTATCACAGGGTTCTTGCAGGGATTAGTTAGTTCTTTCAAAATACCGTTCAGTATGGAAAAACTCAAATTCAGATATGACGAAGAGATATATGACGGTACAGTATATGTAGGCGGAAAACTTACTCTATATTATTTGGTTTTCACCTTTTTAAAACTGTTTTTATACGAGCCAACAAGAGTGATCTTAAAATAATAAATTAAATGGAGGTTATAACAATGGCTATTCAGGAAAATATTGATCTGTTGTTTGAAAAATTTGAAAATTTTATTAAGAACAAGACTGTCATTGGGGAACCGTTTCAAGTAGGAGATATCACTTTAATTCCAACTCTCTCAATCTCTTTCGGTTTGGGGACAGGTAAAGGCGAAGAAGCAGATCCTAAAAAAGGTCAGCAGTCCGGTGGTCACGGTGCCGGGATAGGGTCCCGCATAATGCCGGTTGCTATGATTGTTATCAAAAACGGCGAAGTCAGCGTACTTCCAATTAAGAAAAACACCGGCTTAGATAAGCTGATAGAACTGGTGCCAGACTTGATGGATAAACTCAAGGAAATCTCACCCGATAGCTTTAAAAAAGAATCTGAAGGCGACGAATAAATAAAAATACCCATCCAGTATCTAATAATGATAGCAGGATGGGTATTTTTATTTTAAGATATCTCAAGTTTTTATAAGGTTTGTCTCCGGCATTCTGAATGAAAGAACCCTCTACACTATTTTTGACCTTATCTCCTATGCTAAATTTGTGCAAAAGCAACTACATAATTTTTACCAAAGTATTTAGCACATTTCGGGCAGGTTGTGTAAAAAAAGTATAATTTTTTCACCTTCTCCCCTTTTGATTCTACATATTTATCCATCTCTTTAAGCCACTTTTTAGCATCTTTAAAAGGCCCCTCAAATACTTTGCTTAAAAAAGTCCCTGATAATCTTACCATCTCCAATTCCGGAACCTCTTTTTCAACACTGAAATAGTGCTCACCACTCCAAGGGGATAGATCGTAGGACAGCATCAAAAAGCTCTCTTTCGAGTCGGCACCTGCCTCTTCGATTTTTTTCCAAGTTTTGACAATTACAGGAGCTATATTTAGCGGCATATGAAAGAAGTTTATCGTCTTCGCTTTGGCGAACAGTTTTTGATTGAACACAAATTCTTTTTCGTCCCATGGTTCCGGATTAAATCTAGGGCAACATCCTGTTTCTGAATTATCAATATCCATTTTTGGAAGTTCATTTTCTTTATACATTTTGCTTTCTTACCTCCCTGTCTTAATTAAAAAGCATTATCGTTTCACAAAGAAATTTGAAATTTTATATAAAAAAGTTTGGCTGTGCTTTAGTTTCATTTTTTCATACATTTGCACCATTTAAACTAGTTTAAAATTCTACCAAAATATAAAACAGTCTAAAGCTTATAGTTACTTGAATCTTGTCGCATATATTGTTCTGGGAAAATCCCCACCTGCATAATCAACGCTGATCTTTCCACTTACAATGTCTTCATCTGCATACGCCTCCACTACTTCTCCTATAAATAAGTTTTTATCCCCGCTTACTATTTCTTGCCTGACCCTACACTCTATGTGAGCTACGCACTCTTCTATAATCGGAGCTTTCATCCTGCGGGCTGTTTTTGGAGAAAATCCAGTTTCTTTAAATTTATCAACTTCATAACCTGAATGGAATCCGCAATAATATATCTTTGACTTCAACTCTTTCGGTGGAATATTTATAATGAATTCCTGGGTACTTTTTATCAGTTTATACGAATACGAATCCCTTCCAATTGCACAGGCTATTAGTGGAGGTTATTTTGATACAGGCATACAAAAGCTCACCGCTATTATATTTGACTCATTTTTCATATCGCCGCAGGTTATCAAAAAATGTCTCATAGGCCACATGAATTCTAGGTATTCCACATCATTCTTCATCTTGATCTCACCTCTTCTACGCTAGCACTTACGTCATGATTAATTTTACAGTATATAAATATTCACCCAGAAAAGGAGTCTATTTTTATCCCCTATTTATACTTTTCCGTTAAATTATTCCAAACCGCCTACTCAAGTCCAACTGAAATTATTTCTCTTAGCACTTTGATATATAATGCCAAGAGGTTGCTGCTATACCTCTGCTATAGAATATTACTTTTCAACTAAATTACTCCTATTTATACAAGGGTATACCAGGCCCCAAATTCCATAGATACAAATTGGGATTAAAATGAATAGATAAGACTTAT
>CAXXCR010000027.1:0-134661 GCA_963668015.2 uncultured Ilyobacter sp. | reverse complement strand
GTGCCCTGATATTTTTCCTGTTCTACCGCTCCGAAAAGGTACTGTTGATATTTCTAATAATTACAGTGCTGGAAAACACAACGAAATTTTTGCTTTTGAAATCCAAAAAGCGCAGGGAAAGAATTATGGTTTTAGGGGAGAACGGCAAAACTGAAAAGATTAGGGAAGCCGTACGAATAGATAAAAACTATAACTATATCGGTTATTTGACAGATACGGATAAAGATGATGAAACCTGTTTAGGTTCCTATGATGATTTGCAAAAGATTGTTAATACGTACAAGGTGACAAGATAGTTGTTATTGATAAGGAGTTAAGCAAGCAGCGTATAAAGGTGCTTTTGGAACTCAAACAAACGGCATAGAGATAAGGGATTATTTTACCTTTAGCGAGGAAGTTCGTTGGAGGATAGATGTAGACAGCATAGACGAGGAATGGCTTACTTTCAGCAGCGGATTCAATATCTACCATAACAGGTACCAAAAAAAAACTGAAGAGGGTGCTGGATATTATAATTTCCCTGTTTATGCTTGTATTTACGATGCCTATTATGCTTCTCACGGCAATATCTATAAAGATCGACACTGCTAGTCCTGTATTTTTTTCCCAGGAAAGGGTGGGGCTTAACGGGAAGACTTTCAATATTTTAAAATTCAGATCTATGATTAAAGGTGCCGAAAAAAATGGCCCTGTTTGGGCCGGGGAAAATGACCCGCGCATAACCAAGGTTGGGAGGCTTATAAGAAAAACTAGGATAGACGAGCTCCCACAGCTCTGGAACATCTTAAAAGGCGACATGAGCTTTGTCGGCCCAAGGCCGGAAAGACCTGTTTTTGTGGACAGACTGAAAAAGAAGGTGCCTTTCTATAATATGAGGCATTCGGTTCTTCCAGGGCTAACGGCTGGGCGCAGGTAATGTACCATTATGGTGCCAGTATGGATGAGTCACTTTGCAAATTGGAGTATGATCTTTATTATATAAAATACCAGGATTTTGTAATGGATGCTCTGATAATACTTAAAACTTTGAGAATAGTGTTGTTCGGAAGGGGAAGATAGGAGCTGCGAAAATCAAAGAATTTGGAGGAGAATAATGGAATTTGCCCCGATTGTATTGTTTGTCTATGACAGGCCGGAACATACCCGAAAAACTGTAGAAGCATTAAAAAACAACAGCTTGGCTTCTGAGAGTGAACTTTTTATATTTTCAGATGCTTCTAAAAATGAAGAGTCTCTTGAAAATGTAAAAAAAGTAAGAGAATATATAAAAACAATAAGCGGATTTAAAAGCGTAAGCATAAAAGAATCTGTGAAAAATAAAGGTTTGGCAAACTCTATAATTTCCGGGGTAACAGAAATTATAGACGAGTACGGCAAAATTATTGTTTTAGAAGATGATCTGATTACATCTGTTAATTTTTTAGAGTACATGAATGGAGCGCTAAATTTTTATGAGGAAAACAGAAAAATATGGTCAATAAGCGCCTATAATCTGCCGATAGAAATCCCGGAAAATTATAATAAGGAAATATATTTGTCGCCTAGAGCCTGTTCCTGGGGCTGGGCGACCTGGAAAGACAGATGGGGGAAAAATGATTGGGAGGTAGGAGATTACTCTCAATTTATTTCAGATAAAAAACAGCAGAAATTATTTAATCGCGGTGGGAATGATATGGTGGATATGCTAAAAGACCAAATGGAAGGCAAGATTGATTCTTGGGCTATAAGATGGTGCTACAGCCAGTTTAAAGATGAAAGCTACTGCATTTATCCGGTAGTATCTAAAGTGCAAAATATAGGAATGGACGGTACGGGAGTTCACTGCAACAGAAGCAAGTCTTGTTCTGTGAAACTTGATACTGGTATTGACAAAACTTTGTTTTCTGAGAGCCTGGAAGAAGATCAGGAGATTTTGAGGAATTTTAGAAGCTATTACGGGTCCAAAATCTTAAGAAGAAAGACAGGAAAAGCATTGAAAAAACTTGGATTATATGAAGCTGTGAAAAGGGTGGTAAAATGAAAGTAGTTCATATAAATACTTCGGATATGAATGGAGGGGCAGCAATTGCAGCGCATAGATTTCATTTAGCTATGCTGGAACAGGGCGTGGATTCTAAAATGCTTGTAATGAGCAAATTGAGCGACGAAATAAACATCGAAACATATAAAAACGGTAAGGCAGAGGAAGTTGTTTTTTCAAATATAAGAAAATTGATAAATAAAATCCCGGTATACAGGTATAAAAATAGGAAAGATATTATATTTTCTCCTGCTAATATAGGGGTCGATATATCTAAAAATAAGCTGATAAAAGATGCGGATATTATTCATCTACATTGGATAGTAGGAGGATATTTGTCACTTAAATCGCTGGAGAACATTTTGAAATTAGGCAAGAAGACGGTCTGGACTCTTCATGACAGCTGGGCTTTTACAGGCGGGTGCCATGTCAGGTATGGGTGTGAGAAGTACCGGGATGAATGCGGCTGCTGTCATATGCTGAATTCAAAAACAGAAAAAGACCTGTCGCGAAAGGTTTTTCTTAAAAAGAAAAAAATATTTGAAAAATATGATAATTTGAAGATAATCACACCGAGCAGCTGGCTGGAAGAATGTGCTGAAAACAGTAAATTGCTGAAAAAATATAGTGTCGATGTGATTCCCAATGTCTTGGATGAAAGCATCTTCAAGCATTTAGATAAAGATACTGCAAAAAAAATATTGAATTTGGATACGGGGAAAAAATATATTTGTTTTGGAGCATTAAACGCAATATCTGATGCATATAAAGGGTGGGATTACTTAAAAAAGGCGCTCGAAATATTAGATTTAAACAACCCAGGTTTAAAAAATAACTTAGAGCTGCTTGTATTTGGAGTGACGCATTCCAAAGATGTAGAAGAATTGCCGTTTAAAACAAGATTTTTGGGCAGGATATATGATGAGTGCACATTGGCCTTGATATATAATTCAGCTGATATTTTTGTGGGGCCTTCTTTAGAGGAAGCTTTTGGACAAACATACAATGAAAGTATACATTGTGGGACTCCAGCACTTGCTTTTGCAAATACCGGGTCTGAGGATATTATTGAACATAAAATAAATGGTTACTTAGCTGAGCATAAAAATTATGAAGATTTGGCTTACGGGATAAAGTGGTCCCTGGATAATTTAACTAGAGTCGGTATAGAAAACGAGGAATTAGACTCAAAAAAGATTTTGAAAAAAATATTAGAAATATATGGGAATTGAATCGTAGAAATTTGATTCGGTGAAAAGGGGGTAGCTTGTATGAAAAAATTTCAGAGAAAAAATTTAAATCATATTTTATTTTTTTTATACGGTTTGCAGCCTGTGATCCATATATTATTTCCTTATTTTTTGATAATATTAAATTTTAAACGAGTATCCAAAAAAATTGCCAGGCACAGGTTTGAAATTATCTACGTCACTTTACTGTCTATTGTTTTAATGGTGAACTTTGAAGACAATATTATAAGACAAGTACTGGTCGTACCTTTCCTCACAGTAATGTTTTTAAACGGAAAAATATTTAGAAGAAATAAAATTAGATATTACTATTATTATGCTTCAGGCATATCCCTGCTAATTCTTCTAAGTGTATTGGTGACAGATAAATACTATATAAGATATTATCAAATAATAAATTTTTTTACCAGAGAATTAAACAATACACCGGGATACGGTATTTTTTTAATGTTGCCCATGGCTTTAGGAATTTATGGTATTTTTTTCCAAAGTTCTAAAAAAATAAAATTGTTAAGTCTGTTTCTTTTGGGAAATGCATTGTGGTACAGCGTTATAATGGTAAGAAGAACTCCTTTAATATTTTTCGCAGTAATTTTAATGGTGAGCCTATTAAAAAATTTTAAAAATGGGATTTACATTG
This sequence comes from uncultured Ilyobacter sp., assembly GCA_963668015.2. Taxonomy (GTDB): domain Bacteria; phylum Fusobacteriota; class Fusobacteriia; order Fusobacteriales; family Fusobacteriaceae; genus Ilyobacter_A. Next base: position 130,751 of record CAXXCR010000027.1, on the reverse strand, counting down.
TATTTTTCTTGTTGTTGGCGGTATGGGCCATAGAAACAATGCCGGAACTTAAGGACTTAAGAATTTTGGAGAGGTTTTCTGAAGAGGGCTTGAAGAGTTCCAGGTACAAATTGTGGCAAGACAGTTTTTTCCAGATGTTGAAATACCGTTACGGTGGGAATAAATTTTATTTTGGAAAATATTCAGCTGCCCATAATTACTTTTTGGATAAAATTAATGAGATAGGTATAGTGGTAATATTTTTCTTTTTTTACTATATTTACAAAAATTTGAAATTATTTTATAAAAGTTTAAAAGAATTCTTGAGTAATAGGTTTGAAATTTTAGATCTGCTGATAGCTCTATCTTTTTTTATTGGCTTGATGACAGAGCCGCCGTTTTCAATTCATTATTTAGGGATATTGTTTTTTTTCTTAGGCACCATTTGATAAAAAAGAGGTAAGTTTATGAAAAAAATAGGGATAGTAACTATAAATTATAATAATTTAGAAGGCTTGAAAAAAACTTTTGAAAGCCTGAGAGAGCAAGTGTATAAAAATTTTGAATATGTCGTTATTGATGGTAATTCAACAGACGGCTCTTCAGAGTATATATTGGAAAACAGTGAATTAATCAATAAATATATAATTGAAGCAGACAAAGGAATATACGATGCCATGAATAAAGGGATCGGATTATGTGACGCGGAATATATTTTAATTTTAAACAGTGGGGATAGTCTCGTAAATAAAAGAGTTTTGGAGAATGTTGCTTCTGAACTTAATAATCTTAATCAAGCTGTCGGGGTTTTATTTGGTAATTCCGTCTACAGGCTGGATGAAAAAGATTTGGATTGGACCTGGCCCAGCATAGATGGGGGATTTTATGTGGATAAGTGGCTTGAAGCATATAATCCCAATCATCAGTCGGCTTTTGTGCATAAAAACATATATTTAGAAGAGAAATATAATATTTTTTATAAATATTCCGGTGATTTTGAATTTTGGGAAAGGCTGAAAAAAAGAAAGGTACTGTTCAAATATATAGATTTAAACATTTCATATTTTCAGCTGGGAGGAGTCTCTAACTATGTTGGTAATATGAGAACTATTAATAAAATTTCCCAGGAAATGGCAATCTTGAGTTATTTTTATAAAAACAAAAATTTATTTATTGGATATGCGGTAAATTTTTCATATCAGTTTAGCAAACTTTTTTATAAAAAAGTTTTTGGTAAGAAAAAATTTTATTTTTTATTAAAAAGAAAAAACTATATCTGTCAAAAGAAATACAGATTAGAAATATAGTCTAAGCTGAATCGGTTTATTCAATATCAATTCCAAATTATATGAAATATCATAACCTAAGTTGCTACCTGTTTAAAAAAATATTGAATTTATTGTAAGTACATAAAAACCTTTTTTGGTCACGAATCTCACAAATAGGCACTAATTCAAATAAAAAACCTTGGTCACAGAGTGGCACAGAGGAAAAGAGTGAGTTTCACAGAGAAATGCTAAAAACCTTTAATTTTCTATATTTATAATAACTAGTGAGATTCGTGTAATTCGTGACAAAAAATGATTTTGATTTAAAGGTTTCCTCTGAGTACCTCTTCTTTTAAATCTCTGTGAAACTCTGTGTCCGAAAAACTTTTAAGCAAATCAGTAATTTATCGCAACAATTATAAGTAGCAACTTAAGTTATTTTATTCCTACAATTCGGTGGAACAAAAAGATTTCAGCATAAAAACTTATAAAATTCTTGTAGTTAATGATTAGAAAAGAAGTTCTTTATTTTGCTTTTGTTGTCAAATAAAAAAATTATTATTGGGGTGGTATCCATGGGATTTTCAGTTTTAATATCACTTTGCAATAAAGAAAATCCAAAGTATTTGATAAGAGCATTGGATAGTGTTGTAGAGCAGACTGTAATACCAAACGAGATAGTTGTGATAAAAGACGGCCCTTTGAATAAGGAATTGGACGACATTGTGGACGGGTATCTGGAAAAATACCCTGAATTGTTTAAGGTGTTTTCTTTTGAAAAAAACATGGGGCTGGGGCTTGCTCTCAGATTTGGCTTGGAACAATGCTTATACGAAATAATAGCCAGAATGGATACGGACGATATATCAAAGCCTTACAGATTTGAAAGGCAGTTGAAAGTACTTGAGAATAATCAATATATAGATGTCGTGAGTTCTTGGATAGAGGAGTTTCAAGGGGATGAAAGCAACCTTGTAGATGAAAAAAGAGTTCCTGAAACCCAGACAGAGATATATGAGTACGCCAAATCCAGAAACCCTGTAAATCATCCGGTTGTTATGTTTAAAAAGAAAGCTGTGTTGAACGCTGGGAATTATATGGAATTTCCTTATAACGAAGATTATTATTTGTGGTGCAGGATGCTTGCAGCAGGCTGTAAATTTTATAATATCCAGGAGAGTCTGCTTAGGTTTAGAAACAGCAAAAAGACATTTAAAAGGCGCGGCGGATGGAAATATGCCAGCCAGGATATCAGGCTTCAAAAAAAATCTATGACTTAGGGTTAATTACAAGGTATAAAATGTTTGAAAATATACTTATAAGGGTCAGTGTGAGGTTGCTGCCAAACTTTGTAAGGAAGTTTGTTTACAGGGATCTATTGAGGAAGATAAATTCAATTTTTACCTTATTTATCTGAGTTGCTACTTGTAATAAAATATTGAATCTTTGGCAAGTACATAAAACCTTTTTGGTCACGAATCACACAAATAGGCACGAATTAAAATAAAAAAACCTGGGTCACAGAGTGGCACAGAGGCAAAGAGTGAGTTTCGCAGAGAATGTGTAGAAACCTTTAGTTCTTTAGGTTTTAAATGATTAGTGAGATTAGTGTAATTCGTGACAAAAGATAATTTTGACTTTAAATATCTTCTCTGTGCATCTCTTGTTTTAAATCTCTGTGAAACTCTGTGTCCAAAAAATTATTTCAAATAAAATCAGTAATTTATCGCAATAATTATAAGTAGCAACTTGATTTAAATTAGATTTTAAATTTCACTTTTTTTCAATCTAGAACATATCTTTAAGTAAGCAAGCCTATTTACATTGTCAGAGATATAGTATATAATTTTATGGTATTTTAAATTGATTATGAATATTAATGATAAAATAGGGGGGCTTATGAGAATATTAGTATGCGGAGGAGCCGGTTACATAGGGAGTCACGCTGTTGCGAGACTGATCGAGCAGGGAAATGATGTAATAGTGGCAGACAACCTGCAAAAGGGGCACAGAGAGGCGGTATGGCCTGGTGCAAAGCTTTGTGTAGGAGATTTAAGAGACAGTGAATTTTTAGACAGGGTTTTTAGTGAAAACAGCATAGAGGCAGTAATGCACTTTGCTGCAGACTCTCTAGTTGGGGAAAGTGTAGAAGAACCACTTAAATATTACGAGAACAATTTTTACGGGACTTTATGCCTTTTGAAAGCTATGAGAAAACATGGTATAGATAAAATAGTATTTTCTTCTACAGCAGCCACATATGGAGAACCGGAAAATATCCCCATTCTTGAGGATGATAGGACTTTTCCTACTAATCCATATGGTGAAACTAAACTGGCGGTTGAAAAAATGTTGAAATGGGCTGATAAAGCTTACGGGATAAAACATATTGTGTTAAGGTACTTCAACGTGGCCGGAGCTCATGAGAGTGGTCGTATAGGCGAAGACCATAGTCCTGAAACACACCTTATACCGATTATTCTGCAAGTGGCATTGGGGAAAAGGGAGAAAATATACATTTTCGGAGACGACTATAGTACACATGACGGGACCTGCATAAGGGATTACATACATGTAATGGATCTGGTGGATGCCCATATCTTGGCGATAAAAAAACTTGAGAGTAAATTTGAGAGTGATACATATAATCTTGGAAACGGAAGCGGCTTCACTGTAAAAGAGGTAATTGATGCTGCCAGAAAAATAACTGGGCATCTTATACCTGCTGAACTTGCGCCTAGAAGGGCTGGAGATCCAGCGAAATTGGTGGCGAGTTCAAAAAAAGCCATATCAGAATTGGGATGGGTGCCGAAATACAACTCCCTTGAAAAGATAATAGAGACAGCCTGGACCTGGCATAAAAACAAGCCGGATGGATATCCGGAAGTTTAGTTGATTTAACCTAAGTTGCTTCCTGAAATAAAATGTTGAATTTCTTGTAAGGGGACAAAAACTTTTTGGGTCCTGAATCGCACTAATTGACACAAATAAAAAATTCAAAACCTTGGGCACAGAGTGGCACAGAGGAAAAGAGTGAGTTTCACAGAGAATGAACAGAAAGCTTAAGTTTTTAAATGATTAGTGAGATTTGTGTAATTAGTGACAAAAGGTGATTTTGATTTCAAGTATTTCTCTGTGAAGCTCTTGTTTTAAATCTCTGTGAAACTCTGTGTCCAAAAAAAGGTTTTGGGATAAATTCAGTAATTTATTGCAATGATTTTAAGTAGCAACTTGAGTCAAATCATATAAATTTCAAGAAATTAAGTATAGTTTTTTATGATTTAGAATGTCACATAAATAAAAAAATATCCAAAAATCTAAACCGACAAAATTGGGTATAAATTGTGAATAATATCAAAAAAATTGAAACCGCTTTTATAAGCGGTTTTTTTGTCTTTGTTTAATTAGAATAACTATATTTCAAGAAAAAATAAATATTGGAATTGATACTTTGAAATTGATGGGGTACAATTGAATTAAAGAAAATATCAATAATTCCAATAAAAAGGATGTGGGTGTTGTGAATATAAATATAACGAAAGAACAGTACCAAAAATTGATAGAGCTGCTGCATATAGGCGAATTTATCGCCAACGGAGACAGGGTTGAGCCTATAAAAGAGTATGAGGAGCTCCAGCAGTATATATACTCTTTTTCCGAGGAGTATAAGTGCGAGGATATGATAAGGCATGATGAGGCAAAGGATATATATATTCCAACCATAGAGTTTGAAGACAGGATAAGAGAGTTGGTTGAGGATTACCTGGAGGAAGATTTCGTCGAGAATTTGGTCATGAAACTTTCCAAAAGAGATGCAGTGAGGGAGCACGGTATTGAAATCTTGGAAGGTATGGAACTCAAGGACAAGATGCATGCTGTAATGAAATATGAGCACAAGTACTATAATGAGATAAAAAGAAACGGTCTTGAGAACTTCAAGGTGGAGTTTTTAGAAAAATAGAGATGAATTCCCATAATAGAAATCCTTTAGAGGTGTGCTCTATTATTAAAGTACAGGACGGAGTTTAAGAATGAGAAGATACATATCGTTTACCTTGGTTATTTTATGGATGTTGCTTATATTTTATTTTTCAGGCCGCAATGCTGATGTCTCTTCTGCACAGTCGGAAGGTGTTCTGCAGGTGTTGAGGTCTATTTTTCCTGTTTTGAATAGCTTGGACCAGCTTGATGTTATTTTTATAATTAGAAAAGCTGCACATTTTTTTATGTATTTTTTATTGGCTATATTAGTTTACAGATGCCAGAAACCTGAAAAGAAGAGTTTGGAAAAAACTTTATTGACTGTTGCAGTGGTTTTTATATATGCAGTTTTAGATGAATACCACCAGAGCTTTGTTTTAGGAAGAAGTTCGAGTTTTCGAGATGTATTGATAGACTTCTCTGGTGGATTAACAGGAATTTTCATGCTGAATATAATTTGAGATAAATTATTAAGAGCTACAAATGATTAATTTATAAATTGAATATAATTTTTTTAACTTAATATCAGGCCAGTGAGCCTGATATTTTTATTATTATAAAAATAAATATGAGGGCTATTTTATAAACAATCTCTTCTAGGAATTGTTTAAATGATGTAGTATAAAAGTTTAAACAGAGTTTAAAAGTTGTTGCTAAAAATACTTTGTTTAACAAATGCTGAATTGATGTCAATACAATAGGTACAAAAGTTTACCTTTTATGCCGCCACTTGGACAGCTTAATAATCTGCGGGAAGAGTTATGTCATTAAGCGCTATGAATCTTCTCTATGCTCTACTAAGTTTACTGAGGGTGAATCAATTGAAAAAAGTTCTTTATGTTTTAGTTGACGAGATAAAAAAATCTGAAGGATGATATGGGATTAACCCAGCTCAAGTAAGATTTATTTTAAGTTCATAAAAAATTATCTTTTCTAACCACAAATTATAACAATGAACTCGAATAAAACTTTTCTACAGAATAAATAAGAGACTTAACGGTGAACAGAGAATAGTTTAAATATCTATTCTCTGTACTTTATTAACTTAATTAAGTTTTATCTTTTCAGTTCGTGTTTCAAATTAATGTGACCTAAAAACCAGGAAACTATCACGATAATTTCAAGTATAAATTGGAGTTGATTTATATAAATTAATGACAAAACTTTAAATTTATTTAACGGAGGTTGATGGCTATGGCTTTAAACTTAGATTCAAAAAAGGTTTTTGTATGTATACTAGCATTTATATTTTTGCTTGTAATAGCCAACTTACTGGGAATTTTTTCAAGTTATTATAACTATCCATTTTTTAAAATACTTTTTAATTTTGATTCCGAAACCAATATGCCTTCATTTTTCTCAGTTGTGGGACTTATCTTTTCTGCAGTGCTATTTTTTTTAATCAGCTTTGAAAAAAAGAGTAGAAATGAAAAATATCTGTATTGGCATGGGCTAGCTTTTATATTTTTGTTTCTGGCACTTGATGAGATGATAGGCATACACGAGGAGTTTACAGTGACAATGAGGGAGCTGTTTGGCACAAGCGGATTCCTTTATTATGCTTGGATACTTCCGTATGGAGCTTTTTTAGTTTTGTTTTTTGCAGTTTACGCGAGATTTTTATTTCAACTTCCCAAGTATACCAGGTTGCTGATGATAAGTTCTGGGGTGCTTTATGTCAGCGGGGCGGTTGGCTTTGAGATGCTTGGTGGTATGCTGGCTAGTATAAACAGCACAGATAAAATTTTATATAAATATATATATACCGGAGAAGAGTTTCTGGAAATGTTGGGGGTTGCTCTTTTGATATATACTTTACTTCACTATATAGCTCATCAATTTAAATCAATTTCAATTCATTTTAAATAGTATAGTTAAATTTAAAATGAAAATTACAATAAAAATAGTCTGCTAATAAAAAAAGGAACTGTTGAAAAAAGTGAGTAAATTATAATTAAGTGGGGAAATTGTAGGAATAGACGGCAGAAAATAATTAGATATGGTGATCAAACAGTAAAGTAGGAGATAGCCATGGGTAGAATTAGCGAATATGAGGCTCAAAACAATAGTATCAACAGACAAATAGATATTTTTGAGTTTATAATGATTGTTCTAAAAGGTTGGAAGTTGGTCTTACTGGTAATTGCAGCAACATTTTTCATAGGTCTGGGATTCATAGTGAGAAGGCCGATATTATATGAAGCCAACGCAAAGCTTATAGTGTCGGGGAATACCAGCTATTACGGGAGAATGTTTGATGAATCAGACTTGTCTTTTAACCAAAAATTAGTAACAACCTACGCGGAAGTTGCCACAAGTAGGACAGTTATGAGAGATGTAATAAGTAAACTTGAATTGGATATACAAGCGGGAAAACTTGCCAAAAATGTTCGGGTTGAGACGGTAAAAGACACAGAGTTTATAAATATCTATTATAAGGACACAGATCCTCAAAGAGCTGCTCTGATATTAAACGAGGTTTCTAAAGCCTTTATAGTGCACATAAAAAACTTAATGCGTTTTGATAACTTGAAAATAGTTGAAAATGCAGAAGTTCCAAAAAATCCAACAGGAATAGGTAACAAGTTGATTGCAGTGGCTTCGGTTCTTTTAGGAGCTTTTATCGGGGCGAACATAGTTTTATTTGTGGAAATTTTCCATAGCAACCTGAAAAAGCCTGAAGACATTGAAAAAATAATGGAATGTCCTGTTATAGGGACTATCCCGGCGGAGGAGGCGATCGAACTTGAAAAATATTCTAGGAAAAGAAAATAAAAGAAAAATTTTCATGGAGAACAAAAGAACCAATCCGCTTTTAGAGGCTTTTAGAGTATTTAGAACAAATATGTATTTTATAGATAGATACAGAAAGAATAAGGTTATATTATTTACCAGCTCCATACCTGGAGAAGGGAAGTCGACAGTTGCTACAAATTATGCTGTCAGTGAATCTATGAGCGGAAAAAAGGTTTTGATAATAGACTGTGATGTGAGGAAGCCGACATTACACAAGTTTTTTAATATGAAAAATGATCGCGGACTTCATAGTATACTGGTCGGTAGAAGTCAGGAAGGAGCCATAAAAAAAGTCTCTAGCCACCTGGACATAATACCTACTGAGAACTTAAATGTTAACCAGACAGAGGTTCTTCAATCTGAGATGTTGAGTGATTTTTTAACAATGATAAAACCTACATATGATTTGATTATTCTCGATGCTCCGCCTGTTACGGTAGTGGCTGACCCTGTGATACTTTCAAAAGAAAGTGATGGAGTAGTGGTTGTATGCGGTTATGACATGATAAATAAAAGGCAGCTGGAGTACACCAAAAAGATACTCAATATGGCAGGGGCGAATATCTACGGAGTAGTGGTAAATAAAATAGAAAAAAGTGGATATGGACATGGAAATTACGGATATTATAATGATCATTACGGTTATTATGACGAGCATATAAAATCTAATAAATAACAAGGCAATAATAAAGAAAGCAAGATAAGCGGTATATTCTTATGCTTGAAAAATATCCTAGAAACTTACTGTGTGATAGAGATTTGAAAAAGGGGAAGAGATACTATGAGAAAAAAGATAGCAATTGCGGTTTTAATAGTAATATCTTTTCATTCTTACTGTGAGGAACTAGGACTACAAGATGCTCTGAGAAATGCCGAGAGCAAGAACCGTACGATACAATCCCAGAAACTTGAAATGAAAATAAGCGACTTAGAATACATAAAGAGTAAAAAAGCATTCGGGCTAAAATTGGACTTAGAAGCTGAAGAAAATTTCATACAAGAGAATAAGTTCAACGAGGACGGAGTGGGACCTGTAACGATCTCGTTAACTCAGCCGATATATACTGGTGGTCAGCTGACTGGACTTCTAGAACAATCCAGGATCGACAAAGAGATAACAGATTTGGAAATGATAAGTTTATCTTTGGAGGTAAGGGAGCAAATTATAGATAGTTTTTTCAATATCTTGAACCTTAAAAAACAGGTAGAGATAAGTGACAGGGTTATAGAGACCTTGGAAAAACAAAGGGATAGACTGGAAAAACTCTACACAAAAGGTAAACTGATACCTAGAAGTGAGCTCTTAAAGGTAGAATCTGATATTATCACCAATAAAACAGACAGAATAGTTAAACAAAAAAATATAGGGGTAGAAAAAGCTGCCCTGAAAGTTCTTATGGGAGTTCCATTTGATTCTGAATTTGATTTACTTGAATTTGACACTGGAACTCTTGATGTTGCTGGATATGAAGCCAAACGTGATATTGAAAAGGCACTGCAAAGAGGTAGCAAGGCAACGAAAGAAAAACTTCTGGTTAAAAGAGCAGAAAACAGCGTAAAACTGGCTAAAGTGGATTATTATCCAACTGTATCCCTAGGTGCAGAGTATGCGGTGAAATACAACAGAATAGAAGGGGATAACTACCAGGAAAATTGGGGATTAAATTTAACTGCAAACTGGAACCTGTTTAACTGGGGTATAACAAAGGATCAAGTGGAGCAAAGTGTTCATAGAAAAGAGCAGGCAAAGATTGCCTATTCAGAAAATATTGACAATATAAAGTTGGATATAACTAGAAAATACACAGATATGGTAACGGCTTACGAGAAGCTAGAAGCCCAAAAATCCAAGCTGGAGATAACAAGGGCAAACCTTAGAATAGATACTCTCAGATATGACAACGGTATTATAAGTTCGTTGGATTACCTGGATTCTGTTAACCAGCTTCAAGATGCAGAGGACAGCTACTATTCATTACAGAGGGAGCTTGTGTCTGCTGTTGACAAATATGAGAGCTCCTTAAAATAGGAGGAAATATGAAAAAATTATTTGTGTTAGTTATATTTCTTTTATCTCTTTTTGGGATATATAATTTTGTGGTACCTAAAAGAGAAGTTCAAAATGGCGAAAAAAATAGTGGTTCCACCAAATTAATAGATAGGATTAAAGATGATGCCAAGGATACTGTTGAAAATGAAGATATCAAGGTAGGCAGGGTTGTAAGGGAAACCATCGGTGAAAGCCTAAAGTTTGAAGGTTTAGTAGCCCCTGAAGAGATGTATAATGTACATACAGAAGTCCCTATCGTAATAAAAGAAGTTTTGGTAAAAGAGGGGGACCAGATACAAAAAGGGGATAAGCTTCTGACCTTTGAAGACAGCTACAGGGTGGAGGTATTGAGGCAGTTGAAATCCATAAAGCTAGACATAGACAATGCCCAGTTAGAACTGAGGAATATGTCTTCCGGTAGCTTACAGCTGGAACTGGATAATAAGAAGCTCGAGACAGAAGAAGTCAGAAAATCCTTAACCGGATTGAACAGGAAAAAAAGTGTAATACAGTTTGAATTGAAAAATCTGAGAGAGGAAGCGGCGGTAAAAGAGGACCTTTTGAGACAGGACGGCATATCTTCCATAGAAGCCAACAGGGCCAGAACTGCTGCATACAATAAGGAATTGGAGTATGAAGATATAAGGAGAGAGATTGAAATTGCAAGAAAAAGGCATGATTTATTGCTTTTGGGATACAACAGGCTGGAAAAAGAACTTTATTTTAAAGAAAGCACCCTGAAGAGTAGGATAAGTAAGTTAAAGCTTGATCGTGAGCAGAAAAGAGTGGAACTTTCGAAGCTCAAAACTGAACTCAAGGCTCCGGTTGCGGGAATAATAACAGAACTTTTGGCTGAAAACGGGGGTATATCCGAGCCCAAAACAAAATTGATGTCAATTACACCATTTGAAAAACTGGTTATAAAGATAAACCTACCAATAGACAGTGCTCGTGGTATAAACATAGGTGCAGTGTGTAAGGTTTCTATGAAAGATGATGAAAGAAAAACTTATGATGGTAGGGTTACTAAAATTTCAAATATAGCCAAAGAAAGTTATGCAGGAAGAATGGTTGAAGCGGAAATATCAATTGATAACTATGAAAAACTTACACCTGGTGAGCTGGTAAATGTAAACTTATTTTCAACAAATAAAAGTGATGCATTGACAGTGAACTCGTTTTCTGTTTTTCAGCAAAACGGCAAGGATTACATCTATGCAGTAGAAGACGGCATAGTTGTGAAAAAAGAGATTGAGGTGGGGGTAAAAACTTTGTCTAAGTATGAAGTGCTCAATCTGGAAGAAGGGACTTATGTGGTTATGTATCCGTTTAAGGTAGAGGAAGGACAAATTGTAGAAGTTGAATAGATAAAATATCAATTTTCAGATAAATTTATATGAGTTAAAAAACAGGATTTAATTATCCTGTTTTTTACAAGTTTTAAATTTGTGACTTGAGTGGGGGTGGGACTATGGGAAGCAATATTGCGTATAGAGCCTTTATACAGTTTATCAGGATATTATTTCAGTTTGCTTTTTTTCTAGGTCTCAGTCTATTTTTCGAGGTTCCTACTAAGATAGCAGTTGGGAATTTTTTTATATTTTTTATATTGATGTTAATAGAGAGTCTTTATGCTTTTAAGACAGTACTTGTTTGGGAGGAGTTAAAAAAACAGGTAAGAGTTCACCTGGAGTTTTTGGCACTGCTTATTTTAAATGAATTAGTTTTTTTAGATTATAAAAATATTCCAGAAATTGTCATGCTTGTGGCGTTATTTTTTGTATTCAACCTTTTTCTTCTGAGAATATTCAGGAGAGATTTCGGCAAAAAATTACAAAAAAGGGTTTTAATAATAGGAACAGGAGATTCTGCAAAAATTTTGACAAGGGTGATAACAAACAACCCATTTGTACTCTACAATCTTTTGGGGTATGTAAAGGCTGATGAAAATATAAAAATAGATTCGGAAAAGATACTTTGCACTGTGAATGAACTTGAAAACTGTGTACTAGAAAAACAAGTGGATGAAGTCATCGTGGCGCTTCCAAAAGCGGGGCATAAAAAAATAGCGGAGATACATAGAAAACTTGAAAAAAGAGTTGAAAAAATTAAATATGTCTCCAGTTTAAACGGGGCGTTTACTAACAAATCTAAAGCTGAAGATTATGGCGGAGTAATGCTTGTATCCACCGACCAAATTATAATGACTGCGAGACAGAAAATTGAAAAAAGAATGCTGGACATTGTGCTTGGAAGTATTGGTTTTTTAATATTTGGGATACTGTATATAGCTTTTGGCATAAGGATAAAAAAAGAAGACGGAGGAAAAGTACTTTTCGCCCACAACAGAATTGGAAGAGACCTTGAGCCTTTTAAAATGTATAAGTTTAGGAGTATGCATGTAAATGCAGAAGACAGGCTCAACGAAATATTAGAGAGTGATGCGAGGCTGAAAGAGGAGTTTTATAAAACTTTTAAACTCAAAGATGATCCCAGGATAACAAAGATAGGAAGATTTTTAAGAGAAACATCACTGGACGAGTTCCCACAATTTTTAAATGTTTTAAAGGGGAAAATGAGCATAGTGGGGCCAAGACCCATAGTAAAAAAAGAACTGGACATGTATTACGGAAGTGAGGCGGGAAGAAAAGTTTTTATGGTGAAGCCTGGCATAACTGGTATGTGGCAGGCAAATGGAAGAAGCGATTTAGAGGATTACGACGAGAGGATAGCTTTGGATTTGTACTACATTAGAAACTGGTCCATGTGGCTGGATTTGGTAATTGTTATGAAGACGATAAAAAATGTCATCTATAAAACTGGTGCGTATTGATATGGAACGGGAGCGTATTCATGGAAAAAATAGTAGTGGTTGGTATGAATTATTATCCGGAAGATTCTTCCACAGGTCTGTATACAACTGAGATGGTGGAATATTTGGCAAGGGAATTTGATGTGGAAGTTGCAACAGGGTACCCATATTATCCTGAATGGGAGATAAGGGAGCCGTATTCAGAAAAAAAAGGTTTAGTTTTAGAACAAGTGAATGGAGTAAGAATAAACAGAGTTAGGCAGTATGTGCCTAAAAAAGTGAACTTTATTAACAGAGTTTTTCACTACTGGGATTTTTACAGAAAGAGTAAAAAAATATTAATGAAAAAAGATTGCCGGCTATTAATGGTGATTCTTCCAAATATTTTTTTATTAAAACTTGGGATAATGTATAGAAAAAAACATCCTAGCTCCAAAATTTGGGTGCACATACAGGATTTTGAGATAGATGCAGGTTTAGAAACTTTGAAAAATATAGGTAAAATACCACTTTTATCAAATATTTTGCACTGGATAGAAAAAAGGATGTTTTCCAAATTCGATGTAGTAAGTACGATAAGCGACGGTATGTTAGCAAAATTAAGCAATAAGGGGGTTTGCCTAGAAAAACAGTATTTTTTGCCTAACTGGGCAGATGTATCTTTTATTTTTCCAAAGGAAGATAGCTTTTACAGAGAAGAACTTAAAATAAGCTCAGATAAATTTGTCGTTATGTACTCTGGGAATATAGGGAAAAAAGAAGACTGGGATACAGTGATAGAGTGTATAGAGAAATTGAAGAAAAATAATAATGTAAGATTTATAGTTGCTGGCGACGGGAATAAACGGGACTATGTATTTAGAAAATTAGAGGATATGCCAAATGTTGTCCTTATGCCGCCGCAGCCAAAGGAGAACTTGAATGAATTCCTTAATTTGGCAGATTTACATATAATTCCCCAGAAAAAAGATGAAAAGGATAGTTTTATGCCGTCCAAACTTCTGGGAATTGCAGCTGCAGGAAAACCAACCCTTTGTCTTGCCAATAGAGAGTCAAGCGTGGCTCAGGTTGTGAGGGAGTATGATATGGGGTATGTCCTGTATGAAGATGAATATGACAAGTTTCATGAAAAAATATTGGAGATAAGTCAAGATATTGACTTGATAAGGCAAAAGGGTAGGCAAGCCAGGGAATATGTAGTTCAAAATTATGAATACGGGAACATTATGAGTAGACTAAGTGGGAAGATTAGAAAAATATTTTAATGATAAGAGGGTGGAAAAGATGTCAAGTAAAACAGCTCTTATAACAGGTATAACTGGTCAGGACGGATCTTATCTAGCTGAATTTTTACTGGAGAAGGGTTATGAGGTTCACGGAATTATAAGGAGGTCTTCATCATTTAATACAGGTAGGATAGAGCATTTGTATATAGATGAACTCATAAAGGATATGAAAATAAAGAGGAGCATACACCTACATTATGGCGACATGAGTGACTCTACAAATTTAATACGTTTAATCAGTGAGATAAAGCCTACTGAAATCTATAATCTTGCAGCTCAGTCGCATGTAAAGGTGTCATTTGAAGTTCCTGAATATACTGCGGACATAGATGCTTTGGGGGTTTTAAGGATACTAGAAGCTGTACGATTTTTAGGATATGAAAAACATGTGAAGATATATCAGGCATCCACCTCTGAACTTTACGGGAAAGTGCAGGAAGTGCCTCAGAGCGAGACGACGCCTTTTTATCCTAGATCTCCCTATGCAGTTGCTAAGATGTATGGCTACTGGATAGTAAGAAACTATAGAGAATCTTACGGATTGTTCGCTGTAAACGGGATACTTTTTAACCACGAATCGGAGAGAAGAGGAGAAACCTTTGTAACCAGAAAGATAACACTTGCCGCAGCAAGAATAGCACAAGGAAAACAGAAAAAGTTGTATTTGGGAAACTTAAACTCCCAAAGAGATTGGGGATATGCAAAGGACTATGTAGAGTGTATGTGGTTGATGCTGCAGCATGACGAGCCTGTGGATTTTGTGATAGCAACAGGGAAAATGCATACAGTAAGAGAATTTGCCACACGGGCATTTAAAGAGGCTGGAATAGAAATTTCCTGGGAAGGAGAGGGAAAAGAAGAAAAAGGAATTTGTAAAAAAACAGGAAAAGTTCTTATAGAAGTGGATTCAAAATATTTTAGGCCTACAGAAGTTGACCAGTTATTAGGGAATCCTAGCAAGGCAAAAAAACTGCTTAAGTGGAATCCCACCAAGACACCGTTTGAAAAGTTGATAAAATTGATGGTAGAGTCTGATATGAAGCTGGTGGAAAAAGAGGAAAAAATAAAAACCGCATTTGATTAAATAAAATTTTCTTTTATTATTTGTCGGGTTATTTGCTAAAACAGGAGGTAAAAATGGAAAAGAAATCTAAAATATATGTTGCCGGCCATCTTGGCATGGTAGGATCTGGAATAATGAGAAGATTGAAGCAGGCAGGCTATAAAAATATAGTATACAGGAGTTTTCAGGAGCTAGATCTAAGAAGGCAGGCAGAGGTGGAAAAATTTTTTGAAGAAGAAAAGCCGGAGTATGTTTTCCTGGCTGCCGCAAAGGTAGGTGGGATACAGGCCAACGATACTTATCCGGCGGAATTTATATATGACAATCTAATGGTGGAAGCCAACATAATTAATTCAGCATACAAATACGGAGTGAAAAAACTGCTTTTTTTAGGGAGTTCTTGCATATATCCAAAGTTGGCAAAACAACCCATAAAAGAGGAATACTTAATGAGCGGGAAACTTGAAGAAACCAATGAAGCATATGCTGTAGCCAAGATCAGCGGGATAGAACTATGTAAGTTTTACAGAAGGCAGTATGGCTGCGATTTTATATCTGTAATGCCAACAAACCTATACGGAATAAATGATAACTTTGATCTTGAAACCAGCCATGTTATGCCGGCACTCATAAGAAAATTCCACGAAGCCAAGGTAGACGGAGAAGCCAAGGTTGTTATGTGGGGGACAGGTAAACCTAGGAGGGAATTTTTATACGTGGATGATCTGACTGATGCTCTCTTGTATCTTATGTTGAACTATTCTGGTGAGATGCATCTCAACATAGGTTCAGGAGAAGATATAGAGATAAGGGAATTGGCTGAGATAATAAAGGGTGTAGTGGGATATAATGGGGAAATTGTAAATGATACCTCAAAACCTGACGGGACCCCGAGAAAACTTCTGGATGTGACAAGGCTGCATGAAACCGGGTGGAAACATAAGGTCGACTTAGAAGAAGGTATAAGAAAGGTGTATGAGTGGTACTTGGAGAATAAAGCTAAGTAAGTGCAGATTAAATGAATAACCTACTGGGTAGTGGCGGCTTTTTCGGGCAGTTTGATATCGAGGATATTTAGCCTATACTAAAGACAGGAAAAGTGGTGATTAATCATGAAAGCAGTTATTTTAGCAGGAGGTTTTGGAACAAGACTTAGTGAAGCAACACATTTAATACCTAAACCTATGGTGGAGATAGGCGGAAAGCCGATTTTGTGGCATATTATGAAGACCTATTCATATTATGGCATAGATGAATTCATTATATGCCTGGGTTACAAGGGATATGTTATAAAAGAATGGTTTGCACATTATTTTTTACATAACAGCGATGTGACCATAGACCTTTGGGATAATAGTGTGAAGATACACGATAACCACTCTGATCACTGGAAGGTTACTTTAGTGGACACAGGTCTTAACACAATGACAGCCGGAAGGGTTAAAAGAATAAAGAGGTATGTTGCAGGTGAAACCTTTTTCCTGACTTATGGAGATGGTGTGGCGGATATAGATATCTCAAAAAGTTTGGAACATCACAAAAAATCTGGGAAAGCGATAACAGTAACTGCTTATAAACCACAGGGGAAATTCGGTTCATTACAGCTTGATGAAAAGGGGCATGTAAAAGTTTTCACCGAAAAACCAAAAGGAGACGGGATGTGGATAAATGCAGGTTATTTTGTGTGTGAACCTGATATTTTCAATTATATGAACGGAAATTCAGATAACATTATGTTGGAAAAAGGGCCGCTTGAAAGCTTGGCGAAAGATGGAAAGATGACATCGTATAGGCATGAAGGATTCTGGAAGCCTATGGATACCCTAAAAGATAATAAAGAGTTAAACTCTTTATGGGATTCGGGTGAAGCTCCTTGGAAGGTCTGGTAATTTCAATGTGAGATATAGTATGAGTATACTGGAGGCAGCTATGGAGCTATATAATAATGTCTATAAAAATAAGACGGTATTGGTCACAGGACATACAGGGTTTAAGGGTTCCTGGCTTTCAATATGGCTCAATGAATTGGGGGCCAATGTGGTTGGGTATGCCCTTGAACCCTACACAGACAAGGATAACTTTGTACTCTCCAAACTTTCGGATAAAATAGTGGATATAAGGGGAGACATAAGAGACAGAGAAAAGTTGAGCAGAGTGTTTGATGAATATAAACCCGAGATTGTTTTTCATCTGGCTGCACAGCCAATAGTAAGGCTTTCTTATGATATACCTGTTGAAACTTATGAGACCAACGTTATGGGTACGGTAAATATTATGGACTGCATTAGGAAAAGCAACGAGACACGTGTTGGAGTAATTATAACTTCTGACAAGTGCTATGAAAACAGGGAACAGGTATGGGGATATCGTGAAAATGAAGCATTTGGAGGTTACGACCCGTATTCCTCATCAAAAGGGGCCTGCGAGATAGCGATAAGCTCGTTTAGGAGGTCTTTTTTCAATCCAGAAAAATTTTCAGATCACGGAAAGGCTATCGCCAGCGTTCGGGCAGGAAATGTAATAGGCGGGGGAGACTGGGCTAAAGACAGGATAATCCCTGACTGCATAAGAGCTCTTGAGGCAGGCAAGTCTATAGAGATAAGAAGTCCGGAGGCTATAAGGCCTTGGGAACATGTTTTAGAGCCCTTAAGTGGATACCTGCTCGTGGGACAAAAGCTTATAGAAGAACCAATCAAGTATTCCAAAGGATGGAATTTTGGACCAAATTTAGATTCGATAATAAAGGTGTGGGATATAGCTGGTAAAGTTGTGAATTTCTATGGGGCAGGACAAGTAGTGGATATATCAGATGTGTCTAGCCCGCATGAAGCTAAACTTTTATCACTGGATATATCAAACGCTAGATTCAATTTGAATTGGAAGCCCACACTTAATATAGATGAAGCATTGGAAATGACAGTTGACTGGTATAAAAAATATAGCGTCTTAGATGTATATGCTCTTTGTGTGGAACAGATAGAGGAGTTTGTAAAAAAGGGTGAGAAACTATGAAAAGTGTTCTGGTAACTGGAGCTACTGGATTTGTCGGGTATAACCTGATAAATCGCTTGGATGAACTGGGGTATGAAATATATATCTTAGACCTTAAAAGCGTTGGGGACTTAGAAAACACAATGTTGAAACCCTATAAAAATAAAATAAAGAGAATTTTTTGGGAGGATATAGATCTGGAAAATATATCAACAGAGGCTGGGGAAAAAATAGGTCCAATAGACTACTGCATACACCTTGCTTCTTATGGAGTAAACCCGAATGACAACAACCTGGATAAGGTAATTGACGGAAATATAAAACTTTTGCAAACTCTATTGGAGTTTTGTGAAAGAATCGGGATAAAAAAGCTTGTAAATACAGGATCTGGATTTGAATACGGGGAGAAAGGCAGAAAAAAAATAACAGAGCTGGATATGCCTGACCCACAAGGAGTATATGCAGCAGCTAAGACTTCTACTCTGTTGTTTGGGAAGATTAAGGCTAAACAGTTAGGAGTAGATATGGTGACACTGAGGCCTTTTAATATCTTTGGAATAGGAGAAGGTAAAAACAGGCTTCTGCCATTTGTATTTCAAAAATTAAAGAACAACGAGGAGATAGAAGTGACACCAGGGGGACAGATACGGGATTATCTTTATGTGAAAGACGTTGTGGAGGCTTACGCTAAGGTTTTAGAATGCGAGTTATTCGACAATGAGGTATATAATATCTGCTCTGGAATGGAGCTAAGTGTTAAAGAGTTGCTATTGCATGCAGCTGATGTTGTGGGTATAGACAAAGAGCTGCTTAAATTTGGAGCTAAGGAGTACAGAAAAAATGAAGCTATGTACATAGTCGGCGACAACAGTAAATTTAGCTCTGCAACTGGGTGGAAACCAAGATATTCTATACCAGATGGGATAGCTGAAATGTATGAAAAGTTTGATTAGGTGGTGGTAATAATGGAAAAATTCTCTCTGGAAAAGGAGCTTGCAAAGGACTTAAAACTTATCAAGTTAAGTTCTTTCAGCGACGATAGGGGGATGTATATAAAAGCTTACAGTGACATAGAGTTAAAAAAACTGGGGATAGACGTAAAATTTGTAGAAGACAACTATCTTGTCTCAAAAAAATCTAGTGTGAGAGGGCTACACTATCAAAAAGAAAATCCCGAGGCAAAACTGGTGAGGTGTCTAAACGGGGAAATCCTTGATATAGCTGTGGATTTGAGAGAAGGATCAGCGACATATAAACAAGTTTTTAAAGTGAAATTGTCTGGTGGTGATAACAGGATGTTATATGTACCGAGTGGTTTTGCCCACGGAATTGTCAGTTTGTCAGAATCAGTTGTCCTGTATAAGAGTTCGAATTATTACTCCCAGAACGATCAGTACGGTATATCTATACTTTCAAAAGAAATAAATTTTGATAAAATACTGACAGAAATTGGAGTGGAACAAGCTATTATCACAGAAAAGGACAAGTATCTTCCACTTTTAAAAGATATTTAAATACATAACTATCCTAACAGTTTTAAATTTGAGTTCGTTGAGACTGGGGGTCTGATTATGGAGAATATGTCAGAAGTCACAATAAGCATAGTAATACCATTTTATAATGTAGGGGATTATATGCGGAAAACCATTAGAAGTTTAGAAAGTCAAACCTATAAAAAATTTGAAGTTATTTTTATAAACGACGGTTCTACGGACAATAGTTTAGAGGTCTTAGAGGACGAGCTCAGCAGAACTTCATTTAAATATGAGATTATCAATAAGAAGAATGGCGGCGTGAGCTCTGCCAGAAATATAGGTATAGATCTATCGAATGGAGAGTTTGTATATTTTCTGGATGCAGACGATTATCTGTTTGAAGAAACTTTAGAAAAAGTGGTTGAGATGTTTACCAGTGAAAAATGTGATATAGTTTTTTTTAAATACAGGCGTGTAGATGAAAATTGGGAGCCTGTGTGGCACTATAACGAGATGTTTAAAAATCCTTTAAAAGTGGAAAAAGGTATGGAGATTTTAAAAAAATACATAAACATAGAAGTTTTTATATACAACTGCAGTATAGTATACAGTAAAAAAGCGATAGATGATCTTTATTACAATGAAAACAGGTCAATGGGTGAGGACCAGGAATTTATAATAAAAGCACTCTATGGTGCAAAAAAAGTTGGATTTATAGATTCGGAGCTTATAAACTATCTGGTCAGAGCAGGGTCAGCAACCAACAGCATTTTTACAATGAAAATGTTGGAACCTATAGATTTGTTTAACAGCTTGTATCATGAGTATAAAGATGAGAATGAAGAGCTAAAAATAATACTCAGCAAGAGAAGATCCAGAGAAGTACTATGGAGGATTAAAGAGTATATAAGAAAGGGTGTAAGCTCAAATGCACAAGATATGGAAAATTATATAAAAACAAATATACTTAATAAAAAACACTGGTCATATCTCGAGGGAGAACATCTGAAGTATTTGAGTTATAAAAATATAATTGAAATTTATTTTTTAAAGTATTTTTTAGGACTCTCAATAAGGTTAATAAAGATAAAGGTTAAATCCAATATTTTTTAGTCAGGGTAGACAGCTTGATTTAAATTTAACAATTTAAATCAACATCAGTTTTAATGAAAGTGCAAAAGAGGGGGATATTTAAATGGCTAATAAAATTGTAGTTTTGGGAGCGGGAATTTCAGGAATATCAGCAGCTTATCACTTGAAGTCAGGTGGTGTGGACTCGGTTGTCTATGAAAAAAATTCTTCTTGGGGCGGCCTATTGGATAATTTTGAAATAGATGGCTTTAGGTTCGATAGATTTGTGCATCTATCTTTTGCGGTGGATGAACATGTCAAAGATATTTTTTCCAAATCTACAGAATTTTATAGGCATATCCCGGATCCGTTTAATTATTATGAGGGACATTGGCTAAAACACCCGGCGCAGAATAATCTTTATCCGCTTAGTGTTGAAGAAAAGGAGAAGATAGTTTCAGATTTTGAAAATAGAAAAGACAAAGATGCCAATGAAATAGAGGATTATGAGGAGTGGCTTAGAATCCAGTATGGGGATTATTTTGCGGAAAATTTTCCAATGAGGTATACGAGAAAATATTGGACAGTGGAGGCAAGAGAGCTTGAAACTAAATGGGTGGGGAAAAGAATGTATCGTCCTACCATAGAAGAAATAAAAAAAGGCTGTGAAACAGCAGAAACCCCGATAACGTACTATGCCAAAGAGATGAGATACCCTAAAAAAGGGGGATACAAATCATTTTTAAATAGTATGATAGAAGGCTTGGATATAAGACTTAATAAAAAAGTTGTGGAAATAGATGTACAAAATAAAAGGGTAATGTTTGAGGATGGGGGAGTAGAAGAATATGACAAATTAATCTCAAGCTTACCTTTACCCGAGATGTGTAAACTTATAAAAAATACACCTGCTGAAGTTTTAGATGCTTGTGACAAACTCTTGTGGACCGGAGGGTATTTAGTATCACTAGGCTTTAATAAACCGGATATTCATAGAAACTTGTGGTTTTACATTTATGATGAAGATATCATACCTGCAAGAGTTTATTCGCCGAGTAGAAAATCTCCTGATAATGTACCAGAAGGGTGCAGTTCTATTCAGGCCGAAGTATATTTTTCAAAAGATAAAGAGCTTGATATGTCCGGAGAAGAAATACTTGAAGACACAATAAAGAAATTTATTAAGATGCAGCTTTTTAAAGAAGACGACATCCTTGTTAAGGATATTCGAAAAGAGGAGTATGCAAATATAGTATTTAAGCCCAGTATATATAGCAGCAGAAAGGCAGTATTAAGTTTTCTAGAAAACTTGGGGATAGTTACTGTTGGAAGATTTGGTGAATGGAAATATTTGTGGAGTGATCAAAGTCTTATAAGTGGAAAAATGGGAGCAGAAAGAGTGTTGGAGGAGATTTAGGTTTTCAACAGGAAAGAGTTTGTTTAAAATTTCACTCTTATAAGAATGAGCTGGCTTAGGGCATTTGATTAAAGAGCTGGTTGGGAGGTGGCATTATGCTTACTGCATTTATAATGGCTGGTGGAAAAGGCGAGAGATTTTGGCCACTTTCTACAAAGGAGAAACCAAAACAACTGCTAAAGCTCATATCTAATAAATCCATGATCAGACATACAGTGGACAGAATACTACCTCTGATACCCTGTGACAGGATTTTTATCGGTACCAATATTGTACAAGTGGAATCTATAAAGAAGGAACTTCCGTTTATACCAGAAGAAAATATAATAGTAGAACCTGTGTTTAAGGATACTGCTGCTGCCATAGGGTATGGGGCTACAATAATAGAGAACAAGTATCCGAAGTCATTGACTATAGTCCTGGCCTCAGATCATTATATAAAAAATGAGGAAAATTTTCGACAAATGCTAAAAATGGCGGTTTATACAGCTGAAAAGTCGCATGCTATAGTTACTCTTGGGATAAAGCCTACAAGACCTGAAACAGGTTATGGTTACATTGAGGTTAAAGAGAGCTTTAACATAGGGAATGCAGTTGCTGTAAAAAGATTTTGGGAAAAACCTAGTCTATACAGGGCTGAAAAATATGTTGAGTCAGGAAATTATTTGTGGAATAGCGGAATGTTTATATTTGAAAATGCAATAATTTTCAATGCTATGGAAAAATATCTACCACATCATCATGAGATACTTCAAAAGATCAAAGGAAAATTGAAGATGAATCTTATGGGAAATGATCTGTCTTTGACTGTTAGTGATGAGTTTGAAGAATTTGAGAAAATATCCATAGATTTTGGAGTAATGGAAAAAGCTAAAAATATAATGGTAATACCTGTTAATTTCGGCTGGAGCGACATTGGTAGCTATCCGGCATTAGATGAAGTGTTTGAAAAAAATAAAAACGGTACTGTAGGTGAGATACAAAATTTAGTAGAAGTTAATTCCAAAAACAATATAATTTTTGGAACAGGGAAAAAAATAATAGCAACTGTAGGTGTGCAGGATACCATAGTTGTGGAAACGGAATATGCCACTCTAGTGTGTAAGAAAGATGAGGCTCAAAATATAAGAAAAATATTAAAAAAACTGAGTCAAAAATAAGTTCAAAATATAAATTTAAGTTTCACAGTAGGGGGCTTAACTATGAAAAATATTGAAAAAATATTTTATTTGGAAAATGATAAATGGATAATTACAGGAATGTACTTTATTGTTTCTATTTT
This sequence comes from uncultured Ilyobacter sp., assembly GCA_963668015.2. Classification (GTDB taxonomy): domain Bacteria; phylum Fusobacteriota; class Fusobacteriia; order Fusobacteriales; family Fusobacteriaceae; genus Ilyobacter_A. Next base: position 107,280 of record CAXXCR010000027.1, on the reverse strand, counting down.
ACTTTTACTTGTATATTTTTTAAGTATTGTAATGGGATTGGATATAGCTTATTTTTTGAAAGAACCAACGGCTCTTTTGAAAGTTCCTTCTTATATAGGGATTATATCTAATTTAGGTGTTTTTATGTGGTCTCTAACAGTGGGGGTATGCTTTTTTACATGTTTTGTTGCTGAAGATGTCGTAAATAAAAGCGGATTCGAATTCATTTTTTATTCGGGAATATTCAGTTTTATCCTATTAGTAGATGATTTTTTTCTTTTACATGAATCGATATTCCCAAGGCATTTTCACATTCCGCAGCCGGTCTTATTTGCAGTATATTTTTTATATTTAGTTTTTCTAATAGCAAAATTTAATAAGTATATACTCAGCGTAAATTATGTTTACTTTATTATAGCGTTATTTTTATTTATCAATTCACTAACTTTGGATTTTTTGAGAGAGGTTTTTATATTTCCAGAAACAATCGACAGTATTGGAATGTTCGTAGAAGATGGATTTAAAATTTTTGGGATATTGACCTGGTTTATATTCTATGCAAAAGCTTGTAAAAACTTGATTGTTTCTACAAAAGAATCTAATATTGATGAGAGTGCAAAATAAAATTTCAAAATTTATTGTATTTTGCATAAAGTGACGTTGAGGACTTTTTTAGCTAAAAAAATGAATGAAGTTCCAAATGTCAAAGAAGCTGAGTTTTAAACTATATATGAGATATTAAAATTTAGTAGTATTAGAATTAAGGTTTAAAAATAAGGAGGGAAACTATGGAGGGAAGAAAAAAATTATTATTTTTAAAATATAGTAAATTTAGAGTTGCAGCTATTTATTTTTTTATGTTCTCTCTGTTTTTATTTACTTATGCTTTTAGTAATGTAAAAGGGCTTGAAGTTAGCTATTTTTTAAGAGACCCGATAACTACAATGAAAGTACCTTTTTATATAGGTTTTCTATCAAATATAGGTATGTTTTTATGGGCTTTTACTGTTGGGATATGCTTTTTTACCTGTTATGTTATGGAAAAAAGCAAAGAAACGGAAGGGGCTAAATTCATATTTTACTCTGGTATTCTAAGCTTTGTTTTGCTCATAGATGATTTTTTTCTCCTACATGAAATAATAATGCCTGCTTATTTTAAAATTTCAGAGAAATTATTATTTTTAATATACGCTGTTTATCTATCTTTTATTGTGGTGAAGTTTAATAAATTTATAATGGAGTCTGAATATATTTATCTTATTTTAGCCTTATTTTTATTTTTTGATTCACTTATAGTGGATTTTTTTAGAGAAATTTTTAAATTAGGGATCAAAATCGATAATTTAGGTATTATGGTAGAAGATGGGTCAAAGATTTTTGGTGCATTGACCTGGTTTATATTTCATGCAAAAACGTGTAAAAATTTAATTGCGTCCAAAAAAGATTTTTTGACTTATGAGAAGATATAATAATACTTCTCGCAAAAATAGAATAATAACTTTAAAAATTTTTAGGAGTGATCCTTATGAGAACTGAAAGTAATGAATTTTTTAAATATGAAAATAACTTTAAAAAATTTGCTCATATAAAATCAAAATTAGTACTTGGAGACTTAAATTATAATGAAAATCCAAGGGTTACAATTGCCATACCAACTTATAAGCGCCCTGATCTATTAAAGCAAGCAATAGATAGTGCCATAAATCAAAATGATTTTTCTGACTATGAGATAATTGTAGTAGATAATGATTCAGATTCAATTATTTATGAAAGTGAAACTGAAAAATTGATAAAAAGTTATGACGATCCTAAGATTTTATATTATAAAAACGAAGATAATCTTGGGATTTATGGTAATTGGAATAGATGCTTGGAATTAGCTCGTGGAAAATGGTATATTATGCTTCATGATGATGACATTTTATTAAATGACTTTTTGAAAGAAACTCTTTATATTCTTTCAAGAAATCCAAAAATTTCATGCATTAAAGTGAGGCATTTTATATTAGATGAAAGAAATAATGCAGAAAAAAATACTTTTAAAGAAAAATTGAAAAATTTCAGGAGGAAAATCTGGAGGTACAGTGAACTTGATTTTTTAGTTGAAAATCCAATAGGAGGGCCTGTAGGCATAGTTATTGACAGGGAAAAGGCCATTTTAGCTGGGGGATTTAATGAGACTTACTATCCCTCCAGTGATTATGTATTTTTTACGAAGTATTGTATGGATAATAATATCTATTATTATAATAAAGTTTTATGCATGTGGAGAGTTTCAAAAAATGAAAGTTTAAGCAAGGGGGTTTTGATAAATTCTACCAAAATCCACTATAATATGATCAATATATTGAGGGAAAAAAATATTATTAGAAATATTTTTTTTAAAAAATACTCATTGTATTTTTCTTTGAATGCATTAAAAGAAATTAAATCATTTTGGAAATTTGAATTTGAAGAAGAGGATGTTGATTTTTTAACGAACAATGCAAAATTAAATCCCTTTATAAATTTATTTTATACAATGTTTAAAAATATATGGAGTTTTAGAAGATTTATTTTTTAAATTGTGTTTATAAAGGGAAATCGAAGAAGGTGCGCTATGTCATTAAAAGGAGAACTTAGGTCAGGAGTAATCATAAATTTTATAACTATTTATTCTGGGATTGCAATTAAACTGGTGATATGGGGAGTTTTGGCAAGACTTCTCAGCCCAGAAGAATTTGGTATAGTTGCAGTAGTTGCTGTATTTACTGGTTTTTTTGAATTAATAAGTAGCATGGGATTTGGCCCAGCTGTTATACAAAATAGAAGGCTTTCTGATGAGGACAATTCTTCGATATTTAATTTTATATTGATTGTGGGATTGGTTTTGGCTTTTGGTTTTTATAATTTTTCTTATGTTATTTCAAAATTTTATCAAAATGAAGAGTATATAAGAATAGGGAAATATCTGTCTATAAGTGTATTTTTCCACAGCTTAACTAGCTTGCCAATGTCACTTATCAAAAAAAAAGGCGAGTTTAAAAAGATGGGGGCTATTTCAGTAAGTTCAGATTTTCTAGTTGGAATAGCAACAATTTATTTAGCTTATCAGGGGGTCAGTTATTATTCGCTTGTTTGGAGGTCTATTCTTTCTTCAATTTATGTGTTTGTATTTAGCTATTTTTTTTCAGGATTAAAGTTTAGAGCTCGTTTTAAAATGAGTTCTGTTAAAAAAATTATTGGAGTTTCAAGCTATCAATTTTTTTACAGTTTATTGAATTATTTCTCGAAAAACTCGGATAATATTCTCATAGGTAGATATATAGGAATTGTTTCCTTAGGTTACTACGATAAAGCATATAAACTTATGATGTATTCGATTCAAAATTTGACTAGAGTAATAAATCCTGTATTACTGCCAATTTTTTCAAACTACCAAGAAGATGAAAAATTAGTTTATCAATCATATTTGAAATTAAGTAAACTATTGGCTATTGTAGGTATGTCACTGTCTGTATTTTTATTTTTTACTTCCAAAGAGATAATTTTTGTCTTATTTGGAAATCAGTGGGGGAAAACAATACCGGTGTTTAAGATCTTAGCTTTGACAGTGTGGATGCAAATTGTTTTAGCCAGTAGCAGTTCTGTGTTTCAATCAAAAGGAAGAACAGATTTGTTATTTTTAAAAGGTGTTGTTTCTTCTGTTTTTATGATTTGTGGTATACTTTATGGAGTTATCAATAAAAATCTAGTATTAGTTGCTTATGGATGGCTCTTTTCTCTAGGTGCCACCTTAATCTTTTGCCACTGGTTGATGTTTGACAAAATTTTTAATAAAAAATTAAAAATGTTTTTTATCATGTTAAAAAATCCTTTAAAGATTGCAGTTACTGTATTTGTTCCAATGTTTGTTTTTTCTGGCCATATCGGGTCAAACTTATACATTGCTTTGTTAGGTAAAATACTAAGTGCGGGGATTGGATTTTTAATAGGACTGTTTATAACAAAAGAATATAATTTTATATATAGAGCAGCATTTAAAAAATAATTAGGATATAGTTTCCGATTAGAATGACAGTAAAAATAAAAAACGGTTTTCTGTGGATACATTTTTCCATGAAAACCGTTTTTTTATTAATCTAATCAGTTATTAGGTTTATCCATTTGTTCATTACACGTTCATATTCTGTGTTCTGTGACATTTTAAGTGCATTTCTGCTCATTTTAAGATATATATTTTCAGAACTTGTAATTTTAACTATTGCATCAGCAAATTTTTGTTTATCTTCAAAAGGAATTATGTAACCGTTTTTTCCATCCTCTATAATCCATCTTAACGCTTCGAAAGTATCGTAAGCAACAAGAGGTAAGCCTTGGCTCCTAGCTTCTACGAGAGTGTTTCCAAACCCTTCATATCGTGATGTCATTAGAAAAACGTGGTTCTCCTCTAACCTCTCTTTTACATTTCTTGTGGGACCGTGAAATACTATATTGTCATACTTGGCTATCATCTTTTTTAGAAGTTTGACGGCAACCTCGGGACCGTTTCCGTAGATGTTTAACTTGAATTCATTTGGAAGTAGTTTCATGACTTCAACAAGACCTGATATATTTTTTTGTGATTCCATTATCCTACCTATGAATACTAAGTTTTTTCCGCAAGACTTTTCTTTTGAAGCTGTTTTTAATACAGAAGCTCTTGGAATTATTTTTATTTTATCTTTTTGTTTGAAATATAGTTTTTCAATTTTTTCTAAGTCATACTGTGTATAGACTGTTAAGTAATCTATAAATTTACCATACATTTTCATTATTCTTTGGCTATGCTTGGTAAAAAAAGTATCTGCTCTGTTTGTCTGTACCAGTATTATTTTATTATTTTTTAATATTTTTTTAGGGATGTATAGTAAGTAATTTGGACTGAAGATAATAACCTTATCTCCTTTGGAAACTAATTCTATAAGTTTTTTTCGGGCAAAATAAATATTCCAAATGAAATTAGCTCTGAAGGAGCTATTTTCAAAATATGGGCTCAGTTTAAAGTACTTAGCACCTTGAACTTCTTCATATAGCTCTTCCCAAGGTTGTTTGTGGTATATTTCATTGACTTCTATACCCCTTTTTAACGCCTCCCTTTCGATACTTTTAATGAGTGTTTGGACCCCTCCGCCTTGAGTTGATTTAGTTAAAAATATTATATTAAGTTTCATATTCATCTCATCCTTTAACAACTTTATAGTTATTATGAAACATATAAACTGACCAAAGTCTATTTTTTTATTTTTTATTCCCTAATTTAGAATATTGGGGGCTAAAGCGTAAAAATACCTCTTTTCCAGTCTCCGATGACTCGTATATAGCATTGATAAGTTCTATGGACTTTCTTCCTTCTTTTCCATCGACAAGAGCCTTTTTATTATTTTCTATACAGTCCACGACATGCTCTAGGTATCTTTTATGTCCAAATCCGTAGATATTAGGAGGAGTTTCTGTGAAATCTTCAATTATTTTTCTGCTTTCGTCCTCTGACTCGTCCTCAAACATCCAAGTTTCCATTTTGTTTACCGCCATACCACCGATAACGACACTCCCTTTTTCTCCTAGTATAGATATAGAAGCTTCTAAATCTTTTGGCCTTGCACAGGTAGTGGCTTCCACTATCCCAATCGCCCCACTCTTGAACTTTATAATAGCTGCCGCAGTATCTTCGACCTCGATGTCAGCAAGGCAGGTTTCGGTTTTTGCTATAACGGATACAGGCTCTCCCAACATCCATTCTAACAAGTCTATATGGTGTGAAGCCTGGTTTGTTACAACACCGCCATCAAGCTCCCAAGTACCTCTCCAGTCAGCTAAATCGTAGTATTCTTGATACCTAGCTCAACGCACTCTGATACTCCCAGATACAATTTTTCCAAATTTTTTTTCTTCTAAGGCTTTTTTAACTTTTTGAATGGGCAAGTTATATCTATTTTGTTTTACTACAAAAAGTCTTGCACCGCATTCATCACAAGTTTTAATCATTTCATCTGCATCTTTTAACTTCAGTGCCATGGGTTTTTCCACAACTATATGTTTTTTATATTTTTTTACTATATCTATTGTGTGTTTTGGGTGCAGACCACTTGGAGTTAGGATATTTACCACATCTATATCTTCTTTTTCTAGCATTTCATCATAGGAGGAATAGCTTTTTGCATTTTTTGAAAGTTTTTCTGCTTTCATGGCTTTTTTTATATTAGTATCGCATACAGCTACTAACTTTGCTTCTGGGATACCCTCGATAGCTTCTATGTGTTTTTCTGATATTCTTCCACAACCGACAAGTGCAAATCTAATCATAAATAGCCCCTCCTTGATTGATGAAAAAATTACTAACTTTAAGGTTAGCGTAATTTAATTTCTTTGAAAATTCTATGCAAATCATGTTCTAGATTAGAATAATTTCCGTCATTGGATACAGTTATAACTTTTACCCCTCTTTTTTTTAACTCCTTGCTGCTTTTTTCAAAATAAGCCAATGAGTGGAGATAGAAGTTATTTATTTGTTCATCACTATGACCGTCTAAGCTGTGTATAATACCCCGGTCTCTCATTCTGTTAATTGCTGTTTGCGGACTGGTTTTGACATACATAAGATAATCTGGTTTAGGGATTTTATTTATATATTTTTCCAATTTTTTTTCATTGAAGATAATTTGCTTAGGAAAATTATCATGTAAGTAAAATCCCAAGCAGATAAAGCTTTCGTCAAACAGAGTAAAATTTTTATCTGGTAACAAATACTGGTGACAATAAAAAATTTGAAAGAATCTTTTTAAGATAAATATTTTGTCCCTGCGTTTAAAAACTTCTTTTATAGTAAAACAAGTTAAGCTAAAGTTTTTTAGAGTAAAACTTATTAAAGGGAGTATTTTTTTGTGGGTTGGGATATTTAAAATATCATTAACCTTAGTTACGTTGGTATCATGTGATTGTAGATATTCTTCTAAAATTTTCATGGCAGTGCTTTTTCCGCTTCCAGAAAGTCCTATAAATTCAACTTTTTTCATTTTTCTTCACTCCCTAATACTCTCTTTATGAAACAGGACATCACAGTAAGGAAGATGTCTTGGCCTGGATTATAACAAGTTAAGGTGGCTTGGAGCACAGTTAGTTAATAGCTATGCCTTAACAGAGATAACTGGAGTTTGACTTTTTTGATTAGCAGTAGTGCTTGTTTGGTAGAGTGCTGGTATATCGAAGTAAGGTAAATGATTAGAGGAAATGCAGTAAAATTAGAGTAAAAATAAATATAGAGTTTTTTGTAAGCTTGCTCAATATATTTTAGATATTCAACAGCATAGAGTTTTTATAATTATTATATTAGGTGATTAATGGATTTCCTCTAATCTATCGGAACAAAGCAATCTTAAAAATGGACTTCTATATTTTACCTTTGCTTTCGTTAAAATCTTCAAAGACTTCAAAATATATGGAGGTATAGATATGATTTTAAAAAATAATAGACGTAAAATTAATTTTTTAAAAGGTTTATACATATTTTTTTTAATAAGCTTAAATATATTTTCAAAAGAATTTTTTGTATCAACAGGAGGGGACGACACCAATCCGGGTACAAAAGAAGCTCCGTTTAAAACCCCTGAAATGGCAAGAGATACAATAAGGAAGCTTGAAGTATTGGGACGGGACCCCATTACAGTATGGTTTTACGGCGGCCGTTATCACTTTGATAAAAGTTTTGAACTCACAGAAAAAGATTCAGGTACAGAGAAATCCCAAATAAGCTATAAGGCTTTACCCGGACAAAAAGTTTATTGGGATGGGGGAAGTGTATTGAGTGAATACAAACCGTTAAAAAACCCTAAGGTTTTAAAACGTATCCCAGCAGAGAGCAGGGATAAGATAATTGAGATCAACTTGAATCATCTAGATGCAAATAAATTTGGGAAATTTGGTCCACGCGGTTTTAATCGTAAAGAGTTCTCTGCTCCTGCAGAACTTTTCGTAAACGGAAAACCGCAAAATATAGCTAGGTGGCCAAATCAGGGAAGGATAGAGTTAGGTGAAGTAATTGATAAGGGAGGAGCACCGCGCTACGGAGGATCCAGCAGGCGGGGAGCAACGTTCAAATATGAAAATCCAAGGGTGGAAAATTGGACTGAGGCCGAGGATTTATATATTGCGGGAATTTTTAATAAAAGCTTTGCCGATGATGCAATAAAAGTGGCTAAAATTGATACTAAAAAAAATACAATTACCATGAGTACTTCACATTTATACGGCTTTAAGAACAGATCCTATACCAGCTGGTATGCAGTCAACTTATTAGAAGAAATAGACATGCCTGGAGAATATTATATAGACAAAAAACAGAAAAAGCTCTACTTTTATCCAGAAACTCCCAATATAGATATTATACAGATTTCGCAGCTCGAGACACCGTTGCTGGCGATGAGAGGTGCCTCTCACATTAATTTTCAGGGGATTATATTTGAAAGTTCGCGTGGGGATGGGGTAGTGGTAAGAGACGGGAATTACAATACTTTTGCAGGCTGTACTGTGAGGCTGGTTGGCGGGAAAGGTATACGTGTAGTGGAAGGCAGAAATAATACAATATTAAGCTGTGACATCTATTATACGGGAGCAGGCGGAGTATCTCTTTCTGGAGGAGAACGTAAGACCTTAACACCTGCAAACCATGTTGTAGAGAACAGCGATATCCATCAGGTAAACAGGTGGTACAAGACTTACAAACCCGGGATAAACTTAAAAGGGGTTGGACAAAAAGTTATAAATAATCACATACATGATATGCCGGGTCAGGCCATACTGTTTTGGGGAAATGATCATTTGATAGAATACAATGAAATCAATAATTGTGTTACTGATATGTCTGATATGGCAGCTATTTATACAGGGCGAGATCCAAGTGTACTTGGCCATATTATACGTTATAATTTTTTCCACCACCTAGAAAATAAACTTGGATCTGGAAACGGAGTGCAGTCGATATATTTCGATGACGATGACCTTTACACAGCTGTTATATTTGGAAATGTTTTTTACAAAGCAGGCAGCAATGCTGTGCTACATTTTAATGGCGGCGGGGGATCTTCAATAGGGAATAATATTTTGATTGACAGCCCGAAATTTATGTGGGGTGGAGAACCAGACAGAGTATTGAAAGCCATTGAAAAAATGCACCAGTCTAAAAAAATATCAAAAAAAATATTTGAAGATGTGGATATAAGGGTGGAACCGTTTAAAAGCAGATATCCGTATTTATTTAAATCGTATAAATATCTTTTTAATATAGGAACACCTGTTTGGAATAACCTCATAGTGGAAAGCAGCGATAAAGGTGCTATGGAGCAGTTTGTCGACCCTGACAACATGAATTTCACCTTAAAACCGGATGCATTGATTTTAAAGACTGTGGCAAAAAATATATTAGATCCGGTATATGGTCTATATTATGAGGATATGCAATTTCAGCCAATACCTTTTGGTAAGATAGGTTTGTATCAGGATGAGTATAGGGCTATGGACTTTGGACGCTTTAGAAGATGAGATATGCAAATTCTTAGATTTGTTAAATGTGTATTTACCGGTTTATAATATTGATAAGGTAAATTTATAAATCAGAGTAAGGTCGGGGATTAATATGCAAAAGATACTAATGATAGGACCTTTTCCGGAGCCGGTTCATGGGCAAAGTATGGCAAATAAAATTTTATTTGACGGCTTAAAGAGTAAAGGCTATAAGGTTGATAATATAGATACAACTTTGCTCTCTAAAATTGAAGGAAGTGACGGACTAAAAAAATCTTTTTTTAAAAAACTGTTCATGGCATTTGGAAAAATGTTCAGTGAACTTTTCAAGATGCTTTTTAATAGATATGACTTGGTCTATATAACACCAGGACACAGTTTTTTAGGTTTTATGAGGTATTCACCTTATATTTTAATATGCCGTTTAAAGAACTTACCTTATTTTTTGCATAGTCATGGTGGAAGGATAGGCAACACATATAGAGAGGCTGGTGGGCTAAAGAAAAGGATGCTGAAGTTTTTTATAAAGAAGACCAGCGGAGCGATAGTTTTAGGTGACAGTTTGAAGTGGATGTTTGAGGGGATAGTTCCAGAGGAAAAAATATTTGTTTGCCATAACGGAGTTCCGGCTGAATCTGCTTCAGATCCGAAAGAAGTACAGGAAAAAATTGGCTCAAAATCTAAAGTGCTAAATCTGTTGTACTTAAGTAATTTAATGAAAGAAAAAGGGATAATGGATATTTTTAAATCTTTGGAATATTTCCAAAAAAGTGGAATAGATTTTAAACTAAAAATAGCTGGAAATATAGAAAAAAACTTGGAAGAAAGGATAATGAGTTATTTTGAAAAGTATAAAGAAAGAGTAAGGTACCTAGGTGTGGTAGGTGGTGAAGAAAAGAGAGAGCTTTTCTTGGAAAGCGATATTTTTATCCTTCCGACTTATTATCCCATAGAGGGACAGCCGATATCTATATTAGAAGCCATGATTAACGGCTGTGCAATAGTTACCACAGATCAAGGAGGGATAGGTGATATATTTAAAGATGGTTTAAATGGGGTGCAGTGTCAAAAGAAAGACCCGTATTCCATATATTCAGCGGTTCTAAATACATCAAAAAATTTGAAAAAGATTCAAAAATTAAACTATGAAATAGCAAAAGCAAAGTATAAACAAAGTGATTTTGTTGAAAGATTGGATGAAATAATAAGGCAATATTAGAGTGCTTATAGATTGTTTTAAAGGAGGGTCTGATGAAAACTTTAGCTCCCATAGCGTTATTCGTTTACAGTCGTCCAAAAGAAACTGAAGAGCTGATTAAGTCACTCAAAAATAATAGGCTGGCTAAGGATAGTTCTTTGTTTATTTTTTCAGATGCTCCCAAGCATGAGGGGCATACTGAACTGGTTTCTCAAACCAGACAATTTATAAAAACTATAACAGGATTCAAAAGTGTTGAGATATTTGAATCTCCGGTGAACAAGGGTTTGGCCCGTTCAGTTATAGACGGGGTGACTCAGATTATAGATGAGTATGGGAAGGTAATTGTTTTAGAAGATGACGATTTACTTTCTACTGATTTTTTAGAATACCTGAATGAGGCGCTTGATGTATACGAAGCAGATAAGTCTATTTGGTCAGTTACTGCATATGCCCCACCTATAGATATATCCCCTGATTATAAACACGATGTATATCTCTCTTATAGAGGATGCAGCTGGGGGTGGTGTACCTGGAAAGACCGTTGGCATAAACATAACTGGGATTTATCTGATTACAAAAAATTTATTAAAAATACTTTAGAGAAAAAGCGCTTTCAAAAAGGGGGTAATGACCTATTAAAGATGTTAGAACTTCAATATTTGAAAAAACTAGATTCTTGGGCAATTAGGTCTTGTTATTCTCAATTTAAACATGGGATGTATACTGTTTACCCAATAAGGTCAAAGATTCAAAATATTGGATTTGGAGAAACCTCAACACACTGCACAAGCTCTGGAACAAAATATAAATCCGATCTAAGTGAAAAAAAAGTTATCTTTACTGAAAATTTGGAATTAAATGAAAAAATACTTCAGGAATTCAAACAATATTATGATCTGGATATAATTGGCAGAATAGGATATTTTTTAAAAAGAAATAATCTTGATGGCTATTTAAAATGGGCTGTAAAATATTTAAGGAAATAATGTGTTATAATTTATAATTAGAGTATAGTTAGGGGGTGAGGAAATTGGTTAATTTAGCTATAAGCTACGAAACTGTAAAAAAAATTATATTGATATTTTTAGTGTTTATGGTGTTGAATTATTCATTTAATTCGATATTTGATTACACCTATCTCCTTCCTCTAACTTTAGCCATAGTGACAGAGCGTTATATTTTTATGCAGGTTTTTTTTCCTCAAAAATTTGAGCTGTTCAAGGAAGATGTACTTATGATATGTATTGTTTTGTATAGTTTGCTGCATTCATTATTTTTCGAAACTCTGGATTACACCTTGTTAGTTGTTGGAATGTCATTTGTACCTTATTTTTTTTCAAGATTTATTACCCTTACTGATGAAGATATTGAATTCATCATAAAGCTTTTCTGCGTTCTCGGAGTAGTATTGTTAGGCTTTTACTATAAGAGTGCAGGATTTGGAGCTGTTTCTGGAAGATTCAGAATTGGCGGAAGGCATCCTGTGGGGATAGCGGCAGATTTTGGATTGGTTGCAGTTTCACTTTCCTATATATTATTTACCAGTAAAAAATATTGGGTTAAAATTGTATGCTCATTTTTACTGCTGGCAACATTTTATATGATTGTGTTCATATTAGCAACCCGCGGAGCTAGTTTTTCAGCAATAATAGCTGTTACGTATCTTTATTTTATGCTCAGCGCAACTACTCTTAGGGATAAGATTAAAAGAATTTTTTGGATAGGTATTTTTATTACAATTTTTGTTACTCTAATAACCAACGATGCTTTTATTGAAAAATATCCTAAGGTGCAGAGGTTTACTATACAGGGGATTATGGAGGATCCATCTGTAACTGGGAATGACAAATTTACAGGTAGGAGAGGATTTGCATTAAAGAGTATAAAAATTATATCCAGGAGCGCTGTTTTCGGAGAGGGAATGGGGGCAGTGTATTCTCATAATATATTTTTAGAGTGGCTGGCATCACTTGGGATAATAGGGTTACTACCATTTTTAATTTTTCTTTTTATAATTTTTAAAAAGGCGTTCAAAGTAAGAAAATTAAATCCTAAATTTACAATATTTTTTACAATGATGATATATACCTTTGTTTTAAGGTTGATAAGCTTTTCTATGATATCGCATAAATCATTTTTTGTAATTTGTGGATTGATGCTTTCATATTATTATACATATGATAATTCTTAAATTAACTCAAGTTGCTAATTGAAATCATTATAATAAATCATGCATTTTATTAAAAATTATTAAATTTATTATATTTGGTATAAGATAATAAATGGGGCAAGGTATTATTCCTTGCCCCATTTATTTTGTTCATTTTCATATATAAGTTATTTAAACATTTCTTCATCGAGTATATTTTTAGAGACATAGTCACTTATTTTAATTGCTCCAAAATAATTTAAGTGGTTGCTGTCTTCGAAGTCCTCATCATCAATAAAAACGGGTTTTTTTAAGACATTAAAATCATAATAGTCCACATTTCTTTTTTTCAAATGATTACTTATAAATAAATTTATCTCATTATAATTTTCTATGCCCTGTAGAGATGTAGAAGGCAATGGGGTAGTGACAAAAATTAATTTGATATTTTTTTTCTCAGCTAAACCTATAATTTTGTCTAAATATTCCATATTTTTTATAACGTTATCATTCATCTCGAAGAGGTATCCTTGAAATTTTTTGTCAGCTTTCAGTTCAAGAAGGCTTGCTCTGTTTTTACTGGAGACGAAACCTTTATATCCTTCGAGTCTTTTTTGAGAGAAGCTCATAATCACTTCTATTATTTTCTCATCCATATGGCTTAAATTTAAGAATAGTTTTACCCTGTCTCCCAAAGAAAGTTCACTGGCCAAATCTATTTTGTTAGAGTACGAAAGACTGTCAAACCATTGGCGTATGTATCTTGAGTTTATTTCTGAACGAAGTGTACGCGGATAAATATCTACTATGGCCACCTTAGGAGATGATTTTTCTACGGCATCTTTAAATCTGTAGTAGGTCACCACTGAAACTTCGGCTGGTGTTCCGAGATTATAAGAGTTAATTTTGAGATTTTTGTCAAAGATTTGAGGATTAAAACCACTGTAAGTCTGCGAACTACCTAAAAAAATTAAATCTGAATTGAAAGTAGCCTCTTGAATATTTGGATATCTTTTTATGTTGTATCCAAATGGTGAAAATCTCGAATTCATAAAAGCTGACAGTGAAAACACAATAAGTATAAGTATGCCGATAAATAGGAGGCTTTCTTTAATATGGTTTTTCAAGTTACTCACCTCCGTTTAAAATTGAAAATATATGAATTCGTTCGCAGTACCAAATATGCCAAACATTATAATCCAGAGAATTAGGGAGTAGTAAATACCCCAACGGATAAAAACTGGTTTGTTTTGAAAAAGATGATGTATTTTTTTAGATCTTAGGTTTATGTGGAACAATTCTAATATTACCATTGAGAGAATTGTTACCATAAAAGCAACTTTACCTATTTTCAAAGCCTCTAAGGAACTGCTAATGCCTTGAAGTGTAGTATAACTATTCAGGTTGCTGAATGTGTTAGCTACTATATATAAAGCATCTTTAAGCGTATTAGCTCTAAAAAATATCCAGGAAAAAGTTACCAATGAAAAAGTGGAAATTATATGAATCATTTTTTTAAAATTAGGATACTTCGTCAAACCGATAGCTTTGTAAAAAGCTTCTCTTTGTTTTTTAGTGGAGATTTCTAAAGTGATATAAATACCGTGCAGCGCACCCCAGATAACAAAATTCCAGCTTGCACCGTGCCATAGTCCGCTTACAAGAAAAACTATCATTAAATTTCTGTAATACTTATATTTTGATACCTTATTTCCGCCGAGGGAAATGTAAAGATAGTCTTTAAACCATTTTCCAAGCGAAACATGCCATCTTCTCCAGAATTCTGAAATAGATTTCGAATAGTAAGGTATTTTAAAGTTTTCTATTAAGTCGAATCCCATAACTTTTGCAGAACCGATAGCTATGTCGGAGTACCCTGAAAAATCACAGTAAATTTGTACACCAAAACAAAGTGAGGCTATGAGTAAGGTTAAGCCGCTATGGCTATAAACGTCATTGTATATATTGTTTACAATGACTGCGGCCCTGTCTGCCACCACTATTTTTTTAAACAATCCCCAAAGCATTAATTTTAGACCAGCGGTCATCCTTATATAATCAAAGTCAAATTTTTTTCTAAATTGTGGAAGTAAGTGTGTTGAGCTTTCTATCGGCCCTGCAACAAGTTGCGGGAAAAATGCAACATAGGTAGCAAATAAGCCGAGATGTCTTTCAGCTTTTCTGTCTCCACGGTATACATCAAACGTATAGCTGAGTGTCTGGAAGGTATAGAAAGATATTCCAACCGGGAGTAGGACTTTCAGAGTAGAAATTTGGAGATCTAAAGCAAATGCATCAAATAACTGATTCAGGTTGTCGGTAAAAAAATTGAAATATTTAAATACAAAGAACATTCCTAAATTTGCTGCTAGACTTAAAGCTAAATATTTTTTTCTTTTTTGCTTAAGTTTTTCGTTTTCCATCATGATACCTGCAAAATAGTCAATGAGTGTAGAAATAATTATTAAAATTAAATATTTTGCATTCCAGCTACCATAAAAATAGTAACTTGAACTCAATAGGAGTATCCATCTAAATTTATATGGCAATACAAAGTAGATACTTGTTACCAAAATGAAGAAAATTATAAACTCCAATGAATTAAAAAGCATAATGAACCCCTTTCATATTGGAGTCTGGCTTTTAGATAGCCAAACTTTATAGATAAAATAAAGGTAGACCCGAGTTTAATTACTTAACAAGGGCTTTTATTTGCCAAACTTGTTTGAATATAAAGTAAAAGTAGTTCCACAAAGGATGTAATTTTTTATTTTTTCCTAAAAAATTTAGTTCCTCCTCTTTTACATCTACCTTCCAGAAATTTTTTGTGTTCTGTACTGATTTTAAAACATAATATGTTGCATAGTGTTTTAAAAAAAGTTTTCTTATGAATTTTTTATTTACAAGCTCATTTATCATATCAAAATGAATTTTTGCTCCAGCAACCATAACCCCAGATTTTTGGCCTTCGTTTTTTAAAATTCTGTATGAACATAAATTTTTATTATAGAAATAGGTGTTGTAATCAAGGCAGTATCTTGTGTAGAATACATAATCAAAGGATGGGTAGGTATCTTCTTTGAAGCCTCCGAGAAATATGACTTTTTCCCTTTCCATGATAGCCCCGATAGGTGCTCCTATTGGGTTTCCAACTATGTAATCTATTATGCTCAACTTTCTCAGTTTCTTAGTCATAGAAGCTAGTTTTTGTCTGTAGGCAAGTTTAAAAGAACGACTGTTTTTATCTTCGCAGTTTAGCTCCCTTTCATCTAATTGATTATGTGCAGCTTTTAAAAATGAAATTCTTGGATTTTTTTCTAAAACATCTAGCATTTCTTTTAAAAAAGTATCGTGTAAAAGATCATCGTCATGTAAAATTGTATACCATTTCCCCCTTGAAAGTTCTATGGAACGATTCAAGTTGCCGAGCATGCCCAAATTTGTTTCATTTTTATAATAGAAAATTTTTGAGTCGTTGTATGTTTTCATAAGTTTTTCAGTCTCCGTGTCTGGCTCGGGGTCGTTATCCACTACTATTATTTCGTAATTTGAGAATTCGTTTTGATTTAGAGCGCTGTCTATTGCCTCTTTTAGAAGCTGAGGTCTTTTATACGTTGTGATGGCTATCGACACAAGAGGGGTTTTATTTAAACTTAAATCTCCGTAAACTAACCTGCTTTTAAAATCTTTTATTTTTTGGAAGCTGTTTACGTATTGCAAGAGATTTTCCATTTAAAACCCTCCTTTCAATTTAAAATTTATAACAGAGTTCGAAGTAACTCTACTTATTATTTTTTGCACTGTTTAGAAATTTCCTCTAAAAAATTAAAATATAATATTAAATTAATAAAAATAGTTTTTAGTATATGAGGAAAAAGAGATTTCTATAGTATAATTAAGTGTGCGGAATATAGCTTGAGGAGGGATATATATGGAGAGGGTTTTAATAACGGGTGGGGCCGGATTTATAGGTTCTCATACAGTTGAGGAGCTTTTAAATGATGAAAACTACGAGATTATCGTAGTAGACAACCTTATAAGTGGAAAGTATGAAAATATAAAAGACTTTGAAATAGAATTCCATAGATTTGACATCAGGGACAAGATACAGCTGGAGTCACTGTTTGAAGAAAAGAAGATAGACTACATTATACACAATGCTGCACAAATAAGTGTAAAGGATTCGATGGACAACCCTGTATACGACGCCGAACAGAATATACTCGGCTTGATAAATTTGATGGATCTTTCTGTTAAATACGGAGTCAAGAAAATTCTTTTTTCCAGCAGCGCAGCTGTGTATGGGAATTCTAAAGCTGTCCCATTAAAAGAGGGAGATAGTACCTGGCCGCAATCTTTTTACGGACTAAGCAAGCTAACTGGTGAAAATTATATAAAATTATACTCGCAATTATATGGGTTGAAATATATAATATTTAGGTATGCAAATGTGTATGGCGAAAGGCAGAGCAGGCACGGTGAAGCCGGTGTTATCTCAATATTTTACCATAATATGCAAAAAGGGGAGAGTATAGTCATAGAAGGCAACGGAGAGCAGACGAGGGACTTTATATATGTAAAAGATATTGCGAAAGCAAATTATATGGCGCTTAAAAACAATGTAGAAGATGAGATAATTAACGTATCTACAAATTCAGAAATATGCATAAATGATCTTTTTAAATATATGGCAGAAAAATTGTCATATAGCGGAGAAGCTTTGTATGAGAAGGAAAGGGATGGCGACATAAAAAGATCTAGACTGGACAACGGTAAATTAAAAAGCCTCTTTAAAATAGAGCCTGAATATAGTTTGAAAAACGGGATAGATATCTACCTCCAAAGACACAGGGATATAGATTATTAACTACTTGAGTCTAGTCGAAAGTATTTTAGCAGTTTTGAAGAGGTTTATAACATTAAATATAAAAGATAAAACAGTTGAAAGAGGGATACAATAATGGAGAAAAAGAAGATACTAACAATACTGCCGCTGGTATTTTTGCTGGCGATTACACCACTTATAGTATATTTAAAGGTATATGACACACCTTATGGAAGCCTGGCATATTTCGCCTGGCCTTTGGGGGAGAAAAACTACGACTTTTTTTCATATTATAAGGCCATGACTATAAATATATCTGCACTGCTTATGCTTGTTGTCCTACTTATAAAAAGAGATATTAAAAAGACGTATATCTACATATTTCTGGGAGGATACCTACTGTATGTGATACTGTCAACTATATATTCACCTTTTTCAGAAGTGGCGATAGTTGGAGTAGCTGACAGGTATGAGGGGGTAGCAGTCCTGTTTTCCTATGTCGTAATATGCTTTTTTTCGATAAACATCTTGAATGATAAAATGGATTTTAAAATAGCAATAGGAGCGCTGTATTTTTCAACTTTAGTAGCTGGAACAATAGGAGTGCTTCAATACTTTGGGATGGATCTGTTTAAATCTAAGTTCGGAAAACTGCTTATACTTCCAGCAGCATATGAAAAACTTGCGGAAAAGCTTAGCTTCACATTTGATAAATATACTATATATAGCACAATGTACAACACCAATTTTGTGGGATCATATATGGTAATGCTGTTGTTTTTGAGCCTTCTCACATATTTTTTTGTAAAGAAAAAATGGCAGATAGTTTTGGCAGGTGGATTTTATTTGCTGGTATTCGCCAACTGGATAGGCTGCAGATCAAGGGCTGGACTGCTTGCAGGTCAGTTTACTCTAATTTTGTTTGTGCTGTTTTTCTGGAAGAAACTCCTGGAAAATAAGCAGAAAACTTTAATAATTCTAGCTCTTTCAGTTTTTTTGACCGTAATGATGAACAGTGTTTCCAAAAATACTTTAGGGAAAAAGCTATATAACATGACCCTGGGTGATCGGGTTAAGCTAAGAAGCATAAGTGAAAAAGACGGAACATTGGTAATTGAGGGACTCAACGAAAAGCTCCTTGTAAGCCGAGAAAATGGTAATCTGGTCTTCAAAGGATATAATGGGGGAGAGGTACCTGTAGTAGAAGATGGAAGGAAGAGGATATTAGGCGGTAAATTTAAGGGATACAGTTTTACAAGAAATAAAAAATACAAGGATATGTGGCTTTTTAGACATGAAAATATAAACTATGAGTTTCTAAGCACAGAAAATGGTTTCGAGACAATTAGTGCAAATGGTAACAGGGTAAAAATAATTTCTCCTAAGAGGATAAGAGTATTTGATGAATATGTGAGGAAGGGGTCTAAGAGGGTGTATATATGGTCTAGGAGTATACCTATTCTAAGGGACTGCCTGGTACTTGGGTTTGGCCCCGATACCTATTCAATAGTTTTTCCGCAGGAAGATTATTTCGGGAAACTTTTGAGTTTTGGTACTAAGAGCATAGTCGTGGATAAACCTCACAACCAGTACCTGCAGATAGGTATAAACACAGGTTTGCCTTCACTTATATTTTTTATTTTGATGTGTGCCTCTTACTTTTTTCAGTCATTAATGATATACTGGAGGAGAAGTTTTGATGACTTTTATGAAGTTTTTGGATTTGCCAGCTTTCTATCTGTAACTGGATATCTTGCAGCTGCAATGTTTAACGACAGTTTGGTATCTGTGGCGCCTGTATTCTGGTTTATACTTGGGATGGGAATATCTATAAATATGAAGTTAAAGTCAAAAATTTAAACTTAAATTTTTAATAAGTTATTTTACAGTTATTATGAAGATATTTTAAAAAAAATAGATGAAATTAAACTGATATTTAATACAAAAGCTTGGAGTTTTTTCAATTTCCAAGCTTTTGCGTATGTATTTGGTCAAAACTGAGTTGAAAGAGAACGATACTAAAGAAGATGATTAAAAAAAATTAATCAGTTATTTAACTAATCGTTTTGAAATATGTGTATAATGGTAACACTCTACAGAATCATTTGTAAAAAAATGGTATTTTATTACTGATGTTTTAGTACAGTTATAGGTTTAATTTTTTATAGCCAATCATTGACGGCCTTTAGGGGTCAAAAAAATTTTCTAAAAAATAAGATACATAAAAAAATTTCCAAATATGTATATATGAAAAATATCATAAACAACAAATGAATTTACGAGATATATAATTAATGTGCTTTTATATTTGAAGGCAATATTGTTAAATGTATAAAAAAGAGCTAAATATAGATCATTGTCCAGCACACTGATGTGTGCTATTGTTTTCTAAAAGTTTAGCTTGTCAATATTAATAAATGTTATAGACTGGAGGAGGATCAATGAAAAGGGGAATAGGAATTCCAGAACAGCAAGGACTATATGTTCCTGAATTTGAAAAAGATAACTGTGGAATAGGTTTGGTTGCCAATATAAAAGGTAAGAAAAGCCATGAAATTATAAGACAGGGGATAACTGTTTTAGAGAAAATTGAACACAGGGGAGCTGTAGGTGCAGATCCTAGTACTGGTGACGGGGCAGGGATACTTATCCAAATGCCGGATGAATTTTACAGAGCAGAAGTTGAAAACCTACCTGCATCAGGCGACTATGGGGTTGGGATGATATTCTTCCCGCAAGATGCTGAAGAGAGGGCAAAGTGTGAGAAGGTAGTAGAAGATGTAATAGAAGAAGAGGGGCAATCTCTAATTACTTGGAGAGATGTTCCGGTTGATCTTTCAAACGTAGGAAAAACAGCAGAAGAGACTAGACCTTTTATCAAACAGGTTTTTGTAAAAAGAGCAGAAAAAGAAAATAACTTTGAGCTTAGATTATATATAATAAGAAAGAGAATTGAAAATGAAGTGAAAAAGCTTGGACTAGAAAACGAGGAGTATTTTTATCCTGTATCTATGTCTAGCAGAACAATTGTATACAAAGGGCTACTGTTAGCTGACCAAGTTGCAGGATTCTACAGAGATCTTAGCGACGAAAAAATGGTAAGTGCAATAGCTGTAGTACACCAAAGATACAGTACCAATACTTTCCCGTCTTGGGATCTTGCACAGCCGTTTAGATATATAGCTCACAACGGTGAAATAAATACAATAAAAGGGAACATCAACTGGATGTCGGCAAGAGAACCAGAACTTTATAATGAAATATTAGGGGATGAAGTGAAAAAACTATTCCCGATAAACAACCCTGTGGACAGTGACACTGCAAACCTAGACAACGCAGTTGAACTATTGGTTGCATCAGGTAAGTCACTGGTAGAAACAGCATCTATACTTGTTCCTGCAGCTTGGGAAAAAGATGTTGAAGTAAAAGGAAGACTAAGGGATTTCTACGAGTATTATTCGGGGTTAATGGAACCGTGGGATGGTCCCGCTGCTCTTGCAATGACAGATGGTACTCAAATAATTGCAAAACTTGACAGAAATGGTTTAAGACCAGCTAGATATCTTGTAACAAAAGATGATGTGATAATCCTTGCATCAGAAGCTGGTACTATAGAGGTAAAACCTGAGGATATAAAAGAAAACGGTAGATTGAGACCTGGTAAAGTGCTTATGATCGACACTGAAGAGGGGAAAATTCTTTCACAGGATGAACTTGAAGAAAGAATTGTAGGAGCTAAGCCTTTTGGTGAATGGCTTGCTAAAAACAAAAGAACTATTGGAGAAATTGAACAAGCGGAATCTAGATATGAAAAAGATTTAGACAAAATTTTCGATAAATTTAGAACATTTGCATATACTAGGGAAGATCTTCATGAGGTAATCGCCCCTATGGCAAAAAATGAAAAAGAAGCAATAGGGTCTATGGGTAATGACGCTGCACTTGCAGTACTATCGGATAAAGAAAAACTTTTATTCAACTATTTCCAACAATTATTCGCACAGGTAACAAACCCACCAATCGATCCGATCAGGGAAGAGATTGTTATGTCGCTGACTACAAAACTAGGCGTAAAAGGTAACATCTTTGCGGATACAGAGGATAAAGCAAAAGTTATAACAATAGAAAGCCCTATCCTTACAAATGGAGAACTTGACAAAATAGCTAAGTTGGACGAAGAAGGATTCAAATCTGTAGTATTGCCTATTACATTTAATATGGAAGATGGTCTTGAAAAGGGACTTGAAAACCTATTCTCGAAAGCAGAAGCTGCAGTAGAAGCTGGAAATAATATAATTATATTAAGCGACAGAGAGTTAAATGACGGTGAAGCTCCTATCCCTAGCTTACTGGCTACGGCAGGATTGCACCATCACTTAATAAGAGCTAGAAAAAGAAATGGTATAGATCTAGTAATAGAAACTGCAGAAGCAAGGGACGTTATGCATTTTGCACTGCTAATCGGTTACGGAGCACTTGCAGTAAACCCATATCTTGCTCTTGAAGCTATAGATTATATGGTAGATGGCGGGGTATACCTAACTGAGGGTAATGCTGAGAAAAAACAGAAAAAATATATTAAAGCAATAGGAAAAGGTATCCTTAAAATAATGTCTAAAATGGGGATATCAACAGTTCAAAGTTATAGAGGAGCACAAATATTTGAAGCTGTCGGACTTTCGACAGAATTTGTAAACAAATACTTCGCCGGGACACCTTCTAGGATAGAGGGTATCGGACTAGATGTAGTTGAAAAGGGTATTGAACAAAGAATGGAAAATGTCAACGACCAGTACTCTGCAGGATCTGAAGTATTACCAAATGAGGGAGAGTACAAATGGAGAAAAGATGGAGAAAAACGTCTTTTCAGTCCAGAAGCTGTTGCAACACTTCAGCACTCAACTCGTGAAGGTGACTATGATGAGTACAAAAAATATGCTGCTCTAATAAATGACCAAAGTAAAAAGCAAGCAACTATTAGAGGATTGTTTAAATTTAAAAATTCTAACCCAATCCCGCTTGAAGAAGTAGAACCAATTGAAAATATAATGACAAGGTTTGTTACCGGAGCAATGTCTTACGGATCAATCTCGCAAGAAGCCCACGAAGCTCTTGCCATAGCTATGAACACTATAGGAGGTAAATCCAACTCTGGTGAGGGTGGAGAAAATCCAGCTAGATTTGCTGATAATAGAAGAAGTGCTATAAAACAGATAGCATCTGGTAGATTTGGTGTAACAACACACTACCTTGTAAATGCTGATGAACTACAGATAAAAATGGCGCAGGGTGCAAAACCAGGTGAAGGTGGACACCTTCCAGGACATAAGGTAAGTGATGAGATAGCAGCTGTTAGACATACATCTCCAGGAATAGACCTTATATCTCCGCCTCCACACCATGATATATATTCAATAGAAGACCTTGCACAGCTTATATTCGACCTTAAAAACGTAAACCCGGAATCTAGAGTAAGTGTTAAACTGGTTTCTGAAGTTGGAGTAGGTACAGTAGCTGCAGGGGTATCAAAGGCACATGCTGACATGATACTTATATCAGGTTATGATGGAGGAACAGGTGCGGCACCGCTTTCATCAATAAAACGTGCTGGACTTCCTTGGGAGTTAGGACTTTCAGAAGCACACCAAGTACTTGTATTAAATGATCTAAGAGGAAGAGTAAGAGTACAGGCAGACGGTCAAATGAAAACTGGTAGAGACGTTGTAATAGCTTCACTTCTTGGAGCGGAAGAGTTCGGATTTGCAACTGGACCTCTTGTAGTACTTGGATGTGTAATGATGAGAAGCTGCCATACAAATACTTGTCCAGTAGGGGTTGCAACTCAAAATCCTGAACTTCGTAGAAAATTTGTAGGAAGATCGGAATACCTAATTAACTTCTTCAAATTTATAGCTACAGAAGTAAGAGAGATAATGGCTGAGTTAGGATTTAGAACTATGGATGAAATGGTAGGAAGATCTGATCTAATCCAAATGAACGAGGCTATAAAACACTGGAAATCTAGTGGAATAGACATCAGCAAAATACTTTACAAACCAGAAGTTTCTGATGAGATAGCTACTAAATGCGTTCAATCACAAGACCACGGTATAGATACTATATTAGACAGAGAGCTTATAGAAAAAGCTAAGCCTGCACTTGAAACTGGTGAGAAGGTAGAGTTTGATGTGGATATCTTCAACATAAATAGAACAGCAGGAACTATGCTTAGTGGAGAGATTGCTAAGAGATACGGAGGAGAAGGTCTTCCAGAAGACACAATCACTATAAACTTAAAAGGTTATGCAGGTCAAAGTTTTGGGACTTTCGGTATGAAAGGACTTACGCTAAAACTTGAGGGACAGGCAAATGACTATATTGGAAAAGGGCTTTTCGGAGCTAAGCTGATCATAAAAGCACCTACGGTAGATGGATTTAAAGCAGAAGATAACATAATAGGTGGAAACACAATACTTTATGGAGCTACAAGAGGGCAAGCTTACTTAAACGGTGTTGTTGGAGAAAGATTTTGTGTAAGAAACTCTGGAGTGCACGCAGTTGTAGAAGGAGTAGGAGACCACGGATGTGAATATATGACAGGTGGTAGAGTAGCTGTACTTGGTGAAACAGGTAAAAACTTCGCTGCAGGTATGAGTGGAGGAATAGCTTACGTTTACGACATAAACGGAGACTTCGAAGAAAAAGTAAATAAACTTATGATTGAAGTTGAAAAAGTAGAGGATGAAAAAGAAAAAGCTGAATTGAAATCTATGATAGAAAAACATGTGCAATATACAGACAGTTCTAGAGGTAAACAGATACTTGATAATTGGGATGCAAGCCTGGCTAAGTTTGTCAGAGTAATAGCTCCAAGATACAAAGAACTTCTTGCACAAGGGAAGGTGAAATAAAGAATGGGTAAATTAGGCGGATTTTTAGAAATACCTAGAGAAGAGGCTCAAAAAAGACCTGTAGAAGAGAGGGTAAAAGACTTCAAAGAACTTTACAAACCTTTTACAGATGAATATTTATTAAAGCAAGCGTCTAGATGTATGGATTGTGGTGTGCCATTTTGCCACTCTTCATGCCCGCTGGGGAATACATGTCCTGAGTGGAATGACTTCGCACATAAAGGTCAATGGAAGGAAGCGTTGGAAGTGCTTCACAGCACGAACAACTTCCCGGAATTTACTGGTAGAGTTTGTCCTGCACTATGTGAGGGTGGATGTGTACTTGGTATAAATGACAAGCCTGTTACTATAAAAAATATTGAGTACAATATAGTAGAAAAAGGATGGGAGAATGGGTGGATCGTACCTAGACCTCCTAAAAGCAGAACAGGTAAAAAAGCAGCTGTAATAGGTAGTGGGCCTGCGGGTCTAGCTGCTGCACAACAGCTTAACAGAGCCGGACATACTGTAACACTATACGAGAGAGACTCAAAAGCCGGTGGTATAATGACTTACGGTATCCCTGACTACAAGATAGAAAAATGGACAGTTGATAGAAGGGTTAGACAATTAGAGCAAGAGGGTGTAAAATTCGTTTACAACACTAATGTAGGAGTGGACCTGAGTGTAGAAGATCTTGAAAGAGAGTATGACGCAGTTGTACTTGCAGGGGGATCAAAACTGGCAAGAGATCTGCCTGTTTTCGGAAGAGACCTTAAAGGTGTACATTATGCTATGGAATATCTTATCCAGCAAAATAAAAGAATCGAAGGTATGGAAATACCGGAAGAAGAGTTAATAGATGCTAAAGATAAGTCTGTTGTAGTTATCGGTGGGGGAGATACAGGGGCTGACTGTGTTGGGACAGCGATAAGACAAGGTGCTAAAAATATATATCAAATAGAACTTTTAGAAAAACCACCTTTAGACAGACCACAAAACAACCCTTGGCCAAATTACCCACAAGTACTTAAAGTTAATACTGCTCATGAAGAAGCGGAAGTTTGTATTGGTGGAGAATGCCAACTTGATATAAGAGAATGGAATATTTTAACTAAGCAGTTCACTGGAGACGAAAATGGAAACGTAAAAAAATTCCATGCAGCTAGAGTTCAGTGGAAATCAGCGGAAAATGGAAGAAAAGTTATGGAAGAAGTTCCTAATACTGAATTTGCATTGGACGCGGATATTGTACTTCTTGCAATAGGATTCGTTCATCCTGAACATGAGGGGCTTGTAAACAATCTTGGTATAGAGTTAGATGCAAGAGGAAATGTGAAAACAGACGAGAACTACAAAACTAGCAATGATAAGATATTCGCTGCTGGAGATATGAGAAGCGGGCAGTCGCTTATTGTAAAAGCTATAAATGAGGGAAGAAGAGCTGCAGAAGCTGCGGACAACTACCTGAAAAAATAAGTTAAAGGCACATAAATGTGCCTTTTCTTTTTATTTTAGTTTTCCGATATATTGACAAGAATATTTATGCTAGTTTGCTACTTATATTTGAAATAAAACATTGAATTTATTAGCCGTATTTTCCTTCGAGCAATGGAAAAAAAGTATGGTTGTTAGAAAATCAGTAATTTATTGTAATAATTTTAAATGGCAACTTAAGCTACTTACGATATTTTAAACAAATTTTTGATCTATGGTTTTTTTAATCAAGACCTATGTGCTGAGTTCATAAATGAACAAGGATAGAAAAATTAATTTAGCTTAAATTATAGAAAGATAAATACCAAACATTGATAATATAAAAATTAAGGGATGTAACTATTTAAATATTTAAAAAAAAATGTTATAATTTTCTGTAAATTTTTTGTTTGGAGTGGATTTTTTTGGGAGTAAAAGAAGTAATAAATTTAGAAGTACAATTTGATGACAAAGATAAGAGGCTCGATGTGTTCATACAGGAAAACTTAGACGGAGTCACTAAATCGTATGTACAAAAGCTAATAAAGGGTGGAAATGTGCAAATCTCTGAGAGATCCAAGATTAAAGCGGGTAGTAAACTAAAGGGAACTGAGATAGTAATGGTCAATATACCAGAAGATGAGGTGTTGGATATATTGCCGGAAAACATCCCTATAGACATAGTACATGAAGATGACAAACTTTTGATAATAAATAAAGAACCTGACACAGTTGTTCACCCAGCTCCTGGAAATTATACAGGAACACTTGTAAATGCCATTATGTATCACATAAAAGACTTATCAACTATAAATGGCGTTATAAGGCCTGGCATAGTTCATAGGCTGGATAAGGATACCAGTGGTCTTATAATAATAGCAAAAGATGACACTGCCCATTTGAAACTAACAGATATGTTTAAGGAAAAAACAATATCTAAAACATATTTGGCAATATGCAAGGGGAACTTTAAGGAAAAATCGGGTGGATTGGAAAACTTGATAGGAAGGAACCCAAAAGATAGAAAAAAGATGGCAGTCGTGGAAAAAAACGGTAAAAAAGCCATATCGAACTATGAGGTGCTTTCGGAAGTTGAGGGGTACTCGTTTGTACGTGTAAAAATTGAGACCGGAAGAACTCATCAGATAAGGGTTCATATGAAATATCTGAATCATCCTATACTTGGAGACTCAGTTTATGGGAAAAGTTCTAAGCTGGCGGATAGGCAGATGCTGCATGCTTATAGTTTAGAGTTGCAACACCCAATAAATGGCAAAGATATGAAAGTTATAGGAAACTTACCAGAAGATTTTAAAATTGTTTTAAAAAAATTAAAGTTTCAGGGTGTGGAAGGATATTTAATCTAAGAACGGAGAAGTTTATGAAGGAAAAGATTAGCGAACTGTATGAGTTTGATCAAGCAAAAAATATGATTTTAGCTGGAGTAGATGAAGCAGGTAGAGGTCCGCTGGCAGGGCCGGTAGTAGCAGCTGCAGTGGTAGTGGAAAAGTATGTGCCGGATTTTGATATGATAAATGATTCGAAGAAGTTGAGTGAAAAGAAAAGGGAGCTTCTTTTCGATATCATACTCGCAAACTGCAGAGTGGGGGTAGGAATAGTTAGTCCGAGAGAAATAGATGAGGTGAATATACTCAATGCTACATTTTCTGCAATGAGAAAAGCAATAGAAGAGTTGGAGCTTGAAGGTGTTAAGTTCTCGAAAGTTTTGGTTGACGGGAATCACAAAATACGAAACTACGCTGGTGAGCAGGAAGCGGTTATAAAAGGAGATTCAAAAAGCTTAAGCATTGCAGCGGCTTCCATAATAGCTAAGGTTACTAGAGATAGGATAATGAAAAAATATGGCGAACTTTATCCAGAGTATGGATTTGAAAAACATAAAGGCTACGGCACTAAGCAACACAAAGAAGCATTGCTGAAACATGGACAGATAGAGGTACACAGAAAAAGCTTTCTAAGTAAAATATTGTCCAAAACTTTATTTTGAGATGACTCCATCTTGAAGAGAGGTTTGTTTGAAAATCATTAAAAAAAATTTAAAAAATAATATTAAAATTTTAAAAAAGAAGGAATATTATGTTGAAAAGAAAACTTGGAGATTTGGCTGAAGAAAAAGTTGAAAAACTTTTACAAGAAAAAGGATATGAAATTTTGGAGAGAAATTTTTATGCCAAAAGCGGTGAGATAGACATAATAGCGATTGAAAATGATACTGTGGTTTTTGTAGAGGTAAAGTACAGGTCTAGCAATGATTTCGGTTACGGTGAAGAGGCGGTAAACAGTAAGAAAAGAAAAAGGATTTACCAAAGTGCTATGGAATATCTTAGTCACGATAAATTTCAGGGTTATGAGTACCGTTTTGATGTAGTTTCTATAATGGGGCAAGAGATAACCTGGATAAAAAATAGTATTTGGGGTGATGAAATTGGATTTTAAATGCATTAAATGTGGACATGAAAAATACCAGGTTAAAACAACTTTTTTTGCAGAAAAAACACCTGGATTGAAACTTGAGTTAGGGACCTATTATCTTAAGACCTGTCTGAACTGCGGGTACACTGAAATCTATTCTGCAAAGGTGTTGGAAAAAGATGAAAAGCTTAATCCAGAGTATTAGAAAAATATTTTTTAAGTCTAAGTGTATTTTGTGTGATGATAAAACAAATGACAAACTTAAGTACATATGCTATAATTGCCATCAGAAATTAATTGAAAGTTCAAGTTTAAAGAAACAGGGAGCTGTATACTATATCTGGAATTATGATGGGACGTTTAAAAAGCTTATATCTGAATATAAAATGAAAAATAAACTCGGCATTGCTCAGATATTGGCTGACCTGATAAAATTACAACTTTCAACTGTTATGCAGAGTGAGGAAGTGGAGGTAGTCATACCTGTACCTATTAGCAAACAGAGAATGATAGAGCGTGGTTTTAACCAGGTAGAAGAGATAGTAAAATGTTTGGGTTATCCATATTTTCAGGTAAAAAGAATAAAGAATACAGAACATATGTATAAGTTTTTGTCGAAAGAAGAACGTGAGAAAAATATAGACAGAAGCTTTGAAATAACTGATTTGGATGCAGAAGGCAAAACAGTTCTAATACTGGACGATATAATAACTACCGGTTCTACTGTCAGGGAGCTTATAAAGGAAATAAGAAAAAGTGGAGAGCCTCGAAAAATAGTTATTTTTAGTTTGGCAATTGCAAAAACAGCTTTAGAAACTGAACTTAAATTTTAGATTGAGAGGTCAATTATATGAAGGTACTGATAGATAATAGGGAATTTGATATAGATTTTAATGATGGAGAGAGTCTAGGGCTTGTTATGGAAAAGGTAAATGAGGTTTTGGACAAGAATGGCAGGCTTATATTTAATATGTATATAAACGGTAGGGTTTTAAACCATAATGATAATATAGATGCAAGTGATATTTCCTTGGTGGAAGTTTTTACGAAAAGTCCTAGAGCCATAATTTTGGAAGCTTTGTCGCAGTTTGAGGAGTATTTTAGTAAACTTGAAGAAAATTCTGATGTAGCTGAGGCGCATCTGCAAGAAGGTTCTGATATACTTGGAGATTTTTTATTTGCCGATCTTGCGCAAAGTCTGGAGTGGTTCAATAATATACTTCTGTCGATAAAAGAAAACACCGCTGTAGATCTTGGAAATGAAAAGTTCGAGGTTTTATTTGGTGAATATTCAAATTGTTTTAATAGTATTATGGAGGCGTTTGAAGCGAGGGATTATAGTACATTTTTTGAAATTCTGGATTTTGAAATATTTCCGGTTTTGGAAAATTTTGGTGAAATAATAGAAGTGCTTTACAGTCAGATACTGGATGAAGAAAAACAGCATAAGTTTCACGCATAGAGGAGAAATCCTCTATTTGTTTATCTTAAATAATTGATCTGATAAGAAAACATTGAATTAAAACCAAAGATTAGGCATCCAAAAAGCACATTGTTGCAGATTGGATGCCTTTAAAAATCTCATTTAAAGGGATTTTTTTCCCTTGTGTGTCATTGCAAAAAACTGAAACTTATGATAGAATGTTTAGGAAAATCGAAAAAAGACACTTAGGAGGTAGCAAATTGAGAACAAGAATAGTAGCTGGAAACTGGAAAATGAACAAAACTGTAAACGAGGCAGTAGAAATGTTAACTGAACTGAAAGGTTTAGTAGCTGATGTAGAGGGAGTAGGAGTAGTTATAGGAGCTCCATTTACAGCTTTATCAGAAGCTGCAAAAGCAGTTGCAGGATCAAAAGTTAAAATCGCTGCTCAAAACATGAACCCTAACGAATCAGGAGCTTATACTGGAGAAATCTCACCATTAATGTTAAAAGATTTAGGTGTTGAGTATGTTATCCTTGGTCACTCTGAAAGAAGAGAATACTATGGTGAAACTAACGAAATCGTTAACGAAAAAGTAAAAGCTGCTTTAAAACACGGATTAAAACCAATTCTTTGTGTAGGAGAAAAATTAGAAGATAGAGAAGCTGGAAACACTGAAGCAGTAGTAGAAGACCACACAAGAGGTGGATTAGTAGGTGTAACAGCTGAAGAGATGAAAAATGTTGTAATAGCTTATGAGCCAGTATGGGCGATTGGAACTGGAAAAACAGCATCGCCTGAGCAAGCACAAGATGTACACGCTTTCATAAGAAAACTTTTAACTGAGATGTACTCTGAAGAAGTAGCACAAGACGTAACAGTTCAGTATGGTGGATCAATGAAACCTAACAATGCAAAAGAGCTAATCTCTAAAGAAGATATAGATGGAGGATTAGTAGGAGGAGCTTCATTAGAAGCTGAAAGCTTTGCAAGTATCGTAAAAGCTGCATTATAATCAGACTTAAAATAACAGACCGCAGCCAAGGCTACGGTCTGCCTTATATTTTGAAAGTGAATTTTTTATTTTTATTGAGAGGTGGAAAGATAGATGGCGAAAAAACCAGTAATGTTGATGGTGCTAGATGGTTGGGGGCTTAATGACAACCCAGGTCAAAAAAATGCTATAAAAGAGGTTGAACCTAAAAATTTTATTAAATATTCAGAAGTATACCCAAATTCAGTTTTAAAAGCTTCGGGAGAGGCTGTTGGTCTACCTGAAGGTCAGATGGGGAACTCTGAGGTTGGTCACTTGAATCTAGGAGCTGGAAGAGTAATATACCAACCACTTGTAAAGATAAGCAAGGACATAAAAGATGGAGTTATATTCGAAAATAAAGAAATGATTAAAATAATGGAGTCTGTAAAAGAAAACGGAACAGCTCTTCATATGGGAGGATTACTGTCTGACGGCGGAGTTCACTCGCACATAGAGCATGTCTATGGGATACTTGAAATGGCCAAAAAAATTGGGATAGAAAAAGTGTATGTACATGCATTTTTAGACGGAAGAGATACGCCGCCTAAATCAGCTCTTCAATATATAGAGGCTTTAGAGGCTAAAATGTCTGAAATAGGTGTAGGAGAGATAGCAACTGTCTCAGGAAGATATTATTCAATGGACAGAGACAATAACTGGGACAGAATAGAAAAAGCATACAATGTCATAGTAAAAGCTGAAGGAGCTAAAGCTGCAAGCGCTAAAGAAGCAGTTGAAGCAGCTTATGCAGAGGATAAAACAGACGAGTTTGTTGATCCTACTGTTATATCAGGGGTTAAATTATCTGAAAATGATGGAGTTATATTATTTAACTTTAGACCTGACAGAGCTAGACAGATAACTAGAGCTTTAAATGATGTTGAGTTTGCAGGTTTTGCTAGAGAAAACCATCCTAAAGTAAGTTTCCTGTGTATGAGACAATACGACTCTACAATTGATGCACCAGTTGCATATCCAGATGATGACGTTGTTAACACATTTGGTGAAATAGTTTCAAAAGCTGGTTTAAAACAGCTTAGAACTGCTGAAACTGAAAAATATGCACACGTGACGTTCTTCTTTAATGGAGGTTCTGAGGCAGAGTTCGAAGGGGAAGAAAGAATATTGGTTGCATCTCCA
This sequence comes from uncultured Ilyobacter sp., assembly GCA_963668015.2. GTDB lineage: Bacteria > Fusobacteriota > Fusobacteriia > Fusobacteriales > Fusobacteriaceae > Ilyobacter_A. The sequence goes on along the minus strand of CAXXCR010000027.1, from coordinate 75,189 downwards.
AAAGTTGCCACATATGATCTTCAACCTGAGATGAGTGCATATGAATTAACGGACAAGGTTATAGAAGCTTTAGATGCAGATAAATATGATGTAATAATAATGAACTACGCAAACCCTGATATGGTAGGACATACTGGTGAGTATGAAGCTGCTAAAAAGGCTGTTGAAGTTGTAGATGAATGCTTAGGCAAGGTAGCAGAAAAGATAATCGAGAAGAACGGGGTACTTTTGGTAACAGCAGACCACGGTAATGCTGACCTTATGGTAGACCCTGAAACAGGAAATCCTTTTACTGCTCATACAATTAATCCTGTACCTTTAGTGTTGATTTCAAATGATTATAAAGGTGTAGATTTAAAAGACGGTAAGCTTGCGGATATAGCCCCAACTATGCTAGAAATACTAGAAATAGAAAAACCGGCTGAGATGGACGGAGAAAGCCTGATAGCTAAATAATTATAGGCGGTGTATACACCGCCTATCTTTTTGTAAAAAAGTCTTTAAAATAATGCCAGTATGTATTATAATGGAAGTGTATATAATGAAAAAAGGCGGGATGTAGATGATAACTATTTTAACAACTTTACTTTTTATTTTTGCTATATCGCTGATAATATTAGTGTTAATTCAGCCTGATAGAAGCCGTGGTATGTCAGGAGCTCTAGGTACAGGGGCATCAAACACAGTCTTTGGAGTTTCTCAAGACGGAGGACCGCTGGTTAAGATAACGGAAATTGTTGCAGCACTTTTCGTAATAACGGCGTTGCTATTATATATTTTCAGCTAGAGACGGTATTTTATACCGTCTTTTTATTATCAAATAAAAGTGGTAAAAAACTTTTTAAAATGTTATAATTTAGCTTGTTATTTTAAAGTTTAAGTCCTTGTTAACGCTTGTGAATTATGTTATAATGGAGAGCAAATGAGAAATTTATTTTATAGAGAACATAATAAAATTAGACCATTGGCATACAAGCTTAGGCCTGAAAAGCTCTCTGATTATGTCGGGCAAAAAAAGTTAATGGGAGAGACGTCTGTTTTAAGACGTTTGATAGAAAACGGAAAAATAGTTAATTCTATATTTTATGGGCCGCCAGGAACAGGAAAGACATCTTTGGCAGAGCTCATAGCAAATGAATTGGACATAAATTTTGAAAAACTAAACGCTACAACTGCAAATCTGAAGGATTTAGGGGAGGTAGTGGCAAGGGCAAAGAGCAACCTTGAAATGGGCGGAGATAGAACCATCTTATTTTTGGATGAAATACACAGGTTTAATAAGCTACAACAAGATGCACTCCTGCCACATACGGAAAACGGTCTTTTGGTTTTGATAGGGGCTACCACTGAAAACCCGTATTACAATCTAAACAATGCACTTCTGTCAAGATGTATGGTTTTTGAATTTGAAAAGTTAGGCATTGACGATATACTGGAGCTGGTTAAAAGGGGATTTAAAGAGCTGGATATAGGTTTTGACAGCGAAGTGGCTCAATATATATCGGAATTGGCAGATGGAGATGCAAGGGTGGCTATAAATTATCTGGAGCTGCTCAGCAATCTAGAGGGCAACCTAGACATTGAAGAGATAAAGGGGATATTTGAAAAAAGAAAGCTCGCGTATGACAAAAAAGAGGATAAGTATAATATAATATCGGCCTTTATAAAAAGCATAAGGGGGAGTGATCCCGATGCAGCGGTTTATTGGCTGGCAAGAATGCTTGAAGGTGGAGAGGACCCAAGATATATAGGTAGACGTCTCATAATATCGGCGTCTGAAGATATAGGAATGGCAAATCCCGAGGCACTTATAGTTGCCAAGGCGGCCCTTGATGCAACAGAAAAAATTGGTATGCCGGAAGTCAGGATAATATTGTCGCACGCAACGGTGTACCTGGCGATATCTTCCAAAAGCAATTCGGTTTATACAGCTATAAATGATGCGATGGCAGATGTTCGAAACGGAGCTTTGGAAGAGGTGCCGAGACATTTAAGAGACCAGTATAAGCAGCAGTACAAATATCCGCATGCCTACCCGAATAATTTCATTAAACAAAAATACAGGGAGTCGGAAAAAACTTATTACTGTCCAGGTGAAAACAAATACGAGAGTATGATAAGGCATAAAATAGAGAAACTTTGGGATAGAGATTATAAAAATTAATATAGATGTTGAACGAGGTGGATTATGAAGCTTAAAGCTGTAAGAGGAACAAAGGATATTTTTGGAGACGATGCAGTAAAGTATGATTACATAGTTGAAACTGCAAAAAAGATCTTTAAAAATTATGGTTATTCCAGAATAATAACCCCTATATTTGAGGAGACTTCTCTTTTCAAAAGGGGGATAGGTGAAGGAACAGACATAGTAGAAAAAGAGATGTATACTTTTATGGACAAGGGTGAAAGAAGTGTTACTCTTAGACCGGAAGGGACAGCCTCTATAGTAAGATCATACCTTGAGCACAAGGTTTACGGTAAGGAGGATTTTACTAAATATTTTTATCATGGGCCTATGTTCAGATATGAAAGACCACAGGCAGGAAGGTATAGGGAATTTAACCAACTTGGAGTAGAAGCCATAGGGGGAAGCTCGCCTATATTGGATGCAGAAACTATAGCTATGGGATATAAACTTTTAGAAGAACTCGGAATAGAGGATTTGGAAGTACAGATAAACTCTGTTGGTGGAAATGCTTCCAGGGTGCAGTACAGACAGAAACTTGTTGATTTTCTTTCTGACAAAAAAGATGAGCTTTGTGAGGACTGTAAAACTAGGTACTATAAGAACCCTCTAAGGGTTTTGGACTGCAAAAATAAAAACTGTCAAGAGGTTACAAAGGATGCACCAAACCTCGTGGAGAGCTTGAGTCAGGAAGAGAAAGAGCACTATGGTGAACTGAAAAAATACCTTGATGTTTTTGGGGTTAAATACTCGGAAAATCCTAGACTGGTAAGAGGACTGGACTATTATTCGAACACAGTTTTTGAAATAATCACGAATAAGCTGGGTGCACAGGGGACGGTTCTTGCTGGCGGAAGATATGACGGTTTACTAAAGACTATAGGAAATAAGGACATACCTGCAGTCGGTTTCGCAGCAGGGGTAGAGAGGATAATGCTTCTTTTGGGAGAGAGCGTGAAAAAAGAAGCTCCTAAGGTATATATAGCGTGGCTTGGAGAAGAAGTAAAAGAGTATGCGTTTAAAATCGCAGAAGCCCTTAGAAAAAATAACGTAAACGCTTATATAGATTTTGATGGAAGATCTATGAGGGCGCATATGAAAAAATCGGATAAACTTGGCATAGACTTTGCTGTTATAATAGGAACTGAAGAGATGGAAAGCGGAAAAGTGCTGCTTAAAAACCTGGCTGAAAGGGAGCAGGAGAATCTGGAGATAGCCGAACTTGTGGAGAAGCTTTCTAGGCAGCAGTAAATTAACAAGAATTATTTTAATGAAATAAATCAGTAAGGGTGAGAGGAGATCTTTATGCAATACAGAACTCATAATTTGGGAGAACTGAGAAAAGAAGATATAGGTAAAAGAGTAGTTTTGTCTGGATGGGTAGATACGAAGCGTGACCTTGGAGGACTTACATTTATAGATATGAGAGACAGAGAGGGTAAGACACAGGTTGTGTTCAACCCGGAAGAAGTGAGCCAAGAACTGATGGATAAGGCTCAAAAGGCAAAAACTGAGTATGTAATAAAAATTTCGGGAGTGGTAAGAGAAAGATACAGTAAAAACCAAAACATACCAACTGGTGATGTAGAGGTTTTTGCAGACAGTCTTGAGGTTTTAAACAGCTGTAGTGTACTTCCATTTGGTATATCAGAGGGGACAAATTTAAGCGAAAATTTAAGGTTGAAGTACAGATACCTTGATCTTAGAAGACCGAACATGATGAGAAACCTGATGAAAAGACACGCAATGTTGAACTCTATAAGAAACTATATGGATGAGAAGGGGTTTTTGGAAATAGATACTCCTGTTTTGACAAAGTCAACACCGGAAGGTGCAAGGGATTTCTTGGTTCCCAGCAGAACAAACGGGGGGCAATTTTACGCACTTCCACAGTCGCCTCAGCTTTTTAAACAGCTTCTTATGATAAGTGGTGTGGAGAGATACTACCAGATTGCGAAATGTTTCAGAGACGAGGACTTAAGAGCCGACAGACAGCCTGAATTTACTCAGTTGGACTTAGAAATGTCGTTTGTAAGCATGGAAGATGTTATGAATGAAATAGAAGAACTGGCAAAAAGAGTATTTAAAGATGTAACAGGTGAAGAAGCGTCTTACAGCTTTGAGAGAATGCCGTACAAGGAAGCTATGGAGAAGTATGGTTCCGACAAACCGGACACTAGATTTGGAGTTGAAATAAAAGATCTTACTGAGATAATGAAATCCTGCGGTTTTAAGGCTTTCAACGGCGTAGCAAACTCTGGGGGACTTGTTAAGGCAGTGGTTGCTCCTGGATCAGCACAGGATTTTTCCAGAAAAGTTTTAGGTGAATATGAAAACTATGTGAAAACTTATTTCGGAGCAAAGGGACTTGCCTGGATAAAAGTAACTGAAGAGGGGGTAAATTCTCCTATAGCTAAATTCTTTACAGCAGAAGAGATAGAAGCTATTCTTGCGAAAACAGAAGCAAAAGCAGGAGACGTTATCCTTATAGTGGCTGACAAGGCAAAGGTAGTTTATGATTCCCTTGGTGCCCTAAGGTTAAAATTGGGGAATGATCTTGAACTTATAGACAATGATGAGTTTAAATTCTTATGGGTAGTAGATTTCCCTATGTTTGAGTGGAGCGAAGAGGAAGAAAGATACAAGGCGCAGCACCACCCGTTTACTTCGATAAAAGAAGAGGATTTGGAAGCCTTCTTAAACGGTGAGATGGAAGCTGTGAGAACAAACAGTTACGACCTTGTATTGAACGGATCAGAAATAGGCGGCGGAAGTATAAGAATACACAATCCGGAGGTACAGGAGAAAGTATTTGAAAAACTTGGCTTGAGCCAAGAGGAAGCTCATGAGAAATTTGGATTTTTCGTGGATGCATTTAAATATGGAGCCCCACCACATGGAGGACTTGCATTCGGTGTGGACAGATGGCTTATGGTTATGCTGAAAGAAAAATCAATAAGAGACGTAATACCGTTCCCTAAAACAAATAAGGGGCAGTGCTTGATGACAGAGGCTCCTAACCATGTAGAGCTACCTCAGCTAGAGGAACTATATTTAGCTAGTACTTACGTAGAAGAGGAGTAAATCAATAAAGCTCCAATATTATATAGTTGAAAAAAAAATAAATTATTGATATAATAAGATCAATAGAAAATAATCCTGGTCTATTCGCTATTCCTCCATATTTTTTTGGGCCTAAGTTCGCCGAGGGGGTTGGCGCTGCACAGAGTAAATCAGACACATCACGACGACACCAAGAGGCCGTACGGATCCTGTATGCTTTGTGTATCTGACTACCACTTATTTTAAGAAGGCGACCAAAAAAAGTGGGGAGGCGGTAGTACTGGGACTTTCTAGAGACTTTATTTAATAGAGTCTTTTTTTTATTTTCGAGCTGTGAAGAATCTTCTGGAGGAGGAGAAATGAATTTAATTGAAAAAGAGATAGGCAAGATTTTTGAAGATACTATAAAAAAACTCTACCCTGAGGCAGAGGGGATTAAAAATATAGATGTACAGGCAGCTTCAAATGCGAAATTTGGAGATTTTCAGACAAACTTTGCAATGGTGAATGCCAAGGTTTTGAGAAACAACCCAAGAGCTATTGCCACCGAATTGGTTGAAAATATATGCGAGAACGATATAATTGACAAACTTGAAATAGCCGGTCCCGGATTTATAAACATCTTTGTAAGTGAAGAATATCTTGGGAAGAGAGTCAAGGGGCTAAAAGAAGCTTATGATTTTTCATTTTTGAACAGAGATGGGGATGTCATAATAGATTATTCATCTCCCAATATAGCCAAAAGAATGCATATAGGTCACTTGAGAAGTACCATAATAGGAGATGCAATAAAAAGGATATATAAATTTCTTGGATACAATATGGTTGCAGACAATCATATTGGCGACTGGGGGACTCAGTTTGGAAAGCTCATCATAGGTTACAGAAACTGGTTGGATAGAGAGGCTTATGAGAAAAACCCTATCGAAGAATTAGAGAGGGTATATGTTGAGTTCAGCAAGCAGTCTGAGGAGAATCCAGATTTAGAAGATCAGGCCAGAGCAGAGCTGAAAAAACTTCACGATGGTGATGAGGAGAACTATAAACTTTGGGAAGAGTTTATACAGGTTTCACTTGAGGAGTACGGTAAAGTATACAAAAGGTTGGACGTGGAATTTGATACCTACTACGGTGAATCATTTTACCATGATATGATGCCGGGAGTTGTGGGGCTTTTAAAGGAAAAAGAGATAGCACGTGAAGACCAGGGAGCCCAAGTAGTGTTCTTCCAGGAAGAGGATAAGCTGCACCCTTGCATAGTACAAAAAAAGGATGGGGCCTTTTTGTATGCAACTTCCGATATAGCCACAGTTAAGTACAGAAAAGAGAACTATAACCTTAATAAGATAATATATGTAACTGACGAAAGACAGCAGGACCACTTCAGGCAGTTCTTTAAGATAACAGATATGCTTGGATGGGATGTTGAAAAAGAGCATGTTTGGTTCGGTATAATGAGATTTGCAGATGGAATTTTTTCCACTAGAAAAGGGAACGTCATAAGACTGGAACAACTCTTAGACGAGGGGAAAAAGAGAGCACTGGAAATAGTAGAAGAGAAAAACCCAGGACTTTCTGCTGAGGAAAAAGAGAGTATAGCTGAAGCTGTAGGAATAGGAGCCATAAAATATGCGGACCTATCTCAGAACAGACAGAGTCCGATTATATTTGAGTGGGACAAAATACTTAGTTTTGAGGGGAATACAGCGCCTTACCTGCAATATACTTACGCCAGAATAAGCTCTATTATGAGAAAGGCAACTGAAGAGGGGAAAGCCTTAAGAGAGGATACCCAGGTATTCCTAACTGAAAATCAGGAAAAATCTTTGGTACTATTCTTGAATCAATTCCCAAATGCTGTTTTAAAAGCAGCAGACACAAACAAGCCAAATCTGATAACAGATTATTTGTTTGAACTTGCTAAGAAATTTAACACTTTCTATAATGCACTACCAATTTTAAAAGAAAAAGATGAGATTTTATACTCAAGATTACTTATTGCTGAAAGAACTGCTTTTGTACTTAAGCAGGCTTTAGAACTTCTTGGGATTAGAACTGTAGATAGGATGTAAGTAATGGCGGAATTTTCCGCCATTATATTTATATTGTGCTTTTTGAAATAGGGGGAGCTATGAATGGATTTGAGCTGATTATAATAACCGGTATGAGTGGTGCCGGTAAATCCACTGCATTGAGGTATTTTGAAGATTTGGATTACTTTACAATTGACAATTTTCCCTGCTACCTTTTGAGTAGTTTTTTGGACTTGAATATGAAGGAAGACAGAAAATTGAAAAAAATGGCATTTGTTATTGATACCAGATCTTTCGAAAAACCGGAGGAGTTTGAAGATTTGGTGAAAAACCTGGAACTTCTAGGGATAAACTTTAAAATAATATTTTTAGATGCCAGGGATGACATACTCCTAAACAGATTTAACCTCACAAGGAGGAGGCATCCGTTTTCTAAAACCTCTTCACTTATTCAAAATATAGAAGAGGAAAGAAAGACCCTGCAGGGCATAAGAGAAAAAGCCAGTTACATAATAGACACCAGTACAGTAAATGAAAAAGGGCTGGTTGCCAGAATAAAGCAGATTCACGGGGAATCTAAATTGAAAGAGATAACAGTTTCATTTATATCTTTTGGATTTAAGTATGGAATCCCAATAGACCTGGATATGATGTTTGATGTGAGATTTCTTCCCAACCCTTATTATTTGGATGATCTGAGAGAGAAAACCGGATTTGACAAAAAAGTTCAAGATTATGTGCTGGGATTTGATGAAACAAGGGAATTCTACAGCAAGCTGGAAGATATTATAGTATTTTTAATACCTAAGTTTATAAAAGAGGGGAAGGCTCAGCTGGCAATAGGGATAGGCTGCAGCGGTGGAAAACACAGATCGGTTATTTTTGCAAATAAATTGTCAGAGAGCTTTTCAAAGCACAATAACCTACATGTAACCGTAAGCCACAGGGAGCAAGGAAGGCACTGGGGCATAGAAAAATAGGCGGATTTTATGAAAAAAATAAAATTTGAGGACATACCTGTTAATTCGGGGGTTTACCTGATGAAACAGGAAGGCAAGATAATCTACATAGGTAAGGCAAAGAACCTAAGAAAAAGAGTGAGTTCTTATTTTTTAAAAGATCATATCGATGAAAAGACAAAAGAACTGGTTAAAAATATAGAAAGCATAGAGTATATAATATGCAACTCTGAATTGGATGCCCTTGTACTTGAAAACAACCTGATAAAAAAACATAAACCTAAATACAATATAAACCTGAAGGACCACAAGACCTATCCATACATAAAAATAAGCAAGGAGGATTTTCCGAAGATATCCATTGTGAGAAGTACAAAGTCTTTAAACGATAAAATCGGGGAGTATTTCGGGCCATACCCAGCCGGTGCCCAGCATCTTTTAAAAAATATAATGAAGATTTTCAAAATAAGGGACTGCAATCGGGATATGGATAAAAAATATGATAAACCCTGCTTGAAGTATTATATGGGGATATGTACAGGTCCCTGTGTTTATAAGAATATACAGCAAGAATACAGTCAGAATGTCCAGGATGCCAAAAAATTTTTAAAAGGGGATACTGAGGATCTTTTAAAACAATTAAAAGATAAGATGGAAACAACAAGCAAGAATATGAACTTTGAAAGGGCGATAATCTATAGAGAGCAGATACGTGAAATAGAAAGAGCCGTAAAAAGACAGGTGGCTGAAAATACAATCGATATAGATGAGGACCTTTTTCTTTTCGGGGTGGAGTCAAACGTACTTTTCATTTGTGTTCTAAACGTAAGGGAAGGCAAGATAGTGGCTAAGATATCTTCTACCATGAAGCTAGATGACTCGGTAACTGAAAATATATTTGAAGATATTGTTACAGCATTCTATTCTAAAAACCTTATACCGAAAAACATAATTTTTGATGCAAAATATTCTGACGAGCAGGACCTTATAAAGGGATGGCTGGACAAAAAATCCGGGATAAAGATAAATGTTTATTTTCCAAGTATAAAGAGTCGGAGAAAAGAACTCCTGGAGATGGGGCATCTGAACTTAAAAAGGGATATGGACAACTACTTTAACCAAAAGCATATACTTGAGCAAGGACTTATAAATCTGCACGATATTCTAGAATTGAAAAAATATCCCAGAAGAATAGAGTGTTTTGACATATCCAATATTCAGGGTAAGGATGCGGTTGCATCTATGTCTGTGGCTTTGGAGGGGAAACTTTCCAAGAAAAATTATAGGAAATTTAAAATAATGTTGAAAGACACTCCAGATGACTTTGCAATGATGGAGGAGGTACTCGAGCGAAGGTATAGCAAGCTTGAAGAGGTGGAACTACCTGACTTGATACTTGTAGATGGTGGTTTGGGACAACTTGGAAGTGCAGGAAAAGTTCTTAAAAAATTGAAAAAAGAAAAATTTTTAGATATAATTAGTATTGCAAAAAGAGAAGAGGAAATATTCAAGCTCGGAGAATCAATCCCGTATATTTTTGATGAATCTGCGGAGTCGCTGAAAATACTACAGAGGCTTAGAGATGAGGCACACAGGTTTGGGGTTAGCTACCACAGAAAATTAAGGTCTAAAAGGGTTATAAAGAGTGAGCTTGATAGTATTCCCGGGATAGGGCCTAAGAGGAAGGAAGCACTGATTAAAAGATTTAAGTCGGTAAAAATGGTTAAAAAAGCCAGCTTAGAAGAGTTGAAAGAGTGTGTTCCTGAGGATGTAGCAAAAAAAATTAAAAATTTGGGGGAGGATAATGAGTAAGAAAAGGATACTGGTAATTGATGATGAGCCTAGTATAAGATTTTTGCTAAATGAATTTTTGACTGATATCGGGTATGAATGTATAGAGGCTGAAAGAGCTATAAAGGGTATAGAGGTACTAAAAAGAGAAAATATAGACCTCATAATACTTGACATACAACTGCCACAGATGAACGGTCTGGAAGCTATACAAAAGATAAGGGAAATAAATAAGGATGTTCCGGTTTTTATGCTTACTGCATTTTCAAACATGAAAAGTGTTGTTGAAAATCTAGGTGTAAGCATACAGGGCTTTATACCAAAGCCGTTTGATATTTATCAGCTTGAAATGGAAATAAAAGCCCAGTTTGGTGAGTAAAATAAAGGTTTTTTAAATATGTAGTTTGGAGGAGTTGTATGGCTGTATACTTTTTTCTTTTAGTTATTTTAGTTTTAGCGAGCTTCTATACTGTTTTAAAAAAGCAGGAAGCGCACTATTTAAACGAGATGCAAGATATAATCGAAAAAATAAGGGATAGAGAGCTACTGGAGAATATAAGGGACGAACTGAAAGATGAGTACGAGCTTACTTTAAAAAGTATAGTCGGTCAGGAGAAAGAGTTGAAAAAATCCATGGATGAAATAAATTCTTATAAGACCGAACTGGACATAACTTACAACTCGCTTTTAGCAAAATCCACAGAGCTAGAGTATGCCAACTCTGTTTTGGAAAAAAGGGTTGCCAATCTTTCCAACCTTAATGCAATATCAAAAACTGTTCTTTCGGTGATAGACCTGGATAAAATAATATCAATTATTTTGGACGCCTATTTTGTTCTTACCGGAGCTAAGAAAATTTCACTGTGTTTGTGGGAAAACGGAGTCTTGGTGAATAAGATAGCAAAGGGGTTTATAAACTTTGAAAAGCCCGTTATTCTTCCTTATAATGAAAAAGAAAATATGAAAAGAGATGAATATAGGGAGATCTATGAAAAGCTGGCTTCCAGTGTAAAAGAGGATGGGGAAAAGGTTATTATTTCCGAGCTCAACGTAAAGGGTAAAGAGCTGGGTGTAATATATATAGTAGAAGATGAGAGAAATAATTTTACCAATGATGAAGAAACTATATCCGCTTTGGGAATACAAGTGGCGATAGCTATAAATAATGCGAAGATGTATTCTGAACTGCTGATAAAAGAGAGGCTAGATAAAGAGGTATCCATTGCTGCGGATATCCAAAAAAATCTGCTTCCGACGAATATAGACTCTGTTTTTGGATTGGAAATTGCAAATTATTTTGAGCCGGCAAAAGAGATCGGTGGGGACTATTACGATTACGGTAAGATTGACGGGGAAAAGTTTTTTGTTACAATTGGTGATGTAAGTGGAAAAGGAGTTCCGGCAGCATTTTTAATGGCACTTATAAAAGCGGTATTGAAAACTTTGAGTTATAAGGATGCAGTGCCTTCGCAGGTGCTTACCGACTTGAATGACATAATATATCCGGATATCAATAATGATATGTTCGTGACTCTTTTTTACAGCCACTATGATCATTCTGAGAGGACTCTTTATTATTCCAATGCAGGTCACAACCCTTTATTAGTCTACAAAGCTAAGGAAAACAGGGTAATAGAGGAAACTGTAAAGGGTGTGGCAATAGGGTTTTTGGATACTTATAGCTATAAACTCGGTGAATTAAAAGTTGAAAAAGGTGACATACTTCTTTATTATACTGATGGTATAAGCGAAGCGGAAAATAGCCAGAAAGAACTTTTTGGTATAGATAGAATAAAAGAGCTTATCCTTGAAAATAAGGATAAAGGAGCACAGGAGATAAAAGAAGAGATTTTGAAGAGGGTAAACCAATTTAGAGAAGGCAATGAACAGACAGATGATGTAACTTTTGTTTTAATAAAGAGCCATGAATAAGCAGCGAAAGCTGCTTTTTTATTTTTTATATAGACAAATTATTAGCTCGTTAACGGAATTTTTTTAATGGAGTTAGGATTTTCAAATAAAGATTAAGTAAAATCAGTAATTTTTTAAAATAGTTTACCTGTAAACAATTTTAAAAAAAATTAATTTTATTAATCGAAATGTTTATGATGTTTACAATCCTTGAAAATAAAGGGGGAAAAAGAGTATAGGTGGATTTTTTACAAAAAAAGGCAAATAGCAATTATTTCTATCGAGTATACTATAAGTAGAAGAAAGTATAAAAAAAATTAATTTATAGAGAGGGTCTGTAGAGAATTATTATGTATCGCAATGATCATAAGAAGTTAGGAGGGAGAATTATGAAACGTTTAGCATTGATGTTATTGATAGTTTTAGGTCTTGCAGCATGTACAAGCACAATGACTACAGATGAAGGTGCAGAAAGATTATCAAGACCTACTGAATATAGATTATTCCAAGATTACGGAGATAGGAATGCTGATTTCTAATATTAAGTGAATCTACATTTTGATAATCATTAAGTAGCTACTTAATCTTAAAATCCTGTCACCTTTAAAACCGGTGACAGGTTTCATAAAAATGACGGTATAAAGGGATGAAAAACACCGGTTGGGTTGTTATTATCGAGTATAATATGGTTAAGTAAAATTAAATATGCTGCCGGTGAATAAATGGGTATATGTCGCAATTAGTTTATTATAGATGGGGAGGGAGAACAATGAAACGTTTAGCATTGATGTTGTTGATAGTTTTAGGTCTTGCAGCATGTACAAGCACAATGACTACAGATGAAGGTGCAGAAAGATTATCAAGACCTACTGAATATAGATTATTCCAAGATTACGGAGATAGGAATGCTGATTTCTAAATTCTGAAAGTATCTTAAACTAATTTCAGTTGAGCCACTATACTTTAGTGGCTTTTTTCTTTTTTTGAGAAAATAAAAGGCCGATACAGATTATATTTTATATTGAAATATAGTTTTAAGAAGGGAAAATAGTATTTTATCATATATTAAATTATAAATTTAGATTTGTTTTTTCTAATAAAAATATAAGCGGAGGTTAAAAATGTATGAGCATATAAATGAAACGGTGGAATACCTAGTTAGGGCAGCAAACCCACAAGCAAAAATAGGTATAGTACTGGATTACGGCACCTGTGATTTGGTAGAGAAAATGGACGAAAAAATTGAAGTCGACTACATGGACATACCTAATTTTTCAATGCTCACAGTTCCGGATCACCGCGGAGATGTGGTGTTTGGTAAACTAGGAGATGTAGAAATCATAGTTATTCAAAGTAATTTTCATCTGTATGAAGGATATTCGGCCCAGGAAGTGGTCTATCCGATATATGTTATGAAGCAGTTGGGGATAGAAAAATTGATACTTGGAAACTGCTCCACAGGAATAAATGAAAAATTTAAAGATGGAACTCTTATGATCATAGAAGATCACATAAATTTTATGGGGACAGATCCTTTGATAGGTTGTAATGATGAAAAATTTGATTTGAAATTTCCTGATACGGGAGAGGTTTATAAAAAGGAATTCATTGATATTGCAAGAAAATGTGCCGATGATTTAGGGCTGAAATACGAACAGGGAGTGTATTTAGGAGTTGCAGGTCCCTCAAGACAAACTCCAGCAGAACTCAATGCTTTTTCCATTTTGGGTGCAGATTCAGTGGGGGTATCAATAGTTCCAGAAGCAATAGTGGCAAATTATTTAGGCATGGGTGTATTGGGGATGTCGTGTAATTCTCATCAAGTGACTGTGGATGGAACATTTAAAGCAGATGCAGAAAGATCCTCATATAGTGCGGAAAGTTTTTGTGAATTTATAGTGAGTATAGTTGAAAAGCTTTGTCAGTTTTAAAAAATCTAATGGAGGGGAGAATCATATGAGTGTGCATATCGGTGCAAATAAAGGGGATATAGCGGAAATTGTGCTTCTGCCAGGGGATCCTCTCAGGGCAAAATGGATTGCTGAAACTTTCTTAGAAGAGGTTATTTGTTATAATAAAATTAGGGGTATGTACGGTTATACAGGGAAATATAAAGGGCATAGTATATCGGTGCAGGGAACAGGAATGGGAATTCCATCTATATTAATATATGTCAATGAACTCGTAAGGGAGTATGGAGTAAAAACTTTGATAAGAGTTGGATCTGCAGGTTCTTATCAGGAAGACTTAAAGTTCAGGGATATAGTTCTTGCTATGTCAGCTTCTACAAACTCCGGGATAAACAAGCATAGGTTTAACGGTGCAGATTATGCCCCTAGTGCAGATTTTGGAACGCTTATGAGGGTATATGAAGTTGCCAAGAAAAAAGGCATAGAACCTAAAGTTGGGAATGTGTTAACGTCTGATGAGTTTTATAACGATGAATTTGAAGCATATAAAAAGTGGGCTGCATTCGGAGTTTTATGTGTGGAGATGGAAACTGCAGGTTTATACACCATAGCAGCTAAACACGGGGTAAAAGCATTGAGTATTCTCACAATTTCAGATTCTTTGGTTACTGGTGAAGAAACCAGTTCAGAAGAAAGACAGACGACTTTTAAAGCGATGATAGAGCTGGCCCTTGATGGGGTTCTGAAGTAGTAGTAGTGTTTGGCTAATAATAAAAACGGCTGGAATTTTATATCCCAGCCGTTTTTATTATTAATTAGATTAAAAATAGAAGTTTTAATTTTATTTATTTATAAAAATAAAGGAAACTAAAGATACAACTATTAAAAATAGGATGGAATTTAAGATAATCAGCACCCTGGTTTTTTTATAGAAAGTCTCAAAAGCTTTGTTTAGAGCTTCTATTTCTTCCTGCAGTAGTTCGATTTTTTCAACATGCGAAAGCAGCAGATTTTTTATATCCTTATCTTCTATCCCCTCTTTAGTAAGATCACCTAAATTTTTCCCTATTGTATTTATTTTAATCCCTATTTTTTTAAACATTGGCCCCACTCTTTCCTTTTACAAGTTTTGAAATTGTATCCTTGTATTTGATGTCGTTTATCATTTTAAGTGAATTTTTCCTGCTGCTAATCCTGGAAGCTTGTGGGTCAAATTCAGCGGACACCTTACAGTAATCTTTTGCCACCAAGCCAACTCTTAGAGAGAGAAGGGCGTTTACAGTTCCCTCAAATATGCTGTCTCCTATTTTTCCGCCGATAGAAGAGATGATAGGCATATTGGACATAGAGGTAAATGTTTTTCCCATGAGAGAAGAAACCACCTCTTCCACGGGTATTTCAGCTACTCCAACACTGGCAAGTACATTTGCAAAAACCTGGACATAGAGGTTTAGTAAATTTTTAATGCCGGGTTTTTGATTATACAGGTGTGCCAGTTTCCAAAGAAGCTCTATTTGCAGTTTTAACACAAATACAGCATCAAGGCTTCCGTTTTGAGATATGGCTGTGGAGGCGAAAACTGCTCCGGCATAGTCTCTTATAAGTTTGTCAGCCCTGCTGTCTATATGGGACTCGAACTCTTTTAGTGACTCTTTAATTGTTCCCATGCTGTTAGCATTGTGTAAATTTTTAAAGACTTGTTCGGGTACTACATGTTTGTATGGAGAACTTTTCTTTTTAGAAACTGCTAAAACCCTCTTTTTATAAGTAAAATAAAAAGCCCTCTTTTTTTCTGGATCCCAGTCAGTGCTTGGACGTTTTAAAGGTCTAGGGAGCACTGCAAGCTTTATTACGGGAACAAATGTGAAAAAACCTATTAAAATAAATATGCTCCAGGATACATAAAATCCCATTGGGATGATTTTTTCAGATGAAATGGCTAGCTGATTCAGCTGATTAAAAAGTATAAGAGCGGCAAAAATTGTGAGCCCCAGTATAAATGGGATTATGGAATTCCAAATTATTTTTTTCATAGTGGACCTCCTGCTTAGGGTTAAATATTATTAAAAAACATTGATTTTCTTGCAAGTAAATAAAAACTTTTTTTAGTCACGAATCGCACGAATAAACACTAATAGAAAATTAAAACCTTGGTCACAGAATTGCACGGAGGAAAAGATTGAGTTTCGCGTAGAATGAACAGAAACCTCTAGTTTTTAAGCTTTTAAATAATTAACAAGGTTTGTGTGATTTGCAACAAAAGATGTTTTTGACTTTGAATATATTCTCTGTGCGGCTCTTGTTTTAAAGCTCTGCGAAACTCTGTGTCCAAAAGATATTTTAGATAAATTTAGTAATTTCTTTTAACAAATTTAAGTATTGACTTGAGCGAATTCAAGTGATTTTGTGTGAAAATATTTGCATAAAATATTTCAACTGGAACAAATCAAGTGTGTGCCCTGATCACTATAATATATTCTATTTAAATTATTTTGTAAATATCCTCCCGAATCAACACTATTTATGTTAAAATATGGAAAAAAAGGGGAGATTGCATTGGAATACAAAGAGGATTTTTTCAGTGAAGTAAAAATTATATATGATGAGATGAAAGACAGCATTGAAAAGAGACTGGATGACTTTAAAAATATGTGGCTCAGAGGAAATGATATGGACATATACGTAGAACTTGCATTTTGTGTTCTAACACCACAATCCAAGGCAAAAAATGCCTGGAGTGCAATAAGCAAACTCAGGGATGATTTTTTGCTGCTTGAAGGAAGCGAAGAGGATATAGTCGAGCATTTAAATGTAGTGAGATTTAAGAATAATAAGGCGAAAAATCTGGTGCTCCTCAGGGGTAAAATGTCAAATAGTGATGGTGTAATAGCAGCCAAACAGATAATCAACTCCCTGGGTGACCCTAATGAAAAGCGTGAGTGGCTTGTGCAAAATATACGTGGGATAGGGTACAAGGAAGCCAGCCATTTTTTGAGGAATATTGGGTTTGGAGACGAGATAGCCATACTTGACAGGCATATACTGAAGAATCTGGTGAGGCTGGGAGTGATTGAAGAGGTTCCAAAGACCATTACCAGAAAAAGATATATGGAAATAGAGAAAAAGATGATTGATTATTCTGGTAAAATAGAGATACCAATGGATCACTTAGATCTGCTTTTATGGTATCTGGAAGCTGGTGAAATATTTAAATAGAACTCTCTTGAATTTACTTATAACATACATTGATAAGTTTATCAATGTATGTTATAATTTTAAATACGCTATTTGTAAAATGTAATGGGAATAAACGAGGAGGAGTAATGAGTAAAAAGGCAACAATTATAACATATGGCTGCCAGATGAATGTGAACGAAAGTGCAAAACTAAAAAAACTTCTACAGGACATGAAGTATGAAATAGTTGATGATATAAATGATGCAGATGCTGTATTTTTAAATACTTGTACAGTGAGGGAAGGTGCAGCTAGCAAGGTATACGGTAAACTGGGACAATTAAAATCCATTAAGAAAAAGAAAAACGGTAATATGATAATAGGTGTAACTGGTTGTTTTGCCCAAGAACAGGGTGAGGAACTGGCGAAAAAAGTGAGACATGTAGACATCGTTATGGGTAATCAAAATATTTCTAAGATACCTGAGATAATAACAAAGATAGAATCAGAAGACTTAAAACACGTAATTTTAATAGATAATGAAGACGATCTGCCGCCTAGGATAGATGCGGAATTTGATAACGGCAGAACAGCAACGATATCAATAACTTATGGGTGCAATAATTTCTGTACATATTGTATAGTGCCTTATGTACGTGGGAGGGAAAGATCAGTTCCCATGGATGAACTGGTAGAAGAGATAAAAGACTACGTGGAAAAGGGATACAAGGAAATAGTGCTTTTGGGGCAAAACGTAAACTCTTACGGGAAAGATCTTGGAGGGGAAAACAGTTTCGCCAATCTTTTGAGAAAAATTTGTGAAATACCAGGAGAGTTTTGGGTTAGGTTTCTATCACCTCACCCTAGGGACTTTACTGATGAAGTAATAGATATAATAGCCGAAAATGACAAAATAGCCAGAAGTCTGCATATACCTCTGCAGGCTGGTTCTTCTGAAGTGCTTAAAAAAATGAACAGGGGTTACACAAAGGAGCAGTACCTGGACTTGGTTGAAAAAATAAAGACAAAGGTTGATGGAGCAGCCATTACAGCAGACATCATAGTAGGTTTCCCTGGTGAGACTGAGGCTAACTTTGAAGATACTTTGGATGTGGTTAAAAAATCAGAGTATGACAATGCCTTTATGTTTATGTACTCCATTAGAAAGGGGACAAAGGCAGCTGAGATGGCGGATCATATAGAAGATGAGGTTAAAAGCGACAGGCTTCAAAGACTTATAGCTGTTCAGAATGGAATAGCGAAAAAAATAAGTGAGACTTATGTGGGGAAAACCGTTAAGGTTTTAGTGGAAGGCAGCAGTAAAAAGAACAAGGATATGTTAAGCGGCAGAACAAGCACCAATAAAATAGTTCTTTTTAAAGGAAATATAGATTTATCAGGTAAATTTGTAGATGTAAAGATAACTGAAGGTAAAACGTGGACTATATACGGAGAACTATTAAAATAAGTTTTTTAGCCTTTACAAATTAGATTTTGAAAAATATAATTATTACTAAGATCATCTCATAAAATGGAGGGTGTCCTTATGAATAGAGGAATAAAGGTATACAATCTCTATCCCAAACTTATAGGTTGTATGAAAAAATGGGTAGATCACTTTGATAGGATAAAAGCTATGAATTTTGACTGGGTGTATGTAAATCCTTTGACCTATCCTGGTTTTTCAGGATCAGACTATTCGGTGAAAGATTATTACCTCTACCATCCACTCTATGTGACTGGAGAATATGACTTTGAAGATCCAGAATCTCAAAGAGATAGAGGGAACAGGCTCCTGCAAAAAGTGTGTGAGGAAGCGGATAAAAGAGGCTTGAAAATAATGATGGATCTAGTTATAAATCATACGGCTATAGACTGCCCTCTGGTAAAAGAAAAGCCGGAATGGTATATCAAGGACAGTAAAGGAAACATAAAGCATCCAGGTGCCTACCACAAAGGTAAATGGGTGACCTGGTCTGATCTTGCTGAAATTGACAATGAAGATTCACCAGACAGAAAAGAGCTTTGGGATTACTGGCTGCAGGTAGTTCTACACTACTGTAAACTTGGTCTCAGGGGCTTCAGGTGTGACGCTGCTTATCATGTGCCAAAAGAGCTATGGCAGTATCTTATAGAGAATGTGAAAAGGGAATATCCCGATGTGGTATTTTTGGGTGAAACCCTCGGATGCAGTGTAGAAGAACTACAGGAAGTGGCAAGGTCTGGATTTGATTATATAATGAACAGCTTAAAATGGTGGGATTTTGAGGAAAATTGGTTTCTGAGAGACTATAATAGGTGGGCTTGGGAATTTCAATCATTAACCTTTCCAGAAAATCACGACACAGAAAGATATGCTGCAGAAGTTAATGGAAACAGTGCATTGGCAATTTCAAAATATGCATTTGAGGCATATTTCTGTTCCAGTATAGCCATAACGGTTGGATTTGAGTATGGATTTACAAGAAAAATAGATGTTGTAAAGACAAATCCTAGTTGGTGGGAAGAGAAGAGGTATAACCTCTCATATGAGATAGCCAGAATAAATGAAATTAAATGCAAATACAAGATTTTGCAAGAGGACAATATAATAGAGAAGTATGATTTAAAAAATGAAAATTTGTTTGCTTTTTCAAAAGAGAGCAGAGATGGAAGTGAAAAAGTATTCTTAATAATTAATAAAAGTGATACAGAATTTGAATTTGCTTATGTTGATAATTTTTATGACATTATGGGTGGATTCGAAGTACAGGATATTTCTCACAGTCACAGAATGGACTTTATACCGGATTCTTTGGAATATGGATTGAAACCTGGTGAGGTCAAACTGTTTTATATAAAAAAATAAACTATCATGTATTTAGAGGTGAGTTCCTTGAAAAAGATATTAATTGTTGACGATGAAGCTGATGTAGTAGAAGTTATAGAAATGCTTTTAAAATCCGAATCCTATGATGTACTGAAAGCATATGGAGGGAAAGAAGCATTGGGGATATTGGATGCAGATACACCTGATCTTGTAATACTGGACATAATGATGCCTGAAATAGATGGTGTAGAAGTCTGTAGAAGAATGAGAAAATTAGAAAAAATGCAGGAAATACCTATCATAATGTTTTCTGCAAAGCTTTCAGCACAGGATAAAAAGAATTCCTTCGATGCTGGAGCGGATGGATTTATAACAAAACCTTTTAATGCAAGGGGATTTATATCAGGAATTAAAACGTATTTAGAATTGGGGAGAATGTAATGCCTTACTTGTTACTTTTTATTTTTTTTGCAGCAATAATTGTTTTTTCTGGTAAAAAACTTAGTATATATGGAGATGCAATAGGTGATATAAAGGGGTTTGAAAAGTCTTGGATAGGTGTTATACTACTTGCTTCTATTACATCACTTCCGGAACTTATTACAAGTATAAGTGCTACTGTTATGGGGAATCCGGATATGGCTGTATCGAATGTTTTTGGAAGCAACCTTTTTAATATTTTTATAATATTTATTTTAGATGTTTTTGTAGTAAAGAAAATTTCTTTTTCCTCGTCAATAAGTCATAAAAATTTTGTAACTGCCTTTTTTTCAATTCTTTTAACTATTATATTTTTAATAGGCTATGCAGTTAATAATTTGAATATATTACAACTAAATATAGCGTCTTTACTTATATTTATGACCTATTTTATATCCATAAAATTAATTTACACATACGAACATGAATATATGGAGGATGTTTTAGTTGTTGAAGAAGAAGTAGTAGTAGAGGATAAGCCTAAGCTCACCTATGAGCAGGCAAAGTTAGGATTTTTAAAGAGTTCTATCTTGGTAGTTTTATCAGGGGTTTGTTTAAGTTTCTTGGGTGACAAGATAGCTGGAACGCCTATTTTTGGCATAAGCCTTGGCGAGAGCTTTGTAGGGGTAATCCTTTTGGCACTTGCCACATCCTTACCTGAACTGACGGTTTCTATACATGCAGTTAGGATAGGATCATATAATATGGCTGCAGGGAATATTTTGGGAAGCAACGTGTTCAACGTTTCCATAATATTTTTTACAGACCTGTTTTACATTAAAGGACCTATTTATGATAAATTAGGTGATTTTCATATAATTTCAGCATGTTTTTCAATGTTGATATTGCTTTGTTTTATGGTGGGGATTTTGTTTAATAAAAAGAAAGTGAAATATGATTCTTTTATTATAGGTATCGTTTATCTAGTATCGATGTATATACTATATATAAAAAGATAATGGAGTTTTGAATATGGAAAAATTGGGAAGCCTACTTTTAAAGGAATTGAAAGAAGTCGCAAGAGTTTTAGAGATCGAGAATTACACTAAATATAAAAAAGATGAACTTGTAGATATTATAGAAAATATTTATAATCAAAAATACGGTGAAAGTATCGCTTGGGGAGAGCTTGACATACTTTCTGATGGGTATGGTTTTCTTAGAAAAACAAGTGTTGAAAAGGATATATATGTTTCGGCATCTCAAATAAGGAAATTTTTGCTGAGAAAAGGGGATCAGGTAATTGGAGAGGTAAGAGAGCCCAGTGAAACTGAAAGAAACTATGCTTTAAAGAAGCTATTTTCAGTAAATGCTGAAAGCTTGGAAAAAGCTCAAGCGAGGGTTCCTTTTGATGAACTTGTGCCTGCGTATCCTATGGATCAGGTCATATTAGAATCGCATGATTTTAGCAAAAATATATCAGGTAGAATAATTGATTTGATATCTCCAATAGGTATGGGTCAGCGTGGACTTATAGTAGCGCCGCCAAAGGCCGGTAAGACTATGTTAATAAGTCACATAGCTAACAGTATATTGAAGAACGACAGCGATGTGGAAGTATGGATACTTTTGATAGACGAGAGACCTGAAGAGGTTACCGACATAAAAGAGTCAGTTAAAGGAGCCAAGGTATTTGCGTCAACCTTCGATGAGGATCCTAAAAATCATATTAAGGTAACTGAAAGTGTACTGGAAACGGCGAAGAGAAGGCTGGAGGATGGTCACAACGTGCTTATACTTATGGACAGTTTGACTAGGTTGGCGAGAGCCTACAATATCGTTATACCTTCAAGCGGGAAGCTTATTTCCGGAGGGATAGATCCGATGGCACTTTATCATCCTAAAAAGTTTTTTGGAGCTGCAAGGAATATAAAAGATGGCGGAAGTCTTACAATAATAGCCACAGCACTTATAGATACTGGTAGTAAAATGGATGATGTTATATACGAGGAATTTAAGGGAACCGGTAATATGGACATACACCTTGACAGAAACCTTGCAGAGCTTAGAATATATCCTGCGATAGATATTCAAAAGTCTGGAACAAGAAAAGAAGAACTTTTAATAGAACCTAAAAAACTCGAAGCAATATGGAACATAAGAAGGGAACTTGCTAAATATGATAAAGTAGGAGCTGCTAAAATGCTTATAGACGCGATCAAAAAGAGCAGGTCAAATAATGAGCTTTTAGGAGTTTTTTTAGGGGGAGATACTAAGTGAAAAAAAGAGGTCTAAAAATCTTTTTATTAACATCAATTCTTCTAAGTTTTTTAATGTTTAGTAAAGCTTTTAATATAAGCAAGGCAGAGGTTGTGGAACTTTCAAAGTTTACAGATTATTATGAGGAATCTGAAATAACAAACGGTGGACTTCAGGTGTTGGACTCGAATTTTGTTACAATTGAAAAAGAGTATGATTTTTCTAAAAAAGAAGAATCTGAATCTGCAAATGGAGCTCTGGCTGAAAAATCTGAGAAAGTTATTTCTGAAATTAAACCTAAGATGAAAGAGTATGTAGTAAAAAAAGGTGACTCACTGTATAAGATAGCAAAGAATTTGGGAGTAGACTTCAACATACTGGTTGCCAACAATCCAAATGTGAAAAATGGCAGGATAATAGCAGGACAAAAGCTTATTTATCCAAGTGTTAATGGGGTTTTCTATACAGTTAGAAAGGGAGACTCACTGAGTAAAATATCCGGGAAATACGGGGTTAAAATAAACGACCTAATGGCTGTAAACGGATTGAATAACAGCAGCCTGAAAGTAGGTCAAAAACTTTTCGTAAAAAATCCAAACCTCAAAAAAGTGAGGACTTCATCCAGGAAGGCTGCCTCTGGAGCTTTTGCATTTAAGTGGCCTATTAAGTGGAGGGGAGTTACCAGCCCGTTTGGAACAAGGTTTCATCCGGTTTTAAAGAGGACAATATATCATAAGGGTGTAGACCTGAGAGCTGCCGTAGGCGATCCACTATACGCTCCTGAAAGCGGTAGGGTTTCCACTGCGGGATGGCTGGGAGGATACGGGAAGATAATAATTTTAAAGCATAAAAATGGTTATCAGACCAGAATGGCCCATTTGAACAAAATATATGTTAAGTCTGGGCAGTATGTAAAAAAAGGCGATTTAATAGGTAGGACAGGTAAAACGGGTAGGGTTACCGGACCACATCTGCATTATGAAATAAGAAAAAATGGGGTTCCTCAAAACCCTATTAAGTATAGAAGGTAAAGGAGCGCTTAAGCTCCTTTTTCTTGTATATATTGAAAAAATTCGGTATAATGTATATATTAGAATTAGCATAAGGAGAGACGAATATGCCCTTAAGTACAAGAAGAGTAAAGGTAGGAAATTTATATATAGGAGGCAGTGATGACGTAGTTATCCAATCGATGACGAATACTGATACAGCAGATGTTGAAGCTACTGTAAAGCAGATAAAAAGTCTGGAAGAGGCTGGGTGTCAAGTAGTCAGAGTGACTGTAAACAGTGAAAAGGCTGCAGAAGCTGTGGCAGAGATAAAAAAAATTATAGATATACCACTTGTTGCAGATATACACTTTGATTATAAACTGGCTATAAAGTCAATAGAAAACGGCATCGATAAACTCAGGATAAATCCAGGAAATATTGGTTCTGAAGAGAATATAAAAAAGGTTGTGGACAAGGCCAAAGAGTACAATGTTCCTATAAGAATAGGAGTTAACGGGGGATCATTGGAAAAAGGGATACTGGAAAAATACGGGAAGGTATGCCCGGAAGCCTTAGTTGACAGCGCAATGTATCATATAAGGCTATTGGAAAAATTTGGCTTTAAGGATATTGTGGTATCTTTAAAATCCAGCAATGTAAGGATGATGAGGGATGCTTATAAAATGATAAGCAGCAAGGTAGATTATCCACTTCATCTTGGAGTGACAGAGGCAGGGACGGCTTTTCAGGGCAGTATAAAATCTGCAATAGGAATAGGGAGTCTTCTACTTGACGATATAGGGGATACGATAAGGGTCTCTCTCACAGAAGATCCTGTTGAGGAGATATATGTGGCCAGAGAGATACTAAAGGTTTTGGACATAAGAAGTGATTCTGCGGAGATAATTTCATGTCCGACTTGCGGCAGAACAGAGATAGACTTGATCAATCTTGCCAAAAAAGTGGAAAAGGAGTTCTCTGGTCTGGACAAAAGAGTCAAGATAGCTGTTATGGGTTGTGTTGTAAATGGTCCAGGCGAAGCCAAAGAAGCTGACTACGGTGTTGCAGGCGGGAAAAATGTGGGAGTCTTATTTAAAAAGGGGAAAGTTATAAAGACTGTAAAGGAAGAGGAGATACTAGAAGAATTGAAGAGGATGATAGAAGAGGACCTCATATAAGGAGAGGATTTTGTGAAGAAAAACAGTGTACTTGCGTATTTTTTTATTTTTATAGCTGCTTTTGCATATGAGAGTTTTGAGGAAGATATAAAAGATACTTGGATTTCTGTATATTCAAATAACAGCACTCTAATAAGGGAAAATAGATATATGGAGATAGGGAATGAGACGGAGCAAATAGTATTGAATGGGCTTCCAAAATATGTTGACATAGGAAGTTTGAGTCTGAAAGGTGTGAATGTTAAGTCTATGAACTATAACTCCGATATCATAAATTCCAATGAATTGTTGGAAAGATATGTGGGAAAAAAGATATTTATACTGGATAACACAGGTAGGGAAGAAGTAAAGCTTCTTTCAGTATCTCCGCAAATTGTTGTGGAAAAGTTAGGAGGAGAAATTTTAGTCGATCCTAAAAAAGAGATATTGCTACCTAAATTTTCAGAAACCCCACTATTGTACCCTAACTTACTTATAAAGACTGAGAGAATTTCAGGACCTGTTGAGTTGGAAGCCAGTTATCTTACAAGCGGTATTTATTGGCAGTTTAGCTATAAATTTGACCTGGAGAGCAAAAACTTTGAAACTTGGACCGAGCTAAGGAACAGTTCTGGAAAAGATTTTAACGATGTTCATTTAAAATTAATATCTGGAGATTTGAACTCTGGTTATCCTAGGTTTGATGCAAAAACCTATTCTTCAGCTATAGAAAATGTTGGGAGATTTTCAAAGTGGAGTGACTATATGGTGTATGAGTTTGAAAAACCTGTAACTTTAAAGAATTCAAGCGTAGAGTATGTAAAGTTAAGTGAGAGTAATTTGGATTATGAAAAATATTATAAGCACAGATTTAACAGTTACAGTAGGAACCCAAGTATAAATATAAAATTGAAAAATAATTTAAAAAGAGTAGTGGCCAGGGGAAGAGTCAGCTTTTATGATGGTATTGATTACCTGGGTGAATCTGTTTTGGACTATCTAAATGAAGGTGAAGAAGCGGATATAAGTATTGCTAGAAGCTTTGAGGTAAGAGTAGAGTCTGAAATCGAAAACAGTATAAGGTTGTCAAAAAAAATATATAAAAAAGATGTTGCTTATACTGTTAAGAATAATAAAGATGAAGCTATAAAAATTGAACTTATGTACGACAATCTTCCGGTAAACTGGACTGAGCTTCAGTCAGAGCTGCCTTATGAAAAGGTATCAGATAGATCCATTTCATTTTATATGAACTTAAACCCAAAACAGGAAAAAAGCTTTAAATTCTCATATATTCAGGAAAATTAATTTTTTTAAACTATTTGTAGCTTTATGAAGTCTAAAAGTTGATAAACTTTGAAAGGAAAAAAAATGGAATTTGAAGTTGTATTTGAAGAATATTTTGACAGAATTTTTAACAAAATACTAGGCATGGTAAAAAACCGTCAGGATGCAGAAGATATCTCACAAGAGGTTTTCTTTAGTGTGTACAAAAATATGAAAAAGTTCAGAAAAGAAAGTAATATTTACACCTGGATCTACAGAATAGCTATTAACAAAGTATATGATTTTTACAGAAAAAAGAAAATTAACTTTGAATTGAATGAGGAAATATTTCAGGTAGAGGATGATGTGAATCTTAATACAGGCATATTATTAGAGGAAAAACTCAAAATTTTGGCTCAGAGGGAGAAAAAAATTATTTTAATGAAGGACATCTACGGATATAAATTTAGAGAGATCGCCAAACTTATGAGTATGAAACTATCAACGGTAAAATCATCTTATTATAAAGGCATTAAAATGATGGGAGGAGCGTAATATGACTTCTAAAGAAAAGGTTAAGCTTAGCCTATACATGAGAATGGTGGAAGAGGAAAAAAGAAAGAATAAGAGGCTAAAAGCCATGTTTTTAAGTGTTTTTGTGGTTGGCGTTTTTAGTTTGCCTGTGTATGACAAATACAGTCAGGGTGGAATAATGGTTCCTGGAGAACTTAAATCAGGTAAGCTTCCGTCTTCGTTTACGATGGAGAATAAAAGGATAAACTTAGAACAGCTTTTAGAAGATGAGATATTTGTTGAAAAGCAGTCTGAGATAAGTGAACAGGATCTTTTAAGTGAGTTCATTATATGAGGAGGAAATTTATTATGAAATTTACCACAGTTATCTTAAGTCTGATTCTTACAAGTTCTGCTTTTGCGACAACAATGGTAGGCGGGATAACATCAAATGATTTGAAAAATGTTGGGGTATCTGAAAAAAATATAGGTATGGTTCATGATATTGTTGAATCAGCCATAAAAAAATCTAAAGTTTTGAGTCTTGAAAAAAAGAAAATGGAACTGGAAATTCAGAAACTATTGCTAGATAATCCCGAAAAAAATTGGAATAATATATCAAAGCTTTTTGATGAAATCGGAAAAGTAGAAGCAGGTATGAAAAAAAACAAATTGAAAAGCCAGATAGCCTTGAAAAAGTATATAAGTGATGATCAATATAAAAATGCAAGGAAAATTGCACTTAAAAGATATAAGGATGAACCGAGCTTAAATATAAAGATAAAATCTGGAAAATTGCCAGTTAAATCCAAATAAAAAAATAAACCCACCGGAATTTATTCCGGTGGGTTTTTTATATTAGATCTTTTATATCTTTTGACGGGTGGTTTTCGTATTTTATTAAATTACCCTCCCAGGTACGGAACATTATGAAATCGGTACCCCTAGATACTAAGTATTGAGGCATTAAAGGAGTTTTTCCAAGTCCGTTTGGAGCATTTACAATATATGTAGGGACAGCCATTCCAGACGTATAACCTCTCAAATATTCCATTATCTCAAGCCCGTCATCCACAGAAGTATTGAAATGAGTGGTTCCTACAACATGTTTTGCATGGAAAATATAATAAGGCCTCACTCTTATTTTTAGAAGTTCTTGATTTAAAAGCCTCATAACATATTTGTCATTGTTTATGCCGTTTAAGAGCACTGCTTGGTTCCCGAGTGGAATTCCGGCATTTGCCAGTTTTTCACATGCCATTTTTGCCTCAGGGGTAATTTCTTTTGGAGTATTGAAGTGGGTATTTAGGTATACAGGGTGATATTTTTTCACCATTTCTACAAATTCATCCGTTATTCTTTGAGGCAGTGTAACAGGAGTTCTTGTACCTAGACGTATAATTTCCACGTGTGGAATGTCTCTTAATTGTTTTAGTATCCATTCTAATCTGGAGTCAGATAAAGCTAAAGAATCCCCACCTGTTAAAAGGATATCTCTGACCTCGGGATTGTTTTTTATATATTCAATTGATTCTAGTATGTCTGAGTCGCTTCTGTAACAGTCACTTTCTCCTATATTTCTCCTTCTTTGGCAGTGTCTGCAGTACATAGCACATTCGTTTGTAGTATTTATAATAAGTCTGTCAGGGTATCTCCTAGTGATACTTCCTGCGGGATTAGTAGTCTTTTCACTCATTGGATCGGACTTACCGTTTCCCCTTTCTATTTCAGCATAGCTTGGAACAGACAAAAGTCTGATAGGGCCATACTTGTCATCTGGGTTCATAAGGCAGGCGTAGTAAGGTGAGATTGCCCACCTGTATTTTTCTCCCACTTCTTTAATTTGTTTTTTTTCATCAGAACTTAAATTTAATATTAATCCAAGTGTTTCAACATCTGAAATCCTGTTGGAAAGCTGCCACTTGTAGTCATTCCAATCATCTTCTGTTGCGTTGAAGTGTTTCAATAGAATAGCCTTGGATTTTTTATATTGTTTTTGAACCTCTACAGACATACCTGTAGGAATAGTGTCTTTTATATTAAGATAATCATCAATTCTGGATTTAAGTTCATCAGCACGTTTCAAAGAGATATCTTGATTTGTCAGTGTAGTCATAGTCTTTAATCCTCCTAATTTTTTTAGTTATAGATAATATATAAAAATAAACAAAAAATAGATCGAATAAATTATATACTAAAATAATCCCAATATATATTATATGAATATAATATAATCTTGTCAAATTTAATTTAAATATTATTTAAATTAATGTTAAGGGTAATGTAATTTAAAGAGCTGATTCTTTAGTTTAAATAGTTTTTGAAAATAATCTGCACGTTCAAAATATAGATGTTTGTTATAAATTTATAAAGATTAAATTTTTTAATTTTTTTGGGCTCTCATAATTCTTTGTTCGAGTTAATTTGTGACTAAAATAGAATAAGAAAATTGGAGAGAAGTTATTGTTGATAGTTTTTAAAGTTAATTAAATAAATTTCTAATACAAAATTACCCCCTCTTAGTTCAAAATTATAATTTACAATTTTGTATTAAGAGGGGGTAATTTTGCAGGTATTATTTTCTTATTCTAAAGCTATAAAATATGAGAAAGTCAGCGCCGTCGCATAAAAAGTCAGGTACAGAGTTTTTTAAAAAAACATATCTATGTCCTGTTTTTCCTCTTCCTTTACTTTGAAAAGACTCCTCTTGCTGTACTTGAGAGGTGCTGCGATAAATACATACGGTATCTGTTCTATCCTTATATTAAATGTATTTACAGAATCATTATAAAATTCTCTTCTGTCCGCTATGCTGTTTTCAAGCTGAGACACCCTTTCCTGTAGCTTTATGAAGTTCTGGTTAGCTTTTAGCTCTGGGTAATTTTCAGATACTGCAAAAATAGACTTTAAAGCCCCTTCCAAAAGATTATCCGCACCAGCCTTTTCTTCTGGAGTTTTTGCCTTGTAAAAATGAGCTCTGGCCTCTGTTATTTTTGTAAGCAGGCTTTCTTCAAAATTCATATAACCCTTCACAACATTAAGAAGTTTTTTCAGTTCATCATGCCTCTGTTTTAAAAGTACATCTATGTTACTGTACGATTTGTCGATATTGTGTTTTAACCTTATAAGGCTGTTGTATATGGAGACAAAGTAAACGATAACTGCAGCAATAATTATGACAAGTACTAAAATAAATATCAATTTCATATCCCCCCTCTAAATAATGTTTTTTAATTTAAGAAATCCAGTTACTGAAGCAGCAAACAACGCAATAGATGCCAGTAGTGCGAAAAAAATCTTAAATTTCATGGCTTTTAAAAGAGATTTCTCACTCTTATTTGAAATCAAAAATGTTTCTTCATTCTCGCCTGAGTTTACCACTATGTTCACATCATCCTTTATCGTAGAAGAAGCTGAACCCAGAATATATAGGCTCTCCCCTGGTTCTACATAATATTCAAAGAACCTTCTGTCCCCGACCATATTTATACCGGAACGTTTTGTTGTAACTCCCCAATAATTCATGTCGACTTCTGTAGAAGAAAAATTGTCTTCCAGCAGTTTAAAGACTTTTCTATCCATATTTCTGGCCATAGAGTGACCTTGAAATAGTTTGGATCTAATAGGGAGAATAAATTCGGCCTTATCCGGCATTACGAGAGTCCTGCCTGTATCATCATCCAGGTGGAAGCTTACTCTTTTTTCACCGGATGCTATCTGATCCCAGCTGTATCTGGCTCCGTTTTTTGAGTTCCGTTTTCTGTACTCTTCTACCCTGTATTTATAATAAATGCAGGCCTTGCGTGAGAATGGGGAAAAAAGCAGCTGTTTTGGAGATACTTTACCTTTCAGTTCCACGAGTCCCATGGCAGCCGACCTCACCTTTGAAGTTGGCACGTCTTTTATTAAAAGGTAATGCTTTAGTCTTTTCGCAAAAATATAAAAACTGAATCCACCTCCTAAAAGCATCGCGGCAAAGATAAAGTATTGAAAACTTATATTTTTTGTCATTTAAAATCCACCTCCATTTAAAAACTAGTATATTATTAAACAAATATATTGCTTATAATAAAAGCACTCATAGAAACTTTTGAAGTATAGAGTGGCACTAAAAACATTTATAAAATAAATTTCTACGAAGTTTACACTAATATTACCATAATTGAAAGAGAAAATATAGACTTCTAAGGTGGAAGTTTAAAGCGATAGGATATTGTACAACTGATTTTTCGTACACCTATAAAACCTTTTTTGGTCACGAATCACATAAATTCAAATAAAAAACCTTGGTCACAGAGTTGCACGGATGAAAAGAGTGAGCTTTACAGAGTAAATAAATCAGTTAGTAGTTAATAAGGAACAGAGAATAGATATTTTAACTATTCTCTGTTGTCTGTAATCTATAAACTGGGATGAGGTTTCCTTTGCGTAGCTTTTGTTTTAAAGCTCTGTGAAACTCTGTGTCCAAAACAGGTTTAGATAAAATCACTAATTTATCGCAATAATTTTAAGCAGGAGTTTGAGTTAATCAATATTTTTTTGAAAAAGTTGGAATTATAATTAAAACAGATACCTGAAAAATATTATGCTATTTCAAATCTAAAGAGATTTTCTGGAAAAAACTAAAATGTTATAAGTTAATATAATTTATATTAAAATCATCTTTTGAAGATTCTAAAAAATATGGTATACTAGTGTGCAGTTTTAAATTGAGAGGAGAGTAACTTGGAAGGGATTATAAATATAGATAAGCCTAAAGGTATAAGTTCATTTGATGTTATAAGGGAGCTTAGAAGGATACTGAAAACCAGAAAGATAGGACATACTGGTACCTTAGATCCGCTGGCTACCGGTGTGCTGGTTGTATGTGTAGGGAAGACTACCAAACTGGCTTCAGAGATAGAGGCCGGGATAAAAGAGTACAGGGTAGAGTTGGAGCTTGGCTACAGGACCGACACTTATGATACTGAGGGCGAAGTTTTGGAAAGAGCGGATGTATCCAATGTAGAAGAGGGCGTGGTCCTTGAAAAGCTTGAGAAATTCAAAGGGGATATACTTCAGGTTCCTCCGATGTACTCAGCCCTTAAGGTTAAGGGGAAAAAACTGTATGAATTGGCAAGACAGGGTATAGAAGTCGAGAGGGAAGCGAGAAAAATACGTATCGATAAACTGGTTTTGGAGAAAATAGATGGGAAGAAACTTATTTTATTCTGTAGGGTTTCGAAAGGGACGTATATAAGGTCCCTTGTGGACGACCTCGGCAGGGAATTAGAAACCTTTGCTACAATGACATCTCTTAGAAGGGTCAGAGTGGGGGAATACTATGAAGAAGATGCCGTTAATCTCGAAGATATAAGCAAGATGAAAGATAACGATGATATGAGCTTTTTAAAGGGAGTAGAAGAGAGCTTTCCTTATCAGTGCATAGAGTTGCAGGATGAAAAACAGTTGAAACTTTTTAAGAATGGAAATACCGTGGTTATAAACGGTAAAGACGGGAAATGTAGAGTGTACAGCGAGGGCAGCTTCCTGGGTCTAGGAGAAATGAAAAATGATAGGCTAAAAGGGTGGAAGTATTTTTAATGATGTACACGATATCTTAGGTTAGATAAAAAAATTATTATAAAGGGGAAAAACATGCAAAAAATAAAAAATATTGCAATAATAGCCCATGTAGATCATGGGAAAACAACTTTGGTTGACGCAATGCTCAGACAATCTGGCGTATTTAGTGATCATGAAGTTGTAAATGAGAGGATAATGGACAGTAATGATTTGGAGAAAGAAAGAGGGATCACAATATTTTCCAAAAATGCGGCCATTAGGTACCAAAATTATAAGATAAACATTGTTGATACACCAGGCCATGCAGACTTTGGTGGAGAGGTTCAGAGAATACTGAAAATGGTTGATTCTGTACTTCTTTTGGTTGACGCATTTGAAGGGGTAATGCCTCAGACAAAGTATGTATTGAAACAGGCTTTGGAACATGGCTTGAGACCTATTGTTGTTGTAAATAAAATAGACAGACCTAATTCTACTCCTGAAGAAGTAGTGGATTCGGTGTTCGATTTATTTGTAGAACTTGGGGCAAACGACCTGCAGTTGGAATTCCCTGTTCTGTATGCTTCGGCTAAAAACGGGTTTGCAAAACACAATTTAAGTGATGCAGATGAAAATATGCAGCCGCTTTTTGAAACTATATTAGAGCATGTAGAGGATCCGGAAGGAGATTTAGATGCTCCGATACAAATGCTTGTCACAAATATAGCTCCAGACAATTATCTGGGAAAACTTGGTACAGGGAGAATTCATAATGGGGTTCTAAATAAAAATCAAGAAGTTACTCTGATAAAAAGAGATGGAGAACTTATAAATTACAAGGTTACAAGAATATTTGGCTACGAGGGATTAAAAAGAGTTGAAATGGAAACAGCAAATTGTGGTGACATAGTTACAATTGCAGGTCTGGAAAAAATAGATATCGGTGAAACAGTTGCAGACAGGCAAAACCCAATGGCTCTTCCTATAATTGACATAGATGAGCCTACCCTGGCAATGACGTTTATGGTAAATGATTCTCCTTTTGTAGGTAGAGAAGGAAAATTTGTAACGTCTAGAAATATATGGGATAGACTGCAAAAAGAGCTTGAACATAATGTAAGTATGAGGGTGGAGGAGACAGAATCTGCAGATGCTTTCATAGTAAAAGGTAGAGGAGAACTTCAGCTTTCAATACTCATAGAAAATATGAGAAGAGAAGGTTTTGAACTTCAAGTTGCGAAACCTCAAGTTATATTAAAAGAAATAGATGGTGTCAGCTGTGAACCTATTGAGCTTGCAATTATAGATGTTGCTGATGAATATGTCGGTGTGGTAATAGAGAAGCTTGGACTGAGAAAAGGTGAAATGATCAACATGATCCAGGGAACTGACGGGTATACAAGAATTGAGTTCAAGGTTCCTGCAAGGGGTCTTATAGGATTTAGAAATGAATTTATGACAGAAACAAGGGGTACTGGTATACTAAACCATTCATTTTATGACTATGAGCCTCATAGGGGAGAGGTGCCTACAAGAATAAGAGGGGTATTGATCTCTATTGATTCTGGAACAACTACAGCTTACTCATTAGGGAATTTACAGGATAGGGGGATACTGTTTGCAGCTCCAGGACTGGAAGTTTATGAGGGGATGGTCATAGGAGAGCATTCAAGAGAAAATGACCTTACTGTAAATGTAACTAAAGGGAAACAACTTACAAATATGAGGGCATCAGGATCTGACGCAACTGTTAAGCTGGCTCCGCCAAGAGAGTTTACTTTAGAGCAGGCTCTTGAATATATAGCAGATGACGAGCTTGTTGAGATTACACCTGATAGCATAAGAATGAGAAAGAAAATTCTTGGAGAAGGTATGAGAAAAAGAGCCCAAAGAGGCAATAGATAAAATTTTAAGGCAGCCTAATTAGGCTGCCTTAAAATTTTTATATAATATATCGCTTAATTTAGTTTGAATTACTTCTGATTTTTTTGGCTGTTATAAAAATAGAGGAGTACAGCAATGTTGTACAGAGTTTAGGTTATGAATTTGCAACAGAACTTGTAAAAATATTGCAACTGAATTAAGGGATAGATTTGGTAATAAAAAAACTCAAACGGTCTTTCAACTAGA
This sequence comes from uncultured Ilyobacter sp., assembly GCA_963668015.2. Lineage (GTDB taxonomy): Bacteria > Fusobacteriota > Fusobacteriia > Fusobacteriales > Fusobacteriaceae > Ilyobacter_A. The sequence continues at coordinate 41,072 of CAXXCR010000027.1, read as the reverse complement.
GGAAAACAGATTCGGAGTGATATTTTCTGGTTTTGGTGATGAAAGTGAAATAAAAGAGTGCGCAAGGACGCTGAACAAACCACTGAAAATCAATAATACAGAGTATTTTTCTAGTATCTTTATGGGCATAGCGGAATATAGAGGGGATAATTCCAAGGTAATAAGGGATGCTAATACAGCGTTAAAATTTGCCATAAAAAACCTACGCCGATACTATATTTATACGGATGATATGAGAACTCAAACAGATGAACATTTGAAACTATCAGGGGAAATAATGAGGGCTATTCGGAAAAAGGAGTTTTTTCTCGCATACCACTCAAAGATAGATATTTCCACTGGTGCTATAGAGGGAGCGGAGGTTCTTTTAAGGTGGCTCCATCCGGAAAAAGGACTGATTCCACCGGGCAAATTTATACCCTATATTGAAAGAACTACACTTATTTATGAAATAACTCAGTACATTTTGAGAGGTTCCTTTATTTGATTAAATAAAATGCAAGAACTTGGAATGAAGGGTATTCTCTCAGTAAATATTCCACTAAAATTAATAGAAAATCCATATTTTCTTGAATATATCCAAGCATTAAAAAAACAGGTTTTCCATTTGAAAAAATTGAGTTTGAGGTTCTTGAGAGGGGTTTAGTTGAAAACTTTGAAAAAACAGCTAATATTATGCAATCCATCAAAGATATGGGTGGGAAATTTTCATTGGATGATTTTGGAACGGGATATTCGACTATCTCATATCTGCAACAGCTGCCCTTCGATAAAATAAAAATTGACAGGATGTTCATTGATGGAATAGAAAACAACCAAGAAAAACGAGATCTTGTATTGTCATCTATTGAGATAGGACACCTTTTGGGGATGGAGATAGTGGCTGAGGGAATTGAGACAAAAGAGTCGCTGGAAATTTTGAGAAGAATAGGCTGCGACTACGCCCAAGGGTTTTATTTTACAAAACCACTGCGTTATAATGAGTTCATAACTTGGTGTGGTAACTATAAAAGTTCTTAAAATTAGTAGAAGTTATTTTTAAATTTTATAAGACAGCTGAAATTAATTTTTCGGCTGTTTTTTATTTTATAGAATATCCTAGAATTTGGAAGGATTATAAAAAATCAGAAAGTATATTTATATTAACAAACAAAGGGGTGAGGTAGATGAAGAAAAAATACATATTAGACACCAATGTACTTATTCATGATCCGAAATCAATTTTCAATTTTGAGGACAATGAAGTTATACTGCCTATACTCGTCATCGAGGAGGTGGACAAGCTAAAAAGAAACCAAGGTGACGTGGGGAGTTCTGCTAGAATAGTATCAAGATATATAGATAAACTCAGAGAGAAGTCCTGTCTTTCAAGTGGGGTAAGCCTGGAAAATGGAGGGCGTTTAAAGGTAGAGATTAAAGGCGATTTGAAAAAACTTCCTTCTTCGCTAAAAAGAGATATTGTAGACAACAGGATACTTGCAGTCGCTATTACTATTAAGGATGAGTATCCAGATGACAGGGTGATCCTTATATCCAAGGATATAAATATGAGAATAAAAGCTGATGCTCTAAACATCGAAGTCCAGGATTATGAAACAAATAAAATAGACATTTCTGAATTATATGAAGGAAAAATTACAATTCAGCCTTCAAAAGAGGCGTATAATAGATATATAAAGTCAGGCAAGATAAAAGCAGAAGATGTACTTGATTACGAACCTCTGCCAAATGAGTTCATTAATTTTAGTTTAGATGGGAAAGAGAGCTTTGGGATTTATAATAAGATTAAAAAGCGAGTTGAAAAGCTCAGGTATGGAGATGTTAGTGCTTGGGGGATCAGGTCTAAAAACATGGAGCAAAGTTTTGCACTTGAGATGCTTATGGATCCGGATATAAAGTTGGTCACCCTAGTTGGAAGAGCAGGTACAGGAAAAACACTGCTTGCACTTGCAAGTGGTTTGGAGCAGGTTGTAGAAAGAAAACTCTACAAGAAACTCTATGTAGCTAGGCCTATAATTCCAATGGGGAGGGATCTAGGTTATCTTCCTGGAAGCGAAAAAGACAAGCTGAAACCCTGGATGCAACCTATCTACGACAACATTGATTTCATAACAGAGAGCAAGGAGGAAAAAGCTGGTGAAAAAGTTATATACGGGCTGGAATCTATGGGTCTTCTCAAGATAGAGGCTTTGACTTATATAAGAGGAAGGTCCATACCAGGTGGATTTTTGATAATAGATGAGGCACAAAACCTGACTCCACACGAGGTAAAAACAATAGTTACTAGGGCTGCTGAAGACACAAAAATAATTTTTACAGGTGACCCATACCAGATAGACAACCCATATCTCGACTCTAATAGTAACGGTCTTACATATCTCGCCGAGAGAATGAAAGGTGAAGAGATAGCCGGCCATATAACCCTTGTAAAAGGGGAAAGGTCTCCATTGGCAGAGATAGCAGCAAGATTATTGTAGGGTTTATTGTTGTTTAGGGACATAGGAGGTTAACGTATGAATAAGAAATTATTTTTAGCCGCTTTATTGATAGTAGGGTCTATGGCATACGCAAATAATTTTGAAGTTAAATTAGGTGCTGATATGTTTAGGGATCTTACAAAAGATCAGTATGACAGTGAGGTTGTAAACTTGGATCCAGGTTACAGTGTGGGAGCCGAATATGTTATAGATACAGACAGCAATTTTGACTTTGGTATAGGTGTTGAGTACAAGAGTCAGATAGAGGGTAACGGAAGTTATAGTGCACATTCGGCAGTCCCAATTTATCTATTGGGTAGATATGGATTGGAAGACGGTTTCTATCTAGTTGGTAGGGCAGGATATGCATTAAATACTGATGAAGGTCAGGACATAGAAGATACAGATGACGGTTTATACGTTGGAGTAGGTCTAGGTAAGGAATTAACTGAAAGGATAAACCTAGAACTTATGTATGAAGGATTGGATTACGAGTATGAAACAGCTGTAGACGATGTAGATGGATGGTATAGTGCAGTTTCATTGAAATTTGGTGTGGAACTTGGGGCTTTTGGAAAAGAGGAGGAAGAGCCTGAAATAGTAGAAGAAATGGCCCTAGTAGAAGAGCCGATGGTTGAGCCGGAACCAGTTGTAGAAGAGGTTGTAGTTCCGGAAGAAACTCTCGTGGAGGAAGTAGTTGCTGCTGAAATACCTGAATTGTATCTATTGGGATTTGCACTAAGTCCTAGATTTGACTTTGACAAATATGATTTGAAACCTGAAGTTCAAACAGAGATACAAGAAACTGCTGAAGCTATAAAAGGCAGAAAGGGTAGGCTAATACTTGTAGGTCATGCGGATAGTATGGGTTCAGAAGACTATAATATGAAGCTTTCTCAAAAACGTGCCGATGAAGTAAAAGCTGAGTTTGAAATGTATCTAATGGATGAAGAGATAGAAATAGTTACAGAAGCAATGGGAGAAACTATGCCTGTGGCTGACAATGCTACTGAAGACGGAAGAATGGAAAACAGAAGGGTTGAAGTGAAATTTGAATTAACAGAAGAGATGGCAGAAGAAATGTAGGTAAAAATAGGCGCTTGGGCGCCTATTTTTATTATATGGGTATAATTATTGATGAAAGTTATGTCATAAATTACTGAATAAAAGACACCCATAAGATTAATGAATCTTGCAAAAATAAATTTTACAATAGAAAATATACTCGCTTAACTCGTTATTTTCTAAGTCTACTCACTTCTAAACTAACTTTCTATTAAAATATAGTCGGAAAGCCTCCTTATTTCAGTGGAAGTGGATTTTAGAAGCTGATTTTTCACAGGCCTTGATTTTTGGTTATATCATACCCGTAGGGTGCTATTTATCAAGAAAAAGTAACAGGTCTAGATAAATTCAATATTTTATTTTGGAGGATCTTCTAAAAAAGGCTCTTCTACCAAAATTCCTGCAACATACCTGTACAGTATGTTCCTGTCATCCCCTCTGTATATGAATTGTTGAATCCTTTCCTCCAAGGTATAGCTGTTAGAAGAAAAAGGCGAGTCGTCCACAATAATTGCATCAAACTCATAATCTTTTTCAAAACTTCCAACTTTTCCGAAAAAACTCCCCCCACCTTTTGTGGCCAAATAAAATGCTTCTGCAGTACTTAAAAAACTGAGTTTTTTCTCGCTCTGTTCCCAAACCAGTTTGGAAACTTGTATGGCTGACACAATTACGCTGAGCATAGAGCAGGTATTGCCGGCGCCAATATCTGTTCCCAGGGCAACGGGAATGCCTTCATTTAAAAATTTACGTATGGGCATAATTCCACTTCCGAGATTTAGATTTGAAATCGGGCAGTGAACGGCAAAAACTCCTCTTTCTTTCATAAGGGCCCGTTCTTTTGGGCTGGAATGAACACAGTGGGCCATAAGTGTGGGCATCTGTCCAAAAAGTTTAAATTGGTCATAAACAGCACCGTAAAAATGGCTTTGTGGATACTGCTCTTTTACCCAAGCTATCTCCGATAGGTTTTCTGATAGATGTGACTGTACTGGAGTATTGTATTTTCTTGATAATTCAGAGAGGCTCTCCAATAGTTTTTTTGATGAAGTTGGTATAAATCTTGGGGTTATTATAGGTTTGACCAGCTTCGATTTGTTTTGATATTTTTTTATTATTTTTTCTGTGCAAAGAATAGAAAGCTCTGTGTCTTCAGTTAAAAAATTAGGAGAATGAATATCCATGTTTACCTTTCCCACAAAGGCACCCAGGCCGCTTTTTATGAAAAGGTCTAACAAAAGTTCAGTGGATTCCATATGTATGGTTGCCCAGACAGCTGACCTGGTGGTGCCGTTTTTCCATAGCTCTCTTATGAAGTTTTTATAGGTGGTTTCAGCATATTTTAGGTCTGTAAATTTATTTTCCTCGGGGAAAGTATAAGAAAAAAGCCAAGGGACGAGTTCTTTATCCATACCTATACCTGTATGGTTCAGCTGAGAAGCATGGCAGTGTAGGTCGTTAAACCCCGGCATTATCAGCAGGTCACCGTAATCGGTTATAGGAAGACTTTTGTATTTTGGGGGTAGAATTTTATAGCATCCGGATACTTTATCATCGTCTATAACTATGTACCCTCCTTCTATTGTTGTGAATTTTTTTTTGGTCTTTGTGTATATGATGTTACCCTTCAAAATTTTTATACTGTTCATACCAATCAACTCCAATAAAAGTTTTGACTGTATATTAAAACTATACCAAAATAGCTTGAAAATCTTTTTTTAGAGTTAAGTTTACTGGCGAAACACCTTGTTTACAAAATATTGTAATTATGTTAAAATTGTCTGGTTAAATAAAAATTATGGGAGGAAGCATCAGATGATAGGAATAGGTATAGTTGGTCTTCCAAATGTAGGGAAGTCAACACTTTTTAATGCAATAACTAAGGCCGGGGCTGCTGAGGCTGCAAACTATCCTTTTTGTACAATAGAACCAAATGTAGGGATGGTAACAGTTCCAGATACTAGGCTAGATGAACTGGCTGAGATAATAGATCCTCAAAAAGTAATGCATGCAACTGTTGAATTCGTTGACATAGCTGGATTGGTAAAAGGAGCCTCAAAAGGAGAGGGACTTGGAAATAAATTTTTGTCTAATATAAGAAGCACTGCTGCCATATGTCAGGTTGTAAGGTGTTTTGAAGATACGAATGTAGTGCACGTAGAGGGAAGTGTGCATCCGATAAGGGATATAGAGGTTATAAACTCAGAGCTTATACTTTCTGATATGGAAACTGTGGAAAGAGCTATACAAAAGCAGGGGAAACTGCTTAGAGGTAAAAACAAAGAGGCGATGGCTCTAATGCCTGTTCTGGAAAAATGTAAAGCGCACCTAGAGGAGTTTCAACTGATAAAAACACTTCAGTTAACACCAGAAGAAAAGGAACTTATAAGAGTATACCAGTTTCTTACTTCAAAGCCTATGATGTATGCAGCAAATGTAAGTGAAGAAGAGTTGGCTACTGGTAATGAGTATGTTGAACAGGTAAGAGAGTATGCTGCAGCACATGGATCAGAAGTGGTTGTAGTTTCTGCCAAAGTTGAAGCTGAATTGGCTGAGATGGAGGAAGAGGATAAGGAGATGTTCTTAGAAGAGCTTGGAGTGGACGAGCCGGGACTTAGCAGGCTTATAAGAGCAGGGTATAAACTTCTAGGGCTTCAGACTTACTTTACAGCAGGTGTAAAAGAGGTAAGGGCTTGGACTATAAAAATAGGTGATACAGCTCCGAAAGCAGCCGGAGAGATACATACAGATTTTGAAAAAGGTTTCATAAGGGCTAAGGTTGTTTCATATGAGGACTTTGTCAAGAACAGAGGTTGGAAAGGTTCTCAAGAAGTAGGGGCACTTAGGTTGGAAGGAAAAGAGTACATAGTTAAAGACGGCGACCTAATGGAATTCCTATTTAATGTATAAAAAAAGAGACTTGCTTGACAAGTCTCTTTTTTTTTATTAAAATATTAGAATAAATATAGATAAGTGGAGGGGTAAATATGGACGTGAAAAACTTTTTATTGGGCGGAATGGCTACAAATTCATATTTGGTTTGGGAAAATAAGGAAGATGCAACCCTCTTTGATATAGGCGGAGAAAACTTGAAGCCATTAATAGATTTTTTGGAAGGCAACAGCTTGGTATTGAAAAGGGTAGTGTTCACACATGGTCACTACGACCACATAGGTGGACTGGAAAAGCTTTTGGAATACAAAAATGATATTGACCTTTATATAGGCTATGAAGATAAGGAATTTTTATACAACGCCAATCTCAGCCTTTCGTCTCAGATTTCAGGGAATGAATTTGATCTGGGAAACGGTAAAGATGTAGTTACCCTAAAAGAAGGAGATAAGGTAGCCGGATTTACTGTTATAGATACACCTGGACACACAAGGGGAAGCAAGTGCTTTTATAGTGAAGAGAACAGAATAATGATAAGCGGAGATACACTTTTCAATAGTGGGTACGGAAGAGTGGACCTGCCTACAGGCAGCTATGATGATATAGTGAGGAGTCTGCAAAAAATATGTCTGAACTATCCTGGAGAAACTGTGGTTTACCCTGGACATAACGGAGTTACAACGCTGGGAGCAGAAAAGAGGAATCTTTTCGGGGCCTAATACTGTTTCAATGTTTGACATGAACTACCTGTTATAGTATAATATGTAATAATGTAAGAATATTAATATATGGCAAGGAGTAAATAATGATGAAAATGGACAGAGCTATATTATTGTTGAAAATGATGTCTAATCCCATAAGACTAGGGATACTGGATGTTTTAGTTAAAAAGGGTGGAGAAAATATCTGTGTAGGGCAGATAGAAGATATGCTAAAAATCTCACAATCTAGCGTGAGTCAGCATTTGGCCCACTTAAGAAACTCTGGATTTATAACATGTGATAAATTCGGGAAAAAAGTGTGCTACAGTATAGCAGATGAAGCTGTTATAAGGGTTTTAAAAAGCTTAGATTTAGAAGACTAATTTGAGAGAGATGATTTTTGTGGAAAAAGTTTATGACATGATAATTATAGGTGGTGGACCGGCAGGTCTGACGGCTGCTATATATGCTGGGAGAGCTAACTTAAAGGTTTTAGTTATAGAAATTCCTGGAAGGGGCAGTCTTTTATCTGCGCATAAAATAGATAATTATCCTGGCTTTCCAGATGGAATAACAGGAAAAGAACTCTATGATCTGAAAAGGGAACACGCTTTAAGATATGGGGTAGAGATAAAAGAGGGAATATTTCTTGAGTTGGATACCTTTGAAACCCCAAAACTTGTCAAAACAACAACTAAGAACTACAAAACAAAGTCTGTTATAATCGCAAGTGGTTGGACAAAGAACTCTTTCAACAAGATAAGTGGAGAAACAGAATTTGTTGGAAAAGGAGTATCTTACTGTGCTACTTGTGACGGAGCCTTTACAAAGGGTCTTACAGTAAGTCTTTTTGGCCAGGGAGAAGAACTGGCGCATGAAGCTTTGTTTTTAACTAGGTATGCTGAAAAGGTCATGATATTTACAGATGAAAGTGAACTTCAATGTGATAGGGCAATCTATGAGGCTCTGTTAGAAAGTGATAAAGTTGAAATAACAACCGGTGCAAGCTTGAAAAAAATAGATGGATCCAGATATGTGGAAAAAGTATTGGTAGCTCAAGAAGCTGGAGAAGAATTGTATGATGTTGACTATGTATTTTTATATCTGGGGACAAAAAATAATGTAGAACTCTTTTCGAGTTTTGCAAACCTAGACGAAAACGGTTATATAGTAACAAATGATAAAATGGAGACTGGTGTTGATGGGGTATATGCAGCTGGAGACGTAAGAGCAAAGTCTGTCAGGCAGGTTACTACTGCAGTTTCGGATGGGACTATAGCTTCTATGGAGGCTATTAAATACCTTTTAAAAAATAGCGAAAAATAAAAGAAGCTTAAAGCTTCTTTTTTAATTTACTGTCATCATTTTTTTTAATTTTTTTATAGAAGAGATTTGAATTTGCCTGATCCTCTCACGGGTTAAGTTGAATTCTAAACCCAATTCTTCCAATGTCTTTAATTTGTTTCCAAAAAGTCCAAATCTTCCTATAAGAACCACTTTTTCTCTATGATTAAGCTTGTCTACGTAAGCAGACAGTTCTTTTACTTCGTATTTCCACAGTAGGTCTTCTTCAAAGTATTTTTCGTCAGCAATTACTGAATGCAGGTCAAAGTTTTCTATCCAGGTATCTTCCAGTGAAACAAAGGAGTAATCAAAAATCTGGATACACTTTTTTACCTCTTTAGGTTTTAGATCAAGTTCTTTAGATATTATACTTACTGACGGAGTACAATTATATTTTGTACGGTACTTATGGATAAATCTTTTTATTTTTGACAGGTTGTCATGTACATAAGCAGGATAGCGCAAGATACCGTTAGTGTTTATTATAGCTCTCATAATGGATTGTTTTATCCACCAGGTAGCATATGTTGAAAAACGTTTTCCCATCTCCGGGTCAAATTTTTCCACAGACTTTATTAAGCCTATGGTACCTTCTTGGACAAGATCCTGAATAGGTAATCCGAAGTGGAGATAGCGTTTGGCAATACTTACAACCAATCTAAGGTTTGAGATGATAAGTTTTTCTTTGGCGATTTCATCTCCTGTTGAGATTAATTTTGATATCTCGTATTCTTCCTCTCTGTTTAAAAGAGGGTAGTGGCTGATTTCACTTAGATATTTTATCATAGCAGTTTTTTAATTAACCCCCTTTTTAAAGACTAATGCTAATATTATATTTAAAATAGACTAAAATCCTCTTTTGGTATTCCAAAAAAAATATTATAATACATAGTAATGGATTTGTTTGGGTCGCTTTTGATATTTTGAGTTATTTTTACTAATAGTTTCTAAATGTTGAGTATGCTATTAACAAAAGATTTTCATAGAATTTTTTATGGAATTGTGATAAACTTTAACTTACATAATAAAGAAGGAGAAGTCCAAAATGAGGGTTATCGGAATAGACCCCGGAACTGCAATTGTCGGTTACGGCGTACTGGATTATAGGAATGGTAAATACAGTGTTGTGGACTATGGGTGTATATACACAGAAAAAGGGCTGCAGCTTTCAAAACGTTTAAAAAAGATAGATGAAGAACTGAGTGAAATTTTAGATAAATATAATCCGGACCATATGGCAGTAGAGGAACTTTATTACTTTAAAAACAACAAGACTGTTATTTCGGTTGGACAGGCAAGAGGAGTAATAATATTATGTGGTGAAAAAAAAGGTGTTGAAATAGGAGACTATACCCCACTTCAGGTAAAAATGGGGATAACAGGCTACGGCAGGGCTACTAAACAGCAGGTACAAATTATGGTAAAGAACGTTTTAAATTTAGAGAGTATCCCTAAACCTGATGATGCAGCAGATGCACTTGCAATAGCTGTGACACATATAAACACCCTTTCAGGGGGAAATTTAAAAGTTGCTAATTGTGATATTAAAAATACATATGCCATCAAAAAAGGTAAAATAAGTGCTAAAGAATTCAGAAAACTTATGAATATATAGTAAGGAATGGTGACTATGGCTAGACTGAGGGATTTAAGTATAAAAATAAAATTGATGTTTATATTTCTTATTTTGCTTATATTTCTTCTTGTTTCAAATAATATCATCTTGCTTAGATACTTGAAAAATGAAATGGATTACTTTATAAAAAATGCTAAAAATGAGTTAAGCTTAAATAAGAGTTATGACCTTTTAAAGTATAAACGTTTGACTTTAGATTCATTTTTACTTTTTTATGAGCTTTTGGACAATCAATCAGACTTTATACTTACAAATCAGAAGTTTTTAAGAGAGCTGGATATAAAAAGTGAAGGCATCAAAAAACTTTCTGAATTTGAAGTTTTTGAAGATATAAAAGACAAGATATACCATTTTTCAGGTGAGAATACCAAATTTATAAGTGGATCTTACATACAGAGCCCAATTTTAGATGAGAGTATTAGGCCAGGAATCAAAGATGAACTTGAAATAGTGTATAAGTCGGACGGTGTTGTAAAGCGTTTGATAAGCTATAACGGCAAGATTTACTATGAAATTTTCAAACCTGTAAGAACGATAAGTGGAGATAAATATTTGTTTTACGCCCTGTGTGAGCTTGGGATGGAGTTTATCCAGAGAATAGCTAAGCTAACTCAGAGAGAGCTTTCCATTTACAGCGGTGGAGACCTAGTATATAGTACGGTACCTGTCTTTTCTGCTAAAAATACAGATAAAAGCAAAATTTTCAACGAGATACTTTCTGGGAGGAGCCTTTATTATGAAAAGGTAAACACTGATAGTGGAAATTATGAAATAGTTTATTTTCCTATTAGGAACTATATCGGAGAAAAAATAGGGATGTTGGGAGTTACCAACAACGAGTATTTTTTTGAAAAACTCTTGAATAAAATGGACCTGTCGGAAAAGAATTTTTTTGTAAATATGGGCTTAAGTTTAATGGTTGTATCCCTAATGGTGTTTTTTCTCGGCTTTTTAGCGATAACTGTATTGGTGTCATATATGGCAAAGCCTTTGAAGAGTATAGGTGCAACTGTTGAGGAGATACTGAATGGCAACTTGGACAAGAAGGTAAAAGTTGAGAGCAGGGATGAGTTTGGGCGGCTTGGAGAGAGGATAAACAAGATGAGCACCAATCTAAAACTTATGGAAAAGGTGAAAAATGAATTTTTAGCAAAGAATACCGAAGAACTCCTATACCCGCTTAATGGAATAATAGAGATATCCGAGTCCCTGGGAGAGGAGAATTTTGGCAGGCTTAATAAGCTACAGAAAAGAAACCTGAAAATAATAAGTAAAAGTGGGAAAACCCTTTTGACTATAGTTGACAAGATGATGGATTTTTCAAGTCTTAGAAAGGAAGAGCAACCTCTCCAATTTGCACCGGTTAATGTAAGCAAGGTTGTAGACGAGGTTATACTTAGCTTGAGCCATCTTATAAAGAATAAAGATGTGGTGCTTGTAAATAACGTTCCTGAAAAATATCCTCTTGTAAATGCAGATATAAAAGAACTTTATCATATCCTGAGCAACCTGGTTGAAAACGCTATAAAGTTTACAAAAAATGGTAGCATCATGGTTAGCAGTGGGTTTAAAGAGGGTATGGCAGAAATAAGTGTAGAAGACACTGGAGTGGGGATACCCAACAAGGATTTTAAAAGGATATTTAAGTCATTTGAGCAGGTTGGGATATCACGTGACAGTGAACTGGGTGGAACAGGACTTGGTTTGGCTATAACAAAAGAACTTGTTGAGATGCATCATGGGAAAATATATGTTGATTCAGAATTGGGTAAGGGAAGCTGTTTTTCTTTTACCTTAGAAATATCGGAACAGCAGAATATAGACAAGGAATTCGTATGGAACCTGGATAAAGAGTTGGTAAAGTATGAATGGGGGAATAAAAAATATAAGATACTTGTTGTAGAAGATGAGTTTATGAACTTGCAGATTATTCTAAACCACCTTTCGAATTTGGACTGCAGTGTTATTGTGGCAAGAACTGCTGAAGAAACTTATAGAATACTCGAAAATAATAAGATAGATATTATGATACTTGATGTAATGCTAAAAAGAACAACTGGTTATGAGATTGCAGGAAAAATAAGAGAAAAATATTCTCTTTTCGACCTTCCTATAATTATGTTAACTACCAAAACAAATAAGGATAGTCTAGAGAGAGGTTTTGAGAGTGGAATAAATGAATACCTGATAAAACCTGTTCAAAAAATGGAGCTTAAGGTAAGAGTTAATTCATTATTAAAGATTAAAGAATCTGTAAATGAGGTAGTGGAGGCTAATAAGAGATACATTAAAGAAAAAGAGGAGCGTATATTGGCTGAAAACCTCAGGGAGCTACATACTGAATTGACTTCGACTTTGGATATAAATAAAGTTATAAAAATACTTTTTTCTAAGATAAAATACCTTTTTGAGTATGATAAAGCTCAAGTAATCATAAAAAATAATAAAGGTTACAAGATTATATTCCAAGATGGATACAATCAAAAAAATGATGCTATACTTAAGAAAACTGAGTTTTTAGACGGAATTATGGCAAGAAAAAAAGCTGTTGCTCTTAACAAATTTAGATGTGATAAATATTTTAAAGAGAATATAAAGTCAGCTTTGATGCTTCCCATAATCGCATCAGAAAAGTATGAATATCTTGTGGTTTTAAAAAGTTATAAAGAAGACTTTTTTATTGACATGGATAAAGAAAAGATAGATTCCTTTTTATATCAAGCCAGCATAGCGATAAAAAATGCAAACTTATATGAAGGTATTAGGGAAAAAAGAGAGAAAATACAAAACATGTTCAATAAACTGAAATCTATAGAAAAAATGACATCAGTAATATATAATGAAAGTAATAAAGAAAAAGCCGTTTACTATATACTATTGATATTAGTAAATAAATTGGATTTAGGCTTCAAAGAAAGTTATTTTTTGGAATATGATGATACAAACGGGATGCTTAAGTGCAAAAATTCTTATATAGATTTCAAAAGCATGACTGAAGATGAAATAGAGCAATTCGAACTGTCAGCGGATAGTATAAGAGTTAAAATAGCTGAAAACCCTGTAGCCAAAACAGCTGTAATTGAAGGCAAAAAGTATTATTCTATTAAAAGTTTTTCTTATTACTCTAACGACGAGTTCTTTGATAGATTTAGAAATACAACAGTAATTCCAATATCATATGAAGAAAATAATTATGGAATACTCTTGCTAGAGCAATCTGGAGAAAATGTTTTGGATGATGAAGCAAGGGAAATTTTAGATATGTTTAGATCTAACTTGTCTATATATTTGCAAAATAAGTTCCTGGAGAGAAAAGAACTTGAGTATGAAAAAGTAAAAACAGTGAGTTATTTTTCAAAATCCATAGTACATGAACTCAGGACGCCGCTGTCAACCATAAAAGGTTTTGCCAGCATTGCCAGAGGAAAACTTTCCAAAGATAAAAAACTGGCTAGGTATATGGATGGTGTTATAAAAGAAGCGGACAGAGTAATAGATATGGTGTCCGAGGTTACAGATTATGTTGACCAGAATGATTCAAGTTATGTGTTTAAAGAAGCATTTATTGTAAATGTAATTGACAGTGTAATAGTTGAGTTTCAGGAGAGCATGGAACTGAGCGGTATAGATGTTTATATAAACATACCTCCAGAACTGAAAATTTACATGGCAAGTGAAAAAATCCAAAAAGCGATACACCATATAGTTAAAAATTCAATTGAAAATTATGACTATGTAAAACCGAAAAAATATATAAGCTTTAATCTGGTTGATAGGGGAAGGCACTATGAGCTGAGTATACTGGACAACGGTATAGGGATACCTATGGACAATTTATCCCGTATATTTGAGCCGCTTATGACTTCAAAACTTCATGGAACCGGACTTGGGCTCACTATAGCCAAAGGTATATTTGAAAAGCATAATTGGCAGATTGAAGTGGAGTCCGAGATGGAAAGATGGACTAAAATAAGCTTGAAAATACCAAAGTAAAAATTGACAAAGGAGCAATTAGATGAATATAGTTTTACTGAATCCTGAAATACCATACAATACAGGGAATATAGGAAGAACCTGTGTACTTACAAACACCTCTTTGCACATAATAAAGCCATTTGCTTTTTCACTGGATGAAAAAAGTGTAAGGAGAGCGGGCCTTGATTATTGGCACCTGGTAGATGTGCATATACATGAATCTTTAGATGAACTTATAAGCAAGCATCCAGATTCTAATTTCTATTATGCAACAACAAAAACTGATCAAAGATACAGTGATGTGAAATATAAAGAGGACGATTTTATAGTTTTTGGACCGGAATCAAGAGGTATACCGGAAGAGATATTAAATGTAAATTCGGATACCTGTATAAAAATTCCTATGATTAAAATGGGGAGGTCCCTCAATCTGTCAAATTCTGCAGCGATAATATTATATGAGGCTATGAGGCAGTTAGATTTTGATTTTGGAGAATAACTTTATGAAATTAAAATATCTTGTACCGGCACTGCCGGTACTTTTAGCAGCCTTTTTACTTTATTTTTTTCCTATGAAGTATTATGATGAAGTAAATGAGGCATCAAAGAGATTTAAAGTTGACAAGAAACTTATATTTGCTATAATAAAAATTGAAAGTAATTTTAACAAGGATGCAGTTTCAAATAAAGGGGCAACAGGTCTGATGCAGGTTATGCCCAGTACTGCGGAGTGGATACTTAAAAAAAATGCCAAAGATTCGGACTTCTACAATCTATATAATCCGGCACATAATATAGAGGTCGGGGTAATGTACCTAAGATATCTTATGGATAAGTATGAAGGCGATGTGGAAAAGACTCTTATAGCATATAATGCTGGCCCAAGCAGGGTAAAAGACGGTTCTTGGAAAAATATAGAGGAAACCAGGAATTACCTGGTAAAATACAAGATTGCAAGCAGAGCCTACGAACTTGTATTCCTTATAAGGAGATTGAAATGAGCAGCAGATTAGCAACTATGACAATTTTTATAGAGGAAAAGGATAATGTGTCCAGGGTCAACAATATATTAAATGATTACTCTGACATAATAATTGCTAGAATGGGGATACCTTATAGAGGTAAAAGTGTATCAGTTATAGTTTTGGTATTAGATACTGATACGGACATCCTTGGAGCGCTTTCTGGTAAAGTTGGCGGCTTAAAGGGTATATCTGTAAAAACAGTTATGAAAAAATAGTTTAACATTGTTTTACAATTTATCAAAATATATAGCCTAATTACAAGGAGCTATCTGAGTAAGAGGGGGAAATATTTAGCCAAATTACCTAATAATCAGAATAGTTACTTTTTTCACTATTCCTATAGGTTTGGTTTCTTATTCTCCCAAAGGGAGATTTTTTATTTTAAGGAGGAATTTATGAAAAAGTTAACTTGGCAGGATGAAATTGACAGAGAAAGTTTTATTAATGGGGACTTGATAGAGAGTTTGCTGAAAAAAAATACTAAGCCCAGTTCGGAAGAGTTTGAGAAGGTTATGGAAAAATCAAGAAGGCAGGAAAGACTTTCTTTAGAAGATGTATCCATCTTATTGAATGTCAATGATAACGAAAGAATAGCTGAGATGTTTGAACTGGCTAAAAATATAAAGAAAAGGGTCTACGGTGACAGGGTTGTATTGTTTGCACCTCTATATGTAGGTAATAAATGTATAAATTCTTGTACCTACTGTGGATTTAAAGCTGAAAATGTGGATACAGTGAGAAAAACACTGAACCTTGGGGAACTTGAAACAGAGGTAGAGGCTCTTATAGATGAAGGGCATAAAAGGCTTATTATGGTTTATGGGACGCATAAAGATTATTCACCTGAATATATGGCAGAAACTGTAAAGAAAACCTACAGTGTAAAAAACGGAAATGGAGAGATAAGAAGGGTTAATATAAACGCTTCCCCAATGGATGTGGAGGATTATAAAATTGTAAGGGATGCAGGTATAGGAACATACCAGATATTTCAAGAAACATACCATGAAGAAACTTATAAAAGGGTACACCCTAGGGGAGAAAAGTCAAACTTTAAGTGGAGGCTTTTCGGTCTTAGCCGTGCAATGGAAGCGGGTATCGATGATGTAGGTATCGGGGCTCTTTTCGGTCTTTATAAGTGGAGATTTGAAGTTATGGGTCTTATGCAGCATGTTGAGCACTTGGAAAACGAGTACGGGGTAGGGCCCCACACAATATCATTCCCTAGGCTTAATGAGGCAAACGGAGCAGTTAAGGATCCTGAATACCAGGTCGGAGACAATGACCTGAAAAAGATAATAGCAATATTGAGGCTTGCGGTTCCCTATACAGGCTTAATCTTGACGGCCAGGGAAAATGCAGAGCTCAGAAGAGAATGCATGGAACTTGGGGTTTCGCAGATTGATGCAGGTACTCAGATAGAACTTCAAGGTTATTCTAAAAAGAAAAAAGACCAGGATTTAAAAAGGGAGCAGTTTAAAATAGGAGATTCCAGAAGTCTTGATGAGGTCATGAGGGAGTTAATGTCTGATGGGTTCACGCCGTCTTTCTGTACAGCTTGTTACAGGCTCGGGAGGACCGGGGAGCATTTTATGGAATTCTCAAAACCTGGATTTATACACAACTTCTGTACTCCTAATGCAGTGCTTACACTTGCAGAATACTTGGAAGATTATGCAAGTGAAGAGACTAAAAAAGTCGGGTATGAGCTTATAGAAAAGGAAATAAAGAGATCCGAGCTTTCTGAAAATGTAAAAAATACAATAAGAGAAAAATTAAATCTGGTAAAAGCAGGTAAAAGGGATCTTTATTATTAGGAGATGATCGATTTGAAATTTGAAAATTTAAAGGGGCGGTTGTCTGAAATCACTGGAAATGGAAAGGTAATCCTTACAAAAAAAGTTGGGAAAAGAAATGAGTATGTTTTTTCAGTTGGTGACACAAATTTTTCATTTCATGAAAAGATATATGAGGATGAAAATTTTACTGCGTTTTCAGAAAATTTATCTTCCCAAGAGCGTGAGCAGGCAATCAGTCTGTTAAAGGAGTATTTATGAGAAGGGAAAAAGACTCACTTGGAGAGGTGGAAGTAAAGAAAGAGCTTTATTATGGGATACATACCAAAAGGGCGTTGGATAATTTTCAACTGAGCAATTTCAAGTGTGTAAATATTGAGATCATAAGGGCGATGTCCATTGTCAAGCTGGCAGCTACAGAGGCAAACTTTAAAGCTGAGAAGCTGTCTGAAGAAAAGGCAGAGGCGATAAAGTATGCCTGCGGTGAAGTTTTTTCAGGAAGGTATGATGATCAGTTTCCGCTGCCGTCCGTTCAGGGTGGCGCCGGTACCTCTGTGAACATGAACGTTAATGAGGTTATTGCCAACATAGCCTTGGAAAAGATGGGGAAAAATAAGGGAGAGTACGACTCCCTTAATCCAATAGAAGATGTGAACCTGAGCCAGTCTACAAACGATGTGTTTCCAACTGCAGTCAAGATAGCTGCTATAAAACTTTTAAGGGAGCTCTTGGAAGAAGTGATGGAGTTGCAGAGCTCGCTGCAGGATAAGGAAACTGAGTTTGCAGATGTATTTAAGGTCGCCAGAACCCAGTTTCAAGATGCAGTCCCCATCACGCTAGGGGAGGAGTTCGGAGCCTATGCGGAAGCGGTTTCCAGGGACAGGTGGAGGCTTTATAAAATAGAAGAGAGGATAAGGGTTATAAACATAGGTGGTACAGCTGTCGGGACAGGTGTAGGAGCTAGTTTGAAATACAGGTATTATGTTACAGAAGAGCTCAAAAGACTTACAGGATACGGATTGGCAAGGGCTGAAAATTTAATAGATAATACACAAAATTTGGATGTTTTTGTAGAGGTGTCTAGTTTGCTGAAGACCATGGCTGTAACCCTTAATAAAATAGCTGGTGATATAAGACTTATGTCTTCTGGGCCAAATGCAGGATTGGGCGAGATAAGGTTAAAGCCCATACAGGTGGGATCGTCTATTATGCCTGGCAAGGTAAATCCTGTAGGTGCTGAATTTATAAAACAGATTTATCACAGGGTGCTTGGAAATGACCTGACGCTTACAGTTGCCTGTGCGGATGGTGAATTTGAGTTGAATGCAATGCTTCCTGTAATAGCAGAGAGTCTTCTTGAAAGTTTGGAGATATTGAGAGATGGAGTAAAGTTGTTTAGGGAAAGAGTGATAAAAGGTATAGAGGTTGACCGTGAGGTATGCAGGAACTACTTGGAAAGCAGTCTAAGTAGGGCAACTGAATTTATTGAGAAGTTTGGGTATGATAAATTGGTAGAGATACTTAAGGAGAGTCAAAGAACGGGTAAATCTTATCTGGAAATAATAGGAAAACTAAGTGATTAGAATACAGGCATATAAAAACTACCTCTTTTGAGAGAGGAAAGAAGCTGAAAACAAGTATATTTATATTAGTTTCTAAATATAATGAAAGGAGGTAGTTTTTATGAAGAAAATATTTGTAGTGGTACTTTTACTCATTACAGCTTCAATGGCATTTTCAGCTGAAAAACTTGAATTGGGAGTATTCTCTCCTATTCAGCTAAATTCTCCTAATACCGATATAGATGGAGCAAGATTAGGGTTGTTTTACACCAAGAATAATGATGTCAAAGGTTTGGATGTGAATTTTTTGGTATCACATACTACAGGAGATTTTGAGGGTGTACAGGTTTGGGGAATACTAAATGTTATTGAAGGAGATATGGAAGGTGTCCAAGTTTTTAACGGGATAAATGTAACAGGTGGATATACAGATGGATACAAGGTAATGAACTTTATTAATAGTGATAAAAATGTAAGAGGTGGAAGAATTGTTGCTTTTGTCAATTATACGGATGAACTTGACGGTCTTGATATAGGGTTTGTAAACGTATCCAAAAAAGCAAAAGGTATCCAGATTGGAGCCTTTAACTACGCAGAGGTTTTAGATGGGATCCAAGTTGGATTTGTAAACGTGGCTATGAATAGTTCTGTTTTTCCGGTGCTTCCTCTTGTGAATTTCAATCGCCAGTTGTAATAGTTTAAAAGCAGGGATATATTCCTGCTTTTTTCTTGGTGGAATTACTTATATGTTGTAAAATTACTTAGATATTTTGAATAAAGGGGAAATTTATGATAAGTGTTATAGTTGCATTTGATGAAAATATGCTGATAGGAGATGGATCTAGACTTCCTTGGAATATTCCAGAAGATATGAAAAAATTTAAACAGCTTACCATGGGGAATGTGCTTATTATGGGTAGAAAAACTTATGAAAGTATTGGTAAAATTTTGCCTGGAAGGATAAATATAGTATTGAGCAAAGATGCTAAATACCAGGTAGAGGGTGGATTTGTTTGTAACAATTTGTCGCAAGCAATAAAAAAAGCTAAAAATTATCAAAAAGAGATATTTATAGTAGGTGGATCGGAGGTATATAAGCAATCCCTGGAAATAGCTGATAAAATTTATGTTTCGCATATTTTAGGTGAATATAATGGCGATACTTATTTTCCTAATGTTCAATGGGAAAAGTGGAAGGCAGTAAAAAAAGAAAAATACGAGAATTGGGAATTTGTTGAGTATGCAAAACGTAATAAATAGTACTATAATTTTGAAGAAATTGAATAAATTTAGTATTTGAAATTGTGCAGTAAATTACTGAATTGCTGTACTTTCTTTGCTTGTCCAAAGAAAGTACCAAAGAAACGACACCCATAAAAAATTACTAAAACCACTTCTGAACTAACTTTCTATTGAAATATTGTCGATAAATCTCTTTATTTCAATGAAAGTGGATTTCAGAAGATGATTTATTAACGCAATTTTTTAAACGGGTTTAAGTTCAAATGCTTTGCACGTTATTATTTCTAGGTTTTTTGGCCATTGAAATAATCAGCGTTAAGAAAGATCGAGAAAAAATCTTTAGAAAAATTTTAGTGTCCGAAGGCGTGCTTTTCGCCAAGTTTTAAAATTTTTCTTAGATTTTCGAGAGCTTTTAGCTGATTTTTCACAGGCCTTGATTTTTGGTTACTTTTTATCAAGAAAAAGTAACAGGTTTCAATAAATTCAATATTTTATTACAAAGGTAATTAATGGAGTAGATTAAAATAGATATAAAAAATAAGTGGGATATCCCACTTATTTTTTATATCTGAAAGTATGGTCATCATCTAATATGAGTATCTTAACCGGAACAATTCCAGTATCGAGAGGTGCCAGCTGCTTAAAAGCTTTTGGTGAAAGATCGATTACTCTCCCGGCGACAAATGGTCCGCGATCGTTTATTTTTACTTTTACAGATTTGCCGTTTTTAAGGTTTACAACTTTTACCAATGTTCCGAATTTTAGAGTTTTGTGAGCTGCGGTATAGCGTCTTATATTGTACTTCTCCCCGCTTGCAGTTAATTTTTTATGAAACTCTTTTCCGTACCATGAAGCGTATCCTCTAAGTTGGTGAGTTTTTTCATATTTTTTAGTAAGTCTTCTACTGTTGGAACATCCCGTGATGGCGATGATCATCAAAACTAAGAAAAGTTTTTTCATATGAGCCCCCTTTTTTATTCTTCGTCCATCCATTCGAAATAAACTTCTGGAAAAGGCTTCAAAGCTCTGTCCAAAATTCCGTGCAGGAATGCAATACAGAGGCCGTAATTTATTATAGGTACTCCCTGAACTATGCTTGCATCTATTCTGGAAAGCATCTCTTTCCTGTTTAAAGTGCAGGCGCCGCAGTGAATAACTACCTTATAGTCGTTTAGGTTGTCTGGATAATCTCTGCCAGAAACAAAATCGAACTGTATTTCATTGTTTATATGCTGCCTTATCCATCTTGGGATTTTAACCCTTCCTATATCATCAGGTTGTGCATGGTGGGTACAGGCTTCTGACATTAAAACCTTGTCCCCTGCTTTTAAATCCTTAAGTGCCTTGGCCCCTTTCACTAGCTTCATGAGGTCCCCTTTGTATCTTGC
This sequence comes from uncultured Ilyobacter sp., assembly GCA_963668015.2. Classification (GTDB taxonomy): domain Bacteria; phylum Fusobacteriota; class Fusobacteriia; order Fusobacteriales; family Fusobacteriaceae; genus Ilyobacter_A. Next base: position 19,969 of record CAXXCR010000027.1, on the reverse strand, counting down.
AAAAAGTATGGAAAAAGAGGTTAGGAGTATGTCGTCCGGGGTATCTGCGCTGACCTTGCTAAAAGCCTGAGAGTCTGTAACTACAAGTTTTGGTTTATTTTTAAGGTTGGCCAGTGTCCATCTCAGCTCACGCTCTTTACAGGCATGGAATACCCCGTCGTTGTCTAGGATGTCCCTCATGGTCTGCACCTGCGGAAGTATCAGTCTACCCTTCGGCATGCCTGTATCAACCGGGATTACTAAAACTATGTCCTCGCCGGGATTTATAAGGTCACCTACAATGCTGGGCTGCTCGAAAGTTTTAGGGCTTTCTTTTATAATAAGCTGTTTCAGCTCGTGTATCCCCTCTTTCTTCATAGCGGAAACTTCTATGAAAGAGTAGCCCTTTTCATTTAAATGTTCCTTGAGAGTGGTGTCGGCCCTGTTTTCGTCACTCTTGTTTATGACTACTATGAATTTTGTGTTGTTTTTTTCCAAAAGCTCTATGATATCCCTGTCGAAATTACTTAAACCTTCAGCTGTTATGGTTATTATAGCTATATCTGTCTTCTTTATAACATCAACAGATTTTTTTACCCTTAATTGCCCCAGATCGCCTGTATCATCAATGCCGGCTGTGTCTATTATAACCACTGGGCCTATAGGAAGTATTTCCATAGATTTGTATACCGGATCGGTAGTTGTCCCGGCATAATCGGAAACTATTGCCAGATTCTGGTTTGTTACAGCATTAATAAGGGTGGATTTACCCATGTTTCTTTTACCGAATATTGCAATATGAAGTCTATTTGCGCTTGGTGTTTTATTTAAACTAGACATGCTTTCACCTCTAAATTTTTTTAAAATTATACCATAATTTATTTGAGCTTTCAAAGGTATAAAAAAATTAAAAAATAATAAAAAACTTTGATTTTATATGTTATATGTTATATAATATTCATAGTTTGATATTTTGGAGGTATTTTCATGAGTTTAAAGATAGGGAATTTGGAAATTAAGTACCCTATTATACAAGGTGGGATGGCTATTAAAGCGTCTATGGCCAGGCTTGCATCGGCTGTAGCGCATGAGGGTGGAGTTGGACTCATAGCCGGGACAGGTCTTAGTCCTGCTGAGTTAAAGGATGAGATAAAAAAAGCTAGGGAGCTTGCAAAAGGCGTAATTGGAGTAAACATCATGGTTGCAGCTTATAATTTCTTAGACTTGGTAAAAGCGTCTATAGAAGCTGGTATAGATCTAGTTGTATTTGGTGCAGGATTCTCCAGAGATGTTTTTCAGCTGGGGAAAGAATCAAATACTCCGATAGTTCCTATTGTATCTTCGCTAAAACTGGCTAAAGTTTCACAAAGACTTGGAGCTAGCGCAGTAATAGTTGAAGGAGGAAATGCTGGTGGACATCTTGGGACAGACAAGGCATCTTGGGATATAGTTTCTGAAATAAAGAACACTATTGATATCCCAGTAATAGCTGCAGGGGGAGTTATAACTCCTGAAGATGCTAAGAACATGTTCTCTTACGGTGTTGACGGTATTCAGATGGGGACAAGATTCATAGCTAGTGAAGAATGCGATGTAAGTGATACTTTTAAACAACTTTACGTAAAAGCAAAAGAGGGGGATGTGGTTGAGATAATGAGCTCGGCTGGACTTCCTGCAAATGCTATACGCACTCCTTATGTGGAAAAGGTATTAAAAGGGGAAACAAATCCGCCTCAGGTATGTATCCAATGTCTTAAAAAGTGTACATATAAGTTTTGTGTAAACGAAAGATTGGTAAAAGGACATGATGGTGACTACGAAGAGGGAATCTTTTTTGCAGGTAAAGATGTATGGAAGATAGACAGCATACTTTCTGTAAAGGAGATATTTGATCTGTTTAAACCGGTATTGCCGCAAAATTAAGGGTACTCTGATGAGTACCTTTTTTATTTTGAATATAGATTGAAAAAAAAATAAATATATGTTAAAATTAAACGCTAGTGTTCAGGAAAACTTTAAAACTTTGTTAAGAAAAATTACTTGACAAAAAATCTAGAACAGAGTATAATGCGAAAGTATTTATAAGAGGTGGATTATCTTGAAAATAAATATTGAGGAATTGAAAAGCCAAAATCAGAAGGTGTTTCATTTTGATGAAAAATTGGATGGTTTGGATCTAGAGGATGCCAGTTTGCTGGAGCCGGTTGAGCTTGAGTTTACTGTAGAACTCATAGAAAATGAGGTGCTTATAAAAGGCAGTTATACCTCAAAGGTTGAACTTACCTGTGTTAGATGCTTGGGGAAGTTTAAAATAGAAGTTTCTGGGGAGTTTGATAGCATTTACTTTACACCGGAAGCTTATAGAGAGTATTATGATTCTAAGGGTGTAGAGTATCAATCTGACAGAACAGTCATTGAAGAAATTGTCGATGGATGTGTCGATGTTGCTAAACTTATCAGAGAAGAGATTATACTTGATTTGCCGCCGTTCCCTGTCTGCCAAGACTCTTGTGAGGGTATGGAGGAGTTGAAAAACTATAGTAACGACGGGATAGATCTGAGATGGCAAAAACTTTTAGATATTGAAAAAAAGAATTAAAGAAATAATAGGAGGGTGAATAGAAATGGCAGTACCTAAGAAGAAAACTTCTAAAGCTAAAAAAAATATGAGAAGAGCGCACGATGCTATAAAAGGGGCTAGCTTGATGAGCTGTCCGAACTGTGGTGAACCAAAAAGACCTCATAGAGTTTGTCTGGCTTGTGGAGACTACAACGGAAAACAAGTTTTAGCTAGTGAAGCAGCAGAATAATCTTTAAAAGCAAGATGCTAGCATCTTGCTTTTTTTAGTATTGGACATATAAAATCTTGCCCTTTGTGGCTGCAAATCTAATTTTTGTGGATTGGAAAATAAAATTAATATAAAATTTCATTTTTTTTTTCTATTAATTTTGGTATAATATTCGGGAACGTAAAATAAAGTATAATGAGGAGGAATTTGATGAAAGTAGCTCTTGATGCTATGGGTGGAGATTTCGCACCACTCGAACCTGTTAAGGGTGCTATAGAGGCTATAAATGAATTAAGTGATATAAAAGTAGTCTTGGTGGGGAATAAAGTTGAGATAGAAGAAGAACTTTTAAAATACAGGTATGACAAAGATAGAATAGAGATACTTCATACAGAAGAAAAAATTCTTATGCACGAAGACCAGCCACCGGCATTGGCAGTTCGTAAGAAGAAAAAAGCTTCCATGATACTTGCGCTTGAGCTGGTGAAAAATGGTGAGGCCGTCGCATCAGTGTCTGCTGGAAATACAGGGGCCCTTATGACTGCCAGCCAACTTATGCTTAAAAGAATTAAAGGGGTGCTGAGACCAGCAATTACAACAGTTTTCCCAAATAAAAAAGGGAATATGGTTCTTTTGGATGCAGGAGCAAACGCTGACTGTAAACCTGAGTACCTGGACCAATTTGCACTAATGGGTACAAAGTATGCGGAGATACTTTTTGGTAAATCCAATCCGAGTGTCGGATTGCTTAATATAGGAGAGGAAGAGGGTAAGGGTAATGAGCTGGTGAAAAATACCTTTGGCCTACTAAAGGAGAATAAAAAAATCAATTTTTCTGGTAATATAGAAGCCAGAGAGATGATGGATGGAGATGTCGATGTAGTTGTAGCCGACGGTTTCACAGGAAATGTAATACTAAAAACCGGTGAAGGAGTTGCCACTTTAATATTGGATGTTTTGAAAAGCGGCATAAAATCAAAATTTATATATAAATTGGGTGCACTTATTTTAAAACCTGTATTTGTACAGTTGAAAAACAAAATAGATTCGACAGAATACGGTGGAGCGTTGTTTTTAGGGTTAAATGGGATATCTATAAAAGCTCATGGTAACTCTGACTCAAAAGCTATAAAAAATGCGTTAAAAGTTGCATATAAATTTGGTGAGAGCAATTTTGTGGAGGAACTTAAGAATACTATGAATGGGGAGGCTTAAGATGGCTGAATTAAAAACAGTTGGCATAATAGGAGTGGGAGCTTATCTTCCTGAGAGAGTTATGACTAACTTTGATTTAGAAAAAATAGTTGAAACTAATGACGAATGGATAAGAACCAGGACTGGTATACAGGAAAGAAGAATAGCTGCAGATAACGAGGCTTGTTCTGATCTGGCGTATAATGCAGCAATAAAAGCTTTGGAGGATTCAAATACAAAGCCGGAAGACCTCGATCTTATAATTGTAGCTACAATAACACCAGATTACCCGTTTCCAGCTACAGCAGCCCTGCTACAAAGAAGGTTAGGGGCAACTAAAGCCGGTGCGTTTGATTTGGAGGCTGCTTGTAGTGGCTTCGTATACGGTATAGCTACAGGGTCAAACTTTATAGCAACTGGTGCATATAAGAAAGTCTTGGTAATCGGGGCAGAAGTTTTATCTAGGATACTTGACTGGGAGGACAGGAATACCTGTGTTCTTTTCGGTGATGGAGCAGCTGCAGTTGTTTTAGGCGAAGTAGAAGAAGAATATGGAATAAAAGGCTACCATCTTGGAGCTAAAGGGGATATAGAAAGAGTTCTTTATCAACCAGCTGGAGGATCGATAGAACCTGCAAGTGTTGATTCTGTAAAAGCAAGACAGCATTTTATAAAAATGCAGGGTCCGGATGTATTTAAATTTGCTGTAAAGGCACTGCCTGATGGGCTTGAAAAATCACTGGAAAAATCAGGTATGGATGCAAGCGAACTTGATTTAGTTGTACCTCACCAAGCTAATATGAGGATAATACAGTCAGCTGCTAAAAGGTTTGACATCCCAGTGGATAAGTTTCATATAAACCTTCATAAATACGGAAATACGTCATCAGCTTCAGTCGGGATTGCACTTGCAGAAGCTGTAGAGCTTGGAAAAATAAAAAAAGGCGATAATATAGCAATGGTTGGATTTGGAGCCGGACTTACATATGCGGCTTGCATTGTTAAATGGTCTAAATAGTTAAGAATAGAATTAATAGAAAAGGTGGGGAAAAATGTTTAGAAGTGAAATCTGTGATCTGTTAAATATAGAATATCCTATATTTCAAGGAGCTATGGCTTGGATAGCTGATGGTAGTCTTGCAGGACATGTTTCTAAAGCAGGAGGACTTGGTATAATAGCTGGTGGAGGTATGCCACCTGAAATTCTTAGAGAAGAGATAAAAACAGCAAAGGGGATAACAGATAAGCCATTCGGTGTAAACCTAATGCTTATGATGGAAAATGTAAAGGAACAGATAGATGTATGCATAGAAGAGGGAGTTGCCGTAGTCACAACAGGTGCCGGGAACCCTGGACCTTACATGGGGAAATTAAAAGAGGCTGGAGTAAAGGTAATACCTGTAGTACCTTCTGTAGCTCTTGCCAAAAGAATGGAGAAAATGGGAGCAGATGCTGTAATAGCTGAGGGGACAGAAGCTGGTGGACACATAGGTCAAATAACAACAATGGCTCTTGTACCTCAGATAGTAGAAGCTGTAAAAATACCTGTAATAGCTGCTGGTGGAGTTGCAGGAGGGAAGCAATTTGCAGCAACCATAGTTCTTGGTGCAAAGGGAGTTCAAGTTGGAACCAGATTCATAGTTGCTTATGAGTGTACTGCACATGAAAATTATAAAGAAGCTATACTAAAAGCAAAAGATAGATCTACAGTATCTACAGGAACAACTACTGGTCACCCTGTAAGGGTAATAAACAACAGGTTAGCCAAGCAACTGCTTAAATTAGAAGCCACTGGAGCAGATCCAGTTGAAATAGAAAACCTTGGTAAAGGAAAACTAAGACTGGCAGTTAAAGATGGAGATGTTAACGATGGAAGTGTAATGGCTGGTCAGGTAGCTGCTATGGTTTGTAAAATAGAAAGTTGTGAAGAAATAATACAAGACCTTATGAATGGACTTGAATCTGAGATCAATAAATTAAAAGAAATATTCTAATAAGGGAATGTCAAGCCCTTAGGCTGCTTGACATAAGTAACCTTATATGCTATATTGAAACGAGTTTTATTTTTAGAGGGGGTAGAGATGTCAAAAGTAGCATTTATTTTCCCTGGACAGGGTTCACAATATGTAGGTATGGGAAAAGAACTTTACGAAGGTAGTGAAACTGCCAGAAAATACTTTGATGAAATATTTGCCAGTATGGACTTAGACCTTAAAGAAGTAATGTTTAATGGTCCTGACGATAAACTTAAACAAACAAAATATACTCAACCAGCCATAGTTGCGATGAGTCTTGTTCTTGCAAAACTTTTGGAAGAACAGGGAGTTAAAGCTGACTATGTAACGGGACATAGTCTTGGAGAGTACTCTGCACTTGGTGCGGGAGGGGCACTTAGCCTGGAAGAAACGGTTAAACTGACAGCTCGTAGAGGGCAAATAATGAATGATGTGTCTAACCAGGTAAATGGGACAATGGCAGCGATAATAGGAATGGAGTCTTCTAAGATAGAAGAAATCTGTCAAGGTATAGAAGGTGTAGTAGAAGCTGTAAATTACAACGAGCCAAAGCAGACTGTTATAGCTGGTGGGGTTTCAGAGGTTGAGCTTGCCTGTGAAAAATTAAAAGAAGCAGGAGCAAAAAGAGCACTTGTACTTCCGGTATCTGGACCGTTTCATTCAAGTCTTATGAAACCGGCAGCAGACAGCCTGAAAGATGAGTTTTCTAAATACGATTTTAAAATTGGTGAAGCTAAGCTTATTTCAAATACTGATGCAAGAGTTTTGGAAACTGTTGAAGATGTAAAAAATGAACTTTACAAACAAACTTTCGGTCCAGTAAAATGGGTGGACGTAATAAATACACTAAAAGAAAATGGTGTAACAAAATTATACGAAATAGGTCCTGGGAAAGTTTTAAAAGGGCTAGTTAGAAAAATAGACAGAGGGCTAGAGGTTCTTAATGTGGAAAAACTAGAAGATCTGGCTTAAGTTTTCATTTAAATAACAAGAAAAACAGGAGGACAGAGATGATCAACTTAAAGGACAAAGTTGCAGTAATAACTGGTTCTGCAAGAGGAATCGGGAAAGCGATTGCTGAGAAATTAGCTATGGCTGGAGCAAATGTTGTAATCACAGACATCTTAGTTGAAGAAGGGCAAAAAACAGCTGCGGAAATAGCGGAAACTTATAAAGTTGAAACTTTCTTCTTGCAGTCAGACGTAACAAATTCTGATAGTGCAAAAGAATTGGCAGATGCGGTTGTTGAAAAATTTGGAAGAGTGGATGTATTAGTTAATAATGCAGGGATTACAAGAGATATGCTTTTCTTAAGAATGAAGGAAGATGACTTCATGAAAGTTATTGACATCAACCTTAAAGGAGCCTTTGTTATAACAAAAGCTTTCTATAGAACTATGATAAAGCAAAGAAGCGGAAGCATAATAAACATGGCTTCAATTGTTGGAATCATGGGGAACGCTGGTCAGGTAAATTACTCGGCTTCAAAAGGTGGACTTATCACAATGACTAAGTCTATTGCAAAAGAAGCTGGAGCTAGAGGTATAAGAGTAAATGCAATAGCACCAGGATTCATACAAACTGAGATGACAAATGTATTAGACGAAAAACAACAAGATGCTTTCTTGAAAAATATTCCTTTAGGAATACCAGGAAAGCCTGAAGATATTGCAAACACAGTACTGTTCTTGGCTTCTGACCTATCTTCATATGTAACAGGTCAAACTATAAGTGTAAATGGTGGCCTTTTAATGCCATAAATTTGGCTTATAAAGCTTGAAAAAAATAATAAAATTTGCTATTATTTAGTACTGATTGAGATAAAAAAATTTCAAGGAGGAAAATTAATGTTAGAAAAAATTCAAGAAATCGTAGTAGATCAATTAGGAGTAGACGCGGAGCAAGTAACTCCAACAGCAAACTTTGTAGACGACTTAGGAGCTGACTCACTAGATACAGTTGAGTTAATTATGGCTTTTGAAGAAGAGTTCGGAGTAGAAATCCCTGATACAGATGCTGAAAAAATCAAGACAGTTCAAGACGTGCTTGACTATATTGCAGCAAAACAATAATATGAGTATAAATTATAGGGGTATATTACTACCCCTATAATTGTATTTATAAGGGAAATATTAAACCACGAATTTACAGGGGTTTTCACTGATATGATAATTGGTGTTGATTTGTGGTATAAACTATTATTTGTAGATGGATAATATTCTTTGTAAAGAGGTGAATTAAATTGAGAAGAGTTGTAGTAACAGGAGTTGGGCTTGTAACAGCTTTAGGAACAGGAACAGAGAAAACATGGAATGCTATAAAAGAAGGAAAAACAGGATTAGGTCTTATTGAGTCTTTTGATGCTACAGAAAATCCTGTAAAAGTCGCAGCAGAAGTAAAAGATTTTGATCCTATAGAATTTGGAATTGCAAAAAAAGAAATTAAGAAGCTTGCTAGAAATACACAGTTTGCAATTGCAGCTTCCAAGATGGCACTTGAAGATTCTAAACTTGAGATTACAGATGCAAATGCTGAAAGAATAGGGGTTATTGTGTCTTCCGGAATAGGAGGCATAGAAGTAATGGAACAGCAGCATATAACTATGATGAATAAGGGGATAAGAAGAATATCTCCATTCACAATACCTGCAATGATAGCAAACATGGCATCAGGTAATGTGGCTATATATCTTGGTGCAAAAGGACCTAATAAAGCTTTAGTGACTGCTTGTGCAGCAGGTACTCATTCTATAGGGGATGCTTTTGAAACTATTAAAAACGGGAAAGCGGACGCAATGATTTCCGGGGGTACGGAAGCCTGTATCACACAATTTGCAATGAATGGATTTGCAAATATGAAAGCTCTTTCTACAAGAAACGATGAGCCTGATAAAGCTTCGAGACCATTTACAGCAGATAGAGACGGTTTTGTAATGGGAGAAGGATCAGGGGTAGTTATTTTAGAAGAGTTAGAATCTGCAAAAGCAAGAGGGGCAAATATTTATGCTGAACTTGTAGGATATGGAGAGACATGTGATGCTTATCATATAACAGCACCAGCTGAAGGAGGAGAAGGTGGAGCAAGAGCTATCAAAATGGCTTTAGAAGAAGCTGGACTGGATATTACAGAAGTTGACTATATCAATGCTCACGGAACTTCTACTCCTGCAAATGATAGAAATGAGACAGCATCCATAAAAAGCGTATTTGGAGAACATGCATATAAATTGGCAGTGTCATCTACAAAAGGTGCTACAGGACATGCTCTTGGAGCTGCAGGTGGAATTGAGGGAGCTATTCTTGCACTTTCAATAAGTGAAGGTATACTACCACCAACAGTTAATTATGATACTCCTGATCCTGATCTTGATCTTAACTATGTCCCTAATGTTGCAGTGAAGAAAGAGATAAAAGTGGGACTTTCAAACTCTCTTGGATTTGGTGGACATAATGCTGTTATCGCAATGAAGAAATACGAAGACTAAAGAGGTGCTTATTTATGCAAGAGACAAAGGATTTGAAGGAACTGCAAAATAAAGTCGGTTATCAATTTTCAAATTTTGATTTACTTAAAAAGTCTCTGATACACAGGTCTTATGGAAACGAGCATTGGGAATATAAAAACATTAACAATGAAAGGCTAGAGCTGCTTGGAGATGCAGTTCTAGACCTTATTGTTACTGAATATTTATATAAAAATTTCAATAAATCTAAAGAGGGGGAGTTGGCCAAGCTTAAATCAATGATAGTAAGCGAACCGATACTCGCCCAAATTTCCAGAGAACTTGGTATTGGGAAGTACCTACTTTTAAGCAAGGGTGAAGAGCTTACCGGTGGAAGAGAAAGGGCCTCTATATTAGGAGATGTATTTGAAGCATTATTAGGAGCAATTTACTTGGATTCAAATTTTGATACAGTAAAAAATGCTGCTTTAAAACATCTTCAGGATAAAATAGACAATATAAATCAAAATGAAGATTTAATAGACTACAAAACCATATTACAGGAGTACAGCCAAAGAAAATACAAAAAAATTCCTGTCTACATAGTTGTAAATGAAATGGGACCAGACCACAGAAAAAACTTTGAGATATCGGTAAAAATAAAAGATGAGTTAGCTGGGATAGGGATAGGAAAGAATAAAAAATCAGCTGAACAGCTGGCTGCTAAAAATGCCTGTAAAAAATTTGGAGTAAAAATAAATGAGGCATTATAATATACCGGTATTTATAGTTCACTATGGCTGTCCGCATATGTGTGTATTCTGCAACCAGGCCAAGATAACAGGAAGAGAAACCAATATAGAACCTGACGACATAAGGCAGACAATAGATGAATACCTGCAAACATTGAATAAAAATTCCATAAAAGAAGTGGCTTTTTTTGGAGGGACCTTTACTGCGATATCCTTAAAATTACAGAGGGAGTATCTGGAAGTTGTAAAGGAGTATATTGATAGAGGCTTGATTGATGGGATAAGATTGTCAACAAGGCCAGACTGTATAAACGATGAAATTCTCACCCTTCTAAAAAAATACGGTGTAAAAACCATAGAACTTGGGGTGCAGTCTCTAGATGATGGAGTCCTTTCTCTTTCAGAGAGGGGCTATCAGAAAGGGATAGTAAAAAAAGCTTCTTCTTTGATTAAATCTTATGGAATAAAATTGGGAATCCAGCTTATGCCAGGGCTTCCTGGTTCAAATATTAATAAAGATTTGGAAACTGCCAGGGAGGTAGTGGAGATAAAGCCGGATATGGTTAGGATATATCCTACCCTTGTTATAAGTGATACTAAGCTGGAAAATATGTATAGGAACGGCAGCTTTAAACCATTGGATATGGATATTGCAGTTGAGCTTGTGGCAAAAATGATAGCTTATTTTGAGTTGGAAAATATTGAGATAATAAGAGTGGGACTCCAGCCGTCTGATGAACTGAGGGAGGATGGAGTAGTTGTAGCCGGTCCATTTCACCCGGCATTTAGAGAGCTTGTTGAGACAAAGCTTTATGGAGACTTTTTTGAAGCTTTTTCAAAAGAAAATAATTTTTTGAAAATAGAGGTTAACCCTAAAATGCTCTCCCGTGCAGTTGGCATAAAAAAAGCAAACAAGCTGAGATTCGGAAGCACAGTTGAGATTATTGGGAACGATAGTTTAGTTAGGGATGAGTTGAGGATAAACGGGGCTTCCTATAGAAGGGATGATATTTTAAAAAACATAATAGAGTGTGGTGCTGATGAAACAGATAATAGTCAATGTAGAAGACTTTGAAATAAAGGCTGCATTGCTTGAAGACAATAGACTAAGTGAGTTTTTTGTTCAAAGAGATGAAAAAAAAAGAATAAACGGAAACATCTATAAGGGGAGAGTAGCCAATATCCTCCCAGGAATGGAATCTGCATTTGTTGATATAGGTCTTGCGAAGAATGCATTTTTATACGTCAAAGATCTGAGAGAATTTGAAGAAAAATACTTGGATGGCATAAAAAACAGCCAGAGGCCTATAGAGGACATACTCAATGTTGGGGATGAAGTAATAGTTCAGATACTAAAAGAACCAAGGGGAAATAAAGGTGCACGTGTAACAACACATTATACTATACCTGGAAAATATCTTGTTTTGATGCCCAACAATGACTATATAGCAATATCCCAGAAAATAAGTGACCCTGAAGAACGTAAAAGGCTGGAAGATATATTAAGAGAAGTAAAACCTGAAAATGTAGGTGTAATAATAAGGACAGCTGCAGAGGGCAAGAGTGAAATCCACTTTGAAAAAGAGATTGAATATTTAATAAAAAAGTGGAATGATATAGAAAGTCAGATCACAAAGGCCAATGTAGGGGAGATACTTTATAAAGACAATGACCTGGTACAGAGGATAGGAAGGGATATTTTTTCCAAGGACATCGACAAGCTTATTATAGATGATGAGGTCAAGTACTGGGAGTTGATTGACTACCTGAGTGCATTTTCCGAAACTTCTTTTAGAACAAAGATAGAGTTGTACAATGAGAAAACGGCTATATTTGATGAATATAATGTTAATTCTGAACTTGAGAAAGCACTTAAAGAAGTAGTGTGGCTTGATTGTGGCGGATATCTGGTTATACAGAGAACTGAAGCACTTATAAGTATCGATGTTAATACAGGTAAAAATACAGGATCTTGCAATCTTGAAGAAACTGTATTAGAAACCAACTTGGAGGCTGCAGAAGAGATACCAAGACAGCTCAGGCTGAGAAACTTAAGTGGTATAATCATTATTGATTTCATAGACATGAAAGTTGACGAGGACAAAAAAAAGGTGCTCCAGGTCTTGGAAAAAAATCTAAAAAAAGACAGAGTTAAAAATAATGTCATTCATTTTACAGATCTTGGGTTGGTGGAAATGACCAGAAAGAGAGTTGGAAGACCACTTTTGAACTATTTTTTAGAGGAATGCAGCCATTGCGGGGGTACCGGCTACGTTAAATCTAAGGATGTTATTATTCACGATATTATAAGTGAAGTAAAATACACTTCCAGTGATGAGGACATATCTTTGATAAAAGTACAGGTTGGAAAGGAACTTTACCCAACTTTAAATGAGACATACAGAGAACTTATAAGCTCTTACTTAAAAGACAGGGGGAAGAAATTCAAACTTGAGCTTGTTAAGGATAAGGGTGTAGAAGATTACGAACTTATTTTAGAAATATAGGTGATGGGATTGAAAAAAGTAGCAGTGTACGCAGGCAGTTTTGACCCAGTTACAAAGGGTCATGTAGATATAATTCACAGGGCACTTCATATGTTTGACAAAGTTATAGTTGGAGTTTTAAACAATACAAATAAAACATATTGGTTTGATCTGGAAGAAAGAAAAGAGATGCTGAAAAAAGTCACTACAGATATAGAAAATATAGAGGTGCAATGCTTTGAAGGGCTTTTGGTTGATTTTATGAAAAAGAATGATTCCAACATAATAGTAAGAGGACTAAGAGCTGTCTCAGACTATGAGTATGAGCTGCAAATAGCATTGGCTAATAAGACACTTTCATCAGGAGAGATAGAAACCATATTTCTGCCTGCATCGAGAGAAAACCTGTATATAAGCTCTAGTATAGTAAGGGAAATTGCAAGATTCGGAGGCGACTTAGAAGAATTTGTAAATAAAGAGATAGTAGAGGATTTGCAAAATAAAGTTCAGCTTAGAAAGAAAAAATAGGATATTTTTGAATAGTGAGTATAAAGTAAATAGTATTTTGGCTATTTACTTTTTGTTTATATTATATAAAAGGCAGGGAAGATGGCTAAGGACAAAAAAATCTATGTTTGCTCTGAATGTGCTTATGAAAGCCCAAAATGGGTTGGGAAATGCCCAAACTGTAGCAGCTGGGGAAGCCTGGAAGAAATAGAATTAAAAAAAGGCAGTACGAAAATCAAACAAGGATTAGATGATTTGAAAGTATACCGCCTTAATGAGGTGGATGTCCAGGAAGCTACCAAGAGGCAGAAGACTAGTTTTAACGAGTTTGACAGGGTTCTAGGAGGCGGACTGGTAGAAGGAGAGGTAGTACTTTTAACAGGAAGCCCTGGGATAGGAAAATCCACACTTCTGCTGCAGGTTTTAAATGAATATGCAAGATCAAGTGAAGTTCTGTATATATCTGGAGAAGAATCCGTAGGGCAGGTAAAACATAGGGCGAAGAGGCTTGAAATAGCATCAGAAAATTTATACTTGATGGCTGAAACCGAGATGGATAAAATCTATCATTATGTAGTTACTAAAAAACCAAAAGTGGTGGTAATAGATTCGATACAGACAGTTTACAGCAGTGAACAGGGATCTATACCAGGAAGCATAAGTCAAATAAGAGAGTGCACCTTAAAAATAGTGGAGCTGGCTAAGTTAAACGGGATATCATTTTTTATAGTTGGTCATGTGACAAAAGACGGAAAAATAGCCGGTCCGAAACTTTTAGAACATATGGTTGACGCAGTTTTAAACTTTGAGGGTGAAGAAGATTTTTTTTATAGAATATTGAGATCTGAAAAAAACAGGTTTGGCTCTACCAATGAGATCGGTATATTCAATATGGAAGAAAATGGTATGACCGAAGTAAAAAATCCTTCTGAATTTTTTCTCAGTGACAGAGAGGAAAAAAATATAGGTAGTATAGTCGTACCTGTTCTGGAAGGGTCTAAGGTATTCCTTTTGGAAGTTCAAACCCTCCTCTCGGACTCCCCGTTTGGAATGCCAAAGAGGGTAGTTCAGGGATTTGACAGGAACAGATTGCAGATATTAAATGCCATAATTGAGAGAAAACTTGGTTTGAATCTAACCAGTAAAGATGTATTTGTAAATATACCAGGAGGATTGTCTGTACGGGATATTTCGGCAGACTTGGGATTTATAGTGTCAGCTGTATCAGCCCACAGGGAATTTCCTATAAGCCAAAAGATAGCCGCTATAGGAGAACTTGGTTTAAGAGGCGAGATAAGAAAAGTTTCTTTTATAAATAAAAGACTTAAAGAACTTGAAAAACTAGGATTTTCAGGTGTTTACGCTCCATATGCCAATAAAAGAGAGATAGATAGCAAGAAATATAATTTAAAAATAATTTTTTTGAAAAATCTAAATGAAATGCTGGAGAGGATGAATTGATATGCAGGGGAATGAAGAGATTATAGGGATCCTTTCTTACGTGGCACCTGGAACACGTATAAGGGAGGGGTTGAACAATATATTAGATGCTGGAACAGGAGCTCTAATAGTTATAGGTGATGACGAGGAAATACTGAATATGGTTGACGGAGGGTTCTTCATAAACTGTTCTTATACTCCTCAGAGGGTATATGAATTAGCCAAAATGGACGGAGCCATAATACTTGACTGTTCTGCGGAAAAGATATTATATGCCAACGTGCATATGCAGCCAGATTCGTTTATACCAACATCAGAAAGTGGGACAAGGCATAGAACTGCTCAGAGGGTGGCGAGACAGACAGGAAATCTTGTTATAGCAATTTCCGAGAAAAGAAATCGTATAACCTTATATAAGGAAGATCTAAAGTACCAACTTAGAAATATTCCTGATATAATGAGCGAAGCGAATCAGGCAATAAAAACCCTGGAAAGATATAAAAGTGTTCTGGATAAGGCTCTTGCAAATGTGACTTTAATGGAGTTTGACGATATAGTAACTATGTATGAAGTAACCACTGTTCTGCAGAGGTTTGAAATGCTGTTCAGGATTTCAAACGAGGTGAAACATTATATAGTGGAACTAGGGACAGAGGGTAGATTGATAAATATGCAGCTTGAAGAGCTTCTAAAGGGTGTAGAAGACGAGATGCAAAACTTCATAAAAGATTACTATAATCCTGAAAAAGGTGAATTGGACTTTAAAACTTTAGATGAAGATTTATCAAAATTAAGCGATGAAGAGTTACTGGAACTGGAAAATATATCATTTATATTGGGGCACAGCAAGAGAGCTACGGCTCTAGACAATAAAGTCACAGCCAAGGGTTACAGAGTTTTGGGTAAAATAATGAGGTTAAACAAAAAAGATATAGATGGGATTGTAGACAGATTTGATGATTTAAATGCTATTCAGGACGCTAACTTAGAGGAGTTAGCCGAATTAAAAGGGATTAGCAAGTTTAAAGCTAGGTCAATTAAAAATGGTATGAAAAGACTAAAATTTACTACCGAACTTGAAAGATAGGAGAGATGAATTATGAAAAATGATTCCAACTATAATGAAAATATGTTTCAGAATTTTGAAAAGATAGACGAGTTGAAACAAAAGTTTAATCAATTTTTTGGAGGTTTCGGTAAATTAGCCGTAATGGCCGTAATAGTTTTGTATCTGGCTACTGGAATTTTTTCGGTAGGTCCTGATGAAGAAGGGATAATACTTAGATTTGGAAAATATTTAAAAAGTGCCGGTCCTGGAATTCACTGGTATTTTCCCAGACCGATAGCCAGAGTTGTAAAACTAAAGACAACAAAAGTTTACAGGGTTGAGGTAGGGTTTAGAACTGTTGAGATAGGTCCACCTGCTAGGTATAAAAATGTAAAAGAAGAATCCTTAATGCTCACAGGTGACGAAAATATATTGGATATAGATTTTATTGTGCAGTATAAAATAGAAGATCCTTTGAAGTACCTATTTAATTTAAGAGACCCCTATATGATGATAAAGGATGCTTCAGAAGCAAGCCTTAGACAGGTTGTCGGAAGAAGTAATCTTGAGGAGACTTTAACGGTTGGTAAAGACAGAATTCAGTTTGAAACAAGAGAACAGTTACAGGAGTTACTAGATAAATATGAGAGTGGAATACAGGTAATCGCAGTGCAACTTCAGGATGTTCAGCCCCCGACACAAGTTATAGGTGCATTTAAAGATGTGGCAAGTGCAAGGGAGGACAGGGTAAGGTATATAAATGAAGCAAACGGTTATTTAAACGATGTACTACCAAAGGCTCGAGGAGAGGCAAAAAAGCTTTTAAATGAAGCTTCTGCGTATAAAGAAAAGAGGATGAAAGAGGCGGAGGGTGACGTAGCTAAATTCTTAAAACTTTACGAAAATTACAGTTTGGGAAAAGAGGTTACGAGAACCAGACTTTATTTAGAAACACTTGAGAAAGTAATGCCTAACGTGGATAAGGTTATAATAGATAAGGATTTGGAAAGTGGGATTTTTAATATACTAGATGAGAAAGGGGCTGTTTCAAAATGAAAAAAGTAATTTCAGTAGTTTTAATTTTGGCAGCGATTTTAGCCTATACAGCTCTTTTTCAAGTGAGTGAAGTGGAAAGTGCAATTGTTCTTAGATTTGGTAGGCCTATAGGTGATCCTATTCAGAAAGCCGGACTTCATGTAAAGGTACCTTTTACGGATGAAGTAAGACGTTTTGATAAGAGGCTTTTGAATTATGATTCAGACCCAAAAGAGCTAATAACCCAAGACAAAAAAAATATAGTAATGGATAACTATGCCAGATGGAAAATAGTTGATCCGCTTTTATTTTTACAGACAGTTCAAAATATAAGCGGCGCCCAAGCTAGGTTGGATGATATAGTATACTCTGAGCTGAGAGAAAAAGTGGCAAAATATACTTTTAATGACACAATAGCGATCAAAAGAGAAGAGATAATGAAAAGGGTAAGTGAGAGTAGTGCCGAAAAAGCTAAGCTGCTTGGAATAGAAATAGTAGATGTGAGAATAAAGAGAGCGGAGCTGCCAAAACAAAATGAGGAAAATGTATACAAAAGAATGGAAGCCGAAAGACATCAGCAGGCGAAGAAATATAGGGCTGAAGGTCAAGAAAAGATGCTTGAAATAAAATCTGATGCAGAAAGACAGAAGACGGTGATTTTGGCGAATGCGTATAAACAAGCAGAGCTTATAAAAGGTGAAGGAGATGCAGAGGCGTTAAAAATATATGCAGATGCATATAACAAAGATCCTGAATTTTATAAATATGTGCGGACTTTATCTGCATATGAGAAGGTTTTAAAAGGAACAGGAAAAAACAAATTTATAATGTCTA
Organism: uncultured Ilyobacter sp.; assembly: GCA_963668015.2. Taxonomy (GTDB): domain Bacteria; phylum Fusobacteriota; class Fusobacteriia; order Fusobacteriales; family Fusobacteriaceae; genus Ilyobacter_A. Next base: position 2,448 of record CAXXCR010000027.1, on the reverse strand, counting down.
GTGATTCCGAACTCTGGAAAATCTTAGAGAGTGGAAAATAAATTATCCCGGGAATATTCCCGGGATAATTTATTTACTTAAACAAAGTTCGTTAAAGTGAGGTAAAGATTCGCACCAGAGGCAAAATGACCCCCAGTCCTCTTTCAATTTATGGTGTTTCCTTTGAAGGTATATGGTTTTAAGCTGCAGGTACGAAGTAGTCACCCTCATCGTCTGTTCAAATCCCATAGGTGTGTTTGAAATAATTTTCATAAAAACTTCATACTTTGAAAAACCTTTTCCGTTAATGTTTATATCTTCTGCCCCTGCTTCGAAACTATTGTAGATATCAATCCATTTATTTAGATTTTCAATTACAACTTCATCAACGTATTTATTACAGCATTGAGCTACATCCATTTTGGTTAGTCTGTGCATTTTGCTTGTGGAACTAACTATGTCAGCAAAATGGTATCTTTGAAACTGTGGCGTCCAATAGTTTGGATAAGTTACATCGAACTGTACAATGATACCTTTTAGGTAGTTATCATGTCCTGTACCGGTTGGTACGGTTCCAAGCTTTTCACCTCTCCTATAATCAGCTTCAGCAAGAGTTGGTGCATCCCCCCACTCTTTGATTTCATTGCTTTTCATAGGATAACCACTTGCGATTATACTTTCTTCTAGTCCGTAAACTTTGGAATTAAATATTTTTAACATAAATCCTCCTTAGCATCTTGTTTATTAAAGATTTATAGATGAAGTAATACATTAAGGTATAGTATGCAAATAAAAAAGCAGGGTTTACCTGCAAAATATGAGCGTTAGAACTTTAAGGATTTTACATAAAAAAATAACTATACGCACGTTAATCATCAGTAAATACTTTTATATTTTCAAGAATTATGTGTTATTTGTCAGAATAAATTAGTTCCTAAGTAGTAAATACCATATTTTTAGAGCTGTGTCAAATGAGATGAAAGCCGGTTTTGAATTTTTAGTTAGATATGGTATAATTTAGAAAGATAAAATTAAAAAGGTGGGTAATTATGAATAAAAACTGTGTCAATGTTGGAGGACAGGCCGTTATAGAAGGTGTTATGATGAAGGGTCCTGAATGCATAGCTACAGCAGTGAGAAAAAACAGCGGTGAGATAGTTTACAGAAAAAAAGAGATTACCAGAAAAAATAAATTTATGTCTAAAGTTCCATTTATAAGAGGCGGCGTAGTTCTTTATGAAGCACTTGTAATGGGTACCAGAGAACTTACCTTTGCTGCAAATCAAAATGATGAAGATGAAGAGGAATTAAATGATTTTCATTTGATGTTGACCGTCGTTTTTGCCATGGCACTTGGAATAGGATTGTTCATGGTAATACCGTCACTTGTAGGCGGATTTATATTTCCAAGTAACAGAGTTTACTCAAACATAATGGAAGCTATATTTAGGCTGGTTATTTTTGTATCATACATAAAATTACTTTCTTTTTCAAAGGATATTAAGAGGCTGTATGAGTATCATGGTGCAGAGCATAAATCCATATATGCATATGAAAATTGTGAAGAATTAAAAAAAGAGTGTGCAAAAAAATATACAACACTTCATCCGAGATGTGGTACAAGTTTTTTACTGATAGTTATGTTTTGTAGTATAATACTGTTTTCCGTTATGGATTACATTATACCGCAGCCAGATACACTTTTGAAGAAGCAACTTTTAAGAGTAGTATTGAGAGTAGGGTTTATGCCTTTAATAGCAGGAATATCCTATGAGTTCCAAAGGTATAGCAGCAAAAATCTGGATAAAAAACTTATAAAGGCTATTGCCAGACCAGGTTTGGCACTGCAAAAAATAACTACTCAGGAGCCGGATATGGACCAACTGGAAGTCAGCTTGGTAGCGCTAAAAGTTGCACTTGGAGAAGAAGTAGAAAATGCAAGGGAAATATGTGAGTAGGGAGTTGCTTTTTAGCATCTCCTTTATTATTTTTAGATAGGGGTTGTGCTTGTGAGAAATATACTTGTTTTTTTAATTTTTGCAGTTAATTTCAGCTTGTTAGCAGCCCAAGAACCGGAATATATATTTAGAATAATACACGGTGAGGCAACATATTCTGATTTAAGTCAGATAATTTTAAATAACACCTATGAAAAAGACAGGCAGGATGGAAGTTTTGACGGTATACAGCTGGAAAAATATATAGCCAGAGATTATAAGGGCAAGCCTATAGATATTACTCTTATGGGTGGCTTTTTTTGGCACTATCAGGACATAAAGGATCCAGACGATGAGTATGCCATCCCTACCAAGTTGACGGAAGAGGATACCTACCAGTTGAATGCAGGATTGAAGCTGTATTGGAAAAAATTTCCTTGGAATCGTTTTGTAAGAACCAGGCTTGCCATACTTGAGGGGGTGTCATACACGGAACACATAATAAATATTGAGAGGCAGAACAAAAATAGAA
>CAXXCR010000026.1:0-67296 GCA_963668015.2 uncultured Ilyobacter sp. | reverse complement strand
TGACCAAACAAGGATACCTACCAAGAGTGCCGCCATTGACCCTACATTATTGTTGCTGTTTGTTATTCCAAGTACACCTATAACCAGCATAGCCGTACCTATTATCTCTGTTACAATATTCCATCTTACACCGTTTATTGCAGGCCGGTAGAAAAAGTGGCAAGCTTACCGTCTGCATCATCTGTTTCGTCATAATGCTGTTTATAAGTCAGATATACCAATACCGCGCCTGCAAAAGCACCTGCAACCTGAGCAACTATAAATCCAGGAACCATTGCCCAGTCAAAAGCTCCTATGGAAGCCAAGGCTATTGTGACTGCGGGATTTATGTGGGCCCCGCTCACCCATCCAGTTACGTACACTGCCACTGCTACTGCAAATCCCCATCCAGCTGTAATAACTATCCATCCGCTGCCGTTACCCTTACTTTTGTTTAAAACTACATTTGCCACAACACCATTTCCTAAAAGTATCAGTATCATAGTTCCTATAAATTCCGCTAAATAAATTCCCACTTTGACATTCCTCCCTTTTAAATTTTGTTGTCAAAAACAAACTAAGAGAGCTGCATAAAATACCCCTAAAGGGACATACTTTATGCGGCTCTCTTCATCTCTGCCGACTATATTTACTCTTTCTAATTCAAATATACCCTTAGATGGTCAATTTGTCAACTAAAAGAGAGCAAAAAAAGATCAAGGATTATTTTTGGGTTGTTTTTTAAAAAACAATTTTAAAAAAATTAGGTGAACACCCTTATAAATATGAAAAAAATTACATTTTATAGCGACTAATCATCTTTAGTCAATTATAAAAATATCTGTATTTTTTTTAAATTTTAACCGCCCAACATGACTCTTATCTTTCAATATTCAAAAAATTGTTTCAATTTTTGAGCAAAATTATAAATTTTCTCCACATTTCAACAGCATCCCTACAGCCTTTTTCCAACCATCATACATTTCGTTTATCTCATCCTGAGAAGCCGACGGCTTAAACTCTTTCTTTATTCTTGAGATTTTCTTAAGCTCAGCTTTATCTTTCCAGAAGCCAACAGTCAATCCTGCTGAGTATGCAACCCCTAAAGATATCGCATCTCCTATTTCAGATATTTTCACAGGTACGCCTAATATATCTGATAAGATCTGCAGCCAAAGCTCACCGCTTATAACCTCCTCTTCTACACTGACCTTGAGCTCCCCTATCTTCATCCCGGAATCCTCCTCTACAGCTTCCAAGAGATCCCTGGTCTGATACCCTATGGATTCCAATGCAGACCTCAAAATATTTCTCCTATCACTTCCATAGGTCAGTCCCACTACCGCTCCTTTTACATACATACCCCAATAAGGTGCTCCAAGTCCGGAAAAGGACGGGATTACATATAGCCCTTTACTGCTCTCAACTTCACCAGACAATGTCTCAACTTCACTTAATCGCTTATTATTTTCAATTTATCTTTCAGCCACTGAATAAGCCCTCCTGCTACAAATGTGCTCCCTTCAAGTGCATAGTCCACTTTGCCATTACGGCTGAATGCTATAGTTGTTAGAAGTCCGTTTTTCGATTTAACCATATGCTCACCAGTATTCATTAAGAAAAAACTCCCAACTCCATAACTGCTCTCAACTTCACCCATATCAAAACAGGTCTGACCAAAAAGCGCAGCTTGCTGGTCTCCCATTATACTGGCAACAGGTATCTTTTCCTCGCCTATATAGGTATAGATTTCACTAGAACTCCTCACCTCTGGAAGAATCTTTTTCGGAATTTCCAGCTCATCAAGTATTTTTTCATCCCAATCCCGTTTTTCTATATTATAGAGCATAGTCCTTGAGGCATTGGTTTCATCAGTTATATGAAGTTTGCCGCCGCTTAAGTTCCATAAAATCCAGGTATCTATGGTTCCAAAAATAACTTCACCTTTTTCAGATTTATCTCTGGCACCATTGACATTGTCCAAGATCCACTTCACTTTTGGCCCTGAAAAATAGGCATCCACCCTTAAGCCTGTCTTTCTTTTAATATACCCTTCCATTGCGTTTTCTTTTAGCTCCTCACATATCCCAGCCGTCCTTTTACACTGCCAGCTAATGGCGTTGTACACAGGCTGGCCAGTTCCTTTTGGAATGGCAACACTTTTTTAGACAACTCTTTTAAGGTTATTCATTTTGTACTCTATTGGTGTTTGATAACCAAGAGAAGAATGAATCCTGTGGTTATTAAACCAATTCACATAATCTAGTAATTCGTACTTTAAAGCTTCCAGAGAATTAAAGTAGTTACCCTTGGTAAATTCTGTCTTTATGGTTTTAAAGGTGGCTTCTGCCACCGCATTATCATACGGGCAGCCTTTCATACTTAAAGAACGCTTGATATTAAAGGCATCTAACGTTCTTTTTATTAGCTTATTTTTAAATTCATTCCCACGGTCCGTATGAAAAATTTTAATATTTTGAAGGTTTCCTTTTACCTCGGCGAAAGCCTTTGCTACTAATTTGGCATCTTTGTTTTTTCCAGCGCTGTAACCTATAATTTCTCTATTAAACAGATCTATCAAGACACATATATAATTCCAAGTTTTACCCACCCTTACATAGGTTAAATCGCTAACTACAACTTGCAGATGGTCTTTTTTATTAAAATTACGCTCAACTAAGTTAGCCAATTTTTCTTCATTGACTTTGTCATGATGTGGTTTAAATTTTGCAATTGTATATTTGGAGACTAGACCTTTTCGTTTCATGATGGAGCTTATACGCCTTCTGGAAACTTTATGCCCAAGTTTAGAAAGCTCATGCTTTATTCTTCTAGTCCCATAGTTTTTTCTACTGTTTTCAAAAATTTCTTCAATTAATTCGATTAAAAAAGAGTTGTCATTTTTGATTTTGTATTTGTAATAGTAGATACTTCTGGAAATTCCAAGGACTTGGCACATTGCTGATACAGAGTATTTGTGAGAATTATCTTTAATCACATCTACTTTTGTCCCAAGATCAGCGCCGCCTGCTTTAAAATATCATTCTCCATTTCAAGCTGTTTATTTCTTTTTTTAAGAGCACGAAGTTCTTTTTCTAATGGATTAATATTATCTTCTGTTTTAAAAGAGCCTGTATTATCAAACTGTTTTATCCAATTATTAAGAGTAGAAGGAGAAAGGTCATATTCTCTGATAATTTCACACTTTCTTTTTCCATTAAGATAAAGTTGAACAATTTGAGTTTTAAATTCTTCATTAAAGCTACGTCTAGACTTGTTTTTCTTAGTCATGAAAATACCTCCGCATAATCTTTTTATTTATTTTATATGACCTTAAGAAAACTGTCCAACTTATTGTAGCCTATCCAAATGTTACTCATCCACTTTTGAGTTAATGAAACGTCTTGTAATAGAGGATGGATTTAAATACATCTAATGTTACTCATCCACCTGACTTTATTCACTTTCTATCTTTTTAATAGCTTCATTTAAATACATCTAATGTTACTCATCCACGTACCGCTGTTATGATTTATTTGTTGGGGCTACTATTATTTAAATACATCTAATGTTACTCATCCACATTCTTCACGCGAGTGTTCGGTTGTACCTATGCTATTTAAATACATCTAATGTTACTCATCCACAGGAAAATCTTGACGACGTTACAAGAAAGACTGTTTATTTAAATACATCTAATGTTACTCATCCACTCCTAAAACACCGGATGCTTTACAAGGGCAACACGGATTTAAATACATCTAATGTTACTCATCCACATTCTTTACAAGAAGTTTTCTTCAAAGCTAAATTATATTTAAATACATCTAATGTTACTCATCCACTCTTCCTCAAGTCTAGCTTTAAGAGATAATACACAGATTTAAATACATCTAATGTTACTCATCCACATAGATCTGTCAGAATTAAAATCCGAGGCTTCATTATTTAAATACATCTAATGTTACTCATCCACGGGTAGAGAAAAAATTTCCTCCATTATTGCCTTCTAATTTAAATACATCTAATGTTACTCATCCACTCGTAAGCAAATAGAAACTTTATCTACCGAAAATTTATTTAAATACATCTAATGTTACTCATCCACTAATCCTATATTGGTGATTTCGTTTATATTTTCAACATTTAAATACATCTAATGTTACTCATCCACTTTGCCGACATCCCTGTACCTTGAAGATCAATTGTATTTAAATACATCTAATGTTACTCATCCACCCTGATTCAACTAAACTACCAGATGAATTACGAGCAGATTTAAATACATCTAATGTTACTCATCCACTCCACCGTCTGCCCCACAACACTCTTAAACTGCTTTGATTTAAATACATCTAATGTTACTCATCCACTAAATCACCTGTGATGTTAGTGCAGTTATACAAACATTTAAATACATCTAATGTTACTCATCCACCTTGACCTTGAATAGATGTTCCCAAAATTGACGCCGATTTAAATACATCTAATGTTACTCATCCACATAAAATCATATGTTCTTTCTACTTCATCTTCAAAATTTAAATACATCTAATGTTACTCATCCACTTACTTGGTAAATCTAAACATTCTGATTTTTTAACCATTTAAATACATCTAATGTTACTCATCCACCTATCCCTGCGACTGCAGCAAGAGCGATTCCAATTTATTTAAATACATCTAATGTTACTCATCCACACTTTTATTTGTCGAAGTTTCTCCACGGCCTTCTTTATTTAAATACATCTAATGTTACTCATCCACCTATACTGTATGCCCCGTCATAGGTTGTTAACGTATTTAAATACATCTAATGTTACTCATCCACTAATACCAATTACCGTCAGTACCTTTAATTGCTATATTTAAATACATCTAATGTTACTCATCCACTACATCTATTGTCACAGCTTCGTCTATAAGCAACTGATTTAAATACATCTAATGTTACTCATCCACCGGTGTAGGGCTTTGTCAATTTGACTTCATCGGATTATTTAAATACATCTAATGTTACTCATCCACCCTGATTCGGGTGCTTCCTTGAACTCTTCTTTCATAATTTAAATACATCTAATGTTACTCATCCACCTTTACCTAACACTAAATCAGCAGCAACCTTGTCAGATTTAAATACATCTAATGTTACTCATCCACTTGCTGCACTCTCTATCCTCTCAATGTTCTGATCTGTCATTTAAATACATCTAATGTTACTCATCCACCAAAAGAAATAAGTACATTTTCAAGACACCTTTTAGAATTTAAATACATCTAATGTTACTCATCCACCTAAATACTATTCCATCCCTGTAATTGAACTATATTAATTTAAATACATCTAATGTTACTCATCCACCAGGCTAGGCAAAAGTAATTTGGAGCTTATAAAATCATTTAAATACATCTAATGTTACTCATCCACCTGTTGTTGGCTATAGCTGCTTGTGTTATTTCCTCCATTTAAATACATCTAATGTTACTCATCCACAGTTTTTTTTATTTGTTTTCAATTTTACTTGAAATGATTTAAATACATCTAATGTTACTCATCCACAGGGTAGCATTCTATGAATTCATAGGAGAAAATCTATTTAAATACATCTAATGTTACTCATCCACTAAAGTTAGACGGAGAGAGTTTAAACGGTTCCTATACATTTAAATACATCTAATGTTACTCATCCACATAAGTTGTTTACAGTATAGATCTAGATTGTTAGAAATTTAAATACATCTAATGTTACTCATCCACAGAATTAGAAAGCAATTTGCTACACTTACTTCTGTTATTTAAATACATCTAATGTTACTCATCCACAAAGTAAGCGTGGAATACTCCTGCAGCAGTGTTTTATTTAAATACATCTAATGTTACTCATCCACTTGTTTACTTTTTGTTGCTTTTATTGTAAACTTTTATATTTAAATACATCTAATGTTACTCATCCACCCTATACCTACAATACCACTGGAAAGAGCTTTTCTAATTTAAATACATCTAATGTTACTCATCCACGAGCAGGAGTGACCAGAGGGAACAACAGTTATTTTGATTTAAATACATCTAATGTTACTCATCCACGAAAAGGAAAAGGGATTACGCAGGTTCGGGATTTGTATTTAAATACATCTAATGTTACTCATCCACACTGTCTACAAGTGATCTTGGTATTACGGTTTTATCATTTAAATACATCTAATGTTACTCATCCACCTATAGCCCCAAGCGTTATTGTTCCGTCTGTATTTAATTTAAATACATCTAATGTTACTCATCCACCTTAATAAATAAAGAATTTTATCTTCTCAAATCTTATTTAACCCCAGTATTTAAAGGTTTCTCTTATTTTTTCCAACCTCTTAACATTAATTTATACATCTTGTCGAGTTTTGATCAAAGCCTCTATTTCATAAGAATAAACGTTTTTTCTCTTATTTCTACTTGGAAAGCTATATAAAATAAAGAACCTTTCCATCTACTTTATAAATAGATTTAATATTCTTGATCTCTACTTCAAAGTTAGTAGCCAGCATCTTTTCATAAATATACTGATTCGCTATTTCTTCTATACCAACAGGCAAACTTTCTTCTACTTTCCAATTTTTTTTTCTCATTTTCAATCTTGTATTTTTTAAAATCCCCTGTGGAAAATAACTTTCAATTTTTTTAATATTATCTACTTTCTCTGCCTCATAGCTTTCAACGCAATCAATATTAGCGAAATGATCATTTTTACCCAAGTATGGTATAAATTCAAAGTCAAATTCTTCTAATCTTCTCTTTAAGTCCCTGCATACCTCACTGCTATCCATTACCACATATATATCCCAACTGGGCTTTTCGAGCCATTGTTCCCTTACGACAAGATTTCCCCCCTGCTCCTTACTTGCATATCCCACAGAATTATTGAATACCTGAATTTTTTTAGGAATATACCCCCCTTCATTTCTGGGAACAATCGAAATTTTCAAATCCTTTAACTTATCATAGAACTCAGGGAACTTAGATTTCGATTCCTCCTGCTGATTATATCCACCCATCCCCATCACTGCTCCAAAAATTCCCAGCAAAGCCATTTTGTGAATGGAGCCATAGGTAAAATATAGATAGGTGTTTACATCCGGTTTTTTAAAAAAAGCTGTATTCCCGCTCAAATTAAACTTTAAAACCTCCATAGAATTATACCTCTATTCTTTCTCTAGTAAAAATATTATAGTATTCCGCAAGATTTGGTATATTGCCCTTTACCTCTAAGAGAGAGTCATTATAATAGATTTCTATAACTTTAACCCTAGATTTTATCCTTTCCAATAACTCTAAATTTAAAGTTATACCCCTTCTATCTCCCTCCAATTCATCTATAGAGACAAAGCTGGTTAAATCAGGAAGGTAAACCCCCTCTTCTACTTCTACAAACATGGCAAACTCATTATCACACCCTACCTTGGAGTTAGTATTAAAAGCAGTTGCACTCATTAGAGAGGCTTCCTGAAATTTATTGTAGTCTTCCCTAGTATATCCTTCAGTTACCCCCAATTCGACATAATCTTTATATGTTACTGGGTTTACCACAAAGTGGTAGAAATAATGAGCCTCATTAGCAGTTATCTTTGTTCCTACAGATGATTGGTCGGTATTTTTCTCTCCGTCTTTAAGTCTTCCAAATGGCGAAAGGATCGACTGCTCCTCCACAGACATATTTTCATACCTGTTAAACCCCTGAGATATTTGCACGGCCCCAGTTATACCAAAGTTATTCCCCTCCTCAGCAAATGTAGCTCCAAACTGCTTTACATCCACACTGTTGAATAAATTTTCCAACACCTCCTTTTTAGGAGTACCTGCGGCTTTACCTTTCTTAGCTTTTAACTCTGAATTGTGGATCTGCTCGTATCTTTCCTTCAGGGTTCTTGGTCTGTAATCCTCCTCTACCAAAATCATAGACTTGGTATACAATACCTTCTCCCCGTTATTCTCCCACATCTTCTTCATAGGGTATTTCAGCGCCTTATCACTCCCAAAGAAATCACCGTCACCTGTTGACTTCGGAAACCCACTAAAGTCAGCATTCCAGTTTGCATGTTTTGCCCTTATCCCTATAATCCCATAAACTCTTCTATTCATCACTACCCCACCCTCTTTTCGTACATTATATTATTCGATAGGTAACCACCTAATAAAAATTCTGTATCTATTTTCTCGCTATCAAACCCTAATACCATTCGATATAGATTATTGAATTTTAAAGAATTCATATTTATTTCATGATTATACTTTTTAAATAAATTTTCCAGTTCCATCTTTATTTTTTTTGTTCTTTTAGCATTTACAATAGGTGAAAAAAGACTGTGCTTTCTTTTATTCCCCTTGTTTTGAGACAAAAGATAGTACGATAACTGCCCTATTGCATAGGAAAATTCTTCTACTCCTTCTATCACCATATCCTCCTCGGACTCACATTTGAATACCAGATTGTCTCTAATATCTGTAAATCTATCCTTCATGCCACTTTCACTCCCCTTTATATGATCTATCATACCTAACCTCATATTAAACATCTCAATAGCTCTAAAATCATGACCCTTATCCAGAGTGCGCTTAACTATATCAAGTGTTATTTTCCCAAAGGTTTTTTTTAATCTAACAGCACTATCCTTGTACAGCAAGTCATAAATAGGAATACTCAATCCCCTTAAAAGAGCCTCCAACTTTTTATCGCCTTTTACTTCATATTCATCCCTGTTTATCAAACAGCTCCACATTCCCTTAAAAAAATAAAGTTCATTAAAGGCTGTTATCATTTTCCCAAAACTACTCCCACCATAAATGTCCTTTAGACTACTCTCATTAATCTTGCTGTAATCAATATCTAGAATATTTTCTATCACAACCTCATTTTTTTCCTCTATATTCACGCTGTCATAATCATGAATCTCCAGTTCCTTACCCTTTTTTATCTTGATGAAACTCCCCGTAAACTTCTTGGGAATCTCATCATAAGAGTTGCTGATTATCTTTTCGCTATTTAAGTAAATGTAATTCTTTTTATTAGAAGCCTGTGTCATCAGATAGTCAAATAATAATTTTTGATCCATAACTTCCTTCAAAGATATAAGGTAGGGAACTCTGTTCTTTCTAGTTTTATTTTCAAGGTATGGTTTTTTATCGTTCATTCCCATATTATTATTGGGAAGCCCTCTTCCTTCCCCGGCGATGTCTATATTATATTTGTTGTTGTTATAGATATTTGGGAGGATATATTTCTCACTTTCTTTTTCATACTCCTCTATACCTGCATTGAAAAATATCTTTAAATAGTCCTTTCCTTCTAATTCCAATTTAAAGACATTTTCTTCTATCCACTTCTTTATCCCCTCTATTCTTTTAAAGGGAATATCGCCATTCTTCTCCTTTATCTCCTCTAGAACCTTTCTTTTGTCTTTATCTGAGCTGCCGGAGTATTTCTTAGATAGATCTCTTACAAAATCATAGTATTCGTTTATTCTTGCTTCATTTAATTTTCCATTTGTTAAACTTTCTTTTTTTATAAAGAACGAAAAACAATTATTACTTTGAATAATTTTTTTGCTGTCTATCGGTTTATTCATGTCTATTAAGCCGCTTCTGTAATCATACTTCGCAAAGATATCATACAGCTCGCTGTCACCGGCCGTATCTCTGTTTTGTGCCTTTTTTACCTCCAGCCTCTTAATTTTACCATCATCCTCATCTACTAGTATATATGTACCCGGAGCCAGGATATAATCATTCATTATGATGTCTCTTCCCCGTGCTTTCCCCTTTTCATAGCAAATAATAAAGTCATCTATCAGTTTTTTTAACAAAATATCACCCCCTAAATATATCTATATCCCACAAACCCAAAAGTTCTGGGATTCATTTCAAGAAGACCCACACCTATTGCAAAATACGCCAGCTCCTGGGCAACCTCATCACTTCCTATATATAGAGTTATTTTATCTCCCAACATCCTTATATTCTTATATTTTAGCGGTATAGGATATTCATTATCTATCTCTATCCTCTCATACAATTGAAAATTTTCATCTATCTTTCTCCCTGTAAAATCGTTGTATTTTTTTATTAAATTCGTCTTAATCCTTTCTTCAAATCGGCAAAATTCAACTTTATCCTTCCAGTACCCTTCAGAAAACTTTGCCACTACAGGTGTAAGAGAGTATATCTTTTCAAAGAAGTTTTTAGGAACTGTTTTTTCATCTATAACCAACACTTTAATATTTTTACTGAATTCATTAACTAAATTTGACTTGAGATAATCTTTAAGTTTTTTAGATGGAGTTCTCACTTGAAAATCATATATCTTGCCCTTTTTAAACAGTCTGTCCTTTTCCACAGGCAGAAGTCCTCCAATAGAATAGTGCTTATACCCTCTATTTTCATGAAACTCCTTATATTCATCACTGCATAAAAATGATTTATCAACCAGTGAGCTTAATTCCATCCCTACATCCTCTAGTTTTAAGTTTTCTAGAAGGTAGACTTTCACTCTAAGTTCATATACTATAATCTTCTCCAATGTTACCTCCCTTTAAAATTCACTGTAATATTAATATTTTTATAAAAATATATCCTCTGGATTTTTCCCCTGTGTTCCTATAACCTCTTCTTCAAAATTATAGCTTCCGATCAGCTTTATAATACTTATAAAATCGTAATCTTTTTTGATCACTTTTTTTAAATCATTTCTAAGTTTAATAATATTGCTGGGGGTTATTTCGCCTCTGAACACAGAGTTTTGATAGTGATTAAGATATTTTTTGCAAACCTTAAATACTTTATTCACTCTCTTCTCCCCAACATCATAAAAAAGAAATACATAGTTATAGTTTTTCCCCATTAAAAACTCTCCTTTAGGCTAAACGGTTTAAATTCTACACCTTCCATAATCCCTTTTATGAGTTTATACCCATCATATTTTATAGCTGTTATATACTTAACTCTCCTCTTTAGTTTAGGATGCTGGAATTTTGTTGACATCCGTTCTTCTAAAGCCTTTAAAAATATCTTTTTCCCCTCTTCATTCAGGACGCAATAGTTAATTTTCTTCTCAAAGTGCTTCTCTACATTAAGTCTTCTATTGTTGACACACTCAAATATAGTCTTGTATACAAGTATCGGTTTAAAAACTTCACTCAGGTCAAGGGACAACGAGAACCTCCCCTCACTTGGAGAATGCAAAAAACTAATACTCTGGTCTAGATGAGTCTGATAAATCTGGCTGATCGTTTTGGTATATAATATGGAGTTGCCGAAAGATATCAAGGCGTTCATAGGATTGTTTGGTGGCCTTTTCACCCTTTTATTCATTAAAAAATCTTTAAGTAAAAAATATTCAAAAGTCTGATAAAATCTCTGCCATATATCTCCTTCTACAGCCATTACCTGATTGATTGTTTTGGCCTTGTCAAGGTTAATCTCTATTCCTATTTTCAGCCAATCCAAGAATTCTTTCAATTCTTTTTTCCCGTGCCTGTAATAGTGGTATAAGACTTCATGAATGTTATCTCCTATACCTTTAACAATTGCCTTTGCCACTATTATTCTTTCCTCATGATGATATCTTACCTGATCGATGGTCAGCCTTCCGCTGATATATTTCTCTCTTGGGTAAAAACTTCCAGAATACCCCTCATAATGGTTAAACAAGTGAAGATTAATGGCATTTTTACTTAAAAAATCAATCAACTTGGTATTAAAACTTACTTCATCCAGACAGTATATCTCACTTATACCCTCCACAGGTATATAGTTATTTTTCCCATTACTTTTAAAACAAATTGAATTATCCTTCCTGCTTAATTCTCCTTTGCTCATTATATATTTAGTTGCCATGACATCCCCCTATATATAACAATAACTGTAATAAGCACACTTTTTACATTTGGAAGTCTTTTCCACCTCAGGAACCTTTTCGGCATCAACAAGCCATTTGATTTTTTCCATCAATTCATCCAATTCTTTTTCCACATTTTCAGTCAATTCCAGAATATAAATTTTCCTACTGCCCTTGTCTTTCTTATTTTTCTCAATTACTTCCAATTTCCCCTTTTTCACTATCCCTTTATCTTTTAATACCTTTAAATAATAATATAATTGGTACTTTGAAGCCTCTATATCCGCATCTGATTTTTTTATCTCTACCAGGTAGTCCCTATTGATCTTATCTATCTTTATATTTTCTATGGCTATTTCTTCGGTTTGCTTCTCCTCATGAAGCGCTTTCCCTATCTTCACTAGCTCACTATTATCTTCTAGGTTTAGCTTATGATAGTGTAAGTAGCACTGCCTCTTACAATGAATATAATAATTTATAATCGTCCCTGTCATATCCACCTCCTAGGTAAAAAAATCAAACTCTTTGCTCATCCCCAATTTATCTCTATCCAGCTTTCCAGCTGTAAAATAATCCTCGCCATTCTCAATAAACAATATTCCTGCTTTTTCATCACTATATACACTTGGCAGCTCGTATAGCTCATAGATAAACTCATTCATCTTTTCCATAACCTTGGATAGTTTTACTTTTCTTTCGCTGTATCTTTTTTTGTCTATTTTTAATACCTCATAAAATTCATTCCAAACTTCCTGACCGACTAGCTTTTTTATACGACCTTTTTCATTTATTTCCAAGCTCCTATTCATAAACACCTGATATTTTTGTTGTTTATCGATCAGCTTCATTTCCTTCGATATCCCCTTGAAATCGAGCATTTTCAATGGTTCTTCTAAGAATTCATTTCTTATTTCTAATCTTTTCATTATTTTTTTATAGTATCCATCAAAATCTTTATTTTTTAATAATTCTCTATTCTCTTCACTGGAGAGAGTCATAGAAGCATTTCTTCTTTCATCACTTTTATATATCGTCTGAGCGTCCGTTAAATTAAAAAAGTATACTTTCCCTGTTTTTTTACAAGACCTGTTTATCCTCCCCATAAATTGCTCTTCTGAGTCAAATAAAGATATATCCTTAAAACCTATATCCATGTCTATATCAACTCCGGCTTCTATAACCTGAGTAGAAACCAGCACCATTCCTTCTTTTCTACCATCTTTTCCAACCTTTTCTTGCTCCCTAACCTTGTCTATGATTCTTCTTCTTTCGCCCTTACTGTCATCCCCCGTTAATAGTTCAGAATTTATTTCAAATTCATTTAACAGGGTATAAAATTTAAAAGCTTCCTTCTTGCTGAGGAATTCCACAAGTATCATTTGTTTTGGATATCCCCTTATTTTATCAATCAAACAAGACAATATATCATCTTTATCTATGTTTAATAAACTATAGTCGATCTTAACCCTTTCTTTAAAAATGGTGGCTTGAAAATATTTATCCCGGTTTTCAATCAAACGAATATAATTGTCATTTCCTGCCAGGTAGCTTAGATTTGGCAGTGTGGCGCTCATTATTATTATTTTTATATTCAGCAGTTCCCCATACTTGTATAAAAATTGAATAATCTCTCTCCAGATGCTATTTTTATACGACTGAATTTCATCCATGATAATCACACTATTGGCCAGGTGCAGCAGTGGAAAGTTATCACTTTTGCTGACTCCAAATAGATACTTAAAAAAGTTTACGTGAGAGGTTAAAACCAATGGATAGTGAAGAAACTCCCTCTCCATTAATGCCTTGTCATAGTCAGGCATCTCACCGCTGTCATCAACCTCTATGGGTGTTAAGGAGTTTATAACTCCCATCCTACCTTCCAATACTTCTTTCCCCAATATATCTTCCAATGAGATTTTAGTCTGCTCTACCAATGTATTAAATGGAAATATATAGAATATTTTGTTTAACTCCGATTTTTTTTCTATCATCCTATAGGCCAGATTTAATGATGTTATGGTTTTCCCCGCCCCTGTAGGCGCTTCCAGATAAAATATATTACTTTCTATCCCCTCCAATAGATTTCTTTCTGCCTCTAAAAACATCTCCGTCCTCAATACATTTATCGACCCTTCTTCAAAAGGATTGGAAGATTCATTTTCTAAAAATTTTCTATATTTCTCTATATTATAAAAAACAGAACCCTTATCAGGTTTGAATATGTTTTGAAAAAGGTCATCACCTTCTCCGAATACTCCGATGTCTTCTACTTCTTCATCATTCACATATTCCCTGGTCCCATAGATATCAGAAACTATCAATATAGAAAAAAGAAGTTTGGTATATATGTAGTGTTCAAAACTCCCAAGGTCATCTATTTCTAAATCATACTGTATATCCTCAATCTGAATCTTACCTCTATAATTAAACAGTAATTTAGAGATTTTTCTTCCGTTAATATCACCACCCAGTTTTTCATCTACAAAACCCACAAAACTATCCAGAGACCCATGGTGCTTCGATATGATATATGCATTTAACACCAGAAAATAAAGCATGCCCTCATCGATATCCTCTATCTCATATTCCGGGAAAAAATGTTCCAACATAACTTCAATATAAAGGTATGCAGAAAACATCGAATGATTCGATGTAGTGATTTCTTTACAAGATTTATATTCTAAATTATTCATTTTATCCGTTTGAAAATTAACGTTTATTTTCCCCAGGTCATGAAGATAAACAGCATTAAAAAATAAGTTTTTCCAAAGAACAATGTTTTCTTCACTTTCAAAAAAAATACCGGCAATATTATTTATAATATTGTTTAAATTTTTCTTTTCTATCAGCATCTTTAAATTCTTCAAAACTGTTTCCGAATGCTCTATAAGTGTTTCATATACTGGCTTATTTCCATCATACCTGCTGTGGGCATATACTTTATTGATATTTTCTACTATTTTTTCTAAATTTACATATTTTATATCTGCCATATTCCTCACCTTATAATTCTTCAGTTAATTTCCAATTTTAAGATTAAATTGTTTTTTATAAAAATTAAAATTTTCCACTATTAATTATATTACTTTAATAGTCATATTCAAATAATTTTCTTTTTCTAATTCAAATATAAAAAAACAAAGATAATTGAATATTGTCCGAGTCTATAGTGTTTTTTATGTAATTATTTCGCCAACTTTTTAATGAATAATAGTTCTTTTCTCCACATTTATCCTAGAATTTTTCTAATTATTTAAATTCCTGTTCTTCATCTACTGAACAGTAAATATTTTTTAAATCTTTTGCTTATTCTATGATAAAATTGGTTGCTCTATTAACAATACTTTTTTGATAGTGTAAAATAATATTCGCAAAAGTTTTTTTGGCAAAAAAGAAAGCCATTGATTACTCCGTATAGATTAAGCGACTAAACAAAATCTTAAAAGGAGTTGGTAATCAATGGCTAATAGTAATTCTACCCCATCTTTTCATGAAA
The DNA here is from genome assembly GCA_963668015.2 of uncultured Ilyobacter sp. Lineage (GTDB taxonomy): Bacteria > Fusobacteriota > Fusobacteriia > Fusobacteriales > Fusobacteriaceae > Ilyobacter_A. The sequence goes on along the minus strand of CAXXCR010000026.1, from coordinate 51,939 downwards.
TGCTATTAAAATTTATCGGAGAGGCTGATCCAATGCTTTCTATGCTTCAATGGCTTTGTGATGAAATGATGGAGGCTGAACTTAAATCTAAAATTGGAGCATCAAAATCTGAAAGAAACTCTAAGCGCACAGCTTATCGTTCAGGATATCGTTCAAGAAGATTTGATACTAGGATGGGTACTATGTATTTAATGGTTCCCAAGCTTAGAAAAGGAGGGTATATTCCTTTTTTTATCAACGAAAAAAAGCGCTCAGAAGTAGCGCTGCTTAATGTTATCCAAGAAGCATATATCAACGGAGTATCTACACGTAAAATTGAAAAATTGGCTAAAAGTCTTGGTATAGACTCTATTTCTCATGGGCAAGTATCTAATATCACACGTGAATTAAATGAGCAGGTTGAGGAGTTTAGAAATAGACGCCTAGACAAAACTTATCCTGCCATTTGGGTAGATGCGCTTTACGAAAAAATTAGAGATGGTAAAAGAGTTAGAAACATGGCTGTTCTTGTGGTATCGGCTGTGAATATGCATGGCAGAAGAGAAATTTTAGCCATCGAACCAATGATGGAAGAATCTACAGAAACCTACACAATTCTTTTTGATAACTTGAAATCTAGAGGAGTGGAGGACGTGTGGTTGATTATTTCTGATGCGCATAAAGGTCTTATGAAAGCTACGCAAAGCTCCTTTAACGGAAGTTCATGGCAAAGGTGTAAGGTTCATTTTATGAGGAATATATTAGCACATATCCCATCAAAAGAAAAAAAGAGCTTTTCTAGCAAATTGAAACAAATATGGCTTCAATCAGACTACGAAAGCTCTAAAGTCTATGCTTTTAATTTTATGGAAGAATACGAGAATAAATACCCAAAGGCAATTCAATGTTTAGAAGAAGGCCTAGAGGACTCCCTGCAATTTTATCATTTTCCAGAAATAGATTCTAGAAAAATTTCCTCAACTAACGTCCTTGAGCGCTTAAACAGGGAAATCAGAAGACGCAGTAATGTTGTAGGGATTTTTCCAAGTTTAGACTCATATATCAGATTAATTACTACTTACATGATCGAGTACAGTGAGGATTGGTCAGTTGGCAGATCGTACATTAATCCAAAAGTAATAGAAACAACTAAAGAAAATAGAATAAAAGTTGCCTAAATCTTAACATGGGGTATCAGTGAAGTTTTTGCGAACTTATCTTGACACAATCACTTTTTTGCAGGAATGTCTTTTCCTTCTGTCAACTGTCTATATTAAAAGCCTTACTCTTCTTATTAGAAATAAATCGGTAGTTTTATCTTCAAGTATAACTTGAATAACATCGTTATACATTTGTTTAAAAACATTATTTAAACCATCAACTAATTTAATTTTAGACCTTTAAATAAAAAATACCTCCTAAATTGATAGTTAAACTTACCAATTTAGAGAGGTACAATCTGCTTCTGTTTATACAAAATTTATGACACGCTCTTCTCTATTAATTTTCATAGATTGCCGCCGCGGCCTTTTTACCCGCACCCATTGCAAGTATAACCGTCGCAGCTCCGCTTACCACGTCTCCACCTGCATACACGTCCTCTTTGGTAGTCTCCATAGTCTCTTCGTTTACTATGATACCTCCCCAAGAATGGGTATCCATATCCTTTGTAGTCTGCTTTATTAGAGGGTTCGGAGTCTGTCCTATTGACATTATAACAGTGTCCACGTCTAGCAGGAATTCACTTCCTTCTAACACCACCGGTCTTCTTCTACCAGATACATCAGGCTCGCCGAGATCCATCTCTACGCACTTAAGCTGTCTTGCCCAGCCTTCTTCCCCTACTATCTCCACAGGGTTTGTAAGCAGCTTGAACTGTATCCCCTCTTCTTTGGCGTGGTGTACCTCTTCCAGTCTGGCAGGAAGTTCAGCTTCCCCCCTTCTGTAGACTATGTACACATTCTCCGCACCAAGTCTAAGGGCTGTTCTTGCGGCATCCATCGCCACATTTCCCCCGCCTACAACTGCAACATTTTTCCCAACAGATATAGGAGTCACAGCGTTGTTCTCGTACGCTTTCATAAGGTTTACCCTTGTCAAGAACTCGTTTGCCGAGTAGACACCGTTTAGGTTTTCGCCAGGTATCTGCATAAACCTAGGCAGCCCTGCACCGCTTCCAACGAATATGGCTTCAAACTCCTCTTTAAGCTCGTCTATAGTTATTGATTTCCCCACTATTACGTTCGTTTTAAGCTCTACACCAAGTTTTTTTATCTTCTCTATCTCGAACTGCACTATATCTTTAGGAAGACGGAACTCAGGTATACCATAAGTAAGAACCCCGCCTGATTTATGAAGCGCCTCGAAAATAGTCACGTCATAGCCAAGTTTTGCAAGCTCGCCTGCACAGCTAAGTCCTGCAGGACCGCTTCCTATAACCGCCACTTTCTTTCCGTTCTTCTCTATTTTTACATCGTTTTCTATCTTGTTTTCCCTCATATAGTCAGCCACAAATCTTTCCAGCCTACCTATGGCAACAGCCTCTCCTTTTACGGCTCTTACGCATACACTTTCGCATTGGCTTTCCTGAGGACATACCCTTCCGCATACAGCCGGAAGACTGTTTGATTCCAATATTATGTCGTACGCCTTCTCGAAGTTGCCTTCTGCAACCTCTTTTATGAACTCAGGTATATTTATCCCAACAGGACACTTTATAACACACTTGGGATTTTTACACTGTAGGCATCTTTTGGCTTCTTCCATAGCCTGCTCTTTTGTATATCCTGTCGCCACCTCTTTAAAGTTCTTCCCTCTCTCTTTCGGGTCTCTTTCAGGCATTTTTACTTTTTCTGTATTCATATTAAATTTGCTCATTACTTTCCCCCTAAAAACCGCTTTCTATAATTATTTTTCAATTTTTACTTGTCCGTCAAGCCTGCAGACATGCTCAGACTCTTTCTCCTTGTACATTCCCTGTCTCGAGATAAGCTCGTCGAAATCCACAAGGAACCCGTCGAAATCAGGTCCGTCAACACAGGCGAACTTTGTTTCCTCACCGTAAGTAAGCCTGCATCCTCCGCACATCCCTGTACCGTCTATCATTAGAGGGTTCAGCGACACAGAGGTCTTTATACCGTGCTCCTTTGTTATGTCCACAACTGCCTTCATCATTCTAAGGGGACCTATAGAGATTACCTCGTCGATCTTGTCTCCCTGCTGGATCAGCTCTTTTAGCGCGTCTGTAACAAAACCTTTTCTGCCCTCAGAACCGTCGTCTGTACAGATATAGAAGTTGTCCACTACATTTTCAAACTCCTCTTTCAGTATGATGTAGTCCGTGTTCCTCGCTCCGAGAATCAGATCAACCTGGAATCCAAGCTCTTTGTATTCTTTCAGCTGCGGGTATATCGGTGCAGCTCCTACTCCACCTGCGACACCCACTATTCTTTTACCTTCTATATGCTTTACCGCTTTACCAAGCGGACCTGCCACAGCAAATATAGTGTCCCCCGCTTTTTTCTCCCCAAGGAGTTTTGTTGAGTAACCAACTTTTTGATATATAATGGTAACGCTTTCTTCTACTCTATCATAATCTGCTATGGTCAAAGGAACTCTTTCCCCCTCTTCGTCCACCATAACAATAAGGAATTGTCCAGCCCTGCATTTCTTCGCAACGAAAGGGGCGTAGATAACCATCTTTTCAACGTCTTTATTTAATATCTCTTTTTTCAGTATTCTATACATATGAACTCCTCCATAACTTAAATATCACCTTACTTATTTGATGCAAGATTACATTGCAACGTTTAGCACATAAATTGTACATATAATAAAAGTCCGAAATCTATTACATTTGTTTTACTTATAGACTGAATTGTTTAAGGGAATTTATGAATGTATACAAAGTCACGAGCTTTGTATTTGATAGATTTCGGACTTCAAGTATATATAAAATATCTAAGAAAATTTTATTATTTTCACTTCAAACTAGTTTCATGGAAATTTAAAAAAGTTAGTGGACAGATTATGATATGCTGAAAATTTTACAGAAAAGTAAATAATTAATTTATATGTCGTTTTATATAGTTTAATACAAGGTATTGTAGAATTTTTTTCAATAAATTGCAATGTGCCGGAGCTCTAAATTAATGGTGCTTGAATACAAATAAAGCACCCTCTAAAAATATTCCGAAACATTTTGGATAAATGGCAAGCTCTTTCAAACACTAATTAAATTACCATATATGACTGGATCCATCCCTTAAAGACAGGCTCTCAAGAACAATTTTGGTGATATGTCACAAATAATTTTGGGCTCATATACAACACAACTTAGTTAGCCCTTTAAAAACAAGCTCTATAAAACGTCTTTTGTGATGCGCCACAAATAATTTTGGGCCTACATACATTGTAATTACATCTAAAAAAAACTAAACTATGTCATATCAGGCAAATAAAATTTTTTTAGGGGGGTCTTTTAAATGTGTAAAAAATGTAAATCAGAGGGTTTAGTAACAAAATGTTCGGCTTGTACGGTTATGTTTAAAAAAATGGAGAAACTGCTTAAAGCCAGAAAGAAATAAGAATGTTCAATTTCCAAAAACAAACTTTAGATACAGTGGTATTTCATTTAGATAATTAAAAAAGGAGATGTTGAAAGTGTCTTACACGAAAGAGGTACTTAAACGTATAAAATCAAAAAATATAGGGGAGCCGGAGTTTATTCAAGCCGTGGAGGAGGTTTTTGCCTCTCTTGATCCGGTTCTACATAAGCACCCTGAGTGGATTAAAGCTAATATTCTGGAAAGAATAGCCGAACCTGAAAGACAGATAATATTCCGTGTACCTTGGACAGACGACGAGGGGAAAGTGCAGGTAAACCGTGGTTTTCGTGTACAGTTCAACGGGGCTATAGGTCCGTATAAAGGCGGCTTGAGATTTCACAAATCATTAGACCTGGGGACTGTTAAATTTTTAGGCTTTGAACAGATCTTCAAAAACTCCCTTACAGGGCTGCCTATAGGAGGGGGCAAGGGTGGTTCTGATTTCAATCCCATCGGAAAATCAGATGCAGAGATTATGCGTTTTTGTCAGAGTTTTATGACGGAGTTGTACAGGCATATAGGTCCAGACGTGGATGTACCTGCAGGAGATATCGGTGTAGGATGTAGGGAGATAGGGTATATGTACGGGCAGTATAGAAGAATCCGCGGCTCATCCGAAAATGGGGTGGTAACAGGAAAAGGTATTCCTTACGGCGGGTCTATGATACGTCCTGAGGCTACAGGATATGGTGTGGTGTATTTTGCAAATGAGATACTAAAGCACGAAGGTGAAACTTTCCAAGGAAAGACGGTAGCTGTATCCGGTTTTGGTAATGTCACATGGGGGACCTGTTCAAAAGTGAAGACTCTGGGAGGAAAAGTGGTTACTCTGTCGGGACCCGACGGATATATATATGACCCAGAGGGTGTGGTAACGGACGAGAAGATCAATTACCTTCTTGAAATGAGGGCATCCGGCAGGGACAAGGTGCAGGATTATGCCGACAAATTCGGGGTGGAGTTTTTCCCCGGGGAAAAACCATGGGGCGTAAAAGTCGATCTAATTATCCCTTGTGCAACTCAAAACGAGATCGGTGTAGAAGATGCAAAAAATATAGTTAGAAATAAAGTGAAATTCATTGTTGAGGGGGCTAATATGCCCATCACCAATAAAGCGTTGAATTATTTACAAAACGAAAACGTTCTTATAGGTCCGGCTAAAGCTGCAAATGCCGGAGGAGTGGCAACATCTGCTCTTGAAATGTCCCAGAACTCTATGAGGGTTTCTTGGAACGAAAGCGAAGTAAAAGAAAAGCTAAAAGATATAATGGTCAACATCCACAACACCGCAGCAGAGACTTCTAAGAAGTATGGTTTTGGATATAATCTTGTAGTCGGTGCGAATATTGCAGGGTTTGAAAAAGTGGCAAACGCAATGATGTCTCAGGGCAACTACTAAATATTCAATCGGTAAAATGAAATGCACCATAAAAATACCTCGACTATAAATTAAATAATACTGAAGATATCTTCGGCTGTAATCTATCACATCAGGATAATAGAGCAACCTATAGCTTAGCTCTAATGCTCAGTGACATAACATAAATTTAAGATGTTTTAGATAGTCTATATAAAATTTTTCATATCCTATTTAGACAATTTTGTTGATACACCTCCAATTTCATAATTCTTAAATAAAAAATATCAGGAAATAAGAACCTAATTTCTTAACTTTCCTGATATTTTCACATACATAATATTTTATGCGCTTAAGAAAGGTTATATAGTTAGTTATCAGTATATTTTTAATAAATAATTTTGTAAAATACAGTTTACTCACAAAAGATTTAGTCGTCCAAGTTAAGTATTAATTTTAGATATTTGCAAGATTAAATGTAATTTTTTTACAGGAGGAGGGTATGGGAAAGAAAAATATATTAATAACAAGTCCTACAAAGCTTTCCGTTAGAGATAATTGTTTACTGCTGACAAAAGGAGTAGAAGAGAAAAGCATCCCTTTTGAAGATATATCCAGTATTATACTGGATAATAAGTCTATAGTGATAACGGCAGGAGTGTTAGAGGAGGTCGCAAGCAGGGAAATTGTGTTGCTGACCAATGATGAAAAAAACTTGCCTAACGGGATATTCCAAGGATATGGAAAGCATTCAAGACATCCGTCTGTAGCAAAGGCTCAATTAAACATGAGTATGTCTCAAAAAAACAAACTATGGCAAGAAATCATAATAAACAAGCTACAAAATCAGGGAAAAGTACTGGAAGCACTTGGTTACAGTGGAAGTGATTATCTACTAAACCTCTCCAAACAGGTGTGTCCTGGTGACGAAGACAGATTAGAAACTGTAGGCTCCAAGTATTATTTCCAAAAATTATTCGGCAGTAACTTCACCAGAAAGGATAAGAACATAAAGAACTTCGCTCTAAATTATGGCTATGCTATTATTCGCGGGAGAATTGCAAACACTCTGGCCAGTTATGGATATATATGCTCTCTAGGAATTCATCATAACAACGGATACAATGCATTTAATCTAGCTGATGATATAATAGATTCTTATAAGGCAGTGGTGGAGCTATGGGTAGCAAACAATATAGACAATTTATCTGAAAAATTATCACTCGAAAATAAAATATCTCTTTTGAAACTTACGAATACGGATATAGAGCTATCAGGAAAGAAATATTCTGTAAAGCACTCTATAAACGAAACGATAGAAAGCTTCACACAATGTGTACTAGGTAATAGAAAGAAATTATCACTGCCGACCGTACTCTCAACACAAAAACACCAAGAAAAATATGCTCACAAAAATGAATGCATCTTTTGATTGCATAATAGTTCATCGACAAATAAAAAAAGGTTTCAAACTATTTATTCTAGTCTGAAACCTTGTTATTCTCGAAAATGGTGGTGAGGGAAGGATTCGAACCTTCTAAGGCGGAGCCGGCAGATTTACAGGTTTATAAATTTACCAACTCGGCTTTTCACCAACAAATTCAAGGGTTTCAGATGGATCTCGATAATTCGCAACGTCAGATTTGCACTTTTTCTCTCTTTTTAAGTATGCCACGCAAAGTAAATTTTGTCAGACTTTTTTATATTTTATCCCAAGTTTTCCATTTTAATATATATTACTGTATTCCGAAGTTGGGGCATCTATAGTATTGGCATCTAAAAAAACCTAGATTGGGACTTTAGTCCCAACCTAGGGTAATAATATACACTTAATATTTTGAATTCCTTGCAGCCACTATTTATCTAAACTCTTTGTTTTATAAGGCTTAAATAGGTTTTAAGTAGTCTGATAAGCGCCATACTCAGCTGTTTGGTCTAACCTCTGGATATTATTATATATTTAATTCCCCAAAGTTAGGATAAATAAATTAATAAAGTTAGTCCAGTACTGGCCTAACTTTTCCTCTTATATCTTATTTTTCATATAGATTAAGCCACCAGTTTATAACCTTGCGGCTTCTTTCATCGACACCCCTACCTTATACAATACTATTACTTAGAATATCCTTAACGGTCATGCTTTCCACACAACTAAGCATGGATAAAACCACATCTAACTAAATGTTGTGAGAAGTCTTACAAATAAAAAAGAGACACCGTATAGGTGCCACTACAAAAAGTAAAAAAGAATCTTAATTCAAGATTCTATAACACGTAAGGATTTATTTTAAATGACTGATAGATTCGTTTTGCTGTTAAAAATTTTTATCAATCATTTCACCTGTTCTGTAATTGAAACATTCAATTTTCAAATCAGGGTATTCCTTTAAAAACTCCCCATAAACTTCTAGGGCTTCTTCCTCTGTTTTAGCAGCTCTTTTATCTTTGATAAAAGTTCCCTCTTCAGTTATTTTTTCAATAACCCGAATAACATAACTATTCATAGTATTTCTAGACACATACATGATAGACCTCACTTTCTAAATATCATATTATATCATGAATTCGGAAATATTTCCCTTAATTATAAGAAAGTCTCTTAATTTTGATAAATTTTCAAAGTTATTCCCTTAAAAACATTAACAAAAATGACACCCTAAACAGGATGTAACCTTAGAAATCTGTCCACATACCCAACTCTTTTATGGTGTTCTTTTAAAGTCTTGTTCTCCATACTCACATACTTTTTTGTCATTTCCATAGTAGAGTGTCCCATTATCCTCTGTAACGTAAAGGCATTTCCACCATTCTTTATGAAGTTAGTTGAAAAGTATGTCTCCAAGAATGTACCCCTTTACTCTCAATACCAGACTCTTTATAACACTTCTGAAAATCTCTAATCACTTGGTCTAAAGCAATCTTCTTTATCAAAATTTATTTTGGTATAAAAAAAGTGCGATACAAAAGTATCGCACAAGCATTGAAGTCACTCGGTACTTCAACTTTAAAGACAGGCTAACGTCTCAAAAATATTATATCATTTTTAATGAAATATAACAAGTTATATATAGTATAAGTTTTTTGAAATTATGTTTTTTCGTATTGGTCTGCTCTTCTACGATAGTAAAGTTAATATTATAAAATAAAAATAGAGTTTTGCAAAAGTAATAGTTAAATTCTTCATAAAAAATTCTATACAACAAATTCAGCCACAACTATATAACCTTGTGGCCTTTTTTATAGACAACTTTTCCTTATAATATCTACATACTTTCCACATAAAATAGAGATAAAATCAATTCCTACCTCTAACCATTCCCTACATGTTATGGAAAGTATATAAAAAATGATACCCGTAAAAGATGTCATCTTAAAAACTTATCCACATACCTTACTCCATTATGATACCTCTCGAGAGTTTTATTTCAAATATCTATTTAACAAATTAGCTTTACTATGTTTCTTTCTAAGGTCATCTGTATTAAGTTGGATGTATCTTCTACTTGTAGCCAATGTCGAGTGTCCTAATATTTTTTGTAGAGTAAATACATCTCCTCCAGCTCGAACAAAATTAGTTGCAAAAGTATGTCTGAACACGTGTGGTGTACACCTTTCTTTTACCCCCATCTTCTTTCCATATCCAGTGAAATTTCTAGATATCCGTTCAGAAGATATTTTCCCACCATAAACAGATTGAAACACATACTCACATCTATTCTTATTAGCAACATTGATTAAGCTTTTTATATACTTAGCAGTTTCTAAGCTTTTCGGTAAATATCTAGCTGTTCTAGCCTTTGCTATTTTTCCCCTTATAACTATAAGTCCAGATTTCAAGTCAACATCCGCCACTTTTATATTAACCGCTTCATTCACCCGCACGCCACAATCCAACATAAGTAGCATTAACGCATAATCCCTAAACCCGTCATAAGATGTCATATCAGGGGCTTTGAGCATCTTCAATACATTCTTATCACTTAGTGGTTTTATTACGTCCTTAGGCTCTTTTAAGAGTTTTATTCGAGTAGAAATATCGTTATCCAGATAACCCTCTATATATAACCATTTCAGAAATGTTTTCAGAGTTCTCAACCTTATATTGACAGTAACATTGGAAAGCTGTTTTTCATCTAACATATAGTTCACATACATCCGACATACCTCTATGTCGAAACAGCAGACTGTATCAGTCGGATGTAGGTGGCATATAAACTCTTCGAAGTACTTCATATGAAGAGCATGGTTCTTCAAACTCCTGTCAGCTAAGCCTTCCATTGACTTTAACTGATAGAATTTATCAAATAAATCAAAGAACTCATCTATAGTTATACTCTTCGATAAAAACGCATACTTCCTAGACGACAGACTATCAGGTAGATTTAATCTTTCTCTAGCCATTGCAATCATTCCTTTATCATATTTTTAAAAGAGCAAATCATATACGCAGACTACCTAATACATCCGACAAATAAAAAAAGGTTTCAAACTATTAATACTAGTCTGAAACCTTGTTATTCTTGAAAATGGTGGTGAGGGAAGGATTCGAACCTTCGAAGGCGGAGCCGGCAGATTTACAGTCTGCTCCCTTTGGCCACTCGGGAACCTCACCAATTTTATTTGGTAGCCCGTAGGAGAATCGAACTCCTGTTGCATGGATGAAAACCATGAGTCCTAACCACTAGACGAACGGGCCGTTTGTATGGTGCCGCTTACCGGAGTCGAACCAGTCACCTGCTGATTACAAGTCAGCTGCTCTACCAGATGAGCTAAAGCGGCATATTTTGGCGGGAGTGACGAGATTCGAACTCGCGACATCTTGCGTGACAGGCAAGCACTCTAACCAACTGAGCTACACCCCCAAAATTTGTATGGTGGTCGCAACAGGACTTGAACCTGTGACCCCCTGCTTGTAAGGCAGGTGCTCTCCCAACTGAGCTATGCGACCTTATTTGGTAGCCCGTAGGAGAATCGAACTCCTGTTGCATGGATGAAAACCATGAGTCCTAACCACTAGACGAACGGGCCATTTTATGGTGCGCCATACAGGATTTGAACCTGTGACAACTCGATTAAAAGTCGAGTGCTCTACCAACTGAGCTAATGGCGCATTGGAGCGGGAAACGAGGGTCGAACTCGCGACATTCAGCTTGGAAGGCTGACGCTCTACCAACTGAGCTATTCCCGCAGATCTTCTGTCCTTTTCTGACAACGGAATTAATAATATCATACTTCACTTTTTGTGTCAACACTTTTTTTACATTTTTTTAACTTTTTTCTTCAGTATTGGCATTGATCCAGCTTAGATACTCGTCCAAACCATCTTCTATCCCTATTTTTATTAGCTCAGGCACCTCATAACTGTGAAGCTCTAGTACCCTTTCACGAATTTTATCGTAATTAGCATCTATGGTTTTTATACTCAAAACATATTCTTCTTCATGATGTATCTCATTATCCCATTTGTAAAAACTTTCAACTTCTTTTATCTGCACACAGGCGGCCAGTCTTTCTTCCAATAAGGCACCGGCTATTTTTCCGGCTTCATCCCTTGTGCTACACGCAGTCGTAATTATACAGTACATAGAACCTCCTTTTACCAGGCTGTTATACCCCCTGTTTTTATGTCTGCCGCTTTTATCAGATCTCCCGGAGCTATCTCCAGCTGCTGTCCCCTTGTACCTGCACTTACATATATGGTTTCAAATTTCAGTGCCGATTCATCTATGTATGTAGGGTAGATTTTTTTCATCCCCAGCGGAGAGCATCCTCCCCTTATATATCCAGTGGTTCTCTGCAGGTCTTTCATGTTTATCATGTTTACTTTTTTATTCCCGCTGAGCTTGGCAAGAGATTTTAAGTCCAGTTCCCCGTCACCTGGCACACAGGCAACGATTATTCCCGTTTTGTCGCCGAGAAGCACAAGGGTCTTGAAAATCCTGTCAACTTCCTGCCCTAGTTTTATTCCCACACTGAGAGCACTCAAGTCATTTTCATCCACCTCATACTCTATTATGGAGTATTTTATTTTGCTTCTGTCCAGTATCCTGGCAGCATTTGTCTTTTTCAAGTTCCTGCCTCCTATATCGTTGAATATAATCTAAGTTAACAACTACTTAGATTATTGAATTTCTTGTAAGTACGTAAAACCTTTTTTCGTCACGAATAAGCACGAATTCAAATAAAAAACCTTGTTCACAGAGAGGCAAAATCAGTTAGTAGTTAATAATGAATAGAGAATAGTTAAAATATCTATTCACTGTTCTCTATAAACTGGGATGAGGTTTTCTCTGTGCAGCTCTTTTTTTCTCTGTGTCCAAAAAATAATTTTAGATAAATTCAGTAATTTATCGCAATCGTTTTAAGCAAAAACTCGACTCAATTTAATTTTTTCTTCTCTGTCTTACAGGCTCCAAAACCCTGTTGCATTTACCGCACTTGACTTTCCCATCTTCTAGTTCGTGATATTGATCCTCATCCCCATAAAAGTAGATCTCTTTTCCACAGGCATTACATGTTTTTTTATCTACCTTATTATATCCAAACAAAAAAAATATTTTTAAAATAAAATTATACAACATCGAACTCCCTCCATTTTTCCAGATATTAAAATAATACCATAGTATATCGCATTTATAAAGTAATATAGAAGATTTCGGGACACGGACATGAGTTCAAAGCACTGCCTAGTTATCAATATCATCAATTAAAATACGATACTTTTCCTCTCTAATTATCTTAAAAAATAGAAGGTTTTTAAAGGGTATACGTGGTATAATAAATTTAGATTTATTGATAAAGAATAGGGGGAATTAAAAATAAAACTGATCATAAACGCCGACGATTTCGGATATTCAAAAGGGGTAAACTACGGCATTCTGGAAGCATTTAAAAACGGAATTGTGAGTTCTACCACCATAATGATGAACATGGACTATGCAGAACATGCACTTGAATTATATAAGGGGTATCAGGATTTGGGATTGGGTATACACTTCGTGCTTACCAGCTTCAAACCGCTGACAGGTGCCTCCGAACTTTTGTCTGACACGGGATATATGTCTCCTGATTTCGACAGGATAGAAGGGTGCAGCGAAGATATTATAGAAGCCGAACTTAGGGCACAGCTAAAATCACTTTTAAAGTGGGGCCATAATATTACTCACGCAGACAGCCACCACCACGTTCACAGGATTCCAAAAGTCATGAAAATCATGAGTAAAATCTGTAGCGAATATAACTTGGCGATGAGGGTGGTGCCAGAGCAAAAAAACATGCCGGAATTTTTACCAGATATCAAAACAACCGAGGCCTTTGCCTGGGATTTCTATGATAAAAAAGCCGATTTAGAGACATTGAAAAAAATCTTTCAAAGAGAGATCGAGTGCAAAAGTCTTGAAATATGTACTCATCCTGCATTTATGGATTCCCATCTGAAAAATTACAGCAACTATGTGGATGGCAGGATGAAGGAGCTGGATATACTTACATCTGAAAAAACAAAAAAATTGATATCAGAATACGGAATAGATCTTATAAACTACGGAGATCTTTAAAATTAAAGCGTTGACTTTAACTTTATTACATGAGGGGGAAGCATGAAAAGAATAAAGTTTATATATAATCCATTCTCAGGAGAGAATACTGTATTAAAAGAACTTGATAAAATAATTCAAATTCATCAAAAAAACAATTATATAATCGAACCATTTAGATTCACTCACGACAGCAGGGTCGAAGATATTTTCAAGGAAAACATAGAGGAAAAATACGAATATCTTCTCATTGCAGGCGGTGACGGTACTGTTAATTCTGTGGTAAACATAATGAAAAAATCAGGACAAAATTTACCTGTTGCAATTTTACCTACAGGTACTGCCAACGACTTTGCAAATTTTATTGGAATGCCAAAAGATATAGAGGAGTCCTGCAAACAGATAATAAACTCTGAGCCAAAACTGGTGGATATAGGGAAAGTGAACGAAGAATACTTTGTCAATGTTGCAGGAGCCGGTCTATTCACCGAAGTATCGCAAAAAACCGATACAAACCTAAAAAACACCATTGGAAAACTGGCGTATTATTTTAGCAGCATAAAAGAACTGCCAAAATTTAGAAAACTGAAAATAAATGTCTCCTCAGACGAATATCATTTCAACGGGAACATACACGTAATCCTTGTATTTAATGGAAGAACCGCCGGAAATCTTGACTTGGCCTACAAATCAAAAATAGACGATGGGCTCTTAGATGTTCTCATTGTTAAATCCAGCGTCTTTCCATTTACAAATACCATAGCCACTTTTATTAAACTGCTTAGAAGTGAGCACCTGGAAAAAAACAACAATATAATACACTTTAAAACACAATCGTTAACTATCGACTGTGGTGAAGATATATCAACTGATATCGATGGAGAAAAGGGGCCGGATTTCCCTCTGAAAATAGAGTGCATAAAAGACGGGCTCATCATAATGGGGTACAAGGATAAGAAATAAAAGTTTCTACTCTAAGCTTTACAGAAAAGTTTTACACCTAGGAGGAATTAAAATGAAAAACAAAAAAACTTTTGACCGAAAAAAATATGAAGAAACCTTAAAATTTATACTTATAAAAGCTACCAACGATATCTTCCCGGGAGCAGAAGTTGTTATCGCCCACTCTTTAAACAAGGGACTTTTCGGAGAAATATATAAAGATGAGGCTCTTTGCGAAAACGACGTTCTCCTTATAAAAAAAAGAATGACGGAAATAATACATGAAAACAGGCCTATAAAAAAAGTTACCATGCCTGTAAAAAAACTGGAAAAACTTGGATGTATAAATAACCGGGCTGATATGATGAGATTTATTGAATATGTCGACAAAGACAATTTAGATGTATACGAGCTGGATCATTTCTACGACTATTTTCAGACCGATCTCTTCAACAGCTCTGGAAGTGTAAATATATTTGATCTAGTTTTGTACGAGGGCGGATTTATACTACGTTATCCTGAAGCCAGTTCACCGTACAGGTTGCCCCCTTTAGTTGAACACACAAAATTGTCAAAGATATTCCATGAGGCAGAAAACTGGGGTAAAATCTTAAAAGTAAACGATGTGGGAGCTCTGAATAAACTGATCAGAGAAAATGAGATAGCTGAGATGATCCGTGTAAATGAAGCTCTGCACGAAAAAAAAATCGCCTTAATTGCAGATGAAATACATCAGAAAAGAGAAGTTAAACTCATCACAATAGCCGGGCCATCGTCGTCAGGTAAAACAACCTTTACAAAACGGCTAGCAATTCAGCTAAGGGTAAATGGTCTAAATCCACTTATAGTCTCTGTTGACAACTATTACAAAGGAAGAGACCTTGTACCTTTAGATGAGGACGGTGAAAAAGATTTTGAGTCAATCTACGCACTTGACTTGGATCTTTTCAACGAGCACATAGAAAAATTAGTGGAAGGTAAAGAAGTAGAGGTGCCTTCATACAATTTTCATACGGGTCTGCGTGACAGAAAGGTTACAAAAATCAAACTTCCGGAAAACGGAATACTGCTAATAGAGGGAATACATGGTCTAAATGAACTGCTCACAAAATCAGTAGACAAAAAACACAAATTCAAAATATACATAAGCTGCCTCACACAGCTTAATATAGATGACCACAATAGAATTCCAACCAGTGATGTAAGAAAAATCAGAAGGATAGTAAGAGACAGCCTCTTCAGAGGTGCTCCTGCGGAGATTACCCTGAAAATGTGGCCTTCCATCAGAAGGGGAGAGGAAAAAAACATCTTCGTCTTCCAGGAGGAAGCTGATGCAATGTTCAACTCAAATCTTGTGTACGAACTCGGAGTCCTAAAAGAATGCGCTATGGAACAGTTAAAAAAAGTAAAGAAAGAAAGCGTCAACTACGAGGAAGCAAAACGAATTATAAATTTCTTAAAACATTTTCAACAAATAGATGTTGACCTGGTTCCGGATATATCACTACTGAAAGAGTTCATAGGCGGTAGTTATTTTTACAAATAAATTATATAGGCTGTAATAGTATTTGAAATTCGACAATACTATTACAGCCTTTTTAGCCAACCAAGAAAAATTTTATAAAAATTATACTGAAAAAATAAACTACACTAGCATTTCATCCCACTTCACGAACTTTAACTATTTTTCGCAATCCCCCTTGCATCATTTATCCTCTTCTATCTTTCTTTCCTCAGCCATCTGGCAACGTCCTTTGCAAAATAACTTATTATTATCGTGGCCCCCGCCCTTTTTATACCGTACATTTTTTCAATTACTATATCCATTTCATCTATCCAACCATTTTGAGAACAAGCTTTTACCATGGAATACTCAGCACTCACATTATAGGCTGCTATCGGAACATCAAGGTTCTCCTTTAAACGGTGGATTACATCTAGGTAAGCCAGTGCTGGCTTTACTATTAAAATGTCCGCTCCCTGCTGTAAGTCCTCTTTTGCCTCGTCTAAAGTTTGCCAACTGGACCTATAATCCATCTGATAGCTCTTCCTGTCACCAAAGCTTGGAGCGGAATCCGCTGCGTCTCTAAAAGGCCCATAAAAAGCTGACGAAAATTTAACTGAGTATGACATTATCGGGATATTTATATATCCATTTTCATCCAAAGCTTCTCTTATTGTCTTCACTCTGCCATCCATCATATCGGATGGAGCTACTATATCTGCCCCTGCTTTTGCGTGGGATACAGATATCTTCCCCAACAGTTCAATAGTTTCGTCATTTTTTACATATCCATTTTCATCCAGGATGCCGCAGTGCCCGTGTGAAGTATATTCGCACATACACACATCAGTGACAACTAGTATCTCTGGATAAAGTTTTTTAATATACCTGACGGCTTCTTGCACTATTCCCTTATCGTTGTAAGCTTCTTTTCCAAATTCATCCTTCTCTTTTGGTATACCGAATACCAATATGGATCTTATTCCTAGATCCCAGATCTCGTCTAGCTCCTCTTTTATCCTATCTATAGAGTATCTGTAGATACCAGGCATAGAAGCTATCTCTTTTTTTATATTCTCTCCTTCCTCCAAAAATACCGGGTATATGAGGTCCTCGACGCTGAGATATACATCTTTTATCAAATTTCTCATATTTTTACTGCTTCTAAGTCTTCTGTGTCTCTTAAACAAACTATTATCCCCCTTTTGTAAACACTCACTCCCTCAGCTCAAAACCGTTATCGGCTGCCATTGCAGCTACAGCCTTTTTGTTAAGCATGTAATCTGGATCTACCCCAGATAACTGAAAATATATATGTTACTGCTTTCCCGGTCCTTTGAGAGTTTTCAGTAATGAAGCTAGTTGCATACTTCTATTTTCCATATTGGTTTTAAACCGCAAGTACTTTTTAATGTTTAATTTACCAGCTTTACAGCAAGTCGCTTAATTTATCCCTTATTTTAACTGCTAACTTTGGATTTTTACCCTTACCGGATACTGCAACTACAATTTCTTGTTTTTCTAAAACAGCGGCAAACCTGGTATTACACTTTGTCCCGCTGCTTATATTATTGACCAAGATATTTTTAGCTTCAGCTTTTTCATATATTTTTTCGTTTAGCTCTACGTCGTCTGTGGCAGCCACAATCAAAATATAGCCATCTAAGTCGTCCTGTTGGAATTCTCTGATATAAATATTCTGTACAAGTACTTTAATTGCTTCTACTTTTATTTCCCTTGAAACTACGTCAATGAGTGCACCATATTTTGAAAGTGTTTTTATCTTTCTAAAGGCTATGTCCCCTCCACCCACTACAAGGCATCTCTTTCCGGTCATATTTATAAAAATAGGAAAAAAGTCTTCACCCATTTTACCAGCTTACCTTTGCAGAGATATTTGCAAAAGCTTTGTCAATGGATGCCAGCAACTTAAGCAAATCTTCCTCACTGTGAGCTGCAGAAATAAAATGAGCCTCATATTTTGCTGGAGGAACTACTACTCCTTCTTCGAGCATGCTTGAAAAATATTCAACATACATATCATCATTTGAATTTATTGCATCATTTAAATTCTTAACCTCTTTATCTGAAAAGAATATGGTAAAAAGGCTGCCTATCTGATTTACCCCTACAGGAATACAATGTTTTTTTGCAAGCTCTCTTATACCTTCCGCCAAGCTAGCTGTCTTTTCTGCCAAATTCTCGTAAAATCCAGCTGTATTTTTCAGTATTTTCAAGGTCTCTATACCAGCTCTTACAGAAACTGGGTTTCCTGAAAGGGTCCCTGCATGGTACACATTTCCCACTGGTGCGACCATATCCATTATTTCTTTTTTACCACCAAAAGCTCCTACCGGATAACCGCCGCCTATTATCTTCCCCAATGTGGTTAAATCAGGGTTTACTCCATATAATTTTTGAGCTCCTCCAATAGAAAGCCTAAACCCACTTATAACCTCGTCAAAAATAAGCACTACCCTGTGCTCATCACATAGATCCCTCAGACCTTTTAAATACGCTTCATCTGGAATAATAAGCCCCATATTTGCAGGTACTGGTTCTACTATTATACAAGCTATATCGTCTTCATTTTCAAGGAGCCTTTTTACCTTTTCCAGATTTCCAAATGGAAGTGTCAAGGTATCCTGCATTACCCCAGCTGTTATACCGTTGCTGTCTTGATGACCAGAGGTCAAAAGTCCCGAACCTGCCTTCACCATAAGTGAATCTGAGTGACCGTGGTAGCACCCCTCAAATTTAACTATTTTATTTTTTTGAGTGTATGCTCTTGCCAGCCTAACTGCAGCCATCGTGGCTTCTGTTCCTGATGTTGTCAACCTTACCTTTTCAATAGATGGGAAGCATTTTTTTACCAGTTCTGCCAGTTCAACTTCCTTTTTAGTTGGAAGGCCAAACGAGCTGCCATTCTCCACCTCTTTTTTTACAGCCTCCACTACTCTTTCGTCATTATGCCCTAGTATCATCGGCCCCCAAGAGCAGATACAGTCAAGGTATTCATTTCCGTCTTCATCATAAATCTTACTTCCTTTACCTCTGTTTATAAATATCGGATAAGCTTTTTTCACTGCCTGAAATGCTCTAACAGGACTGTTAACCCCGCCCGGAATAGAGTCTTTTGCTCTTTGAAATATTTCAATTGAATTTTTATGCTCCATCATTTCAACTCCCAAAACTTTATAATTTTTTTAGTTGTTCTATAATTCCGTCTACAGTGTATTCACTGGCTTCTATGTCCACATCTACCCCTGCTTCTTTTATCGTCTCGCTAGTCATAGGTCCTATGGAGGCTATCACTTTGCCCTCTAACAAACTTTTGTCCCCTTCTATACTTTCCCAAAACGCCTCAAAGGTT
Organism: uncultured Ilyobacter sp.; assembly: GCA_963668015.2. Lineage (GTDB taxonomy): Bacteria > Fusobacteriota > Fusobacteriia > Fusobacteriales > Fusobacteriaceae > Ilyobacter_A. The sequence goes on along the minus strand of CAXXCR010000026.1, from coordinate 32,642 downwards.
GAGCTGCTTAAGAAGCTTATTATATCAGTTTTTTCTAAGATCTTCACAACCTCAGGTTTTTCCCTCTTTATTTTTCTAGTCTCATAAGCCACCAGTTTTTCAAATTTTCTTGCATAATTTTTAGAGTAGAGCTCCTCCTGGATCGGTGAAATATTCGAAGTAACTATAAGTATCCTGTCCCCTTCTGCTGTGTATTCTGTCGATTCTTTGATTAATAAATCCCCCTTGTATTCCTCCGGTATAAAGTCTGGAACTATCCTGTTTTTTCTGAGCTCTTCGCAGGTTTTTACTCCCACAGCACCAATCTTTACATTTCCCAGCTTCCGTACATCCTCTAGTTTTCTAAAAAATCCTCTTACGGCATTTGCACTGTTGAAAAGAACTGCCTTATATTCTGATAAATCCGGAAATGCAAACTCCCTATAGACAATATCTATAAATGGCAGCTCAAAAGATTCCCCGCCCAGTTCCCTTATCATATGAGAAAAGTTCCCTGCCTGCTCCACACTCCTAGTGACCAAGATATTTTTTCCAAAAAACTTCTTTTTTTCAAACCATTTCAGCTTTTCTCTTAAGCTCACAACTTCACCTACGACTATTATTGAAGGTGGGACAACACTCTTTTCCTTGGCAAGGTCTACTATGCTGCCAAGTGTTCCACTTACTGTCCTCTGTTTTGTTGTACTGCCGCTCTCTATTATAGCTGTAGGTGTCTCAGCATCCTTTCCATTCTCAACAAGCCCTTGCACTATTTGAGGTAAGTTCTTGACCCCCATCAAAAACACAAGAGTTCCTTTTAATTTGGAAACTGTTTCAAAATCTATCCAGCCACCACCTTTTTTTGTATGTCCAGTAAAAATATGAAAGGATGTATTTATCCCCCTGTAGCTCACAGGTATTCCTGCATAAGCAGGCACAGATATAGGCGAAGTTATCCCCGGAATTATTTCAAAATCCAAGCCTTCCTCTTCTAAGGCTAAAGCTTCTTCCCCACCTCTTCCAAATACGAACGGGTGTCCACCTTTAAGCCTTAGAACTTTTTTACCTTCCTTGGCTTTTTCAACCAATACCCTGTTTATATTCTCCTGTAAAAGTCCTCCTTCGGTGTTTTCTTTACCCAGATAGATAAGCTCTGCGTTCTTTTTGGCTAGGTTTAGCATGTTTTCATTTATCAGTCTGTCATATACTATGCAGTCTGCGGTTTTTAATAGTTTTTCCAGTTTTAATGTCATTAGGTCATAATCTCCACAACCTGCACCTGCAATATAAACTGTCCCTCTACTCATCTATCTTCCCCCTGATTATGCCAGCTAAATCTTGAGCTACCTTTTCTGGACATTCTAAACTCCCGTTGCTGTTTCCAAAATACAAACTATCACTGCTGTAGTACATACCCTTTAGCTCTATTTTACCTTCATTGATTTCTGCCGAACATCCCATCGGTGTATGACATCCGCCATCAAAAATCCTTGAGAACTCCCTTTCTGCCATGCAGATCACTCTGGTCTTTTTATCATCTATTTTTTTAAGTTCATTTAATATGAACTTATCTCCTTCCCTGCACTGTATACAAAGTATTCCCTGGGCAGGGGCTGGCACTACCTCGTCTGTTTCAAAATACTGACTTATTTCCCCCTCAAGGCCAACTCTTTTTAAACCCGCTGCAGCCAAAACTATGGCATCACAATACCCTTCTTTTAATTTTTTTAAACGGGTGTGTATATTTCCCCTTATAGGAACTACTTCCAGATCAGGTCTAAGGTTCAAAATACTCATTTTTCTTCTTAAACTGCTGGTCCCAACTTTTGCTCCTTTCGGCAGCTCTTCAAACCTCAAGTTTCCGTTAGATACAAGCACATCCCTGTTATCCTCTCTTTGTGGGAAGCAACCGTTTATTAGCCCTTTAGGATTCACTGCAGGCATGTCTTTCATGGAATGCACTGCTATATCAACACCGCCGTCTAAAAGTTCCCTTTCTATCTCTTTTACAAAAAGGCTTTTCAGTGAAGTATCTCCCCAATTCGTCCTCTGATCCTTATCCCCACTTGTAATTATTTTTTTCAGCTCTATTTTCAAGTCTGGATTTTTTTCCTGAAGCACCTTCTTTACATACTCTGCCTGGGCTAAAGCAAGTATGCTTGCCCTGGTACCTATAACAATATTTTTTTTATGCATTCTCACCAACTATTTCCTTCCTGTAATCAAACCATTTTTTCGTCTTTTCTATCTGTTCTTCGATGACATAACTGTATTTTTCGGATATATTTTCTCTATTCTCTAAGTTATTGTTATACACTTCCCATAAATCTTCTAGATGGCAAAGAGTAGTATTTTTAAATGTCGCAATTTTTGGATCTATATCCCTGGGTACAGCTAAATCCAGGAAGAAACGCTCCCTCACATCTGCAACAACCAATTCGAGTTTATCTGCTTTTATAACAAGATGCGGGGCGGATGTTGCACTTATTATTATGTCGCTGTCTTTTATCTCTTTGTACTTATCTGAAAAATATACAAGTTTAATATCTTTATATTTATGGTTAACCTCCAAAGATTTATGGCGGGTCCTATTGGTTACAGCAATTTCCTTAACTCCAATCTTATACAGCAAGGCCAGTATCGATTGGCTTAATTCCCCAATACCTATTATAAAGACTTTTTTTTCTGAGAAATCTTTAAATTTCTCCCTTATAAATTTTACAGATATGCCATCCAACGATAGATTTTGAGTGTTTATCTTGCTTACTGTTCTAAATTTTTTCCCTGTCTGTATGGCCTTGTTAAATATGATGTTCAATATTTTAGAAGTTTTTTTCTTTTCGAGATTTTCTGAATAGCTTTTTTTTAGCTGTGACAAGATCTGGTCCTCTCCCTTTATCACAGATTCCAGCCCGCAGGATACATTCATGAGGTACTTTAGTGCTTCTTCACCGTTAAAAATCTTGATATCTCTAGAAAGTCCCATGTCCTTAAGAAAATTTTCACTGGAAAACTTGTGTGATTTTTCAAAATATATCTCTATGCGAAGACAGGTCTCCAATATCACATACCCTTTTATGTCAGATTTAAAAAAATATTCCTTCAATCTTTCTTTATAGTTTCTCTTTAGAAATTCTTCCCTTTGCTCCAAGGTAAAATCCTTGTAATTTACACTTACCACATTAAAATTTCTAAGTCCCATATTTACTCACGCCACCTCTTAAAAATGCTTTTCCAATATATTGTCCATATTTATTACAAGCCCGTTATTGTTCTTCCTGCCCATAGCTTCCTATCTATTTTTTCACTTTATTCCTCATTATAACATGCCCTATACCAAAGTCTGAAACCAAGTATGGCAAAAAATTTAGTAAGCGACCTTATTACATCTATCCATTTTTTCCTGGATATCCATAAATTTCAAAATGCTATCTATACTGCGAATTTAAAAACAGCCCTCTTGACAGGACATTATATCTATAAAATAAGCAGGCAGAATTTCCTTTTCACAAGCTTCTCCTATAGCGCCTCTTCTGCTCTTTTAATTAAAATTTCAGCCAGCATTGGGTCTGCACCTAATGGTTTTCCTAACTTAAATCTGACATCCGAGTATTTTCCCCCTAATTTCTCTATTTTTTTAGGAATATCCTCCTTTGTATGTTTTCCATCAAACAAAAATAAAGGTACAACCGCTATCTCCTTGATGTCAGAATTTTCAGACATCATTTTTTCTACAGTACCCTCTATTGTAGGTTCTGAAAGTTCCATACTAGCCCCGTATACCTTTACTCCATTTTTTCTCTCTCTGACCATATCCACAACTTTTTCAAAATCATCTTGAAATTTTTTGGAACGGCTTCCGTGTACAATAATCAGTACTGCTTCCATAAGACTTCTTCCTCCCAATCGACAAGTAAACAGTAAAAAACTTAAACAAGACCATAGTATATTAAATCTTTACTTCCAATTTTTAAATAGTAACCCCTTCGCTCAAATAACCTTAACGAGAACTGTATAGTATTCTCACCAATTTCCTCATCAAATTAAAACACCTAAATATTTTTAAGTAATTATACTATATAATAGCGCCAATTTCTATACACCAACGTGTACCTAATTCCTAATTTTCCTATAATTTCTTAAGCACTTATTTCATCCCACTGATGCTTGCAATTTATTTCAAGTTTTCTTTATAAGCCAATTTTCAACTTTTTCTAGATTTCCATCCCCGATTAAGAACCCACTTCAAAACAGCACAGTATAAATTCACAAGTATTATTATAAGTTATTTGCATAAGATCTCTTAGATTAGGAGGTTTTGAAAATAAAATTTGTATATTACAGGTAATTTATTTTAAAAAGGGTGATCTATATTTTGGTATAAGACAGACAAAAAAATCCGTTGATGGCTGTAAGTTTTATGCCTATGGCAAAGCCACAACAGATATAAGTATTTGCTTATGAATTTGATAAGAAATTTCTATTTTGATTATTTCAGAAGTTCCAATATAATATAATTAAGTAATCTTATTAGGAGGGGTATAGTGGGATACAGTGAGAGTTTAAAAGAAGAACATCTGAACTTAAAAGAGAGGCTTGAAAAGTATATCTCCGGGGAGATAAAATACCCCGATGTAAAAAAAGTTTCCGCAGGTTTCGGTATTTATGCTACCAGAGACGGATCCTTCATGACCAGGGTTAGACAGGTCGGAGGGGAGTTTACAGTACAAAAACTCCAAGTACTATCAGATATAATGGATGTGAACAAAGTTGGTTTTGCCCACATTTCTACAAGGGACAGCATACAGCTACACGAGGTTCCTGCAGAGAACGTATATAATATAGTTAGGTCATGCAGTGAAAATGGTATGCCCTTTAAAGGCGGCGGCGGTGACACGTATAGAAACCCATTGGTTTCGCCTCTTTCCGGAATTTCAAAAGACAGTATCTTTGACGTGAGGCCACATGCACTGAAGCTGGACGCCTATATAAAAACTTATGATAAGGCTTTCAAATTTGGTAGAAAGTTTAAAGTTTCCTTTTCAGGAGAACCTGATGACAGGGGGCACACGGCGGCAAACGACCTCGGATTTTTAGCTAAAATCCAAAACGGAGAAAGGGGATTCGAGGTATATGCTGGGGGAGGTCTGGGAAGAAACCCTTCTCTGGGTAAACTTCTTTTTGATTTTTTGCCTGAGGAAGATTTTGTAAAGTCTGTAGTTGCAATGGTAGACTTGTTCTATGAACTTGGAGAAAGGAAAAACAGGTCAAAATCAAGGTTAAGATTTTTAGTTGAAAAACTTGGATTTGAACAGTTTCAAAAGCTGTATATGGAATATTTTGACAAAACTGAAGTCCCTGGTGAATATAGGGTATTTGAAGAAAGCGGCTATGAAGCAATATTGTCAGGGCTTAGGAGATCAAACGAAAAAGATACAGAAACGAAAGATTACATAGAATGGAAAAAAACGGCTGTAGTAGAAACTAAGTATGAGGATGTATGTTCGATAAGGCTGTTTATAAAAGACGGAAACTTAAAATCGATCGACCTAAAGCTTCTAACTGAAGTATTGGATCAGGTTGGATGCCCTATAATCAGGCTGTCTTTGGAGCAAGACATTTACATTCCGCTGGTGCATAAAAGTTTCCTGCCGGAACTCTATAGACTTTTAAAACAAAATTTAAGTGCTCCAGGATCGGCAGAGATAAATTTTGAAAATCATGTGCTTACCTGCATAGGGGCAAAGTTATGTACAACAGGCCTTTTGGAAGCCCCTCTAATAGGCCGTGATATCTCTGTGGCTACTGAAAACTTATTCAAAAAGTATCCTGAATATAAGGCAGATCTGTTCACACAGCTAATTGATGATATAAAGGTGTCAGGCTGTGGAAGCTCCTGTGGTGGTGGACAGATTGCAGCCCTAGGCTTTGAAGGTTCTAAAAAACTAATAGACGGTGTATTAACAGACTGTGTTCAGGTATACAGCGGTGGCAGGGTAGATAGAGAGGGAAAAGTTCTGGCTAGAACTGCTCCTGAAAGGTTTATTCCTCTTAGCGAGGTTGCTGTTTTTGTATCACGATTGGTAGAAGATTATATATTAATTTTGAAAAATGGAGAAAAAATTAGTTTCAGAGAATATATGCAGAAAATATAAGGAGGCGGCATTTATGCCGCCTCTGTTTTATTATATCCTTAGTGTAACTCCCTTGTTTTGTAGATGTTCTTTCAGGGATGTGATTCCCTCTTCTATACTCCCCAGCTTCTTTATGTGCAGATCAGTAGATATGCCGGTAGCTACCTCATCCCCTATCCACACAATTTCCAAGTTGTCAGCTCCTATAATTGTCCTTATTATGTCTAGTTCATCTTTGGACAATTCCACTATTGTTGCAATTAGGATGTTTCCGCTGTCTATCAAAAGATGCGCTATTTCTCCAAACCTTCTGATGAACTCCTCCCTGTTTTCCTCTTTGTAAGGGTCTTTTATGTCGGTATCGACACCGTAAATTAAGTTTTCTACACCCAGGTAGTACGCTTTTTTCCCGGTATCCAGAAGAAGTTTTTCAAGGCCTTTACCAATATCCCTTCTACCAGTACCTCTTTCGCCTGTTATCAGCAGAAGTTTAGATTTGTGGTTGTATCTTTCGGCCCTTTCCTGGGTAGTGATCATACTTTTTTCCCAGTTGTAGTTTCTAAGAAGGACCTGCTCCCTCAGTTTACTCTGTTTATCTCCTAAAGCCTCTTCGATTATACCCCCGCCTGTAATGTCGTAGTTGTCTATTATAACAAACCTGCTTGTGTTTTGTATATCTTCATTTTCATCAAAAGCAATGGGTTTGTGGGTTTTTAAAATACATTCGGCCACGTCATGTCTGTCTATTTGAGATTTATGCAAATTGCTCAAGCTGGAAGCATCCAGGACTCTTGTGATCTCCTCCACCTCTACCTTTACCTTTGAGTTTCCGAGTTTTAGAAAATACTGCTTCCCCTTTTCCATTGGAGATTTCCCCAACCAAAAAAGATGGGTTTTTATTCTTGTACCAACTTTAGGTTTTGTCTCACCTGCAATTGAAGCTAGCTCTCCTCTTGTTACGTATATCTGCTCTTTAAGAGTAAATCCTGTTGCATATCCTGGGCCAACGCTTTCTGGATTTTTCCTGTTGAATGCTTCGATGGATTTCACCGTACTTTTTTTACCTGAAGGATAAAAAACTACTTCATCTCCTATCTTTACTCTCCCTGTTTCAACTGTACCAGCTACAATCCTTCTGTTATCCCCGTCTTTTGTAAATTTATATACATCCTGAACAGGCATTCTAAAAGGTTTTGCTTCAGGCAGCTTCTCTATCTCGAAATCATCCAGTACATCCAATATAGTTTTATCGTTATACCAAGATGTGTTTTCAGATAAATTGGAGATGTTGTCCCCCATAAAACCACTTACCGGTATAAAGGTACTCGGTTGGATATTTATCTGTTTTAAGAATTCTGTGTACTCACTTCGGATATTCTGAAATACTTTTTCGTCATAGTTCACAAGGTCCATTTTGTTCACAATAACGGCTATCTGCTTTATCCCGAGCATCGACAGGAGGTATCCGTGACGTTTTGAATTTTCCTGTATACCCTCACCGGCATCTATTACCAGCAAGGCCGCCTCTGCTCTTGAGGCACCTGTGACCATGTTTTTTAAAAATTCAATATGCCCAGGGGCATCTATTATTATATATTCCCTTTTATCTGTGTTAAAAAAACACCTAGCAGCATCTATAGTAATTCCCTGCGCCTGCTCGTCTTTTAGGGCGTCTAGCAGAAATGCATACTCAAACGGCTTGGAATTTCTACGACACCTTTCTTTTACCTCGTCGAGCTTTCCCTCTGGCAGGGAATCTGTATCGGCTAAAAGCCTTCCGATTATTGTACTTTTACCGTGGTCCACATGACCGACGATAACTATATTCATATCTTCTCTTCTATTGTCAAGACTCATTATATCTTCTCCTTCCTGTGTACTTGTTTTGGTAGGTGGGTTTTACATATAGCCTTCTTTTCTCAGCTCTTCTAAACCACCGCCGTCTTCTTTATCCTGTTCCCTTCCTGACCTTTCCGCTATGTCTGCAAATTTACCTGTTTTTAGCTCTTCAACTATCTCGCTAACAGTCTTAGCGGTTGATTCTACAGGTGATGTACACGGATAGCACCCTAGAGACCTATATCTTTTACCGTTTCCCTGGTCAAAATAAAGTGAAACTATAGGAATGTTTTCTCTTAAAATATACTCCCAGATATCCAGTTCTGTCCAGTCAAGCAGAGGATGTATCCTAAGGTGGGTACCAGGTGCAAAATCCGTCTTATACTGGTTCCAGAATTCAGGTGGTTGATCTCCGAAATCCCAGGTGTTTTCCTCGTTTCTGGGTGAAAAATATCTTTCTTTGGAACGGCTTCCCTCTTCATCGGCTCTTACCCCTACAATGACACCGGTGAATGCTTCTCTGTTTTCATCCAGCTCATAATTGCCTGAATCGTGGTTCATTCTATATCTAGGCCAAGCTCCATTTAGTGTGTTTTTCAAGGCATCCGCTTTTAAATTTTTACAACAAGTTATCCTCGAAACATTACCGTCTGGAAATGTCTGTTTGTTCTCCAGCGCTTCTTTGTTCTCGCCGTATATCATGTCGAGCTTCCACTCTTTTGCAAATCTGTCCCTGTATTCTATCATTTCTAGGATTTTATAATGGGTATCCACATGGATAAGTGGCATAGGCACGTGGCCGAAAAACGCTTTTCTGGCAAGCCACAGTAAGACTGTACTGTCTTTTCCTATTGACCACAGCATCCCCAGGTTTTTAAACTGGCTATATGCCTCCCTTAATATGTGTATGCTTTTGCTTTCAAGTTTATCTAAATGATCCATTGCAGACCTCCTTTAAAATTTATTCGAATCTTTCTTTTCGGCTATGATTTCTTCCACGAGTTCTCCGTCTTTTTTCACCTGCCAAACCAGAGAAGTTTCGGTGTTTTTTACTTTTAGAGTAGAACCGCTACCTCCAACTTCCGGGAAAAGATACATCTCTATAGCCTGAACAGGACACTCCTTTAAGCAGGCCGCGCAGTCCCAGCACTCTTTTGCATCGTAGATATCAGCCTTTCCGCTTTTTTTCATATGAATTAAGTTGCCTGGGCATACCTTGGTGCAGGCGCTACATCCGATACAGTTTTTTTTGTCAATTCTTATGGCCATCTATATCACCTTCTTAAGTTCACGTTCGATAATCTCTACAGTGTTAGAGTCCTTTTTGTAAACCGAGTTTACAAATTTAAACCAGTTTTCGTTGTCTAAAAGAGGGTAGTCTGACCTTTCCTGGTAGCATTTCCACCTGGTTTCTTTTCGGTGTAGAAGGTGCTCTACTAATACCTTGGCGATTAATATCCTGTTTGTTACCTCGCCATACTTTAATACTTCCAGTGGACTTTCTGCACCTACATTTTCCAAATCTTTATCCAACAGGGATAAAAGTTTTTTTGCTTTCAGAAGTTTTTCTTCGTTAATCCTGTATGCCTGTGAGATACCTCCGGCGTATTCGTCCATTATCTTTTGCAGTTTTTCCTCCACTTCCTGCGGAGAGAAAAGTGGGCTGGTGCTTTGCATAGGGGCCGTTATACGGTCTATCTCTTTGGCTATTTTTTCATCGTTAAAATAATGTTCTGGAATGTTTTCGACTTTTTTTATATATTCGATAGACGCCTCAACCGCTATTTCAGCTTCCGCCATACACCCGGTAACATATTTTTTAGGCGACCCGCCGCACACATCTCCTGCAGCAAATAAACCGTCTACACTTGTTTTTCTTGTGTCATCAATCCAGTAACCAGCCTGCCCATGTCCCCCAACTATATATGGCTCCGAACCCTGTATTTCAACAGGCTCTTTTGATATATCAATATTTTCGTCGTTCCACTTTAAAATTATTGAAGGCGACATATTCAGGTATGCTTTTTTCAATTCGTCAACCTGATCCTGCGAAGCACCACGTGTATCCAGATAACAAGGTCCTCTTCCTTCTAAGCTTTCAATTACAGTTGCATAAAGCCTCATAGGAGTGGATTTATTTTCGTATGCATTCATATAATTTTCGTTTTTAGAGTTGATTTGACTTACTTTCAAGCCTTGGGCGATAGTTCCGGTAGGAGATATTGTGTCCTTGGTTCTAAGTGCTATAAACCTCATCTCGAAGCTGGTCATTTCCGCCCCGGCTCTTATTCCCATAGCCAGTCCGTCTCCGGTGTTGAACGGAGAATACCACATTTTATGTCTTGCGCTAACAGGGTTGTTTGGCTTGTAAATACCTGAAGCCCCGCCTGTTGTACATATAACTGCTTTTGACTTTATCACATAAAATTTTTCAAGGTCCAGTGAAACGGCATATACACCCACCACTTTTTTGCCTTCTACGATATAATCAGTAGCGATGACTTTATTAAGCACCCGAGTCCCGCTTTCATATGTCCTGTTTGCCAGTATTGGTTTTATGTTTTCGCCGTTTATTTTTACGCTTCTTTTTCCTCTCGCAACGTATTTCCCGTGTTCATCTTTAAGAAAAACCAGTCCGTAAGATTCCAATTTTTCACTCATTGAATTCAGCCTTTTCCCTATTGAAAGAGTCAGGTCTTCCCTTATGAGGCCATGGGATTCTTTTTTTACGAAATCAACATAAGACTCTGGAGTTTCGCCCTCTGTCAGGTAGGCGTTTATGGCATTTACTCCTGCGGCTAAACAACCGCTTCTCTTAATTCCAGCTTTTTCCAGAACGACTACATCCAAATCGAGGTTTAGTTCTTTTGCATGTATTGCAGCCTGGCAACCAGCTGTCCCACCGCCTATTATCAATATATCTGTCGATAATTTAATTATTTCCATATCCACCACCTGCCGATTAAAATATTATTCTGTTATCTTCTAAATAAGTTATAAGCATGTCTGCCAGTTCCTCTACGTCGTAAAGTTCAGTGTCCAATACCAACTCTGGATTTATCGGAGGTTCATATTCCGAACCTATTCCGGTAAAGTTTTTAATTTCACCGTTTCTCGCTTTTTTATATAGACCTTTTACATCTCTTTTTTCACACTCTTCCAGGGAACATTTTATGTAAACTTCTATAAACTCTCCCTCTTTTAAACTTTTTCTGATCCTTGCCCTATCACTTATATAAGGAGAGATAAAGGATACTATTGTGATTGCTCCTAGATCAGTGAAAAGCTTTGACACCTCGCCTATTCTTCTCAAGTTTTCCAGTCTGTCGTCTTTTGAAAAACCAAGGTCGATATTGAGTCCATGCCTTATATTGTCTCCGTCTAATATATAAGCTAATTTTTTCCTGTCGAAGAGCTTCTTTTCAATGCGCTTGGCTATTGTAGATTTACCTGATCCGGAAAGTCCAGTCATCCATATGGTAACTCCTTTTTGTTTTAACAGATCTTCTCTGTCATTTTTCTTTACTAAGTTTTCACTCCAAACTATGTTTTTTGACATCTAGTACCTCCTCAGCTATACCCCGATAACGGGTAAATAGAATTTTATAAAAATGTATAGTAAAATTACCGAGATAAATTTTAATGCAAGACCGCTTTTTACAAGTGTTTTTAAATCAACACTCTTCGTTGAATAAACCATCGCAACAACCGGACTGCTGATAGGAAAAATATATGAAAGTCCAGACGGTATAGCTGTTGCCATTGTAATGAGAGTTGGATTTAAATTGAAGCTTGATGCTACATTTATTGCAACCGGAAGCAGTATAACTATAACGGCGCTGTTTGAAACCAATTCAGTCAGGAATATGCTGCTTAAGATTAGCAGAGCTAAAAAACTATTGTGATTAAGGCTTAAGCTGTTTATGTAATTTTTGACGAACCACTCAAGTACACCGACTTTGTTCAACGCAGATCCTATTGCGATAGCACCTCCGTACATAAAAAGTACCCCCCAGTTTATTTCACGATTTACCTCTTCCCACTTAACGACATTTAAAACAAAGTATAATGATGCGCTGAGAAGTGCTATGTTGGATATTCCGAGCTGTTCGTTATAAAATATCCACAACCCTACTGTTATTACCAGTATAAAGCCTGCTTTTATTTCGTTGAAGCTAATTTTTTTAAGCCTATATAAAGCGTTGTTTTCAAATGAGCTTGATATTTTCCCTGCATTTATTTCGGATTTTATCTTTTTCCTTAAGTATACAAGTATAAAGCCCATTAATATATATAAGGGAAGTGAAGCACCGAGCCACCACTTTGTAAAACTTATGTTTGCACCTGTCATTTCATTAAGTATACCTACAGCTAAAGGATTTCTGGCACCTCCGAGATAGGTAACTACTCCTCCTGTTATACAGCCCCAGAATACAGAAAGAAAAAGGTAGCGCTTGAGTGGGTTCTGTTTTTCCATAACCTTACAGATATCTTCTGCTATTGGCAGCATAAGTGCGGCAACTGCATGCTCCGGCATTATGTGTGACATAAATGCTGATAGCAAAAAGAGTGAGCTTACCAGCTGTGTCGGAGTTTTCCCGTATTTTAAAAGTGCTGCAAACGCTATCCTTTTGCTGAGGCCGGAAACTTTAACACCGGCAGAGATTATAAATGATCCCAAGATAAAGAACACTGAACTGTTTCCAAAAAATGAGTATATTGTCTTGCTGTCCAAAACATTGTAGACTGCCAGTAAACCCATTATTAACAGAGAGGTAACAACTACGGGGATTATGTTTAGCGTCCATAAAATAACTGCTAAAAAGAAAATAATAAGAGCCTTGTATCCACTTTCAGACAAACCGTTTATGCCGATGTTTTGATTTATAGTGAAGAAAAAACTTATAATTATTGAAAAAAGAATTATCGCGTTTCGATATTCTATCAAAAAAAGTAAGGGCACAGGTCTTCTGTCTATTGAGAATTTATGTTCCATAACTACCTCCTAAAGACCGCTGGAATTAAATGAGTCTTCTATGCTTTTAACCATAAGTTTTTGCCTGAGGTTGTCAGTTTCGAGCATCATCTTTATTTTTAAACGGTGCCCAAGATTATATTGGCATCTGTTTTGTCCAAGTAAAGGAACGTATTTTAAATAGCGGTTAAGTTTTTTTGAGTTGTCTATTTTATTTTCTGTATATTCTAAGAGTTTAAAATCACACGATTTTAGAACTGGTATTAAATTCATATTTAAAATTTGATCTATGTCGTTGAATTTAGAACCGGAATACTCCAGAAATAGACTTCCTATAGGAAATAATTCCGTACTGTGTTTTAAAACATTTTTGTCAGTCTCAGAAAGTTCGGTTTTTTCTTTGTAGTAAATTCCGTGGAATCCTTCAAAAAAGTATTTTTCCACCAAAGAGTTGCTTTTAGGTATATCTGTTTCCAGTAATATGAATATATCAAAATGACTTTTTATTTCCCTTACGATATCCTTTAAATGCTGGTCTTTAGTATCGTTTGAAATTATAATAAAAGATAATCCAACTTTTATTATATTTTTCTCTATAAGGTTTAAAAAGTTTTCGATAGAGCTCATTTTACTTGTGTAGAACCTGATATTCAATGTGACCACCTGCCTCGATAATAATTGCCGTTAAATAAAAAATAGCTTTTTCTGTTTAGAGTTGAGAAAAAGCTATTTGCTGTCTCTCATCTTACGTTAACCGTAGGAATTAGCACCAACGCCTGTATGGCAGGTTGCTGAAGTTTCTAAGGGCCCGTCCCTCCACCTCTCTTGATGAGTATTTCTTTATTGATTTTGTAAAGATTAGCATTTCTGAGTGCTTTTGTCAAGAAAAAACTTTTGTTTTTTCTTCGGTTATAATAGATTTATAAATCAAATTTATCTTTTACGACATAAATATAAGGGGTCTTATAATACTTTTTTTAAATGTGCTATTAAAAAATAAACTCGCATAAAAGACGTGTTCATTTTTTAATAGATATTTTTTTATCGGCAGTGACGCTATAAAAATAGTCATCTATGAGGTTATAAGCATTATACAAATGGGGTTAAAAATGGTTTGTACTGCACAATCACTGCTAAAATAAATAGGAGAAACCTTTAAAGACACCTATTCATAAGAAATGAATATCTGACGTTTTTTTAAAAGTGCTGTTGATGCCCTAAATGATTTTTTAGCTCTATTAAACAGCAAAAAATTTAAAAAGTTAACTCGCAAATAAAAAGTACCATAAAAAAAAGGGCACTGGGCCCTTAAAAAGTTTCATATATTAATTTGAAGTCCTTTTCATTTTCTAAAAAGACATCTACCAAATCGGGATCAAAGTGACTACCCTTTTCACACAGAATTATTTTTTTTGCTTCTTCATGGCTGAAAGAAGGTTTGTAGCATCTCTTTTCCCTCAGCGCATCATAAACATCAGCAATTGCAACTATCCTGGCCTCCAAAGGAATTTCGTGATTTTCTAGTCCATGATATCCCTTACCGTTCCACTTTTCATGGTGGTAGGCAACAATATTTTCACACACAGATCCCAGATTCAATTTTTCAATAAGTTTCTGTCCAATACTAGTATGATTTTTTATTACTTCAAACTCGTCCATTGTAAGTTTTCCTGATTTTTCAAGTACTTCATCCGGTATTCCAATTTTACCGATATCATGCAATGAGGAATAAAACTCTATCTTATTGGCAAATTTTTGAGAACCGGTATATTTTTTTGCTAAAAAACCACTTAATTTTCCCACTCTTTTAAAATGCGTCATTGTTTCATTCCCGTTATATGAATAGAAATTATCTAAGACCTCCATCAACATAATAGCATTAAACCAGGCATTTTTCCTTTTAAAATTAACTACTCTATTCAAAAATGCTCTTTCCAGTTTTGATATCTTGTAAAGTTCCAATGGTTTAAGTCCTAATTTCAGAACTTTTTCAAAAACATTGAGATTTTGATTTTGTACAAATTTTTCATGAAAATTAACATCAAAAATATGCTGCTCATATATGTTATTGTTTAAATTAATTTTCGATTTGTACATCATAATAATCGCTCCTCAACATCATACAATAAAATTTTTTTGCCCCATATTCTTTACATTATTAGTATACTACACCAGTTTTGAAATTTCAAGCGTTTTTTATATTTTTGTCGTAACAAAAACCGACAAAATAGCCTTTTTTTAACTAATTTCGAAAAAGACCTCCCCAGAAGCCTTTGTTTCCAGTATGAACTAGTGTTATAAATTCAGCAAATTTTAAATATTAAGGGAATTTTTTTCTGTTTATTAAAAAAATTTTTTTATTTTTTATTTAAATTCACTCTCGAAGTGTATTTTTTATAAGGATATCTGCATTGAATCACAGAATTTAATAAGTAACTCAAGTTGCTGCTTAAGATAATTGCATTAAATTACTGAATTTATATAAAATAATTTTTGGGACACAGAATTTCACAGAGCAAATAAATCAGTTAGTAGTTAATAATGAATAGAGAATAGTTAAAATATCTATTTTCTGTTCTCTGTAATCTATAAACTGGGTGAGGTTTTCTCTGTGCAGCTTTCTTTTAAAGCTCTGCTCTACTATATGATCCAGTTTTTTTGAATTCGTGCATATTTGTGTGATTCGTGACCCAAAAGGTTTTATGTACTTGTAAGAAATTCAACATTGTAACTTAAATTCAATTAGAAATTTATGTTAAGTAACAAAAAAATAATAGAGTAATAATTATGAGGGGAACAAGCGGTATTTGCATAGAAGATAAAACAGCTGTACACAACAAACCATTTCTATAAAAATCGTAAGATTAAATTAATTTTTTTTCGATTTAATCTCAATAAAAAAAGGAGCTTGCGCTCCTTTTAGTCTCTCAATGCCAACGGCATAAGTATATATGTATATTTATAGTTGCCTGACTCCGTGACTATAAACATAGAACTACTGTTTGTAGCAGATATAATTACGTTATTTTCAAGTTTACCTATATAATCCAATATAAATCTCACGTTTAAAGAACCTTTTATATCTTCACCATCTTTTATCGTATCTATTTTCTGAGTTACCTTCGCACTACCAGAAGATACTGTGACACTCAATTTGTTTCCGGTAAAATTAAAAAGGGCCCCGTCCTTTGTTTCCTGATTTCTTTTTGCAACCGTAAGAACTTTTTTTAATGCTGACTCAAAATCTTTTTGATTCATCTCTATTTTTTTATTAGAACTGAGGTTCTTTATTATCCCCTCATAATCTGGAAAAGCCATATCTATCAGCCTGGTTTTAAGTACCATATTTTCCGAATACAGCTCCATCTGACTTCCTTCTATAAGTATTCTTAAATCAATATCCTCTCCCTTAAAAAGTTTCGTCAGCACGTTAACAGTGTCAAAAGGAATTGATACCTGAAATTCCTCTCCCAAGCTTTTTTCAATAAAATAATAAGCCATTCTGTAAGAATCCGTTCCTACAAACTCTACCCTGTCAGCTTTAGATACCATCCTCACACAATTTAATGCTAAATTGTCACTTGTAGATGACGCTGACATCTTTATTTTTTCAAAAGAGTCTATAAGCTCGTTAGAGTTTAATTGAAACTCTTTCTCTACAGAAAGACTCGATATGTTCGGATAGTCTGTCGCATCATATATCAAAAATTCGGCATTGTGTATATAAAGCTTGCTTTCATCGACCTTTATCTCGACCATCTCTTCTTCTATGAGCTTTATATACTCTAAGATCATATTTATTTTAAAAACAACTTTTCCCTCTTCTAATACTTCCCCCTGCATCCTGCTTCTAAGAGTTAACTCGAGGTTAGTCCCTATAAATTCTATCTCCCCATCATTTGCAATAAGGCAAGCCCCGGAAATAGCAGGTCTTATTGAATTTTCCCTTATCACAAGATTTAAGTCGGATAAAACTTTTACTAGATTCAGACGATTAACTAATACCCTCATTATCAGCCTCCATTTTTGGTAATCTAATTAATTATACAATAATTGATCAGTGTAAACAAGTTTTTTGTATTTCTCCTTTAAAATATACCTGTTATCTGATAAAATTGTATGTAAAGCTTAACTTTCAAAGGAGGACATATGGAAAAAATCTTGATTATAAATACAGGCGGAACAATCGGGATGGTGCACAAAGAAAAGGGGAATCCGCTAAGTCCACTTATACCAGCAAGAGACTGGGGAGAAATCTCCAGCCTGTATCCAATTTTAGAAGATTTCGCCACTGACTATGTACAGTTAGAAAATCTAATAGATTCATCAAATATGAACTCAACAATATGGGTTGAAGTTGCTGGTATCATAGAAGATACTTATTCTGATTATGTTGGCTTTGTGATTTTGCACGGTACAGATACAATGGCTTACACAGCTTCTGCCCTATCGTTCATGCTAAAAAACCTCGGTAAACCAGTAATCTTAACAGGTTCGCAGGTACCGATGCAGTATCCCAGAAGCGACGCACTTCAAAATTTAATAACTGCTATACAGATAGCCTCTGCTGAGAGCTTGAACCTTCCTATAATTCCAGAAGTATGTATATTTTTCAGGGACAATTTATACAGAGGAAATAGAGCTAGAAAATTAGATGCAACAAACTATTTCGGATTTTCAAGCCCTAACTACCCGGTTTTGGCCACTGCAGGTTCAGAGATAATCTTTGAAACTGATTACAAACTAGATATACCCACTGAAAATTTCTACGTAGAGAAATCTTTAGAACCCAATGTTATGATTTTTCAACTTTTTCCAGGATTTAGCCCAGACATATTGAAAAGTCTATTTTCTCAAGAAAATTCCACTATAAAAGGAATCGTTTTAAAAACTTATGGAAATGGTAATGCTCCGACGAGTAAGGAATTTTTAGACACACTTAAGTGGATATCAGACAAAGGGGTTGTCATAGTCAACGTAACCCAATGCACTACTGGCATGGTAAAACTCGGTCTATATGAAGCCAGCGCCGGACTGCTTGATACAGGAGTAATAAGCGGGACTGATATGACCCCTGAAGCAGCCATAACAAAACTAATGTTTTTATTGGGTAAATACAATAATGACTTAAAAAAAGTAAATCAGCTTATGCAGGAAAATATAAATGGGGAACAAAGCCTAAGCCACTACCTTATAAAAGGCAGGGATGATAAAAGTCTTGATAAAAAACACAGTGTCCACATGAAAATACCTCAAAGAATCGAACTTAAAAAGTTAAAAAATGCGGTATTTTATATAAAAAACATCCACTTCGAAAAAGAAATCGAAGCCCCTATATCCTTAAATATCAAAATAAAATCACCAGATAACTATTTATCAAAATCCTTTAAAAAGAATGTATTTTCAGACGGCGAGGATATGATACTGGATATCTTAGAGTTCTTGAAAAAACTTGCAAAATTTGAAAATAATTTGGACATAATTATCGAATTTGATCAGGCTATCAGATGGCACAAAATAAATCTATCTATATATACAAAATAAAAAGACTCCAATGGAGTCTTTTAATCTTTTATAAAATAATATAAAGTTCTCACGATCTGCCCTGTGGCTCCATAAGTATAATATGAATAAGGCTTATTTGTCCAAGACGTCCCCGCTATATCCAGGTGTATCCAAGGCAGTCCATTTGTAAAGGCTTCTATAAATGCCGCTGCTGTAATTGTGCCGGCATATCTCCCGCCTGTATTTTTAAAATCAGCTATTTTTGATCTCAAAAGTTCTTGGTACTCAGGAAAATTAGGAAGTCTCCACACTCTCTCATCTGCATTTAGAGACGCTGCTTCCAACTTTTCAAACTCTTCATCACTGTTGCTAATCACTGCTGTTACAGTGGTACCTAAACTCACCAAGGCTGCTCCTGTAAGCGTCGCCACATCGACTACCTTTTCCACGCCCTCTTTTTCTATTGCATAGCATATTGCATCGGCTAAGGTAAGTCTCCCTTCAGCGTCTGTATTTACCACCTCAACTGTTTTGCCAGCCATCGTTTCTATGACGTCACCAGGTCTGTATGCATTCCCTCCTATTGAGTTTTCGCAGGCAGCAATGACGGCTACTATATTTTTTTCCAATTTATTTTTGGCCACTGCACACATAAGTCCCATTACACTTGCGGCTCCCCCCATATCAGACTTCATTGTTTCCATGGAAGAAGACGGTTTTAAGGATAGCCCTCCTGTATCATAAGTCAATCCTTTTCCGATTAAGCCTAGTTTCCCACCGGAATCACACCCGGTATATCTCAATACAATTAATCTCGGATCAGCCTCTGCTGCCTGAGAGACAGCTAAAAAAGCTTTCATTCCAAGTTCCTTTATCTGATCTTTTTCCATTACTTCAACTTCAAACCCATATTCAGCACCAAGTTCTTCAGCTTTTTTAGCCAGGGTTTCTGGATATACTACATTTGCCGGTTCATTTACCAGATCCCTAGTGATTAATACTGCTTCTGCAAGAGATTTTGCTTCATCAAAATTTTCTTGATGTTCAGCTAATATATCTATTGTTTTTTCAATTTTATCTTTTTTATCAGAAAAATATTTATCAAATTCATAGGATGAAAAAATAGCCGTTTCTACAGCTTCTCTTACCATATTTTTTTCATTTAGGCAGATCAATACTCTCTCTGCATCAATTTTTTTAAGTACTGTAAAAAGCTTCTTCCTGAACTCACTATTAGAGCTACTCTCTCTTTTTCCTAATCCAATCAGTTGTATCTCTAACAAAAGCTCAGCCTCTAAGACTTTCACATCAAGCTTTTCACCAGATTCACCGTTAAATTTTTTAGCCTTCACAATCTCTTTTATAAAATCAATACTTTCTTTTGATACTGGTATATTTAAGTTTAAGTCTTCTTCGAAGACTGGGAAAACAATGCAGTTGTAATGATTCTCAGCCTTATTAATTAAATTTATCATAAAATCCTCCAAAAAATTAATAATTTCTATTATACTATAACTTAAAAATTTATACCAGTACTATACATATTAGAAATTTTTAGTTCTATAAGTTCAACTTGTTTCCGATTTATAGTTAATTTATCAACTTGTCCTTGGTGGTATAAATCTAAATTTATCATTCTTTATCATTTTATAGAACTCTTCACATATTTTCTCATTAAGATACCCTTTTATTTTTGGCCCTTCCATTGGGAATTCCTTCAAATCTTTTGTAGGAAGTTCTTTTATAAAACTAACTCTTTCGACTTCCGAAAAATGATCAAAAGGTTCATGATACTTATGT
Source organism: uncultured Ilyobacter sp. (assembly GCA_963668015.2). Taxonomy (GTDB): domain Bacteria; phylum Fusobacteriota; class Fusobacteriia; order Fusobacteriales; family Fusobacteriaceae; genus Ilyobacter_A. The sequence goes on along the minus strand of CAXXCR010000026.1, from coordinate 12,410 downwards.
TTTTCTCCCTCATAGGATATATATTTCTTTCCATTTACCACATGTATTTCTACTGGATCAAATAAACTTTCCAATATAAACTCTTTTTCTTTAAAAAACTTGCTCGCACTGTCTCGATCATTTTTACGCAAATAATCATTGGCTATTTTATTTAAGGAATGTAATACCAGTTCAACTGTTTCATAGTCAAACTCATTATGGTGTATCATATGTTCAATATATTTTATCATTTCCACCACTCCTTCACTTATATATCCATCTATGCAGATATTTAAGTCACAAAAAAACATTAAGCTACATATATTCTTTTACTACGTAAAAAAGTGATTTCTTCTTAAAAATAAATTAAATTATACTTAAACAAAAACACAAAAAATAAAAAAAGCTTGGCGAATACCTATCCTCCCGGGGCGTTGCCACCCAAGTACTTTCGGCGTTTAAGGGCTTAACTTCTGGGTTCGGTATGTGACCAGGTGTACCCCCTTAGCTATCTTCACCAAGCTATGGTTATATATATATTTTTTTTTCTTTGCTGTTCCTTAGAACACTCAAAACTGTATAGTAAATAATCTTTTAGGTTAAGATTTCGTCATATTAGTACTGGTCAGCTAAACGCCTCGCAGCGCTTACACACCCAGCCTATCTACCTCCTAGTCTCGAAGGTGACTTATTGACATATAGTCAGAGAGTACTTATCTTGAAGTGGGCTTCCCGCTTAGATGCTTTCAGCGGTTATCCTTTCCAAACGTGACTACCCTGCTATGCCTCTGGCGAGACAACAGGTACATCAGAGGTCTGTCCATCCCGGTCCTCTCGTACTAAGGACAGATCTTCTCAATACTCTTACGCCTACAGTGGATAGGGACCGAACTGTCTCACGACGTTCTGAACCCAGCTCACGTACCGCTTTAATGGGCGAACAGCCCAACCCTTGGGACCTTCTCCAGCCCCAGGATGCGATGAGCCGACATCGAGGTGCCAAACTTTGCCGTCGATATGGACTCTCGGGCAAAATCAGCCTGTTATCCCCGGGGTAGCTTTTATCCGTTGAGCGACGACCCTTCCATTCGGAATCGCCGGATCACTATGTCCTGCTTTCGCACCTGCTCGACCCGTCAGTCTCACAGTCAAGCTCCCTTATGCCATTGCACTCTACGGTTGATTTCCATCCAACCTGAGGGAACCTTTGAACGCCTCCGTTACTCTTTCGGAGGCGACCGCCCCAGTCAAACTGCCCACCTAGCACTGTCTCCAGAAATTCACTTTCCAGATTAGAATTCCGATGTTATATGGTTGGTATTCCACCAACGACTCCGCTGCAGCTAGCGCCACAGCATCATAGTCTCCCAACTATCCTATACACATAACATCAAAACCCAATACCAAGCTACAGTAAAGCTCCACGGGGTCTTTCCGTCCTACTGCAGGTAACCGGTATCTTCACCGGTAATACAATTTCACCAGGCCTCCCGCCAAGACAGCATTCGAGTCATTACACCATTCGTGCAGGTCGGAACTTACCCGACAAGGAATTTCGCTACCTTAGGACCGTTATAGTTACGGCCGCCGTTCACTGGGGCTTCAATTCGGAGCTCTCACTCCTCCTCTTAACCTTCCAGCACTGGGCAGGTGTCAGCCCATATACATCGCCTTTCAGCTTAGCATAGACCTGTGTTTTTGCTAAACAGTTGCTCGAATCTCTTCACTGCGACCACCAAGCGCTCAAGTTCGCGTGTAACTATCACCCTTAGCGGCACCCCTTCTCCCGAAGTTACGGGGCTATTTTGCAGAGTTCCTTAGCGAGAGTTAGCCTGTCCGCCTTAGATTTCTCATCCTGACCACCTGTGTCGGTTTACAGTACGGGCACTTAAATTCTCAGTAGAAGCTTTTCTCGGCAGTGTAGGATTTGCACCTTCGCGCTTAAGCGCTCCACATCACACCTCAGATATAACCCTACGGATTTTCCTATAGGGCCATCCTACATGCTTGTACAGGGACAACCGTCGCCCTGCGCACATACCTTCCTGCGTCCCTCCATCCCTTAAACAAATTTAAGTGGCACAGAAATATTAATCTGTTTTCCATTCGCCTACGCAAATCGCCTCGGCTTAGGTCCCGGCTTACCCAGAGAAGACAAGCTTTACTCTGGAAACCTTGGTCTTCCGGCGAGCGGGATTCTCACCCGCTTTCTCGCTACTCATTCCTGCATTCTCACTTCTGATACCTCCAGTACTCCTTACGGTATACCTTCTACGGCCTACAGAACGCTCTCCTACCAATGTACTATGTACATTCCACAGCTTCGGTTTATATCTTAGCCCCGTTACATTGTCGGCGCAGAGACTCTCGACCAGTGAGCTATTACGCACTCTTTAAATGTATGGCTGCTTCTAAGCCAACATCCTGGTTGTTTCAGAATCTCCACCTCCTTTCCCACTTAGATATAATTAGGGACCTTAGCTGGTGGTCTGGGTTGTTTCCCTCTCGACAATGGATCTTAGTACCCATAGTCTCACTCCCAATTTCTAAATCTACGGTATTCGGAGTTTGGTTGACTTCGGTAAGCTATATGCCCCCTAGGCCATCCAGTGCTCTACCCCCGCAGATAAACAATTGAGGCTGCACCTAAATGCATTTCGGAGAGAACGAGCTATCTCCTGGTTCGATTGGCTTTTCACCCCTAAACCTACCTCATCCCCCGGCTTTTCAACGACGGTGGGTTCGGACCTCCACTGTGTCTTACCACAGCTTCATCCTGGACAGGCTTAGATCACCAGGTTTCGCGTCCACAACATACGACTAATTCGCCCTATTCAGACTCGGTTTCCCTTCGGCTCCGTTTTTCTTAACCTCGCCGCATATCGTGACTCGCAGGATCATTCTCCAAAAGGCACGCCGTCACACATATAAAGTGCTCCGACCGCTTGTAAGCGCACGGTTTCAGGTTCTATTTCACTCCCCTCCCGGGGTTCTTTTCACCTTTCCCTCACGGTACTATTCGCTATCGGTCAGTAAGAGTATTTAGCCTTACGTGATATGGTCCACGCTGATTCACACCAGGTTTCACGTGCCCGGTGCTACTCGGGAGATGGTGCACTGTTTAGCGCAAGTTTTCATGTACAGGACTTTCACCTTCTACGGTCAGCCTTTCCAGACTATTCCACTAACTTGACTAAATCAGCTGGATATCTCGCAGTTCTCCAAGCTCCATTCCCACTACCCCGATACTGCAACGGCTGCATCCTTACACAGCATCGGTTTAGGCTCTTCCCCGTTCGCTCGCCGCTACTTAGGGAATCGTTTTTACTTTCTCTTCCTCGGGTTACTTAGATGTTTCAGTTCACCCGGTACCCTTTTTCATGCTAGCTCTTCAAACTAGCAGGTTGCCCCATTCGGAAATTCCAGGATCAAAGCTCGATTGCAGCTCCTCTGGACTTTTCGCAGCTTACCACGTCCTTCATCGGCTCTTACTGCCAAGGCATTCTCCGTACGCCCTTAATTTCTTAACCTAAAACAGACTTCTCAGTCTAACTCTCTTTATTATCTACTATACAGTTTTCAATGTCCTAAGTGTAATGCTTCTCAAATAAACAGGCGCCCTAGAGCACCTCTTTTAAAGAACACCACAACAAAATAGAGAAAGCAAGCTTTTGCTCCTTAGAAAGGAGGTGATCCATCCGCACCTTCCGGTACGGATACCTTGTTACGACTTCACCCCAATCGCTTATCACACCTTAGGAAACTCCCTCCCGAAGGTTAGGCCGTTTACTTCAGGTGCAACAAACTCTCGTGGTGTGACGGGCGGTGTGTACAAGACCCGAGAACGTATTCACCGCGACATTGCTGATTCGCGATTACTAGCGATTCCAACTTCACGAAGTCGAGTTGCAGACTTCGATCCGAACTAAGAACAGCTTTCTGAGATTCGCTCCACGTCACCGTATTGCTTCTCTCTGTACTGTCCATTGTAGCACGTGTGTAGCCCAGGTCATAAGGGGCATGATGACTTGACGTCATCCCCACCTTCCTCCTGCTCGTCGCAGGCAGTCTCGCTAGAGTCCCCAACTTAATGCTGGCAACTAACGATAGGGGTTGCGCTCGTTGCGGGACTTAACCCAACATCTCACGACACGAGCTGACGACAGCCATGCACCACCTGTCACTGCATTCCCCCGAAGGGGCACCAAACCATCTCTGGTAAGTTTGCAGGATGTCAAGACCTGGTAAGGTTCCTCGCGTTGCGTCGAATTAAACCACATGCTCCACCGCTTGTGCGGGTCCCCGTCAATTCCTTTGAGTTTCATTCTTGCGAACGTACTCCCCAGGCGGATCACTTATCGCATTAGCTTCGGCACAGGGGTTCGACCCCCTACACCCAGTGATCATCGTTTACGGCGTGGACTACCAGGGTATCTAATCCTGTTTGCTCCCCACGCTTTCGCACTTTAGCGTCAGTATCTGTCCAGTGAGCTGGCTTCCCTATCGGCATTCCTACAAATATCTACGAATTTCACCTCTACACTTGTAGTTCCGCCCACCTCTCCAGTACTCTAGCCAACCAGTTTCCAACGCAATACGGGGTTGAGCCCCGCATTTTCACATCAGACTTAGTTAGCCGCCTAGATGCCCTTTATGCCCAATAATTCCGGATAACGCTTGCGACATACGTATTACCGCGGCTGCTGGCACGTATTTAGCCGTCGCTTCTTCTGCAGGTACCGTCACTTGCTTCTTCCCTGCTGAAAGCACTTTACAACCCGAAGGCCTTCATCGTGCACACAGAATTGCTGGATCAGACTTTTGGTCCATTGTCCAATATTCCCCACTGCTGCCTCCCGTAGGAGTAAGGGCCGTGTCTCAGTCCCCTTGTGGCCGTTCACCCTCTCAGGCCGGCTACCCATCGTTGCCTTGGTAGGCCATTACCCTACCAACTAGCTAATGGGACGCAAAGCTCTCCCCTAGCGCATATAGCTTTCATACACAGACGATGCCGCCTGCGCATAATATCCGGTATTAGCTGTCGTTTCCAACAGTTGTCCCGGGCTAAGGGGCAAGTTCTTTACGCGTTACTCACCCGTCCGCCACCGTACTATCACCCGAAGGTGAATTCCAGTCGACTTGCATGTGTTAAGCATTCTGTCAGCGTTCATCCTGAGCCAGGATCAAACTCTTCATTCAAATATATTTTATCCTCTTAACGAGGTATTCACCATAATCTTTTATATAGTGCTTAACTTTCTCTATTTAGTTCTCAATGTCCTTTTTTGCTGCGCCCTCTTCTCGAGCACAAGATTAATAATATCATACCCCCTGTTTTCTGTCAACAATTTTTTTGTTTTTTTAAAATAAAAATAGGAGCCTGAGCTCCTATTCCTATTTACTTAAAGTTTTATTATACATATTCATATAATCTTTTGCTGATTTTTCCCAAGAATAATCCCCTTTCAGAGCCTTGTGCATCAAATGTCCCCAAACATCTTTATTCTTGTAAAATGAAAGCGCTCTTCTAATCGTATACATCATATCGTGAGCATTATAGTTTTTAAAAGTAAAACCATTCCCCTCATTCGTAAACTCATTGTACGACTGTACTGTATCGTTTAGTCCACCCGTCTCCCTTACTATAGGGATGGTCCCGTATCTGAGACTCATAAGCTGACTCAATCCACAAGGTTCGTATAGGGAAGGCATTAAAAACATATCTGTTCCTGCATATATTTTTTGAGCCAAATCCGCATTGTACCCTATTGTTGCACTAATTTTATCTGGGTATTTGTCAGCAAGGTATCTGAAGAGATTCTCATACTTTTCAAAACCGCTTCCTAATATCGCAAACTGGACATCATCTTCTACCAACATTTCTTCTAATACATGCTCTACCAGATCCAACCCTTTTTGAGGATCAAGTCTGGTTATAAGGCCTACTAAAGGTACATCCTCTCTTTCTGGAAGCTTTAGTATCCTTTGCAGATCAAGTTTATTCTGAATTTTTCCAAGAAGGTCTTTTTCGTCATAGTTATAGGCTATATGAGGATCTTTAAGTGGATTAAATACATCTGTATCGATTCCATTTACTATACCGTAAAGGTCCGCTCTTCTATACCTAAGTTCGTAATTTAACCCCTCTCCATAAAAATCAGTCAATATCTCATTCGCATAAGTTTTACTAACTGTGTTTATACTGTCAGTGTTTGTTATACCCATCTTCATGCAGTTTATATGGTCCGAGTAGAACGGGTATTCCAAAATTTCAAGAGCTCTGTTTGAGAATACACCCTGATATTTCAGGTTGTGTATTGTATAAATTGTTTTTGTCCCTGAGTAAAACTGTTTCTGTCTGTATTTTTGATTGAAAAAATAAGGTATATAACCTGTCTGCCAGTCATTACAGTGGATTATTTCAGGTTTAAAATCAATTATCATCATCATTCTCAAAACTACCTCTGAGAACAGTGCAAACTGTATATCTTTATCCTCATTTTCATAAAGTGAAGATCTGTTAAAATAATTATCATTTTCTACAAAATATACTTTTATGCCTTGATAAACCAGCTCATTAATCACAAAAGTTTCATTATGGAAGTGAACATCAATAAGTTTCTTTTTTCCTTCCAAAAATTTTGGATTTATAAGCGAGTACATAGGCAATACTACCCTCACATCATGCCCAAGTCCCACCAAGGCTTTTGGCAGTGCATAGGCTACATCAGCCAATCCACCTGTTTTTATAAACGGGTACATCTCCGAAGCTGTGAATAATATGTTCATTTCAGTTCCTCCTATTTCTTAGGTGTAATTGTTGATCCGCTTTTTACTACTTTTCCTTCGAAATCACTTGGAGTTGCATGACTTAAAATTCTACAGTTTCTTTCTACAATTGTCCCTTCAGGTACTTCTGCCCCTTTTCCGATTACGTTTAGACCGCTAGTCAAAACATTTGGCTTTTCTTTGTTGCCTGTCATGTCATCTCCGAAACCTATTTTACAGTCTTTTCTTACAATAACATTTTTATCTATAATGGCACCTTCAACTACTGCCCCGGCTTCTATAACTGTATCGTTGAAGATAACTGAATTTTTAACTATCGCTCCTGGACGGATGTCAACACCAGGTCCAAGTACTGATTTTTCAACTTCTCCTGCTACTATACACCCATTTGTTACCAGACATTGCTTAACTTTTGCATTCAATCCAAATTTAGCTGCAGGTCTTTCCTCACTTCTTGTGTGGATAATCCAATTAGGATCATACATGTCTAAAGGAACTTTGTCCACAGTTTGTGTTAATTCCAAGTTAGCCTCCAGGTATGAATCATAAGTTCCAACATCTTTCCAGTAGTCTTCAAATCTGTAGCAGAATACGTGGTTGTTTTCTATCATAACCGGAACAATATGTTTACCGAAGTCTAAATCAGGCTCTTTTATTGTCTCAAGTGCATTTAAAAGAACGTCTGTGTTGAATACATATATCCCCATTGATGCAAGATCTGATTTTGGAACTTCCGGTTTTTCTGCAAATTCTGTTATCTCCATGTTGTCGTCAGCAGCTAATATTCCAAATCTGCTAGCTTCTTCCATTGGTACAGGCTGTGCACACACCGTCACGTCCGCCCCTTTTTCTTTGTGGAAATCTATCAGTTTACTGTAATCCATCTTGTATATATGGTCCCCGGAAAGGATCAATACATACTTAGGATTTCTTCTTTTTATGTACTCAATATTCTGAAGTACAGCATCTGCAGTACCGTTGTACCAACTGTCACCTTTCATGCTCTCATAAGGCTGAAGTAATGTAACACCAGAGTTCCTTCTGTTAAAATCCCACGCCTGACCCATACCGATATGTTCGTTCAAAGAAAGTGGTTGATATTGAGTTAATATCCCTATATCATATATTCCTGAGTTCGAACAGTTACTTAGTGCATAATCTATTATCCTGAACTTCCCGGCAAAAGGCACACTAGGTTTTGCCCTCTTTTCTGAAAGTATGTCTAATCTAGATCCTCTTCCCCCTGCTAATATCAAAGCCAATGTTTCCATTTTTTTACCTCCTAGTATTATTAACGATATAATGACTTGTCCCCTTAAAATATTAAACCCATGCTTAGAGTTTATTCCATTTTTCTAGATTTTTCAAGGCATGTTTACATTTTTTTTAACTTTGATCCAGAACATATGGTAAAAAGTTTGAAAATCCCCGCAGCATTTACCCCTTTACACTACCCAAACTTTCACCCATAGATACCTTGGTTTCATTGCCTTTCAAGCTATTATCTAGGATGTCATTGTTTACTACTATTTTGCCTTTTTTAAACAGCATCACAACCGTTGAACCTCCAAATAAAAAATACCCCTTTTCGTCACCTTTTTCAACATGTGCACCATATTTATAGGTCTGTTTTATAGACCCTACCATTGTGGCTCCTACCTCGCATAGAACAATCTGCCCGAATTTTTCATTCTTCAGGAGTGAATACTCTCTTGTGTTCTCACAAAATACTCTGGCATTTTTTTTCAGTGCATACGGGGAAACAGAATAGTATGCACCTCTGATTTTTTTGCTTTCTCCAACTACTCCGCCAATGGGGAAATGAAACCTGTGATAATCTGCCGGGGCAAGCCTCACTATAAACATAGTTCCGCCACTATATTTTTTCGCTAAATCTTGGTCTCCTAAAAATTCACCAAGGGTAAAATCAAACCCTTTCACTACGAAACTGTTGTCAGAATTTATATTCTCATAGGCCAGTACCTTACCGTCAGCAGGAGATACTAATATATCTTCGCCTCCTGCTACAGGTCTCGCCCCGTCTTTGAGTTTCCTGTAAAAAAACTCGTTAAATGTAGAAAATCCCTCTATGCTTTTTTCCGCTTCACTCATGTCAATTCCGTTCTCCATGACAAAAGAAGGTATCTTTCTCCTGGAAATTCTCCTGTCCATTAAAAACCCGTAAAAACTGGACAAAAACTTTCGCTTCACGAGACTTTCAAGGGCCAGCTTCCCCAAGGGGTTATAATATAAAAATTTTAAAAACACTTCCCCGGGTACCTTTTCCGTCAGGACCTCGCCTGTTTTTCTGTCTATATATTTTATCTCTTCAAATCTCATAAATTACCCCTTTTCCATTTTCACGTGTAAACACTCTGATAAAATTTTGTTTTTTATATGTTATTATTCTTGAATTTTTCCATTAAAAATTATATACTCTACTTAAAAATACTTGAATTTAAGGAGAGATGATTTTATGAAAAAGAAGATTGCCCTTATAGCACATGACCACAAAAAAGATAATCTCGTAGACTTTGTAAAACAACACAAAGATTTCTTCAAAGGCTATGAACTTGTTGCAACTGGAACAACTGGTGGAAGAATAATCCAGGCTACAGACCTAGAAGTAACTAGATACCTTTCTGGACCTCTTGGAGGCGACCAGCAAATTGGTGCTGATATAGCCAACGAATTGGTTGTCGCTGTTATCTTTTTAAGAGATCCACTTGCTGCCCAGCCTCACGAGCCTGACGTAAATGCCCTGCTTAGACTTTGCGATGTTCACAAGATACCTTTGGCTACAAATGTAAACACTGCATCTTTGCTTATAAAAGCTTTCAAAAGCGAGTAAACATTGCCTCCGATAATATCGGAGGTTTTTTATTTCCAGCTCCGCTCCTATATGCAGGCACCATAAATTATATGACAAATTCTGTTTAATTCAAAGAGGATTTTCTCATATTAAACAAAATATTAGTATAGTGCCTTTAAAATATTCTGCTTTTTGATGTCGGTTAAAAATTTTAGAATGGAGAGTGAATTGATGGAAGTTAAAATTCAATATGGACACGATAATTATATAAGTGCAGACATCCCCCAAAATAATCTACTTGGAGTATACAACCCAAATTCTGTTGACAAAATTGATTATAGAAAAGAGATTACAGAAGCCATCGAAAATCCGCTTAATAAAACTTCTTTTCAAGACTATATAAACACTGATGAAAAAATAATTTTCATAGTTAATGACGGTACAAGACCTACTCCCACTAAAAAGGTTCTGGAATGCATATATCCATTGATAAGAGAAAAAGATATATATTTTGTAATAGCAACAGGATGCCACAGGGCTCCAAGCGAAGAAGAATATCATTTTATATTTGGAAAAGAAATCTACGAAGATCTTCGAGATAAAAACAGGCTGCATTCTCACGATGCCAGAAAGGACGAGATGACTTATCTCGGAAAATCGTCAAATGGAACTGAAATGTATTTGAATAAAATCGTAGCCCAGGCTAAAAAAGTGGTAGCCATCGGGTCCGTAGAACCCCATTATTTTGCCGGGTATACAGGCGGTAGAAAATCATTTCTTCCCGGGGTAGCTTCCTACGAAACAATCAGGCAAAACCACAAACTGGCTCTGTCGAAAAAAGCCCAAGCTCTTGCATTGTCGGGAAATCCAGTTCACGAAGACATGATGGATGCCATGCAGGTTTTAAAGGAGATCGACGTATTTGCCATAATGACTGTCCTCGACAGAGACCACGACATATATGCAGCCACTGCAGGCGATCTTGAAGATTCATTTTACAAGGCAATTGACAAGGCCGATGAAGTATTCTGTGTGCCCATTCCGGAAAAAGCTGATATAGTTGTATCGGCGGCTCCCTACCCCATGGACATCGACCTTTACCAATCGCAAAAAGCCCTGGACAACGGCAAGCTGGCCTTAAAAAAGGACGGCATAATAATAATGGTATCGCAGTGCAGGACCGGTATAGGCGAAGAGTCTTTTTTTGAACTTATGAGCTCGGCTGAGACACCACAGGAAGTTTTGGAAAAAATAAAAGATGAGTACAAATTAGGATACCATAAAGCCGCAAAAATGGCTGAGATAAACTTGTGGGCTGATAGCTGGGCAGTGACCGAGCTCAGCACCGAACAGATGAAAAAGGTGCATTTCAAGCCTTACCACGATCTGAAGCTGGCAATAGAAGATGCACTGGAGAAAAAAGGACAGGATGCCAAAGTTATAGTCCTGCCTTTCGGGTCGATCACTGTACCTAAAATAGTATAAATATCACCACGACACTGCTTCGTGCTTTACTATATTTTTACTGTAAACATAGCAGCTAATGATTTTTTGCAGGTACCTAAGAACCTTTTTGGGTCACGAATTGCACGAATAGACACAAATGTAAATAAAAAACCTTGGTCACAGAGTGGCGCAGAGGAAAAGAGTGAGTTTCACTGAGTAAATAAATCAGTTAGTAGCTAATAATGAATAGAGAATAGTTAAAATATCTATTCACTGTTCTCTATAATCTATAAACTAAGTTGAGATTTTCTCCGTGAAACTCTTGTTTTAAATCTCTGTGAAACTCTGTGTCCTAAGAAATATTTTTGAATAAAATTAGTCTTTTCTCCAGAATCACCTTTCAAACTAAAATTTCATTAAAGAAATTTTAGTTTGAAATTTCCTGCATATGCTGTATTATTGTTTTAAACAAACAAAATGCCAAGGAGGAAAATATGTTTAAAGCAAACGAATATTTCGATGGAAAAGTAAAATCTATCGCATTTAAAAATGATAAAGGACCTGCTACAGTTGGTGTAATGGCAGTTGGAGAATACGAATTCGGTACGTCTACAAAAGAATACATGACAGTTACAAGTGGAAAGCTTATTGTGAAACTTCCAGGGGAAACTGAATGGAAAGAATTTAAAGCAAATGAAACTTTTATAGTGGAAGCTAACGAAAAATTTATGTTGAAGGTAGAAGAAGAAACATCATACCTTTGCATTTATGAGTAAAACCTATTTATTCAGGTATCTAAGGGATCTGCTTTAAGCCCTCAGGTACCTTTTTTTTATATAAAGGAGATTTTATAATAAAGATATTTTAAACGGGGAGATAGAAGATGGTAATTCAGATATTTGGCAAAAAAAATTGCAACGACAGCAAGAAGGCTGTAAGGTTTTTCAAAGAAAGAAAAGTAGATATACAGTTTGTGGATCTCAATAAGTTTGGTATATCAAAAGGGGAACTAAAAGCTATAAAGCAAAAATTTCCTTTAGAAGATCTACTAGACACTGATTCCAAGGAATACAAAAAGAAAAATCTTCAGTATATGGCGTACGACACCGAGGAACTGTTGAGCGAAAGCCCAAGTTTATATAAAACTCCAATAGTCCGGTTTAAAAACAAGGTTACCCTTGGGTATAACCCAGATATTTGGGAAGAATGGCTGAAAAAGTAGTATAAAAACAAAAAGGGCTTTTCAGCCCTTTATTTTAATATTTTTTTTACCTCTTCTACACTTAAAAGCTTCCCCTTGCTGACAACTTTCTCATCCACAACCAGACCAGGAGTTGACATGACTCCATAAGCCATTATCTTGCTTATGTCTTCTACTTTTTCC
>CAXXCR010000025.1:0-11764 GCA_963668015.2 uncultured Ilyobacter sp. | reverse complement strand
GCTAAGAAAGCTACTTCTAGAACTAAGAATCCTACTGCTAATAATCCTATTGCTTTGTCTCCTGACATATTAGTCACCTCCGAATTTATAAATAAAATTTATGCTGCAAGCATCTATATTTTTAGATAATTTTTGTTAATAGTTTATTTAAAAGAGTATCAATGGTTTAGCTTTTGATCACTTTTATGGAAAGTTTAGTTTAATTTTAAATCATTTTACTCTATAATAATACAAAAAATAGTTTTTGTCAATAGAATGTATACTTTTTTACATTTTACTAGAGTTATTATCGGCAGTAAGATAATCTTAAAATGAGTTTATAAATTGGTAATAGCAAAATCTATATGATATAATATTTGAAAAATTGTATGTGGAATGAAGCTAGATTTTGGAGAAGAAACTGTGAAAACTCTTTTAATTATTAGAGATAGGATCCATTGGAAAAAATATCAAAATGATTTTGGAATACTAGTATAAGTGTTTAGGGTTAAAATTCCGAAAGAAAAGGTTTACAGCGCCAGTCTAGAGAAGGCAGAAATCAATCCGGAAAATAAAGTTGAAAAAATACTCATAGAAAACCTTAAAATTAGAAAGCTTATTTTGATTCCTTTTTTCTATTTGAAGGTGTGCACATAAAAAAAGGAATCAAAATAATATCCAGGGTTTAAATTTAAGCTGTCCAAGCCAATCGAGACTGATCCGCTACTGGTTGATATTTTAATAAAAAGATCGGAAGAATCGGATAAAATAGACTAGAACTTTATTTTGAACAAATAAAAAAGTCAAACAAAATTTTTTAGAGGTGAAAAATGGGAATAATTTATGTAACTGGCGGAGCAAGGAGCGGTAAAAGCAGCTTTGCAGAAAGCTTGGCTCAGTCAGAAAAAAACAAGGTATACCTGGCCACAGCAAAAGTCTATGATGAAGAGATGTGCGAAAGAGTGAAAAAGCACAGAGAGCAAAGGGGAGATCAATGGGGAATCTTGGAAGCTCATAGTGACCTGGATACCATACTTTCAAAATCTTCAAATGAGACGGGTGTTATACTACTGGATTGTTTGACGAATATGGTTGCCAATCTTATGCTTGGTGATATGGATATAGAATGGGAAAAAATCACTCCAAATGAATTATCGAATATTGAGCAGGAAATAAATTTAGAGATAGATAAGCTTATAGAGTTTTCAAAGAGCTTTACAGGAGAACTGATAGTTGTGTCAAATGAACTTGGGATGGGTATAGTTCCTAGTTATCATCTGGGAAGGTATTTCAGGGATATAGCCGGAAGAGTAAATCAGAGGATGGCTAAGGAGTCTAAGGAGGCATATCTCATAGTTTCAGGAATACCTATTAAATTGAAATAAGGATTAGGGGGAAATTATGAAGCACAGAAACATAATGATTTTTGGAACTTCTTCCAATGTAGGCAAGAGTGTAATATCCACAGGTTTGTGCAGAGTATTTAAGGAGGACGGTTATAGGGTAGCACCTTTTAAGGCTCAAAATATTGCTCTTAATTCATATGTGACAAGGTGTGGATGTGAAATTGGCAGGGCGCAGGCTGTGCAGGCTGAAGCTTGCGGACTGGATCCTAGCCCGTATATGAACCCGATTCTTATAAAGCCTACTGGCGATCAAAACTCTCAAATAATATTAAATGGTAAAGTATTTAAAAATCTGAATACTCAGGATACTCTTCAAATAAAGGAAAACTTAAAATTTGAAATATTAAAAGCATATGAACATATAAGAGAGAATTACGAAGTATCGGTTTTGGAGGGCGCGGGAAGCCCGGCAGAGATAAATCTGAAAAAGAATGACCTGGTGAACACCGGGATGGCAGATATGGCGGATGCCCCTGTGATATTAGTTGGAGATATCGAAAGAGGAGGAGTCTTTGCATCCATATACGGAACGATAATGTTGCTGGATGAAAAGGAAAGAAAGAGAATCAAGGGAGTAGTTATAAATAAATTTCATGGCGATGTAGACCTTTTGAAATCGGGGATAGAAATGCTTGAAGAACTCATAGGAATACCTGTTCTGGGTGTATTGCCTTACACGGAGATGGATATAGATGCTGAAGACAGTCTCAGTGATAAATTTTACAAAAGCAACGGAAATGGGGAGATAAATATATCAGTGGTAAAACTAAAACATTTGTCAAATTCTACTGATATAGATGTTTTGAATAATTATAGCGGCGTTAACTTGAGATATATTAGAAAGTCGTCTGAACTAGGACGTGAAGATCTAATAATAATACCGGGATCTAAAAATACAATAAAGGATTTAAAGGAATTAAATGAAAAAGGGATCTTGAAAAAAATAATAGAGCTTAGCAAATCTGGTGTTGTGGTCTTTGGGATCTGTGGAGGATTCCAAATGTTAGGCGAAATTATATCTGATCCATTTGGAGTAGAAACCGACAGCCTAGAGGTGCAGGGAATGGATCTTTTAAAACTCAAAACTATATTGAAAGCTGAAAAGATCACAGTTCAGTACAGCGGCTCGCTTTTAAATACGAAAGGTATACTGGATGGCATGAGCGGAATTCAGGTGCAGGGTTATGAAATACATCATGGAATTACGTTTGGAGATGAAGAACCTATTTTAGCACAGGACAATGGTATTAAGGGAGCCGTAAAAGAAAATGTGCTGGGGACATACATACACGGTATATTTGATAATGTTGATTTTACTAACAGGTTTTTGAATAAAATAAGAGAGAAAAAAGGACTTGAAATCCAGGAGTTGGGGGTAAATTTGTGTGAAATAAGAAATCGGGAGTATGATAAGCTTGCAAAACTCATTAGAGAGCATATAGACATTGAAAAACTATATGAAATAATGGAACTTGATTAGACGCTAACACAATGAGTAAGAATCTGACAGTTGCAGATTTTTTTTGCATTATGAACTGATTTATATGATGAACTAAACCTGGATGTGAAGATAATAGGAAGGGCATTTGGAGGAACGAAAGAGAGATGGACCCGATAGCGTATGTTAGGAAATGTTTACCGTCTATCCGGCAACCCTGTTTCTGTAAGCGCTGTAATAGAAATTTATAAAAATTAAGCTACTGATAAATTATGGATCCAGTGTGGATAATATTGCCGAATAATTGAAGGTGGCTGAAATTAAAATATGGTGGACAGGCATGGTTTAAGGAGTTCAAGAATGGGATACAGAGGGATTTTTTTGTTGCGGTATCTGGCAGAGGCATTAGTCCTAAAAAGTCGATAAGTATTAAGAGATGAAATAGGAGAGTTTTTATGAAGATTTTAGAAGAAACTTTGAAAAAAATTACCGGACTGAATGAGTCTGATATGGAAAAACGAAGAAAACACTTGGATTCACTTTTAAAAACCCCGAAGGGTCTTGGAAAGCTAGAAGAGTTATCTCTTAAGTTGTCAGGTATAAACAGCGACTATGTTGTAGATAAAAAGGCAGTAGTGGTAATGGCAGCGGACAACGGAGTGGAAGAGGAGGGGGTAAGTGCCTCCAAGAGGGTGATAACCCAACATGTTGTAGCGGCTATGTTGAAAAAAGAAGCTTCTATAAGCTCATTGGCCAGAACAGTTGACAGTGATGTTTTTGTTGTGGATTTGGGTATAGACAGCGACAAGGAATTTACAGGGATAATAAATAGAAAAATCCTGAGGAAAGGTACAAAAAACATAAGAAAAGGCGAGGCCATGAGCAGGGCAGAGGCAATAAGGGCTATGGAAGCTGGGATTGAGGTTCTGGATGACTTAGTTTTATCAGGCTACAATCTGTTGGCTCTTGGAGAGATGGGAATAGGCAATACCACGACAAGCAGTGCCATACTAAGTGTGTTAACCGGTTTACCTCTCAATAAAATAGTTGGCAGAGGTAGCGGCATTTGTAGCAATCAACTTGAGCTAAAGAAACAGGTTATAGCGGATGCGATAAAAGTAAATTCTCCAGACGAGAAAGATGCTTTGGAAGTGCTGCATAAACTTGGGGGTTTGGATATAGCTGCAATGACAGGGGCATATCTCAGTGCTGCAAAAAATAGAGTTCCGATAGTAATAGATGGTTTGATATCAGGTATAGCGGCATTTTTGGCAAGCCTAATAAGCCCAGATTGCAGGGATTATATGGTACCTTCCCACTTGAGTGATGAACCTGGTGCTAGATGGATAATGGAGTATCTGGAGCTGGAACCCATGCTTCATATGAACATGAAGCTGGGTGAGGGAAGTGGAGCTGTTTTGATGTTTCCTTTTGTGGAAGCTGCCAGCAATATAAGCCGGGACATAAAATTGTATCCTGAAATTGAATAAATTCAAATCTGGGGCGGATATTTTTGTAGTAAAATTGGCTTTGGCATATCTGGATGCTATAAGGAAAATAAAAAGGTAATTTAAACGCCTCTATAGTAGCTTATAATGTGAGTACGGAATACTCCAGGGTAAAAGCCTGTTCTCAAGAAGAGGTAGTAATTGAAAAAAATATGGAATAAAAAGAGCGGGGACAGCAATAATAATCACTTATTTTGCAAAAGATTTGGCTAGGTGGATAGAAGAGGGAATATAATGTATTTTATTTTTTGTTGGTTTAGAAGTTTGATTAGATTAGTGGAGTGAGCTTGATTTCAGGTGGAATGAGACAGAAAGTAAACATATGCTCGGGATACGTCAACAAGTTTTTTATTTGAAAAACAAAAAAACTTGTTGACAAAAAAGTGGGGGTATGATAATATTAATCTCGTGCTCAAGAAGAGGGCACAGCAAAAAAGGACATTGAGAACTAAATAGAGAAAGTTAAGCACTATATAAAAGATTATGGTGAATACCTCGTTAAGAGGATAAAATATATTTGAATGAAGAGTTTGATCCTGGCTCAGGATGAACGCTGACAGAATGCTTAACACATGCAAGTCGACTGGAATTCACCTTCGGGTGATAGTACGGTGGCGGACGGGTGAGTAACGCGTAAAGAACTTGCCCCTTAGCCCGGGACAACTGTTGGAAACGACAGCTAATACCGGATATTATGCGCAGGCGGCATCGTCTGTGTATGAAAGCTATATGCGCTAGGGGAGAGCTTTGCGTCCCATTAGCTAGTTGGTAGGGTAATGGCCTACCAAGGCAACGATGGGTAGCCGGCCTGAGAGGGTGAACGGCCACAAGGGGACTGAGACACGGCCCTTACTCCTACGGGAGGCAGCAGTGGGGAATATTGGACAATGGACCAAAAGTCTGATCCAGCAATTCTGTGTGCACGATGAAGGCCTTCGGGTTGTAAAGTGCTTTCAGCAGGGAAGAAGCAAGTGACGGTACCTGCAGAAGAAGCGACGGCTAAATACGTGCCAGCAGCCGCGGTAATACGTATGTCGCAAGCGTTATCCGGAATTATTGGGCATAAAGGGCATCTAGGCGGCTAACTAAGTCTGATGTGAAAATGCGGGGCTCAACCCCGTATTGCGTTGGAAACTGGTTGGCTAGAGTACTGGAGAGGTGGGCGGAACTACAAGTGTAGAGGTGAAATTCGTAGATATTTGTAGGAATGCCGATAGGGAAGCCAGCTCACTGGACAGATACTGACGCTAAAGTGCGAAAGCGTGGGGAGCAAACAGGATTAGATACCCTGGTAGTCCACGCCGTAAACGATGATCACTGGGTGTAGGGGGTCGAACCCCTGTGCCGAAGCTAATGCGATAAGTGATCCGCCTGGGGAGTACGTTCGCAAGAATGAAACTCAAAGGAATTGACGGGGACCCGCACAAGCGGTGGAGCATGTGGTTTAATTCGACGCAACGCGAGGAACCTTACCAGGTCTTGACATCCTGCAAACTTACCAGAGATGGTTTGGTGCCCCTTCGGGGGAATGCAGTGACAGGTGGTGCATGGCTGTCGTCAGCTCGTGTCGTGAGATGTTGGGTTAAGTCCCGCAACGAGCGCAACCCCTATCGTTAGTTGCCAGCATTAAGTTGGGGACTCTAGCGAGACTGCCTGCGACGAGCAGGAGGAAGGTGGGGATGACGTCAAGTCATCATGCCCCTTATGACCTGGGCTACACACGTGCTACAATGGACAGTACAGAGAGAAGCAATACGGTGACGTGGAGCGAATCTCAGAAAGCTGTTCTTAGTTCGGATCGAAGTCTGCAACTCGACTTCGTGAAGTTGGAATCGCTAGTAATCGCGAATCAGCAATGTCGCGGTGAATACGTTCTCGGGTCTTGTACACACCGCCCGTCACACCACGAGAGTTTGTTGCACCTGAAGTAAACGGCCTAACCTTCGGGAGGGAGTTTCCTAAGGTGTGATAAGCGATTGGGGTGAAGTCGTAACAAGGTATCCGTACCGGAAGGTGCGGATGGATCACCTCCTTTCTAAGGAGCAAAAGCTTGCTTTCTCTATTTTGTTGTGGTGTTCTTTAAAAGAGGTGCTCTAGGGCGCCTGTTTATTTGAGAAGCATTACACTTAGGACATTGAAAACTGTATAGTAGATAATAAAGAGAGTTAGACTGAGAAGTCTGTTTTAGGTTAAGAAATTAAGGGCGTACGGAGAATGCCTTGGCAGTAAGAGCCGATGAAGGACGTGGTAAGCTGCGAAAAGTCCAGAGGAGCTGCAATCGAGCTTTGATTCTGGAATTTCCGAATGGGGCAACCTGCTAGTTTGAAGAGCTAGCATGAAAAAGGGTACCGGGTGAACTGAAACATCTAAGTAACCCGAGGAAGAGAAAGTAAAAACGATTCCCTAAGTAGCGGCGAGCGAACGGGGAAGAGCCTAAACCGATGCTGTGTAAGGATGCAGCCGTTGCAGTATCGGGGTAGTGGGAATGGAGCTTGGAGAACTGCGAGATATCCAGCTGATTTAGTCAAGTTAGTGGAATAGTCTGGAAAGGCTGACCGTAGAAGGTGAAAGTCCTGTACATGAAAACTTGCGCTAAACAGTGCACCATCTCCCGAGTAGCACCGGGCACGTGAAACCTGGTGTGAATCAGCGTGGACCATATCACGTAAGGCTAAATACTCTTACTGACCGATAGCGAATAGTACCGTGAGGGAAAGGTGAAAAGAACCCCGGGAGGGGAGTGAAATAGAACCTGAAACCGTGCGCTTACAAGCGGTCGGAGCACTTTATATGTGTGACGGCGTGCCTTTTGGAGAATGATCCTGCGAGTCACGATATGCGGCGAGGTTAAGAAAAACGGAGCCGAAGGGAAACCGAGTCTGAATAGGGCGAATTAGTCGTATGTTGTGGACGCGAAACCTGGTGATCTAAGCCTGTCCAGGATGAAGCTGTGGTAAGACACAGTGGAGGTCCGAACCCACCGTCGTTGAAAAGCCGGGGGATGAGGTAGGTTTAGGGGTGAAAAGCCAATCGAACCAGGAGATAGCTCGTTCTCTCCGAAATGCATTTAGGTGCAGCCTCAATTGTTTATCTGCGGGGGTAGAGCACTGGATGGCCTAGGGGGCATATAGCTTACCGAAGTCAACCAAACTCCGAATACCGTAGATTTAGAAATTGGGAGTGAGACTATGGGTACTAAGATCCATTGTCGAGAGGGAAACAACCCAGACCACCAGCTAAGGTCCCTAATTATATCTAAGTGGGAAAGGAGGTGGAGATTCTGAAACAACCAGGATGTTGGCTTAGAAGCAGCCATACATTTAAAGAGTGCGTAATAGCTCACTGGTCGAGAGTCTCTGCGCCGACAATGTAACGGGGCTAAGATATAAACCGAAGCTGTGGAATGTACATAGTACATTGGTAGGAGAGCGTTCTGTAGGCCGTAGAAGGTATACCGTAAGGAGTACTGGAGGTATCAGAAGTGAGAATGCAGGAATGAGTAGCGAGAAAGCGGGTGAGAATCCCGCTCGCCGGAAGACCAAGGTTTCCAGAGTAAAGCTTGTCTTCTCTGGGTAAGCCGGGACCTAAGCCGAGGCGATTTGCGTAGGCGAATGGAAAACAGATTAATATTTCTGTGCCACTTAAATTTGTTTAAGGGATGGAGGGACGCAGGAAGGTATGTGCGCAGGGCGACGGTTGTCCCTGTACAAGCATGTAGGATGGCCCTATAGGAAAATCCGTAGGGTTATATCTGAGGTGTGATGTGGAGCGCGTAAGCGCGAAGGTGCAAATCCTACACTGCCGAGAAAAGCTTCTACTGAGAATTTAAGTGCCCGTACTGTAAACCGACACAGGTGGTCAGGATGAGAAATCTAAGGCGGACAGGCTAACTCTCGCTAAGGAACTCTGCAAAATAGCCCCGTAACTTCGGGAGAAGGGGTGCCGCTAAGGGTGATAGTTACACGCGAACTTGAGCGCTTGGTGGTCGCAGTGAAGAGATTCGAGCAACTGTTTAGCAAAAACACAGGTCTATGCTAAGCTGAAAGGCGATGTATATGGGCTGACACCTGCCCAGTGCTGGAAGGTTAAGAGGAGGAGTGAGAGCTCCGAATTGAAGCCCCAGTGAACGGCGGCCGTAACTATAACGGTCCTAAGGTAGCGAAATTCCTTGTCGGGTAAGTTCCGACCTGCACGAATGGTGTAATGACTCGAATGCTGTCTTGGCGGGAGGCCTGGTGAAATTGTATTACCGGTGAAGATACCGGTTACCTGCAGTAGGACGGAAAGACCCCGTGGAGCTTTACTGTAGCTTGGTATTGGGTTTTGATGTTATGTGTATAGGATAGTTGGGAGACTATGATGCTGTGGCGCTAGCTGCAGCGGAGTCGTTGGTGGAATACCAACCATATAACATCGGAATTCTAATCTGGAAAGTGAATTTCTGGAGACAGTGCTAGGTGGGCAGTTTGACTGGGGCGGTCGCCTCCGAAAGAGTAACGGAGGCGTTCAAAGGTTCCCTCAGGTTGGATGGAAATCAACCGTAGAGTGCAATGGCATAAGGGAGCTTGACTGTGAGACTGACGGGTCGAGCAGGTGCGAAAGCAGGACATAGTGATCCGGCGATTCCGAATGGAAGGGTCGTCGCTCAACGGATAAAAGCTACCCCGGGGATAACAGGCTGATTTTGCCCGAGAGTCCATATCGACGGCAAAGTTTGGCACCTCGATGTCGGCTCATCGCATCCTGGGGCTGGAGAAGGTCCCAAGGGTTGGGCTGTTCGCCCATTAAAGCGGTACGTGAGCTGGGTTCAGAACGTCGTGAGACAGTTCGGTCC
This sequence comes from uncultured Ilyobacter sp., assembly GCA_963668015.2. Lineage (GTDB taxonomy): Bacteria > Fusobacteriota > Fusobacteriia > Fusobacteriales > Fusobacteriaceae > Ilyobacter_A. Next base: position 2,599 of record CAXXCR010000025.1, on the reverse strand, counting down.
CTATCCACTGTAGGCGTAAGAGTATTGAGAAGATCTGTCCTTAGTACGAGAGGACCGGGATGGACAGACCTCTGATGTACCTGTTGTCTCGCCAGAGGCATAGCAGGGTAGTCACGTTTGGAAAGGATAACCGCTGAAAGCATCTAAGCGGGAAGCCCACTTCAAGATAAGTACTCTCTGACTATATGTCAATAAGTCACCTTCGAGACTAGGAGGTAGATAGGCTGGGTGTGTAAGCGCTGCGAGGCGTTTAGCTGACCAGTACTAATATGACGAAATCTTAACCTAAAAGATTATTTACTATACAGTTTTGAGTGTTCTAAGGAACAGCAAAGAAAAAAAATATATATATAACCATAGCTTGGTGAAGATAGCTAAGGGGGTACACCTGGTCACATACCGAACCCAGAAGTTAAGCCCTTAAACGCCGAAAGTACTTGGGTGGCAACGCCCCGGGAGGATAGGTATTCGCCAAGCTTTTTTTATTTTTTGTGTTTTTAGGAAGCTGCTGAGGCTTCTTTTTTTTTACAAGCTTAAAAAGATCTCACTTTGTACAAATGAGATTTTAGGTAAAGGAATCATTAAATTTAATTAAAAACTCAGGTAATATTTTAAAATAATTTTTGAATCCGGTATTGTTTATTGCAAATAACTTGTAAATCCTATATAATTATTAGGATACAGTGCTGAAATGAGATTTAAATTAAATAAAATAAGGTTTCAGCTATTTTTAGGGGTGATTATTTTGAAAAAATGTATTTTTTTAGACCGAGACGGGAATATTAACGTCGAAAAGGAGTATCTTTATAAACCGGAAGATTTTGAATTTGAAACTGGAGCAAAAAAAGCTATTAAAATATTTAAGGAGCTGGGATATATCGTAGTTGTAGTGACAAATCAGTCAGGAGTAGCAAGGGGATACTACGGTGAGTCTGATGTTGAAAAGCTGCATGAATATATAAACAAGGAGCTCGAGGAAATTGGAGTAAAGGTTGATGCTTTTTATTACTGTCCGCATCATCCGACTAAAGGAACAGGTGAATACTTAACAGATTGTATGTGCAGAAAGCCTGAACTTGGCATGTTTGAAGAAGCTAGAAAAGATTTGGATATAGATTATAGAAACTCTATAATAGTTGGTGATAAGATATCCGATGTAGAAGCAGGATTACGTTTGGGGATGAGACCTGTTTTGGTAAGAACTGGGCATGGCGCTCAAGAAGAAAAAAAGAGATATTTTGAATTTGAAGTTTATGATACCTTATATAAATTTGCAGAAAAATTGAAACAGGAGACCGAGTAGTTTTATGTTCTACATGAAAGTCTCAAAGTACTAGAGTCTGACAAAATCTTATTTTTCATAATAGAATCCAGAAAAAATTAGCATAAATATATAAAAATTAGCATTTTTACAGTAGTGGAAATATTTTCACTCAAACGGGCTTATTCTATTTAAATAAAAGGACAAAAATGCTATAATAAGGGGAGTTTTATGTGTAGTAATAGAACAATTATAAAAGATATAGTTTCAAACTATGTAGCTGTTGAGAAAATATATAATGTACATATTGACAGTCGTTTACTGAAAAAAGATGATATATTTATAGCTATAAGGGGAGGCAACGGTTTTGTTGAGGAGGCTCTTGAAAAAGGAGCTGCAGCAGTTTTTTATGACGATCCCAAATTGTGTCTGAATAACCCAAAGGCAGTCTATATTGAAGACAGTGTTGAGTTTATCCAAAAATTGGCAAAAGAATACAGGAGAAAGTTTAAGGCCGAGGTGTTTGCTATAACTGGAAGCAACGGAAAAACTACTACAAAGGATATACTTTATCAGATACTATCTTCACAATTTAAAGGCAAGAAAACAAAGGGAAATTATAACAATCATATAGGATTACCTCTTACTTTGCTTAGAGTAGAAGATGACGACGAGTTTATTGTTTTGGAAATGGGGATGAGCGGTTTTGGCGAAATAGACTTACTGTGTCAAATTTCATCCCCTGACTACGGGATAATAACCAATATAGGTGAATCCCACCTGGAATACCTAAAGAGCAAAGAAAATGTATTCAAAGCTAAAACTGAAATTTTAAACTATGTAGATGGCGTCAACGTTTTTGTTGTTGGAGACGACCCTTACCTTGAGAAAATTTCAGATGCTGTAAAAGTGGGGGAAACGGAAGGTAATTCTCATATAATAGACAGTGTTGTAGAAGATGAATCAGGAAGCACGTTCTGTTTGGATGGTTTAAAGTTTTCTACTAATCTTCTTGGCAGACACAACATTAAAAACATGTCGCTAGCAATACTTGCAGCAGAAAAGTATGGTTTGTCTAAAGAGACAGCTAAAACATCTGTTAAAAATATTGAACTAACTCAGATGAGGTATCAGAGAATAGAGAATGGCAATATTTTATATATAAATGATGCATATAATGCTAGCCCTAGTTCGGTGAAGGTATCATTGGAAACGTTCGAAAAATTTTATAAGAATAGATACAAAATAGCAGTTTTAGGTGATATGCTAGAGCTAGGAGAACACAGCAAAAAATATCATGAAGATCTAGCTGAAATCATTGAAAAATCAAATATTGAT
>CAXXCR010000024.1:0-8080 GCA_963668015.2 uncultured Ilyobacter sp. | reverse complement strand
CAGGAATAATACTAAGCGGTGCTGAGCCAGTTTATATGAAACCAGAAATAGATGACGAACTAGGCATATCACATGGTGTAAGCGTTGAAACGGTAAAAAACACACTAAAAGAACATAGTGATGTCAAGGCCGTACTTATAATAAATCCAACTTATTACGGTGTGGCTGCAGATATAAAAAGTATAGCAGATATTGCACACTCTTATGATATACCTCTTTTAGTTGATGAAGCTCATGGTCCGCACCTCAAATTTCATGAAAAGCTCCCTATATCTGCAATAGATGCTGGAGCGGATATCTGTTGTCAGAGCACTCATAAAATTTTAAGTGCAATGACGCAAGCATCCATTTTGCATATTAATTCCAACAGAATTGACGAAAACAAAGTGCAGCAAGTCTTAAACTTACTACATACCACGTCCCCTTCTTATGTTTTAATGGCGTCGCTAGACTGTTGTAGGAGGCAGATAGCTGTACATGGTAGAGAACTTCTTGAAAATACCATAAAAATTTCAAATTATTTAAGGGAAGAGATAAATAAAATACCAGGTTTTTCTTCATTTGGCGAAGAGATATTGGGAAAAGAGGGAAGGTTTTCATTTGATCCGACAAAGGTTACCATAAGTGCTAAAGAACTAGGACTTACAGGGTTTCAACTTGAAACCATACTGATAAATGACTACAATATACAGGTTGAGCTTTCGGATTTCTACAATGTGTTGGCAGTTATAACCATCGGGGATACAAAGGAAAGTGTAGATAAATTAATAACAGCTGTAAAAGATATAAGTAAAATGAACTCAGAAAATGTAAGAATAAAAGTTAAGTTCTTAGGCATGCCTGAAATACCGGAATATGTTCAGAACCCAAGAGAAGCATTTAACAGTGAGAAGACAAGGATACTGTTTAAAGAAAGTGAGGGAATGATAAGTGGAGAAACTATCCTGGCTTATCCACCTGGAATACCTATAATATGCCCTGGAGAAAGGATCAGCAGGGAAACCATAGAGTACATTAAAGATTTGAAAAAGGCGGAGCTTCAGGTACAAGGTATGGAGGACCCTAACCTAGATTATATAAAGGTAATTATGGAAGAAGATGCGGTGTACATCCATGTAGAAAAAATGAAGAACAAGATTTTAGGAATACCTTTAAATTTTGGTGCAAACAATACTGGAATAGAGTTCTCCATCAACAATCTCTTAACAATCTATCCTGATTATCAGGATGAGGTATATTTAATAGATGTTGAAAGGGAAAAAGAGGATTTCACTAACTTTAAATTAAAATATAAAAATACAATATTGAAAACATGCGAGAAACTGGCGAAAGAGGCGTATACTTCCATACAGGACGGATACAGAACTATCAACATAGGAGGAGATCACAGCTTGACCTTGGGATCATTTTCAGGTGTATCAAAGAACATGGAAGTAGGTCTTATCTGGATGGGAGCGAAAAGCGGCTTGCTAACAGATGAAACAACCACAACAGGAAATTTAAATGAAATGGTATTGTCTCTACTGCAAGGAGTTGGGGACAATGACTTACAAAATTGTTTTTATGAAGGTAGAAAGCTAAAAAGTGAAAATTTAGTTATTTTTGGAGTTATGGATATGTCACCTAAAGAAAAGGAACTGGCAGATAAACTTGGTATAAAGGTGTTCAATTATGAGAAAATTTTAAGAAAAGGAGTTTTTAAATGCCTGTCTGAGATAAAAAGTTATCTAAAAGTAGATAATATCCACATAAGTTTTGACTTTGGTGTCATGGACCCAGTCTTTGCCCCTGCAGTAAGTTCCTCTATTAGAGGCGGATTCAATCCAGATGAAATAATTGAAATTTTCAAATTCCTATTTAAAAATTACCATATACCTTCAATTGACCTGGTTGAATATAATCCAGTTTATGATGTTGACAATAAAACTTTAGAGTTTATGGTTAATCTAATGGAGTATATAAAAAATCCATTTTAAAACAAAAGCACGCTATTCAGTTGGCGTGCTTTTCAATTTTAAAGTGATTAATTCATTAAAAAAATCTAACTAGGCAAGGGTTTACAAAGTCAAGCAATAAAAAAGAAAAATTTTTTAATAGTATCTAGAGAATTTACGGTACGTGGCAATGAAATTATTGCACATTTATAGGATACGTGATATAATTTATCGAAAATAATACAGACAGTTCATTTGTACCATCCTGTCTCTAAAAAAAACTAGGACGAAAGCTACCCGATAGCTATTGTCTAGGGGTAGTTTTGTCTTTTTTTGGAGATTTTAGGTGAAAAGGAGTTTTATAATGAAGAAGATAGGTTTAACCACAACGGTTCCTATAGAGGTGCTATTGGCGGCAGGTTACAAGCCGATAGATTTAAACAATATCTTTGTTACCTCTGGAGAACATTTAAAGTACATAGAGATAGCCGAAAGAGAAGGTTTCCCCAAAAGTATGTGTGCCTGGGTAAAGGGGATTTACGGGGCGTGCATTGTAAACGGGATCAGCGAGATAGTGGGAGTTGTCGAAGGAGACTGCTCCAACACCAGTGTACTCATAGAAGTTTTGAGAAAAAGGGGTGTAGATGTGCATCCGTTTTCATATCCGCACTCCCATTCAATGGAAGATGTACAAAGGGAGATAAACAAGTTTATGGCAAGATTTAATGTAAGTCTTGCAGAAGCTGAGGATATGAGAAAAAATCTGAATAATGTAAGAAGCCTTGCAAGAGAGTTGGATGAGCTGACTTATAAGGAAGACAAGGCTACGGGTTTTGAAAACCATCTGTTTCAGCTTTGCACCAGCGATTTCGACTGCGATGTAGATGCCTACGAAACTATGTTGGAAAAAAAATTAGAAGAGATAAAGGGCAGAGAGGCTTCGCCGAAAAAATTGAGGCTAGCTTATCTAGGTGTACCTCCGATGCCGGGGGATATCTTTGATTTTGTCGAAAAACACAATGCAAAATTTGTATACAACGAGGTTCAGAGAGAGTTTTCATTTCCTAGGGGTATGGAGGCTGAAAACATATATCAACAGTATTACGACTACACTTACCCATACGATATATGGTACAGGCTAAAAGAGCTAAAAAAACAGATAAAAGAGAGAAAAATAGACGGGATCATCCACTATACACAGGCATTCTGCCATAAAGCTGCCGAAAACATAATATTGAAAGAGGAGCTGGATATACCTATATTAAATATAGAAGGGGATAAATACACAGAACTCGATGCTAGGACAAAACTGAGACTGGAGGCATTCCTGGATATGATGGGTGACTTAAAGGAGGAGATCCTGTGAGAATATTGGGAATAGACCTTGGGAGCAGAGAAGTAAAGCTTGTAATAATGGAAGACGGTAAAATAGTAGAAAAAAGAAAGTACAGCACAATGAAATTTTACAGGGATTACTGTACTTATAACGGAGCTATAAATGTTAACTATGAAAAACTTGGGATAAAAAATATAGATATAGGTGTTTCCACAGGTTATGGGAGAAACAACACAAACCTTGAAAACTTTACACCTATAAATGAGATAAAGGCGCATGCATACGGAGCTATACACAGTACAGGGCTAAAAGAGTTTATACTGCTGGACATAGGTGGTCAGGATGTCAAAGTAATAAAGGTGGAAAAAGGAGTCATAACCGACCTGGAGTTAAACGATAAGTGTGCGGCTTCTTGTGGCAGGTATATTGAAAATATGGCAAATATACTTGAAGTTTCACTTGATGAACTTTCGAAACACCACAGTGAGCCGGTTGAGCTGAACTCCACCTGTGCCGTATTTTCTGAATCGGAATTGATAGGTAAGATAGCGGAAGGTGTTTCACTGGAAAGCCTGTGCGCAGGGGTGAATCATTCACTGTACAAGAGGCTGAAACCGCTTCTAACCAAGTTTATAGGCAGGAAGCTGGTCTTAACGGGAGGGGTGGCAAATAACCCTTCGATAAACATATATCTGAAAAGTGATTATGACGAGATAATAAAGGTGGAAGACCCTCAGTACAATGGTGCTGTAGGATGCTGCCACTATGCATTAAAATTTAAAAAAGGAGGCACAAATGCATATACTTAGGGCGGAACACAGTTTTGACAGTGCCCATTTTTTACCTGGATATAATGGGAAATGTTCAAATATACACGGCCACAGATGGAGAGTTGTCGTGGAAGTCAAGTCTGACGAACTTGTGAGAGGGGGACAGCTTGACGGTATGGTGGTTGACTTCGGCGACTTGAAAGATGACGTCAAGGAAATGGTGGACTATTACGACCACAGCCTTATAATAATGAGTGGGAGCATGAGAAAAGAAACCTTGGGCCTGGTATTAGAAGATGGCTTTAAGGTCATTGAAGTGGATTTTAGGCCAACAGCTGAGGAATTTTCCAGACATTTTTTTGAACTGATGGAAGATAAAAATTACAAGGTGCATAGGGTCGAGGTTTATGAAACCCCGACAAACTGTGCAGTTTACATGAGGTAGGATGTGAAGAAATGACTTATAAAGTAGTTGAAAAATTTGTAAGTATAAACGGAGAAGGGCAAAGAGCTGGTGAGCTGGCGATATTTATAAGGTTTGCTGGATGTAACCTGAGATGTACTTACTGTGATACTATGTGGGCGAATCAACAGGATGTAGCTTACACTGCTATGGACAAGAATGAAATATATGATTATATAAAGGGTACCGGGGTAAAGAATATAACTTTAACAGGCGGAGAGCCGCTTTTACAGGAAAATATATATGAACTGGTGGAGTTCCTGTGCCAAGACCAGGAACTTACAGTTGAGATAGAGACAAATGGAAGCGTGAACCTTGAACAACTTTATGAAATAAAGGGGAATTCACCTAAAATTACTATGGACTACAAGCTTGTCAGCAGTGGTATGGAAGACAATATGAATTTGGAAAACCTAGATAAATTGTCGACAGGGGATACTCTTAAGTTTGTTGTTGGGAGTGTAGAAGACCTAGACAGAGCAAAATTTTTAATTGATAAATATGGACTTTTAGAAAAATGCAGCGTATATTTCAGCCCGATATTTGGTGCTATAGATCCGGAAAGTATCGTAGAATATATGAAGGAAAATCTTTTAAACGGGGTCGTGCTTCAACTGCAGTTGCATAAGATAATATGGAGTCCAGATGAAAAGGGAGTGTAGTAGTATGGCAATAGATACAAACAAAATTGAAGGACATATCAGGGGAATATTAGAGGCGCTTGGAGAAAATCCAGAAAGAGAAGGATTAATAGACACTCCAAAACGTGTTGCGAAAATGTACGAGGAAGTTTTTAAGGGGCAGAATTATAATAATGCCGAAATTGCAGAAATGTTTGATACAACTTTTGAAGAAGATTTTTATGTAAGTGAAGAGAGCAGAGAGATGGTTATGATGAAAGATATAGATATTTTTTCTCATTGTGAACACCATCTTGCCCTTATGTACAATATGAAGGTAGCGGTGGCATATATTCCTAAAGAGAGGATTATTGGTCTTAGTAAGATCGCCAGAATAGCAGATATGGTGGGTAGAAGACTGCAGCTTCAGGAAAGAATAGGTAGTGACATTGCAGAAATTATGCAGAGGGTAACTAAAAGTGAAGATGTAGCAGTTATAATAGAGGGTGAGCATGGTTGTATGAGTGTCAGAGGTATAAAAAAGACAAATGCCAAAACTGTTACAACGACTCTAAGAGGCCAATTTAAATCTGATGAGACCTTATATAATAAATTAATACTTCAATTATTCAGATAAGGGAGGATTACTATGCAAGAGCTTATAAATAAGGAAAAGGCAGTTGTAGTTTTTAGCGGTGGTCAAGATAGCACTACGTGTTTATTTTGGGCTAAAAAAAAGTACAAAGAAGTTATAGCGGTATCTTTTGATTACGGACAAAAACATAAATTGGAGCTTGAATGTGCAAAAGATTTATGTAAAAAATATGAAGTGGAGCACCATATACTTGATATGGGGCTTTTAAACCAGCTAGCTCCAAATTCTCTTACAAGAGTTGATATAGATGTGGATAAGGAAACTCCTGATGATGCCCTACCCAATACATTTGTTGACGGAAGAAACCTTTTATTTTTAACATTTGCAGCAGTTTTTGCAAAGCAAAGAGGGGTAACCAATATAATAACTGGTGTATCTCAAAGTGACTTTAGTGGATATCCTGACTGTAGAGATGTATTTATCAAATCTCTCAATGTTACTTTGAACTTGTCAATGGACTACCAATTTGTAATAGAGACTCCTATTATGTGGATAGACAAAGCTGAAACCTGGAAAATGGCAGACGATTTGGGTGTATTGGACATAATAAAAAATGAAACGTTAACTTGTTACAATGGAATTAAAGGTAACGGTTGTGGAGAGTGCCCTGCCTGCAAATTGAGAAAAAATGGGTATTTAAAGTTCAAAGAGGAATTTAAAAATTCTAAAAAAAAATAAAAATAAGACGGGCTAATGCTCGTCTTATTAATTTAGATTTTCATTTAAAAGCAATGATATTTTTAGCATGTTTTCATACCAGTTTTCAGAAAGCGGGTCCAAATAGATTATTTGTGCATCAATTTCATTTGAGATAGATTTGGCTACAGTAGTAGGGAATTGTTTTTGAAGAAAAATTACCTTTATTTTTTCATTTCTTGCTGCTTTAATTAAATTTTTCAATTCTTTTGGTGTCGGATTCTTACCATCTAATTCAACTGCTATTTGTTCTAAATTAAAGTCTCTGGCCAAATATGCCCAAGATGGATGGTATACAAGAAACTTTCTGATTCTTAAAACCTCAAAATTATTACGCATAGAAATTTCAAGGTTTTCGATTTCATTCAGAAAATTTTTGTAGTTTTCAGAATAAAACTCACGATGTTCTGGATCTAATTTTATAAAAGCATTGAGAATATTTTTTGCCTGTATTTTTACTTCTTTTGGAGACAGCCATATATGGGGATCCATTTTCTGATTTTTATGTTCTTCACCGTGATGATGCCCACTCATTATAAAGTCTACTCCCTTTGATGTATCCACTATCAGCATTGATGGATTTATGCTTTGAATTTTTTTCATCCATGAAATCTCAAAAGGAAGATGCCCGATTTTAAAATATAGTTCAGAATTTGATAGTTTCTGTATTTTTTTTGGATTTAGGTCGTATGTTACAGGATTAGCACCTGGAGGAATTACTATATTAATTTCCGCCATATCACCGGCTATTTTACTGATAAAATATTTTTGTGGAAGAATAGTGGCACTGACCTTTATTTTTTTTGCAGAAAAAACTAGTGAATTGATTAATAAAAACAATAAAAACAAGATCTTTTTCATATAAATCTCCTCCATTATTTTGTCAACTATTCATTTTCGAGTTTTGAAAAAATACACCCACAATAATTTTGACGGTATAAATTATGTAATTTTGACAGTTCAACAGATCTTTTATACCCATTTTTCTTTTTAAAATCACTTCTTAAAAATTTGGCTTTATATATTTTTTCTAAATTTTCACCGATTTCATTTATTTTATTTGAATTTTTTAATGGACTTATACTTAATGTAGTGCAAAAATAGTCAAAACTATTTTTTTCAGCCATTTGAGCAGTTTTGTCTAGTCTAAGTTCAAAACATTTAAAGCATCTTTTTCCGCCCTCTTTTTCCTTTTCCAGTCCTTTTACACTGTCATAGAATTCTTCTGGATTATAAGCTTCATCAAAAAAAATTATCGGATATTTTGTATCTATAGAATCTATAAATTTTTTCTGTTCATCCCTTCTTTTATAATATTCATCCTCAGAACTTATATTTGGGTTGTAGAAAAATACACTTATATGAAAGTAGTTTGACAAGTATTCAAGAACATAAGAACTGCAAGGAGCACAGCAGGAATGCAATAATAGTTTTGGTATAATTTTAGAGTTTTCGAGAATAGACAATTCTTTTTCTAATATCTTTTGATAATTCATTTTATTCAATCAAATTTCCTCCTTTTCAGATAAGTAATTATATCATATATTTACATAATTTTTAAAGCACTTAATTAAAAGTGAGTTTCACTTTACTAAGAGTTGAAAAG
>CAXXCR010000023.1:0-109385 GCA_963668015.2 uncultured Ilyobacter sp. | reverse complement strand
CACCATCAGAGATATTATGATTCTCGGTGCTTCCATGATACTGTGGTCATTTATAAATAAAAACCACAATTGGTTTTTTGATCCAAAAAAACAGACTATTTAGCTATGTCTTTGATGGGAACTCCCTATACTGCATATAGTGAAATGTTAAATATTTTTATCAGAAGATCTTGGGCGTATTCTAAATACATACCGAATTATAACAGGACTTAATATCGGACTTATCCCTATTTTTCAATGGCTACTACTTCCATCATATTCTCTATATTTGTAAAAGGTTCATAAGTAAGTCGTAATTAAAATAGTTTTTACAAGTCAAGTTAAGTACAATCTCAAATAGTATAATATTAAAAAGAGGTTTCCTATGCTGTATTTTAAAACTTCTAATTTCACTCTACTTTTATTGCTGATGAAGAGTTGTTTTGTATTCACACAATATACAGAAAGCTATTTCTCGGATCTAATTTTTCATAAAAATTAACTAATTTAGCTTTATAGAACTACTTTTTTCTTTTTAGGAAATTTGATTTTATCCAGTTACGATTAATCCAAACATGAAAAAAAGCCAAAAATATAAATGAATAGCCAAGTTTTGGATGTAGGAAGTAGAATAACTCTTGCGATATAAACCTTCTTAAAAATACAACGGATACAACGGCTATAAAATTTATCAGAAGAAACAAGTTTATTACTCTCATCAGTATAATTTTTCTCATAAAATACCTCCATTGCAATGAAAAAATATAATCATATTATTTGACTAAATTTAAATTTTTCCTCTATGTAATGAAATCTGTTTTTAAAACTTTCTGAATTTTAAATATAAACACTGAGTTAATTTTAGGCAAAGTTACGCTTTATCTGGATAGTTTAAGGTCTTACAATTGGTTTCTCTATAAATAGGCGAAGTACTAAAAAAGACTTTAATCTTTTAGAGTATTTATGGGAGGTGAAGAAATGAAAAAAATGTTATCTATTATTATAATGGCATTTATTTTTATTAGCTGTTCAGAAAAAAGTGACAGTAAAAAAATCAATCCAGACGACTATGAGGTCTCTGGAATTCTTGCTAACGGTATAAGAACTGTACAAGTGGAATCATATCAATTTGGATTTGAACCAGAGTTTATCGTTGTAAACTCCGGCGAAAAGATTGTATTGGAACTCACCACTCGTGATGTAAAACATGGTTTTATGCTATATGAACTAAATATCAACGTCGACATAAGTCCAGGTGAAGCCAAGACTGTCGAGTTCACCGCAGAAGAGAAAGGTGTATATGAATTTTGGTGTTCTGTTCCTTGCGGAAGCGGACACAGGGAAATGGACGGGCTTTTAATAGTAAAATAAGCAAGCTGCTGATATCTCAGCAGCTTTTAATATTATTCTTGAACCTGAGGTATTTTTTCTTTATCAACTACCTGATTCATGCCACCCATCATTTCATGCATGTTGTTCATCATTTGGCTCATATTTTTCATCATCTCATTCATATTACTCATCATCTGATCCATATTACCCGTCATTTTACCCGAAGTACCCATCATTGCTCCCATAGTATCCATTCCAAATTTTTCTTTAGCGTCGAGCCTGTAATTAATCATACTTCTATGCATTTTAGTTTGAATCTGCGCCCTCCTATCTACTAGTTTCCCTATTTTTTTGGTATCTACTTTTTCAGCTGACATCTCTTTTTCTATTTCTAGGTCGACCTTTTTTATCATAAGCATATACTCTTGATTCTTGTTTTGATATTTCAGCTGAAGTTTTTCAAGCTGAAGCTGTTGGTCTGGGTTAAGTTGATTCATTTGCTGCGTCATCCCAGCCTTCATATTTGTTTGTTTCATCATGCCTGGTTTCGAATCTAACCCGTGATTTTTGGCGAAAGCCACCATTGAAAACGATAATGCTGCAATTACAATTAGTTTTTTCATAATAAATTCCTCCTTTTATAAATTAAGTATATCATTTAACGCTTGAATTCCAACGTTTCATAAGCAACGAATTGCTCACAACTGAAACGGAACTAAAAGCCATTGCTGCACCTGCTATTATTGGGCTGAGTAAGAATCCCGTAAACGGATAGAGGGCTCCTGCAGCCAGAGGTATCCCCAAACTATTGTAGAAAAATGCCCAAAACAAATTTTGCTTGATCTTTTTCATGGTGTATTTAGATAACTCCATAGCAACAACTACGTCTCTCAAATCTTCTTTAATTAATACTATATCCCCTGATTCTATTGCAACATCTGTACCTGAACCTATGGCTATGCCTATATCAGATTGAGTTAAAGCCGGAGCATCATTTATTCCGTCACCTACCATGGCAACCTTTTTTCCTTCTTGTTGAAGCTGCTTTACGCTGTTTGACTTATCCTGAGGCAATACCTCAGCCAATACTCTTTTAATGCCCACCTGTTTTGCTATAGCCTCTGCAGTACGTTTATTATCTCCGGTTATCATTATGGTTTCAATACCCTGTTTATTTAACGTTTCAATTGCTTTTGGTGAATACTCCTTCAATGTGTCAGCAACTGCGATTATGCCAGATAGTTTTTTGCCTATGGCTATCAGCATTGCCGTTTTCCCTTCTTCTTCCAACTGTTTTAGTTTTTCCAATGCAAATCCATAATTAATTTTCTTTTCTTCCATCAGTTTACGATTTCCAAAATCAATCACAAGCCCATTGTACTCAACCTCTATTCCTTTTCCTGTAATAGAATTAAATTTATCAGGTTCATTAATTTTTATATGCCTTTCCTTTGCATGGGTAACTATCGCCTCTCCAAGTGGATGCTCTGAATTTTTCTCAGCAACAGCTGCAAATAAAAGTATCTCATCTTCAGAGTAATCTGAAATTGCGACAATATCCGTTACCTGCGGCTCTCCTTTTGTAAGGGTTCCAGTTTTATCGAAAACTATCGTATTGATTTTTTCTGCCATTTGAAGGCTTTCTGCATTTTTAAATAGTATTCCGGCTTCGGCACCTTTTCCTGTCCCTACCATTATAGCTGTAGGTGTGGCCAGTCCAAGAGCACAAGGGCAGGCTATTATAAGAACCGCCACAAATATAGTAAGAGCAAAGGTAAATCCACCAAAGAAATACCAAGCTATACTTGATATGATTGCTATGCTCACAACTACTGGTACAAAATACGCTGATATTATATCTGCCAGCTGCTGTATTGGAGCCTTACTTCCCTGAGCTTCTTCTACCATTCTTATAATCTGAGCAAGCGCTGTATCTGCTCCTACCTTAGTTGCCTTAAATTTAAAACTACCAGTTTTATTTATAGTGGCACCGATTACCTTTTCACCTTTGGATTTTTCCACAGGAATGCTTTCACCCGTTATCATGCTCTCGTCCACACTTGAGTGCCCGTCGACTATGTCGCCATCAACTGGTATTTTCTGACCTGGTTTAACCACTACAATATCCCCAACTATAACCTCTTCAACCGGTATTTCTAACTCTTCACTGTTTCTTACTACAATAGCTGTTTTAGCTGAAAGGCTCATGAGTTTTTTTATGGCCTCACTTGTTTTACCCTTAGCTTTTGCTTCAAAAAATCTTCCAAGCAGGATGAAAGCTATCAACAAACCAGCTACCTCAAAGTAAAGTTCATCATGCCTACCCTTAATCATTGCCCATATACTATACAAAAAAGCTGCACCTGTACCAATCGCTACCAAGGTATCCATATTAGCTGTTTTGGTTTTTATAACAGACTTAAATCCCTTAATATAAAATTCTGAACCCACAAACATGATCGGCAATGTAATAACAAACTGTATTACTCCCATGTTTTTATCTATAATCTCGTGTATAGGCCAACCGAGGTGCGGTCCCATGGCAAAGTACAGCAAAGGTAGAGAAAGAATCATTGCGGTACTTGTTTTATATTTCAGAGAATTTATCTCCCTTTCCCTTGCCTCTCTTTCTTTGTCTTGGCTTTCAGTATCTAAAAAATTCTCATATCCGACATCCTTTATTATCTGTCTTATTTTACTGGAATCGATCATTTTAGGATCGTACTCTATGGTAGCTTTTTCCGTTGGAAGTAAAGTTTTTTCCTTTATTCCTGGAAGCTTGTCAATGGCTGAACCAATTATACCCATACAGTGAGGGTTATCCATCCCGATTACTTTTAGTTTTAAGGTGGCTGTCGATTCAGGTTTTTTTATGCCGTAACCTGTATCCACAATAACTTTCTCCAACTGTTCCTCGCTTATTTTATCAGGATAATAATTAATACTCGCCTTACCCGTAGCCAAATTAACGTTTGCACTCTCAACCCCTTCTTGGCTCTTTATATTTTTTTCTATCCTAGCTGCGCAGGAAGCACAGCTCATACCTTCAATTTCCAAAACACACTTGGCCGTTTCCTTTTCATTTTCACTTTTTTTATCTGATCTCTTTTCAAACTCTTCATAGCAATGTTTACTGCAGAAATAATATGTAGTCCCCTCTTTGCTCGATTTAAACTTCGCTTTTTGGGGATCAACTTCCATCCCACAAATAGGATCTTTTGCCATACTTCCTCCTTATGAAATCAAGATTAAAACACAACACAATTCTCATCTATATATTTACTCTCTTTCTTTTATTTACCTTTTTATGTAAACTATGCCTAATGTAAAATTTTAATTTTTAGGGGAAAACTTCAAACGAATAAAGAAATTTGACATAGATATTATTTAATTTCGTAAAATTCTGATTTTACGAAATTAGCTATATGACCTTTAAGCTCATTTGCCTAAATTAAATATAATAAAGCATTAAAAAAAAGGGAATTTTCTCCCTCTTCAAATAAGCCAAACACTTCTCTAATCTATACAAAAGATGCTTTTATCTATTTTTAGCTCTCTCCTTACTATTCAACAATGGTGTATCAAGTGATTATGTTATATCTTCCAGCATCTATATGAATATTCCACTTTTTCCATCTCAAAGACTCTTTTAGTATATTTTAAAGAGCGTGCGTGCGGCTTGCAGCCTACACAAAGATCAACTCGAAGGGTACCTAATTATACTTTTGATGAAAATAAATTCCTGTTATATCAAGCATTATCATTCTACTTTTACGCTTATCTTAATCTAAGTTTTTAAATTCGGCTTCAAATTTATTCTCTTGCATATCTCCCAGCCATCGATTCCAGGTAACATTATATCCAACAAAACCAAGTCCGGTTTTTGAGAATAGAAAGCATCTAATGCAGCTTACCTGTCTTTGGCTTCTAATATTTCAAAACCATTTTTCCCAAGGTATTCTGAAACTATTTTTCTTATTCTGTCCTCATCTTCCACAACAAGTATTTTTTTCATAAAATTCCCCTTCTATCCTCAAAATACATATTTAAAAAACCAGAGGCAAAGCTCTGCTTAATCTTTTAGGTGATCGCCGTAGACTCACGCAAACACCTCATATTTCTATACTTATTTTTTCTTTTTATCCTTGTTTAGGTAGCAGCAATCCATTCTGCTATTTCCAAATGATTTTTCATTGCTTTTTCCAAGTTTTTTAAAAAAATTTTCAAAAGCTCTTTTTATTCTTTTCATCATTCATTCCTCCTAAAGATCATCAATTAATTATAATTTAAAAACCCTTTTAATGAAGCTCTTTCTTTCTCTGCTCAAACTCCTCCTTACTTATCTCTCCCCTTGCATACATCTTCTTCAGTATATCCAGTGCAGTTTCCCCACCCTGACTTTTTACTCCATCATTTTTATTTAACAGATAAAATAGAACTACCAAAAATAATATCGGCCATAACATCATAACCCCCCCTCCAATCCATCCAAAAATTCCCCCTCTTCCAAAACCATTAAGACACCATTCCACATATACATCAGCTCCTTTCATAATATCACATATATTTTACTCCAAGTTTGTGAATACTGTGTGAAGAGCTGTAAATTTTATCTGCTCTACACAGTGTTACTCTGTACAGGATATAAAAAAATTTAAAATTTTTAAAATTAATTCTTGACTTCATAGATAAAAAATGGTACTTTTAGACTATAATACTTTGAGAGTTAAAGTTTTTTATTCTCTCAAACAAATATTATCAGGAGGTAATCTAATGAAAAGAGTTCTATTTTTATTGTCGGTTTTAGTTTTACTTGGTTCGCAAAGTTTTGCATTTTCATGGTTTGGAAAAAAGGACAAAGATGTGATAAATGTCTATACTCATAGACACTATGATACAGACCAAGAACTATTCGAGCAATTCACAGAGGAAACAGGTATAAAAGTAAATGTTGTAAAGGCAAAAGCGGATGAACTTATCAAAAAACTTGAAATGGAAGGAAAGGACACCCCTGCTGACGTGCTTATAAGTGTTGATGTTGCCAGACTACACAGGGCAAAAGCCAAAGGCCTTTTGCAGAGTATCAAGAGTAAAACTCTTGAAAAATCTATCCCGGAAAATTTAAGAGATACAGATATGCAGTGGTTTGCTCTTACTAAAAGGGGAAGGGTTATAGTTTACTCACTTGACAGAGTTAATCCAAAAGAACTTTCTACTTACGAAGACCTTGCAAACCCTAAGTGGAATGGGAAAATCTTGGTTAGATCATCTTCTAACTCATACAACCAATCACTTATAGCTTCTATGATAGCTGCCAACGGTGAAGAAGCTACTAAAGAATGGATAGAAGGTCTTGTTGCCAATTTTGCAAGAGAACCTAAAGGTAATGACAGGGCTCAGGCTACTGCAGTGGTTGCTGGTGAGGGAGACATCGCTATAATGAACACATACTACATCGGAAAAATGTTAAACTCATCAAATCCAGAAGAAGTAAAAGTTGCTAAAAATGTTGGTGTTTTCTTCCCTAACCAAGGCGGAAGAGGAACTCACATAAACGTAAGTGGTATCGGGGTTACAAAACATGCAAAAAATAAAGCTAACGCTGTTAAGTTTATCGAATTCTTGGCTAGTAAAAAAGCTCAGGATAAATTTTCATCTGCCAACTATGAGTATCCAGTTAACCCTGAAGTTGAAGCCTCACCTCTTGTTCAATCTTGGGGAAAATTCAAAGCTGACGACGTACAATTGGAGCTACTTGGAGAATACAATTCTAAAGCTGTAAAAATAGCCGATGAAGCCGGTTGGAAATAATATGAGATTAGGAGCAGGAATCTGCTCCTAATCTTCAAATTTCTAAAGGAGTTTGAGTATGAAAAAATTAATCAGAAATTTAAAAATAAATATCGATACCTGGTCGGTTCTCAGTTTATTTTCAGTTGCCCTTATAAGCATGCCGATTATAAATATTTTCATTAATATCTTTAACGAAGCAAACGACAACTGGACACATTTAAAGAACAACCTGATTATGGGATATTTGAGAAACTCTTTCTTCATAGTTGTTGGGACTTCTCTAGTCTGCCTTTTTATAGGAGTAAGTTTAGCCTGGCTTATATCTGCATACTCTTTCCCTATGTCTAATTTTTTTGAGTGGGCTCTTATACTTCCGCTTGCCATACCGTCCTACATAGCTGGATATACATATGCTGGTATTTTCAGTTATACGGGGGTAGTTCCGACTCAGCTTAGAAGCTTTGGAATACAAGTGTCGCCTGGTTTTTTGGACATAATGAATCTCAACGGAATAATATTCATATTTTCTATGACCCTATTCCCGTATGTTTTTATAATCGTTAAGGGGTTTTTATGCAAGCAGTCTGCAGGACTCATAGAAGCTTCCAAATCTTTGGGAAAATCTGATACAGCCACATTTTTCAAAGTTATCCTGCCTATTTCCAGAGGAGCCATCGTTGGGGGCATCTCACTGGTTGTACTGGAAGTATTAAATGATTACGGACTTGTCAGCTATTACGGTATCCCGACTTTCAGTACAGGGATATTTCGTACCTGGCTTTCACTTGGAGATTTGGATTCAGCTATAAAACTTTCCTCTATACTGATGTTCATTATTTTTACAGTGCTTCTAATTGAAAAAATTTCTACAAAAAGAAAAAGTTTTAGTTTTTCCACTACAAAAATAAAACCTCTGAAGAAAAGGAACTTAAATGGTGTTCAGGGGTTTGCGGCTACCACAATATGTATTTTTATATTTTTATTTAGTTTTTTCATACCGTTTACACAACTTTTAAGCTGGAGTTTCCTTACTTATAAAAAAGTTTTGGATATAGAATTTATTGAACTTGTAGTAAACTCATTCCTAATTGCCTCCATTGCATCAATTTTGACGATATGTGTGGCGACTGTTATTGCAAATAGTGCGAGAATAAGAAAAAATACATTTACAAGATTCTGTTCGAAATTAGCCAACAGCGGTTACTCTATACCTGGTGCAGTAATATCTGTTGGAGTACTTATATTTTTCATGTTTTTGGACAAAAAAGTTTTTCTCAATATATACGACTTGCTAAATCTTGACAAGTCACTTGTGCTCAGCAGCAGCATATTACTGCTTATATTTGCATATTTGGTTAGATTTCTCTCCATTGCGTACAACTCAATAGAAGCTGGGTTTGAAAAAGTAGGCAACAGCTTTTTTGAAGCATCGAAGTCACTTGGATTGAACACCACACAGACATTTTTCAAGGTCGATCTCAATATGATAAGGCCGTCCATTTTCGGTGCTTTTATACTTATATTTGTTGACATTTTAAAAGAGCTTCCCCTGACGCTTGTACTCAGGCCATTTAATTTTCATACATTGGCCACAAAGGCATTTGAGTATGCGGATGACGAGATGATTCATGAAGCTTCTACTGCATCACTTATAATTATATTCATAGGTTCCCTCGCTATATTTTTCTTCAATATGCTTGGGAAAAAAGAGGAGGTTTAAAATGACTCACATAAAAATCAAGGATATTTCCTTTAAATACGATAACTCAAAAGACGAGGCACTAAAAAATTTATCCTTGGATATAGAAAAAGGCGAGATAGTCGCTATACTCGGAGAGAGCGGGAGTGGAAAATCCACTTTTCTAAGAATAATGAGCGGTTTTGAAGTCCCTGACAAAGGCCTTATAAGGGTCGATGATAAAAATTTTGTGGACGATGAAACCTATATCCCTGTAGAAAAAAGAAAGATAGGAATGGTCTTCCAGGACTATGCACTGTTCCCCCACCTTAGTGTTGAAAAAAACATAGAATTTGGTATTTCGGGATTAAATAGAAAAGAGCGTAAAAAAGTGGTAACTCAGATGCTTGAACTGGTTAACATGAAAGAATACAAAAATAAATATCCGCATGAACTTAGCGGTGGACAACAGCAGCGTATTGCTCTCAGCAGGGCTCTAGCTCCTGGACCTTCATTGATACTTCTGGATGAGCCATTCTCAAACCTGGATGCCAATCTCCAACAAAAAATAAGGGGTGAACTAAAAGAGATCATCAAAAAATCTGATACAACTGCTATATTTGTCACTCATGACAAAAACGATGCCATCTCTATTGCTGACAAAGTAGTTGTCTTGGAAAATGGCGAAGTGGCTCAAGTTGGTGTACCCGATGAGGTGCACAACAAGCCAAACACAGCTTATGTGTCAAACCTGTTCAGATAAAGTTACTTAAACTTAGCGTTAAAATTATTGCGATAAATTACTGAATCTATCTAAAATAATTTTTAGGACACAGAGTTTCACAGAGATTTAAAAGAAGAGCTACGCAGAGAAAACCTCATCCCAGTTTATAGATTACAGAGAACACTGAATAGATATTTTAACTATTCTCTATTCATTATTAACTACTAACTGATTTATTTAATCTGTGGAGCTCACTCTTTTCCTCAGTGCAGCTCTGTGACCAAAGTTTTTATTTGAATTTGTGCCCAGCAATGCGATTCGTGACCAAAAAAGGTTTTTCTAAATTCAATATTTTATAACTGTTCTTACGTTAAAAAAATCTGGGTTTAAAATCCCGGCTTTTTTTATTTTACAAATTACTTTTCAACTACTATCAACCTTACTATATCAAAAAACAGCTCTTTTTTCTCAATAATTTTAAATCCTGACTTCTTTATATTTTCTTCTGTTTCCCTGAGCATACTTGTTCCTAAGATTAGTTTCGAAAAAATATTCATGCAATACAAAATACCGTTTAACAAGAGATGCTTACTCTTCATATGCTCTATAAAAACTGCTTTCCCGCTAGGTTTCAAAACCCTATATGCTTCCCCAAGACCCTTTTCAGGATGCGGAACAGTGCAGAATACAAAGGTGGAATATACGATATCGAAACTGCAGTCCTCAAAATCCATATCTTCTACATCAATTTTCAAAAGCTCCACCCCTTCTAAGCATAAGCTTTTTCTTTTCTCCTCACATTTTTCAAGCATTTTTTCACTAAAATCAACACCCGTCACTTCAATATTCTCCGGATAGTATTCCAAGTTTGCTCCGCTTCCGATACCAAGCTCTAAAACCTTACCTTCCAGATAATTCGCGCCGATTTTTCTATATTCTGAAAACGGTTTTATCTTGGTTTCTATTAAGTCGTACACCGATGCAAGCATATCATATTTCTTTTTAGCATTCATCTATACACCCCCAATTCTATACAAATTTAATTTAAAGTATAAAAAGGTTATTCCTTTATTTTTTGTAATTATATGTATATTTAAAAATATAGGAGGTGCCATATGCATTTTTATTATCCGTTTTTTGAATCGGATTTATTTTGGATTTTCCACCTGGTCTTCTCAATACTTTTCCCCGTTATCTTTGTGATCTTTCTTGTGCTGTTGATAAAAAAAATTATGAAAAGCGAGAAAAGGGAGTTTCAAGAGGACAATGCGCTGGAGATTTTAAAAAAAAGGTATGCAAGGGGAGAGATAAGCAAGGAGGAGTTTGAGCAGATTAAAAGAGATCTGATGGACTAATTGGGGCTAACATCCCCATATTTTCTCTCTCGGTATGCATATATATGAATATTTCGAAAAATAAAGTAGAATTATATATGGACACAACTTAGACACAAAAGAGTGTTAAAATAATCATAGAGGTGAACTACTAATGAAAAAGGTATTGATTATAGAAGATGAAGAAAAAATTAGAAGGGTTGTAAAAAACTACCTTGAAAAAAACGGATACGAGGTTTATGAGGCCGACAACGGTATCTCGGGCCTTAAAATATTTCGACAAAATAAATTTGATGTGGTCATACTGGATATAATGCTTCCCGAGATGGACGGCTGGAGTATCTGTCGTGAGATAAGAGGGGAGAGCACAGTACCTGTGCTGATGCTCACAGCCAGAAGTGCTGAGGAGGATGAGATTTTCGGACTGGAACTAGGCGCCGATGATTATCTTAAAAAACCCTTCAGCCTCGCAGTCTTACTAGCCAGGATAAAGGTGCTGATAAACAGAAAAAATCCAATCAGCAACTCCCTGCAGTTTGGAGATTTGAAAATAAACGAAGGCGCACACAGGGTTTTTTACGCCAAAGAAGAATTAGCTCTTGCACCAAAAGAATACGAACTACTGCTTTACCTTGCAAAGAATCGCGGCATAGCCCTCAGCAGGGAGCAGATCCTAAACAAGGTTTGGGAATACAATTACTACGGGGAACTGAGAACAGTTGACACCCATATAAAAAAATTAAGGAAAAAGTTGCAGGGAAAATTTATCGAAACTGTAAGAGGTTTCGGGTATAGATTTGAGGGATAGTTATGAAAAAAAGTATCTTAAAAAGAGTTTTTATCATGAATTTAATACTCATCCTTTGCATCCTCGTAACCGGGATGCTTTTAAGCAGATTTTTTCTGAAAACATACTACCTCAAAGAAAAAGAAAAGGAATTGACTTCAATTGCCAGAGATATTTCCAGTGGTAAAATTACTGAGGATAAATACGAAGAACTGGAGGCGCGCTACAATATAGGAATAAGAGTTGGGTCCAGTTTACTTAGAATGCCCAGGATGCACCGAAGAATGATGCGTGAAACACCTGCTATGGAGAGGTTGAAAAGACTGGAAAATTTGAAACCCGGCGAGATAACAACTATGGAATACAGACCTCCAAACTTGAGCATAGACCTGATGAGTATCGTTACAAAAAATAACTCAGGCGAGCTCATATTTGTGAGCACCCCGGTAAGCTCTGTCGAGGAGTCGGTTGCCATATTCAACAGGTTTTATCTGCATCTAGGCGCCGTATCCATTTTAATAGGCAGCATCATAAGCTACCTCTTTTCAATTAAAATGACTAGACCGGTAAACGAGATAACCCGCATAGCAAAAAAAATGACTGGCATGGATTTTAATGAAAAATGCCATATAAATACCCAAGATGAGCTTCAAGAGTTGGGCGAAAGTGTAAATCAACTGTCACACAGTTTGGAAAATAACATCTCAAAACTAAAAATAGCCAATGAAAAGCTCAAAGAGGACGTTGAAAAGGAGAAAAGAATAGATAAGATGAGGAGAGAGTTTATAGCAGCAGCCTCCCACGAGATAAAAACTCCCATCGCCATCATAAACACCTATGCAGAAAGTCTCAAAGAGGGGGTTGTAGATGAAGATGAAAAAGAGGAGTACTATGATTCTATAGTAGAAGAGGGAACATATATCTCTGATCTCGTCAGTGATCTTTTGAAGCTTATTGAGTTAGAAGACGACACTAAGACAGTAAATCTAGAGAGTGTAGACTTGCCCCGTGCTATACACTATGAACTTGAAAGGTTTAAAAAGCTGTTGATAGAAAAGGGAATAGATATTCAGGTCAAGCTTCCAAAAAAATGTCTAGTATACGCAAACAAAAACTCCCTACATATTATACTTTCAAATCTGCTGAGCAACGCTTTAAAGTATGGGGAGAGTTCTGGTAAAATTATAATAGAAGTTTTTATTAAGGGAAGCAGGGCCATCGTTGAAATAGAAAACAGCGGTGCACATATCCCGGAACTAGAGTTGAATAACCTCTGGAAGCCGTTTTACAAGCTGGATTCATCTAGGTCCAGAAAATACGGTGGAAGTGGAGGAATGGGACTCGCCATAGTCTCTGGAATATTAAAAAAATTAGGTGGGAATTATGGAGTATCCAATACTGAAAGCGGAGTAAAATTTTGGTTTGATTTACTAAAAATCTAAAATTCACCCAATTTTCATACCTTAGACACAGTATGGTCACATTAAGATCGTACTATACTATTAGAGGATATGAAAGGAGGGGTGAATGATGAAAAGGATGCTATTAATATTAGGTGTTTTCGGAGTTTCGACTCTATTATTTGCCCACGGATACAACAGGGGAGTTCCTGATAGAGGCAGACGCTACCATAGTGGATACACAGTGGGTTTTCACTATGTAAATGATGATTTATCAGGTGCAGAATACAAAAAACTTACACTGATAGGAGACAGGCATTTCAGGAAAAACGAAAGACTGCTAATTCAAATCAATGCCAAAGATTTTGAAATAGATAGATTTATTATACGGACTAAGGTTGATCGACTGAAAACAGGTAGACCGAATGCCAATAGGTACAGGCACAGGAAAAAATTTGAAAACAAAAATCTGAAACACAGACAAAAACTTAGAAGAGAATTTGAGGACAGGCACTACTACAGGAATGGGAATAGAAGATACTATATGATGGACGGCTACGACAGGTACCATATTAGAAGATATTAGAACGAATAATATAACAGAGGGTTTATCCCTCTGTTTTGCTCGACAAGGAGGGAACTAAGTGAAGTTTAAGATCAAATTATTCAGGTTTATAAGTCAGATGTTTTTTTTAATTCTTGTAACTGTAGCCTCGTTTAGGCACCAGTTAATCGGCGGTGGTCCTAATGGTGCACCAAACATACATACACTATGTCCTTTTGGAGGCATAGAAAGTTTATACACCTTTTTCACCAAGGGGGAGTTTATAAAAAAAATACAGCCGTCAAACCTGGTGCTTTTGGCAGGAACAGTATTCTTGGTTCTTGTAATGGGGAGATATTTCTGTGCCTGGATATGCGCCCTGGGGACTATGCAGGAAATATTTGGCAAGATAGGAAAAAAGATTTTCAAAAAAGATATTTTATTCCAAAAAATATTGACGATGTCCTGAGATACCTGAAGTATTTGGTGCTTTTTAGCGTCATCTATATCACTTGGAACACAGGCAAATTAATAATAAACGCATACGATCCATTTGCAGCCTATGCCCACATCCCTGCCGGAATAGGGGAATTACTAGATGATTATTTAGTCGGTTTCGCAATACTTATTTTATCCCTGATATTGTCTATGTTCTTTGATAGATTCTTTTGCAAGTACACCTGCCCTTTAGGTGCATTTTTTGGTATTTTAAAAAAACTGAGTTTTTACAAAATCAAGCGAAATGAATATAGCTGTATAAACTGTAGTAGGTGTTCCGATGTCTGTCCCGTAAATATTGAAGTTGACAAGGTAAAGGAAATCAAAAGTTCGGAGTGTATAAACTGTCTTGACTGTGTGGCGGCCTGCCCTACAAAACCGAATTCCATAAGTGCCCATATCTATAAGAAACCGCTCAACCCTCATTGGGTATTTATAGGCGGCCTGCTGATTTATCTTGGGTTTATCGGCGGGGGACGGGTATTGGGGTACTGGAAAACCACACCGTCAAATGTCCAAAACATCATCAAGTCTAACCCGGAAAATATACGGGGTTGGATGACTTTGAACTTGGTGTCCGAGGAATTCGGCATCCCGTTGAAGCTTCTGTATGATAAATTAGGGTTAAAAAGCGGCGATTTTCCGCCTGATATTATGATAAAGGATGCTGAAAAAGGTTTAGAAAAAAAAGGGAATAGAGTTTAAACATGACGCTCTTCCTCTTATTGTAGCTGAAATCATATCGGAGAAAAATAAAACTGAGTTCATTATCAAGGGATATATGAGTATCTCCGATATAAGTGTTCAAACTGGTTTGAATGAAGAGGATATCATCCTGAGACTGGGGATGCCTGCTAATTTTCCGACAGATATACCTCTTAAAGAACTAAAAGATAAATTTGAATTTGACGTAACCAGCTTAAATGAAAAATTTAAATCTTAGTTTTTCTTTATAAAATAAAAACTCCCTGTTCAGAGGGAGTTTTTTACTTTATAAAGTTTTCCAAAAGTTGGCCTAGATTTAGACCTGTCTCTTCCTTATTGTCAGAGTACTTGGATATTAGTTTTTTGTTCATCGCTTTATCTCGTTTTGAAACTGATATACTGGTGTCATTTTTTTTAATTATATTCTCTCTATATCCGCATTCCCTGTCTTGACACACTAGCATTTCACGTCTTTTTTTACCCTTTACCTTCAGCATATACTTGCCGCACATTGGACATTTTTGTTTAGTCAGATTATCCAGTTTAAATTTCACATCTAAACCTTTCACTTCACTGACCAATTCTTTTGTCTTGCCTCTGATATTCTCTATGAATTTTTTCGGGCTTGCTTTTCCTCTGGCTATCGCCTCCAGCCACGCTTCCCAATCAGCTGTAAGTTCTGGAGATTTCATCATTTCAGGCACCAAATTTACTAGCTGTTTGCCTTTTGATGTAGAATTCAGCTGTTTGCCATTTCTTTCAATATAAAAAGATGACAAAAGCTTTTCAATTATTTCTGCTCTTGTTGCAGGGGTTCCTAAGTTTCCCTTCTCCATTCTTGCCAGGAGCTCAGCTTCTGTAAATTTTGCAGGAGGTCTTGTGTTGGATTTAGAAAGCAGAAGTTTCAATACTTTTTTATGGCTTCCTTTTTCTTCTAACGACAATTTCTGTTCTGGAACTAATTCTACAGAATCCCCATTATCAGATGCATCTACATTCGCTATTTCTCTCCATCCAAGAGATATAAGTTCCTTGCCCTTGGAAACAAACTCTTCATTGGATATTTCGGTGCTTATTTTTATCTCCTTATATCTGTATTTCGGAAAAAGGACTGCCAAGAACCTCTTGACTATCAAATCGTAAACTTTTCTCTCGTCAGTGCTTAGATTTTCCAGGTTCGGCTTTTCTTCCGTTGGGATAATAGCATGATGATCGGTTACTTTCTGATTATCCACGAATCTTTTTGTAGTATTTATCGGTTTGGACAATATTTTATTTACAAATTTATCATACTTAGTGTTTTTTAAAGAGATTAGTCTTTCTGGCAATGTGGCAACCATATCACTGCTTATATACCTCGAATCCGTTCTAGGATAAGTAACCAGCTTGTGTCTTTCATATAAAACCTGTAATACCGAAAGGGTTTTCTTAGCAGAGAACCCGAATCTTTTATTACCATCCCTTTGAAGTTCTGTAAGGTCATATGCAAGAGGGTGGTCTTCTGATCTTTCTTTGGACTCTACTCTCGCAACAACAGCTGCTTTTCCTTCAAGACGATCTTTAAGTTTCTCTGCAAACTCTAGATCAAATATTCTGCCGCTGCCGCTTTTTTTATTTCTCCAATGGCCAAAGTAACCATCAAATTCAGCCTTTAGCTCCCAAAATGGAACCGGTTTGAAATTTTTTATCTCATCTTCACGTTCAACTATCATAGACAGCGTAGGCGTCTGTACCCTCCCAGCACTTAACTGCGTGTTAAAATGACAGGTAAGCGCCCTTGATAGATTTAAGCCAACTAGCCAGTCTGCCTCCGCACGACAAACAGCTGCATTAAAAAGCCTGTCGTAATTATTACCGGGTTTTAAATTGGCAAAACCATCTTTTATGGCCTTGTCAGTCTGAGACGATATCCACATCCTCTTAAAAGGTTTTTTAAAGCCTGCAAGCAGCATTGTCCATCTGGCAACTAGCTCTCCCTCTCTACCGGCATCCGTCGCTATGATCAGCTCTTTTACATCCTTTCTCTTCATAAGAAAAGATACTGTCTTATATTGATGCGACGTCTTTTTCAACCTCTTTATCTTCATCTTTTCAGGTATAATAGGTAAGCTTTCCATTGACCAATTTTTATAGGCGGCATCATAGTCGCCTGGTTCATACAAAGTGGCTAAATGCCCCAAAGCCCAAGTTACTATGTAATCTTTCCCCTCAAAATACCCTTTATTTTTTTCATTACATTTAAGCACCCTAGCCATCTCTTTAGCGACACTAGGTTTTTCAGCAAATACCAGTGATTTCATCAATTACACCTCAACAAATTTAAATTCCTAATATTCTAACACTTTTACATCTTTTTTCCAAATTATTCTTTTCAAAAATCCTATTCCCAAAAATCTGAGGCGATTTCAATCAGATTCCCCTCAGGATCAGTTACCATTGCCGAACGCATTTTCCAGGGTTCGTTTCTTGGACTGTAGACACATTTTGCCCCTTTTTCCACTATCTTTCCAAACGCTATATCAACCTGTTCCGGTTCACCTACATTTATTGCCAATTCAAACGTCCCATTGATACCATTCGGAAAGGATACTTCCCTGCCCAAAATCTTTGGGAGCTCTCTCCTTTCAAACATAGAAAATCTGATACCATCATGCTGAAACTCCGCATAGGGGCCGTGTCCGTCCCAGTCTATATCTAACCCTATACAATTTTTATAAAAATCCACCATTTTACCCAAGTCATTTACAAATATTCCTATCATATCAAATTTAATTTTCATATTATCTCCTGGTTTGAAATTGGTTTCATACATTAAATTATAGGACTTTAACTCATCTGTCTATTTTTCATAAATCTACTCATTATTTTTTAATCTTATCTCAAATTTATCCAATATCTTATATTCAGTTCACCTTCAACTTCTACTACATCTTCAAGTATTCCACCATTTTTTTCTATAGTTTTTGCCGATGCGGTGTTCTTATCATTGCAGGTTATCAATACCCTGTTGTATTCCATACATTTAATCATTTCCAGAGCCATGTCAAGCATATTGCCTGCAAGTCCCCGGTTTCGTTCAGAACTTCTTACCCCATATCCTATATGTCCACCCGAGTGCAGCAGTTCATCGTTTAATCTGTGTCTGAAATGCAGGGCGCCTAATATCCTTTCGCTTTCACCAATTAAAAAGTACAAAGTAGCCGGGACAAATCCTTTTTCAATGACTTCTTCCCCCTTATTTTCTTTCCAGTTTTTAAGCAACTCCTCATAGGACATTCCGTCCCTCTTTGAGGCTGCAGGAACTATATCTTCACCGCTGTCTTCCCATTCGTTTATGTAATCTATATATGCTTCTTTGTGTTCAATAGACGCTTCAAGCAATTTCAACTTCATGTTATCCCACCTCTAGAAAATATAATCCATTCAAATTATGATTAAATAATTTAAGTTGCTACTTAAAACTATTGCAATAAATTACTGAATTTCTTGTAAGGATATAAAAACTTTTTTGGTCACGAATCGCACTAATTATCACGAATAGAAAGTCAAAAAATTGGTCACAGAGTTGTGAGCTTCACAGAGGCTTACTAAAAATCTTTAATTTTCAAGGTTTTGAATCATTCGTGAGATTCGTGTAATTCGTGACAAAGAATAAATCTTTTGACTTAAGGATTTCTCTGTGAAGCTCATGTTCTAAATCTCTGTGAAACTCTGTGTGCAAAAAGATTCTCAGAAATTCAATAATCTTATTAAAAATATATCCTATCTACCTTTAAACCATTCACCGAATTTTTTTATGCAAGAAGTTTCCTTTACCTCCTCATACCTTTGAAAATCCTCCTCACTAAATTCTGCCAATGTTTTTTCAAATTTATCAGGTATAAATATATACCACAATTCAGACCAACTGTCTTGATTATCTTTACCCAAAATCTCTCGTGATATTCTTCCTGGAGAACTGTTTTCAAAATATTTTATGCTATCGCCATCATAATAAGCTAGGCAGGACCTGAACTGGCAGTTCCTGTCTTCTACCCCATCCATAAGCTTTAGCACCCCCTCTATACCTATTGTATCCAGTGCATGGTTTACATAAGTTTTAGGAAAACCGTTTAGCGCATTTATAAAAAATCCGGAATCCAATGCTATGCAGGGCCTGGATACCACATCATATGCCTGCAGCACTTTCTGCCTGGCTATCTCCCTAAGCTCCTCACTCCTAGGCTCTATTAGTTCGTAATTGTGCGGAACCAATTTTATATTTTTAAAATATTTTTGAGCCGAGGCAATTTTCCCTTTATTGGTAGTTACAAATACAATCTCTTTCATATTTTAGTCCCCCCTAGTTACAAAAAAAGAAAAGGGCATAAGCCCACATCTATTTTATTTTTTATTTTTAATCCGCTTTCTTACCCTGCCCCAAAAATGTAGGTAACTGTTGAATCCTTTGGCAACCTTATACTGCCAAGTTTTCTTGATTTCCCCTAAATACTCACCGATCTCAGCACAACTCTCTTCTAGGTAGATAAACTCGTACATACTCCCTATCTTCCCGTAAATATTTCGCACCGGCTTGTTGTCTATCACATATATTTTACCGTTATTTTCTATGAAATTTGCTAACTGAGAATCACCGTGTAGTATCCCCTTATCATGCATATTTTTAAGAATTTTTATAACATCCTCATACTGCCCTTTCCCAGGTTTATTACCTGGAAGATAGCTCATTAAGAGACTTGAATCAGTAACACGAAAATCCTGACGTTTTTCCAGCGCCATTATCCCCTTGGTTGACGGTATTCCAAGCTTTTCCAACTTCTGCATATTTTTAAGGTTTCTGAGAGAGTCCGAGCCCCTGAAAAAGTTTACAACCCTCTGCCACTTCCTCCTATTTTTTTCCCTGGGCTCTTTGTAAACCAACTTTTCCCCGGCAATTTCCACTACCGCCACATAACTCCTGTCTGTATCTTTGAGTATCTCCAAGGTCTTAAAATCTTTTGCCAAAGCCAGTTCCGCATATTTTGAATAATCCGGGTCTTTAAAGTATATCTTCCACTTTTCATTTTTTGTAGTATTCATATATAAATATCTCCAATACCTATTTTAAAATTTTCTTCCACAAAATTCAAAACAGCTAACAGGACACGTTTTCCGTGCTCTTGTGTTTTTCCTCTCTCTTTAGCTTAATAAAGTTATAATTTCCCTTTATTTTACGTTTAAAACCAAAACTCGTAATATTAGGGAATATGCCAATCCTTCTTATCTGGTACAGGTCGTCGCTTATGCATACCGGCCCTGAATCCGTCGCCACACCGTATATGTAGCCAGCCATTTGAACCAAGTTTTTAACCTCATCATTTAGATCGCCGTATGGGTAGGCAAAACTCTTCAATTTCACCCTGAGCTTTTCCTCCAATACTTTCTTTGACTCGAATATCTCCTCTTTAGCCTCAGCTATAGACAGTTTGGAAAGCCTTGGGTGGGTTTTAGTATGTCCTCCAAACTCTATCCCGTAATCCAACATCTCCTTTAACTGCTCCTCATCCATTAGATGGAATCTTTTTTCAGGATTTTCATTATTTTCCACATCCCACTTGTTGTAGTCTAGGTGGGATACAAGGTATATAACGGCTTTGTACCCATATTTCTTTAATACAGGAAAAGCATATTTGTAGTTGTCCACATACCCGTCATCAAAAGTTATAATTACTTTCTTTTTCCCATCAGAAAACCTTTTTCCCAGTTCCAGTTCTTCAAAAGTCAACGCTTCATAATCTTCATTTTTCAGTATCTGCAAATGTTCCTCAAACTGTTTAGCTGTAACATATGTTCCGTGAATCCCTGTATCACTTTCATCTCCCACCACACGGTGATACATAAGTATAGGGATTTCATTTCTGCTTTTTTTGACAAGTTCTCTTTGGTATGTTTTTTCTATAGCATTTACCACATTTTCTATGTTAAACTCACGTTGTACAATATCTCTCAAATATTCCAACTCGTTGACATCTACAGATTTCCCCATGAACTCATCTATCTCTTCTTTCATGTTTTCCCACTGAAATCCATCTTCAAGTTTTTCACCTATATCCCCAAAATTTGACGAAAGGGCATCGGAAATATTTATCCTGCTGAGTATCCCAATTGATTTAGCTTCGCCTATGGCAAGTACTGGCCTCCCTACAAGAAGAGCTTCTACAGCTACCCTTCCAGCTCCTATAATAAGATCAGATTCAGCCATTTTTTCTGGAAGATTATTAATATATCCCCAAAATTTGATTTCATTCTTGTATTTTTCAAATTTTTCTGGCAGTGACTTTCCACCTATTAACCTTACCTCGTATTTCTTAGTATCTAACACACTGTCCAAGAGTTTAAAAGCCACTTCACCTTTGGGTCCCGAAAGTCTTCCTATTATTGAGATTATTTTTTTCTCATTTACAGGCATCTGTTTTCTACTGTACTCCTTGGTGTTTATCCCGTTTCTAAGTACACTTGCATTTTTCACTCCAAGATCATTCTCTATATGTTTTTTTATATTTTCACAGACAGTTATTGTACAATCACCAAAAGCCGGAAAAAATTTTCTACTTGCATGTACAGGTTGTCTTCCGTGCACTGTTGTTATAAGTGGTATCCCTGCTATTTTACAGGCTATATGTGTGCTCCAGGATGATGCCCTAGAGTGTGCATGTGCCACATCTATATTATTTTCTTTTATAAATCTCAACAAAAACTTTACCTGTTTTATTCTGTTTTTTATGCTTCTTTTATTGAATTCAAGTTTAGTATATTCCGCTTTAGTTTCTTTGTTAAGGGTGTCTGATACTATATGTACCTTATGCCCTTTTTCAATCAATATATCACTTATTGTAGTCGCATATACCTCAGCACCTGTAATTTCAAGCTGAGACAACGCCATTAATATATTCATACTTCCTCCCGATGGGTATAAATTTTAACATAATACAGTTTAACATATCTAAATTAATAAATAAAGTTAAAAGCAAAAAATCCTTTAAAATAGAGGAATTTCGTTAATATTTTGTATATAAATTAACAGGTGATGTATAATATTTTTCATTCATTATACCTTAAATTTAGATAGTAGAATCTATCATTTTTATTTTACTGTTTGTTTTCAAAAAACTGTACTGACCTAGATATAAATTTTAAAAGGGGGTAATTTTATTATGAAAAAAATTGCATTTTTTATCGCATCATTAAGCCTTCTTACTGCCTGTACATCTACGGACATGAAGGAAGAGGATAAAACTTTAAACATGATTAATTCTCTTCAAGCAAAAATTCAGACTGCGGAGGGAAAACTTGCAGAAACAAATGAAGTTATTACAGAGGAAAAACTGAAAAATGAGGCTCTTTTAGATGAACTAATTATTTTGAAACAGACTGATGAAGCCATAAAAGATGATGTTGACGGATTGAAATCAGAACTTGAAGCACTTAAAGAGACTATAATGGAAAAATAGGAGGATTCTATGAAAAAAATTGCATTTTTTCTTGCGGCTGTCTCACTTTTAAGTGCTTGTACTTCTCAAAAAGTTGTGGAAGATGAAGCTACTCTTGCAACACTTAACTCTTTAGGAGAAAAGATATCCGTTTTGGAAAAAAATATTGATGATACAAATCTTGAGTTGGAAAAAATAAAAATTGCCAATGCTGCTGTTGAAGAAAGTGTGGTCACTTTGAGACAGGATGATTCAATTATAGGTGATGAAATAGGGGAAATCGGCACCGATATAAAGAAAATAAATGACTTCTATTCGGTTAAAGTTCACTTTGAAAAATCAGGTGTGGTATTCAAGAGCCAGATGGATATGTTCACTATAGTTATGCCTTATGACGTTACATTTGGATTCAACAAATCTGAACTTAAAACCGACTTTAACGAAGTTTTAAACGCAGTTGCAGAAGCCATCAATATGGCTCCTGAGCTTTCTGTGGAAGTGGTCGGTCATACTGACAACATCGGAACTGCTAAGTATAACCAGAAACTTTCTAATAAACGTGCAAAAACTGTGGCAGATTATTTGACTTCAAAAGGTGTCGATAAATCTAGGCTGGAAATTAAAGCAAAAGGCTTTGATGAGCCTGTTACCACAAACGATACCGAAGAGGGTAGAGCAAAAAATAGAAGAGTTGAGATAAACATAATAAATTAAATGATTACTGGGACTTTTCTGTCCCAGTTTTCTGTTTTGTAAATGAATTATGATGTTATTGTGGAGGTGAACTTATGAATATTTTAATTGCATATTCAACAAGGTGCGGAACAACAGAGAAAATTTCCAAGATGCTGGCTGAAAAATTAAATGAACCTCCCGATATAATAGATCTTTACAGTTTTCCTGATTCAGATGTTTCCAATTATGATTTGATTATTCTTGGATCCTCTGTTTACTTTGGTAAAGTTCAAAAGCATTTTAAAGAGTTCATAAAAAATAACCTGAACATTTTAAAAGAAAAAAAACTGGCTTTATTTTTATGTGCTGGCGAAAAAAATCCAGAAATAAAGTCAGGTCTTATCGAAGAAAACTTCCACAGGTACTTAGAAACATCTCTCTTAGTACTGATATTTTAGGTCAGGCGATCTACTTGGACAGGCTTGGTTTTATAGATAAACTTTTGGTACGCTTATTAAAGGGCATCACTGAAACTTACGAGGATTTTTATGAGGATGTAATAGAAGAATTTGCAGAAAAAATTAATGCCGCTATCTCGGAATAGGAGGTCTTTCAGCTAATTTTAAACATGAAATTTATGATTGGAAAATATATTGAGTAAAAAACTTATAAAACAAACATAAATCTAAAATTGGTGGTAGCTTGTCGTATATCCCTTTTAGCAAATGAACTTACTCCATATAAATCTTTTGGAGAAGTATCTCAATTAACATTGAATTCCTCTAAAAAAGTTCCGAGTTTCTTTTTAATAAAACTAACAGTGAAGCAAATAAATTAGTGAAATATATACAAAGTACAATTAAATATTTATATAAAAATGGCTGCCTTATTAGGCAGCCTGCTTTTATATAGCTATTTAAACTATTTTTTGATCCAAGACATCATAGATCTTAGTTCGTTTCCTACTTTTTCTATTTGATGTGCTGTTCCTCTTGTTCTCTTTGCATGCATAAATGGCATTCCTGCTTGAGTCTCTAAGATGAAGTCTCTTGCGAATTTTCCTTCTTGGATGTCTTTTAGAACTTCTTTCATCGCTTGTCTTGATTCATCTGTTATTACTTTTGGTCCTGTGATGTAGTCTCCGTACTCAGCTGTGTTTGAGATTGAGTCTCTCATCGCTTGGAATCCTTTTTCATATATTAGGTCTACTATTAATTTCATTTCGTGTACACACTCAAAGTATGCGTTTGTTGGATCATATCCTGCTTCTACTAGAGTTTCGAATCCTGCGATCATTAACTCTGTTACCCCTCCACAAAGTACTGCTTGTTCTCCGAATAAGTCTGTTTCTGTTTCTTGTGGGAACGTTGTTTCTAGAATTCCTGATCTAGCTCCACCTACTCCGTACGCCCATGCTAGCGCGATCTCTTTTGTATCTCCTGCAGGGTCTTGGTGGATTGCTATTAGACAAGGCACTCCGCTTCCCTCTGTATATGTTCTTCTTACCATGTGTCCTGGACCTTTTGGTGCTGTCATGAACACGTTTACGTCTTCTCTAGGTACGATTTGTCCGTAGTGGATGTTGAATCCGTGTCCGAATCCTAGGTAAGCTCCCTCTTTTAGGTTTGGTGCGATCTCATTTTTGTATACAGATGCTTGCACTTCATCTGGAGTAAGGATCATTACTATATCCGCTCCTGTTGATGCTTCTGCTACTGTTGCAACTTTTAATCCTGCTTCTTCTGCTACTGCCCAAGACTTGCTTCCTTTTCTAAGACCTACTGTTACGTCTGCTCCACTGTCTTTTAGGTTTAAAGAGTGTGCGTGCCCTTGGCTACCGTATCCGATTACAGCTATTTTTTTCCCTTTTAAAAGATCGAAGTTACAATCCTTCTCGTAATATACCTTTGCCATTCTCATTCTCCTCGTCTTCTCTAGATTTATTTTAAATAATTAAATACCTGAAAATTATATATCAAAAATATTATTTTTAAATAAAATTTTGATTAAATTTCTGATAAAATAAGTTCTCCCATTTTTTTAGTACCAACAAGAGTCATCCCATCGCTCATGATATCCCCTGTTCTGTAGTTAGCCTCTAAAACTTTAGTTATAGCATTATCGATAGAATCTGCTTCTTTATCTAAGTTTAAAGAGTAACGTAGCATCATTGCGACAGATGAAATTGTTGCTATTGGATTTGCTTTGTCTTGACCGGCTATATCCGGTGCAGATCCGTGGATTGGCTCATATAGTCCTATATTTCCACCCAAGCTTGCTGAAGGAAGCATTCCAATAGAACCTGTGATCATACTTGCTTCGTCAGAAAGGATATCTCCGAACATATTTGTAGTTAAGATAACATCAAATTGTTTTGGGTTTATAACAAGTTGCATTGCTGCATTGTCAACATAAAGGTGATTTAATTCTACCTCAGGATAGTCTTTTGCAACTTCTAATACAACTTTTCTCCAAAGTCTTGAGGAGTCTAAGATGTTTGCCTTGTCAACACTTGTAACTTTTTTATCTCTTTTCATTGCAATTTCAAAAGCCTGTTTAGCTATTCTTCTAACTTCACTTTCAGAGTAAACAAGTGTATCGTGAGCTTCTAACTCCCCATTTTCGTTTGTTTTTGTAGTTCTTTCACCAAAGTAGATCCCACCTGTAAGTTCTCTTACAACACAGATATCAAGGCCGTCTCCTATGATATCTTCTCTGATAGGGCAAGCGCTTTTAAGTGCTTTGTGAAGGATCGCAGGACGTATGTTTGCATAAAGTCCTAGTGCTTTTCTGATACCTAAAAGTCCAGCTTCAGGTCTTTGGTCACCAGAAAGGCTATCCCATTTCGGTCCACCAACAGCCCCTAGAAGAACTGCATCACTTTTTTCACACACGTCAATAGTTTCTTGAGGTAGTGGGCTTCCAGTTTTATCTATAGCTACTCCCCCGATTAGAACTTCTTGAAAGTTAAATTCATGTCCGTATTTTTCTCCAATTTTACCTAAAACCTTAACTGCCTGCTCAGTTATTTCTACTCCGATTCCGTCACCAGGCATAAGTGCTATATTAAATTTCATTATTTCCCCTCCATCGCTTTATATAGTTTATACTATATGATTATTTGATGTAACCGTGTTTTTTAGCGTAGTTGAAAAGTCCGCCAGCTTCTATGATATCTTTTACATCCCCTAGATCTTTAAGTTGGTACTCTTTTCCAGAAGTAAGGTTCTTTATAAGTTTTGCCTCTATGTTTACTTCAACCTCGTCTCCTGTTTTTATCTCTTCGCAAAGTCTAAGCTCTGTTTCTGCTGGAATAAGGAATCCCCCATCAACTGAGTTTCTGTAAAAAATTCTAGCGTAGTCTTCCGCGATAACTACTTTTACTCCAGCTTTTTCAAGTGCTAGTGGAGCGTGTTCCCTAGAAGATCCGCACCCAAAGTTTTTCCCACTTACAACAACAGTATACTCTGAAGTATATTCCCCTTCTTTGATGAAAGGTGTGTCACCTTTTACGTCTGCAGGTAGTCCAGAAAGTGCGTATTTTCCGTACAATTTAGACTCCTCAGGGTCATCCACCTTGTATACAAGGTGGATAGCTGGTATGATTTGGTCAGTATCTATATTATCACCTAACACGTAGGCTTTACCTTTTATTACGTTTTCCATTATTGTCCTCCCTTATTTTATAAATTCTCTTGGATCAGTGATATAACCTGTTACAGCTGAAGCTGCAGCTGTGTAAGGTGATGCTAAATAAATAGGTGCATCCATAGATCCCATTCTTCCTGGGAAGTTTCTGTTAGTAGTAGAGATAACTACCTCAGTTCCGTGTGTTCTTCCGTATGTATCCAGAGGTCCTCCAAGACATGCTGCACATGAAGGTTTCCCTACATTACATCCTGCTTTTTCAAATATCTCTCTTAATGATTCACCGTCAAATTTTATATTATCAAGAGCTTTGTCTACTTTAACTGTTGCAGGAACTATGAAAGTTTCAATAGATACTTTTCTGCCTTTTAATATTTTTGCAGCTGCAACGAAGTCTGTTGTTTTACCACCTGTACATGACCCTATATAGGCTCTGTCAAGTTTTACATCAGAAAGGTTTTTAGCAAGTTCAGCATTTCCTGGCGAGTAAGGCTTTGCAACAACCGGCTCAAGCTTAGCTGCATCGTATACTTTTTCAAATGAGTACTTAGCATCTTCGTCAGAATTTAAAACGTCGAAGGCTTTATCTGTTCTTTCGTTTACATACTCAATTGTAAGTTCGTCTGGCTCGATAATTCCACATTTCCCACCAGCTTCGATTGCCATATTACATATAGTCATTCTTTCTTCCATGTTAAGGTCACGGATTGCTGTTCCGTCGAACTGCATACATTTGTATGTAGCACCGTCAAAACCGATATCACCTATAACTTGAAGCACTATATCTTTTCCCATGATGTACTCAGGTACTTTACCATTGAATGTAAATCTCATTGTATCAGGAACTTTTACCCATAATTTTCCTGTACCCATTATGTAAGCTGCATCCGTATTTCCTATCCCTGTTGCGAATTGACCGAAAGCCCCAGCTGTACATGTATGTGAGTCAGTTCCGAATAAAACCTCTCCTGGCCTAGTGTGACCCTCTTGAGCTAGTGTTACGTGGCATACACCTGTATAAGTGTCCGTAAACGGCTCATAGTAGTATTTTAAGTCTTGCTCTTTCGCAAACTCCTTTACATACTCAAGGTTTCTCATTGCGTGTTTGTCTTCTGTGAAAATATAGTGGTCAGGTGTAAGTACTATTTTTTCTTTATCCCATACTTTTGCATCTTTACCAAATTTTTCTTTGAATATTGCCATTGTTCCTGGACCAGTTACATCGTGCGTCATAAGTACGTCAACGTCTATCCACACGTTTTCTCCAGGATTAACTTTTTCTTTATCAGCATGTTTTGCCAATATTTTTTCTACTATCGTCATTCCCAATTATATCTCCTCCTAATTAAACTATAAATATGTCTTAAATTTTTTTTCTATATCTTTTAATAGTTTATACTCTAAAGAATCTACCAGAGCAATCCAGCTTGCCTGAATTATATCTGTTGATACTCCAACAGTTGACCAAATATCTTCTCCATCTGTTGATTCTATCAATACTCTTACCTTTGCACCTGTTGCTTCTTTTGAACTCAGCACTCTTACTTTATAATCAGTTAGGTGCATATTTTTAAGTTCCGGATAAAATACTTCCAGAGCTTTTCTAAGCGCCTTGTCCAGTGCGTTTACAGGTCCATCCCCTTCGGCTGCAGTTATCTCGACTTTGCCGTCTAC
Source organism: uncultured Ilyobacter sp. (assembly GCA_963668015.2). Classification (GTDB taxonomy): domain Bacteria; phylum Fusobacteriota; class Fusobacteriia; order Fusobacteriales; family Fusobacteriaceae; genus Ilyobacter_A. The sequence goes on along the minus strand of CAXXCR010000023.1, from coordinate 81,145 downwards.
TTTCAGCTTTACCATTGCCGATGCACTAAACTCTTTTTCTTTGCTAGGATACCCTCCAATAACGTTGAAGTTCTCAAGTTCAAAGAAAGGTCTATACTTTCCAAGGTGTTTACGTATAAGCAGCTCAAAAGTGCTTTCTGCACCTTCAAATTGATACCCTTGATACTCCAATTTCTTCAGTTTTTCTATTATCTCTCTTGTTTCAGGCGAATCCTTTTCTAAACTCGAGTCTATTTTTTTGATCTTAGAAAGTATCGTAGTTCTACCTGCTACTTCTGACATCAGAAATCTTCTTTCATTTCCAACTGATTCAGGATTTATGTGTTCAAAAGATTTTGGTGCTTTATTGACACCGTCTATGTGCATTCCGCCTTTATGGGCAAAAGCACTTATCCCAACATATGGCATCCCGTCTTCTAAAGTAACATTTGCTATCTCAGCAATTTTTCTTGCAGTAGAAGTCACCTGTTCCAAGTTTTCCTGCGGTATACATTCATGCCCTTTTTTCAGCTGAAGATTTGAAAGTATTGAAGAAAGATTTGCATTTCCACACCTTTCACCAAAACCTATATAAGTTCCGTGAACTTGAACAGCTCCTGCTTTTACAGCCATTATTGAGTTGGCTACAGCCATCCCACCATCATTGTGGGCATGTATCCCAACCTCAACCGGGAATCTTTCTACAACCTCTTTAGTAATCTCATACACCTCATCTGGGAACGCTCCACCATTTGTGTCGCAAAGTGCAAGACAAAATGCTCCACCTTCTACAGCTGCGTTTAAAGTAGCCATAGCATATTCTGGGTTGCTTTTGTATCCGTCAAAAAAGTGCTCAGCATCAAATATTATCTCTTTACCCTGCTCTTTTAAGTAACTTATTGTATCTTTAATCATATCAAGATTGTTTTGCAGTGTAGTTTTTATTATATCCGTTACGTGGAAATCCCAACTTTTCCCAAAAATAGCCACAACAGGTGCATCTGCTGTCAACAGGGATCTCACGTTATTGTCTTCTCTTACATCAATGTCTCTTCTTCTTGTGCTTCCAAAAGCAACAAGTTTTGATGTCTTCAGTTCTATATCTTTTAATCTTTGAAAAAACTCCAGGTCTTTTGGATTTGATCCTGGGTTTCCTGCTTCAATATATGAAATTCCAAGTTCGTCGAGAGCTTTTACAATCTTAAGCTTATCTTCTACTGAAAAAGATATTCCCTCTCCTTGCGCTCCATCTCTCAGTGTAGAGTCAAATATTGATATTTTCACCATAGCTTTTTTTCTCCTAACATAAGTTTTTTAGAGTAAGCCTGTTCTCCCATATTTGCTGTAATTTACAGTTTAAAAATTAGGTTTAGGCCTAGGCCAAAACCTAATTTTTAAGAACTTATTTTTCTTCATCAAGCATTTTATTTATAGCACTGATATATGCTTTAATACTTGCTTCCATAACGTCTTCATCGATAGCTTTTCCAACTATAAGTCTTTCGTCTTTATTTTCTATTTTTACAGTCACCTCACCAAGAGCATCTTTGCCGTCTGTTACAGACTTTATTGCGTAGTCTCTTAGTTTTATTTTCATTCCTATAGCTCTTTCAACAGCTTTGAAAGCTGCGTCTATAGACCCATCTCCAACTGCAACTTCTGTGATAAACTCACCGTCACCTTTTTCCATCTGTACAGCTGCTGTACAAAGCATTTTGTTTCCTGAATTTATTTGGAAAGATGCTAGTTTGTATAATTCTTCAAAATATGTTTTTGCATTGACAATAGCTTCTATATCCTTATTGGTAATAGTTTTCTTCTTGTCTGTAAGTTCTTTGAATTTGTTGAAAGCTTCCATAAGCTCTTCTTTTTCCAAAACTATCCCCATATCTTTTAAGTGTGATTCAAATGCATGTTTTCCTGAGTGTTTTCCTAGTACTAGATTTGTCTCTTGGATTAAACCAATTGACTCAGGTGTCATTATCTCGTAAGTACTTTTTTCTTTAAGTACTCCCGCCTGATGGATTCCAGATTCATGTGCAAATGCATTTGCTCCAACTATGGCTTTGTTTGGTTGAACAGCTACCCCTGTAAGCGAGCTCACAAGTTTACTTGTTCTATAGATGTGTTCTGTATTTACTCCAGTTGTAAAATCTAATGAACTCTGCTTGGTTCTAACAGCCATAACAAGTTCTTCTAAAGCTGCGTTTCCTGCTCTTTCTCCCAAGCCGTTTATTGCGCACTCTATTTGAGTTGCACCTGCCCCTACACCTGCTAAACTGTTTGCAACTGCAAGTCCTAAGTCATTGTGACAGTGTACGCTGACATCTATTTTGTCCATACCCTTTGTATTTTTTATTATATAAGATATAAAATCTGCATATTCATTTGGAAGTGCGTACCCTACTGTATCCGGGATGTTTATTGTTTTTGCACCAGCTTCTATTACTTTTTCGAAAAGTTCGCAAAGGAACTCAGGGTCACTTCTGTAGCCGTCCTCTGCTGAGAACTCTACATCGTCACAAAGTGAACTAGCGTATGCAACCATCTCTACTGCGTCACGCATTACCTCTTCTTTTGTCATTTCAAGCTTATACTTCATGTGTACCTCAGAAGTAGCTATGAAGACATGCAGTCTTGGTTTTGCAGCATACTTAAGAGCATCCCAGGCACGGTCAATATCCATCTTTTTAGATCTACAAAGGCTGGCTACTGAAGATGTTTTTATCTCTTTTGCTATAGCCTTTACAGCTTCATAGTCGTTGTTTGACGATATTGCAAACCCTGCTTCTATTACGTCTACTCCCAAAGCTTCCAACTGCTTTGCTATCATTATTTTTTCTTTTATGTTCAAATTTATTCCCGGTGCTTGTTCACCGTCTCTTAATGTCGTGTCAAATATCTTTATCCTTCTTGACATAATTAGTCCTCCTAGCTTATCTGCTTTCTAAATATCTACTATTTTTTGATCCAAGACATCATAGATCTTAGTTCGTTTCCTACTTTTTCTATTTGATGTGCTGTTCCTCTTGTTCTCTTTGCATGCATAAATGGCATTCCTGCTTGAGTCTCTAAGATGAAGTCTCTTGCGAATTTTCCTTCTTGGATGTCTTTTAGAACTTCTTTCATCGCTTGTCTTGATTCATCTGTTATTACTTTTGGTCCTGTGATGTAGTCTCCGTACTCAGCTGTGTTTGAGATTGAGTCTCTCATCGCTTGGAATCCTTTTTCATATATTAGGTCTACTATTAATTTCATTTCGTGTACACACTCAAAGTATGCGTTTGTTGGATCATATCCTGCTTCTACTAGAGTTTCGAATCCTGCGATCATTAACTCTGTTACCCCTCCACAAAGTACTGCTTGTTCTCCGAATAAGTCTGTTTCTGTTTCTTGTGGGAACGTTGTTTCTAGAATTCCTGATCTAGCTCCACCTACTCCGTACGCCCATGCTAGCGCGATCTCTTTTGTATCTCCTGCAGGGTCTTGGTGGATTGCTATTAGACAAGGCACTCCGCTTCCCTCTGTATATGTTCTTCTTACCATGTGTCCTGGACCTTTTGGTGCTGTCATGAACACGTTTACGTCTTCTCTAGGTACGATTTGTCCGTAGTGGATGTTGAATCCGTGTCCGAATCCTAGGTAAGCTCCCTCTTTTAGGTTTGGTGCGATCTCATTTTTGTATACAGATGCTTGCACTTCATCTGGAGTAAGGATCATTACTATATCCGCTCCTGTTGATGCTTCTGCTACTGTTGCAACTTTTAATCCTGCTTCTTCTGCTACTGCCCAAGACTTGCTTCCTTTTCTAAGACCTACTGTTACGTCTGCTCCACTGTCTTTTAGGTTTAAAGAGTGTGCGTGCCCTTGGCTACCGTATCCGATTACAGCTATTTTTTTCCCTTTTAAAAGATCGAAGTTACAATCCTTCTCGTAATATATTTTTGCCATTCTAAATTATCTCCCATTCTAAAATTAATTTTTAATTCTCAGTTAAATAACTGTTTTGCTTCCTCTGTGTAGGGCTACTTTACCTGTTCTAACCAATTCTTTTATCCCGAACTTAGACATCATATTGATGAATGCATTTAGCTTCCCATCTTCACCTGTCAGCTCGACAGTTAAAACGTTTTCGCCTACATCGACAATTCTACCTCTATATATATCTGTTATCTGAATAACTTCAGATCTTACGCTTTTATCTGCGTTTACTTTCACCATTATCAACTCTCTTCCGACAGATGTTTCAGGCGGAAGATCAATTACTTTTAACGTGTCCACCAGTTTGTAGAGTTGTTTTTGGATTTGCTCTAAGACATCCTGGTCCCCCTCTACAATTATTGTCATCCTCGAGTGTTTCGGATTTTCAGTAACTCCAACAGAAAGGCTCTCAATGTTAAAACCTCTCCTGCTGAAAAGTCCTGAAATCCTGGTAAGAACACCGGGTTTGTTTTCAACTATTATTGAAATAATATGTCTCATTATAATTCCCCCTTCTTACCTATCATTACGTGGGCAGCCTTCCCTAAAGGAACCATAGGAAGTACGTTTTCCTCTTTAGATACTTTTATGTCAAACAGAACAGGCTCATTGCTATTCAGATTTTCTCTTAAAACTCTGTCCAGATCTTCAGGTTTTTCGATTCTGACACCTTTTAACTGGTATGCTTCAGCAAGTTTTACGAAATCAGGACTTATTTCTAAGTCTACAGATGAGTATCTGTTGTCAAAGAACAGTTCCTGCCACTGTCTAACCATTCCAAGGTATGAGTTGTTTAGTATAACAACTTTTACAGGTATATTAAAGTGTGCAAGCGTCATAAGTTCTTGTGCTGTCATCTGTACTCCACCGTCTCCTACAACCGCAATTACTGTTTCATCAGGTTTCCCTACCTTTGCACCAAGTGCTGCCGGCAGACCATAACCCATAGTCCCCGCTCCTCCAGAGCTGCAGAATGCTTCCGGTTTATTGAAGTTATAGTACTGTGCAGTCCACATTTGATGTTGCCCCACATCAGTTACTATGATTGCGTTTCCACCTGTGATCTCACTGATTTTCTCTATAACCTGTTGAGGTTTTATCTCAGTTTCCGATTTTTCATAGGTCATAGGATACTCGTTTTTCCACTCCGTCACCTGTTCAAACCACTCATCTTTTTCCCTTTCCTTTACTTTCTCGATCAGTTTTGATAGTACATTTTTTATGTCTCCAACTATAGGTACGTCAGGTTTTTTGTTCTTTCCTATTTCTGCTGGATCTATATCTATATGAATTATTTTTGAGTCTGGTGCAAATTCTTCCAGTTTCCCTGTAACCCTATCGTCAAATCTCATTCCAATAGCGATTAAAAGATCTGCTTCGTAAACTGCATAGTTTGAAGCAACTGTCCCGTGCATTCCAAGCATTCCTAAAGACAGTTCGTGAGTTGAAGGAATTGATCCCAAACCTAACAGTGTCATTGCAGTAGGAATATCTGCTTTCTCTATAAAATCAATAAGTTCTTTGGATGCCCCTGACTTGATTACACCTGCACCCGCAAGTATCAACGGCCTTTTTGCTGAGTTTATAAGCTTAGCAGCCATTTTAATCTGCTTTGGATGCCCCTCGTAGTTTGGCGAGTAGCTCTCAAGCTTTAAAGGCTGTTTATATAGTCTGTCAAATTCATTGAAGTCCATTTTTTGCATCTGTATATCTGACGGGATATCTATAAGCACAGGTCCCGGTCTTCCTGTTTTTGCTATATAAAAAGCTTCTTTTACTATTCTAGGTATATCCCTTAAGTCTTTAACCAGATAGTTGTGCTTTGTTACCGGCATTGTTATACCTGTTATATCCGATTCCTGAAACGCATCTTTTCCTATCATATTTGTAGCGACCTGTCCTGTTATGGCAACCATTGGAACAGAGTCCATATATGCTGTCATAATCCCTGTAATCAGGTTTGTCGCACCTGGACCAGAAGTCGCAAGACATACACCTACTTTCCCAGTTACTCTGGCATATCCATCTGCTGCGTGAGATGCTCCCTGCTCATGTCTTGTAAGTATATGGTGTACCCCTTTAAAGTCATAAAGTTCATTGTATATTGGTATTACCTTTCCACCAGGATAACCAAATATATCTGTAACTCCCTCTCTTTTCAATGTTTCCAGTAAAACTCTGGCTCCATTTATTGTATTCATAAATACTTCCTCCTAACTCCATTCTACAAAAATGGGAGGTTAATAGTTTCTCCTAATTTCATACCCTTCTTTGTGAAAAGCAGCTATAATCTCCCTAATATGTTTTTCACCGTTTGTTTCAACTGTGACATCCAGTTGAACCTGCGTAAATCTATCCAGATTTATAAACTGATTATGATCTAATTTGACTACGTTGGCATTTTCTTTTGCCAGTATCTCAGAGACTTTTAATAATTGTCCTGGTTTATCAGTCAAATCAACTGAAAATCTAAATATTCTCCCCCTTGCCACAAGTCCTTTTGTTATCATGGAAGAAATTGTAAGAACATCTATATTCCCGCCGCTCACGATACACACCACTTTTTTACCTTTTTCTTTTATTTTCTTCAGTCCTGCAAGTGGCAATATCCCAGCATTTTCAGCTACCATTTTATGCCTTTCCAAGAGTACCAGAAATGAATCCATCAATTCATAATCAGATACTGTTACAATTTCATCAATATACTCCCTTGCTATTTCATAAGGTTTCTCTCCGGCAATTTTTACAGCTGCGCCATCGGCGATTGTATGGACTTTTTCAAGCTCCACAAGTCCTCCGCTCTCTATTGCCAACTTTAGACACGACGCCTCTTCCGGCTCAACTCCTACTACTTTTATGTTTGGGTTAATTTTTTTTGCACATGCAGCTATTCCTGCCACTAATCCGCCGCCGCCGACTGGAACCATTATTATGTCAGCTTCAGGTAGTTCTTCCAATATTTCTAAAGCAATGGTTCCCTGTCCCACAATGACATCTTCGTCATCAAAAGGATGCACAAACTCATATCCATTTTCTTCTTGCAGTCTTCTAGCTTCCCTGTAAGCTTCGTCATAAACTTCCCCTGCCAAGACGACATTAGCTCCATATTTTTTTGTTGCCTCCACTTTTATAAGTGGTGTAGGCTTTGGCATAACAATAGTTGCCTTTACTCCAAGCTTTTGTGCTGCATAAGCAACACCTTGTGCATGGTTTCCGGCAGAAGATGCTATAAGTCCCCTCTTCTTTTGCTCGTCACTTAACTGAGAGACTTTATTATACGCTCCTCTTATTTTAAAGGCTCCTGTTTCCTGGAGGTTTTCAGGTTTCAAATATACAGTATTTCCACACTCCTCGCTGAAAATACTGCTCTTCATTAATTCCGTTTTTCTTACAACTCCTACTAACCTCTTTCTAGCATCTTTAAACTTCTTCAGTTCTAACATTAAAACTCCCTTCTATAACTCTTCGATAGCTCCCTTGTCTGCTGAGCTAACAAATTTTGCATACTTGACTAGGTATCCTTCTTTTACTTTTGGTTCAAATTCAGGAAGTTCTTCTTTTCTTTTTTCTATCTCTTCATCACTTAATTTGACGTTTATGCTTCTATTTGGAATATCTATCTCTATGATATCACCTTCTCTTACAACTGCTATTTCTCCTCCGTTTGCAGCCTCAGGTGATACGTGTCCTATCGATGCTCCTCTAGTAGCTCCAGAAAATCTTCCGTCTGTTATAAGTGCTACATCTTCGTCTAATCCCATACCTGCTATTGTTGCAGTTGGTGCAAGCATCTCCCTCATACCAGGGCCACCCTTAGGTCCTTCATATTTTATTACAATTACATCGCCTTTTTTAATTTTTCCAGCTAATATAGCTTCTATTGTATCCTCTTCGGACTCAAATACTCTGGCAGGTCCTGTGTGCTTCATCATTTTTGGAGAAACTGCACCCTCTTTTACTATACATCCATTACGTGCAATGTTTCCTTTTAGTACTGCCAATCCACCTGTGCTGTATACAGGGTTGTCAAAAGTTCTGATTACATCAGTATCTACTACTTTCCCTTTAGCAGCTAACTCTTTCATAGTGCTAAGAGTAACAGATTTTGTATCGAAAAGCAGACCTTTTTCATCTAATCTATTTAAAACAGCAGTTATTCCACCGGCAGCATTTAAATCTTCAATAAAATATTTACCTGACGGTGATAACTTTGATATTTGAGGTACTTTTTGACTGTAATCTTCGAAGTCCTCTAGCGTAAGTTCCACACCAGCACTATGTGCAATCGCAGGCAGGTGTAATGAAGTATTTGTAGAACCTCCAAGTGCCATATCTACCGCAACAGCATTTAATAATGCTTCCCTAGTCATTATATCTCTTGGTTTAAGATCTGCTTCTATAAGTTTCATAACCTGCATACCAGTTTCTTTTGCAAGCCTTACCCTTTCAGAGAAAACTGCCGGTATAGTTCCGTTTCCTGGAAGAGCCATCCCCATTGTCTCTGTAAGACAGTTCATTGTATTAGCCGTGTACATACCAGAACATGATCCGCAAGTAGGACAGGCACTGTCTTCTACGCAAGCAAGCTCTTCTGCCGACATATTCCCTTTTTCATATTCTCCTACATATTCAAAAACGTTGCTAAGTCCTATCTTTTTATCCATAAAAGTACCCGCAAGCATCGGCCCACCACTTACAACTATACTTGGGATGTTAAGCCTTGCCGCCGCCATAAGCATACCTGGTACCACTTTATCACAATTTGGTATAAGTACAAGCGCATCAAAAGGTGTTGCTTTTACTGTTGCCTCTACAGAATCAGCAATTATTCCTCTTGTAGCCAGTGAGTACTTCATTCCCTCATGGTTCATTGCGATCCCATCACAAACTCCTATTGTTCCAAATTCGAGCGGGACGCCCCCTGCGAGCCGCACTCCAGCCTTAACTGCATCTATAATAGTTCTGAGGTGTATGTGTCCTGGGATTATTTCATTATATGATCCTGCTATACCTATTATCGGTCTTGAAATTTCCTCGTTTGTTAATCCTAATGCCTTTAGTAATGACCTGTGTGGAGCTCTCTTTACTCCTGCTTTCATTTTGTCACTTCTCATTGCTTTCACCTCATCTTATTGTTTTATAATTAAAAAAATTTAAAATATTTGCAGTAAGTCTACAATATTAAAAATATATAATAATGAATTTAACCATTTTTAACTTCTTTAATATATAGTCTATGAAATTAATAAAAATATTTAACTCTTAAAAAATCACTCACGATAAGTTTAGATAATGATATACACTCATGATTAAATAAGCATATACGGTTCCTAAAAATATTTTAATATACTGTGTATTTACAAGGAACCCTGCTTATTATATAATGAAAATATGTTTTATGTCCACTATAATAACCCTGCAGCGCAGACAGTTATTATAGCAAAACAAATCAAATAAATTTATAAAAAATTTTTGATAATTATATATATAAAAGTATAAAAGGGAGGAATAAAAAATGATAAATACTCAAAAAATTTGGATGGATGGAAAATTAGTTGACCATGATGATGCTAAAATACACGTTCTTTCGCATGTTGTACACTACGGAAGCGGTTTCTTCGAAGGGATCAGATCTTATGAAACTCCAAACGGAGCAGCTATCTTCAGATTAGATGAGCACATTCAAAGACTTTTTGATTCATGTAAAATTTATAGAACTGAGGTCCCTTTCACTCAGGAAGAGGTTAGGGATGCTATATTAGAGGTTTTAAACGCAAACAGCCTGACTGGTTCTTACATCAGACCTCTTATATTCAGAGGATATGCAAAGCTTGGTGTAAACCCTCTCACTTGCCCTGTAAACGTTATGGTCTCTGCATGGGAATGGGGAGCATATCTTGGAGAGGATGCTCTTAGATACGGAATAAAAGCTCAGACGTCTTCTTGGAGAAGGCTTGCTCCAGATACTATGCCTACAATGGCAAAAGCTTCAGGAAACTACCTTAGCTCACAACTTATAAAAATGGAAGCTCTTGAAAATGGTTATGATGAAGGTATAGCTCTTGACTACCAAGGGAATGTCAGCGAAGGAAGTGGGGAAAACCTATTTGCAATCAGAGACGGGGTTATCTACACCCCTACGATTACAGCTTCTGCACTTGTAGGTATCACACGTGATACAATTATGAAAATCGCCGATCACCTAGGGTATGAGGTAAAAGAACAAAATATCCCAAGAGAGTTCCTATACGTTTCTGACGAAATCTTCCTAACAGGAACTGCAGCAGAAGTTACACCTGTTTCATCTATCGACGGAATAAAAATCGGTGCTGGAGAAAGAGGACCAGTTACTGAAAAAATCCAAGATCTTTATTTTAAAATTGTAAGAGGCGAGTTCATTCTTGATGAGAACTGGCTTACATATGTAAAATAAATTTAAACTGAATAATATTGGCTATTGCAAAATTATTCGATATTTTTGCAATAGCCTTTTTTTATTTAAGGAGAAATAATTTCAATCTCACAATAAAATATTTACAATTACCAATTTTATAATTCTCATTTAACTTTTTATATAAGTTATTTATTTTAAAACTTTTCTCATACTATATTTTCTGTTTTAAGCTGTAAGTATAATCCCGATTTTGAAGAAAAATATTTATATTCTTTTTAGTGCTCAGTATACAGTTTTAAAAAAATTGACAAATAATAAGACTCCGTAATGTAATTACTTTTGTTAACTATATTACGGAGTGAGGTGATTTTATTGGATGAAAAATCAATGAAAAAGTTATAGAAACTATGCCTGAACTGCCTGAGCAAATGAAACCTCGGAATATTTACGTCATCGACGCTCTATATGAACTCGGGCAAACTAAGGATGAGGTAAGAGTAGTGATATCAGTAAAAAACTTAATATTACAGCCCCAAGTGTTACTAAACTGATCAATGAACTGGTTTAAAGAGATGTTATTAAAAATTATAAATCTGAACCTGATAAACGTATCACGTTAATTAAATTGACAGAAAAAGGGGTAAAATATGAAACAAAATACGTTACCTAATATCATGCCAAATGTCTTAAAAATATCGAAGAAATCATAGATGATGAAGTGTTTCCTACAATAAATATTATTAATAAGATTCAAAAAAGTATGCCGAAAGGAGTAGATGAAAATGATTAAGTCGAATGATTTTTTCAGTCAATTGGAAAACCTACAGGATCAAGTGTTATTACTTTAATAGTCATACTATTAATTCCGTTTACATCTATCCCACTCTATCTGAAAACAACAGGAATTTTTTCTACTCAACCCATAAGTGATTTTTTAGCAACCGTTTTATTAATTTTAAAAGAATTTAAAAGCTTTACAGATAAAATAGAATACGCCCTCACTTGATTACTGCTTTAAATTTGTATATTTTTTAGAATATTTTTATAGCGCAGTATGAAATTAACTTATAAATCCTTCACGATGCACTGATTTTACATATTTTTAGTTAACATTTAACTAAAAATGGGATATACTTAACGTATATCATTGTAAAATTGTAAAAGGGGGTATTATGAGGGATTTAAATTATTTAACACTACTTTCCAGTCAATATCCGAGTATAGGTATGGTCTGCTCAGAGATTGTCAACCTTCAGGCGATCTTAAACCTTCCAAAGCCTACCGAACACTTTCTGACTGATATACACGGAGAGTATGAGGCGTTTACCCATATACTTAGAACTGCTTCCGGGGTTTTGAAGCTTAAAATAGAAGATGTATTTGGATATAGAATTTCAACTGAAGAGAAGAAAAACTTGGCAAGACTTATTTTCTATCCTGAACAAAATATCGATAGAATTAAAGGTGAGATGGAAAACATGGAGGATTGGTACCGTGTAAATATCTACAGGCTGATAAGCATCTGTAAAGTCGTATCCTCCAAATACACGCGTTCCAAGGTTAGAAAGGCTCTTCCTAAAGATTTTGCTTATGTAATCGAGGAGCTTCTGCACCTTAAAAGTAATCAGCTTAACAAAGAGGAGTACTACAACCAAATCGTCAACACAATAATAGAGATTGGCACAGCCGACAAGTTCATCATTTCCATTTCAAAGCTAATACAAAGGCTTGCCGTGGATAAACTGCATATAATAGGAGACATCTACGACAGAGGACCTGGGGCACATATAGTGATGGACGAACTTATAAAGCATCATAACTGTGACGTCCAATGGGGAAACCATGATATCCTATGGATGGGTGCCGCCCTGGGACAAAAAGCACTGGTGGCCACAGCACTTAGAGTGTCGCTTCGTTACGGTAACTTGGAAACTCTGGACGAGGGTTATGGAATAAGCTTGTTCCCGCTGGCCAGATTTGCCATGGAGGTCTACAAAGATGACCCTTGCAATGAGTTTGCACCCAGGCTCACAAAAAAACAGATATACGAAGAACAGGACAAATATCTTCTAGCACAGATGCATAAGGCCATCTCGGTTATACAGTTCAAACTGGAAAGCCGTCTTATAAGAAAAAGAAAAGAATTCGATATGGATGACCAGTCTTATCTTGAGCACATAGATTATGAAAAAGGAACTGTAGTTATAGACGGAAAAGAGCACAAACTCAGCAGTATAAATTTTCCAACTATAGACCCTAAAAAACCTTTTGAGCTGACAAAAGAAGAAAGAGAACTCATTAATAAGATGACATTCTATTTCAAAAACAGCGAAAAACTGCAAAAACATGCTTACTTCCTGTATACAAACGGTTCTGTATACAGAAGTTATAACGGCAACCTGCTATATCATGGATGTATCCCAGTAGATAGCAAAGGGGAATGTCTTAGTCTTAAAATATTAGGTGAATCATATAAAGGAAAGGCGCTTTTGGATAAATTCGACGAACTTGTGAGAAAAGCATTCTTCAATCCTAAAACCGGTGAGGATTACAGAGACTGGCTCTGGTACCTTTGGAGAGGGAAAATATCTCCGGTATTCGGTAAAAATCGTATGACTACATTTGAGAACTATTTCATAGAAGATGTACAGGCACGTACAGAGCCTAAAAACCCTTATTTCACTTTAAGGGAAAATGAAGACTTCTGCATAAAATTATTAAAAGTCTTTGATCTGGATCCTTTTGAAGGACATATAATAAACGGACACACCCCTGTAAAAGTAAAAAAAGGGGAAAGCCCTATAAAGGCCAACGGAAGACTTCTGGTTATAGACGGTGGTTTTTCAAGCGCCTACCACGATCAGACAGGTATTGCAGGATATACCCTTATATCCAACTCCTACGGACTACGACTTGCATCACATAGTCATTTCGCAGGCTTGGAAAAAGCTATTTCTGATGGACAAGATATAGTATCCTCTATAAACGTATTGGAAAAAACTACGAGAAAAAAAGTTAGAGATACCGATACAGGTGCTGTCATAAAAGAAAAAATTGATGATTTAAAAAGCCTTCTTAACGCATATAAAGAGGGATTGTTGAAAGAAAAAACTTCGAATAAAATTTACAGCAGCTTAGATATGTATTAAAAGGGTATTAAAGCCATTTAATACACAATAATGCACGATACATGGCAGGAGATTATTCTCCTGCCTTTTTTAATCTTGATTTAATCCTATTTTTTTATTATAATAGTCTTTATACACAATACAGGTCTCTGTTTTTAAACTTCAAGACTTATTTTCAAATTTTAAACAGTATCTATGCTTGATTACTGAAGTTCGGATGAAGGTATGAGGAGAGCGTTTTAAAACCGCCGAAGAAGTAAATCTTTCAGGCGTTCAGTTTTGCTGGATGAGGACTCATATCGGACGAGCCTCTGGAGAGACTCTTAATATAAGAGCACCGAAGGAGCAAGTCTGGGTTTTCCAGATGAATCTCTCAGGTAAAAGGACAGGGGGTAGAATTATTGTTAAATATATAATTCAAAACCTCCTCCTAAATTTTTAATTTTAAGGAGGATTTATTTTATGTCAAATTTGTTAAACTTTTTTAGCACCATCGATTCTTGGGTCTGGGGCCCACCGCTTCTTATTCTTCTCGTGGGTACAGGATTTTACCTCACTTTAAGACTTGGCTTGCTTCAAATATTAAAATTACCGTTGGCAATTAAATACCTATTCACAAAAGAAGAGAACCTCTCAGATAAGTCCGAAGGAGACGTTTCCAGTTTCGCTGCTCTTTGTACAGCACTTTCCGCAACTATAGGTACTGGAAATATCGTCGGGGTAGCTACTGCTGTAAAAGCAGGTGGACCTGGAGCTTTATTTTGGATGTGGATTGCTGCTTTCTTTGGTATGGCCACTAAATATGCCGAAGGTCTTTTAGCTGTAAAATATAGAGTTAAAGACGAAAACGGACAAATGTCTGGTGGGCCTATGTACTACATCGAAAAAGGTCTTGGAAATAAATTTCTTGCAAAGATGTTTGCACTATTCGGAGTCGCAGTAGCATTTTTCGGAATGGGTACCTTCACACAGGTAAACGCAATAACTCAGGCTGCAAAAATATCATTTAATATCCCGGTTATAATAACTACGGTTGTAATCACAGTATTAGTAGCTATGGTTACACTTGGCGGAATAAAAAGCATATCTGCCGTAGCAGAACGTGTAGTTCCTTTTATGGCAGGATTCTATATTTTGTCTTCGCTTGTCATACTTATTTTAAATGCCAGTCTACTTCCTGGAACTATTTCATTGATATTAAAAAGTGCTTTTACTCCTTCAGCTGCATTTGGGGGATTTTTGGGTGCAACTGTTATGACAGCTATGAGAAGTGGTATCGCCAGAGGAGTTTTTTCTAATGAGTCTGGACTAGGTAGTGCACCTATCGCCGCTGCTGCTGCAAAAACAAACTCTTGTGTAAGACAAGGACTTATATCTATGACAGGAACCTTCTTTGATACGATTATAATCTGTACAATGACAGGATTGGTTCTTATACTTACAGGTGCTTGGAACTCCGATCTTGCTGGAGCTGCTATGACAACATACGCATTTAAATCGACTCTATCACCAATAGTCGGGCAGTACATTGTGACTATCGGGCTTTTATTCTTTGCATTTACAACTATACTTGGTTGGAATTATTATGGTGAAAAATGCGCTGAATACCTTTTTGGTGTAAAGGGAATCAAACCTTATAAATACATCTATATCACACTTGTTGCCTGCGGTGCATTCTTAAAGCTGGAAATCATTTGGATAATAGCAGATATCTTCAACGGTTTAATGGCTGTTCCAAACTTAATTGCACTTATCGGACTCAGTCCTATTGTTATAAGTGAAACCAAACAGTATTTTGAAGAATTAAAATTAAAAACAAAAAGTAAAGCAGAATTTAATACAACAATCTAAGTTTAAGGCAGCCGTATGGCTGTCTTTTATTTATAGATATTTTATTAAATGAATTATAAAAACATTATAAAAAATAGCTTAATTCGATTTTTTTTATTTTTTATCTTGATTTAATCTATTTTTTTTAATATAATTACCTCTGTAATATTGAAGTTCGGATGAAGGTATGAGGAGAGTGTTTTAAGACCGCCGAAGAAGTAAATCTTTCAGGCTTCCAGTTTTACTGGATGAGGACTCATACTGGACGAGCCTCTGGAGAGACTCTTAGTATAAGAGCACCGAAGGAGCAAGTCTGGGTTTTCCAGATGAATCTCTCAGGTAAAAGGACAGGGGGTAGAATTATTGTTAAATATATAATTCAAAACCTCCTCCTAAATTTTTAATTTTAAGGAGGATTTATTTTATGTCAAATTTGTTAAACTTTTTTAGCACCATCGATTCTTGGGTCTGGGGCCCACCGCTTCTTATTCTTCTCGTGGGTACAGGATTTTACCTCACTTTAAGACTTGGCTTACTTCAAATATTAAAATTACCGTTGGCAATTAAATACCTATTCACAAAAGAAGAGAACCTCTCAGATAAGTCCGAAGGAGACGTTTCCAGTTTCGCTGCTCTTTGTACAGCACTTTCCGCAACTATAGGTACTGGAAATATCGTCGGGGTAGCTACTGCTGTAAAAGCAGGTGGACCTGGAGCTTTATTTTGGATGTGGATTGCTGCTTTCTTTGGTATGGCCACTAAATATGCCGAAGGTCTTTTAGCTGTAAAATATAGAGTTAAAGACGAAAACGGACAAATGTCTGGTGGACCTATGTACTACATCGAAAAAGGTCTTGGAAATAAATTTCTTGCAAAGATGTTTGCAATATTCGGTATAGGCGTTGCCTTTTTCGGTATAGGTACATTTCCACAAGTAAATGCAATAACTCAGGCTGCAAAAATATCATTTAATATCCCGGTTATCGTGACTGCAGTTGTAGTTACAGTATTAGTAACTATGGTTACACTTGGCGGAATAAAAAGCATATCTGCCGTAGCAGAACGTGTAGTTCCTTTTATGGCAGGATTCTATATCTTGGGATCAATTATAATACTTTCTTTAAATGCGAGCCTGCTTCCTGGAACTATTTCATTGATATTAAAAAGTGCTTTTACTCCTTCAGCTGCATTTGGGGGATTTTTGGGTGCAACTGTTATGACAGCTATGAGAAGTGGTATCGCCAGAGGAGTTTTTTCTAATGAGTCTGGACTAGGTAGTGCACCTATCGCCGCTGCTGCTGCAAAAACAAACTCTTGTGTAAGACAAGGACTTATATCTATGACGGGAACCTTCTTTGATACGATTATAATCTGTACAATGACAGGATTGGTTCTTATACTTACAGGTGCTTGGAACTCTGATCTTGCTGGAGCTGCTATGACAACATATGCGTTCAAATCAGGTTTTTCTCCTATGCTTGGTCAATATATAGTAACTATCGGGCTTTTATTCTTTGCATTTACAACTATACTTGGTTGGAACTATTACGGAGAAAGATGTGTTGAGTATCTTTTCGGAGTAAAAGGAATCAGACCTTATAAATACATCTATATCGCACTTGTTGCTTCTGGTGCATTCTTAAAATTAGATCTTATCTGGATAATAGCAGATATAGTGAACGGTTTAATGGCTGTTCCAAACTTAATTGCACTTATCGGACTTAGCCCTGTTATAATAAGTGAAACCAAACAGTATTTTGAAGAGTTGAAATTGAAAAAGAAAAATGAAATTGAAATAAAAACAAGTACAGCAAAATAAAAAATGGAGCCATCGGCTCCATTTTTTATTATTTATTCATTTTTTCTAATCTTACCCTCATTGCTTCATATGCAGCAACTGTTGCATTGTGATCTATCCATTTTGTTTCTGCTCTATGTATCAATCCATCTTCTGATGAATACATAGTATCTAAAGAAGCCTTCACTTCTACTAAATCAAGAGTCCCCTCTTCTAATTCCCTTTCAAGTCCTGAATAAATTTTTTCAAATGTATTGTCATATAATTCCTGTTCCCAATCCTGTTTATGCATAACATTCCCCTTTCTATCTAATTTTATCAAGTATATCTTAATACTTTTATGAATATTTTGTCAAGAGTTTATGCAATTTTATAAAAAAAGCCTCCCCTTAGGGTGGCTTTTATGGTCTCAACTGTGAAAGTTTGGAAAGATCTATATCTTCAGAATAGTTTACATTATCAAATCCAAAACCATTCATGTTTAAAAAGTCGTCTACATAACCTTTGTAATCACTTAACTCTTTAAAGTTGTCATAGTTTATATCTTTTAAAATTTCACCTATTTTTTCCTGTACATCTTCTCTTAATTCCCAATTATCAGGTCTTATTCTTCTTTCAGAATCAATTTCAGGCGTAGCTCCAAATATCATGTCTGCAAAGAGTCTGTGGGTCTGCTCAATAGTTCCTTCATGTATTCCCATTTCCTTCATAACCTTATAAAGCATTGCTGCATAAAGAGGGAAGATAGGTATATAGGCACTGGCCTTAGTTACAAGAGCCTTGTTTACAGAAACATAAGCATCTCCATCTATTCTTTCTTTTAAATAAGCACTTAACTCATTTGCAGTTTTTTCAAGATGCCTTTTAGACGCCCCAAGAGTTCCATCTCTATAAATACCTGAAATCAATTCAGGGCCAAGATATGAATATGCATATGTTTTACACCCTGTTTCAAGAACCCCTTCCTCACACAAAGCTTTTATCCATAAATTCCAGTCTTCTCCACCCATTACTTTTACAGTTGTTTCAAGCTCTTCATCAGTGGCATTTTCCATTGTCTTATCTTCTAAACACCCTTTCTGTATATTAAGAGTTGGTCCAGTTATATTCCCTGTTCTGCTTTTTATGGATGATTTATAGGTTATCCCGGTTTTAGGGTCCTTTCTTACACCACTTGCCAAACTGTAAACAACCAGGTCAACCTTTCCCCCAAATTCTTCTTTTATATATTTAACCACTTCATCCTTCATTTCGTCAGAAAAAGCATCTCCTACAAAATTTTTAGCCACTAATCCGTTTTTTTCAGCTTCCTCTTTGAAGTAGAGATTATTCCACCAACCGGCTGTCCCTGTTTTTCTAGCAGTTGGGGCTGTTTCGTAAGATACTCCTATTGTATCGGAATTACTTCCTCCAAACGCAAGAGATATCCTTGTTGCAAGCCCGTAACCAGATGATGCTCCAATTATCAAAACCTTTTTGCTGCCTTTATATTGTTTTGCATTTTGAACGTATTCTATCTGTCTTCTAACAGCTTCTCTACACCCGTATGGATGAGCTGTTAGGGATAGGCTCCCCTTTATTTTAGGTTCAATAACCATTTTTGCACCTCCGAATGATCTTATGTAAAAATAAATACTCAGTCATTTATACCACTTTATATTTTGTTTGTCAAATATGATAATTATTTAATAAGAGCCCCGTTTAAACGGGGCTCCCACTATAGAGCATTTTTTAATTTTGAAACCAGATTTTCAAGTGAAGCAATATCCTGTGATGTCTCATCAACACACTTTATTATTGCAGATCCAACTATAACCCCATCCACGACCTCTTTTACTATTTCAAGGTCTTCAGGCTTGGAAAATCCAAATCCAACAGCCACAGGTACATCGGTGCTGTCCTTAACTGCTTTTAGATAGTCCTTCATAGTTTTTGCAAATTCATTTCTCACACCTGTAACTCCAAGCGAGGATACGCAATAGATAAACCCTTTTGCGTCCTCCACCAGCTTCTCTATTCTGTCGCCTGAGTTAGGTGCTATAAGTGGAATAAGTGCAAGTTCTTTTGATTTTAGATGTGCTCTAAGCTCCACTGATTCCTCATATGGAAGGTCTGGTATTATAATCCCATCTATACCTATCTCCTCACATTTTTCAACAAATCTAAGTTCCCCGTAGTTCACAACTGTATTGTAATATACCATAAAAACCAGAGGAACTTGACTGTTTTTTCTTATATTTTCAACACACTGGAATATATCTTTTAGCTTGATCCCTTTTTCAAGCGCTCTAGTAGCAGCAGCCTGTATTATAGGTCCGTCTGCAAGCGGATCAGAAAATGGTATCCCTAGCTCGATTATATCCGCCCCGGATCTTTCTTTGGCATATACAAACTCTTCTGTTAACTCTATATTCGGATCCCCACAGGTTATATATGTTATCAAGGCTTTTTCCCCTTTGGTTTTGAGCTCTTGAAATTTTCTCTCTATCCTATTCATTAATTATCCCCTTCCTCTTTTTCCTTGTTCAAAATATCAAAAACTGTGTACATATCCTTGTCCCCACGACCTGAAAGATTTAAAATTATAATCTGGTCTTTTTTCATTTTAGGCGCTAATTTCATAAGGTATGCCACTGCATGAGAACTTTCAAGTGCAGGTATTATCCCCTCTAACCTTGAAAGTGTTTTTAGCCCCTCAATAGCCTCATCATCTTTTATATTTACATATTCAGCTCTGCCGGTATCAAATAAGAATGAATGTTCCGGTCCTACACCAGGATAATCCAATCCGGCTGATACCGAGTGTACGGGCTTTATCTGTCCGTCTTCATCTTGAAGCAGATAGGTTTTCATACCGTGAAGTACCCCTACACTCCCTTCTGCAAAAGCTGCAGCATGTTCACCTGTTTCTATACCACGTCCGCCAGCTTCTACTCCGTACATAGCCACTTCTTTATCCTCTACAAACGGGTAGAATAGCCCCATTGCATTACTCCCCCCACCTACACAGGCAACAAGTGCATCTGGAAGTCTACCCTCAGCTTCTAATATCTGTTTTTTCGCTTCGTCCCCTATTATTCTCTGAAAATCTCTTACCATTGTAGGGTACGGATGCGGCCCTACAACAGACCCTATAACGTAGAATGTATCGTCTGCTCTGTTTACCCATTCACGTATAGCCTCGTTTGTGGCATCCTTCAATGTTTTAGTTCCTGATTTAACAGATACAACCTTTGCTCCCAAAAGCTCCATTCTGAATACGTTCAAACGCTGTCTCTCGATATCTTTTTCACCCATAAACACCACACATTCAAGATTGAAAAGTGCTGCCCCGGTTGCAGTTGCAACACCATGCTGACCGGCTCCTGTTTCTGCTATTACCCTTTTTTTACCCATTTTTTTTGCCAGCATTATCTGACCTATAACGTTGTTTATCTTATGTGCCCCTGTATGGTTTAGGTCCTCTCTTTTTATATATATTTTTGCCCCGCCAAGTTTTTCGGTAAGGTTTTTGGCGAAGTAAAGTGGATTTTCTCTACCTACGTAATATTTCATATAATAATCGAACTCTTTTTTGAATTCAGGATCATTTTTATATTTGTCATAAGCCTCTTCAAGCTCTCTTAGCGGATTCATAAGTGTTTCCGGGACATACTGCCCTCCGAATTGACCAAATTTTGTATACATTTAAATCACTCACCTCTTCTATACTCTAATTTTATTTTTTAAAACTGTTTTCTTTTATAATCAGCAATTGATTCCCATTTTTCTGAAACTCGTAATCAACCTTTTTTACCAGGACATCATACCCTTTTTCTTTAAAATGCTCGCACACAGGCTTTAAGTGTCTTGACTCATCGCCATTCATATCAAGGATCGGAAAAAATCTTGCTTCCTTTGTTAACCTGAAAATCTCCTCTATGGCATCTATATGAAATTCCTATGATAGATTGTCAGAATAAAGAAATAGAAAGTTAGAAGAAATAGCAAGTTGAAAGCTATTATCCTTAAAAGGCAAATTTGGGAGTCTTCCTGCTATGTACCTGCTCTCTGATTTCCCCGCTTCATAGTCTTCTAAAAATTTTTGCATAGCTCCCATTCTGAGTTTCCCAAGTTCTTCAACATCTTTAATATTTTCCCAAACAAACTTCTCTTGGTTTTCCCTTGTTTTTTCTAAAACTGTTGCATATGTTTCCGTTATTCTATGCTCAATCTGGTTTTTAGAAAAAGTATATATCGGATCAAATGATACACAAGAAAATCCTCTTCTTTTCATTTCTGCGTTAAATGAAGCTGGATCGTCTCCGCATCCCAAAATCTTCTTTTCAAGATCTTTTTCTGTCAGATAAAACATCAGGAGGTATTCTTCAAAGCTTCTGCCCCAGGGTACTATCTCGCGATACTCTATCCCCACAAAACCAACTCCAATTTATATCTTTGTGGATCTGACATTTTCTACGAACTTGGTTATAAGCTCTTGGTCTTTTACCCCGTCTTTTTCCACTCCGGAGCTGACATCAACACAGTAAGGATGTACTGTTTGTATAGCTTCAGCTATATTTTCCGGTTTTAATCCTCCTGCAAGTATTATTTTATAATCTTTATGCAGGTCCTTTACTATGTCCCAGTTGAATGCTTTTCCAGTTCCGCCTTTTACTTCTTTTGAATATGTATCCAGCAAAAATCCTTCCACTAGAGGATAATTTTTCAGTTTATGAATTGAACTTTCATCCTTGACAGCTATGGCTTTCCACATTGGGTACTCTATCCTTTTGCAGTAAAGAGGGTCTTCCTCCCCGTGCAGCTGCACCACGTCCAATCCGCAGTATGATGCTATGTGATTTACCTTGGCCGGGTCTTCGTTTACAAATACCCCGACGGCTTTTATATCTTTGTCCAATTTTTCTATGAGTTCCTTTGCCAGTTCAGGCCTGACCTCCCTTGTACTTTTGGCAAAAACAAAACCTACGAATTCCGGTTTCACCTCGTTCACCATATCTATATCTTCTACTCTTTTCAGTCCGCAGACCTTTATATTTACCATCACTTACCTCCCGAAAGCTCCCTTTAGCTCTTTAGCCTTGGCTGCCATATCTTCCGAGACCATAAAGCTTTCCCCTACCAGCACTGCATCTACACCGCAGTCCTTTATTTTTTTTATATCCTCACCTGTATGTATCCCGCTTTCAGAAACCAAAACCTTATCTGCTGATATCAGTTTTGAAAGTTTCACAGTTGTTTCCAGGTCTATTTCAAAAGTTTTCAGGTTTCTGTTGTTTATTCCTACTATTTTTGCTCCTGACTCAAGCGCCATCTTCACCTCTTCTTCTGTGTGGCACTCCACCAGCGAATCAAGACCCAAGCTCTCACCCAATTCCCTGAATCTTCTCAGAGTTTCTACATCCAATATGGCGCATATTAAAAGTATAGCAGATGCACCCAGATATTTCGCTTCGTATATTTGATACTCGTCTATTATGAAGTCCTTTCTGATTGTAGGCAGGGATATTTCACTATTTACAGCTTTTAAGTAATCCGGGTTTCCAAGGAAGAACTTTTCCTCGGTTAAAACCGACACCGCATCCACGCAGCTTTCATATTTTTTACCCAGGTCCACAGGGTGAAAGTCAGCTTTTATTATCCCTTTAGAAGGGGAAGCTTTTTTTACCTCGCCTATTATGGACAGACCATCTTTTTTTAATGCGCCATAGAAGCTGGGTCTGCTATCCATATCTGCTATAGCTTTTTTTATCTCCTCTATTGAAAGTTCTGCCTTTCTGTCTTCAAGGTCTATCTTTTTCTGATCTACTATTTTATCCAGTATCACCTATATTCCCTCCACATCATTTGTAAATTTTACAAAATCTTCCATCTTAGAAAGCACTTTTCCACTTTCTAAAAGATCTTTGGCCATAGCCACACCCTCGCTTATGCTACCAACCTTTTTTCCAACATAAAGAGCAGCTGCACTGTTTAATATTATGATATCTCTTTTAGCGTTTTTCAAGTCTCCACTAAAAATACCTCTTAGTATATCCGCATTTTCAGTGGCTGTTCCTCCCTCTATATCCTTAAAGTTAGCCCTTTTCATCCCAAAATCTTCCGGCTCAATATAGTAGGTTCTCAATTCACCATTTTTCAGCTCAGTCACCTTCGTTTTTCCGGTTATAGTTATCTCGTCCAAACCGTCACCGTGTACTACAAGTGCATGCTCTGTCCCAAGCTTTTTCAACACATTCGCCATTGTTTCTGTAAGTTCAGGATCAAAAACACCCAAGACCTGTCCCTTTGCTCCTGCAGGGTTTGTAAGAGGCCCTAATATATTGAAAATTGTCCTCATTTTGAGCTCTCTTCTTATGTGGATAACATTTTTCATTGCACTATGGTAGTGAGGTGCAAAAAAGAAACCTATATTTTTCTCCTCTACACACGTTGCAACCTTATTTTCGTCAAGGGTAAGATTTACCCCAAGTTCTTCTAATACGTCTGCACTTCCACTTTTACTCGATACTGCCCTGTTCCCATGTTTTACAACATGCACGTCTGCTGCCGCACACACAAAGGCAACTCCTGTTGATATATTAAATGTATTGGCTTCGTCTCCACCTGTCCCGCAAGTGTCTATTGCATAAAAGCTATCTAAATTCACTTTTTTTGCTTTTTTTCTCATTATTTTTGCCGCGCCTGTTATTTCAGATACACTTTCCCCTTTTATCTTTAACGCAGTTAAAAAACTTGAAACCAATATATCAGAGTATCCACCGTCCATTATACCATCCATAAGGTTTCTCATCTCTTCTTCACTCAGGTCTATTCCTTTTATCACCTTATCCAAGGCTTCTCTAATCATAAATATTTCCCCCTTAAAGTTTCATAAAGTTTTCAAGCATCTTCATTCCTTCTGGCGTGTATATTGATTCCGGATGAAACTGCAGTCCCACCACTTTATATTCTTTATGTCTTATTGCCATTATTTCGCCATCCTCTGTTTCAGCGCTTATCTCAAATTCATCTGAAAGAGTATCCTTTTTTATGGCCAGAGAGTGATACCTTGCAACCTTGGTATTTTGGCTTATCCCTTGAAACACACCTTTACCGTCATGCGTTATCTCACTGTATCTTCCATGGTAAAGTTCTTTTGCATGTACTATATCGGCTCCAAAAGCATCCCCCATAGCCTGGTGTCCAAGACATATCCCCAGCAGTGGCACTTTATTATAAAAATGTTTTATAACATCTATACATATACCCGCTTCTCTTGGAGTTTTCGGTCCAGGAGAAAGTACTATTTTGTCAGGGTTCAGCTCTTCTATCCCGGCTATATCTATCTTATCATTTCTTACAACTTTTACCTCGTCCAGTTCGCTTAGATACTGGTAGAGGTTGTAAGTGAAAGAATCATAATTGTCTATTAGAAGTATCATTTAAATCTCCCCCTCTATGGCTTTTACAAGTGCCCTTATCTTGTTTTCGCACTCCTCGTCCTCTTTTTCCGGGTCTGACTTGGCTGTTATTCCGGCACCAGCCTGCAGATATACTTTTCCACCCTTCATTAGCATTGTACGTATCGCGATGCAGGTGTCCATATCACCATTGTATGAAAAATACCCTATAGCACCACCATATACTCCTCTTTTTTCAGGTTCAAGTTCATCTATTATCTCCATAGCTCTTATTTTAGGAGCACCTGACAGTGTCCCTGCAGGAAGGAATGAAGAAAGTACAGAAAAGGCATCCTCTTTTTCATTTTTCTCCCCTTCAACTGTGGAAACCAAATGCATAACATGGGAATAATTGTGTACCTGCATAAATTCAGTTACTTTAACACTTTTAACTTTAGAAACCCTTCCCATGTCGTTTCTACCCAAGTCCACCAGCATTACATGCTCGGCTCTCTCTTTTTCATCTTCCAAAAGGTCTTTTGCCAGTTCCGCATCCAGACTAGGATCATTTGTCTTTCTTCTTGTCCCGGCTATCGGACAGGTAAATACTCTATCTTTCCTTAATTCTACAAGCATTTCAGGTGAACTTCCTGCGACCTGATATTCGCCGAAGTTTATATAAAACAGATACGGTGATGGATTTATCGACCTAAGCTTTCTGTAAAGATTGAAAGGATGTTCATCAGTTTCAAGCTCCCATTTTTTAGAAAGCACCACTTGAAATATATCTCCATCATATATATACTGCTTTGCTTTTTCTACGTTTTCCATATACTGCTCTTTGCTGGTGTTTGCTTTTATGCTCTTTATACCATATTCTTTGTCCGATTCCTCAGTATGTATATACGGTTTTAGAATCTCCTCTTTCATAGCTTTAAGTTTGGCCTTGGCTCTTATTTCACCGGACAGATTATCCTCGTCCAAAACTAAAATTTTTATTTTTTGATGGTAGTGATCATATATCAATAATTGGTTCATAAACATCAGATGTACATCCGGAACACCTATATTATCTGGGTTTTCATTTGGAAGATCTTCATACTGTCTTATTATGTCGTATGCTACAGTTCCAAATCCACCGCCTATCAGCGGCAGGTCTTCACCATCTACTATTACAAAATTCTCTATATATGATTTAACAAAGTCCAGTGCCCTCATATGCTCGGTTTTTATCTCACCGTTTTCCTCTAGTGATATATCATAATCTTTGGATTTTATAGTTGCAAACGGGTCCTTTGCAATAAATGAATATCTTCCTTTTTGTATCTCCTTACTCTCTAGGAGCACTCCAACTCCATCTCCTACATATTTTCTATACAACGTTATGGGAGTTTCCGTATCTCCGAGCATCTCTGTTGTATACGCCCTCATAATCTTTTTATCCATTTCATCCCCCTTATCTAAAAAAATAAAAGCCTGCTCCAAAATTATGGACCAGGCCTGCATTTTAACAAAAAAACCTGTTCCACATTAAAGAACAGGTATCCATTCAAAATTTAATTCAATACTATAATTTATTAAGCAAACAGACAAGCCTGATCCACGTATTTAGTTGCTTGAGTATACCATTTGCTTTGCCACCATGTGAATCTAACTCCCATTTGTTACACCTCCAAATAAATTATTAAAAAAAGTATAGCACCTTTTATTTTTTTTTGCAAGCTGCATAATTAAAATACAATTAAAGTAAATTGCAAAAGTCTATGTTATATTTTACTCTATATATATTCTACAACTCCATTGTCCCTAAAATACTAATATTATAAAAATCACTAGTCTTTCAACACTTCATAAGATGTATTAAGAATAAAAATAAGATTAAATACTTTTTAATACAGTTTAACAGTAATTTAAATGTACTCCTCCTCTTGCATAAAAATATCATATTCAGTCGATCTCAGTATACCCGCTATTCTGGTATAGAAAGCATAATTTTTTATATCTAAATCGAGTTTTATTTAAAAGGACTATGATAAATCACTAAATTTATTAGAAAATCTATTTGGGCCACAGAGTTTCACAGGGCTTTAGAAAAAGAGATGCACCGAGAGAGTCTTTAAAGTCAAAATCATCTTTTGTCACGAATTGCACTAATCTCGCTAATCATTTAAAACCTGAAAAGTTAAAGGTTTTTAGCAATTCTCTGTAAAGCTCACTCTTTTCCTCTGTTCAACTCTGTGGCCAAGATTTTCTATTTGAATTTGTGTCTATTCGTGACCAAAAAAGGTTTTACATATTTACAAGAAATTCAATATTTTAATTTGAATGAACATCAACTTAAAATAAATAAAAAAGCAGCTAGGCTGCTCTTTTATTGGAAAGATATATTAATCAGCTGAAGGTAATATCCGCTTCTATCCCTGCTCACGTTCGCCACTATTTCAACTTTTTCCCCCTCTATCAGATAATCCATATAGATTAGGGGCAGTTTTTCGAATGCAACAGGTATTTCATATTTGCCCTGTGATGACAAGTAGATACGGACACCATCATACCTTGAAATATCTCCCTCTACCCGGACATCTTTATCAAAATACTTATCCGGGATCTCATTAAGGGCCCTCAATTCTACAGACGGGATATCCAAATCTTTTATTCTTATTTTTCTCACTTCTATAAAAGGATACAAATTATTTGAATATACATGTACCTTACCAAAAACCTTTATGTCTGTATTTTCCAAGTTTGAATTTAAAATTTCACCTACTTTTTCCTCAGAAAGGCCAGAGTAGAGCAACTCTATTTCATTTTCACCGTCCCATATATATAGACTCTCTCTCCATTCAGACAAGAAAAAAAATCTTCCTCCAGTTTTAACGTCCTTGCCTATATAAGATTCGGGTGATGAAACCAAATTCTTTATAGGATAGCGTTTTCCCAGCTCTACAAATCTTATATTTTTCAATTCATGAAATATCCCGCTTCCGGCACCTATAAATATTCCAAATGCCAAAAGAAAAATCAGTAGTAAGGCCCCAATTTTGGGTGTCTCTGCATCTTTTCCCTGCCTTTTCTCCATATTTCTAACTGTAAGGTCTAGAAAAAATCCGCAAACCAGTATAACTATGGAAAATATGGCAAAGAAATATACCAAAATCCACATATGCACCTCCTACCTTATAGTTAAATTATACACCATTTACTTTTTGCTAATCACCTTTAATTTACATGATTTCTCTATAATTTTCTTTAACTTTTCTTATGTTGTTGTCGTCAAAAAATAGAATTAAAACCAATAAACATTTATAAGGAGGTCATAAAATGAAAAAATTTATTGTTCTTATGCTCAGCATAGTATTATGTTCGTTTGCCTTTGCTTCAAATTTCAGGAATTCTTCCTGGGGAGACTCGATTCAAGAGGTAAAAGAATTGGAAAAAGGAGTAAAATTCAAGCAGGATAAAACTACCGAAAAAAAAGTTTATTTTGACAAAAAATATGAGTGGGAAAAAACTCTCTATTCATTCACTGAAAAGGTTAAATTTTTGGGTGATTTCGACATTACATACGTTTTTTTGAAAGACAAGCTTATCTCCGGTAAATACTCTCAAAAAATAGAAAATAAAAATTCAGATAAATTTAACAGGATGAAGGAGTTGCTCAACGACAAATACGGTTCATATACTCAGGTAAGTGAAAGCTCTTCATACAAGCTCATAAATGGCAAAAAAGAAGCTTCCTACCGTAAAATATATTCCTGGCATCCAGAAGATACCATGGTAAACCTAGTCTTGATCGATGACGATAAATTCGAGGTAGAATACCTCTGCAGAAATCAAGAGATGTTAGATTTTATCGAAAATGTCGGTTTGGAAAAACAAAAACAGGCCGAAGAGAAGATAAAGGCTGAAAACAAGGAGATACTTGAAAAATTCTAGCATTTCAGCACACGTGCACACCTCCAAAATATTGAAAAATAAAAAAGGAAAGCCCCCGAATTCACCGTAAAAAATTATAGTCGAACTGTGCGGGGTGGGAAATGTGGATATCTTAATTTTTACAGTTTTCGTAATCAGTCTATTTTTTATAGTCAAAACTACAAGTGCAGATAAAGAAGCTGATAGCAAGTCCGTTGATGATAAAGTGGAGGCTTCTGACATCAGTGAATATGAAGTAATTGAGCTTATCTCAGAAAGAGAGTTTGTAAAGCACTTAAAAAAGATGCATTCCGGCAAGCTTTCCATTGAAAAAGGAGATTTTCAAAAAGCAAAAAAAGATTTTGAAGATGCTATGGATATAGTGGAAAATGGCGTAGATTTCAGAATCAGAAAACTTAGTCCACCATCAATTTGTTATCTGGACTATTCAAAATTTTTACACAGTATAGGGGAATATGATAAGTCCAAAAAAGTATTGATGAGGTATGTGGACTTGTGCAGGGCCTGTGGAGACGTTACTATAAAAATAGAAGATCTTGACAAGCAGATAAAAAACTGAAACTGCTTCGACGAGCAGTGATTAGAGATTTTAGCCCGACTCTTGAGAGTCGGGCTAAACTTTTGTTTGAAAAAATTCTTAAAAAAAATTATAATGTTGTGTATATTTACTGATTAGAAAAAATAAAGCTTTATCATTATACTTTAATCATAAATAATACAGCATAACAGCAAACAAACTATAGGAGGACTACAATGAAAAAAATTGCTATAATATCTTCTACTGAAGTTAAAAATGGATATAAACTTGTTTTGGACGAAAACTCAACTCATATTTTTTATCCAGACGGAAAAGGTGGACAACTTGGCGATAGGGGCCTTATTAATAATATTGAAATTGTTTCTGTTTTCTAGCGATGGGAATCCTATTGTCAAATCTAAAATAGAACCAGGAGAATACAGCTACTCTATAGATCTCTATAGAAAAGAGGATATCGCCTGCCAGCATACCGCAGAACATTTAATAGCAGGGATTGCCCACAGTGAATTTGGGTTTAAAAATGCAGGATTCAGAATGTCTGAAGAATATTCTACAATAGACTTAGATGGAGAAAATTTAAGCGAAGAAAAAGTTTATCTAATTGAAAAAATTGCAAACGATAAAATAAAAAATTCTTTAGCGGTAAGTGACTATACCGTCTGTTCTGATGAAGCTCAAAATATTTCTGGTCTCAGAAAAGAGATCAGTGACAAAGTGAAAGGAGATATTAGAGTAGTTAAAATTGAAGGCACTGACTTATGTGCCTGTGGAGGCTTCCACGTAGATAATTTATCCCAGTTGCAGCTCTTAAAAATAACAAACACTGAGCGTGTAAAGGGGAAGTATCTTAGATTGTATTTTATTTCCGGTAAAAGAGCTTTAGAAGATTATTCATTAAAAAATGAGATAAGTAGAGAAACCTGCAAACTTCTAAGCTGTCAAAATGATGAAATTGTGCCTAGAGTAAAGTCGTTAAATGAAAATATAAGCAGTTTGAAAACGGATTTAAGGACTATGGCTATGGAATACTCCAAGCTTCTTGCACCTAATTTGGAAAAGGAAGCCAAAGATTTTAAAAATCTAAATTTGATATCCTATACTGACAAAAACGGCGAAGGTGAATTTTTACATAAATTTATTGATTTGGAAAATTTCACGCTTCTACTTGAAAAAAACAGTGTATTTTCAATATTTTCAAAACAGATAAGCTGTAGGAATTTTATAAATAATTTAAGAACTACCTATGAAGTAAAGGGAGGCGGGAGCGATTCCAACGGAAATATTAAGGGGAAGATTTCTGTTTCTCAATTAATCGATTGTTTGAAAAATTTTTAAATTCCATATATTTTTCCTTTAAAAAAAGAAAACTTAATTTCAGTAGTATAATAGTATTAAATACGTGCATCTAACTTTTCTATTAAAATTAATGGGTGGGTGATTTTATGAGTATTAAGGATTTCTTTTCAAAACATTCTGGAGAAGTAAAAATAAAGTGTAGTCACTGCGGGCACCACTACCATGTTTCTAAACCTAGGATATTGAATGAAAAAGAGTGGGACAAGCAGCATGTAAAATTCGACCAGATGGAAGAAGATATAAGCGGAGTGTACCTTTTCAAACGTTCTGAAGTGGTTGAGAGCCAATGTGAAAACTGTGGAAATAAAAATTTTACTTATTATGACGAATTTGAAAATAAAGTGACCGAAAAAGAAGCACCTGAGAACACAATTATGGCAAAAGAACTTTTGAAACACTGGATAGAAAAATAATATTTATTAGCCTAAAAAAGAGTTGAATAATTCAACTCTTTTTTATTTTTTGTTTTGGAAAAAATTTAATCATACTTAACAGAAAATATCTTCAAATTTAAACTTGACAATATTATCTTATTGTAATATAATCACTGTAACATATTTAAAACAATTATTTGATATCGCATAAAGGAGGCAGATAAAATGAATATTTTAGAAGTTTTAATGTTAATCTGTTTTGGTAGCGCTTGGCCGTTTTCTATCTACAAATCTTATAAAACAAAAAGCTCAAATGGGAAAAGCGTACTCTTTATGCTAGCTATATTTTTGGGCTATCTTTCAGGCATACTGAACAAAGTATACTACGGTTATGACAATGTTATTTACCTTTACGTATTAAACTCAACAATGGTTCTGGCAGAAATTTTTCTATACTTTAAAAATAAGAACATAAGAATCAGAGTAGAGGCTTAATTTCATAAAATCTCCTAGATGAAGGCGTTTTCACGCCTTTTTTATTTTTTACCTTCTTATAACAATGTTTTAATTCTCATTAAACACATTTTATTTAAAATACAGGCATAGAGAGTATAAGAGTATATTAAGAAAGGGGGTAAGGTCTTCATGAAAAAACAATTAAGCGAGAGCTGCAAGAAATGTGGGAGTAATAAAATGTGTATTTATTACAAAAATATGAAAAAACTTATCATCGATGCCAGAAAAGAAAACTTTCTAAAAAAATTAAAAATGGAAAAGAAAAATTTTTTATTCGAGATATCTTTATAGAAGCCTTTGAGTTTATCTTCTGATTTATTCAAAGGCTTTTTTAATTTTTTGGAATTTCAACAATCTCTCTCAACGTTTTTTTACTTTATGCTTAGAATGTTGTTGATTTTTATATTATTTTTTAATTTATATATAATTTAATTATTTATGTCAAGAAAATTGTGTACAGTAACTTTTGAGGTATTTGTCTAACAATTTAATGAAGTTGATGCATTTTATTAGTATTTAGCAACCTTGCTACTTTAAATATTGAACTTAATCTCTCAAATTTAATTATTAATATTTTTATTGTTCTCGACAAATACTCTCAATCATAAAAATAAACAAAACTTATATTGAGATCGTTACGCTAATACTCGATTTTTTAATGATGGGGATTGCTATAAATATAATTTTACCTGGTTTTTTCAAAAGTTTTAAAAAGTAAATTTAATTTGACTTTCTTAGATAAAAATAATAAACTGTATATTCAAGAGAATTTCTAAAATAACTCTTTCCCATCTCAAAGAAAGTTTTATAATAGAATTCTCTTTTTTATTTTAAAGTCAGACAATATATTCCTGATTTCATAAAGTTTTTATTTTATTCTGTTCTTTCAAATCCAGCGTATAAAATATTTTCTTTTAAATAAATTTATATATAGTTCTTTACCACAGTTTATCGATATGTTAAAATATCGTCCACACAGTCTTGATTATGATTTTTAAAGGAGTGAGGAAATAAATGAGCTTAATATCATCAGTATTTATAGCAACCAGCTTAGATGGCTTTATTGCAAGAAGCAATGGCGATCTTGATTGGCTAGATGCTGCAAATGCCTCTGTTCCTGAAGGTGAAGACTGTGGATACAATGATTTTATGAAAGATATTGACATCTTAGTTATGGGGAGAAAAACCTATGAAAAAGTATTGTCCTTTGGTGTCTGGCCATATGGAGATATACCTGTGATTATTTTAAGCAGGAATAAAATTAAGTTTCCTACACACTTGCCCAAAAATGTTTCCTGTTCCTCCGAATCACCTAAAGACTTATGTAAGCGTCTATCCTCTGAAGGTGCCAAACGATTATATATTGATGGAGGTTTAACGATACAAAGGTTTTTAGCTGAAGGTCTTATTGATAATATAACCATTACAACTATCCCTATAATTATAGGGGAAGGAATACCTTTATTTAACGGCCCTACAAATGATGTTTTACTCAAGCATATCAAAACTAAAGTATTTGATTTTGGATTTGTCCAAACAACTTATAAAGTTATAAAAAATATGTAAAGTAAATTATATATTTCCGTTTTAAAGACTCTTAAAAGGGTCTTTTGTTTTTTTATTTGTAAGAACAATTTCTGATTTCATAAAATTTTGAATTTATTTGGTTTTAAAAATTATTTAACTTTCCTGACATCAGCTTTTTCAAATTCAATAAAGATAATTATAATTTCTCTTTTCGGAGGAAACTGAATTTTTTTCAAAACTTCTATTTGTTCATTTTTAAACCTCTCTATTTGCTCAGGAGTTAAGTGCTTTGTATCATATTGCGTTCCAAATATAATTTTAGTGTTATCTTCATATTCAATTTTAGATTTTTTTTCTGCTGCTATTCTCAATTTTTTTAAAACCATTTCAATAGGTATTTCAACTTTATACTGCCCCTTGATTCCAGTTAAAATATAATTAGGATTTATAATATCATTTAACTCTTTCAATCGCTTTTTATCTTTTTTAGTAAGATAATTTTTATTCTCAATGAATAAATAAAGATTTTTTATCTAATAAGTTTTCTCTATTAATTAAGCTAGCTTCAAAATAGCTCTCGTCATATAAATCTGGATCTTTTTCAACTTCCCTCATTTCTTCCAACATTCTAGATTCAGTCTCATGCTCTTTTAAAAAACAAAACTCTAGCTTCGTCTCTTGACTATCTACTATTTCTTTAGCATCATAACTTTGATTTCCACAAACGTGACAATATTTTCCATTGGGAGCTAAATCAGAATTTACATACATTTTCAATAATGCGAACTCTTCTTCAAATTTTTTATACTTACCTTTTTTACTCCTAATAAAATCAGCATATTTTTCTTTATTAAGTTTATCACACACTTTTTCATAAAAATCATTTATTTTGTCTTTACACATTTCCTTATCCATATCATTAAAAATATCATTATATTCATCAATTAATTTCATATTGTTACCCCTTTTTATTTTTAGATATAATATAATATTACTAAAAAATAAATCATTTCCTGAAATTTTGTATTTTAAAAACCAAATAAATTCCTGAATTTATTACCCGAGCTATTCCACGAATATTTCGCTATACTTACTTACGCATCTACTCATAATTTTTTATCCTTTTCAAAAAAATTATGAGCTACAAGATTATTCTACATATCTTTTACAACATATCAATATTAATATGACATCTATCAGCTAAAATAATGTTGAAAGATGAGGTGATAATATGAACGTGAGAAGTAAATCTTTTAATCTTCTGACTATGGAAAATGAATACAAAAATATTCATAAACTTTTTACTGTAATAAAAGAAATTTTTATTAACAACAGGGTCTACGTAGAATACTATTAATTTTAAAAATTTAATTCTATTTCTCGAATGAAGCTCTAAGCTTCTTTTTTATTTTTTGAAAATCCTTTCTTTAAAACTTTAGAAAATAAAAAAGAAGAGGCCTATGCCTCTTCTATCTTCTATTCCGCGTAAAGTTCCTCAAGTCTAGCTTGGATACCCTCATCTTCTATATACTCATCGTATTCAGTAAGTTTGTCAACTACCCCTTTAGGTGTAATCTCTATTATCCTGTTTGCAACAGTGTTTATGAACTCATGGTCGTGTGCAGAGAAAAGTATAGTCCCGTCAAATTTAACCAATGACTTATTCAGTGAAGTTATTGATTCCAAATCCAAGTGATTCGTAGGATTGTCGAATAAAAGTACGTTTGCACTGCTCAGCATCATTTTAGAAAGCATACATCTTACTTTCTCTCCCCCTGAAAGAACTTTCGACTTCTTAGTCGCCTCTTCCCCTGAGAAAAGCATTCTCCCCAAGAAACCTCTTACGAATGAATCATGCTGGTC
This sequence comes from uncultured Ilyobacter sp., assembly GCA_963668015.2. Lineage (GTDB taxonomy): Bacteria > Fusobacteriota > Fusobacteriia > Fusobacteriales > Fusobacteriaceae > Ilyobacter_A. The sequence continues at coordinate 46,543 of CAXXCR010000023.1, read as the reverse complement.
CGGTGAATACTGTCTAAGCCAGTCAATTATAGATAAATCGTTGTTTTCAAAATATTCTGTATTATCTTTTGGCATATATGCTTGGCTTGTAGTAACCCCCCAAGTGTAGCTACCGCTGTCAGGTTCCATTTCACCCGCTAGTATAGAAAGAAGAGTCGTCTTCACAATATCATTTCTAGATAAAAATACAACCTTGTCGCCAGGGTTTATCGTAAATGATACATTGTCAAGTACCTTTACTCCGTCTAAAGTTTTTGTGATTCCCTCTACTTTAAGCATATTGTTTCCAGCTTCTCTTTCAGGCTTGAACTCTATAAATGGATATTTTCTATTTGAAATCTGCATGTCTTCAAGCTGAAGATTTTCAAGCTGTTTCTTTCTAGAAGTTGCCTGTTTTGATTTAGAAGCGTTGGCACTGAACCTGGCGATAAACTCTTTTAGTTCCGCTCTCTTTTGTTCAAGTTTTTTGTTTTTGTTATTTATAAGTGTAACCATAAGCTGATTTGATTCATACCAGAAGTCATAGTTCCCTACATACATCTTTACCTTACCATAGTCTATATCCGCTATATGGGTACAAACCTTGTTTAGGAAATGTCTGTCATGGGATATAACTATAACTGTAGTGTTTTCAAGATCCATAAGGAATTTCTCAAGCCAGTTGATAGCCTTTATATCCAGACCATTGGTAGGCTCGTCAAGTAAAAGTATATCAGGGTCTCCGAAAATAGCCTGGGCAAGAAGCACCTTTACCTTTTCAGGTTCCGTAAGTTCCTTCATAAACTTGTGGTGTAGGTCGGCTCCTATACCTAGCCCCATAAGGATCGTCTCAGCTTCAGTTTCCGCTTCCCAACCATCTAGCTCTGCAAACTCTCCTTCAAGTTCTGCTGCTCTCATTCCATCTTCATCTGAGAACTCTTCCTTCATATATATGGCATTTTTTTCAACCATTATATCCCAAAGGACTTTGTAACCCATTAAAACTGTGTCCAGAACTTTATCCTCTTCGTGGGCATAGTGATCCTGTTTAAGTACAGCCAGTCTTTTTTTCTTATCTAAGATAACGTCTCCCTCAGTGGGTTCTAATTCCCCTGAAAGTATTTTTACAAAAGTTGATTTACCTGCTCCATTAGCTCCGATTAAACCGTAGCAGTTACCTGGAGTAAATTTTATATTTACATCTTCAAAAAGTTTCCTTCCAGAAAATCTCATTGTAAGATTACTAGTAGCTATCATCTGTTAATATCCTCCTTAAGTTCAAAAATACAAATTGAAACCATTATACCATAAATAAATGATTTGGGGAATTCCAATATTTATTTTTTTTTGTTAAAATATAAATGTAAAAAAGAAAAATAAGTTAATTGTAGAATAAACTCTCTATAATAAAATTCCAAATTGGGAAAGAGGATGATATAATGTACAAGTTCAAAAACCTTGTTTTTGAGGGTGGAGGTGTTAAAGGTATCGCATATGGCGGAGCTCTTCAAAAACTTGATGAATTCGGTATAATTTCACAGATAGAAAGAGTTGCCGGGACTTCTGCCGGTGCCATAACCGCTACACTATTGGCTATAGGGTATACAGCTTCTCAGGTAAGTGACATACTGGCTGAAACGGACTTCTCTGTTTTTCCGGATACCGGACTGGATATATTTTACGGTTCCAAAAGACTTTTAAAAAATTATGGCTGGCACAAGGGAAACGAATTTGAATCCTGGCTTGAAAAACATATAGAAACACGGACAGGTAAAAATGACCTAACTTTTCTAGAACTTCATAATTTAAAACAGCAGGACAAAACAAATACGCACAGAGAATTGTATGTAGTGGGATCAAATCTTTCCAGGCAGATGGCAGAAATATTCTGTTATGAGACCACACCACATATGGAAATTAGAAAAGCTGTCAGGATATCTATGAGTATTCCTTTTTATTTTCAATGTGTCAGGTCAGGCGGGGATATATTAGTTGACGGTGGTCTTACCCTGAATTATCCCATTGCACTCTTTGATCATGAGAGGTATCTATTTGATCCTGAAAACTATGAGAAACTTGAGTATTCTTCTAAAGACAGAACCATATTCAATCACGAAACTCTTGGTATGAAGCTGAACGGAATAAACTCCAAAAGAGCTTATCAAAAAATTGATAATCTCCTTGACTACACCAATTCCATAGTAAACCTTATAAACCAGACTGCACGTGATGCCTATATACATAGAAACGACTGGAAAAGAACTATATATATTGATGCCAGTATTGTCTCTCCGACAGATTTCGATGCAAGTACTGATAAAATTAAGGTTTCTACTCTTATTGAAAATGGAAAAAACAATACCGAGAAATACCTTTTATGGAAAGCTGAGAGTGACAAAAATAAAGTAGGCAATAAAAGTATATTTAATCTTTATGGATCAAAATTAAAATTATCCTGGAGCAAATTTTAAATTCTAAACTTAAACAAAATAATTTATACCTAAAAAATAAAAGAAAGTCTGAAATTTCCAATAATTTAAGCAAAGGTGAGCTTGAATTTGAGGAGCTGTTGATTAGACATAGTAAAACAGATGAGAATATCAATTTCAGTATAGAAAAATTTAAAGACTCTTTGATAGAAGTAATGGTAGAATTTAATAAAATGGGACACCCTGCCGAGTTAACGGATTTAATTGCCCATACTGTAAATATATGCAGCTGGCAGTTGGCCTCTAACACTGCCAAGAGCTTTGACAAAAATGCCAATATCCGGCTGGATAAAAGCTCTGCAAAATACCTGCTTCCAATAGAAAGAAATTTCACTGCTGTATGTTCATGGAAATCAGAAAAAAAAATAAATAAACTTCACAGTTCTTATGCTAAATGGGGAAGGACAGAGCTGGAGGTAGAGGTGGATATAAAAACAGAACTCGGAACAGCCGCCAAGTTCATTGTACTCTACGCGATCTCACGTTAACATAACTCTATAATTACATAATTTTACAGAATCAGGATGGGAGAATATTCATATGAAAATAATAGTTGATGCAGATGCCTGCCCTAAAGGTGTCAAGAAAATCTGCGAGGACTTATCACTGGAATTCAAACTGGAGCTCATAATGGTAATTGATGGACGCCCATGAACTTAAAGGACGTTACAGGGTTATACAGGTTGAAAAAGGCCCCGACTCAGCTGACCATGAAATAGTCAGAAATACCGGGAAAGAAGATATAGTTGTTACTCAAGATTACGGGCTGGCCTCCATACTTTTGGAGAATACTCACGCTGTGCTGCACCCAGACGGCTTTACGTACACCAGGTTCAATATAGACCAGCTGTATGTTTCAGAGGCATATAGGCAATAAAATAAGAAAGTCTGGCGGCAGGACCAAGGGGCCAAAAAAAAGAAAGAGTGATACTGATAAAAAATTTCACAGCACTTTACTGGGTATCTTGAAAGCTGCATATATTTAAATTTAACGATACCTGAGATTTTTCTAAAAATCATTAAAATCAGTGAATTATTCTAAGTTGTGTTTATATTCAAGTATTGAATTTATGCATTACTATGAAAAAAATTATAGTTACGGATCGCACTAATGGATACAAATTTAACTGCAAACCCTTGGTCCACAGAGTGTCACAGAGGAAAAAGAGTTAGCATCACAGAGAAGGCTAAAAAACTTTAGTTTTTAGGATTTTAAATGATTAGTGTAATTCGTGACAAAAGATGATTTTAACTTTTAGGGATCTTCTCTTTAAAGCTCGTGTTTTAAATCTCTGTAAAAACTGTGGTGTCAAAAAAGTTTTTTAAATAAAATCAGTAATTTATAATAATAATTTGCTATTTAAGTGATTCTCTTAACGTAGAAAGTAGACTCAAAGTATCACTTAAATCATTTGGAGGTCTTGACAATGAAGGTGAAATTAAAATATTTTATCTCAATTACCTTAGTATTATTTACAATAGGGGCTGTCGGTTTTCTTTCAAAGTTCCCCGAGTATTTACAAAATCAAACAATTAAGGTATTACAGGAACGCTTGGGGAGAAAAGTCTCTTTTTCTGATGTGGAATTTAACTGTTTTACAGCTACGGTGCGTTTCAATGAATTAAAAATAATGGAGAAAGATGAAAAGAATATTTTCATTTCTACAGATTCACTGCACATAAACGTTAACCCAAGCAGATTCATTTTCAGGACTCTTTATCTGAAAGAGATATCACTTATAAACCCCAACATCAGTGTTAAAATCCGAAGATGGCAAGAAAAATTTTGATGATATAATAAAGAGGCTGGCTTCAAGTTCTAAAGAAAAAGATGACGAATCAAGAAAATTCTTAAAAAAAAATTGAGATACAGGATATAAGTATTGATAAATTTAAAATCAAAACATAAAGATGCTATAATTGAGTCCGAAGACGTCTTTATTCTAAAAGAGCCGAATATATTATATGAAAATAAAATCTTGAAGTTCAACTCTGATCTAAATTTATCCGATGCAGGCTCTATAAACATTGAATTTATGTTAAACTTGGATACAGGGGATCTAGAAGGCGAACTGGACATCCCAAGTATAGATTTATCAAAGTTTCAACATATTAAAAGGTTCATGCCAAAACTGAAAACAGTAAACGGGATCGTAAATGGAAAAACCAGTTTTTCAGGCAACATAAAGGGTAAAGAGTATAACTTTTCCGGAAATTTCCAGGCAAAAGAGCTGAAGTTAGAAGATAAGCTCGGAAAATTTAAAGTGTCAGCAAACTCATTAGACGTTGCTTCTTTCACTTTTTTATACCCAAAGCTGGACATAAGTATGGGTAAGGTCGATATCTATACTCTTAATATTGATTCAATTAAAACAAAAAATTCAAGTAAAGAGAAAAGCAAATCCGAACAAGCAGTTATGTCGGAAAATGGGGAAAATCTTAACTTTGACATAGAAGAACTCAACCTGAAAAACTCTTCTATAGCTTACCAGGATTACCTGATCAAAAACATAGACATCAGCGCTACTAGTCTGAAGAGCAAAAAAAATACAAGCTTCCCCCTATCTATTTCACTCGATTTAAACGATAGTATAAACCTTTCTTCAAAATTAAAGGTTAAAATTTTAAACGATATCAAAAGGGGAATAGATTTTAAAACTGCTTTTTCATTGGACGGTGATTTCGAGTCTGCTGTTAAAAATTTAAGTATTTTAAACGACTTCAAATCAGGGTTGCCTTATAAATTTAGTTCAGACAAGTTTCAGGCAAAAGGGTCTTTTAAATTAACCCCAACTTTACTTGAGCTTTCTGTGAATTCACCTATAAACTCACTTAAATTAAACGGTCAGAATAACATGCTGCACGACATAAGTCTTGACAGCCTGTCACTTAAAAACAAATTCACTTTAAATTTAAAGGACAAATCATATAAAATTAGCGGTCCCGCTAATTTGAAAAAAATCCTAGTCTCTGACAAGGAAAATCATAAAATTTTCAGCGGCGACCTCTATATGTTTGCAGAAAATATTAAAAAAGAGAGTATATCACTTGGCAGCCTCTCGCTGGAAAACATATTCCTGGACCTGTCTAAAAAATTTAGACTCTCCAAGAAAACTGATAAGAGTGATGGGTTCCCTATAGTAGATATAGATAGCATAAACTTAAAAGGGGAGAAGCTCATCTTGAAGGATATATTTTTAGAAGATTTCACCCTAGCGGGCGGTAGTTTGTCAACTGTTAACGGTAGCCCGCAGTTGACAATGAGTGCAGCCGTCAATGGTTCTATTCCTGTTAGCGGAAAAGGTTCTTTAAAAATAAGCCCGGAATCTGAGGACAAATCCTTTCTTTCAAGAATGGACTTTCAAGGTGATTTTTCTTCACCTAATATCAGACTAAAAGATTTGAGTTCATTCTTAAAAAACAGTTCTTACAAACTACAGGGACGTGCCTCGCTTAACTCTAAGCTACACTATTCTTCCAATACTGTAAGTACAGACAATACAGCTGATTTAAAAGAGGTCAGAATTACAAAACCGGAAACCGATGATGAGTTTTACTTTAAAAACGGGGATGCCAAGTTTAAATTGGATTTGAAGAAGGATTTTGCACAAATTAATAACGGATCGTTTTCAGTTGAGAAACTTCAATGGGAAATTTAGGCAGGTACAAAATAGTGGGAGATGATCTGATCGTAAAAGTTGAACTTGCGTCTAAAAAGCAAGTCACAATCAATAAATTGGATCTTTTAAATCCATACCTCGTTGTGCGTAAAAAAGAAAATGAAAAAGATACTGAAAAGAAAGATCGAACTGAACTAAACATAAAAAAAATTCTTGGTAAAAAACGGTAAACTGGACATTATAGGCAAACGAAAATATGATATCCGCAGATTAAACGGTGAAGTAAACAGGTTTAGTACATCAAAAAATAAAAAGTTTGATACAAATTTTAACGGTATATTCTGGGGGAGCGGCAAACTTTCCGGGAACTTCAACCTTTATGTTGTCTGATCGACTGGGATTTCTCTCTTAAAACTATGCTTATGGACAGTAACATTGATATAGAAGATCTTGATCTTACTAATTTTGATGACGTAATATCGTCTAATTTCCCCTAAAAAACTTAATTCCGGAACAATTTTTTATAAAGGTGCCTACGATTTCAACAGAGGAGAAGTTAAAGGTAAAAACAAGATATTGTTGAAAGATCTGTCTTTTGGTGTAGGCACAGGAAATTATCTTTCACTGCCGCTTGACAAGGCGCTTGTCAATTTAAAAGACGAAAACGGTGATATCGACTTAAACATACCTGTATCCGGGTCGCTACATAACCCAAACTTTGGTTTTTCCAAGCAGATTTCCCAGGGAATAAGAAACATTATCATAAAATCTGTTGCTTCATCCTCTATAAAATCTATTATAAAACCATTGACAAAGAAAAGTGATCCTAAAAAAAGCGAATCAGTGGCATGTCCTGTACTTCCAATATTTATCTGATGAACTTGAGACTTCAGAAAATGAAAAATTGGATATTATAGCTGAAAAGTTAATCTCCGACCAGGAGCTGCAGGTGCATTTCGTCCTGTTTACTGATGCAAAACCGTGAGATGGAGCTTATCAGATTAAAATCCATAGGCATGGCTATATTTAGAGGTGACATCAATGAAATTGTCAGTTCTAGTTTTCAAGATCTGATTAACAGCAGGGGGGCTACTATACGCGAGTTTTTCGCTGAAAAAGGGCTTGAATCGCGTATAACAATTAAAGCTTCCAGCGAGCCTAGGGATTTTCCTCTGGCTACAGTAAATTTTTCTAAAAAATAACTTGATAACTCCGTTGAATAATTATGTGTATAAAAAAAGCTCAGTATAACCTGAGCTTTTAATTATTTAGACTTTCTAGCTTTTTCTATAAGTGGTTGTTTACCGTTGACTTTTTCACTTCTAAACGCTTTTATTATTCTTTCAGCCTCTTTAAAAGGTACTGTTATGAATGAAAATGTGTCGAAAACACTAACGTTTTTCAGGTCTTTACGCTTTACATTTGATTTCCCTGAAACTAAACCAACAAGTTTCCCAGGGTTCATCCCGTCTTTTCTCCCACGTGCGATGAAAAGTCTTGTATGGTTGTTAAGCTCTCTTTCAATGTTTGCAGCTCCTCTAGACTTTCTTCTACTGCTGTCTCTGTCGATAATCTCATTATAGTTGCTTGCATCCAATTCGTCACCAAATGACTTTTTCAATAATGCTGCCAATACTTCTTTAGGGTCTCTCTCTCCAACAATTTTTTCCGCAAGTTCTACGTAATCATTGTATTCTTCTGTCCCTAATATATTGTCGATGTCTTCAGCTATAGCCAGTTCTTTTCTCTTTAGTATCTCGTTTATTTTAGGTACTTTTTGTCTTTTTATGTCTGCTTTTGCTACCTTCTGTATGTAAAGAAGTTTCCTATACTCACTTGGAGTAACAAATGTTATTGCTGTACCTTCATTCCCTGCTCTACCTGTTCTACCTATTCTATGTACATAAGACTCCGGGTCCTGCGGTATAGAGTAGTTTATAACATGTGTAAGATTGTTTACGTCTATTCCTCTAGCAGCAACGTCAGTTGCAACAAGAATGTTTATTCTCTTATTCTTGAACTTAGATAACACTCTTTCTCTTTGTGACTGAGAAATATCTCCATGGATACAGTCGGCATCGTATCCTCTATCGATAAGGTGTTTTGTAACTGAATCCACCTCGTTTTTAGTCTTACCAAAGATTATACCATAGAAATCATTTTCGATATCTATTACTCTAGAAAGTGCTTCGAACTTGTCATCTCTTCCTACTTCAAAATAGATTTGTTCTGTAAGATCTGTTGTAAGTTCCGTCTTTTTAACTGCAAGAACTTCATAGTTTCTCATATAAGTTTTAGCAACATTTAATATCTCTTTTGGCATTGTAGCAGAGAAGAAAAGCATTCTCTTATCTTCGTTTGTATGTTTTAAGATGTTTTCTATATCTTCTAAGAATCCCATATTAAGCATTTCGTCTGCTTCATCCAGTATGAAGAACTTAAGGTCAGATATTATAAGTTTCTTTCTATTTATAAGGTCTTGTACCCTTCCAGGTGTCCCTACAACTATATTAACTCCCTCTTTTAACTTTCTCATCTGTCTGCTTATGTCTACTCCACCGTAAATAGGGAATACTGATATTCTTTTTCTTCCTCTAAGTGAATTTATCTCTTCAGCTACCTGTATAACTAATTCTCTCGTAGGCGCTAATACTATAGCTTCTACTTTTTTACTTCCGCCTTCTAAGGTTTCTATTATAGGCAACGAAAATGCTGCTGTCTTACCAGTTCCTGTTTGGGCTTGTCCTATTACGTCTTTTTCCCCCTCTAAAAGTGGTGGAATACAAAGTGACTGTATTGGACTTGGTTCCTCAAACCCCTTGTCATGTAATGCTTTTAATGTGTCGTCAGATAGACCTAACTCTTTAAATTTTATCAATTTTTGCACGTACTTCTCCCTTTCTTCTAATACACTAAAAAGGGCCGCCGCAACCCTTTTTTTAGTAACGTTTTTTTCAGTGTTCATTGCACCGATTAACCATTATACTACATATACCAAATAAATTCAACTTTTTTAATGTAAATAAATGTATCTGTGTCTTGAAAAATATTGAATTTTCCCCATAAATACCTTATAAATTCAAATTAATTTGATATATATTACAAAAGTATAGTAAAATAAATTTAATACTAAAAATCAAAATATTTAAATAACTGTACTTAATTTATTAAGCGGTTTTAATATTTATTTTAACTGTTAATTCAAATATTGTACTAGAAAACTTGAAATCAGATTATATCTATAAAAGGGGGGATAATTGTGAAACCTGGAAAAGATTTTATAGGTGTCGGTGTCGGAGCTGTCATCTTAAACGAAGAAGGGGAAATACTATTACTTTTGAGGAAGAAAGATCCTGAAAAGGGGACTTGGTCAATTCCCGGTGGAAAGGTTGAGTTTTTCGAGGAATTAGAAGAGTCTATTATAAGGGAAGTAGAAGAAGAACTTGGGATATCTATTAAATTAGTAAAACTTTTAGGAGTAACTGATCACATCTTAAATTACGAGGGTACTCACTGGGTTGCGCCTACTTATCTTACTGAGATAATAAGCGGTGTCCCGAAAAATATGGAGCCTGAGAAACATGGAGATTTTAAATGGTTTTCACTAAAAAATCTGCCGGAAAATCTATCTTTAACCACAGTAAAGGCTATAAATTATTTAAAACAGGATTAAACACTTATTTATATATTTAGATAAAAGCAAAATAGACTAGTATGAAAAAATAAATTGCAAAAAATTAAACTTAAATTAAGTTTATTCCTGTAATAAAATATTGAATTTCTGAGAATCTTTTTGCACACAGAGTTTCACAGATATTTAGAACATGAGCTTCACAGAAAAATCCTTAAGTCAAAAGATTTATTTTTTGTCACGAATTACACGAATCTCACGAATGATTCAAAACCTTGAAAATTAAAGATTTTTAGTAAGCCTCTGTGAAGCTCACTCTTTTCCTCCGTGCAACTCTGTGACCAATTTTTTGACTTTCTATTCGTGATAATTAGTGCGATTCGTGACCAAAAAAGTTTTTATATCCTTACAAGAAATTCAGTAATTTATCGCAATAATTCTAAGTAGTTAATTGAATTAAATTAATAAAAAACGGGCTTCCACCCGTTTTTATAATCCCATATCAACTGCTGTAATAGCAAGGAGGCTCTCTATTACAACCGCTTTATCTACGGCAAGGCAAGGAGATTTCCTGCTAAAATCCGGCCTAAACGTTATAAGTATTCTGTCGTCTTTTTCATATGTGTCAGTCGTCAGCTTTGATGCCATTACACCTCTGGAAAACTGTATAGCTTCCACTTCAGGAATTTCCAGTAAAAGTGACGAAAATGGCCTTTTTAAAATATCAATATCTATTCCGTTTAACTGACATTCCACAACGCCTCCAAGTGACCCATTTTCCAAAACCATTTTTTGAAGAGCAGTCTTTATATACTCTTGATTTTTCTCATTTGTGTTTATACCGCCAACTTCCCAGGTATGCACCGCTAGCTTACCCTTAAGGATATAATTGCAAAGTGTCCCTGCAATTATAAGAGACGAATATATATCTCCATTTTTATATGTATACTCTATTTTACTACCTTTGGTAACCCCGTCTTCTATTCCAGATACAAACTCTATCTCTTCGTTCGAATCTATCTCTATACCCTCACATTTTCTTTTCTCCAATTGTTTAGCAAAATCTGCCGGACTTATGTTTACCCCTTTTGGGAAATTCTCTATAATAAATCTTACCCCGTTATTCTCCTGTATTGCGGAAAATTTTATGTTATTTCCGTATGAAAACATCGTATTCCTCCTCATATTTTTAATATCTTCGGTGTATTCCATATAATTTTACCATCCCACAACAAGATTTTCAATATCTAAACTAAGTTGATCTTTATAATTTCAATTAAAATCTTGAATTTCTTGCAAATACAGCAAAGCCTTTTTTCGTCACAAATCGCATGAATAGACACAAATGCAACTGCAAAATCTTGGCCACAGAGTGCCGCAAAGGAAAAGAGTGAGTTTCAGAGAGATTCCTAAAAACTTTTAACTTTTCAGGTTTTTAATCATTCGTGAGATTCGTGTAATTCGTGACAAAAAGAATTTTTCTGATTTAAAGGACTCTCTCTGTGCATCTCTTTTTCTAAATGACTGTGAAACTCTGTGTGTAAAAATATTTTTGAATAAATTCAGTAATTTATCTCAATAATTCTAAACGACAATTTGAATTATTTATATATAAGTTTTACAGATACGGAATGTAGTATAATATAATAGAAGGTTGGATGATGCCATTGCAAGAGTTCGTACTACTCTTGAGGGCGCAACTCCACAAGCCAGGGGTGCCTGGCTTGCTTCTATTTTGCTTAAAAAAATATTAATTCGCGATAAAAAGAGTTATAATAACTCTTTTTATTTTTTTCTAAAAATGTTAACATATAAATTGACTATAAAAAATATTGCATTAATTGATCAAAAATATTATTATTAATACTGTGGAAATTTTAAAAATTTTATATTTATTAAATTCATTTACTCTATTTGAAGGTAATGGGTGGGTATTTTAAATGAAAAATGTCAGTCTCAGTCGGAACTTACTTAAGTAAGTTAATATCTTTTAGCTATTTATTCAGAATACTTGTAAATAGTCAAAGTGTTTATGTATTCAATTTAACAGGGGGTTATTTTGAAAAAGCTGAAATCACCTAAAATTTTTATACCATATACTATTCTAATATTTATTACAGGAGTAATCATACATTTAAATTCATCGTATCCAAAACTTGAAGATATTTCATATTTAAGTATTTTTACAAAATTTTTGGTCGCCATTCAGCCTGCCATATGGATATATTTTGAAAGAGCAGGTTTTAAAAATACTATTTCATATTATATGATGATAAATGGTGTACTTACATTTTATACAGGATGCTTTCAAAATATGATGGATGAAATATATAAAACAAAGGGGATTTTATATTATCTTGAAGAAATCTTAATACCACTGGGACTAGGGCTTATCTCATCTGCAGTTATAATCAGGTTTTTAAACGAACGAAATATCAACCGTATACTCTTGAAAGAAAGAAAAAAAATATATAGAAAAAGCATAAAAGACCCTTTAACAGGCTTATACAATAGATACTACCTGGAAGAGAACATGGAAACTCTGTTGTGTAATTTAAACTATGATATCCCCAAAATAGTACTTGCTTTTATTGATATAGACAACTTCAAAACTATCAATGACACTTACGGACATGCAAAGGGAGATGAAGTTTTAAGAAGTATAGGCCTAGAAATCAATAGCGGAATAAGGTCTTCGGATTATGCATTTAGGTATGGCGGTGATGAATTTGTTTTAATTTACTCTGATATGGAACCCGAAGCCGTCTTAAAGATCGTAGAAAGAATTAAGGAAAACGTTTCTATTATTGCTAAGTCAGAGGGAATAGAGTTAAGTTTAAGTATCGGGATTACTTCACATAGAAGATCGGAAAATTATAAGGATCTAATACATAGAGCAGACCAAATTATGTACGAAGCCAAGAAAAAAGGAAAAAATCAAATAGCACTTGTTGCATACTAGAATCTAGGAGGATAATTTATGAAAAGGGGCGCTTTCACTCTCATAGAGCTCATGATAGTTATTTCAATTATTTCATTGATTTCAGCAATAGCTCTCCCAAAATATACAGGGATAAATTCGGAGTCAAAGATAGCAAACGTAAAAGGAAACCTCGCAAATTTAAGAACGGCAATAGATATGTATGAAATAAAGAAGGGGAACTATCCAGACTTGTCCGGAGACTTAGGAGATTTTACTGATTTTTATTCTAAGTCAAAATTACCGAGTACGCCCCCTTATGAAGGCGGAACTAAAAACAGTACAGTTTATTCCAAGAGAACAAACGTTGGAGGGTGGCTTTACTCCCAAAGTACAGGAGAGATATATGCTAACTTAGCAGACGGTACATACAGCGGAGATGCCTTGTATGAAATTTGGCAGGAAGAGGCAGCGTCCACAACCAACTCGGTCTCCTACGATTTCTCAGACGAAAACAGTTTGTCCAATTTTTCTGGCAATTTGAAAGGCTGGAGCATAGATGACGGGAAATTGCTTTCAGACGAAAGCTGGAACGGATATGCATTTTTACAAAACCCGTATTCAGAGTACAGCATCGAAACGACAGCCACTTTAACAGAGTTAGCTGGTGGATACGGCGTGTTTATCCAGTCAGATTCTGAAGGCGGCGGATACATATTTCAATTTGACAAAGGGTTAAACACACTGGTAATAAGAGAACGTGACACTGACGAAAATGAATTTAATCCAATATATTTAAATAGTAACGGAATTGACATGAATGATGAATGGTGGACATCAGAACACAATGTGAAAATAGAAGTAAACCAAGATACTGCTTCAAGCAACGTGGCCACCATTTATATTGACGGTCAGGAAATCACAGACGGGGGAATTGAGATCGATTCTTCTGCAGGAGAAAACTATACAGGATTTAGATCTTGGAATGGCGGAATAGAAGTTGATGATATAAGTATTTCTGAAATTTAATTTAAATACCTTCAGATATTGCAAGAGACAGGTTAACACCTGTCTCTACTTTTATCTACAGCTGTTTAATAAAATTTGGGAAACTATCTAGAACAGCTGTTTGACAACATTTAAGATAAATTAGGGTTTTACAAGTACAATTTACAATAACGATATTATTGCCAGTAAAGTATTTTTTGTGAGATTCAAAATGACTTTTTTAGAAACTAACTAATTCATCTTAATTCAAATAATACATTATTTAGACTGAAAAATCAATAATCTTTATTTCAAAATCAATCCTGATCATATAATTCAAAACCTTAAAGTCGAACAGATGTTTCAAAATTACTGTCTATATACTTTAAGTTTACAGATTTAATAATGAATCTTTTAGGATTTTATTCATAGTACATATCCTTAGTATATTAATTACTTTGATCGCCAGATACAACAGTCTCTTATTGTATGGAATTCAATGGTTAAACTTGCATCTGAAAATTACCGGATAAAGCATTTGGCATTTATTTCAAATTCAATCAGGGAGGTGGTCATACTAGCGACTTCTCTTTTGATAAAAAACGCATATGATTAAATATCAGTTGATAATACAAAAAAATAAATCCAAGCACAATATATAGTTATAACTTGAAATTCTATGCCAATATATTGTATAATATTAATGGAAAGACTTAAAATAACACATAAAAACTAAATAAATATTTAGGTGTAATTACCTTAATAAGGAAGTCGGTGAGATTCCGATACAGCCCCCACTACTGTAATACTGACGAAAATGCGTAAACCACTGCGGAATTTTTTAGTTCTTCGGGAAGGGCATTAGTAGGATGAAGTTAGTCAGGAGACTTGCCTAAATATGAAAATAGCAGTTTCTGGGAAGGGAAAGGTATTATTGTAAAAATGGCAATATAATATTGTCAATTTTAATGTGCAAATCCAACCTTGATGTTGGATTTTTTCTTTTTATAGCAAAAACAGAAGGAGGATTTTATGTTTAAAATCATTAAAAGAGACGGGAGAGAGCAAGATTTTGATTTAAAAAGGGTCAAGGATGCAATAAAGGCTGCGTTTATTGCAAGTGAAACTTTTTTTACAGAGGATATTTTGGACTTAATCTCAATTAGAGTAACAGCTAACTTCCAGGAAAAAATAAAAGGTGGAAAGATCGCACTTGAGGATATCCAGGACTGTGTGGAGAAAACACTGGAACAATCTGGATATAACAATGTGGCGAAGAGCTATATTTTATATAGAAAACAAAGAGAAAAAATAAGAGATATGAAATCAACATATCTTGATTTCAAAAATGTAGTTAATAATTATCTAAAAGTTGAAGATTGGAGAGTAAAAGAAAACTCAACAGTTACTTACTCTGTTGGGGGATTGATTCTCCACAACTCAGGGGCAGTAACAGCAAACTACTGGTTATCGGAAGTATATGACGAAGAGATTGCAAATGCTCATAAAAATGGGGATTTCCATATACATGACCTTTCAATGCTTACTGCATACTGTGCAGGTTGGTCGCTTAAGCAGCTCATAGAAGAGGGGCTTGGCGGAGTACCGGGAAAAATAACCTCTTCACCTGCCAAGCATTTGAATACACTTGTAAATCAGATGGTAAACTTCTTAGGAATTTTACAAAATGAGTGGGCAGGAGCACAAGCATTTAGCTCTTTCGATACATATCTTGCACCATTTGTAAAAATAGATAATCTTAACTATGAGCAGGTAAAACAAGCAATACAAAGTTTTGTTTTTGGTGTGAATACTCCGAGCAGATGGGGAACTCAGTCACCTTTCTCAAATATAACACTTGATTGGGTGGTACCTAATGATTTAAAAGATAGAAAAGCAATTATTGGAGGAAAAGAATCGGATTTCTATTATGGAGATTGTCAAAAAGAGATGGATATGGTAAACAGAGCTTTTCTACAGGTAATGCTTGAAGGGGATGCTCAAGGAAGGGGATTCCAATATCCAATACCGACATATAACATAACCGATGAATTTGTCTGGGACAGTGAAAATGCAAAACTGCTCTTCGATATGACTTCAAAATACGGGACGCCTTATTTCCAAAACTTTATAAATTCAGAGCTTGATCCTTCTGATGTCAGATCAATGTGTTGTAGGCTGCAGTTGGATAAAAGAGAGCTGAGAAAAAGAGGTGGAGGACTTTTCGGTTCTGATGAATTTACAGGAAGTATAGGAGTTGTTACTCTGAATCTTCCTAGATTAGCATATCTAAGCAAAAATAGAGATGAGTTTTTTGAGAGATTAGCTAAATTGATGAGCTTAGCAAAAAGATCTCTAGAATTGAAAAGAACTGTTGTCCAGAAATTAAACGATGAAGGATTATTCCCATATACGAAAAGATATCTGAAAAACTTTGACAATCATTTCTCAACAATTGGTCTTGTAGGAATGAACGAAATGGCTGTCAATGCTGACTGGGTTAAAAAAGATCTCACAAATACAGAAGCTCAAAAATTCTCGGAAGAAGTATTGGACTATATGAGGAATATAATGTCTGATTTCCAAGAAGAGACCGGAAACTTATACAACTTAGAGGCAACACCTGCAGAAAGTACATCATTTAGACTGGCACAAAGAGACAGAGATTTATATCCAAAACTAATAAGTGCAGGAGAAGAAAATCCATATTACACAAACAGTTGCCATTTACCAGTTGGATTTACAGATGACATCTTCGATGCTCTTGAGGTTCAAGAGAGATTGCAAACTAAATTTACAGGTGGAACAGTTTTCCATACATTCCTTGGGGAAAGTATCAGCGATTGGGAAACAACTCAAAACTTAGTTAAAAAAATTGCAGAAAACTACAAAGTTCCTTACTACACAATTTCACCAATATACTCTATATGCCCAACTCACGGATATATCACAGGTGAAGTATATGAGTGTAGTGAATGTGGTAAAGAGACAGAAGTTTATTCAAGAATTACAGGATATTACAGGCCGATAAAACACTGGAATGACGGGAAAAAATCTGAATATACCAACAGAAAAGAGTATATTTTTAATAAAAGTGAAAAAGTTGAGTCAGAAAATGATAAAGTAATTTTATTTACAGCACAAACTTGCCCTAATTGTCCCAGAGCAAAAGAGGAATTGCAAGATGTCAGTGATATTGAACATATAGATGCACACCAAAATATTGAACTTGCACAAAAATTTGGTGTAAGAACAGTCCCAACTCTTGTTGTTGTAGACGGAGAAGAAAGTACAAATTATGTCGGACTAGCAGGCGTTTTAAAATATAAACAAGATATTAAAGAGGCTTAGGTAAAATTATGAATTTTGCAGGAATGATAAAAACTTCAATGGTAGATTACCCAAAAAAAGTGGCCACAACCCTATTCAGTTGTGGCTGCAATTTTAAGTGCAGTTACTGTCATAACCAGGATCTAATAGGATATAGTGATGAAAAATGCATATTCAGTGAAGAAGATGTTTTTCAACATCTAGACAAGCGGAAGAAAATAATAGATGCTGTAGTTATTTCCGGTGGAGAGCCATTAATTTGGAATAAAGATTTAGGTGAATTTCTGAAAAAACTCAGACAAAGATATGGCAACTGTTTCCTTGTAAAACTGGACACAAATGGAAGTTTTCCAGGAAGATTAGAGGAGCTTACTAATTATCTTGATTTTGTAGCAATTGATTTTAAATCCTTAGACTACTTAAAATTTTCTAATGTAAAAACAGCCACGATAAAAAAAAGCATTAATATTTTAGAAAAAAACAGATTAGATTATGAGGTAAGAATTACTATGTATCCCGATTATGTAAAAGAGAGGGATTTTGAATCTATCGCAGCAGAGTTAATAGGTGTGAAAAAGATTGTTATTCAACAGTATAGAAGAATGAATGAAGATATGATTGAGCCCTACAGTAATTCAGTATTGGATAGATTTAGAGAAATTCTTTCAGAACGCGGGATCAAGGTAGAAGTTAGATAAAATTAAATCAATAATTTTTTAAATAAGATTTAAGTGTAACCAGAATTACTCTGGAATTCTTCATATAAAGTTAATTTAAAACTTACATTTATTGAAGAGAAACTATCTTAGGCAATAGTTTCTCTTATTTTTTAACACTCTATATAGCCCTCAATACCGAGTGTTATAACTGAGGTGGCATTCAATTAAAGTACCCAAATATTCTCCCAAAATCCAGATTCAGCATTTCAAAATTTTTATACCTCTCGTGTAGCCTTATTATGCCGTCTTCTAACTGTTCTGAACGGATCCCGTAACTGATAGACATCTTTGCTTCCATAAAGGCTGTAAGGTGATCACAGACCTTCAGAAGCTTACCATCAACTGGATTGTAGATGTTTTCATTGTATTTTTCACTTATCTCCTCGCAGCTCATATCTTCTACCATCTTGCCATCGACCAATACCCTGTTCTTGAACTCATCCTGGGTAAAATACTCTATCTCCCCTTTTATAAAATTCGGAAGAAGCGGATATATTATGCTCTCCATCTGTTTTTTCTCGTACTCTTTGATGATATAATCAAGACCCTCTACAGATGACTTAACAGGGGACACTATATCCCTTGTCAAAACTTCTGGCAGGTCGTGAAAGAGGGAGACGAAGAAGTTGTTGTAAAGCCTTTTGCCGCAAAATGAGTTTTCAACGGAGCAGAAATAGGATATCACTGCAACCATATACATATGGCCCAACACTGATGTTTTTGGAATTCTAGGCGACTGAGCCCATCTATTCTGAAATCTCAACTGACCACAAAGGTTTAAAAAATCATAAACATTGCGATTTGATAATATTTTCTTTGCTCCTTCCAGTTTACAGTATTTATCTCTTTTATCAATTATCTCTTCTTTAGTTTTTTCTATCCCGTAAATACACTTGTTAAATTCATATATAAGTTTGAATTCATAATACGTGGACAAGTAGTGAGCCGTTCTTAAAATATTCTTCTCTTTCTTCAAATAATCTTTTTCAGAAAAATACCTCAAAAATTTTTCTTTAAATCCACCACCTATTTTTTTTATATGTACATCAAGTTGATCGAATACCCAAGAGTTTATCTCTTCTTTTTTTTCTTCCATTATCATATAAAATACGCTTGGCTTAAGATCCGTTAGTACTATTCTATGCAGCAGTTCAAATATACTGCCTTCTATAAGCTCCTTCCACCTGACTTCATCCCCAAAATCTTCCTGATATTTTCCTATTAAATACGCTATTATCATTTTATGAGACTGTTTATCTATTTCACTTAACTCCACAGGCCTTATGTGGTCATTCCACCTCTGCAAATTTGCTGAAGAGAATATCTTTTTTATTAAACTTTCCGAAAACATTTTACCATCTCCTATACCCCTTGCCACTCTTGAGTTTAACATATCTTAAATGCTCCCATTGGCTCTACTTTTAATCTGCTTTTGAAGATACTCCATTATTATATCAACCGAATCTTTTGCACAATAAAATATGGCCGGATGTCTGCCGTTTTCAAATAATACAACTTCAGAATTAAATATTCTTTTTTCAAGCTCCTCATATGTGCTCTTTATATCTTTTATGTATCTATCTTTTAGTCCCCCAATTAGCAATACAGGACACCCTATCTCTCCTATCTCTCTATGAAAATATCTCTTGATCTTCTCGTGGTGCTCCTTTATTATGCGCGTATCCTGCTCCACCACTGCCTTCCAATCCCTGCCATTCATCATTTTCCAAAACACTCTTCCAGGAAGCATTTTCATCATTTTTTTCCTGTCACTCTCCAATTTTCTCACAGACCACTCAGTAGAGTTTTCACCTTCAAAGCTGTCTGCAACTAATCCCAGCACCATATCAGGAAACTCCAAGGCAATGTTCAGGGCCACTATTGCACCTCCACCGCTTCCTAATATATACGCCTGCGTCAAACCCAAAACTCTCATAAGCTCCACCACAACAAAGGCATTCTCATACCAAAAGTCAATCGGCAAATTTTCTACTCTCTCTGACCTGCCGTAACCAGGCAGATCAATTAATACCACTTTATATTTTTGGGAGAATATTTTTGCCATCTTGAAAAATATTTTAGAAGAACTGGAATTGCCGTGTATCATTATAAGTGCTTCTCCATTTCCATATGTATTAAAATATACATTCTTATTCTCATATTTAAAGTAAGCCATCTTTAAAACTCACTCCCTTTATTGTAATTCTTGATTATATATACAAAATAATCTTCTATGCTCCTACTCCAAAAAATACAAAAGAGGGGTTTCCCAAAGTATGGTAATAATTTATTGTCATTAAGTTGACAGTAAGTTATTACCATTTTTTATTTTTTGAAAATGAGGATTTTGGAGGATAGAAACCTCCCAGCCTTAAAACAGAAATTTTTACGAGGGGGATCGGTAAATGGCCAGAGAGTTAATGTATCAAGGTTTTGACACTTTAATATTTTCTACTTCTGACTTCTATATCCAAAATCCAGATAAGTTATATGATATCAAGGAATTGGCAAAAGGTCAAAAGAATAAACTCGAGGTATTCGAGTTAGATGTGAGGGATCGAGTTTTTGTAGCTGAAAGACAAATTGAGATCAACGAGAGAAAGACATTTATTATGAAAAGTTCTTCTTTCAGGTCGTTTGCTTGGACTTTCTATGATGAAAACAAAAATTTTCAGTTTTCTGCAGTTTATGCAGAGGAATTAAAAAATTTCCAAGTGAGGATTTTAGCGAAAACTTTTATTGAAAATACTTATGAGGAAATAATTGAGATGCTCGAAGAAGAATTAAAAATATTTGGAATTGATGTTCAGTATATGAGATCGTCTAGGATAGATTGGGCGACTGATATTGTATACGACAAAAAGAAACTTAATATAGTTGCTAGGAATAAGAATTTTTTAGACGACTATTTTTATATGAAATATGACAACAGGTTTAATGTGTATACTCAGAAATTTCAGTTTGATGATATAAAGCTAAATTATGTTACTGGCTTCTATACTTCAACTGAGGCACTAGGTTTTAGAATGTACGATAAAGTGCTTGAGGCTTTGCAGAATGAGGAACAAAAAGAAAAGGCAGATATAATCATACACAATTATTTAAATCAGGATGAAATCGAATATGATGGGGTGACTTATCATAAGTCGAATACAGATGAAAAGTTTTGGAGAGAATTGCAGCTAAAAGATTATCTGTTGTCTAAAAAGCAAGTTGTTAGATATGAATATCAATTTAATGCCAAGTATTTAAAAAATAAATTTAGATATGTAAAAGACATAAACATTGAGGAGCTAAAGCAGATGGTTCTTTATACATTCAAGGGTCACACTGGAATAGCTCCTAAAAACCTTGCTGAGGTTTCAGACAAGAAAGCTGAACCAAAGTTTGATGGAGATACAAAACATTATTTAAACAGCCTGGGTGATGACCTGGGTTTTGTAAATAAGTATAAAAAAGTAAAGGCAACTATTGATGGATCTATCAAGCATAATCTTAGAATGATAGGATCACATTTGGCTAATGTCGGACAAGCGATAACTCAGAAAAAAGGTAGAGTTATTCACTCTAATGAACTTTTTAAACTGTTAAGGTTATATGAACCGACTTTCGGCTGCCAGTATGAAAATAAAATGTGGAACGATATTAAATCAATGTTTTCACTTAAAACTTTCAAAAATGGAATACTGGATTTTATTAAATTAGATGAATTTAGGCGTGATTATCAATATTCGCTTAATTAGGTAATAAATTCAGAAATTGTTGAGGTGAGATTATGTTTTATTTTGATGAAAAAATTTTTAAACAAATGTTATTAGATAGCAAGAAAAAAGAAGATGAAGAAAAGGCTAAAAAAAAGAACAGGAAATTTAAATATACAAAAGTTAATCAGTTTTCTAAATATATAAAGAGTAGATAAATTAAAAACTTTATGAGGTGAGATATGAAAATAGAGTTTGATTTAAATGATTTAGAGAATCCTGAGTTTAGATTATTTTTATGGAAATTACTCAATCAATATGATTGTGTTGATTTAGAAAAAGCTTGCGAAGGTTTAAAAGAGGTTAATATAACTCTTGGTTTAGGTGAGGAATAGAGAGGTTAAATCCTCTTGTGGTGCTACCCTTATATCATAGCACCACCTAAAATATGATAATCGTTGAAAATACTAGGCTAGAACACTAAAAAAAAATCAAAAATAGGTATAAAAAATATAAAAGGGAGATGATTTAAAAATGAAAGGTAATTACAGAACTAATTCAATCAAGGTGGCAACACTTCAAGCTAAACCTTGGGAGGTGGAAGGTAGAACAGGGGTGTCACATAAATTGATTATGGAAGCGGATCTTGTGGACCCAGCAATTAAAATTTCAGAGGACCTATATACCAAAATGGGTGAAGCTGGAGTAGTCGGAAAAGAAGTTATCCTTGATTTTAGAATGAAATATGATGGTAGATCAAATGGATTTGTGTATGAGGTAACAGGATTTGAAATTGTAGAGTAGTTGGTTATATGGACTATTTTACAAGTGAAGAGAAAGCGGCAATGACTGGAATGTTGGCTGAATATGCAGAAAAAGTGTCCGACAAGATACTTAACTCTACTTCATACAAAGAAAGACAAAGGCTAGGTAAGAAATTAGATATTTTAACTGGTCTTGGTGCTAAAGTTATTAAAATGTCTAAGAGGGGGTAGTGTTGTGGAATATAAAAAAAGTGATTTAAATAAAGATGGTAAAGTTGATGAAAAAGATGTAATTCTTGGTGCAAGGTGGCTTTATAAGGTTGTTAAATTTATTCGTTCCTTTTTCATATAAAGGGGGCGAGTAAAATTGAAAGTATCGAAGCATTTCACAAAATACAACGTTACTATTGGATCGTTAAGCTTATTGGAGTTATTCTTGTTGATATCATTAGGTTTTTAGTTTTTATAAATAAGGATAAGTTTAAAGATGATTAAAGGGGGTATTTATGTCGTTAAATGTTAATTTGCAAGCATTGATAGATAATAATTTATATTCGGGGTTTACAAAGTTTCAGGCTGGGTCGTCAAATATTTTAATTGATGTACTTGATTCTGATAATGCGCATATAAAGTTTAATTTTAGTGGTAATGAAATTAATATGACTTTTGCAGGGGAAAGTACTGCGGCTTCTAGATATAGTATGTTTCTTTATGTAGATGGTGAATTGAAAGATAGTATTGATCCGTCTAATACTTCTCCGAATGTGTTGGGTGTATCTGGTCTTGAAGATGGTGAGCATTATGTAGATGTTCATATTACAAGTACTAATACGTCTGCAAATATGATGTATTTGGCAACTACTGTATTAGATGTTGAACCAAGTGTTTATAATGAAGATATACAAGGTTTTGTTATGTCTGATTTACTTACTGCGCTTGAAACTATTCAAGCAATTATAAGGGCTGAGGGTGTAACAGATACTGTAATATCTAAAATGGGTGATGTTATAACAGCAATAAATAATATCACTGTTGCTGATATGGAACTAACGGAAACTAAGCTTGAAGAAATAAAAACAAAACTTGATATACTTGATGCAAGTATTAATGGAATTAGTGTTTCTGTTGATATGTCTACGCTTGAGGGTAAAATGGATTTACTTTTAGAGAAATTTAATTAGGGGTGTGAACAATGAGTGTATTGCAGAGAATAGAACAGTTGTTAATAGTTAATAATAATAAACTTGATACACTCAATACTTCTATTAATAATCTTTCTATTAATTTAACAGTTGAAAATATGAATGTTGATAATACTGAAGTTATAAAACTTTTAGAAGCTATTTTAAGGGCTAGTAATAATCAAGATGTTATTGAAGCATTTGAACTTGCGAAAAGTGAAGGTGGTTCTTAATGCAAACTTATTCTATTAATATTAAAGTTCCTGATAGTCTTGATTATTCACAGAAGATTCAAGTTTTTAGAAGTGCAATAGCTCAATTAGATTGGGATTTATATGCGCAAAAAACTTTTAAAGATGAGGGTGCTGTTGAAAGTGAACTTTTGTATGTAAAAACTTATGGTGATTTCATTCAAATAAATATTCATTTTAATAATATAGATGGTGTTATTGTTGTAACTTTAAATGGAGCTCAAGTACATCAAAATAATTTTGGTGATGAAATTGTCTTGTTTAGTGGTTCTAAAACTTATGGTGGTTTGGATTTAGATGATTATATTATTGAAGATGGAAATAATACAGATAAAACTACACTTGATTATTTGAAAGAAAATGATCCGGTGGAATATTTAAGGGTTATGAATGATACAAGGAATAAATTAAACAATAATCCGTTGTTTCAAAATGCTATTAAACTTGGTGGAACAAATGAACAGCTTGAAAATTTTATTGGTGCAGATAACTTGAGTGCTCTTGGGGATGATCCGTATGTATATCCTGAGTTACAGGGTATTTATACAGATGGTCAAGGGAACTATTTGACAGAGGATGAATTAAAAAATGTTGCACTTCTTGGAGGGTCTATTAGTGCTTATTCTTTCGTTGATTGGGCTTTTCCTTTGGGTAATGTTTCTTCCAGTGTTGTTAATGGTCTTAATGCTGTTGCTGATACCGTTTATACTGCTGGCGGTTCTATACTCGGGGGGTGCCGCGGGATTTATAAGCATAAGTTCTTTACTGGCTCATATTCCAGGTATTAATAGGAATTTCCAGTTAAGTCCTTATGATGATCTTGCACTTATTAATCAAACTGCAAGTTTTCAGCAGAAAGCTCAAAAATTATTGGAAACTAAGACAACTGCAACAACTGAAAGTTCGAATAGTAACAGTTCTGAAAAAGTTAATAGTCAGGCAACTTCTGGAACAAATACAGGAGTAAATACAAATGTAGGATTAGTGGAGGGGATGAAGGTGGCATTTGAAAATTGGATAACTGACCTTGAAACTACTTTGACTACTGCATTTAGTAATGTAAAAATTAATGCCGGCGATACTCTTGTAAATGGAATAGCATTAAATCCTGCAGCAACTATTGCCGAAGCAATTCAAACAGGTATTTCTTTAAAGCCTGGAACAGAATTAACTAATTGGACTCCTGCGATTGCAGTTTCTCAAGCTTTGCAAGATCTATTTGCTGATGGAATAGGATTAACCAATATTCCTGCAGGGATCCCGATGACATTTGAAGATATAAAAAATGAAACTGGTGAAATTGGTATACCTTGGTTTGCTAGTACAGCAATTGAAGAAGAATTTTTGGCAGTACTTCAAAAGAAAAAAGCAGAATATGAAGCTGGTGGAGTAAGGGCTTTTGAATTAGAAGCAGTACAGAAAAAAATAGCTGAGTATGAAGCTGAGGGGGTAAGAACCCTTGAAGGTAAGGTTGCTGACTGGCAAAAGAAAGAATATGAGAGCATAGTTAATCAGGGATCTGGAACAATGAATAAGATCCAAAGAGATATGGCGGCTTGGGTAAATCTTCATTCAATAACTACTGCTGATACATTTACAGATAGTTCTGGTAATGCCTTAGACATTCCGCAAGGGCTTATAGGTGGATTAGGTGCAGGAGGGATAATAGAGCTTGTACACGAGTTCTTGAAGTCGGTAGCGGTATCAAATGTGATTGCTAGGGCAAAAGGAAAAGCAAAACAGGATGATGAAGACGACAATGAGGACAGAGAGAATATTTTTTCTCAACTTCTTGATCTTATTTTATTCAAGTTTGTTGCTCCTGAAAATGCACCAGAAGGAACTGTAGTTGAAGAAGCAAGGCAAAAAATGCTTGATGTTCTTAATACTTTAACTACACAGGAGGTGCAAGGTGGATGATAGAGGTAAAATCTCGTGAAGTTACAAATAAGATGACTATGATGGTACTTGAACAGCTTGGGGATACTACTACTGATACTTCAAATCAAGTTATTGCAGATAAGATAAGGGAAAAATTTAATGTTGATGTAGACAACCAGTTTATAGAGGAATTTATGCAGGGGCTTGGAATGCAGTTGACAATGTATATAAATATGCTTGTTATGCAGGCTGTAAGTGTTGCTGTTGTGAATGTTTTAGGAACTGCAAAACTTAGAAATTTGCTCAAAAAAAATGCTTCCAAAGGATGGAAGTATTTCAAGGATATTTTAAATCATATGCCCGGTGGAACTGGTAAGAAAGCAAATGTATTTGATATAGTGCAGGCAAAAGGGACAAGTCAAGAAGTTGCGGTTTTAGAGGATATAAGATCTGTACTTGATTCTCAAATGGTTTATGGGAATATTTTGGAAACTTTTAATGTTTCTTCTAATATGACTAATGTTTTTGGTAGTAATGTTATTCAGGCTGATAGGGCTGCAAATGGAGAATCTCAACCTACGGGTGCTGGGGAATATGTTAAGTCAACGGAAGAATTAAAAGTTATGAGTAGTATAGGTCTTTAATCGTCGCCAAAAATAGCTTGGACTATTATATACACGATTAAGGATACTACTAATGGTATTATTAGTGTAAAAAATATATTATTCATTGAAATCAACTCCTTTATTTTTATTATACATTAAAAAGAGGTGTTTTCCTATATGGGATATAGAATTGAAGTTACAAATGAAAAAATTGAAGGTAATTTATATGAAATTGGTCTTTTGAGCAAAGAAGATGCCAAAAATTATAGCTTTAAGTTTATCAGTAATGTTGTTTTAACTGATAACGAAATAAAAACTAAGCTTGAGACTATAACAAATTGTTGGGTTGAAAGTATAAAAAGAGTAACTAAATATAAAAGGGTAAAAGAATTGACACCAGATGTGTCCGGTGTAGTTTTGATGGGTCGTTATGACCTCAATGGTCAAAAGGTAAGAACTGATAGTTTATTCTTACCGTTGGTAAAAAAAGAATATGTGGAAATGGGAACCCTGGAAACTGAACTAAATGATTTTTTTAGTCCTATTAATGGTGGTTTTGAAATTAAGGTTTATAGCCCTAGATAGGGTTTATATAAAAATAAAATGGGAGGTATACAATTATGTTAAATGAAAAAACAGTTGTCGTTAATATGACACAAGGTGGGGGAATGACTGACCCAGTTTATTGTAATGGGGTTCTTAAATCAGAGGTTCCGTCAATTAGGGAATGTCTTGACTCAAGTGCGGTATATAAGTCTAAAGGGTATGCGGTAGTCTATGAGGAATCTACTTATACTGATAAGTCAATGGATCTTCCTGCTGCTGTTTCTATGGTTGGTAAAAGAGATAGAGTAGTGCAGTTTAAAATGAGGAATGCAAACGGTCAACTTACTTTTGTAGAGTTTGAAATGCCTGTAAATCCTGCTGATTTAACAGATGTGCAAGCTGTTAATGATGGCTTTGTGGGAATGTCTTTGGCAAGCGGTGCAATAGCTGAGTGTAGTTTCACAATTAAATACTAATTAAACTAAAAAAAATAGGAGGGAAATATTATGGCTGATATATTCAAAGGAATTAAAATAAGAGCGGTGGATTCAAATGATGATGTGAAAAAAATAAATGTATGGGGTGCTGTTTCTGATGCTGATACAGATTTTACAGCACTTGAAGCTAAGATAAATGCGCAAGTTTTAAAACACGGTTTAAAGGTTGTTGGTAAAACTCTCAGTTATATTGATTCAAATGCTGATGCCATTGAAGCAGGAATTAATGTTCCAGAAGGAGAAAAAATCGTAAGTGGAGATCTTGTAATTGAAAGAACAGATAAAGGACCTGTATATTTTTCAGGTAAGTTTCCAAGCACGGTTGGCAGCTTAGATCTTATCTTGACATCTTTCATAACTGGAACTAGACCTGTTGGGGGGTCTGCTCTAACTGCGGTAACACCCAATGTTAGAACAGGATCAAAATACTCTAAATAGCTTTGAAAGTAAAATTTACTTTTTAAAAAAGCGTTTGGGCTTTTATTACTAAAAAAATTATTCGGGAGAGGGAATGTAGACCAAGCGCCTGTGGCGCGTAGGTTATAAACCCTCTCTCTTACTTTTTATACTTATCAAATTAGGGCTTGGAGAAAAAAGCGTATTACTTTTTTGTTCGAGTCCAACCCATTAAAAGGAGTGAAAATTTTATGAAATTAGATATTTTTAAACATAAATACAATAAACATAAAAAAATTGAAATACTTGAACAGTTTTATGACTTAACCAGGTTGGAAAAGTGGTTGATCTTAGATGAAGATTTTCTCACTAGAGCATACAAGGACAGTAAAGGGATCTGGACTGATGGTGTGGGTAATACAAGTAATGTAGTTCCTAATGGGACTAGGAAAGTAAAGGAGGTAGTGTATGAACTTAGGAAAGATGTTAGCAGGTCTGTCCTTGATTACATTTCTATATTCGGGGATAGTGATTTTTCATTTGGTAAAGAAGATCCTAGACAGATAGCACTTGTAAATATGCTTTTTAACCTGGGAAAACCCAGATTCCTTAAATTTAAAAATATGATTGTAGCAGTAAAGAGAAAAGATTGGGAGAGGGCAGCAGACGAGGTCTTATACAAGGATGGACTTAATTTTTCTAAAGGTAGGAGTGATTATTATTATGATGTCAGAGATAGAGCTAACAGAATAGCAAAAGTATTGAGGACTGGTAAATATATTTATTAAAAGTTATTGTCTTGGGGTATAATCCTGGAAGGGGGTTTTACTATGGAAAGACGGCTTGTTATTATGTATCAGGACTTTTACAATGATGTGATGTATAAAGAGAGGGAAAACTTTTTAATTGAACACAGGGATAAAACTAATAGGGCTAATGGGTATAATGATAGACAACTTAAATATATGATAGATGTTACTCTTGATCTTAAAGTTCCTACAATGAGAAAACATAATCACGATCTTGAGTATTCTGTTTTAACTAAATATAAGAGAACCGGTAAATTATTTGATAAAAGAGTAAAAAGTTTTTATAAAACAAGAATGTTTGAGAGGGAAATGTGTGAAATATTAAAAATTTCTACTTTACCTAGAGAAGTAAAAGAAAGCATAAAACAGGAATATCTTGAAAAATACAATGATTTCATAAGCAGTAAAAAACAGGGGTATGACTTACTAAAACTTGATGCAACTTGTTTTGGTAAAAAAGACACTCAACATAGGTATACAGCATATTTTGTTTGGGGTTTTAATGGGAGAGGAAAACATTGTTTGTACTATAATGTTGTCCAGGGAGAGGAAAACCAAGCAGGTTGGCAAGAACTTATACAATATATTTTATCAAACATTAATCTTGAAGATGTAAAATTACTTATAAGCGATATGTTTGGAGCTTTAAAAACATTATTGCATAAAAATCTTTCTTTTATCCCTTTACAAAATTGTATGTGGCACAGATTTTATTCTTTGCTTAAATATTATAAGGGTGGTAAATATGGTAGAAGGTCTATTCTTAGTAAAAAGTATTCTAAGCTTCTAAAATCAGAAACTAGAGAGGAACTTGAGGATTTGTTGAATAGTTTCAAAAAACTTGATTTTTATAAAAGACGTGGTGGAAGTGGTAAATTAAATGATCCTAAACTAGATAGAATGATTTCTCATTCCTGGGAAGATAATTTTACATTCTTGGATTTAGAAAAAGAAATGAAAAGTTATACAAGAAATAATTTAATTCAGACTACCGATATTGAAAGTATATTTTCTGATATGAAATTTTATTTGAAAAAAAACCATAAATATAATACAGTTGAAGAGTTGACATTCAAGATATTTTTCTTTTTAGAGTACAAAAATTATTTACCGACATAAATTTTTTTCAAAAAAAATAAAAGCATAACACATCACGATAAACACCGACAATTTTGTGGCATTTCTCATTGACATACTATGCTTAATTAGTAGTTAAATATTAATGACAATAAAATTTTCGCTTGACTTGGTTTCCCCCTCCCTGAAATAAATTTTATAATCATCATCTATTTATAACTGTTAAAGCTGAGTATATCCTCCATATTTTTTCTGTTCTTGCAGCTTTTTTCGTCAGATTTCTCATAACCAAGAGTTATCAATAACGGTACTTTTTTTAATTTTGGTATATTCAATATTTTTTTTACCAACCCCTCATTAAACCACCCTAAAATACAGGTTCCAAGTCCCTCTTCTGTAGCTTGGAGACAGAAATGTTCAACTGCTATACCTATATCCAGTAAGTCGAAATCCTTCCCCTTTATAAATCCACCTACTTTTGATGTCATTTTTGCCTGCTCATTCACCACCGCCACTATCACAGGGGCTTCCATCACAAATTTATTCAACGTTGTGCTAGTCAGTGATGTTGCCTTGGCCAACTTATTTTTAATTTCTAAGTCATCTACAACCACGAATTTCCAAGGTTGTGAATTGCAGGCTGATGGTGCCAGCCTAACCGCTTCTACACATTTTTTTATTTTCTCCCTTTCCACTGTTTTGCTCGAGTACTCTCTCACACTGTGGCGCTGCTTTGCTAGCTCTATAAATTCCAATACAATCATCCTTTCTAGTACATATTTTGTATTAAAACTCTTATCTTGAAAATATATATTTCTAGTGACCTGACAGATATCCAATGAAAAAACAAAAACTTACAGCCTGAATATTTTAATTAAAAACCTCCGTCTTTTGTTAATCTAATAATATTTTCGAAAGTTCAAGTATACTTTGGACAAGATAATTTGGTTTTAAATTTTCAAGCTCTTCTTTGGCACCATATCCATAAGTTACTGCCGCTACAGATATACCGTTTTCCCTTGCCCCTATAATATCCTGCTCTCTATCTCCCACCATAATAAATTTGGAGAGTGTATCAAATTTTGATTGTTCTATAACTTCCTTTATTAACTCTGTTTTACTTGATCTACTACCGTCTAATTCACTGCCTATAACAATGTCAAAATACTTTATCAATTTGAAATGTTTCAAAATTATTTCGGTAAATTTTGTAGGCTTTACCGTTGCAACACACAAAATTTTACCTTGAATTTTAAGCTGCTTCAAAAGAGCTTCTATGCCGTGGTACACTGTATTTTCAAACATCCCTTTTTCAGTATAATACTCTCTGTAATATTCCAGTGCTTCCCTGGATTTTTTTTCGGAAAACAAATAATATCTTGAAAAAGATTCCATAAGAGGCGGTCCTATAAACTTAGTTAAATCATCCAAATTCTCTATATCCAATCCGTATTTTTTAAGTGCATATTGGATAGACTTTGTTATTCCCAGTTTAGAGTCAGTTAAAGTCCCATCTAGGTCAAATATGATTACTTCATATTTCAAATTCCACCTCACTTTCCTAAAAACTTATTTAAGCTAGCCTTCTAATATGGCTACAACCCTAGCCGGTGCTGCAGATGCCCCCACTATTTTCAGCGGGAATACAGCTACTTTAAATCCATAAGCAGGAAGTTCTTTTAAGTTTGTCAGCTGCTCTATATGGCAATACTCTTTCTCCTGCCCAACTAAATGTCCCTGCCAAAAAAAATCTTTATCTAAGTTTTTCTTAGCTTCTTTGGCAGAATGAAAAAGCGGTAGATCCCAACCCCACTGATCTATTCCCATTACCTTTACTCCCTTGTCTATGATCCATTCCGTTGCTTCACGGCTCATTCCGGTTCCCCGTTCTACAAACTCTTTGCTCCCCATATACCTGTCCCTGTCCGTTCTTATCAGAACTATGTTTCCCGGCTCTATGTCTTTCCTGATTTTTTTCAAAGCCGATTTAATATCTTCTACCCCTATTATTTCAAAATCTTTTTTATGAGACATATCTATCACTATACCATCCCCATAACACCACTCAAGAGGGATTTCGTCAACTGTTTTAGCGGCCTGATCCCCCACTGTCGGACTATAGTGCCATGGTGCGTCAAGGTGTGTGCTTGAATGCACCCCCATTTTTTCGATGGTATCATCAGCCCAACCTATAAAATTTTTAGGAAATAGGGAAAAGGGGAGTTTTATTAGAAAACGTATAAGATTCTTAGATTTTTTATGTGCCTTGTGTTTGATTTTTATCCTCATAAAAAAAGGTTCTTTAGAATTATATTTTATTTCCCGGGATAAATCGATTATTCTTGCCATAGTATCCTCCAGTATATTTATATTATTAACTCAATTAGCTACTAAAAATCAGATAGTAAATTACTGATTTTATTTGAAAACCTTTTTTGGACACAGAGTTTCACAGAGATTTAAAACAAGAACTGCGCAGAGAAATGCTTGAAATCAAATTTTTTTTGTCACGAATTGCACTAATCTCTCTAATCATTTAAAACCTAAAAATAAAACTTTCTACTCATTCTCTGCGAAACTCACTCTATGACTTTGAATTTATTTTTCTATTTGTGTCCATTTGTGGAATTCGTGACCCAAAAAAGGTTTTACGTACTTAAAAAAATTCAATATTTTAACCTAAATAGAGACAATTAAGAAATGGCAGCCGCATGGCCGCCATTTCTTAATTATACTTTTTCTATGAGAAATTATCAATATTTAATATCATTTTACAAAGATTTTTACATCTTTACCTTTTTTCTTACACTTAAAATAGTCTTTTTTTCTGCTCTTACCATATAATACTTCCTCATATATTGGTTCAATTATTATCCTATTATCAGAGATTCTAAATACTCCCTCAGAATATTCACCTGGAACTATCATTTTCCTTACAATTATATAGTCACTTCCGACGCGTCTAAAAGACCTGTACGCAGGTTCTAATGCCACCTTAGACTCTAGCGTATCGAAAAGTCCCAAATATTCCAAGCCGCTGTTTTTAATATATAGATACCTATCGTCAAATGTTCTTATTTCGGTATACGCCGGATCTAAAGCAAGTTTTTTATCTGTTATGTCAAACAATCCAAATAATTTTTCCCTGTTGAATCTATCTTCATATTCAACATAGGCATATCTATTGTTATAAGGTCTTATTAAGTTATATTTAGGCTCTAAAACTATTTTTTCACTTTCTAAATCAAATAATCCGATGTACTCTTTTTTTTCATTTGATTTTTTTGATAATTCATTCTGTTTTATAAATACAAGATTTTTATTAAATCTGTCTAACCTATCTCCTATTTTATTAAAAGAATGTTTATATTTTTTACTGTCCCCTTTAAAATCTACTATACGGTTATCATAAACATTTATTTTTTTTATGGCACTTTGTTTATGTATAATATCGTCATCTTTTATAACCTCAACATAGCAAAGTATCCCTTTCAGCACATTTGACTCATCATAATACTCAATTTTAGACCCTGGCTTTTCCTGCCTCAAACTTGTAGTTTTTTCAAACACACCTTCATCATTTAAAAGCTTAAATAATATTCTCACATTCAAATCTGCTTTCTTCTCTTTTGAAGGTAATTTAATCTCTATCGGTGATTTATTCAAGAATTTAACTTTTTTAGATTCTAAAAGTACTGAGGATATGTTCGTTTTTGTCCCCCAAGAACTTACTCCTTCATATTTTTTTGTATATTTTTTCCTACCTAAATTTATTTCATTCATATTGAGAATTAATTTATTATTCTTTAAGTTGTATACAAAATTTTTCTCGGGTATTTCATACAGGTAAAACCCTTTATACTTTTCCATAAATTTGCGAAACATAGCTTTTTTTCTAAATTCAAATTTTTCTTGTGTTTCATTTTGTTTTGGCTTTATGTCACGCATCTTATTGGTTGCGGATTCAATACTATTCATAATTCCACTTAATTCTGTGGTACCAACTTTTTTCGCTTTTTTAACCTGTTTTTCAAAATTACGTACTATTATGTTGTTCCCAGCTTTATTCGATCCGGAAAAATTATAACCATTTTGATCATAGCCCAGTTTATTGTACCCAGATTTATCGTAACCATCTTTATCGTAACCATTCTTATCATATCCCAATTTGTCATAACCACTGGAATCATACGGACTAAGCTCTTCTAGCCCGTGAAAAGATAAGACTGTACCTTTTTTTTGAGGTTCTAAAGATGTTTCACCCTTCTCTATACTGCTACACCCAAATAAAATTAATGCAATTAGTATAAAAATCTTATTTTTCATGGTTCCTCCTTTGTACAAAAGAACTCTACCAATAACTTTTACGCGCCATCAAAATATTTCAAACATTATTTATCTTCTAAAAATCTATTTATCCTATATAAATAATTTTCTCAAAAAGACACTAAAATCCTCTATATAGTTTGAAGAAATTTATATAGTACTTTACTTAAAATCATTTAATTTAAAAGTCCTGCAGATTCAAATACCCGCAGGACAAATATTCTATCTATTTCTTTTATACGTTCCCATTAGCTGTGCACTCTCAATAATATGCCCCTTCATAGCTTGCTGCAACTCTTCTTTGGTAGCTCCGTCTTCTAGCTCCAGTGCTGTATCCAATGCATAAAGTTTGAAGAAATAGCGATGAGTTCCTGACGGTGGACAAGGCCCACCATACAAGAGTGTTTTGAAATCATTTTCCCCTCTGCCAAAGAAAAGGTTTTCCCCTTCGGAAATTCCAGTAAGAGAAGCTGGAAGATTCCATATAACCCAGTGAACCCAAGTTCCCATAGGTGCATCAGGGTCATCCACTATCAATGCTAGGCTTTCTGTATTTTCCGGGATGTTAAGGAATCTTAACGGTGGTGAAAGGTCATTACCGTCACAGGTATACTCTATTGGAATATCTTCTCCACTCTTAAATGCAGGACTCTCTATTTTAAGAGCTTTTTTATCATTAATTGAAAAACTGCTTAAACAAAATGATATCCCCAGCAAAACTGCATCAATGAGTAAATTCTTCATAGGTCCCCCCTTTTTTATCTTTAAAGTGCCAATAAACAAAACTCATACAATTTCTCTCCTTAGTATAAATTATATGGCTCAGTTTTATTTTTCCTTGTTTTTAATAAAAAACTTAAAGGTAAGTCATATTTACCTTTTCTTTCTCATAAGCATATAACATCTAATTTAAATTAGAGTTTGTATCAAAAATCAGGCTATAATACTTATCCAATTTTCCCTCGATATTTTTCATATTAAAAAAACGCACCTCCCTAATGAGTTCTTTACCTTCCGAAAACACAATAAATGCCGGGATTGAAAATATTAAGAATTCACCCACAGCTTCTTCATATTCATCCAAATCAATTTTATAAAAATTTGCCCCTTTGTATTTTTGAGATAAACTTTCTACCCTGGGTAACATTAATTCGCATACAGAACATCCTTTTCTAGACAGATATATGAAAGCAAACATTTCATTTTTTATTTTTTCGTAATTCATACTAGCCTCCGAAAAAAGTTTTTTTAATATAAAAAAGCCTAGTGAAGTTTCACTAGGCTTTCAAAACAAGTTAAAAATCTATTGATTACTCAGCAACTTCTACGTTAGCTGCTTGAGGTCCTTTTTGTCCATCTACGATTTCAAATGTAACTTGTTCTCCCTCTTCTAAAGTTTTGAATCCTTCTTTTTTAATTTGAGAGAAGTGAACGAATACGTCATTTCCTTCTTCTGAAGTGATAAATCCAAATCCTTTTTCCGCGTTGAACCATTTTACAGTTCCTTTTACCATTTTCTAATACCTCCAAAATTTCATTTAACTTGAACAGTTTATACTAAAATTCAAGCACTATGGTAATTATACCCCCTTTTAATTAATTATGCAAATAAATTTTTATTATTTTATTTTTAATTTTTAAAGAATATCCCGATTACAGACACTTGGTTTTCCTTCTTGTTTTCCAAAATAAATTTAAGCTTTTGGCATATAAACTTTATATCCACGGTCTATAAAATCCTGCATATTTATACAATTAATCTCCTTATCGACCCTGTAATTACCAAGGCTTACCTTGGATCTGTGGTGCGGGTCATGAAAATCACTACCACCTGTTTTTAAAAGTTTCAACTCATCACAAAGCTTGGATAAATATTCTGCATATTGATCATTTTGCTTGTATGTAAAAACCTCTACACCTTCAAGCCCCATTCTAGCGATAGTCCTCAAATCATCTTCATCTAACCCTTGTTCCAGAGGGTGTGCAAGTACAGGACAAGCCCCTATCTCTTTTGCTAGATCTATCGCTTCACTTATCTCTAAATAGTGTTCTGCATTTCGCTTTATCCACCAATACGGTTTTATTAGCTTGCCAAATTCTAGTTTTTCAAGCTCCACCCCATCATTTTCTAAATCTCTAATATCTGGTTTAGTATTTATTTTGTATTTTTCATAGACCTCATTATACCTATTTTTATACTCAATACCGTACGACTCATATTTCCCATCTTCTTCCATCTTGCCAAAAAACGAATATAAGAGATACCTAGGAGGTATTTCACCCAGTTCTCTGGATATACTTTTGAATTTGTCTGAAAGTATCAATGCAGGATGAAAATAGGTGAAAATGGTCCCAGGATATTTATCAAAATCCTCTTCATTCAGGCATACTTTTATTTCCTCATCCTCTTTTTTTAAAACAATTGGATCTTCCTTACTTTTTTTACATATCTCATATACCCAATCTAAATCAGATTTTCTTGTTTTTTCAAAATATTGTTTCAACTTTTTATTTGAATTTGCTTTTTCAATATCGAATCCATAACAAAGGAGATGAAGACTTTTACCCATATAAGTTGTAGTAAGTTCTAATCCAGGCATATATACAATTTCATTTTCCATACTCCGTTTCAGCGCCGCTTCTTGCCCAGAAATTGTATCATGATCAGTTATACTAAGCTGATTTATACCCAAAGACTTTGCATACTTTACAAGCTCCTCGGGTGAGAACAGTCCATCAGAACAGTTTGAGTGACAATGGATATCTATCTTCGTTTTATTCAATTTATAAACCTCCGTGAATTTTAATTATTTATACTGCATTATACCATAAAATTACTTCATATAAATTTCAAAATTTAGATAAAACAAAAAGAACCCTTTTTATAAGGTTCTTTTTGCTTTGAACACCTATTTTCAAGCTAAATATCCAACCTATAACCAACTGAAAGTGTCAACAACTGAACATCCATATCTCCATCGTCCTCAGCATCTGGTCCTGACCACTCAACATCCATATTTGTTTGACTGAACATAAGTTCAACTGAAAGTTTTTCTTGATACTCTGCACCTACACCAAATGCGAAGTAGAATTCTCCACCTATATCCATTACAGTTTCTTCCTCACCTGGAGTGCCGCTTGTATCTACTACTTCTTCATTCACATATGCAAATCCAAGGTTACCAAACACATATGGTTCCCAATCTTTTTCATTTTCAAATTTAAACCTTGCCAGAACATATACCGGTACGGAATAAATTTCTCCAACTTCTTCGCCGATAGTTTCAAGTTCATCATGAGTGAATGCTCCAGTGTTAATTTCTGTAAATCCTGCACCTACACCGTATTCAAAACCTTTGGCTGTACTCGCAATATACTCTATGTTCACAGATTTGCTTAAATCTACAGTGACTTCAGGATCTCCTATTTCTGTCCCATCTTCTACATCAATTTCTGCATTCCCCTTACTAAGACCAAATTTAAAATTAAGTGATTCCCGTTCTGGGGCCAATGCACCTGCAAATGCAACTGCTCCAAATAATATCATCACACCAATTAATAGTATTTTCCTTTTCATAAATTTACCTCCTTCAATTCAGTTGGTAATTTTGTCAGGTCCAGCATTTCAAATCCGCTTTCAACACTTCTTATATGTATTATATAACATAATTAACCCAGATTCCTGGTAAATATCGTATTTTTTTCTATTTTTTAATCTAAATTTGGATAATGTCAATTTTCTAAATATCTATTTATACAAAAAAGCGCCTAGATATCCCAGGCGCTCGACAAATGATCTGTTTAATTCAATCTGAAATTTTGACCATCTTTTATTATTTTACCATTCTTAAGCAGGTTTCCGATTGCTTTTTTAAATGCTTTTTTACTCAAACCAAAAGTTTCTTTAATCAGCTCAGGTGAACTTTTATCATTAATTAGTAGTTTCCCTCCGATATTTTCCATTGCTTCCAGTATTAACTGTGCATCATCATCTATTTGAAGATAGGACAATTTTCTTGGGCTAAGATCAATTTTCCCATCTTCTCTGACTCTTATTACCCTAGCTTCAACTTCATCTCCTACTTCATATTCTATGAAACATTCATTTTTAGGTATAAGTCCAAAATACCTGTTGTCCACTGCTACAAATGTACCTATATTAGGCTCAATTCTGTAAACAGTTCCCAGTACAATATCGTTTTTCTCATACTTACTGTTTGGCAGAAGAAATTTATATATTTTCATCGTTGCAGATATTCTTCCCTTTTTGTCCTCGTAAAGGCCCACTAGATAGCTTTTGCCTTTTTTCAATGCTCCCTCTTCCTGCCCTTTTGGTAGAAAAAGATCCTTCGGAAGACCCCAGTCAAGAAATGCTCCTATTTTGGTTATATCCACAACCTCTAACCTGGCAAGAGTACCTACTACTGCATAACTACTCTTCAGAGTTGCAATAATCCTGTCCTCTGAATCACAATAGATAAGTACGTCCAGTTCATCCCCTTCTTTTATTCCCATATCTTCTATTTCGTTATTCGGAAGTAACACATTATCCACTGCATCCCCTGTCTCTGCGTCAAGGTATGCTCCTATACTGGATATATTATTTACCCTCATTTTCTGTCTTTTTCCTATTTTTATCATTCTACACCTCTAATTTCTAAAATAAATACTAGTTATTATACTATAATTTTTATTTTTTTACCACATATAAAAAATACATTGCCTCATATTTGACAATGTATTTCAAAGATATTCTAACGTTGCTTCGACTGCCCTCTATACCCAAAAAATTAATATAAAATAACTCTACCACATTTTAACCTGGCTTTTACGCCTTAATTCAACAGGGCTTCTGGTGATGTCGCATAAGCAGATTCCAGTTCCTCTATCTCAGCTATCCCATAACTAAACAGTACCCTGATCTCATTCCCGTCTTTCAAAATTCCGCTATTCTTACAGTCAGTCTCAACTCTCTTCATTATATTCTGAGCCTGTGCCTGGCTTGTTTCATCAAGTACCAAAACAAATTCATCTCCACCGTATCTGCAGGCTATGTCATAGGAACGTATATTTTTTTCCAGTATGTTTGCAAACAACTTGAGCAGCTCATCCCCCATTGCATGGCCATACCTGTCATTTACAGGTTTAAATTTGTCCAAATCAATAACTACAACAGACAGCTTGTTTCCACTTCTCTTATACTTTTCTATAAGCTCATTCAACCTGAGATACATATATCTCCTGTTATATATTCCCGTTAAAGGGTCTGTTATAGACCTCTCTTCGAGTTTTCTCAAACGTTTTTTCATTTTATTATATTTCTGGTTGTTTTTTACAGATCTTCCAATGAGTTCTCCAACTTTTTCAAAACATTCAATAAGCTCCTCAGTAAAAGCACCTTTCCCATTGTGGTTAAGCTGAATTAATCCCATATTTTCCTCGCCGCATCTTATGGGAATCAAGGCAACTGACTCATATGCACTGTAGTTGCAGTAATTTCTGGTTTCAAGCTTAATCCCTCTTTCTTGAAAACTTTTTAGCAAAGCACTCGTGCTATTAGTCCAAAAGCTGCCGTCTTCCGTATAAAATGGCTGTTGCCCATCCGTCTTACCTCTTATCACAAGGCCACACATGCATTCTAGTACATACGACTCTTCGTCTTTCGAGTACACCCTGCTGCCGTTTTCATCTCTTAAGCATAAATGATTTTCCTTCTGGATAAATTCCAAGTCAAAACCACTGTGTGCAACATAAGGGTAATCATCATCTCTATGAAACCTGATAGCTACTGCATCACAACCACTTAAAATTTTTAATTGAGGAATAATATTATTAAAAACAGAATTTAACTCTTGCACTATTATCAAAATTTCACATATTTTATTAATTATTTTCTCTTTTTTCAAAACTTTCTTAATATAATTTATATCTTCCATTTCGAACGTACTCCCAACAGTTATAATTAAGTATATAAATAGTTATATATACATATTAACTTATATCTGAGTTAAAGTAAAGTAAAAAACAGTCCGCAGCTATACCCACTGCGGACTGTTTTTTCTAATTAAGATTTGTTTTCTATCCTTCAACAACAGTTACGTTTGAAGCTTGAGGTCCTTTAGGACCTTCAGTTACCTCAAATGTAACTGCCTGTCCTTCTTCTAATGTTTTAAACCCTTGCGTGTTAATTTGTGAGAAGTGAACGAATACGTCATCCCCATCTTCTGAAGTAATAAAACCAAATCCTTTTTCCGAGTTGAACCATTTTACCGTTCCTTTTAACATTTTCCAATACCCCCTAAATACTATTTCAATAATAAACTTTGCGAATAGAAAACTCTATACATCAAATTTAAAATATACATCAAAAAATAGGTATTTACAGATGTAATTTTTGAAATAAATGAAAAAATTTCTAAACGCATACCAATATTACTATACTATCTTTCTATTCATTTTGCAAATTTTTTCTAAAACTTGAACAAATATATTGTTTTTATAGCTTTAAAATAAATTCTAACACAAATTCGCTGACATTTTTACCTGCTGGACCCTTAAGTATGGTGTGTCCTCCTTTTTCAAAATATTTGATTATTTTATTCTGCGAATTGATTTTACTGTATATATATTCTGCACTTTTTGACTTTACTGTATCGTCATCTTTAGCCTGTACTATCAATGTAGGCAGGATAATTTTCCACAAGTTTCTTTTACTTATTCTCACAAACAACTTGAAATTATAGAGTGAAGAAAATGGATATTTCCAAATGGAATAAAGGTATCTTTTTATATTTTTATAGTCTTTATTTAAAATCCCCTGTAAAACATTGCTTCCTATATTTTTTAAGTCCCAGCAGAATATCGGTGTATTAATGCATACCAAACCTGATACATTGTATTTTAAACTTAGGTTTATTCCTATTAGCCCCCCCATGGAAAAACCTATTATGAATATTTTTTCATTTCTGTTTAACAGTTCTTGCAGATCTTTTTCTGCTGACTGCATCCACTGAAAATATCTTACCCCCACCATATCTTTTCTCGTTCCAGTATGCCCTTTGAGCTGGGTGCAAATGACAGAACAACCATTCAATCTTAAATAAGCTGCTAAATACTCAACTTCACTCACATCTCCTCCAAAACCATGTACAAGAAGACATCCTATTTTTTTTGACAAATCCTCACCTCGTATAATATTAATATCGAACGTTATTTATAAAAAACTAAATCCAAGGAATAAATAATTCTTTGTTATATTTTATACTCCAATATATTTTTATACTTCAT
The DNA here is from genome assembly GCA_963668015.2 of uncultured Ilyobacter sp. Lineage (GTDB taxonomy): Bacteria > Fusobacteriota > Fusobacteriia > Fusobacteriales > Fusobacteriaceae > Ilyobacter_A. The sequence goes on along the minus strand of CAXXCR010000023.1, from coordinate 5,547 downwards.
ATCTAATTTTCCTGTACAATATTTGAAAAATAGGATTTCTTTATTTATTTTGGTATAAAATTATAGTTAGCATAAAGTTATTTTTCGTTTGTCTATTAAACTTTTAGTAAGTGAAAAGGAGGGTTTAAATGACTCAGTTGACAGATAGGACGTGTGAAGTTTGTAAACTCGGAGCTCCTTTAGCAACAGAGATAGAAATAAAAGAGTTCATGCCTCAGCTTCCAGATTGGGATATAAGTGTAGTTGATGAAGTTAAACACCTGAAAAAAACATTTAAATTTAAAAATTTCAAGGAAGCCCTTAAATTTACAAATGAAGTTGGAGAACTTGCAGAAATTGAGGGACATCATCCGGAGATACTTACGCAGTGGGGTAAAGTCACCGTGACTTGGTGGACCCACAAAATAATGGGACTGCATGCCAATGATTTTATAATGGCTGCCAAAACTGATAAGCTGTTTGCTTCTATGAAATAGAACAGCAATATAAATTTCTTAAAAGGACGAGCCTATGATATATAGAATTTCAATAGATCTTGTTATATTTTCTCATCTTTGTTTCATAGTTTTTGTTGTTTTCGGGGGATTTCTTTTGCTCGTAAACAAAAAATGGGCTCTCGTTCATTTTCCGGCAGTTGTATGGGGAACTTTGGTAGAATTTTTGGATTTATACTGCCCGCTTACGCCTTTAGAAAACTGGCTTAGAAAAATTGGCGGTGAATATGTCTACCATGTCAGCTTCATAGAGCAGTATCTGTTACCAATTATTTACCCGCACGAACTTACCAGGGAACTCCAAATATTGCTGGGGGTATCTGTTGTGGCAATTAATTTGTATTTACCTTTTTGTATTTCTACACAAAAAAAGACTAAAGAGTTAAAAATATAGTTGCCTTCATAAGTTTTTATTCTGGCTACATATATTTGATAAAATACACCTCTACATGTTATAATCTCAGATGAAAAATATTTGCTAGGAGGGGTAATATGGATATTTGTCCTTGCGGCAACGGTAAGCCCATTCAAAACTGCTGTATGCCATATATAAAAAAAGAGGTTTTTCCAGAATCAGCCGAAAACCTTATGAGGGCAAGATATTCTGCCTATACACTATGTAATATTGACTTTATATATGACACTCATGCACCGTCTACAAGGGGCCTTATTTCAAAAGATGACATAAGGAACTGGGCAAAAAGTTCCAAGTGGATTGGCCTGAAGGTGCTGTCTGTAAAAAAAGGCAAATCTTCTGATACAGATGGGATTGTTGAATTCAAGGCACACTACATAAACAACGGGAAAAAGCAAACACACCATGAAACGAGTAAATTTATAAAAATAGATGGTATGTGGTATTATGAAGGTTGGGTTGAAGAAACCCGCAAGAAAAAAATAGGCAGGAATTCTCCGTGCCCATGTGGCAGCGGTAAGAAATACAAGACCTGCTGCGGTAAATAATTATTCAGTACATATTTTAGGAAGTTCTATATTTCAATAAAAATAATCTATTATAAAAGGTGATAAGGTGGAATTTAAAATTGGTACAGATTTTCACGATACAAGGTTGGATAAATTTATAAGAAAAAAATATGAAGGTGTTAACCTGGGGGAAATTTTCAAGCTAATAAGAAAAGGTAAAGTTAAAGTAAACGGAAAAAAACAAAAACAAAATTACAGGCTCCAGGAAGGAGATATTGTTAAAGTCTTTTACAGTGGATCAGGACTAAGCAAACAAAAAGAGTTTATCGAGCTCAGCAAACAAGAGATGAACGAAATAAAGAATTCCATCGCATATGAAGACGATAGGGTTCTCATACTAAACAAACAACCAAATACAGTAATGCATAAGGGAAGCGGCCATGATTACGGCCTATCAGAAATGATGAAGTCATACACAAAAAATATGAACTTTACTTTTGTAAACAGAATTGATAAGGCTACTTCTGGTTTGATAATCGGTGCAAAGGACTTGGTAACTGTCAGAGAACTTTCAGAAGAAATAAGGAACCGTAATGTGGAAAAATTCTACTACATACTTGTTGACGGTACAGCAGAAGATGATGAGTTTCAAATAAAATCTTATCTCAAAAAAACTGATACCAAGGTTGTTGAGCTGGAAGAATACGAAGAAGGTGCAAAAGAAAGCATCTCATATTTCAGCGTATACAAAAGAGGAGAAAAGCACTGTATTTTGGAGGCAAAATTGGGAACTGGTAGGACTCATCAATTGAGGGTTCAGTTGGCCGAAAGGGGTATGCCTATTCACGGAGATATGAAATACGGAGAAAAAAACAGTAAAATAATGCACCTTTTCTCCCACAGGGTTATAATAGAAAAATATGGTATCGATGTTAACCTGGATGTACCCGAGTATTTCTTTAAAAAACTATAATAACTTATTATAAAAAAAAACAGTAGCAAATTTGCTACTGTTTTTTTTATGCTGTTTTCTCCACAAGTTCTTTTGCAATGTGTTCCAATACATAGGTTTCTCTTTCTATGGAAAGCCCCATCTTCTTGTCTTTGTTCTCAATCACCTGTTTATTGTGGTTGATTGCATCATATATATTAATCCAAACCCGCACTCATACCATTTGACTTCTCATACTCTTCTAAGCTAGCTTCTCCTAACTCTCTATCTATCCCGCATACGTAAAAATTGGAAGTCATATGGATAATGTCATACCCTTTATAGTGAGATCTCCTATATTCTTCAAACACACCATATTCATCTAAAACCTTTATACTCTGAGCTCCTGTTTCCTCTTGAAGCTCCCTTTTCAAACCTGTAATATAGTCTTCATGGTGGTCTACTCCTCCGCCAGGTATACTGTAATCATTATATCTTTCCGTGTAAAGCAATAAAATTTTATCTCCGTCTAAGATTATTCCTCTGGCTGCTCTTCTCCTATATATATTTCCCTCAATTTTTTCAACATTACTATGAATCATCTCTTTTAATATTCTCATTAATTATACCTCGCTTAACATTATTTTAATAGCAATTACTTAAATATTTTATCATAATTCCAAGCATAGTTCCAGCTATTTATACTCCGAATAACATACAGCGAATAATGTTCTAAGTTTAAACTTTGATAACTGTGACAGTTTTAAGCCTCTCAACTGGTTTATAAAGTCTGGCTGCTGACTGGTTGAAAACCCTATATATTTTTAAGCAGAACACCCGCTTGTACATAAAGGTAAATTAAAAAGATTAATAGATTGTATACACTTCTTTTTCATTTCAGATTTGCTATCATATTTTAAAAGCATATACTCACCCGACCTTAGATATTGTTAATCCCCCATACATATACCAATTCCATTTGCCGTGTGTATGAGGTCAGAATCTTTTTCTATATGCTTATTTTTTTTGATGGCTTCCTCAAGGGTCACAGAAGTTATCTGAGAATTTTTAAACGACACCATCCTCCCGTATTCTTTTGCCAGTACCATCTCAAATGCTTTTACCCCAAACTCGGTTGCCAATACTCTGTCAAAAGCCGTCGGTATTCCGCCTCTTTGTAGATGACCCAAAACCATAACCCTTATGTCAACTGGACAGCCTGCCTTTTTCAGCTCTTCTGCAAGCTGGTAAGATATTCCGCCAAGTTTAAAATTTTGATACCCAACCTCTGCCAACTTTGCACCCACAACTTTGCCACCTTTTTTCATTGCACCTTCCGCCACAACTATAATTGCAAACCCCTTTCCATTATTAAACCTTGTATTAAGTTTTTCAATTACGCTGTCCACATCATAAGGGATTTCGGGTATAAGACAAACCTCAGCACCTCCTGCTATGGCCGCATTTATAGCTATCCAACCTGCATCTCTTCCCATGACTTCAAGTATAAATACCCTGTTGTGGCTGGCAGCAGTGGTTACAAGTTTATCCACTGCATCTGTGGCTATTTGTACAGCTGTTTGAAACCCAAATGTCAAGTCAGTGGAATACAGATCATTATCAATTGTTTTCGGGACTCCAACTATATTACAACCCTTTTTATAGAGGCCGTAGGATATTCTCTGCGATCCATCACCTCCTATATTTATTACAGCTTCTATTCCCAGCTCCTTTAATTTTTTAATCATAAAATCCGATCTGTCAACTGTTGTCCAGGTCCCGGCCTCATTTTGCACTGGCCAAGAAAATGGCCCCCCTTTATTTGTAGTTCCGATTATTGTACCACCCCTAAAATGAATCCCTGCAACTGCTTTTTTGTCCAGTAAAACTATCTCTTCACTTTCTTTTAAAACACCGTTAAAAGCTTGCACACTCCCATAAACTTCCCAATCTTCTTCTGAGGCCCTCTTTACTATGGCTCTTATAACGGCATTCAAGCCCGGACAATCCCCGCCTCCAGTTGCAACCAGTACCCTTTTTTTCATGCTGATCTCAGCTCCTTTTAACAAAAAATGCTCTTCTATGATCCGAAAAATTAAACACTGCCAATTTCATCACCTATATATACTGCTATTTTAACTTTTCATAAATTAAGTAATCTTTGTTTTGTAAACAACAATAAAAAACGCTATACTAAAATATTATGAATAAGTCACTTACTTCCTTTTATAAAATAAAAATAGGGTTTTAAATCCTCTTTTTTTAAGCGAATAATAACATCTTTTTGGCGATACTATTTTTCCCGCTTTTTTAATTTTTTTGATCAATTTATCTATTTCTTTCTTTTTGCACCTGTCTTATCACAAATTTCTGCAGTTTTTAGCGGTTCCTCACTATCTTCTAAAACCTTCAAAACCAGTTTTTTCAGATCTGGTTCCTCTTTCGTAGTCACAGCAGCATAGTAGTATCTCTTCGGTGATTCAATTAGATTTTCAGATTTTAATTTTTTTATGGCCTTATCGATATCTTTTTTCTCGGTGCCTAATTTTTCAGCCAACTCGGAAGTTTTTAAAGGAGTATCACTTTCTTTTAGAGTAGATAAAACTTTTTCATTGATATCCATAATATTCCTACTGGATATTTTTGATTCTATTTTATTTATAAACTATGCGTATTTAGCTGTCAACTGCTATATACATCGTATTCCGCATAATTTACTTGGATTTATTTTTAAAAATATTTTTCTGAAAAACTTAAAATTCCATCTTCTATACGTATCTCAAATTGTTACTTAGAATTATTGCCATAAATTACTGAATTTATCTAAACCTATTTTGAACACAGAGTTTCACAGAGGAAATACTTAAAGTCAAAATTATTTTTGTCACGATTTACACTAATCTCACTAATCATTTGAAACCTGAAGAACTAAAGGTTTCTAAACATTCTCTGTGAAGCTCACTCTTTTCCTATGCGCCACTCTGTGAAACAGGTTTTTTATTTGAATTAGTGCCTATTCGTGTGATTCGTGACCAAAAAAGTTTTTATATACTTGCCAGAAATTCAATATTTTATTGCAGGTAGCAACTTAGTTACTTACTCAAAATGTATTTTCAAATAAAATTTTGTTAATTTTAGTTAATGTTTATGATTTGGGAAGTAAAATATATTTGAAGTATTAAATTAAAAAGGGGGATT
>CAXXCR010000022.1:0-14574 GCA_963668015.2 uncultured Ilyobacter sp. | reverse complement strand
AGAGTTTTACATGATGAGCGTACAACTCTTGATGCTCAAATGAGTGTATATTGCTGTGCTATAAGTAATCTTAAAATAGAAGGATCGAGAGAGAACTGTCTACTACCTGATGGTGTAAGTCCAGTTTTGCATAGCGGAGTTTTTTTTGAAGATATTGAAAAGCATTTTCAGGATAATGCATTCTCAGCTTTACTCTCAAAATATTGGTGCTGAAAATATAAGTCAACACATGTTGTATTCTCTTATTTATTTAATTTTAAACCAATTGGATAAACCTAAAAAGCGAGATGAAGTTAGTGACTATTTTATAGGAAATCGTAAAAAAAAATATTTAGATGATCATTACTTAGAAGATTTAACCTTAGAAAATATTAGTCAAAAATTATATATCAAGCTCTTCTCATTTATCTAAAGTATTTAAACAAGCTACTGGGGTGCTCCCCTATGCAATATATTATGAGTCGTAGAATAGGAAAAGCCCAATCGTTGCTCATAAGCACTGATTATAGCATTACTGATATCGCATTTTATGGTTGGGTATCATGATTCTAATTACTTTATTAATATTTTTAAAAAAACTGTTGGCACGTCTCCATTGAAATATAGAAAATCTTGGGTACTTTAAGTAAAGAAAACCTAAAATATAACGTTTTAAAAGCTTCGGACAAAATTGTCTGAGGCTTTTTATTTTTTAAATACAAAGTAAACATTTCACAAAATAATGACATTATTTAGTTTTGGAGAAACAAATTTGAAAAAATATATAAAAAAAAGGACTTTTTTGATAAAAATAAACGTTAAATACTTAAGTATATAATTTTAAAAAAATTATATACTCGTAACATAAAACAAACACACTTTCAAACTTATGCAGCATATACATATAAGTGTCTGTTTTTATAAAAATATTAAGGGAGGGAATTTAAAATGATAAACGGAGAAAGAGTAATTAATAGACCTTTACATTGGGCAATGGTAGGTGGAGGGACGTACAAGTCAAGTTGGTTATAAACACAGAATAGGTGCTCTTAGAGATAATACGGCATACAAATTAGTAGCAGGAGCTTTCGACTTAGATGCTGAAAGAGGAAAAGAATTTGGTGTAAATATAGGTGTCGATGCTTCTCGCTGCTATCCAGATTACAAAACTATGTTTGAAGAAGAATCAAAAAGAGAAGACGGTATTGAAGTAGTTTCAATTGCCACTTCCTAATTCAACTCACTATGAAATAGCTAAAGCAGCTCTAAACGCTGGACTTCATGTAAATATATGAAAAAGCCACTATTCTTCGAAACAGAAGAAGCAGAAGAGATTAAAGCCCTTGCAGAAGAAAAAGGTAAAATAGTTGGTGTTACTTATGGATTTGCCGGTCACCCCTCTTATCTATCAAGCACGTAAAATGATCCAAAGCGGAGACCTAGGTGAAATCAGGGTTGTAATGATGGATTACACACATGGCTTCTTCGGGGAAGATATAGAAAAAGGAAATGCCGCAGCTAAATGGCGTGTAGATCCAAAGATCTCAGGTCATAGCTATGTTCTAGGAGATATCTCGACTCATACTTACTGTATCTCTGAGATGATGTTGCCTCATATGAAAGTTGAAAAATTGATGTGCGACCGTCAAAGCTTTGTAAAAAGCCGTGCCTCCACTAGAAGAAATGCACATGTTATTATCCACTATGATAACGGTGCCGTAGGAACTATGTGGGCATCTGGAATTAACTCTGGCTGCCACAGATCTCAAGGGATACGCATTGTTGGAAGCAAAAGCTGAGGGATTCTGATCCTAATAAATTGAAATTTGAAGTACAGGGCGAACCAAACCAAGTTATGTTCCGTGGAATGTCTTACTTTATTGAAGAAGGATTGGAATATGAACGTTTAGGAGCTCTGCATGAAGAAGGTTTAGGCGAATCCTGGTCAAAACATATACCTTCAATTTGCTATAGCAATAGATGCTAAAAATAGAGGTGATGAAGATTTCTTAAGACATTTCTTATACCCGGATATAGACTTTGGACTTGGAGGAGTGCGTTGGGTAAAGAAATGTGTAGAATCAGCTGACAAAGGTTCTGTTTTGGGTTGAGTTTGAATATTAAATGTTACTAAACATCTGACTGTTTCATATTTTTATTTAGGTGCATTAGATAATGAAATTCTTAATATTATATGCGAGTTAGGGTGTTGTGAAAGTAGGTTACAAAAAAATTAAAACTTATATCCAGAATAGAGTGAATATTAAATAACCCAAGTTGCTACTTAAGATTTAAGAATGTATAACCCATTAAAAATATTAGAATTTTCAAACTCAAAACATCTAGAAGTTACGCTGTGAATTGATTTAGGCATTAATCTATTAATTGAACTTCCAACAGTTTCTATTAGCTTTCTTTTGAGATGGTCTATGAATACTTGACTTTGAGTTTTGGAACGTTTTGAATTTTTACGTCTCATAGGCGAAAGATGGATATTCACATCACTTAATACGTCCTCAAGCCCATAGTCATTATAAGCTTTGTCTGCATAAATAACTGAGTCTTTTGGTAAATCAAAATTGAACTCTCTGAAAGCTGTAATATCAGCAATAGAACCTGGTAATATTTTGTATTCAACAGGTAAACCTTTTTCATTGGTCATTAGATGGAGCCTTGTTCCGAAAAAAATTTTCTTTTACTAGAAACGTATCCTCTATATAAATCGTGGTCTAAATAGATTTTGCATCTTGGAATTCTAAAATTATCACATACAGCAACAGGAAAAGAATCTATCATAAATTCTTTGTTTTTAGACCTATTCTTGTTGTATTCCATAATAATATCCATTATTTTACTTAAAGTAGACCCTAATTTTGATAGTCTTCTAGAAAATCTACTTTTAAGAAAGAACATATTCAAAATGCGGATAATCTTCAAAAAATGTCAAAGTCTTTTGAAAATTACCATTGAAATATATTCCGACAATTATAGCTGCTGTAATGACTTCAGCATCTTTCATTTTAGTTTGTGAACTTTCTTTGTGTTCAATAAGCTCAAGGATTGAATGGACAAATTCTAGTATTTCATTTATTGTATTTTTCATTTTATGCGCTCCTGAAGTTGTATTTTAGAAAAATTTTATCATGTTATTACTAAAGTAGCAACTTAGGTTAAATAGTGAAAAATAAAAAAGTTCGTCTTCTGCGGTAATGTAAATATTTTTGTGTTTTCTAATCCTTCTCTTGATTACTGAATGATACTGTTGTATTAAAGTAATTAAGGGAGGGATTTTTTATGGCTATTTTACCAAAAGAACTTATTAGAGATTTTGTCAAAGAAGGTAGCTTTAAATCTATTAAAGATATCGAAAAAGCTCTTAAAGACATATTTAAAGATACTATTCAAGAAGCTCTAGAGCCTGAAATTGAAGAAGAACTAGGATATTCTAAATACGATCTTGCAAATAAATCTACTTCAAATATTAGAAACGGCAGTTACAAAAAGAATGTAAAATCAAATGCTGGAAATTTAGAAATCTCAGTCCCTAGAGATAGGGAAGGAAAGTTTCAGCCTAAGATAATCGAAAAACATCAGAGAGATATATCCAACTTGGAAGACAATATCCTATCCCTTTACGGAAAAGGAATGAATACAAGAGATATTAACGCTCATGTTCAAGAAATATATGGTGTAGACGTGTCTCCAGAAAGTGTGAGCAGAATTACAGATAAACTAATTCCTTTAATTCAGGAGTGGCAGAATAGGCCTCTTGATCCTGTTTATCCTTTTGTATTTCTGGATGCAGTGCACTACTCGGTTAAAGAAGAAAACAGAATTGTTAAAAAAGCTGCATATGTTGTTCTAGGAATAACTTTAGAGGGGAAAAAAGAAATTTTGGGAGTATATATTGGAGAGAATGAAACTTCAAAATTTTGGTTATCTGTCATGACTGATTTAAAAAATAGAGGAGTTAAAGATATTTTAATGCTTCATTGTAAAATGAAATTGAACTAATAAAAAATCCATAGTGGATCGAACTGTAATATAATTAAATCACGACAAATAACTAATTACAGGATGGGCTCACACTATGGACAGATTTAATGATACACTATTATCCAGAAAAAATAAACACTTAAATGCGTATGAGCGCGGTCAAATTCAATTATTAAATTCCGAAGGGCTTACTCCTGCCATAGGTAAACGCCTTGATAGAGATTCTAACACAATTAGAAATGAGCTCAGACGTGGCACGGTACCTCAAATCAAAGGCAGTAAAGCCGTTAAAATTTATTACCCAGACGCAGGTCAAGCGGTCTACGAAAAGAACAGATAACGCTGTAAAACAAAGTTTAAGTTTCTTTCTTGCCAGAAATTCATAGAGTATGCCGAAGAACTCCTTAGAGAAAAGAAGCATTCCGTCGATGCTATCTGTGGTGCTGCAATACTTCATAAGACGTTTGAAAAGCATGAGATGATTTGTACTAAAACGTTATACAATTACATCGACCTAGGCCTTTTAAGGATATCCAATATCGACTTGCCGCTAAAAGTCAGACGAACTACGAAAGCCAAACGTACGCGTAAGCACAAGAAACTTTTAGGTACTAGCATTTCTGAGCGCCCTGAACAAGTTAATAATCGTAGTGAATTTGGTCACTGGGAAATCGACACAGTTATCGTAAAGAAAAGCAAAGGTGAGCCTATACTGATGACTCTAACAGAGCGTAAAACGTGCAAAGAGATGATTAGAAAACTGCCTTATAAATCTCTACAACTATACTTGAAGCTCTAAAAACACTGGCTTCTGATGCTGGTGAAGCATTCCTCAAGGTATTCAAAAGCATTACTGTAGATAATGGCTCTGAATTTGCCGAACTTATGTCTTTGGAGAAAAGAACAGGAAGTAAGATTTACTTTGCGCATCCATACGCCTCATACGAGCGCGGCACCAATGAACACCACAATGGTCTTATTAGACGTTTTATTCCAAAAGGAAAATCACTATCGAATTACTCTGTAGATATCATTTCCAAAGTTCAAAACTGGTGCAATACTTTGCCACGTAAGATACTTAATTATCTCACTCCAGGTGAAGCTTTTGAGGAGGAAGTTCAGGCTTTATTCTACGCATAAACTTCTTTAATATTACAGTTTTCAAATTAGTTCAATTTGCTATTGCAATTTAAGAAGATATTTTAATAGCCTCTGTTGATGGCTTAAACGGCTTTGACACAGTAATTCCTAGTGTATTCCCTAAAGCGCATATTCAAAGGTGCATCGTTCACCATGTAAGAAATACCCTTAAATATGTCAGTTACAAAGACAGGAAAGCCTTTGCGCACGACTTGAAATCAATTTATACAGCTCCCAATGAAAAAGCCGGACTATATCTCTTGATACTGTTAAAGCAACTTGGAAAGCTAAATACCCATATGCTCTGAGGAGCTGGGAGGTTAACTGGGGTCAGCTGAGCGCATTCTATGGATATACAGAAGAAATCAAAAAGATAATGTATACTACAAACGTGATAGAAAATGTTCATAGACAATTCAGGAAGGTCACAAAATCTAAGGGCGTATTCCCGACGGAAATGCCACTTTTAAAGCAGATTTACCTTGTTATTGTTGATCTTGATAAAAAATGGGCACGTGGGGTTAAAAGAGGTTGGGACCAGATATTAGGACAAGTGGCAATTAAATATGAAGACAGACTCTCAGAATATTTATTCTAGAGAGCCTGTTGGTTTTTCAGTAGTCGAGATTTAGGCAAAAACACAAAGTTTGTTACATTACCGAATAAAGAGGTTTAAATCAACTCTAGTTTTTTATTTTCACCTTAGAATTCTATCAAAGATTTGATAAAACCTTCACCCCTTGCCACAGATTCCTCCATAGCTCTTTCAATATCATCAAATTTATACCTATGTGTAATTAGTTTTTCCTGACTTATTTTACCATTAGCCATCAATAAATCCGATCCTTCATATGACCTTAGATGTCTTTCATTAGCTGTTATTGGTGGAGAAACATTTAGTAGTTTTGTTCCCTTATAATGCCAGGTGTTAGTGTCAACAGTCCTTGGATCATGATGCCATGCATAGAGTCCAATGCTTCCCCCATCTTTGTGCAGCTTCGTACACCACTCAAGTGCAGATTTTGCTCCAGAAGCTTCATAAGCAATGTCAAAATAATCCTTTAACTCTTCTAGACGAGCATTAGCTCCTGTGTCTGTTATATTTATAACTTCAGTCGCGCCGTATTCTTTTGCTAATTCCAAGTTTTCAGCTTTCGCATCTACCACAACAAGTGAATGAAGTGGAGCATGTCCAAGTAATTGTATAAGAAGTAATCCCATATATCCAGCACCAAAAACTATAACTTTATCTCCAGGATAAATGTTAGTATGGGCGTAAGCATTAACTGCACATGAGAGAGGCTCGACTAAATGATTTTTGGCATTAGATAAATCACACGAAAGCTTTATCCCTTGAGTAGCATCTATATTAGAATATTCACTCCACTGGTTAGTCGATACATAGTCCCCTTTTTTTACCCAGGTGACGTCTTTTCCTACTTTTGTTACAACACCAATCCCCTCATGGCCTGGTATTTCATTTCTATCAAACCCTCCACTTGTATATTTCCATACCTCAAACATACATATACCATTTACTATGGATTTTACTTGAACCTGATTCGGAGCTGGATCTGGTAAGTCGATTTCCCTTATTTCTAATTTTTTTACATCTGTAAAGAACACTGCTCTTGTTTTCATAAAAGACCTCCTTATTCATTTAAGTTTCAATCACTTAAAAAATGTTGATTTTTTTAATTCAATATTCGTTTTACGATATCTTATTTTTAAATAATGGCGGAAATTATTGGTCACCAACTATTCTCTCTAAATACTTGGTGAGCAGTAGCGCATCTTCTTTGCTTACCTCTGCTTTTGCCTCACCGCGGATAGCCTTTGCTAACTGTGTATAATACATCAGGTAGTTCCCCTTTATTACATGTCTTTTCTCCATAGTCCCGTCAGGCTTGTGAAAATCATACAGTGAATTATCACCATAGTCTGGATCTGATGGTTTCATCCCTTGAAGCAACTGTGGCTCCTGTTCTCCCATTTCATGGAACTGCAAAACCCCTTTATCGGTGTGGATAGTGTATCTAGGTTCAGGAAATATAGATGCACAACTAGACTTGATTCTAGTCACGAAATCACCATAGTCAAAAAGAACTTCAAACCAATCGATTACCTTTGATCCATTCCTGACTTTTTTGGTTATAGAGTAAAGGTCTTTGGGCTCTCCGAATAACTGAAGTGCCTGGTCGATGAAATGAGCACCTAAATCAAAGGCGAAATTGACTCCTTTATGCCCCTCTTCGCGCCATTTTTCCTCTTTTACAGGGTAATCAAAATCCCATGTCATACTCATTTCATATATTTTATCCAAAGCCCCATGCTTTTTCAGTTCTGATATAGTTAAAAAGTCTCCGTCATAACGCCTGTTTTGATAAGCCGCAATGAACAAGCCTTTTTCATCTGCTATACGGTTTAACTCAAGGGCTTCCTCATATGTTGAAACGTAAGGTTTTTCAACTAAAACATTTTTGTTTTTTTCCAATGCCATCTTAGCTTGTTCAAAATGCAAGTGGGTAGGAGTAGTAATAACCACCAGTTCAATTTCGTCGTCATTTAAAAGTTCTTGATAGTCTCTAACAAGATTAATATAAGGGTAATCTTGCAACGCCTTGTCCCCTCTGCGCTGAACGATACTTTTAAGTTTCAAATCCTCATGAGCATGAATAACTGGACAATGAAAAACAGTTCCTGAAAATCCATAACCTAGCACCCCTGTTACAATTGGTTTCATAATTTCCCTCCTTGATATTGTTAATTAATCGACTCTAAAATTTATGTTAATAAAGAGTTGAGTATTTTTTATATCTTCACACAATATATAATTTAAAATTTCACTTAATTTTTCATGTATTGCAGCGGCGGCATTTTTGCCTGCTCCCATTGCCAGTATTACAGTTGCGGCTCCATTCACAACGTCTCCTCCTGCATATGCATCCTCTTTGGTGGTCTCCATCGCTACCACTATTCCGTCCCATTTGTAGGTATCCATACTGGATGTTATCAGCTTTATTAGCGGATTAGGAGTTTGACCTATGGACATGATAACAGTGTCCACATCTATAAAAAACTCACTTCCTTCTTTCACAATCGGCCTTCTTCTACCAGATGTATCCGCCTCGCCAAGTTCCATCTCTACGCAAGCTGTCTTGCCCAGCCATCTTCCCCTGCTATCTCTACAGGGTTTGTAAGCCGTTTAAACTGTATCCCCACTTCTAATCTCGCAGGAAGTTCAGCTTTCCCCCTTCTGTAGACTATGTACACATTCTCAGCACCAAGTCTGAGTGCTGTCCTCGCCGCATCCATTGCCACGTTTCCACCGGCCGACAACAGCACCTATGAAAACAGGCGTAACTGCGTTCTCTTTGTATGCTTTCATAAGGTTTCCTCTTGTAAGAAACTCATTTGCAGAGTAGACTCCGTTTAGATTTTCGCCAGGTATTTCCATAAATCTAGGCAGTCCTGCACCGCTTCCTATAAATATGGCGTCAAATACTTCTTTTAGTTCGTCTACAGTTACAGATTTACCTACGATTACATTTATGTTTAGCTCCACGCCAAGCTTTTTGATTTTATCTATCTCGAACAGTACTATGTCTTTCAGAAGACGGATTTCCGGTATGCCATAGGTCAGCATATCTCCAAATTTTGTAGGGCTTCGAGTATCGTTACCTCATACCCAAGTTGAGTCAGTTCACTGGCACAGTTTAATCCTGCTGGTCTGCTCTCTATAACAGCTACTTTCTTTCCGTTCTTTTCTATTTTTACATCCTTTTCTATCTTGTTTTCCATCCCACAAATCTTTCCAGGCTGCCTATGGCAGCCTCGCTTACACACACACACTTTCACATTGGCTCTCTTGAGGACAGACACTCCCACACACGGCTGGAAGACTATTTGATTTCAAAATTATATCGTATGTTTTCTTGAAATTGCCTTCAGCAGCCTCTTTTATGAACTCAGGTATGTTGACACCTACAGGGCACTTTATGATACATTTAGGATTTTTACACTGAAGGCATCTTTTAGCTTCCTTTATAGCCACCTCTTTGAAGTTTTTTCCTCTTTCTTTAGGGTCCCTTTCAGGTATTTTCATTTTTTTGTTACTCATATTGAATTTGCTAATTATTTTCCCCCTAAAAACAGCTTTATTATTTTATAACTGCTCATCTAGCTTGCAGACATGCTCCTGCTCGTACATACCCTGTTTTGCAATAAGCTCATCAAAGTCTATCTTGAAGCCATCAAAATCAGGTCCGTCAACGCAGGCGAACTTGATCTCGTTACCGTAAGTTAGTCTGCATCCTCCGCACATACCTGTACCGTCTATCATTATAGGATTTAGCGAAACTGATGCGCTGATGTTGTGCTACTTTGTTATGTCCACAAACTTTTCCAGCGTTTCCTTTAAGATTATGTAATCTTTATTCCTAGCACCGAGTATCAGATCCACCTGAAATCCTAAGTCCTTGTACTCCTTAAGCTGAGGATATATAGGTGCAGTATCTACTCCTCCGGCTACCCCGACTATTCTTTTTCCCTATCATAATCGGCTATAGTTAACGGTATCCTCTCTCCCTCTTGGTCAACCATTAAAATTAAGAACTGTCCAGCCATGCATTTTTTAGTAATGAAGGGAGCAGGCATCTTTATTTTTTCTACATCGTTATTTAAAATCTCTTTCTCAAGTATTCTATACATCTAAAAACCTCCGATTTATATCTACTTATAATACAAAATCCTTAAAAAAATATAGTTCCAAGAATTCCAATTGCCTACTCTATACTTGTCCTCCGTATAAGATACCTCAAGTTCTCACCATATAAGGTAGTCTTAATAACTAGAGTAAAAAATTCTAAGCTCTAAAAACTATCCGGTAATAATTAATTTTGATGTATCTTGTATAGGGGCAAATATTATATAGCAAAATCCATTTTTTTAAATAAAAACGTGAATAATCAAAATATTAAAATGCAAACATTAGATTATTCACGTACTAAAAATAATGAAGCTGGTTCTCTTTTAAATATTTTCAAATATATTTCCAACAGTTCTGTTAAATTAATTATAGTTTTACAACGTGTTTTTCTCTGTAAGATTTAGTCATTGCAAAAGCTACTTCTGTTGATTTTGTCCCGTCAATAGCATTTAATTCAGGTTTTCTACCTTCAAGTACGCAGTCAACAAAATTTTGTACTTCTAAAAGGTAAGCTTCTTCGAACCTCTCTAAGAAATCCTTAACTGTGTGCTTAACCAGTCCGTTGCTATTGAATATATCAACTTGGTTTTTTTCAGGTTCATTACCTATTCTAAGAGTACCCTTAGTTCCTATTATCTCAGTTTCTATATGGTGCCCGTGCATAGCTGTTCTTCCTGCATAGATAGTAGCCATAGTTCCATTTTTAAATTTCAAAGTACTTATAGCATTATCGGCATCTTGGTATTTCTCAAAACCTTTATGCACATAGCACCCTCCAATACTGTATACTTCGTCTACTTCAGATCCTAATATCCATCTAGCAAGGTCCACGTCATGAGTGTTAAAGTCTAGGAATAAACCTCCGCTTGTAGCTGTAAACTGAAGCGCAAATTCAGCAGTATCATCTGTGTCGATAGTTACAGACCTTACCATTATAGGCTGTCCTATCTCCCCTTCGTCTATCAATTTTTTGGCATATGCATAAGATGGGTCGAACCTTCTCATAAATCCTATAGTGAAGATTTTGTCCGGGTATTTTTTTACTTCTTCCTCAACAGTCAAACACTCTTCAACGTTAACTCCAAGAGGTTTTTCTGTAAATACATGAAAGCCTGCTCTAAGTGCTTTTATTATCTGCTCTCCATGAGCTGCTGAAGCAGATGCTATGAATACTGCTTCCATATCTTTATTTTCAAGTATTTTGTCAAAATCAGTGTACCCAGCAGGAACACCCCAGTTATTCATAACTTCGTCTACTTCTTCCTGTTTTATGCTGCAAACTGCAACGAGTTCTGCATTTGGTATTCTAAAGCAAATATTTTCAGCATGCTGTCTTCCAAGTCTTCCAAGACCAACTATTCCCATTTTTAATTTTTTCATTTCTCCACCTCACATTTTTAATTTTAAATATTTCAAATTAATTTCTACATATTTGTTAACTTAGTTATGTAAGCCTTGGCTTTTTTAGCATATTCAAAAGGGTTTGCATGTTTTGGATTTTGCTCCGCTTCCACTACCATCCATCCCTGATAATAATTTTTTTCTAAGATATCCATAAGGGTTTCAAAATCGCCATCGCCATCTCCTGGAACTGTAAACACCCCGATTTTAACTGCACTTCTAAAATCCAAACCGTGTTTATTAACCTGCTCTAAAATATCCTTTCTAACATCCTTCAAATGAACATATTTTACTCTATCAATAAATTCTTCCAGGTAAGCCACCACATCCACATCGCAGAAGTAAAGGTGACCAGTGTCAAACAGTAGATGGACCTTGTCAGAATCTGTAGAATCCATCAGCCTCTTTACCTGTTTGTAATTTTCTATAACTGTTCCCGCATGTACATGGTAAACTAATGACATCCCGTGTTGATTACAGAAATCTCCGGCCTTATTTAAACCTTCCGCCAAAAGCTTCCATTCTTCATCGTTCATCTCCTTGACACCCTCTTCTGTCCGATCACCCCTAGGATCCCAATGTTGAGAGTTTCCAAGTTCACAGGTAATTACATATCTAGACCCCATCTCTTTTAAGAAAAGTACATGTTTTTTATAATCTTCAAAGAACTCCTCGGAATGCTCTTTAGATATAAAGCAGGTACTTCCCCATCCTGAAGACAGTACCAAGTTTCTTTTCTTAAGCTCATCTTTCAGGACCTTTGGGTCAGTCGGGAATTTATTTACTTTCTCACACCCTTGGAAACCTGCCTCCTGTATCTCGTCCATAACCTTTGAAAAATGTACGTCCTTTCCCCACTCTGGCAGGTCATCATTAACCCAGTTTATAGGTTGTATCCCAAAATTAACATTATAAAATTTTCTCACTTTTAATACCTCCTTTATAAAAAACATCGTTAACGTTAACGATGTTTTTTAAAAAAATTAATAACAAAATTTTGCTTAAATTTTTAAACATATTGAAAACGTCAAAATTTTTCAGGTTAACGTTAACGTAAAAAAACTTGATACTTTTATACTATACTTTTTTTCTTTTGTCAATTTATCTTTGATTTGTTTTGTTACAATATTTACCAAAACCTTTCAATCGTAACTAATACAAGTACTAAAACATTTAAAAAGTAAGTAGAATATTTTTTTAAAGATCTCACTTTTTATTAAAAATAATGTATTTATTTTCCTCTAATGCTATACCTTTAACTTACTGGAGAACTCCCTTCAATTTAATTTTTGATTTTTTTTAGCTAATATTGTAAACTATTTTTATAAACTATAGCATAAGGAGTAATTTTGTGGAAAATAAGATGGTTACCCTAAAAGATATAGCAGTTGCTTTGAATACCTCTATTGGTACAGTGGACCGAGCACTGCACAACAGAAAAGGGGTCAGTGAGAAAACAAAAAAAAATGTATTGAAAAAAGCTGAGGAAATGGGGTACAAAGTCAATAAAGTAGCCCAGTCACTTTCTAGAAAAGAACTTGTATTAGGCTGCCTATTCCCAAGTCAAAATTTCAGTGAGTTTTATGGGGAGATTGAAGAGGGGATAAAGGCTGCCGCAGAAAAATTAAAAGATTTTAAAATCAAAGTTATAATTAAAAAACTAGAAACTCTAGATTACAAAAAAGAAATCGAAATTTTAGACGAACTCCTGCAGGAAGATATAGATGCTCTCGCAATTTGTCCGGCGCATTCCGAGTTTGTAAACGATAAAATAAATCAGCTCATGGCATTAGGAAAGCCGGTCGTTACAATAGCTACAGACGCTCCAAAAAGCAATAGGGTTACTTGCGTAGCTACTGATTCTTTTAATAACGGGCAGATAGTCGGGGGATTAATGGAAAATTTTGTCCCTGAAAATTCTAAAGTTGCTGTTATCACTGGATTTAAAAGCATTTCAGACCACCAAGAAAAGGCAGCCGGATTTTCCGATGTCATCCTAAAATCAAGTAAGAATATAGAGATAGTCGGTGTGTACGAAACATTTGAGATTCCTGAGATCGTGTATGAAAAAGTGGAAGAGCTTATCTCAAAACACGGCGATATAAGAGGGGTATACTTCAACTCTGCAAACAGCTGGGCTGGGTGTCGGGCCATAGAAGATCTTGGAAAAGGAAAAGATATAAATGTTATAAGTACCGATCTTTCTCCTAAGCAGGTAAAATATATAGAGAATGGTTTAATAAAAGCTTCTATCCACCAAAACCCATTTTTACAAGGCTATAATGCACTGAATATACTATTTGACATATTATCTGAAAATAAACAATATCCACAAAATAGCTATACCAGACCATATATAATAACAAAATATAATCTTAGATATTTTCTTAAAAATAACGATAAATAGAAACAGCTGGCCATTTAGCCAGCTGTTTCTATTTATCATTTCAACAATTACAAAATTTTTCTAAAAAACAAGGTTAGAAGCGGTAATGTAAATATTTTTGTGTTTTCTAATCCTTCTCTTGATTACTGAATGATACTGTTGTATTAAAGTAATTAAGGGAGGTATTTTTTATGATAGTGTAAAATAATATTCGCAAAAGTTCTTTTGGCAAAAAAGAAAGCCATTGATTACTCCGTATAGATTAAGCGACTAAACAAAATCTTAAAAGGAGTTGGCAATCAATGGCTAATAGTAATTCTACCCCATCTTTTCATGAAATGCTATTAAAATTTATCGGAGAGGCTGATCCAATGCTTTCTATGCTTCAATGGCTTTGTGATGAAATGATGGAGGCTGAACTTAAATCTAAAATTGGAGCATCAAAATCTGAAAGAAACTCTAAGCGCACAGCTTATCGTTCAGGATATCGTTCAAGAAGATTTGATACTAGGATGGGTACTATGTATTTAATGGTTCCCAAGCTTAGAAAAGGAGGGTATATTCCTTTTTTTATCAACGAAAAAAAGCGCTCAGAAGTAGCGCTGCTTAATGTTATCCAAGAAGCATATATCAACGGAGTATCTACACGTAAAATTGAAAAATTGGCTAAAAGTCTTGGTATAGACTCTATTTCTCATGGGCAAGTATCTAATATCACACGTGAATTAAATGAGCAGGTTGAGGAGTTTAGAAATAGACGCCTAGACAAAACTTATCCTGCCATTTGGGTAGATGCGCTTTACGAAAAAATTAGAGATGGTAAAAGAGTTAGAAACATGGCTGTTCTTGTGGTATCGGCTGTGAATATGCATGGCAGAAGAGAAATTTTAGCCATCGAACCAATGATGGAAGAATCTACAGAAACCTACACAATTCTTTTTGATAACTTGAAATCTAGAGGAGT
>CAXXCR010000021.1:0-15373 GCA_963668015.2 uncultured Ilyobacter sp. | reverse complement strand
ATGTTAAAATCAACCCCAGCTTCTTTTGCAATTGCTAACATATGTAAAACGGTATTGGAGCTTCCACCCATCGCCATATCTATGGCAAAGGCATTTCTAACAGCTTTTTCATTTAAAATATTTTTGATTTTATATCTATCATCAAGTGCTATCTCACATACTCTTTTTGCTGCAGCACGGATTAGCTTTTCACGCTCAGGAGTCATAGCGAGTATCGTCCCATTACCTGGTAACGCTATACCCATAGCTTCCATCAAGGTATTCATAGAGTTTGCTGTAAACATCCCTGAACATGACCCACCACTTGGACACGCATTACACTCGATATCTGTAAGCTCTTCTTCGCTTATAGCACCTTTTTCAAACTTACCTACTGCTTCAAACGCAGTCGCTAAGTCGATAGGTGTACCATCTTTTGTGTGACCTTTTTTCATAGGACCACCACTTACGAAAACTGTCGGAACATTTACTCTAAGTGCTCCCATAATCATACCTGGAACAATCTTATCACAATTTGGTATACATATCATGGCATCTAGTTTGTGTGCATTCATCACTGTTTCTATAGAGTTTGCGATAAGTTCACGGCTAGGAAGAGAGTAAAGCATACCATCATGTCCCATAGCTATACCATCATCAACACCTATCGTGTTAAACTCAAAAGGAACACAGCCATTTTTTCTTATCTCATCTTTGATGATTCTTCCATACTCTTGTAAAAAGAAATGACCAGGGATTATATCTATATGTGAATTTGCCACACCGATGAATGGTTTATCAAAATCTTCACTTTTTACTCCAGTGGCTCTAAACAAACTTCTATGAGGAGCTCTATCAAAACCTTTTTTTACCTGATCACTACGCATAAATATCCTTTATATTTTTTGGCTTATTATATCAAAAAGTCTATTAAGCCTTAGCAAATGCCTATTTGATGGGTATTTTGAAAAAATTTTATAAAATCCTTTACATTTGGTATTAGATGTGATATAATTTCGTCTCTTTTTTGCGGGAATAGCTCAGTGGTAGAGCACAACCTTGCCAAGGTTGGGGTCGCGAGTTCGAACCTCGTTTCCCGCTCCATTTGTTAAATCTAAAAAATGCGTTTGCCCGGATGGCGGAATTGGTAGACGCAAGGGACTTAAAATCCCTCGCTCGTTTTGAGCGTGCCGGTTCAAGTCCGGCTCCGGGCACCACTACTTTTTTTGTTTTGCGATGGCGACATAGCCAAGTGGTAAGGCACGAGCCTGCAAAGCTCTGATCCTCGGTTCGAATCCGAGTGTCGCCTCCAAGTAAAATGGAAGGACTAGACATGAAGTATATCGTTGGATTAGTTTTGGTTTTGCTTTTTAGTGGCTGTGCAACTTGGGAAGGAGTCAAAAGTGACTCAAAAGATGCAGCTGATTGGACAAAAGAAAAAGTCAATAAAGGTGCAACTTACGTAAAAGAAAAAACTGAATAGTTTTTTCACATATCTACATCGGGAGATGGCTGAGTGGTCGAAAGCGGCGGTCTTGAAAACCGTTGATGGGCAACTATCCGGGGGTTCGAATCCCTCTCTCCCGGCCATTACTCTTTAACCCTCCCCATTTTTACAGTATTTTCAGAGTTTAAAAATGTTGTTCTTTGCTTCAGTACCCTCAATTTATATTTACGATTCTTAAAGACCCATCATACTCTTCTCTGAGTTTAAATGTAGTTTTATTCATTCTTTTATCTGTTTTAAGAACTATTTCTCTGTTTGGATTAGCTAATCTATATACAATAGTATTAAATCCTTCAATCGGTTTTTTCACTACGATTTTTGCATCAAAGATATCTAAATTACTCTCAAGTTGTCCATTTTTTACTTTTTCAAGCTGACTTTTTTTATACTTGAAATCCTCTTTTAGCTTTTTGTAACGAACCATCATGACTTTACATATCTTAAAATTTTTCACAAGGCTATCAGGGATATCCGCACCCTCTTTTTTCTTTTTCACGATGGCATCTTGTATCTTTTTGCAAGGCTCTAAATTCTTTTTGACTTTTTCTGTGATGTCTTTCAGTGCATTTGATAAGAGTTTCAACTCACCTTCTAGCTTCTGGACATAATTTACATCAGGCTTTTTTATATTGTCGAAAGCACTTGTTATCGAAGTGTCAATGATAAATTTATTTTCTCCGCCGTTTATGATGTCTACTTGGATATTTTTTGAGGCTTCCATGATAACGTTTGAACCAAGTGAGCCTATCTCGATAACTTTTGCTCTAATCTTACCCCGTACAGCATGTTCTATAATCGCTCTATCAGCAACAACTACACCCCCTTCAAGTGTGTGTATTTTCACTTCACGACCTCTCACTTTACCCCTATGTTGTTTTATGTCTGCATTAACACATTGTATCAAAGTTCTATCATGAGTTTGCCCGTTTACAGATATTTCACGTGTTTCTATCTTGGTATCAGGACCTATATTGCCTATAACAAAAAGTTTTTTTACTTTTACATGCATTCCCTCTTCAATAGCATCTTCTAAAGGATCATTTTTTTTCACATTGATAGTTATATCTGCATCGAGGTTGGAGTTAATTGCTCCTGTAGTTTTAAAAGAAATTTCCCCTATATCTAAATTATTTGATACATCGTATCTGTTTCCTTCTTTGAGGAGAAAACCACTTTTGGTTGCTATATATTTTATATTTTCAAAACTATCTTGAATCTCAATGCTATCATCAACTGTAAATGTTGGTGTTTCATCTAAATTTATTGTCTTCGTGTCGATAATCTCGCCTCTACAAGTTCTACCGTACTGTCCTTTTTGGGGCTTGATAAATTCAAACAGTTGTTCACCTTGAGTACAATTTATAAAAAGTCCTCTGTTAGAATGATCAACTTTCCCCATGCTATCTTCAACGCCAACATTACTTTTTTCTTCGATATTCATAATGAGCTGTGATTTTACCCCTTCTATAGAGTCAACGCCCTTTGAAATCAAGATTTTCTTATCTTCTTTAAATACAAACAACTTCATTTTTTCTATGATAGTTACAAACTCTTTAATAGTGCTTTCATAATCTACATCAAACAGATAAAGCATAATATTTGCTCTTAGTTTTTGCTCAGTAATGTACTCTAAAAAATCTTCATAAAGTTTTTTGTGATACTGCAGTCTTGAACCTTGCTTGATAACAAGATATGCAAATGTATCGTTTTGCTCAAACTCTACTTGCGAATGCATATATTTGAAAGGATAATCTGAACGTTTAGATCTTATCTTGATATTGTATTGTTGCTTAAACTCAAGAGTATCATCTCTTAAAAACTTCTCATCTTTGTAAGTATCGACACTTTCTTGTGGTATCTCTGTAAAATCTTTAGTAGAAGTTTTAACTAAAGTTGTAACGCTATTAAGCTCTATGCGGAGCGTAGATTCGTTTACTGATTCTTCTCTAGCCACATGTAAAATCTCTTCTAAAACATTATCAGTAACAACCTTTGTAGGACTTATCATAGTTAAACCTTTGTAAATCAAAAGTGCTTTTAGTTATCATAACACAATATTTTTCATTAGGTCAAATGCATTGTACTGGTCTATACATATGGCACTGAGAGTTATTTTCTAAGAGATATTCTACAGGAAATTTCATAAATAATCTCTCTAAGCGATAAAGGTGTCATCTCTTTACATGTAAGGATTTATTACAAATGGTAAAACGCAATCTACTTTAACATCTCGCTTATACAAACCATTGTATTTTATTATGAAAATTTAAAAACACTTTTTCAAAAATTACTTTGTTTTTACGATAGCTTTATCGGTTTTTGGGAAGCAGTACATACCCATTTTCTCATTTGTGAAAGTCATGATACAAGTTGCTCCTGGGTCAGTTAAAGGAGTAAACTCGTATACTCTTACATTGTAGCCTTCCGTTTCGATGTTGTATTTTACATCAGGTTCTATCGTTTTATTCATCCAACTTTTGAGTTGAGACCACGAAAGAGCATTTGCATTTATAGCAAATAAAAGTATAGAAAATAGAACAATTTTTTTCATTATTAAAGCCTTTTTATAGAGTTCTTTGTATTGTATCAAAATACTAAGATATCAATGCTATCACTATAGGTAACAGTATCGCCGTAAAGATACCACAAAGCCCCATAGCAACAGCAGCAAACGCAGCTGCACTTTCACTTATCTCCACAGCTCTTGCGATACCTATGGCATGAGAGATAAGCCCTAATGCAAAGCCTTTTGATGCCTCATGCTTTACATGTAAAAGTTTAAAAATCAAACTCCCAAAAAGTGCCCCAAGCAAGCCTGTAATAACAACAAATCCAACAGCTAAAGAGGGAATAGCACCTATATCTTGTGCTGTGATGATAGCGATGGGAGCAGTAATGGACTTTGTACTTATAGAGAGCATCGTCACTACTTGCGCATCAAAAAGCCATAGAATAAAAACAGCACTTGTTATCGTAAATACACCTCCTAAAAAAAGTGTCACAACTATGGGGATAAAATACGCCTTAATATACCTTAGATTTTTATACAAAGGTAAAGCTAAAGCAACAGTAGCTGGTGCTAGAAAAAAATGCAAGATACTCACAGATTGAAAATATTTCTCATAAGGAATTTGCGTTAAAAGTAGAGTTGGAATCATGATAACATAAGCGATAGCAATGGGCTGTAAAAAAGAGTGTTTACCTGTTTTTTCATAAACATACACTCCTATCTTATATGCACTCAAAGTCAAGATCATCCAAGTGAGCGGATTTGTTATCAAAAA
Source organism: uncultured Ilyobacter sp. (assembly GCA_963668015.2). GTDB lineage: Bacteria > Fusobacteriota > Fusobacteriia > Fusobacteriales > Fusobacteriaceae > Ilyobacter_A. Next base: position 10,603 of record CAXXCR010000021.1, on the reverse strand, counting down.
AGAGAAAAATTCTTCTTTATTCATCTTCTTTTCTCCTTGTAAGTTATCATCATATCCATCATCTTTGCACTTAAAGCCAAAGAGAGAAGGGTACTTACAAACAAAGCAACAGTGATGGCTAAAAGCTCTTTGGATATCGTATCGATTTGTGTGATGATGCCAGTTGCTGCTGGTATGATAAACAAAGGCAGATAACGTAAAAGCCAAAAAACAGAAACATCGAGTGATTGAAAACTTTTTTTTCTTATCATCAAGAAACAAAGAAGAAGTAGCATACCTATGATGGCAGCTGGAATCTTGAGCATAAAAAAAGCTGTAAAAAGCTCCCCTAAAAATTGAAAAAACAAAAGTAGCAACATTCCTCGAAGCATCTATCTTATCCTTTTTTTTAAATCAACCTCGCATTTTACTTAAATTTTCTCACTTAGAGCAAAAAATTTTTTGATACAATAGCACCACATCTAAAAAATAAGGTTTTTTATGAACAGTTTAACTCAAAGATTTATAAGCTTAGGCGCTTTTATGATGGCACTTAGTGTAAGCATAGGTGCTTTTGGGGCACATGCTCTAAAAGCTAGTTTTGATGCATATTCGCAAGCTATTTTCAACACAGCAGTTACCTATCAGTTTTATCATGCGCTTGGACTTTTAGCTATCGCTTTTGTTTTACATGTAAAGCAAAATTCAAAAATCAAAATAGCTGGTTATCTCATGCTAGGGAGTATCTTTATCTTTAGTGGGAGTTTATATATCTTAGCGATAAGTGGTATCAAATGGCTCGGTGCTATCACTCCTATCGGAGGTACTGGATTTGTTATCGCTTGGATTTTACTTATCTTTGGTGTTAGAGAAAATCAGTAAGATAGCTACTCAAGATTTTACAACAAAAAAAGAAGAGAAAAACTTTGTACATGTAAAGGTTTTATTTGTTTCAAAAAAGAGCAAAAGGGTATCATCGAACCTCTGAAGATACCCTTGTTTTGTAAAAAAAGTTAAAGCTAAAAAGGATAAAAACACAATTGAAATCAATCCTAATTTGCTAAAACTTTCTATTTTATTTCTCAGTATTGTTTATGTAAGCATAATCACCCATTTTAGTCCAAGCTCTCGCTTTGTTGATGAAAGCTCTTTGAGAATCAAGTATCTCTTTAAAAACTGGGTCTTTTGCTGCTTGTTCATCTAAGATAGCATCATTTGCCTTTGCAAGCTCTGCTAAAACCTCTTTTGGAAAACTTGCAACTTTGATATCTGGATGTTCTGTTTTTATCTTATCCCAAGCAAGTGCATTTTGGTAAACAGCTTTTTCTAAAACGCGATTTGCTACTTTACTCATAGCTGTTTCTAAGATAAGTTGTAAATCTTTTGGTAATTTATCGAAAGACTTTTTGTTAAACAAAAACTGTGTTTCGCTTGCAGGTTCTTGCCATCCTGTATAGTAAAATTTCGCAATTTTTTGAAATCCCATATTCATATCAAACACTGGGCTTATCCACTCAACAGCATCTATATTGCCTCTTTCTAAAGACATATAAAGCTCTCCTAGTGGCACAGTTACAGCTAAAACACCAAGTTTTGACATAACCTCTCCACCCATACCAGGGATTCGCACTTTTAAGCCTTTGATGTCTTCAAGTGAAGTAATCTCTTTTTTAAACCAACCGCCCATTTGCATACCTGTGTTTCCACCTTGAAAATGCAAAAGTCCATGTTCTTCATATACTTTTTTTGCCAACTCTTTTCCTCCACCATACTCAAACCAAGCATGTTGTTCTGAAGGAAGCAAACCAAAAGGAACAGTTGTAAAGAAAATAAGTTTAAAATCTTTTCCTTTGTAGTAGTATGAAGCAGTATAGCCGATATCATACTGACCCGTTTTTGCCAAATCCATCACAGCAAGACCTGCTTTATGCTTTGTTGGATCATCAATACGGATTTGAAGTCTACCGTTTGACATCGTCTCAACCATCTCTTTTAACTCTAATGGTGCTTCTCCTAAGATAGGCACTGTATTTGCCCAAGAAGTGGCAAGTTTTAATCTATAAGTTTTTGTGTCACTTGCATTTGCACCAATAACACAAAAGACCAAGAAACTCAACAACACATGATGTAATCTCATGTAACCTCCTTAAATTATTTTTTTTATTGTATTGAAATTATTCTAAAGAAATGTGAAATTTGCTAAAATATCGCACCTAAAATCTAAAGTATGTTATGAAAAATTATATCAACCTCTTAAAATCCAACAAAGCTCTTATGAAATTAAGTTCTATTCAACTTCTTTGCTACTTTGGAGCTTGGTTCTCTCATATGGCAATTTTCACACTGCTTATAGACTTAAATGCGCCCACATGGGCTATAAGTACAGCCGCTGCTTTTACATTTTTGCCAGCTATGCTCTTAGCACCTTTTAGTGGTGCGATAATCGACATGATAGATACAAAAAAATTCATGATTTTTCTTATCAGTACAGAGATGATAACTGTCTTTTTTATGGTTTTTATGGATTCACTTGATTATCTTTGGATAATGCTCTTTTTAGTTTTTGTTCGTATGGGGGCTGGTAGTATCTACTTTCAAACAGAGATGTCACTTTTGCCAAAACTACTCAACCAAGAAGAGTTAAAGTTAGCAAATGAAATCCACTCCATGATATGGTCTCTCTCGTATGCTTTTGGGATGGCGATATCTGGCTTTTATGTTCACTATTTTGGAGTGAAAGTGGCTTTTTTAAGCGATATTTTCATCTTTTTAGCAGGTCTTCTTATCCTCTTAAAACTTGAAGTTCCTAGTCTTCTTACAAATAAAAATATAAAAATATTTGCCACCATCAAAGAAGGATACTTTTATCTTCGAAAAAATCCTAAGATTTTTCATCTCATCATACTTCACTCTTGCGTAGGTTTCACAGCTTATGATGCACTCATCGCTTTATTGGCGGATATAAAATATTCTCATATCTTAGCTGTTCCTTTAACCATAGGTTTTATCAACGCTTCAAGGGCTATCGCTCTTGTCTTGGGACAATTTTTTCTAAGTAAATATACAAATACAAAATCTCTTTTTTATCTTCTTATTTTACAAGGGCTGAGTATAATCTTGTGGGGGATTTTACAAGAAGATTTATATGTAAGCTTTATCGGCATCATTATGAGTGGACTTTTTACAACGACACTTTGGTCATATACATATACAATCTTACAATATGAAACACAAAAAGAGTTTTATGGAAGAATCATCGCTTATAACGATATGGTATTTATGGGTGTGAGTACTTTTGTCTCATTTGCGATAGGATTTTTGTACGAAGGAGGTTTCTTACTATCTCATATAACCATGCTACTAGGGAGCATATTTATCCTTTTTGGTTTTTACTACCGATGGATTTTATATAGATATTTTTAAGAGAAATGCCCCTCTTTTAAATCTATACAAACGATATACTCTTTTGTCTCATGCATAAATCTTTGAGCGTACGTTCTACACATCTTTCCAGAAGCTCTTGAGATATATTTTTGGCTTAAAAAACTCCCTCTTTTGGACTCTTTGGTAATATAAAAATACTCTTTTATAAAGTGGCTGTCTCCATCTTTAGCTGGAGTAAAAAACTCGTTAGTCTCTTTTGCGATAAAAGTATCGCCCTTTTGTACTCCATTTTGTGCATCAAGAACATAAATCGCTTCTACATGTAAATTAGATTCTAAAAATTGCATTAAGTCTTCTTGCAAAGAGGTCTTTTGGATAAAACTGATGATATCTTGCGTATAGTTTCTAGCATCTTCTATAAGTTTTTCTTTGCGATATATCAAATCTTTTACATTTTGCGTATGTTTCACTCCGATATCAAAAAGCTTCTCTTGGAGCATCTTTTGATCAAATGCTTCTGGTTTTGGCTTAGCAAACCAAAATCCTTGAAAAAGGTCAATATCGAGTTTGAGAGATTTTAGTATCTCCTCTTCGCTCTCGACGCCTTCAGCTAAGACTAAAGCACCTATCTTAAAACACATATTTGCGATAGATTTTAAAATCTCTTTGTTGATAAAGTTGTTATGCAAATTATAGATTAAAGACCTATCTATCTTAACGATTTGAGGTTTTACCATAGAAATTCTATCAAAGTTTGAGTTTCCTGAGCCAAAATCATCTAACGCTATGATATAGCCTAAAGATTTAAAATAGCTACAAAACTCTTGCAAGTTTTTTATATCACTTATCTCATTTTCTTTGATTTCTAAAACTATATTTTTAGGAGGTATTTTTAATTCATGAGCTAACAAGCAAAAATCAAAATCCTTGAAATCCACTTTCATATTTAGCAAATGAGATTCAAAATTTAAAAAAAGAAGTAAATTGTTTTGCGAATGATAGAGTTTACTAAAAGCTTGTAAAGATTTTTTTCTCACAAACTTATCGAACTCAAAGGAAAGACTCTCTTTTTTTGCTTGTTCAAATACAAAAACGGGAGAGAGCATATCTCCATTTTCATCATAAGCTCTCATCAAAGCTTCTACGCCTATAACCCTGGAACTCTTCACTGATAAAATAGGTTGAAAATAGATATTTAAAAGTTCTTTTTCCATAATGTTATAAATCATAAAAAACCCTTGTATTTATTTTATACAATTATATCTTATGAAAATCATTATTATTGACTATTTTTTAATCATCTTTTTGCAAGTGTTTTGGCGAGTGCTTTTTTAATATTGTCATATACTTTATCTGTGGGATGTCCTGTCTTTTCTATATTTTTTAGGAGTTCTTTTCCCTCTTGATACTTTCTGCTCCAGATATCTATATCTTTTTGTTTATTGGCAACTCTAGTTTCAAGATTCTCTACTACCCTTTTTATGGCATTTTTTTCTGTAAAAATATCATCTTCTTTTTTCAAGATTTTTGCTATCAACGGTTTTCTATCAAAAACTTTTTCTACTCCACCATCTACGAATTTGACTTTATCTGTTGTTGCATTTTGGATTCTTTCTAAGCTTTTTTGGACTTTTTCTAAACTTTTGTCTAACTCTTTTTCTATTTTTTTCTTCTCTTCTATCTCTTTGGCTAGTTTTACTTGGTCTAGCTTATAAGCCTCTAGCTTTTTTTTGATATTTGCTAAAGCCTCTTTCTTCTCATAGATAGCCTGCTTTGCTTTTTTATGTTGTATCATAGTTGAACGTATCGTTGTCATATTCCATGCGTGATTGTTCTCATCTAAGATTGGATTTGGCTTGTGTCTTTTTCCCTTTTTATCTATGATTTCATGAACAGAAAAGAGACTCAAAAATTCTCCTGCTTTTTTATCTGCATTTGCAAAATTAAAAAGAATATCATCTGCTATATATAACATTACATCGTCAAATACTTCTCTTAAAAGATAAAAACTCATCCCTCTGATTAGAACTATATCATCTGTTTTCATCTTATTTAAAACAATAATCTCTACCATGTTCACCAAAGCGTGTACAAATATTTTCTTAAAAGAGAGAGGATCAATCTTTCTAAAATTTAAAATATCTTCAACAATACACGGTAAGAGTTCAAATATCTCTTCTTTGTAAATTTCATTTGGGAAATACTCATTTTTATACTCTTCTAAAACATCATGCTCTATACCGCAAGCTCTTCTCTCTGCTGTATTTTTATTTTCGATTTGTTTGAAAAATTTTATATAGATACCATCATCCAAAAAAAGAACCATATCGTTAGCTTCAAGTTCAAATCTTTGAGAAAGTTTTTCTCGAAGAAAATCTTTATAAGAAAAGTAATTATTTGGTATTTTTGTACTTGAGAGGGTAGTTACCAACTCTTGGGCTTGTTGCATATCTATACGATAAAGCAAATCTTTCTTTTGGATTATTTCGTCAATATGGCTTATAAAATTATCTACACTTTTAAGAGCATCATCAAAATCAACTTCATCATGTTCTTCTAAAATATCTCTACCCAAAACATTCCTTCAATTTAAAATCAATATGATAACAAATTTAGATAAATAAAAATCTTTACATGTAAAAAGTTTAAGTATTATAATAAGATTTTTCACTATAATTAGATAATTTTTTTAAACTAATAGTAAGTTATGGAGTTAAGATGGATAATATAACAAACAAGTGGAAAAAATTTGTGCAATTTATCACTTTTGTTAATCTTCCTATCAAAAAGAAATTCTTGCTTTTTGGATTAGGAACATTTTTCTGGTTTACCCTCATAGGTATCGTTGCTGTTTCTGTTTTGACTTTTATAAATTTTAGATATTCTCAAATCTCAAATACAACTATTCCTTATATGCAAGCTATACAAAAAATCTCTCCAAAACTTGATGTTTTAGAACAGCTTTCAAAAATGAGTGATAATTACAAAGACAAAGAAAAACAACTCTTGGAAGCATCTCTTTATATACGCTCCATGAGCGATGCTATATCTCAAACAACTATCAACATCCAAAGTGCACAAAAAGGTGGTAATTTTATACAAATGCTCACTTACTCTTTGGCAAAAGATGATCCAGAGGGTATGAAAACACTTCAAGATATAACAACTAAAATCAAAGAGATGGAAAATATCGCTACATCAAATGACACAAAATCAAATATAAATGCTGTTTGGAATGAGCTAAACAGACAAATTAAAGATACTAAAAAAATCATAGAAACTTTTTCAAAAAGAACTAATCAAATGCATGAAGACTACACTCTTCAGATGAATAAAGCCATAAAGATATCTGTAAATTCCATAGCTATCATCGTATTAATCGCTATATTCTTACTTTGGTTTTTTACAAAATGGCTTACAGATGCTTTCTCCAAACCGATAGAATCCATGATTCATCAAATTCACTCCATAGGAACAGGTGAAGTAGATCTAAGTAAAAAACTAAAAATCAAATCAGAAGATGAGATAGGAACACTCTCCAAAGAGTTTAATAAACTAGTAGATACGGTCTATGGAGTAACTGTCTTTAAAAAAGTTATCGAAGAAGATACCTCCTTAGATGTTGTATACACAAGACTTGGTGAAGTTTTTGAAAGAGATGCAAAAATCGAAAATTATCGTATATATGATGTGGATGAAGCAAAAGGAACGATGAAAGTTGTACATCCTCCTCTTTTTGGAGATGAGAGCTTAGCTTGTCATGAAGAGATACTCAACAACTGCTCACTATGTCGTGCGCAAAAAACAGGTCACACTATATCTTCTTTAGAATATGAAGGAATTTGTAGACAATTCATACCAGAAGAGGGCAAAGAACATATCTGTATACCCCTTATCATAGCTGGAAAACCTGGTGCAGTTGTTCAATTTACCTTTGATACTAAAAAAACAGATGAAGAAGTTGAAGAAATTCATGAAAAAGTTTTCAAAGCAGAAAGCTATATAAAAAATTCTCTCTCTGTTATAGAGACAAAACAACTCATGCACACACTCAGAGAATCCTCTTTAATCGATGGTTTAACTGGACTTTATAACAGAAGATTTCTCCAAGACCACTCCAATCAACTTATCGCTGGGGTTTTGAGACGACAAAAGCAGATATCTTTGCTTATGTGTGATATGGACTTTTTCAAACAAGTCAATGATACTTATGGGCATGATGCTGGAGATAGTCTCTTAAAAGAGACTTCAGCAATCTTTAGAAAAAGTATCCGTGAATCCGATATCGTTATCCGATTTGGGGGAGAAGAGTTTTTAATCCTTCTTGTAGATACTGAACCAGAATATGGTTTTCAAGTTGCAGAAAAAATTCGTAAAAAAGTTGAAGAAACTAAATTTAAAGTTACAAATACACTTTTGCAAAAGACTATTAGCATCGGTATTAGTGAATTTCCAAAAGATACTGATGGATTTTGGAAAGCTATCAAATTTGCTGATGTTGCTCTTTATAAAGCCAAAGAGAGCGGAAGAAACAAATGTGTAAAATTTACAGCAGAATTGTGGGAAGAAAAGGATAATTTCTAAAAAAATTAGAGGGGTTACCCCCTCTAATCACACACTTTTTAGGAAATACTTTATAAAAATATCTTCCAGATTTGACATTATAGCCAAATTTTATTAACTATTTTCTATACTCTTGCTTTTACTTTTATGGATTAATTTAGAAATTTTTATCTATAATCATTATCTAAGGATAAGATAATGGTTATGAATACCCTTTCGAACAATGATTTTTTAGATAATTATGTCTTAAACAAAGAGTTATGCGCAAAAGTAGGTATATCTTCAAATGCATATAGATTTTGGAAAAATGTCAAAGCAGCAAAATATGATGGCTGTCGAGCTGTTTTTTTAGATAAAAAAAGTATACTAGTAAAATATCAAAAGATTTTACAAAGCTGTACAGACCTCTCAGGGATGGTTCAATCAAATGCATTTTGTACATACACAGGCATAGCACCCTCTCACCTCATAAAATCAAACAACTCTTGTTTGTATAATCTTTTAGAGATTAAAGACTTATATGGCATAAAATTTGTAAATCTTAAAAAGTTTTATGATGATTTGAATTTAGATTATAGATATAATATTTATGTTGAAAAATGTAAATTTTTTGGACCAAGCCCTTTTGAAAAAAAGATAAAACTTACTGCTGAGATGTGTCTTGGATACTACTAATTTACTATTGCATTATAGATACTAGAGAGTAAAATCGCTAAAAGAAAGACACCACCTATGATTAATCTTATATAAAATTTTCTATATCTTTTATCCATAATAGCCCCAAATCATGAAATCTTATCATATAATACCAAAACTAACTCAAATGAAGGATAGCTTTTTTAATGTCTAATATAGAAAATTTTATCAACATACTCAAAGAAGAAGTTGTTCCAGCTGAAGGTTGTACTGAACCTATCGCTATAGCTTATGTTGCGGCAAAAGCAAAAGAGATTTTAAACGAAGAAATCCAAAGAGTTTTCATCAGAGTATCTGGAAATATCATCAAGAATGTTAAAAGTGTTGTCGTTCCAAACAGCGGAGGGATGGTTGGTATAGAGACTTCTGCTGCAATGGGGATTATAGCGGGAGAGAGTAAAAAAGATTTGATGGTTATAAGTGATATTACAAAAGAACAGATACTTGAAGTTCAAACTTTTTTAAAAAACAAAGAGATTATTGTCGAGCATGTTCCAACAGATGTAAAACTCTATATTTGTATAACCTTATACTCAAAAAAACATTGTTCTTTAGTTGAAATCAAACATCTTCATACCAACATAACTAGAATTGAACGCAACAAAAGAGTGATTTTAGATAGACCCTGTAACGATATGGACTTTAATTCTTCACTTGAAAACAGAGAACAACTTTCGATAAAAAACATTTATGAAGCTGCAAAAAATGTTGATATACAACTCATAGAACCGCTTTTTGATACCGTTATAAATCTTAACTCTAAAATTGCTTATGAAGGGTTAGAGGGCAAATATGGCGTCAATATAGGACAACTTATATGTAGTAATATCAAAAAAGGTATCTATGGAGATGATGTTAGAAACAGAGCAGCAGCCTTTGCAAGTGCTGGAAGTGATGCGAGGATGAGTGGCTGTGCACTGCCTGTTATGACTACAAGTGGAAGTGGTAATCAAGGGATGACAGCCTCTTTACCACTTATAAAATACGCAAAAATCGTGAATATTCCTAAAGAAAAATTACTTAGAGCACTCTTTTTTTCACATCTTGCCACCGTACATGTAAAGACAAATATAGGAAGATTATCTGCTTATTGTGGGGTTATTTGCGCTGCATCTGCTGTTGCTGGTGCACTAGCTTTTATAAATGATGAGAACTTAGAAGTGGTTTCACACTCTATAGCAAATTTGTTAGGTGATGTATCTGGCATTATCTGTGATGGGGCTAAATCATCTTGTGCGATGAAAATAGCTACTACTATCACAGCCTCTTTTGATTCTTATTTGTTAGCATCACAAGGACGATATCTTAACGCAGGCGATGGCATAGTAGGAAGAGATATAGAAACGACTTTGCAAAATATAGGACGATTAGCAGGAGAGGGAATGCATACAACAGATGAAGTTATCATAGATATTATGAGTAAAAATCCAAAATCTTGACGTAGGACAATTTTTTCTTTTTCTCTATTTGATAAAATTTTATCAAGATTAACTTTTATGCTTCTCCTAAAGGTTAGTTTTTGAAAATATTGGAAATTCGTTTTTTGGAAAACTTTGTATTTTACACACACTTTTTACAAAGTTTGAGCTTAACAAAATCTGTCATTCTTATCACACACACTCCTATGCAGACAAAAACTCATCACAAAAGACGAATTTCCAATTTTCAAAAAAGAGAGGGTTACCTCCCTTTTTATTAAGATAGAATCTCTTCTATTGTTATATAATCTCCAACACGACCTGTCATTTTTTCTACATCTGTATTAACTGGAAGTGTTTTTTTACCTGGTCTCCAACCTGCTGGGCAAACTTCACCTGTTTTTGTTGCATGTTGCCATGCTCTTACTTGTCTTAAAAATTCATTGACATTTCTACCAACTGAATCTGCTTGTACTTCTTGAGCAACACATACACCATCTGGATTAAATAAAAATCTACCTCTAAGAGCAACACCTTCTTCTTCGATTAATACACCAAATGAC
>CAXXCR010000020.1:0-38555 GCA_963668015.2 uncultured Ilyobacter sp. | reverse complement strand
TGTTTTTCAACTCTCTCATCTTGTCTGCAGCAGCCTCAAATTCGTCCTCATCCTCATAAGCATCTTTGTTTAATGGAGATTTTAGAAGTAGTCCAGCAACTACACATGAAACAGCAGCGGCGGCGATTACCCCTATTATAGTTACAATAAATCCACCTTTTGGAGTCATTGCAAGCAGCGCGAATATACTACCAGGTGATGGCGGTGCGATAAGTCCAGCTCCTAATATAGAGTAAGTAAGAACACCAGTCATACCACCTGCGATAACGGCAAGTATAAGGAACGGTTTCATAAGTACATATGGGAAGTAGATCTCGTGTATCCCACCGAACAAGTGAATTATCATAGCCCCTGGAGAAGATTGTTTTGCATTTCCTTTTCCGAACAGGAAGTATGCGATAAGTATTCCAAGACCCGGACCAGGGTTAGTCTCTATCAGGAAGAATATAGACTTACCAAGTTCTGTGGACTGCTGTATTCCAAGTGGAGAGAAAACCCCGTGGTTGATGGCATTGTTTAAGAACAGTATCTTAGCCGGCTCAACAATTAAAGATGTCAAAGGCAGTAAATTTAAAGAAACAAGCGCATTTACCCCGTTACCTAAAACAGTGTTAAGCATTTCAACTACCGGTCCGATACCCAGGAAACATACAAGTGCAAGTGCCATACCGATGATTCCTGCTGAAAAGTTATTTACCAGCATTTCAAAACCGGATTTTACTTTTCCTTCGATAGCCTCGTCAAACTTCTTGATAACATATCCCCCGAGAGGACCAGCGATCATAGCACCCATAAACATAGGTATTGAAGTACCGACGATAACTCCTGAAGTGGTGATAGCACCGACAACTCCTCCACGAACTCCCCCGATCATTTTACCACCGGTATAACCAATAAGAAGCGGTAGAAGATGTGTAATCATAGGACCTACCAAAGTAGCTAGTTTTTCATTTGGAAACCACCCTGTTGGAATGAAGAAAGCTGTGATGAACCCCCACGCTATAAACGCTCCGATATTTGGCATCACCATACCACTTAAAAACCTACCAAACGCCTGAACCTTAACTTTAACTGAACCTTCACCACGACTTGAAATTGCAGCAACATTATTCATAAAACGACCTCCTTTTAATCATTTTTCTTTACTTCTTGACTAGATTATAAAACTTTTAGCATAAATGTTCAATGTTGAAACACTTCGCTTGTTTAAGAAAGCCAAAATTTCAAACTGTGCTGAAATAGTTCTTTTCGGTATCCAGGGAAATAAAAAAGTTCAAAAAAAAATGAAATGAAATATACTTGAAAATAAAAGCTCTGCATAAATTAAATCAAGTTTCGACTTAAAATTATTGCTATAGATTACTGAATTTCTTGTAAGGATATAAAAACTTTTTTGGTCACGAATCGCACTAATTATCACGAATAGAAAGTCAAAAAATTGGTCACAGAGTTGCACGGAGGAAAAGAGTGAGCTTCACAGAGGCTTACTAAAAATCTTTAATTTTCAAGGTTTTTGAATCATTCGTGAGATTCGTGTAATTCGTGACAAAGAATAAAACTTTTGGACTTAAGGATTTCTCTGTGAAACTCTGTGTGCAAAAAAGATTCTCAGAAATTCAATATTTTATTCTAATAGTTGCCGATTTAGTTTTAAAGTAGCCTTTTCCTTGAAAATTGATTTTAGAAAAGCAAAAAAGCCCGAAACGGGCTTTTTGTTATACTCATTAGATTTATCTTTCAAAATTAGAACTAGTTCTTTATTTTTTGAACCAGTTCGTCGTAGAAAGCTCCGTCCATGAAATTTTTAATGGACATATGTGCGGGGGGTTTTAACAGTGTTCATAGCCCTAGGAGTAAGATCTTTATGAGTGATTACTATGTCTATATCCTCGGTCAGATCGTTTATAGCCCTATTGGTAACATCAATATTAAGTCCGGCAGCTTTGATTTTTTTTTCTAAGCAAGCTTGCAACCCATGGCACTAGATCCCATACCAGCATCGCAGGCAACAACTATTTTAGAAACAGCTCCTTTGATTAAAGCTTCACTATGAGAAGTTTTAGCTGGTTTGTTTTTCAACTCTCTCATCTTGTCTGCAGCAGCCTCAAATTCGTCCCTCATCCTCATAAGCATCTTTGTTTAATGGAGATTTTAGAAGTAGTCCAGCAACTACACATGAAACAGCAGCGGCGGCGATTACCCCTATTATAGTTACAATAAATCCACCTTTTGGAGTCATTGCAAGCAGCGCGAATATACTACCAGGTGATGGCGGAGCGATAAGCCCAGCTCCTAATATAGAGTAAGTAAGAACACCAGTCATACCACCTGCAATAACAGCAAGTATAAGGAACGGCTTCATAAGTACATATGGGAAGTAGATCTCGTGTATCCCACCGAACAAGTGAATTATCATAGCCCCTGGAGAAGATTGCTTTGCATTTCCTTTTCCAAACAGGAAGTATGCGATAAGTATTCCAAGACCCGGACCAGGGTTAGTCTCTATCAGGAAGAATATAGACTTACCAAGTTCTGTGGACTGCTGTATTCCAAGTGGAGAGAAAACCCCGTGGTTGATGGCATTGTTTAAGAACAGTATCTTAGCCGGCTCAACAATTAAAGATGTCAAAGGCAGTAAGTTTAAAGAAACAAGCGCATTTACCCCGTTACCTAAAACAGTGTTAAGCATTTCAACTACAGGTCCGATACCTAGGAAACAAACAAGTGCAAGCGCCATACCGATGATTCCAGCTGAAAAGTTGTTTACCAGCATTTCAAAACCGGATTTTACTTTTCCTTCGATAGCCTCGTCAAACTTCTTGATAACATATCCCCCCGAGAGGACCTGCGATCATAGCACCCATAAACATAGGTATTGAAGTACCGACGATAACTCCTGAAGTGGTGATAGCACCGACAACTCCTCCACGAACTCCCCCGATCATTTTACCACCGGTATAACCGATAAGAAGCGGTAGAAGATGTGTAATCATAGGACCTACCAAAGCAGCTAGTTTTTCATTTGGAAACCACCCTGTTGGTATGAAGAAAGCTGTGATAAACCCCCACGCTATAAATGCTCCGATATTTGGCATCACCATACCACTTAAAAAACCTACCAAACGCCTGTACCTTAACTTTAGCCGAATTCGCACTAGAACCAGAAACTGCACCAACATTACTCATAAAACGACCTCCTTTTGATCAATCAAAAACAACTTGATTTGATTATAGGATTTTTTATGAAAATGAACAATGTTGAAAACACTTCGCTTGTTTGAGAAGTAAAAAAATTCAAAAAAACTGAAATGGAATATACTTGAAGATAAAAAATCACTCTGACACCTGGAGTCTAATGAGAAATTTACTCAAAAAAACAAAAAAAAGCCCGTAATGGGCTTGATTTACTTAATAGTTTACAGAGTACAGTGAACAGGTATTTTAACTCAAGTTTGCTACTTATAATTATTGCTATAAAATTACTGAATTTCTTGTAAGGATATAAAAAACTTTTTTGGTCACGAATCGCACTAATTATCACGAATAGAAAGTCAAAAAATTGGTCACAGAGTTGCACGGGGGAAAAGAGTGAGCTTCACAGAGGCTTACTAAAAATCTTTAATTTTCAAGGTTTTGAATCATTCGTGAGATTCGTGTAATTCGTGACAAAGAATAAATCTTTTGACTTAAGGATTTCTCTGTGAAGCTCATGTTTCTAAATCTCTGGGAAACTCTGTGTGCAAAAAGATTCTCAGAAATTCAATATTTTATAACAGGTAGCAACTTAGGTTAATTATTTGAATTTAATTGGTAGCTCTAGTTTATTTTTCAAAATCTTTCAGGTAATCTTTGAATACCCCGGGATTATCGCAGTTTAGTAAAAAGTCGAAGAAATTTTTATCCTCTATCAAGTTTATTAATTCCACCAGGGCTTCTATGTGCTCATTCCTGTCAAAGCTGGAAAAAGCAAGCATTAGGCTGACCTTCTTCCCGTCGGGAAACTCAACTGGCTGCGAAAACCTGATAAGGCTCATGTCCGTTTTATGCACGCTTTCATCGACCCGGGCATGTGGCAGGGCGATCTTATTTCCCACTATCATATATGTGCCGTTTTTTCTTACAGCCTCCACCATATCATCTATATACTCTCTGTCAACTGAAGCGTTTTTCAGCAGGACTTCCCCGGACATTCTAACAGCAGCCTCCCAATCCTCAGCTTGTGCATCGAAAATTATGCTGGATTCTTTCAGGAGTGAGTAGAGGGTATGTTTTTTTAGTAGTTTTAAGGTCGTCGTGAAGCTTATCTTTTAGAAGCTTTTTAATATTTAAGATGAGCTTTTCCTCGTTTTTAATGTCACAGTCTTTTTTTTATTACTCCCATTAGCTTTGAAAGGGAAATTTTTTTCGGTGACTCGAAAAGTCCGTATTCTTCGAGTTTCTCTCTATCGTGCTTTGACAGGATAGGATTAACCTGAACCACAGGGACCGGGTATTTTATCTGGTCACCTATATCCATTGTGGATATCACCAGGTCGGTATCTGCCGGTAGATCGGCATCGACAAATTGGTGGTATGGCAGTATATCCACTATATTAAGATCGTATTTTTCCTGAAGTTTTTGTGCCAGAAGCTTAGAGCTTCCGTAGCCGAATCCGCAAACTAAAATGACATTTTGATTTTCGGTTTTTAGGTTTACCTTCCTGTCTATGGCGGTTTTGAAATGTATAGTAAGGTACGCGACTTCCTCTTCTGGGATATTCTTTCCTACGTATGCTTTTAGACTCTTGTTGACGATATCGTCAATTGTATGGAAAAGATCACCGTAGACCTCCTTAACCTCTTCTGAAATAGGATTTTCCAAACTCATATCATTTTTTATCCTGTAAATTGCTGGTCTAAGATGGTTTATCAGCCCGTCGATAAGAACCTTGTCATTGGAGAAGTCTATATCTATATTTTCGCCCACCTCTCTAATAAGTTCGTTAACCGACACTTCCAGCTCGATCCAGTTTGCATAAAATGAAGAGTTGAAGTTATAGGAATGGCTGCCTATAAAGAGTTCGGTTAGTTTAAGGACCTCTTTTTCATTGAATTTTATACCGCAGCTTTTTTCAAGTAGTTGAATTTTCCCCGATATTACATTGTATTCACTGGTATTTTTTAGGAAGTTCTCATTTTTTATCTTTGTTTTAAGCACTTCGTTTGAACTGATTCTGTTTAAACTTATCATCAGGTAAAATTGCAGTATTCTATAGGCTTCTTCTGAGATGACCATTTTTAGGCCTTCCGAGATCTCCTTTATAAATTTTAGTATATCTTCCAATGGGGTCTCGTAAAAGTATTCTTTGATGCCGTCTATGAGCATATCCGTTCCAGGTGTGCTGTGTTGTGTTTTGGTACTTATACTGTTTTGGTACACCTGTATGTATCTCAATAAAAACCTGAGCTGCACATGGCGTATTTTTTCTTCATCTCCCGAAAGCACCAGTCCTATTCTAGATAAAAATTTTAATTTAAGGTCGCTTTCCGCCAGAAAAATTTTGCTCTCTTTTAGGTCCAGCTTGACGGTGCTCAGGCTGACGGAGAGGTCCTCCGAGAGTTCATGTAGCTTTATGATCTCATTGCTGAACAGTATCTTGGATTTTATGTATTCCTTTCTTTCATTTTTTGAAAAAACATAAAATTGGGAATCCAATAACTTTAATAAGTTCAGCAGTTTATCTTTTGACTCGTCTATTTCAAAGGTTCCTGCGGAAGTTTTTTCCAGCTCGCTCAGACCATTTTTTTTGAAATAGTAGTTTATGTTGTCAATGTCGTACCTTATACTCCGTTCGCTTAGTTCGAATTTTTCTGCCAGCTCCTTTATAGAAAGCTTGTTTTGGTTTTCAACCAAATACTTTATAATATCAATGCATCTTTTATTAAGCATTTAGCCTCCTTTGTAAACTATTTTTATGGTGCAACATTAAAACCTACTTATTAATATAGTGTTAAATTTATTTGATTTCTCTTTTGTTTCTGATTATATAATACACCTCAAAATTTTATATAAATTACTGAATTTCTTGTAAGGATATAAAAACTTTTTTGGTCACGAACAGCACTAATGTACACAAATGTAATTGCAAAATCTTGGTCACAGAGTTGCACGGAGGAAAAGAGTGAGCTTCACAGAGGCTTACTAAAAATCTTTAATTTTCAAGGTTTTGAATCATTCGTGAGATTCGTGTAATTCGTGACAAAGAATAAATCTTTTGACTTAAGGATTTCTCTGTGAAGCTCATGTTCTAAATCTCTGGGAAACTCTGTGTGCAAAAAGATTCTCAGAAATTCAATATTTTATACAATTTAAAGATGAAAAGTTATTTAAAACTTTCCTATTTATTTTTCCTATATTGATGAAAAAAGTTTGTATATTTTTTCTACATCATCAGTACTGCTTATATCTTCAGCCAAGTCCCTGTCCTCTATTATATCCACTATACTGGAGATAATGTCCAAGTGTTCATTATTCTTTGCAGATATTCCTATTAATATCTTGGCGATATTGCCGTCTCCGAAATCCACTCCATCTGGAAACTGCAGGATTACTATTCCCGTTTTTAATACCCCTTCCATAACCTTTCCGTGTGGTATGGCAATGTAGTTTCCCACATAGGTTGAAAATGTATTTTCCCTTTTGATCATGGAGTTGGTATATTCTCTTTGCACATAACCTGATTTGGCTAAGAGTTCGCCGGTTTTTCTGATAGCAGCCTCCTTTGGCAGGCTCATGAGCCCTAACTTTATATTTTCTTTGAGTAGGAGCCCCTTTGAAGAAACTTTTTCATGTGATGGCAGTTTAGAATGACCTAAGGCGAGGGACCTGACGAGTTCGGTGTAAAATTTATCATCTACAAAATTTTTCAGAGACAGTATTTTGGTGCTGTCGATTTTTGAACTCACAGCATTTGTCAGGTTTTTATGAGTTATTACAATATCAAAACTGTCGTCCAGTTCCATTATAGACAGGTTTGAGACTTCAATATCCATATTCAGGGAGTCCAGTTTCTTTTTGAGAATGTTCGCCCCCATTGCACTTGTTCCGAAACCAGCATCGCAGACTACCGCTATCTTATGAATAAATTTTCCCTGGTAGAATACAGTTTTTTTAATTTTGGGTTTATCTTCTTGTACCTCGCTTTCCTCCACAACATCAAATGACTTTAAAAACAGCGAAGACACTAAAAATGACATGGAAGCAGATAGAAGAATCCCTGTAAGTGTTATAAAAATGTCGTTTTTAGGACTCATTGCAATTAGAGAGAAGATGCTGCCGGGTGATGCCGGAGCCACCAGTCCTCCTCCGAGAAGTGAATAGGTGATTATCCCTGTCATCCCGCCTGCTATGAGGGCTAAGATCAAGATAGGTTTCATAAATATGTACGGGAAGTAGATCTCGTGTATCCCGCCAAAAAAATGTATTATAGCGGCCCCTGCAGAGGATTCTCTTTCATTTTCTTTACCGAATATCAGGAATGCAAGGAGCACCCCTAATCCTGGACCTGGGTTGGTTTCGATCAAGAAAAATATTGATTTTCCAAAATCAGATGTATGCTGCATCCCCAAGGGTGAAAATATCCCATAGTTTATTGCATTGTTCAAAAATAAAATTTTTGCAGGTTCGACAAGTATAGAGGTGAGTGGAAGCAGGTGAAACTGCACTAAAAAATTGACACCGGAAGCAAGCATCTGGTTTAAATGCTCCACCACTGGTCCGGCGACATAAAAGAAAAAAATAGCTAGGACTAAACCTATAAATCCAGCTGAAAAATTGTTGACCAGCATTTCGAAACCGGATTTCACCCTGTTTTTAATCAGGTGGTCAAATTTTTTGATGATATACCCTCCCGAAGGACCAGCTATCATAGCTCCTAAAAACATAGGTATTGAGCTGCCTATGATTATTCCGAAGGACGCAACTACGCCCACTGCAGCCCCTCTGGAACCGTAGACCAGTTTACCTCCTGTGTATCCTATCAGAGTGGGGAGGAGGTAATTTAGCATTGGCTGGCTTATAGAAGCCAGTTTTTCATTGGGGAACCATCCGCTTGGAATAAAAAGCGCTGTAAGAAACCCCCAAGTTATAAAAACGCCGATATTTGGCAGGAACATTCCGCTTAAAAAGTTTCCGAATTTTTGAAATTTCAGTCTAAGACGATTATTGGACAATACGACCACCTCCTTCAAAAACTTTCTGCCTGTTGGATGGATATCCTTTTATGAAAATAAAAAAGCTTGCTGGAATTCCAGCAAGCCTGTCTTATTCCACAGTAACAGATTTAGCAAGGTTTCTAGGCTTGTCTACATCAAGCCCTCTGATTGTTGAAACGTGGTATGCCAGAAGCTGTAAAACCACCGCAGATAGTATGCTTGAAGCCAGGTCATCAGTTCTAGGCAGATAGATAACTTTGTCGGCAACCTCTTCTATGAGAGTGTGGCCTTCCTGTGCTATCCCTATTACATATGCCCCCCTGGATTTAACCTCTTTCATGTTGGAAATGGATTTTTCAAAAAGTTTTTCCTGGGTCGCCAGAGCCACTACAGGTATACCGTCCTCTATGAGCGCGATTGTACCGTGTTTTAGCTCCCCTGATGCAAAAGCTTCTGTGTGCATATAGGAAACCTCTTTCATCTTCAAAGAGCCCTCCATTGCGATACTGTAGTCCATTCCCCTTCCAAGGAAGAATCCGCTCTGCGCATCTTTTATGTTTCCAGCTATATCTTTTAACTCATCATCTTTTGTGAGTACAGTCTCTATTTTTTCAGGGATACCCTTAAGAGTTTCCAGTGTCTCTTTGTATTTCGCTTCGTCAATTTTTCCAAGTTTAAGTGCAAAGTCAAGAGCCAGCATAAAGAAACATACAACCTGTGTCGTATAGGCCTTCGTAGAAGCTACAGCTATCTCGGGACCAGCCCAGGTATATATAACGTTTTCAGCCTCCCTTGATATTGATGATCCGATTACATTTGTTATTGCAAGGATTTTTGCACCGTGTTTTTTTGATTCACGCAGTGCAGCAAGTGTGTCCAAAGTTTCTCCGGATTGGCTCACAAGTATTACAAGTGTGTTGGAATCTATAATTGGATCGTCATACCTAAACTCTGAGGCTACTTCTACGTCCACTTTCATACCAACTATTTTTTGCATTGCTTTTTTCCCTACCAGCCCGGCATGGTATGCTGTACCGCAGGCAACCACATACACTTTGTTTATTTTTTCAAGTTCCTCTTTATCCAGGTTGATGTCGTCAAATCTTACAAAACCTTTTTCGTCCAGCCTTCTTTCCAGAGTGTCTCTTATACTTTTAGGCTGCTCAAAGATCTCCTTTAACATGAAATGTGGGTAACCTGATTTTGTAGCCGACTCCAAGTCCCACTCGATTTCAACCTGATCTCTGTCTACCTTTTGTCTAGACTCATTATATATTGTTATTTCATGGCCTTTAAGCACTGCCACTTCTCCGTCTTCTAAAAAATAAACCTGCTTGGTATATTTTAAAAGCGCCGGAACGTCAGAAGCTATGAAGTTTTCATTTTCGCCTACACCGACTACCAGAGGGCTGTCTTTTCTGGCTGTAACCAGTATATCCGGCATATCCTTGTGTATGATTCCAAGTGCGTATGCACCCCTTACTTTTTCCAGGGTCTTATACACAGCTTCCACTAGGTCTCCCTCGTAGTACATGTCAACAAGATGTGCCACTACCTCTGTATCTGTATCCGATTTGAATACTATGCCTTTTTCAATAAGTTCACCTTTTAATTCCAGGTAATTTTCAATTATTCCGTTGTGTACCACAGCTACATTTTTGTTTTCGCTGCAGTGTGGGTGGGAATTCTCATCAGAAGGTTCTCCATGGGTTGCCCACCTGGTATGTCCAATTCCCAGAGTTCCTTCAATTGGAGAGTCAGCCAGAGCATCCTTTAGGTTTGCCAGCCTACCCTTCTTCTTCTCCACCATAAGTCCGTCTTCACCAAAAACTGCAATACCGGCAGAGTCATACCCACGGTACTCCAGTTTTTCCAGGCCGTCAAGTATCACCTCGCTAGCTGTTCTCGTACCGATATAACCTACGATTCCACACATAAACGTCACCTCTTTCTAAAATATTTTTTTGTGATATTTTAGAAGAAAGCAAGCCACTGAGCTGTATTTGTCTCACGGATCACTCCATGGATTTGTTCAACTCTCGGGTTGTGGCAACCCCCAGGACATCCGCCGAAAATTTCGATAATCCTGTTCCTCGTCAACTCATATTTTTATGAGTTCTGGCGCTTTTTATATTTTTTTACTTTCCTCCAAAAACTAATATAAGCTTAGCATTTAATGGTAAAAGTGTCAAGGTCAAAATATTTCATGAAATTTTGATAAAAAAAAGCCGCAAATTTTAAATTGCAACTTTTTCATAAGTTTATAAAACCTTTTTTTAGTCACGAATCGCACTAATTGACACTAATAGAAAATTAAAATCTTGGCCACAGAGTGGCACAGAGGAAAAGATTGAGTTTCACAGAGCAAATAAATCAGTTAATAATGAATAGAGAATAGTTAAAATATCTATTTGCAGTTCTCTGTAATATATTGACTGGCTAAAACTTTCTCTGTGTAGTTCTTGCTTTAAAGCTCTGTGAAACTCTGTGGCCTGATAAATTCAAGGTTTAAAATTTTAATATTACAGCAAACTACTCAAAGGTAAACATGTCGTAGATCTCATTTGGGTCGTCGGTTTTGTAGAGGTGGTCAATTAATTCCTCGTCCTCTATTATATCGGCTATATAAGAGACTATATCCACGTGCGTATTGGGTTTGGACGCTATACCTATTATAAGATGTGCGAGTCCCCCGTTTTTAAATTTTACCCCGTCTGGATACTGAAAAATAACTATCCCCGGGTTAGATACGTGGACCTGCTGTTCCACGGTGCCGTGGGGTATTGCCACATGGTTGCCGATATAGGTGCTGAACATAGCTTCTCTATCCAGCATTGCCTTTGTGTATTTTTCATCTGTATAACCGAGTTCTGTGAGTTTTTTTCCGATAGCTCTGATGGCCTCTTCATAGGTGACGCTTTCTAGCCCTGTATGTATACCGGATCTTTCCAGGAAATCAGGTGTTTTAGCTACTTGAAGTTCTTTTGCCTCTTCTTGGGGTCTATCTTTGGAGAGTTTGTCCACCAGATTTTTATAGAGATCGGTGTCCACGAAATCGTCTAATACCAAACATAGGAAGTCATAGCCGAGCTCATCTATTCTGTGGACAAGTTTTTCGTGGGTTATAACTATATCGAACTCTGGCTCCAGGTTTCTCATTGATGAGTGTAGGACCTCTATGGAAAGCCCCCTGTTTTTAACCTCTCTTTTTAAGATGTTTGCTCCCATAACACTGGAGCCGAGACCTGCATCACAGACCACTGCTATCCTGGAAACTGTTTTCGGGAGGATTACCTCTTCGGGTATTGCATCTTTTTTTATAAGAATGCTTGGGCTCCTCCTGTCTGTTATCTTTAAGGTTATTGAGGCTGTTAAAAATGAGACCATAGATGAGAATAGTATTCCCATAAAAATAAGCAGGCTGTCCCCTCTTGGAGCAAGAGCCATAATCGTGAGTACGCTTCCAGGTGATGCTGGGCTGGAAAGGCCTAAATTCAAAAGTGAGAATATATATGTACCGGTCATGCCTCCCAGTATAAGAGGGAATATTAAAAATAAGTTTTTCAGAACGTAAGGGAAGTACACCTCGTGTATTCCTCCGAAAAACTGTATCAGCATATTTGACTGTACGGATTTTTTACTCTCTATTAAAAACAGCGCCAACAGTACTCCGAGTCCCGGACCTGGATTTGTCTCCATCAGGAAAAATATAGATTTTCCTGTATTTATAGTTTGCTGCATTCCAAGAGGTGAAAGTATCCCGTGGTTTATTATATTGTTCAAAAAGAAAATTTTTGTAGGTTCTATTATAATGGACACAAACGGCAGCGGACCGGACATGGCCAGCTTCATAAATTTTTCCAGCAGTATATAGTTTAGAAAGTTTAGTATTGGTCTGCTTGCATATAAGTTTAAAAGAGTCAGTGCAATGGCAGATACTCCCAGGGCAAAGTTGTTTGCCAGCATCTCGAATCCCGGTTTTATTCGCCCTTCTTTATATTTGTCGAAAGTTTTCATGAGGCAGCCGCCTAAAACTCCGCTAATAAGCGGACCTAAAAGCAGCACCGTAGCGGTTCCGGAACCGGAAATCATTCCAATGCTTGATATGGCCCCTACTCTTCCGCCGTTTTCTCCGGCTATGAACTTGCCGCTTGTATAAGCAATCATAAACGGAAGCAGATATCTGGAGCTCAATGAGATAACCAGGCGCATTTTAGGGTCTGGGAACCAACCTGTTTTTGAAAAAATAACGTTCATTATCCCAATGGCCATGAATATTCCTATATTGGCCATTATAACCTTGCTTATGAAATTCATGGCGTTTTGAAAATAAGCCTTGAAGTTTTTCAAGTGTCTCACCCCTTTAAATCTATACTAGACAATACTAAATATATATTACTTTAAATATTAGCATAAACTTGGTTTGTTTAGGACTAAAATTTTATTTTTATAAGGCTGCTTCTTGAAATTATGTGATAAATTACTGAATTTCTCGAAACCTGTCACTTTTTCTTGATAAAAAGTAACCAAAAATCAAGGCCTGTGAAAAATCAGCTAAAAGCTCTCGAAAATCTAAGAAAAGTTTTAAAACTTGGCACAAAAACCGTGCCTTCGGACACTAAAACTTTTCTAAAGATTTTTTCTCGATCTTTCTTTACGCTGATGTTTTCAATGGCCGAAATGCTTAGAAATAATTGCGTTTAAAGCTTTTGACCCTAAACCCATTTAAAAAATTACGTTAAGAAATCAACTTCTGAAATCCACTTTCATTGAAATAAGGAGGCTTGCCGACTATATTTCAATAAAAAGTTAGTTCGGAAGGGATTTTAGGAATTTTTTAGGGTGTCGTTTCTTTGATACTTTCTTTGGACAAGCAAAGAAAGTATGGCTAATAAATTCAATATTTTATGCTATAGATAGCGATTTGAGTAAATAAAAATATGCTATTAAATAGTATATGCATTTTTTGAGTATTTCTTTTAAAGCAAATAGGAAATAAAAAAATCCCTGCAAAACAACTTTGATTTGCAGGGATTTATAATTATTAATAATTTTATAGATTAGTAGTAATCTCTTGAGCTGCCGTTATCTTCACCATTGCCAGAAGCCCCATTGGCATCAACTCCGCCATTAGCGGCTCCACCGGTACCAGTTCCACCAGCAGCACCTCCACCGATAGGTGAACTTACCACTCCTGTTGAGGTGTCAGAAGTTGTAACAGCTGCTACAGGTGATCCAGATAGAGCAGTTTCCATAGAGTTGAAAACAGAAGCAATTCCTCCAACTACATCAGCTATAACCCCAGTTATGCCAGGTACAACATTTGGATTAACGACAGTTTCACTTGAGCTATCCGATGATTCGCCGTCATCCGTTGCTGTTCCATCAGTAGACGCACCGTCAGTCGTAGATCCACCTTCGGCAGAAGTACTTGTGCCTCCGTCAGTTGAAGTGGTAGTAGTGGTAGATGTTGAACTTACTGTAGTTACTGCCTGTGATATAGTAACTGAAGTAACTGGAATGGTATTAACTGTAGTGAAGCTTCCGTTAAAGTTATCCGAGCTGTTGCCAGAAGCAAAGCTGTTCATTGAAGCAAGAAGAAAAGCAGTCAAAATAATATATTTAAATTTGTTTTTCATTTAAGCCTCCTTAGTTTTTAAATTGGTATGCATAACCGATGGAACCAAACAGCCTTACACCGTCGCCTGAAAACTCCTCAACAAGGTCTCCTAAACCTAGTGTCACTGAAACTGGAATATTCTTTAGAGGAGTTGTAGAGATACCTGTATTAAAGTTTATCCCTGTCCATTCAAGTATAACATTTGTATTTTCCATAACTTCATAGGCAGTAGAAGCGAACACATAGGTACCGTGTTTCCCTTTTCCTTCATCCTGGTCCATATCGCTTTTTTCCCCGTATCTACCGCTACCTATACCAAAACTGTAGTGAAGTTTGGAAATTCCTTCTTCGTTAATATGATGCTGCGATGAACGGCTGAGTACCGCGTAGAAACTTTCATCAGCATCGGACTCATCAGCTGGGAAAAGGTGTTCCCCACCTATTGCAAATGACATACCGTAACCTAGGTATTTGTGTAGTTTTATATTGTAAGATAAGTTATCCAGCTCGTCGAAATCGTTTATAGAAGAAGAAACTTCTACACCCAGATTCTGAACGCTGTCCCCAAAACCTCCACCGAAACTTATAGAACCGTCTGAAGTTTCAGTATATGCTTGTGGAGTTGTACCCCCTGCACCGATGAACACAGTGTTGTTTGATGCTCCCCAACCTGTTGGTGTGGCAAGAGATTTTCCTGCATTATTTGGCAATACAGTTGAAAATACTGGAAAGTTTGTCTGGATAAGAGCTGCATCCCCGGTATCTGCTGCAAAAGAAAAAGCTGAAAGCAGCAATGACAAAATAATAGTTGTGAATAGATTTTTTCTCATTGTAGAAATATCCCCCTTTTTAAGTAAATTGTTTAATTATATAGATACATTATATTTTAAAGAACATTAAATTTAAATATTTATGAAATCATTTTGAGTATAACATATAGAAGGGATGAAATCAAACATTAAAAACAGTTAATTTTAGAGGGAGTATATGTATATATTAATGTATATTTTTATTTCAAATATTTTTGTGAAGTTTTGTAGTCTATGATCTATTAAATAAATTAACTCAAGTCGCTATTTATAATTATTGCGATAAATTACTGAATTGTGGTACTTTCTTTGCTTGTCCAAAGAAAGTACCAAAGAAACGACACCCATAAAAAATTACTAAAACCACTTCTGAACTAACTTTCTATTGAAATATTGTCGATAGATCTCTTTATTTCAATGAAAGTGGATTTCAGAAGATGATTTATTAACGCAATTTTTTAAACGGGTTTAAGTTCAAATGCTTTGCACGTTATTATTTCTAGGTTTTTTGGCCATTGAAATAATCAGCGTTAAGAAAGATCGAGAAAAAATCTTTAGAAAAATTTTAGTGTCCGAAGGCGTGCTTTTCGCCAAGTTTTAAAATTTTTCTTAGATTTTCGAGAGCTTTTAGCTGATTTTTCACAGGCCTTGATTTTTGGTTACTTTTTATCAAGAAAAAGTAACAGGTTTCAATAAATTCAATATTTTATGACAGGTAGAAACTTAGGTTAGTTTACCTTAATTATATGTATTTTAAATAAAAAAATACTACCTAAAATGTAAAGGCAGTATTTTTCAGAATAATTTTTGAATTTGACTATTTAATTTTTTGTAAATATATTTTCGAATTTATTTAGCAGTGAATCTAACTTGGCAACACCTTTTCCCAGGGTTCCGTTTACTCCTGGAACGCTCGCATACGGCATTGTTTTAGAACCGTTTTTATCATCGGAATTGTTTGATTGACTATGATTTTTGGATTTGGCTTCATCCGATATTATACTTCCAATAGAATTTATAGTGGAGCTGGACCCGTTTGTGTTGTCGGATTGGTTTGTATACATATTGGCTATACTGCTTATAGTGGATCCATGACCGTTTAAATTATCGGATGCATTTCCGCTTTGGGTGAAAATGATGTTTGAACATAAAATGAAAATTACAGTTAACAGAATAAATTTAAATTTCATAAAATACCTCCATTTGATATTTAATACTTGCTGTTGCTTGAAATTGTTGCAATAAATTACTGAATTTCTTCCAAGTATATAAAAATTTTTTTTGGTCACGAATCACACTAATGGACGCGAATAGAAAATCAAAACATTGGCCACAGAGTATACAGAGAAAAAGAGTGAGCTTCACAGAGGCTTACTAAAAATCTTTAATTTTCAAGGTTTTGAATCATTCGTGAGATTCGTTTAATTCGTGACAAAGAATAAATCTTTTGACTTAAGGATTTCTCTGTGAAACTCTGTGTCAAAAAAGATTCTCAGAAATTCAATATTGTTTGAAGCATCGAGCAACTTAGCTTATTTAAGTTTTTAAATTAAAAAAAGCATGATAACCATGCCCAAGAATAGATAAGTATATATATATAATCGTTAATATATATTCTTGCAGCTGGCTGCCATTTTACAGGCCCTATAGTTTTGCGTCCCAGTGTTTCCAGTGGTTTGCCGATATTTTGTTTTAGTATAACTTTGCAATAAACTTTTTTTGTTGCTATTCTCAGCATAATTTACCCCGTCAAGTTTCTGTACCTATGGTGTTTTTGATCTTGATAATTTTTGATAGATTTGAGTAAGCTATTCCCTTTGATTATCTAAATTGGTAAGAAAAACCAATGGAACCGAAAACTCTTGCACCGTCTCCGGAGAATTGTTTTATGAGATCTCCGATACCTATTGTGACTGCCATTGGAATGTTTTTTAGGGGAGCGGTGGATATGCCGATGTTGACATTTATACCTGTCCATTCAATAATAAAATTGGTGTCGGGAAATATTTCGTAAGCGGTGGACCCGAATACATATGTTCCGTGCTCTCCTTTGCCTTGGCTTTGGTCCATTGGACTTTTTTCTCCAAATCGACCATTGCCTGCTCCGAGGCTATAATGAAACTTTGAGATTCCTGCATCGTTTGAATGGTTTTGAGAAGTTCTACTGATTACAGAGTAGAAACTTTCATCTGCATCTGATGTGTCTGCATGAAAAAGATGTTCCCCTGCTACAGCAAAAGCAAGCCCATATCCCAGGTACTTATGCAGCTTAAGACCGTATGAAGGTTCCCCTATTGTGGAAAAATCACTTAATGAAACCGAAAGCTCTAGTCCTATACTCTCCAAACTGTCACCCAAACCAAGTCCAAAACTAATAGATCCATCTGCGGTTTCTGTATAAGCTTGTGGAGTAGTCCCGCCAGCTCCGATAAAGATAGTATTATTCGAAGCCCCCCACCCCGTCGGTGTAGAAAGAGATTTCCCTGCTCTGTTTGGCACATAAATTGAATGTGTTGGGAAATTTGTTTGAATTGACATTGCGTCATTACTATCTGTAGAAGCGTAGGATAAAGTTGACAGCAATATAAATAGCAATGTTAAGCGAAAGAAGTTATGATTCACAAGATATCCTCCTAGATGTACTGGTTGTTGTCAATTATAAATTTAACATGTATCTGAAAATATAAGCTAAATTACCAGGAACTCTTAACGAGATTCTTTTTTATTGATAATTTTAACGTTTCTCTTTAAAAAACAAATCAGCGCCGACCTGTTTTCAATATACCATAAAAAACTATCTTGGTCAAATGCTTTTTGTAAGGTTAAAATACCGACATTTTGCATAAAAATACAATAGTTTTACATAAGGGGGTGTTTTTTTTAAAAAAAACATACTTGACATAGAGGGGTAAAAGGGATAGAATGTTTTGTATATAATATTAATTTTTAATAGGGGGCAGTTGTGAGTAATAAAAATCAATATGATATCGATGAAAGAGATTATGATGATGAGATAGACTTGATGGACATTTTGTTCTTGGTTTTCAGGGGATGGAAGATCATTCTTGCGTCCACCATTGTGGTGGGCGTTATAGGTACTATCTTTGCATTTACGAGGCAGGATGTATACGAAGCCAAGGCAAAACTAATGGTATCCAGCGGCGAGATATACAGTAGCAGGCAGGTGGACGCAAACGAACTGTCTACAAACCAGAAGCTTGTGACAACGTATACGGAAGTAGCCAAGAGTAAAAGTGTACTCAAAGAGGTGGCCAGAAAACTGGATATGGATATGGGGACAAGGGAAGTGGCAGAAAAGCTGCGTGTACAGCCGGTGGATGATACGGAGTTCATAAACATATACTATAAGGACACTAATCCGCAGATGGCAGCCCGTGTGGCAAACGAGATATCCAAAGAGTTTATAGTAAAGATAAAAAATATAATGAAGTTTGAAAACCTTAAGATAGTGGAGATGGCGGAATCGCCTGAATACCCTTCGGGGACAGGCAAAAAGCTGATACTTGCCATTTCACTCGTACTGGGTGCTTTTTTGGGGGTCTTCGTTGTTTTCGTTCTGGAGTTTTTCAGAAATAAGATCAGAAAACCGGAGGATATAGAGAGGATAACCGGCTGCAGCGTTATAGCCAGCATACCGGACTTTGAGCTTTTAAACGTAGAGAATAAAAAGAAAAGGCAGGGATAGATATGGCAAAAAGGCATAACTTTTTCGCAGTTGATACGGATTCGCCTGTATCGGAGTCATTCAGGGTACTTAGGTCAAATCTTTATTTTTTAAGTGAAGAAAAAGAGAATAAAATGGTGGTTTTCACCAGCTCGATACCCGGGGAAGGGAAGACAACGGCAGCTACCAATTACGCAATGAGTGTGGCAATGAGCGGAGAAAGGGTGCTTTTGGTTGACTGCGACCTTAGAAGACCCAGGATACACACTGTCTTCGAGACGGACAACAAGCACTGTTTGTTTGACCTTCTCAGCGGAAATAAAAGCAAGGACATGGTGGTTCAAAAAAACGTAGAGGAGAACCTGGATTTTATACCTGGAAAACATCTGGACATGAACCCTACAGAGATACTGCAGTCCAAGAAGACAGCCAAGTTTTTTGATGAAATAAGAAAAGATTACGATGTTGTGGTACTGGATACGCCGCCTGTGGCCGTTGGAACCGAATCTGGGCTTCTGGCCAAAAACAGCGACGGTGTGGTTCTTATTTGCGGGTATGACATGGTAAACAAAAGACAGCTACAGTACACTACAAATTTCCTCAAAAGAGCAGGGGCAAATATATACGGTGTGGTTGTAAACAGGATAGATAAAAGCGGGTACAGCTACGGCAGCTACAGCTACTACAACAACTATTATGAGTACTATCATGATTACTCAAAAGGTGATTAGCCGTGGTGGATATACATTCGCATATAATTCCGTTTGCAGATGACGGAGCTACCTCAATAGAAGAGGCCGTGGAGATGGCTCTCGAGGCCAAAAGAAACGGTGTAAAAAAAATAATATGTACTCCCCACTATATAAGCGGGAGATATGAGAATGAAAACTTAGAAGAAAAGTTTCGGGAACTGAAAAAAGCACTTTTGGAAAAGGACGTGGATATAGAGCTGTACTTGGGAAACGAAGTTATGTTTTCTTCAGACAGTCTGGAAGCGATAAAAAAGGGGAAAGTGGAAAGCCTGGCAGGAAGCAGATACCTGCTTGTAGAGCTTTACATGGTTTCAAAAAATATACTTGAAAAGGGTATAGACCTTCTTATAGGTATGGGATACACACCTGTACTGGCACATATAGAAAGATATGGAGATTTTGATCTCCATTTTTTTAAGAGTTTGGCTGAAAAAGGAGTGCTTTTCCAGTGCAATCTCAGCAGCCTGAAAAATCCAAGTTTTGTCAAAAGGGTTGAAAAGTATTTGAGCTCGGGGATAATAGACTTCTTTGCAAGCGACGCCCACAGTTCTCAATACAGAACCTATGACATAAAGGATTGTATAGACAGGCTTGAAAATCTTGCGGGGGCAAAAAGGGCTAAACTGCTGTTGTCGGACAACGCAGAGAAGCTACTACAAAATGACGAGATAAAAAAGGAGAAACAGTATGTGGAAAAAAATATTGGGGGTATTGGCAGTTTTAGCACTGTATTTTCCAGTTTATTCGGAAGAACTAGGGCTGGAAGAGGTACTGGAAAGAACTAATGTTAGTAATCCAGATGTACGTATTCAGACTTTGGATATAGAGATAAGCGAGCTCGAGGTAAAAAAGAAAAAGAAAGCATTTTTGCCGGGAATTAAGTTTTCCGTGGAAGAGGATCTTATGGACGAAGATAGCTGGGACCCTCAGGGTGTCGGTCCCGAGAAGATAAGCATGAGGCTTCCCATTTATACAGGCGGGAAGCTCACAAGGAACCTGAAAACTTCCGAGCTGGCGCATGAGATGAGCTTATTAGGGGATATTGCAGTAAAATTAGACGCCAGAAGTGAGGCTATTGACACGTACTTCAGCATAATGAACCTCAAAAAACAGGTAGAGGTGGCAGAAGGGGTCATAGAAACACTTGAAAAGCAAAAAGGCAGGCTTAAGAGGCTGTACACCAACGGAAGGCTGATACCGAAAGGCGAGATACTCAAGCTGGAGTCGGATATAGTGACCAATAAGACCATAAAAATGAGAAGAGAAAACGAGATAAAAACAGCAAAGGATAAGCTGAAGATACTTATGGGAATGCCTATAGGCGAAGACTTGGCTCTGACGGAGTTTGATATGAAAAACCTGAAACTTGATAAATACAACCCGGATGTGGATGTAAAAACCGCTTTGACTGCGAGCAGCAGG
Source organism: uncultured Ilyobacter sp. (assembly GCA_963668015.2). Taxonomy (GTDB): domain Bacteria; phylum Fusobacteriota; class Fusobacteriia; order Fusobacteriales; family Fusobacteriaceae; genus Ilyobacter_A. The sequence goes on along the minus strand of CAXXCR010000020.1, from coordinate 18,074 downwards.
GCAAAGCTGGAGCAGTTGTACGTTGATCATGCCGAAAACGACGTGAAGCTTGCAAAGGCAAACTACTATCCAAACATATATATGGACACCGAGTACAGGGTGAAAAAGGACGACGACGAGGACGACGACTGGGTGTTGACACTGAAAGCCAGCTGGGATGTGTTTAAATGGGGAAGCAACGTAGACAACGTGAAGCAGAGAAAGCACGAGAAGGAACAGGCTGAGATAAGGTACAGGGAAATGATGGATAAGATAGCTCTGGACATAAGGAGCAAATATACCGAGATGGTAACTGTAAAAGAGGAGGTAGAGTCACAGGGGCTTAAGCTGGATATAGCAAGGGAAAACCTGAGGATAGATACCCTGAGATACACAAACAGGATGCTTAGTTCGCTTGACTTCCTGGATTCGGTTAACGAACTGCAGGAGGCGGAAGAGGGTTACTACTCGCTTCAGAGGGACCTTATGTTTGCAGTTGACGAATACGAAAGCTCACTTAAATAAAACAATTTAGAATTTAAAATTGAGAATGTAGAATTTAAAACATAAAATAAAAAGAAATATTTGGTCACGAATCGCACAAATCTTCACAAATTTTTAAAGTCTTTAATTCGTGTTCATTCGTGTAAATTCGTGACAAAGAAAAATCTTTTGACCTTAAGGGTCTTCTCTGTGAAACTCATGTTGAAAATCTCTGTGGTCCTCTGTGACCAAAAAAAGTTTTAGCAATTAATATAAAAATTTTTCGTGTGTAGAAAAGGTTAAGAAAATTGGGGGAAATATGAAGAAAAAACTGATATTGGCAGCCCTTGCAGCACTTCTGGTAATCGGCGGGGCGGGTTACATTTATAATAAAAAAAGATCCAAAGTAAAAGAAGTCAGGCTGGAAAAGATAAAAAGAGAGGACATAGAGGAGAGCATCACCCTTGAAGGGATGGTTTCTCCGTCTGAGGAGTACAACATCTACACAGAACTTCCGCTTACAATAGAGGAGGTCTATGTAAAAGAGGGGGACGAGGTAGAAGACGGGACATCCCTTGTAAGCTTCGACCAAAGGTACAGCGACCAGATAGTAAGGGATATGAAGTCGATAAACCTGGACCTGAAAAACGCCAGACTTGCCCTTGAAAACCTGTCGACGGGGACCCTTAAACTTGAGCTTGACAGCAAGAAGCTGGAAATAGAAGAGGTAAGTGAGCAGATAAAGGGATTAAGCCGTGAGATAAAGGTAGTGGAGTTTGAGCTTGTGAACCTGAAAAAAGAGGCCAAGGTAAAAGAGGACCTATACGAGCAGGAAGGGATATCTTCCATAGAGGCAAACGAGACGTATACTAAAGCTTCCAAGAAGGAGCTTGAGTATGAGAATATAAAAACCGAACTGGAACTGGCAAAAAAGAAGTACGACCTTTTGGTTATGGGGTATGACAGGCTGAGGCTGGAGCTTAACCTGCAAAAAAGCAATATGGAGAGCAGGATAGCTAAGCTTGAGTTCGAGTACGAAGAGAAAAACGACGAGCTGGCCAAGGTAAAAGCGGAGCTTGCATCGCCCATAAACGGTATAGTGACGGAACTTTTCGCAGAGAGCGGGGGTACAGCAGACCCTAGGAGAAAACTTATGACAATATCTCCATACGACAACCTAGTGGTGAAAGTAGATATGCCTGTAAACCAGGTCAGCAACATAGAGGAAAACATGGGTGTAAACGTAGAGTCAAGGGAGAACAACAGCAAGATCTACAAGGGTAGGATAGACAAGATCGCCAATATAGCCAAGCTGGTGAAAAAAGAAAATTACGTAGACAGGATGGTGGAAGTGGAGATAGCCATGGACGGCACAGGAAAACTAAAACCCGGATACCTTGTAAACGTGGAGTTTTTAGGCACCAAGAAAAGCGATATCCTGGTGGTGGACTCGTTTTCTGTTCTGGAGAAGAACGGGAAGGATTATGTATACGTTGTAGAAGACGGGGTAGTGGAAAAAAGGGAGATAAGAACCGGGATGAAGACCCTTTCCAAGTACGAGGTGCTGGATATGCCTGAGGGGACAAGCGTAGTGATGAACCCTTTCAAGGTGAAAGAGGGAGAGACGGTTAAGATTAAAAATTAATTGAGAATTTAGAATTGAGAATGCAGAATTAAAAAACATCAAATAAAAAGAATTTTTTTGTCACGAATCGCACGAATGTACACAAATTAAAGATTAGTGACAAAAAATTATAGGAGGGAATTATGCCTGAAGTTGTTCATAAAGAATTATCTTACGAAATAATTGGGATAGCAATGCAGGTTTATAATGAACTCGGGTATGGTTTCTTAGAAAAAGTGTATGAAAATGCCTTAATGCTAATTTTTAAGGAGAAAAATATTAAAGCTGAACAGCAAAAAGAGATTAAAGTTAAGTTTAAAGGCAGTGTAATAGGGAATTATATCGCTGATATTTTGGTAGAAGATAAAATAATTTTAGAATTAAAATCTGTTTCTAAATTAACAGATAAGCATAAAGCTCAGACTGTTAATTATTTGAAGGCTACTGGATTGAAGTTGGGAATAATTTTAAATTTTAGCAGTAATAGCTTAGAATTTCAAAGAGTAGTTTTGTAGGGAATAAAAAATATATTTTAGTCACGAATCACACGAATGTACACGAATTAAGAACTTAATACAAGATTTTAAAATATTTGTGAGATTTGTGAAGATTCGTGACAAAAAGAAATCTTTTGAATTTAGATGTTTTTTAAAAAAATCTATGTCAAAAGAATTAATTTGAAGAAAAAATTCAGTTACTAATTACACGAATCAACACGAATATAAAGAACAGTAAAAAAATTAAATATTAAGTATGATTACTGATAGAAATAGTTTTTATTAAATTATGTTTTGAATTAAAGATTAGTGAAAATTCGTGTGATTCGTGACAGAAAAAATCATTATTAAGGCTAGAAAGAATATTAGTATAGATGTTAGCTTTGTTTAAAAAATAAAAAAATTAGTCACGAATTACACGAATCAACACGAATATAAAGAACAGTAAAAAAGATTAAATATTAAGTATGATTACTGATAGAAACAGTTTTTATTAAATTATGTTTTGAATCAAAGATTAGTGAAAATTCGTGTGATTCGTGACAGAAAAAATCATTATTAAGGCTAGAAAGAATATTAGTATAGATGTTAGCTTTGTTTAAAAAATAAAAAAAATAGTCACGAATTACACGAATCAACACGAATATAAAGAACAGTAAAAAAAATTAAATATTAAGTATGATTACTGATAGAAATAGTTTTTATTAAATTATGTTTTGAATTAAAGATTAGTGAAAATTCGTGTGATTCGTGACAAGAAAAAATCATTAGAACTTATGACTTTAGTATACATTATCCGAGATAACGTTTTTATGATTAAGGAGACTCGCATGAATTTTAAAAGCTGTTTATGGATAGCCTCAAAGATGCTCTTCTCGAATAAGTGGAAAACACTGCTGCCTGTACTTGGCATACTCATGGGGATAGCCTCTGTAATAACCATATACTCAGTTGCAGAAGGGGGCAAGGCCGCTGTGGAAAAAGACCTGGCCTTCCTAGCTGAAAACAGGGTGTTGGTGGGTGTAGCTGATACAAATGTGTCCAGGAGAGACTATATAAAAATAGAAGATATAGAGATTTTAGAATCCCTTCCAGGGGTCAGTTATACTTACATACCGGCATACGAGATGAACCTGGAAGATTTTTTCATCATCGGGTTGACCAACAGGGCTATTTCGAAAAAAAACTTAACACTTTTATACGGTAGTTCAGGATCGTTGTCCGAAAACGAGATGCTGATAGACGAAAATTTGGCTATGGAAAAGTTCGGGACTTCAGATGCGGTGGGAAAAATTATAGAAGCTAGCCTTGGATCAAGAAAAGTCAGGTTTGTGGTCAGGGGAGTTTTTAAATCTGATGACAGCCTTCTTGAAAAAAATATGGGGCAGGGTATAGTGGACTACAGGGCTTACAGGAAACGCATAGGAAGCCCGGACATATCAAAAGTGATGGTGTCGTTTGAAGATGACGAGGATGCAGAGGAACTGTCGCCCATGCTGCTGTCAACACTGGAGAAGCTCCACAGAAAAAAAGGGATATATAGGGTACTGGAAGCACCAGAAAAGTACAAGAGGGTGAAGAAGATAAAGAAAACCCTGAACATATTTTTGGCCGCCATAGGACTTGTGTCGCTGGCATTCGGCGGGATAGGGATAAGCAACCTTATGGTGATAACTGTGAGGGAGAGGATATCACAGATAGGAATACTGAGGGCCATGGGGGCCAGTAGGAATTTCATACTGCTGATATTTTTGATAAAATCCACGGTGCTCAGTACACTTGGGGGAGCCTTCGGAGTGGCCTCAGGATATATCGGAGGGAAACTTGTAGGGCGACTTATAGACATAGCTCCGGTATTTTTTGCACGTCAGTTTATACTGGCTGCTGTGGTTTCAGTTCTTCTGGGGATAGTGTTCGGGGTCATACCTGCTAGAAGAGCTGCAAATATGGACCCGGTTGAGGCGCTGAAAATATAGTGACTAGATTATAGTTTAAAGAGAATAGATAAGAAATTAATTGAGAAATAAAGGCAAAAAATAAAAAAACTTGGCCACAGAGGTACACAGAAAAAAAGATTGAGTTTCACAGAGATAAAGTGTAAGTTTTTAGCTTTTGTAATCAATTGTTTATGAAATTCAAGTAAACCTGTGCTAGAAGGATATTGTGTTTCAAAAGTTTTTCTCTGTGGCTTGAAAAATAATCTTTTTAAAATAAGTTTAGGCAAAATTTATTCTAATAACTAAGAAGGATGTAAATTTTCGACAAAAGTAATTCAAAATACTATTTATATACGAGAATATTTTAAAATTATTATAAAAGCATAAAATATAAAATAAATTGACTATATTTTAATCTAAGATTAACATAATTCTTGTAGAATGTCTTGTTAAATATTATTTAAACAAAATTAATTATTTATTAACGATATCAACAATGTAGGTATAAACGAACCTGCGAAATAGTTTAATGAATGTAATTTTTTTAAGATTAATAATTTATAAAGATTTAGTATGTGTAAGGGGGGGGGCATGAGACATACGAAAGAAGTTTCAATTAGAACGGTTTACATATTTTTATTATTTATTTTTTATCAGCACTTTTTTAAAATGACAGCAGAACCAACAATGATTACTTTTTACAGTGTATTCTTTTTGATGGGGATGGCACATTATCTTTTGGATTTGTTTAATTTCAATCTGGTCAAGTATAGAATTCATGATTTTATACTTTCCCTTTGTGTAATTATTGTCCTGGGAAGTGTTTTTTTTATTATTGACCATAATAGAAATTTTTTGTTGTTTTTTATGAAGTTTTTTTTAGTACAAAATTTATTGAGATGGATTTTTATTAAATTAACAAGTGAAAAACACAGAATAGCCATAATAGGGGACAATTCAAAAAATGGGGAAGTCATAAACTATCTGAAAAAAAATGAAAGGTATAGGTATAAAGGCTACTTTAGCAGCTTTTCAGAAAAGAAAGGCAAATATTTGGGTAAATTAGAAGATATAAAAGAAATAGTAAAGAAGCATTCCATAAATAAACTTGTATTAACTGAGAGTAATTTAAAGGAGAGTGTCTTGACAGATTTAATAGACTTGAAGTTAAAAGGGGTTAAAGTGATCAGCTACCTTGTATTCAACGAAGAGGTGCAGGGGAAAATAGATGTGAAAGAAATAAGCGAGAAGTGGATTTTGAATGAGAGAGGCTTTAATATGCTGCATAACCGAGTTCAGAACAGGCTCAAAAGAGTTTTCGACCTGTTTCTTTCATTGGTGCTATTTATTGTTGCAAGCCCTGTTATTCTGATATCAGCCATAATTATAAAGATTGAGAGCCCGGGACCTATTTTCTTCAGGCAGACGAGGATAGGGTTTAGAAACCAGCCTTTCGAGATGATAAAATTCAGATCTATGAAATTGCACGACCCGAATGAACACTCTAAATACGCAGGGGAAAAGGATGACAGGATAACAAAGTACGGAAACTTTATGAGAAAAACAAGGATAGATGAGCTGCCGCAATTATGGAACGTTATAAAGGGGGATATGAGCTTTGTAGGTCCCAGAGCTGAGTGGGACGAACTTTGCTACAACTATATGGACAAAATACCACACTATAATTTGAGGCATTCTATACAGCCGGGCCTTACAGGCTGGGCGCAAGTGATGTATCCTTATGGAGCGGGTGTAGAAGATGCAATGAGGAAGCTTGAGTACGACCTGTATTATATAAAGCATCAGAACTTTGTTATGGATGTGTTTGTATTTTTCAAGACAGTTAAGACTGTTTTGTTCGGGAAAGGAAGATAATTGATATTACTTTTGATTTTTTAATATTAGTATGTGTGTTAAAAATTGAATTAGAAAAATTAAATAAAAAAGGAATGATAAAATGGGGGAAAGAAGAAAAAATACAATAGTAGTTGTTTATGGCAGTGGAGGTCATAAAGAACAAATGAGAAGGTTTTTAGAACTATGTAAAGATGAGTTTTTAGAGAATAATACAAAGGTTATAGCAATATCTGAAACTGGTTATAAGTTAGAAAATAATATAATACTAGAAGATTATTCGCTGGATCCCCTAAGGGATAAATATAGTTATAAAAAAACATTTGTTAATTTTTTTCCTCAATTAATAAAACTGGTAAGGATATTATGGAAAATTTCAAAGGAGAATAGAATAAAAGGTTTAATATCAACAGGTCCCGGAATAGCAATTTTCCCTTCTTTAGTATTTAGAATTTTTGGTAAAAAAATAATTTTTATAGAAACTTGGTCTAGATTTTATACTAGAAGCTTAACTGGGATAGTTATGTATAGAATAGCGAATAAGTTTTACATTCAAAATAAGTCTTTAAAAAAATTATATCCGGTTGCAATTTATGGAGGAAAATTATGAAGATTTTTGTAACGGTAGGGACAACTCCATTTGATTCACTTATAGAGTATATAGATAAAAATATTAAAGGACATGAAATAATCTATCAAATTTCAGAAGGTGATTATTTACCTAAAAATGGAGAAGCTATTTCTTTTGTGAAAAATATTAAATATTATTATCATTGGGCAGATCTAGTGATAACTCATGCCGGAGCAGGAAGTATTTATACGCTTTTAGAAATAGGGAAAAGAATAATAGTAGTTCCTAATTTTGAAAGAATTGATAAGCATCAAGAGGATATTGCTAATTTTGTCTCAAAGGAAAAATATGCTTTTAAAGCAGAAAAATTTGAAGATACTAATATGTTAATAAATAAAATAAATAAGACTAAGTTTAAATCATATGAGAAGGAAAGTTTTTTTATAAAGCAAGAAATAATCAAGTATTTGAATGATTAGTGATGATGAAAAGAGGTTTTTATGATTAAAAAATTAAGTATAATTATTCCGCATTATAATTCTTTCCAAAAATTAAAAAGATTGTTAGAAAGTATAAAAGTATGTGAAAAAATAGAAATTATTGTAGTGGATGACAATAGTGTGAATAATATAATGCTAAAAGAATTAAAAGTAATATTTCCAAAAGTTAAATTTTATAAAAATACAAGTGGCATAAAAGGTGCTGGGGCTTCAAGAAATATAGGAATAAAAGTTGCTCAAGGGGAATGGTTAATGTTTGCAGATGCCGATGATTTTTTTCTGACTAATGCATTCGAAAAAATTGATAAAACTATCGATGAGAAGTTTGATATTGTATACTTTTTACCAACTAGTCAGTATGAAGGAAGTAAACATAAGGCAAGTAGGCATATATGGTATAAAAATTTAATAGTGGATTATTATAAAAGAGAAGACGAAGAGAAGTTAAGGTATCATTGGCATGGACCTTGGAGTAAGTTAATAAAGAGAGACTTAATAGATAAATATGATATAAAGTTTGATGAAATTATTGCTTCAAATGATATAAATTTTTCTCTTAAAACAGGGTACTATGCTGAAAAAATAATGGTGTATAATGAAGAGGTTTACTGTATAACTAAAGATTCAAACACTTTAACAACAACCATGTCAAAAGATAGTTTTAAATCAAGATATTTTGCTGCTATAGATTTTAATGAATTTTTGAGGGAAAAAGGGATGAAGAAATATGAAATTCCAATGCTAAAATTTTTAGTAAATAAAAAATATACTGACTTGAATATGTTAAAAACTATTCTTAAAAAAAGGTATAAGATAATTCCAACGAGATACTATGAGATGCTTGTAAATCCTTGTAAGTTGATAGAAGAATATCAAGTTAATAAAGAGACAAAAAAGTTTCTGAAATGCAGCGATTAACTTAATGTTAATAAAAATGAAGAGGGAGAAATAATGAACCGCAAAGAGTTGAACTTTACTATCTATTTGATTATATTATCAATAATGACTTTTTTGTTTACTAATGTTAATGAAGTAAAAAATGAAGTTTACTGGGCAAGTATTTTAATAGTATTTCTACTAACTTTTATTGTTAGTCTTAAATTAACAAAGCGAAACTATATATTGCCATTATTTTTAATAACTTTATTCACTTTTCAATACGGAAGGCTTGTTCTTATTCCTTTGTTTTTTGATACAAGACTTTATATAAGTTGGTTCATAAGATATATATACTCTGAAGAAGTAATAAAGTTTACAAATGATGTTTTGTTAGTCAATATATTCAGTATAAATTTAGGAATTTTACTTTATTTAATGACTCGTAAAAAGGGGTCAAAAAATAAGACAAAAATTCATTTACAAAATAAAGTTGAAAGAGTCTTATTTACCTTTGCAGTATTAACTTTTCCATTTTTTATGATTAACCAATATTCTGTTTTAAAATATGTGATTCAATATGGTTATGAATCTTTATATAAGGTGGGGTTCAGCGGAATTAAAAATACATATGGTATTATAAATATAGTATCAAATCTTTCTCAGACAAGCATTGTATTATTATTAATATTTATACCTAAAGAAAAAAGAAAGGGAATGATAATAACTTTTTTATTCATTTTTCAAAGCTTTGTAATTTCTTTAAGAGGTCAAAGAAGTATATTTATAGGTGCAGTCTTTGCAGGGTTATGGTATATAAGTTCAAATTATAATATAAAACTGGACCTCAAGAAAACATTTAAAGTACTTTGCCTAGGGGTTTTTTTAATAATCTTTTCTCAAGAGATGAAAAATTTTAGAGGACATAAGGGAGTTGAAAGATCACTACCGTTAAAAGAAAAGGTTATAAATTTTTTTCAAGATCAAGGTGGAACTGGAGCATATATAGCTTTATTAAAAGTGAGAGAAGATATATTTAAAGAGCACAAAGTCCCTTTTATTTTTTCTAGTATTACAGGAGAAAGTGGATTAGGCCAGACGCCTGAATCATATAATAAAATCATTAATTCTAAAAATGTTAATTTACAATATAAGTTGAGTGCTAAGTTGAATAGAGAGCTATTTATAAATGGAAATGGAACAGGTGGAAATTATGTTCTGGAGATGTATGATTTAGGAGGACTTTTAGGAATAATATTTTTTTCATCAGTACTTACGTTTGTATTATTGCATCTAGGGGAAAACTTTATGTATTATCCTATAGTTTTGAGAGGAATAGTAGTAGCAACCATTTCATCTGTATTTTTAATCCCCAGATCAAATTATTTTCCAAGTATTTTTCCAGTAGATTACTTTAGAATATTTTTAGCAGGATCATTTTATTACTACTTCAAAAATACTAATTTAGTTAACATTAAAAGAATTATTATCAGGAGGAATAAGTGAAAATTTGTTACATAGTTTCTATGAATCATTTGAAAAGAGGGGGTTTATTTTATTCAACTCATAATAGGATATTAAATATGCAAGATAAAGCTTCGACAGTTCAGTATTCTGTAAGATATTATGATTGTGGCTTAGTAAAATATATAAAAAAGCTTTTAAATAAACCGATAATTGAAAAAGTGGGAAGTAAATTTGTTTTAGATAAATTAAGTTATGAATATATATATATTAAAAGAAATTTATGGGCTGAAACTTTAAGAAAGTTAGGTCTGGAAAATATAATTTTTGCCTTTTCAATATTAAAGAATAAAGAAAAAATGAAAAACACAGACATTATTTCAGCCCATTGGGTAGAAAGACAAGGATACTATGCAAATATAATTAAAAAGATACTAAAAAAGCCTTATGTTGTTACAGCACATGGAAGTGACATTAATGCTGCTCAAAGCTCTAGAGAGAAAAAGCGGGTAGTGAAAGTACTTAAAGATTCCGAATTTAACATTTTTTGTCAGTGAAAAATTAAAGAGTGAAGCTGAAAAAATATATGAAGTTCATGAAAAAAATAAAGTTGTTTATAATGGTGTTGATTTTGATTTTTTTAAAAGGAAGTCAGAATTAGAAATTATAAATTACAAGGATGAATTAAAAATAAGTAGGGAAGTCAAATTAGTTGGTTATGCAGGAAATTTTTTTTAAAGTAAAAGGAGTTGATAGAATTCCAGAGATATTTAATGAAATAAATAAAAAGTTTTTTAATAAAGTTCAATTTCTATTAGCAGGTGATGGAGACCTTAAAGGAAATGTAGAGCATCAACTAGATCAACTTTCGCTTAATTACAAGTTTTTAGGGCGTCTAAGTTCTGAAGAAATGGTTAACTATTTAAATATTTTAGATGTTCTAATTCTTCCAAGTCGAAATGAAGGGCTCCCTTTAATTATTTTAGAAGCTGAATCTTGTGGTACAAAAGTAGTTGCTACAGATGTTGGTGGTGTTTTCAGAGGTATTATTATCTGAATATGTAGTTCAAAATGATGGAGATTTAGAAATTAATATGTCAGAAAAAGTAATAAAAATAATGAAAGAAGAGAACAAAACAAGAAAAAATAAATCACTTAGAAAATTTTCTTGGAAAACCTGTAAAGAATTGGAGTTAGAAATTATAGAAGGATCAATTTATAATTACAAAAAATAATAGTTTATGAATTAAAAGGAAATTTGAAATGAGGTGATTTTTTGAAGAAAAAAATTAGTCAAATAATTTATAATTTAATTGCAGTTAAGTTACCTATTTCTCATATAAAAATTAATATTTTGGGTAGAAAAATAAGAATTTATATTTTTTTAAGTATATTAGGAATTATTTAGCTAAAAACATATTAGAATGTATGGGGAAAAATGTTAATATAGAAAAAGGAGCTCGTATAAATAACAAGATAAAAATTGGTGATAACTCCGGAATTGGAATTAACTGTAAATTGCAAAAAATGGTAACAATAGGAAATAATGTTATGATGGGTCCGGAAGTTCTAATTTACACAGAAAAACCATAAAACTTCAAGTATAAAAATTCCTATGATTGCTCAAGGTATGACTGAAACCAAACCAGTAACAATAGAAGATGATGTTTGGATAGGAACAAGAGTAATAATATTGCCAGGATTAACAATAGGGAGGGGGAGCATATTAGGCGCAGGAACAGTAGTTACTAAAGACATTCCTCCTTTCTCAGTCGTAGTTGGAAATCCAGGAAGAATAGTAAAAAATAGGAAAGAAAATAAAGGGTCAAAAAGGTGAGAAAATGATAGTTACAGCTAAGAAAAATATAAGCCTACTAAAGGAAAGAGGTTTTTTTCATATATTTAGTTCAACCATGTTAAATAAAATAGTTCAATTTTGCTCAGGAATCTTCTTGGTCAGAGTACTAAGTAAGAGTGACTTTGGGTTGTTTAGTTATGCCCAAAATATACTGGCATTTTTTTTAATGACTAATGGTTTTGGAATGACTATCAGTTTTTTACAGTTTGGAAGCAAGAGTACTTGTGAGAAAGAAAAAAATAGAATATTAAAGTTTACTTATACAGTTTCAGTATTATCAAGTATATTAATTGCTTTTATGGTTATAATTTATTCAAAAGCTGGAGCCTTTAAAATTCAAGAAGCAAGGGTTTATTTTTCTATGATGTGCTTATACCCTCTTACAAATATACTTATTGAATTAATACAGCTAAAAAATAGAGTAGATTTTAAAAATAAAGAAGTAGCGTTACAATCTAACATAAACGCAATTTCTTCATTATCATTAATGGTAATAGGTGGATGGTCATTAGGAGTAAAGGGAGTAATAGCAGGAAAGTATCTTGGAAATATTATTGCACTATTCTATGGAGTTAGGTATATAAAGGAGTTCTTAATAGGTTATTCTCAAATAGGTAACCTCGGTAAGGACATAAAGAAGAAAATCTGGAAGTTTTCTTTATTATCATTGATAAATAATTCAACATCAAAATTACTTATCATATTAGATATATTTTTTGTAGGAATGATTGTGGGAGATCAACTAGTGCTGGCTTCGTATAAGACTGCTACTTTAATCCCTTTTGCACTAACCTTTATTCCCCATACATTTATGAGTTTCTTGTATCCGTACTTTTGCTAAGAAAAGTCATGATAAGAAATATATATACAGTAACTATAAAAAACTAATAGGAATAACAGGAATAATAAATTTATTCATATCTTTATTCTTGTTTATATTCTCTAACCCCGATAGTTAATATTTTATTTGGTAGTGAATACAGTGATTCTGTTAATATCTTTAAATTGCTATCTTTAGGATATTTTATAACAGCAACCTTTAAAAATTCCAGCAGGGTATACGATGGCAAGTATTGAGAAACTAAACTCTAACTTTTATAATACTCTCATATGCGGTATTCTTAATATCATTTTGAATATCATACTAATAAAAGAGTATGGAAGTATTGGAGCAGCGATAAGTACTGTAGTAATATATATAATTTCAAGTATAATTGGAAATATTTATCTTTATAAAAGTTTCAAAAATTAAAAGAAATTAGTGTTAATTCGTGACTAAAGAAAAGGCTTTAATCTGTAAAATACTGCGACAAAAAAGCTTTAAGAATCAGGCTGTAGGCCTTTTTCTTTTTGGAAAAAATCAGAAACTAACCTATGAAATATATTAAAAAATTAGTTTAAGGGAGGATAAAGTAATGAAAATATGTGTAGCAGGAACGGGGTATGTGGGACTATCAAATGCGATTTTACTGGCGCAGCACAATGAAGTGGTTGCACTATATGTTATACAGGAAAAAGTAGACATGATAAACAATAAGAAGTCGCCGATAGTGGATGTAGAGATAGAGGATTTTTTGGCCAATAAAGAATTAAATTTGGTGGCTACAACAGATGCTTACAAGGCATATGAAGATGCAGAATATGTGATCATATCTACGCCTACAAATTACGATCCGGAAAAGAATTATTTTAATACAAGAACTGTGGAGGCTGTTATAGCAAATGTATTAGCTATCAATCCGGAAGCAACCATGATTGTCAAATCAACGGTGCCTGTAGGATATACTGAAAAAAGTTAGAGAGATGTTTGAGACAGACAACATTATTTTCTCACCGGAGTTTTTAAGAGAAGGAAAGGCACCTTTATGATAATTTACATCCGTCAAGAATAATAGTAGGTGAAAAATCAGAGAGAGCCGAGAAATTTGCAAATTTATTAGCACAGGGGGCTATTAAAGATGATATCCCAGTGCTGTTTACAAACTCCACAGAGGCAGAGGCGGTAAAGCTTTTCTCCAATACATATTTAGCGATGAGGGTTGCATATTTCAATGAGCTGGATACCTATGCTGAGCACAGGGAATTGGACTCTAAGCAGATTATAGAAGGTGTGGGGCTGGACCCTAGGATAGGAACACACTATAATAACCCTTCCTTTGGTTATGGTGGTTATTGTCTGCCAAAAGACACTAAGCAGTTGAGAGCAAACTATGACGATGTACCGAACAATATAATAGGTGCCATAGTTGATGCCAATACGACAAGAAAAGATCACATAGCTGATATGATCATAGCAAGAAAACCTAAAACTGTTGGAATATACAGATTAACAATGAAGACAGATTCAGACAATTTTAGGGACTCGGCGGTACAGGGAATAATGAAGAGGATAAAAGCCAAGGGGATAGAGGTAGTGGTTTATGAACCGGCGCTTAAAGAGGAAACGTTTTTTAATTCTAAAGTTATTAGGCGAGTTAGATGAATTTAAAACTACTTCAGATGTAATAGTTACCAACAGGCTTTGTGATGCATTGGTTGGAGTGGAAGATAAAGTTTATACGAGGGATCTTTATAAGAGAGATTAGAGGGAGAATTTATAATTCACAATGCAGAATTTAAAGATTAAAAGAAAAATTCAAAAAATAATTATTAAGTCTCAATACTAAATTTTTAATTGATTTTTTTTTGGGGGGGTAACTTTTGAATATATTGGTAACAGGTGGTGCTGGTTACATAGGTAGTCATACTGTCGTTGAGCTTTTAAAATTAGATCATAATATTATTATTGTGGATAACTTTTGCAACAGCAAGCCGGAAGTGCTGAACAGAATCAGAGAAATTTCCGGAAAAAAATTTAAATTTTATGAAATGGATCTCTTAGACAGAGATAATCTTGAGAAGGTATTTATTGATAACCGAATTGATGCGGTGATTCATTTTGCAGGACTCAAAGCTGTTGGAGAGTCGGTGTCTATGCCAGTAAATTATTATCATAACAATATTACTTCTACACTAATTTTGTGTGATCTTATGAATAAGTATAATGTGAAGAACATAGTCTTTAGTTCATCTGCCACTGTGTATGGGATGAATAATATATCACCATTGAAAGAGGAACTTCCTTTAAGTACTACAAATCCTTATGGAAGTACAAAAATGATGATAGAGCAGATATTAAGAGATGTACACATATCAGACAGTGACTGGAGTATTGCATTATTGAGATATTTTAATCCAATAGGGGCACATGAATCTGGTATGATAGGTGAAGATTCAACTGCGATTCCTAATAACCTTATGCCATATATAACTCAGGTAGCTATCGGGCAAAGAGAAAAATTGAGTATATTTGGAAGTGATTACGACACTCCTGACGGGACAGGAGTTAGGGATTATATACACGTGGTTGATCTGGCAAAAGGTCATGCGAAGGCGTTGGAGTACATTGTTAATAAGATGGGTGTGGAAGCTATAAATCTTGGTACGGGGAATGGATATAGCGTCTTAGATGTAGTCAATAATTTTCAGAGTGCCAATGAAGTAAAGATACCATATTTGGTGACAGATAGAAGGCCTGGAGACATAGGAATATGTTATGCTGATGCTAGCAAAGCGGAGAAACTATTAAATTGGAAAGCGCAAAAGACATTGGAAGATATGTGCAGGGATTCCTGGAGATGGCAGAGCAAAAATCCTAATGGATATGAATAAGATAGTTAATAGAAAATAATGAAATAGATTACAGATAATAGAGAATAGAAAAAAGATTTTAACTATTCTCTATTCGTTATAATTATTAACTGAAGTAAAAGTGGGGGCAAATAAATGAAAATAAGAAAAGCAGTTATAACCAGCAGCAGGACTTGGAACTAGGGTACTACCTGCCACAAAGGCGCAACCTAAGGAGATGCTCACTGTGGTGGACAAGCCGTCTATACAATATATAGTGGAGGAGCTTGTAAAGTCTGGAATAGATGATATAACAATAATAACTGGGAGAAACAAGTACTCTTTAGAGGATCACTTTGACTACTCGTACGAGCTGGAAGACACCCTGGGGAAAAAAGGGAAAGATAATATGCTCAAGATGGTGAGAGAGATATCTGAGCTGGCGAATATCTATTTCATAAGGCAGAAGGAGCCTCTAGGGCTTGGGCACGCCATACTTGCTGCCAAGCACCACATAGGGAATGAGCCATTTGCGGTGGTTCTTGGAGATGACATAGTGCATAGTGAAAAGCCTGTTATAAAGCAGATGGTAGAGGTAAGAGAAAAATATAAGGGCGGCAGCATAATAGGTGTGCAGGAGGTTGTGGAATCGGATGTATCCAAGTACGGAATAGCTGCACCTGGGAAAGTTCTGGATGATAAGACTGTGACTATGGAGGATTTCATTGAGAAGCCGAGTGTTGAGGAGGCGCCTTCAAAATTAGCCTGCCTTGGTAGATATATACTGGAGCCTCAGATTTTTCATTATCTGGAGAACGGCAAGCCAGGAAAAGGGGGAGAGATCCAGTTAACGGATTCTATACTTGAAATGATAAAGTCGGGGGACAAGGTACTCGCATACGACTTCGAGGGTAAAAGGTACGACATAGGAAACAAGCTGGGTCTTTTAAAGGCAAATATAGAGTTTGGACTTAGACATGATGAAATAGCGGGTGAGTTGAAGAAATATTTAGATGAATTGAAAATTGAGAATGGAGAATTGACAATTAAAGACTAAAATCTATAATTAGAGAGATTAGTTTGGGGTGATGCTATGAAGAGAAATATTATAGTAGAAAAGAGTTTTGAATTCTCAGTTAGAATAGTAAATTTATACAAATGTTTAGTTTCTGAAAAAAGGGAGTATGTGTTGTCAAAACAGCTTTTAAGATCTGGAACCAGTATTGGAGCAAATATAAATGAAGCTGTTGAGGGGCAAAGCAAAAGAGACTTTATTTCAAAGATGAATATAGCATTAAAAGAAGCTAGGGAAAGTAAATATTGGTTAGAGCTACTGGAGAGGACAGAGTATATTTCTGGTGAAAAAAGTAAAAAGCTTTTACTTGAAATAGATGAGATTATAATGATACTTGTGAAGATAGTTAAGACTAGCAGGGAAAGACTTTAAAGCAATGGAGAATGTAAAATTTAGAATTGAGAATTTTAAAGAAATTAAGATTTAAGAATTTAAAATTATAAAAATAATTGAGATTAATAGATTATTGAGAGAAATAGGTTCAAGATTTTAGCCATTATCTATTAGTTATAAACTATTAACTGAATTAAAGTAGGGGGATATATTAAATATGAAAGTTATTATTTTAGCAGGTGGGAGCGGTACCAGGTTGTGGCCACTTAGCAGGGAAGCAGTTTATAAAGCTGCAGAGAAACAAGCCGTCGTTGTTTCAGGAGACGTTTAACAGAAGTCTTCTTCTGGCGGATGTGGATGATATATACGTTGTTACAAACGAAAAGTACAAGTTCCTTGTGATGGGTGCAGTGGAAGAGTTCGGGTACAAGTACAGTGAATCGAACATACTTGTGGAGCCTGAGGCTAAGAACACACTGCCTGCAATTTATGCAGGAGTGCACGAGATAAGCAAAAACAGCCGTGATTCTGTAGTGGTGTTCCCGTCAGACCACAGCATACTTAAAGAAAAGGAGTTTGCAGAGTCTGTGAAGAGCTCGCAGGAGCTCACAAAAGATCATATAATAACATTTGGGATACAGCCCGACGGGCCTAACACGGGATACGGATACATATCTCCGGGGAGCTAGGAGTTGAACGGCTACAGGGTAAAAGAGTTTAAAGAAAAACCCGACTATGACACGGCACTGTCGTATATAGAGAAGGGGTATTTCTGGAACAGCGGTATATTCATGTTTGATTCTGAACTTTTTGTAAACGAGGTTAAGACCCATGCAGGAGATGTACACGCTGCATTTGCATCCAGCAATAGTATCAGTGAAGCCTTTTCCAAGATAGAAAACGGGACTTCCATAGACTACGGTATAATGGAAAAGAGCCAAAATATGGCTGTTGTACCTGTCAGTATCGGCTGGAATGATCTTGGTAGTTTTGATGCCTTCTGCGATGTGTTTGAAAGCGACAATGACAACAATATACTTGAAGAGGGTAACATAGCCTTCGACTCAAAGAACAACTATATACACTCGGAAGAGGGGAAACTTGTTGCTGCTGTAGGGGTAGAGGACCTCATAGTTGTGGACAACAGGGACGCCCTTTTGATATGTAAAAAGGACCAGTCGCAAAAGGTAAAGGATGTTGTGGGTACCTTGAAGGACAGAAATGATATCAGGACTGCATACCCTGTGCAGGATTATAGGCCTTGGGGGAACTATAAGGTGCTGGAAGAGGAAGAGGGCGCATTTAAGATAAAGAGGATAGCTGTAGGACAGGGGAAAAAACTCAGCTACCAGCT
>CAXXCR010000019.1:0-28343 GCA_963668015.2 uncultured Ilyobacter sp. | reverse complement strand
TATCCCTTTTTCTTCATTATTTTTTCAATAATAGCCTCTGTAATCTCTGTTGTTGTAGCGTTTCCTCCGAGGTCTTTTGTGAAGTGGTTTCCTTCCTCCATTACCTCGCAGATTGAATCTATTACCATTTTAGCTTTATCCTGTTCACCTAGGTAGTTTAGCATGCTCACTGCTGAAAGTATAACAGCTGTGGGATTTGCAAGGTTTTGACCAGCTATATCCGGAGCACTCCCGTGCACAGCTTCAAAAATAGCTATATCCTCTCCTATATTGGCTCCTGGAACTATCCCAAGTCCTCCAACAAGTCCTGCTGCAAGGTCTGATAGTATATCTCCATATAAATTTGTAGTAACTATTACATCAAATTGAGAAGGGTTTATAACCATCTGCATACACATATTGTCAATTATAACCTCTTGCAGTTCTACTTGAGGGTAATCTTTGGCAACTTCTCTTACGCAAGAAAGGAAAAGTCCGTCAGACAATTTAAGTATGTTTGCTTTGTGTGCAACTGTGACCTTTTTCTTGTTGTTTTTTACTGCGTAGTCAAAAGCAGATCTAGCTATTCTTTCAGAACCTTTTCTCGTGATAAGTTTTTACTGATTCTGCAGTATCTTCATCTACCTGCTTTTCTATCCCGATGTAAAGTCCTTCTGTATTTTCTCTGAATATTACCATATTAACATCGTCGAAAGGTGTTTTTTATACCAGGTATGTTTTTTAACCTCTCTTAAATTTGTGTATAGATCATACTTTTTTTCTAAGCTGAACATTTATACTTCTAAAACCCTGTCCCTACTGGTGTAGTGATAGGTCCTTTTAATGCTATTTTATTTCTTTCGATACTTTCAAAAACTTCGTCTGGTACTAGTACTCCTGTTTCTTTGTAAACGGCTTCACCTGCGTTTACTACTTCCCATTCTACTGGAAGTCCTGTAGCTTCCACAACCTTTCTAGCGCTTTCAGTTACTTCCGGTCCTATCCCGTCTCCAGGTATAAGTGTAATTTTATGCATTAATATCCCCTTTCAATCTAATCATCATAGCCCTAATACCCACATTATAATTACAGGTATCTAGGGCTACGTAGAATTTTTTTTATGTTTTATCCTTTAAAATTATCCCATTAATTTATTTCTAAGTACTTTTTGGAGAACTCCTCCGTTTTTATAATATCCGATCTCAACGTTCGAATCAAACCTTACAACAGCTTCGAAATTCAACAAACGCTTCCGTCCTCTTTCTTAGCTTCTATTTTAATTAATTCTCCTGGTTTTGTTTGCTTCGTTGACATTTACAGTCAAGTTCTCTTTGCCATCAAGTCCAAGAGTATTTGCATTTTCTCCATCTTTAAATTGAAGTGGCAGCAGACCCATTAGTGCAAGGTTACTTCTATGGATTCTTTCATAAACTTTGCGCTATTACAACTTTTACCCCTAAAAGTGATGGTCCTTTTGCAGCCCAGTCTCTAGAACTTCCCATACCATAGTCCTTTTCCTCCAAGTATAGCCAGTCCAGTACCCTGTTCCTGGTATTTTATGGAAGCATCGTATATAGACATAACTTCGTTTTCAGGGAAATAAGTTGTGTAGCTACCTTCTGTTTCTGGAGCACATTCATTTTTTCAGCCTTACATTGGCAAAAGTTCCCCTCATCATAACTTCATGGTTTCCTCTTCTAGAACCGTATGAGTTAAATTCTTCTGGCTTTAGTCCCTTCTCAGTTAAGAATTTACCTGCCGATGAATCCACTGAGAACTTACCTGCTGGAGATATATGGTCAGTTGTGATTGTATCTCCAAGTTTACAAAGTACTCTTAAATCATTTAGGTTTTCTATTTCAGAAAAGTTCCTTTTTCATTCCTTTGAAGAAAGGCGGGTTTTGAAGATATGTTGATTCCTCGTCCCAGTCATATGTTTCACCTTTTACAGCTTCTATTTCATTCCAGTATTTGTTGGAAGTATAAAGCTTTTGGCTGTATTCCTCGTTGAAAAGCTCTTTTGTAACTGCACTGTTTATGATCTCATTAATCTCGTCGTGTTTAGGAAGCAGGTCTTCTAAGAATACAGGTTTCCCGTCAGCATCAGTTCCCAATGCCTCTGTTGCCATATCTATGTTTACTGTACCAGCCAGTGCATAGGCAACAGTCATAAGTGGCGATGCAAGGTAGTTTCCTTTAATAAGTGGATGAACCCTTGCCTCAAAGTTTCTATTTGCTGAAACAACTGCAGTTGTTAAAAGATCATTTTCAACAACAGCTTTCTCTACCTCTTTAAACAGGTTCCCTGAGTTACCTATACAAGTAGCACATCCGTAACCAGCTATATTAAATCCTAAATCGTCGAAGTACTTCAATAAATCAGCTTTCTCAAGATATGCGCTTACAACCCTAGATCCTGGTGCAAAAGAAGTTTTTACATACTTAGGAACTGTTAAGCCCTTTTCTGTAGCCTTTTTAGCTAAAAGTGCTGCTCCTACTAACAGGTAAGGGTTTGAAGTTGTTGTACAGCTTGTTATAGCAGCTATTGCTATAGAACCAGCTTTAAGGACCTCTTTGTGCCCTCCTTCATATTCTAAAACAACCTCTTTGTCAAACTCAGCTTCTGTCAGTTCATAACCTTTTGGTTTTGATGCAGTAACTGCTCTGTTAAACTCTTTTTTCATATCTTTCAAATATATTGCATCTTGAGGCCTTCTAGGACCTGCCAAGATTGTTTCTATTGTAGATAGATCTATTTCAACCACTTCTGTGTATACAGGTTCTGCACCAGATTTATAGAAACAAGCCATTGGCTTTGGCATAAGCTTCTACCAGGTTAACCTGTTCTTCTGATCTACCTGTAAACTTTAAGTAGTCCAATGTTTTATCATCAATTGGGAAGAATCCACAAGTGGCACCATACTCAGGAGCCATATTCGCTATTGTAGCCCTATCAGAAAGTGTTATATTTTCCATTCCCTCTCCAAAAAATTCTACAAACTTCCCAACAACACCTTTTTGTCTTAAAACTTCTACTATTTTCAATACAAGGTCAGTTGCATTTGCAGTTTTTGGAAGAGTTCCCCTTTAATTTTACCCCCGACTACTTCAGGAATCGGGAAGTAAGATGGTTCTCCAAGCCATACCGGCTTCAGCTTCTATACCTCCGACACCCCATCCAAGTACTCCCAGGACCATTGATCATAGGTGTATGTGAATCTGTCCCCTGTACAGTATCTGTGTATGCAAATGTTTTTTCCGTCTTTTTCAGTTGTCATAACCACTTTTGCCAAGTACTCTAAGTTTACTTGGTGTATAATACCTACACCTGGTGGAATTATGTTTAGGTTATCAAATGTATTTTGAGCCCATTTGAAAAATGCATATCTTTCCTTATTTCTCTTAAATTCCATCTCCATGTTGTAGTCTAACGAATCCTCAGTACCTGTCTTATCCATGTGTAATTGAGTGATCTATAACCATGTCCACCTGAATTTCAGGATTGATTTTTTTCAGGTTTCCGCCAAATTCTGCCATTGCAGTTCTAAGCGAAGCAAGGTCAACTATTGCTGGAGTTCCTGTAAGGTCTTGTAAAATAACCCTAGATACTTTAAAAGGAACATTGATTCTTTCAAAATCCTCCGTTCCCCATGCCGCTAATTTTTTTACATGTTCTTCTGTAACAACCTCATTGTCATAGTTTCTTAAAACAGTTTCAAGAAGTACTTTTATTGAGTAAGGCAAACTGTCTATATTTTTCATCCCTAAATTACTCAATTTTTTTAAGTCATAATAAAAATATTCTTTTGCTTTGGTATTCAAACTTGATATATAGTTTGATAATTCCATAATAACCTCCCATATCTATATGTAGTTTTATATTATAAAAGTTTTTTTTTACTACTATTTAACATAAAATAAATACAACTTAAACATATTTATAAAATTAATAATTCGATTTCCAACTATCATTATAATATATATTAGTTTTTGTTGCAAGTTTTTCTGCATACATATTTTATATCCCTAATATATATTGCATATATAAAAAGAATATGTTCCATCACTTCTATTGATGGTTTATTAATTTTTTTTAATAATCTTGTCTTTTTTTGTCCTCAGTAAAATTATTCTCCGGTTTGAACTTAAAAATTGAAGTTTAAAAGTTTATAATATATAATTTAATCAAATGACTTATTGCACTAAATGTTAAATACTAAATTTATTTAATATAATTTTGGAGACACAGGGCTTTACAAAGGTTTAGAACAAAAACCGCACAGAGAAATTCTTTAAAATCAAAACACCTATTTTTTGTCACAAATTGCACAAATCTCACAAACGATTAAAAATCTTATAAAAGCCCAGACTTTAATTTTAATCTCTGCGAAACTAAATGTTTTTCGCTGTGCAACTCTGTGGCCAAGGTTTTGATTTTCTATTTATGACCAAAAAAAATTTTTTTGTACTTGCAAGAAATTCAATATTTTAATTTAAGGAATAGATTGAGAATATTTCTAGAGAATAAGATCAAATGGAGGAGAAGTTATGCAAAATATAAAAGAGGCAGCAGAACTTATAAAAAACTCACGCTATGTTACAGCATTTACCGGTGCAGGAATATCTGTAGAAAGCGGCATCCCTCCCTTTAGAGGGGAGGAAGGTTTATGGTCTAGTTACGATCCTGAAATACTCGACCTTTTCTATTTTTACGAGAATCCAAAGAGTTCCTGGTCGGCCATAAAAAAAAATCTTCTATGATTTCTGGGGGAAAGCAAAACCAAACCCCGCTCATGAGTTTTTATATTTTTTAGAAAAACTTGGGTATCTGAAAGCTGTAATAACCCAAAACATTGATAACCTTCACCAGGAGGCCGGCAGTTCAACCGTCTATGAATTTCATGGGACTTTAAAGAAAATGGTGTGTCTGCACTGCGGCTCTCTATATAACAGCGACAAAGTAAATCTGGAGACTTTGCCTCCGCTATGCAGCAGATGTGGCGGTATATTAAAACCTGATTTCATATTTTTTGGCGAAGGTATTCCTGAAGATGCCTACAAAAATTCTTTTGAAGCAATGGAAAAGTCGGATCTCGTTATTGTGATAGGAACCTTGGGAGAAGTCAGACCAGCTGCCGACCTGCCAGTAATAGCAAAAAATAATGGGGCTAAAATAATCGAAATAAATATAGAGCCTACAAAATTTACTGACAGTATAACAGACCTGTTCATACTTGGAAAAGCTGGCGATGTATCGATGGAATTAAAAAAGTTTTTTTTAAATATTTAACAAAAAATAAAAAGAGAGACTTTCGTCTCTCTTCACCTTGTACAACCATTATAGGGGGCTATAAGGGTTTAGGTTATGGGTAACAGGTTACATCTGAACTCATTATATCATATTTATTTCGTTTGTGAATACTTTTTTGCGTTTTTTTCGAAAACTACATCCAATTTATGCCCGATTTATTCTTTTTTTAATGAATTTATAGATATATTGTCATGCTTCTTATTGATGAAGGTGCACTTTTCCAATTCAAAACCCTTATTTTTTTGATAAATTATTTTTTTTAATTGTGTCTAAATTTGATTCAAAAAGACCTTAAAACACATAAAAAGAAAGCATTCTAATCAATGCTCGTTTTCTTTCTTTGATCTTAAAATTGAATTTCTGGCTCCCTGTTAAAATCTTGTAATTATATGTACAAAGTCTTCCAACAATATGATATAATATAAAAAAATTAAGAGGTGTATTTTTATGGAATATAAAGCTATTATATCTGATTTAGACGGGACACTTTTTAACTCCAGGCACACTGTTTCTGACTACACATCTAAAGTCGTGAAAAAACTTTCTAGAAAAGGAATAAAATTTTTCATAGCTACAGGAAGACATTATTCAGACATAGCTCATTTAAGGAAAAAACTTGATCTAGATACATTTTTCATAAGCTCAAACGGCGCAAGAGTTCACGATTCTGATGGGAAACTTATTTTAGAAAACAACATCGACCACGATATTTCAAAAAAAATTCTCTCGATTGATGTAGATGAAAATATATACACAAACATGTATAAAGGAGATCAGTGGTTCATATCAAAGGAATTTGAAATGCTGAAAAAGTTTCATTCAGAATCAAACTTTTCCTATACATTGACTGATTTTTCTAAACTGGACAATTGTGAAGCTATGAAAATATTTTATCTGTGTGAACAGGAAAAACTCCTTATAGACTTAGAAAAAAAGCTCAAAAAACATTTTAGCGAACTTGTAAATATAACGTTCTCCTCCCCTAACTGTTTAGAAATAATGAATAAAGGGGTCTCAAAAGGGGTTTCAATATCAAAAATATTAGAGATAGAAGATATCAGTTTGGAGCACACTATCGCTTTCGGGGACGGCTTCAATGACTATGAAATGTTAAAAACTGTTGGAAAGGGGCTTATTATGGGAAATGCTCATAGCAGATTAAAGGCTTCTCTTCCTGAAAATGAAGTTATCGGTACAAACGATGAGCATTCAGTAGCAAAGTATATAGAAGAATATTTGCTAATAGGTTAATATTTATGTCGCTGACTTCTACTTTTATAAATAAGAAAAGCTCTGCCAATAAAATGGCAGAGCTTTTTTAGTATTTTTTGATTTTATTTAAAAAATCTGACAACTGATTTTTTATCCCAAAGTTTTCATAGTAACTTATAAATGAATATGCTATTTCAAACCTTTTTTTTATGTCCATAAGTTCAAAGTATTTTTTCTCAAGTTCCTTAACTCTTTCAATATCTTTTTTACTGTATATGCCAAGCAGATTATTTATTGTAAAATACTGATACTCTACCTCTTTCAGAGCATAGCTTGTTTCTTTTGAGATAGTTTTTTCAAGATACTCTTTAGAACTTTTCTTTCTGTTTAGATATAGTGACACCCTTGCCATTCTATAGTATTTTTCTATATCCAACGGATAGCCTTCTTGTTCCAATTCTTTCAAGAACTTAACATTTTTTCTAAAGTAAAATTTAACCTTCTCTGTTTCTTCCTCTTTTTGGCTGAGAGTCATCAAGTTAAGACTGACCAAAAACTTTCTGTAAGTATCTTCATACCTTACCAAAATTCCTCTGTATATACTTCTAGCTTTTGCATACTCTTCTATGTTCTCATAGCAAAATGCTTTTGAATACAATATATTAAATTTTTCATCGTAGTCTAAATCCATTTCGTCCAAAATTTTATAGTACTCAAGCGCACTTTCATAATACCCTCTTTTTTCTTGTATCCTAGCCATACTAGTGTATATTTCAAACTGCAATTCCGGAACTAACTTTTCTGCATATTTACTAATTGTGCTTTCTAAAGAAATTATCTCAATGTATTCATCTAGATGTTCACTGCTTTTTAAAAGATGCACTATAAATTCTGATATAAGTTCAAGGTCACCTTTTTTCAATATATCATTTACAACTCTTAAGTAGTATATATTTGCTCTTCTATAATCATCTTTTTCAAGAAGTTTATCCCCAACTTTTTTATATAAAATTACCCTTTCTTCGCCACTATATTCATGGGCATAATTTTCTATTTCCATTATGGTCTCTTCTAAATCTTCTTCGTCCAATTTATCAGAAAGCATTACAGCAAGTTTATATACCTGTTCCTCTTTTGTTTCCAACAAGTATTCCGGACTTATTATTCTGTCAACACCTTTTTCTTTAAAAATTATGTTGAAATTTTCGGCTAATAGATTAGCGATAGTTTTATTCAATTTTACCTTTTCTGTTTCTATCATGGCAAGATAACTTCTCGATATCTTATCCATTGTTAACTCTGATTGGCTTATTTTATATTTTTTCCTCAAAGAGGCTATTTTTTGACTGATTGATAAAATTTCCATTTTTTCCTCCTTACCGGCTTCCAGTTTGAGTAGTCTATTCTTAGCATCTGTCGGATGACAATACAACTGGTAAGTCTATTATACTACAAATTCAATAAAAATTCTAATCATAAAAACTGAACATTAGCTGATCGTTTTTAATTTTTCAATAAATTTTTTGGAAACTATTCCAATTTTAATAGACATTAAACCAATTTTGTCGATAAATAAATAATTATTTAATAAGGATAGTTGGTGAGTCAATAAAATATATTTCCAGGATATATTTTATTGTTTAAATTTCAAATTAATATTAATTTGAAATTTAAATTCCTTCTTATAGTATTATACTATATTATGATATAATGTGAACTTTTTATTATACATAAATCCATACTATAATAAAAAAAGACACCTAAAGTTAGTGTCAGTTTTATAATTTGTTTTTTAAAATATTAAAATCAAGTCTATATGCTGATAAATTACCCTCTATTTCATTTATTAAATAAACTAAGTTTAAAACAAATATTAAATTTATGAGAACCTGTTACTTTTTTTGATAAAAAGTTAGTTTAGAAGTGAGTAGACTTATAAAATAATAAGAGAAACGAATATATTTTCTAGTCCTTGTAAAATTTATTTTTACAAGTTTCATTAATCTTACGGGTGTCTTTTCTTTGGTACTTTGATCGACCAAAGGGAGTGAATGCCTGTAGGTGCTTTAGACAAGCAAAGAAAGTAATTTATAGCAATAATTTTAAGTAGCAACTTGAGTTGAATAAAATAAAAAAATTTAAATAGAATCAATTACACATTAACTTTTAGCAACGTGCACACATTTCATACCTAGAAGTTTAGCCCCCAAGATATCTCGATCTATATTATCTCCCACCATAAGCAGCTTACCACAATCGATACCCAGCTTTTCAGATGCCAGTTTAAATATATATGGATGTGGTTTTTCCACTCCAGCTTCCTCAGATGATACAATGAAATCTATGTAGCTTTCTATCCCTAAGTTCACTACTTTTTCCATCTGTATTTTCGCCGTTAAATCAGTCACAATACAAGTTCTTACCTTGCTTTCCTTACACTTCTCTAAGAATAATAAGGCCCCTTCCAAAAGTTCCATTTTTTCAAAAAAACCTTCCCAGTATGTCCTATGCAGTTTTATGCACAGGCCTATATCAGTTTTACCATTTAAATTTTCTGACATTTTCTGAAAATATAAAAGTCTCGAGTGAGACGACCCTTGTCCCTTCAAGTCAGCATTAACTCTTTTTCTGGCCGTCATATAGGCTTCTACGAAATTTTCATACCCAATCTCAATGCTTCCCCTTGCTTTTTCATAAGTTTTTAAAACAGCATTCTCATGGCATTCAGTGTATGAATAAAGGGTGTCATCCAGATCAAGAAGTACCCCCTCTATCCCTTCTAAATCTATTTTTGGAAAAACAGTTCCACTAGCATATTTTTTCAATAAATTATCCTCCGAATATATAAGGGTGTCTAAATGACACCCTTTTAATTTTTTCTTCTTTTTACAATAAATTCAGATAACTTCCCATATATCGTAGGATCTGCAAAACCAGTCTGTATATATTTTAGATATGTTAGGTAAAAATGGAATAATATTGCCACTATTCCCAATAAAGATAAAATTTTCCAAAATAGATACGGTAATGCAAAAAATAAATAAATACAAAATAAAAATTTAAACAATTCAAAAAAACCAGAAATAAAAATTTTCATAAAAACCCCTCTCAAAATAAACATTTTGTGCTAATTTCGTCCTATTAAATATAGTATCATTATTTAATGCTTTTTTCAAGTTCTAGCTTTATTCAACATACTGATGTTCAACATTAAATTTAAACCAATAAAAAAGGGGCAGAAGCCCCTTTATCCAAACATTTTTTCATCAAATATTTTACTAGCTTTTTCAACAAAATTTCCTCTATGGACTCTAGTGAGAGTTATGTGGGCTGTTTCCTCCAATTCCTTGAGCCATTCTATCGAAGCATAAAGTCCAGACTTATCAGGATCAACCCTTGAAATCGTCTGCTGACCCAAGTCTCCTATAACTATAAGCTTACAGTTTTCCCCTATTCTCGTTATAATCGACCTCATAGCATGTATATCAAATGACTGCGCCTCATCAACTATAACTATCTTATTTATAAAGCTAGATCCCAGTATAGAGGATATATCCAGTATATCCAACTTATTTTGGTTTTTAAGTCCCTGGAGTATATCCATACCTGTTTTTCCTTTTTTATTTCTCAAGCTCTGTATATTTTCAAATGTAGTACTGTAGTTAGAAAAATGTGTTAAAAGTTTCTCCTCAGTATCTCCTGTAGTAAATCCTTGGTAACTCCACTTATCAAGAGGTGATGTGTTTTTTCCTATAAGTATTTTTTCATATATACTATTTTCCAATACCTGCTCCAAAGCCGTTGCCACTGCCAATAGAGTTTTACCGCAACCCTGCCTGGATGTTATACTGACAAACGGTACATCTTGGTCAAGGAGCACCTCCAAGGCGAATTTCTGCCTGACATCCTTGGGCATAACTCCATAAGCCGAATAATTCTCATAACGTAGTTTGACTACCTTATTCTTTTTTGCATCATATTTCCCAATTATTTTCAAATAAGAATAGTCTGTATACCCCTCAAAAAACTGATTTGGATGCACATGATCAATTCCAAGTTCTCCTGTTTCTATCTCTCCGTCACGGTAAAATTTCTTCACTTGATCCTCAGTAACAGAAACCTGCAGCACTCCGTCGTACAGATCATCTAATTTATGTTTATCAGATGTATCTAAGAGTTTGCACTTTATTCCCAAAGACGATGCCTTTACCCTCATACTGACGTCATTAGTTATTAAAATATATTCCTTATACTCCGCTTTAAGTAGCATAGATAGTATCTTGTTATCCACATAACTTCTATCGAACACTTCCGGAAGATGCTCGCTCCCTTCATCCATTATAGTTTTCAACAAAACTCCGTTTTCCAGTTCTATACCTTCAAGAAGGTTCCCGATTTTTTCTATCTCTTTAAAATATCTAAAAAATTGTCTGGCTCTAAAACCACTGTTTCCCTCTCTCGATTTTATCTTGTCCAGCTCTTCTAATACGTGGATCGGAATTACTATGTTACAATCTTCAAAATCTCTTGTAAAAAACGGATTTGCAATTATAACATTGGTGTCTATAACATAAGTTCTTCCCATCTAACCCCCCCCTAATTAACTTCATTTATAATGAATTATATAACATTTTTAAATTAAAAAAAAGCCCTACCTTTATTGCTACTATATCAACTCAAACCACTAACAAAACCGAGTAGCTTATTTTCTGCTCTTTTCAATAACCATCAAACTCGGCGCTTCACTGCTTCTATTATAAAAACTGTGCAGCATTACTGCATATTTTTTTTTAGATAATTTTTTACTATATTCAAGTAATTTTTCTTTTTCAAGCTTTCCTTCTTCATGACCACTATATATAGCTATACACATTATTCCACCAGCTTTTAATAATAAAAGCCCTTTTTCAATACTCTCTATTGTTGTTTCTGGTAAAGTAGTAATTTTTTTATCTGTCCCTGGCATATAACCCAGATTATACATTATACAGTCCACTTTTCCCTGAACATGTTCATCGATTCTATGGTGTGAATCACATATTGCTCTGACATTTAATATATTTTTCTCACAATACTTCTCTACAGCTTCTTTCTGTATATCAAAAGCATATACAATATTGAATTTTTCACTTAAAAAATCTGCATCATAACCATTTCCCAGCGTGCAGTCAACTGCTATATCAAATTCAGGCGAATAAAGCCTGACAATTTCATGTGAAAATTTATTGACATTACTAATATATTTAAACAAAAAAACCTCTCCTTATTAATCTTTTAATTACAAATAAAACCAGTTTTTCAATAATTTATAACAAATACTGATGCAGGTGCCCCGTCAGAATTTTTTATTTTTAATGGTGCACATAACAGATCGAACTTTTTTTCCTTTATCTCTTTCAAATTAGCAAGATTTTCAATTATCAAGACTTCTTTTTCTAATAATATTTTGTGAATTTGCAATTCTTTTGAATTTATTTCATCAACAGATATAGCGTCTACCCCGATACCTTTTATATTTCTGTCTGCGAGCCAAGACGCAGCCTTTGTTTCCAAAACTGGGTAATCCTGGTAATAGCTTTCTTGTCCCCAATATTCACTCCACCCGGTTCTAAAAATTACATAATCTGATTTTTCAATATCAGTTTTATATTCTAAAAGTTTATCCAAACTTATCGTTTTATCTTTTACATCTATCAAAAACGCTCTTCCGGTAAATTTTTCTATAGAAAAATCACTTATGGTTTTGCCTTGAAAAAATATGTGAGAAGGTGCATCTACGTGAGTTCCAGTATGTGTAGACCAAGTAAGCTCTCTTTCTGAAAATCCATCATTTTCAATACTTGCCACCTCTATTATTTTAGGCGAAGCATCCCCGGGGTATACCGGCATACTCTGACAGATAGTGTAACTCAAATCAATTATTTTCATGAGTTCCCCCTTCACAACTAACATATCCATATTATATCTTTTGTAATTTCAAATTGCAAGTTTACTCCTATAAATCATTTTTTACAAACTAAAATAGCCCTATTAAAAGGGCTATCTACTATAAAATACTTCTTTTATCTCTAGAGACTTAACAGCTCACCCAATTTACTCCACAAAGAAATTTTCAAAAACTCCTTGTTTATAGTATTTTAATATGGCATCATTTACCATACTAACCCAGGTTTTATAAATAGTATTGGATTTAACAAACTTATCTAATTTTTCATCTTCATACGACAGCTGCTGAACAATTTCCACTTCTATACCTGCAGATTTCAGGAACTCTCCTATGGAACTAAATTTTGTATTACTTCTCATAAATTCAGAATTAAAGACCTTCTCAAATTCAAAATTTCCATTTTCCGACTCTTTAAAATTTTCAAAAAAACATCTATACAAGTCAATACTCATACTAATCCTCCTACAGTAGAATTTTCAGCTTTTCTTAATATACCATTAAAATATACACTTACCTTTTATTTGATTAATTTTTTTATTATATATCATGCAAACTTAGCTTAACCTGATAATAACCCAACAATTACAATAAGTCAACAATAAAAAAGATGGCTCATTATGCCACCTTTTTAGGTAGTGTTATTTTAAATTCAGATCCCTTGCCAAGTTCGCTATTTACAATAATACGCCCACTGTTTCTCTTCAAAAATTCTTTTGTGAGAGCCAATCCTAGACCTGTCCCGATCTCGTTTTCAGTCCCCAGTGTACTATGCTTTATGTTTTTATCAAATATAATCGCAAGGTCTTCTTTACTCATACCTATTCCATTATCCTTTACACTAACCTCAACTTCATCTGCCCTACTGTCAATATTTATTTGTATCTTACCTTTTCTTCCAGTATACTTTATGGCATTGGAAATTATATTTCTAAATATTACCTGTAACATCTTGCTGTCGGCGTATACTAGTTCATCCGGTTCTACATTCAGACTCATCTCTATCTCTTTCCTGCTAGCATTTAGCTCTAGTAACGACATAGTGTTTTGGAGTAGATCCTTTAATCTTAACTCAGTAGGATTAAAGTCTATGTTTTGCGTCTGCAGCCTAGACCATTGTAAAAGGTTTTCCAGCAAATTATAAGTATGCTTTAAAGTTCTATATATTTCATTCAAAAATTTCTCTTTTCTTTCTTCGCTAAAATTTTCTTGCTTTTTTATGAGCATTTCCATAAGTCCAAGAAGCCCTGTAAAAGGTGTTCTCAAATCATGAGCTATAATAGAGAAAAATTTATCCTTAGTATTGTTTGCATTTCGAAGTTCTTGATTTTGAAGCATCAAATTATTTTCTGCTATTTTTTTTCTCATGCTTTCATCTGCTAATATCCATAGTATAAGTACTAATATCGCAAAAAGAGAAAAATCCAAGGTAATATATTTTTTAAGTATTTCAAACTTCAAACTCTTAATACTTTTCAAAGGTATATGCGAAACCAATTTCCAAGAAGATTTTCTAACGTTTATTCCACCTTGTACCAACATGGTAAACATTTCAAAATTTCTCCCAACTTTATATATTTCAAGCAAGGGATAAATTGTTGTGTATACATAAAAACCGTTTTCACTAAAAAAATATCCGTTATATGCATCCTCCATAATTTGCCATTCCTCAGGAAAGTTCTTTTTAAAAAAATTCTTTTTAACTTCTTTCGTGCCCAAAACTTTTTCACCGAAAGTCTGAGCGACCTTCAAAAATTCTCCATTTTTGTTTAAAATAAAATTTTCGCTTTTATTCTGATAAAAACTGTATTGATCAATAAGTTCTAAGAGATTATCTCCCATATAATCTAATACTATGATCCCATTTTTTTTGTCGTTTTCATCATATACCCCTATGGCAAACTTAATATTATGCTTATTTACATCTAAACTTTTGTCATCTATATCAAAAAAATCCACATATATCTGGTTTTTATATAGGTTTTTAGTGGATTTATATGCTTGTTCATCTAAATTTTTATTTGAGTTGTCTACTGAAACTATACCATTTTCGTTTTTTAAACCCACAATAAGATTGCCTGCCTCGTCAATATAGCTTATCTGTTGGTATATTTTTTTTCTCTTTAACAAATTAGATAAATCATATCCCAATTTTTCCAAACTCTCATCATTTCCAAATTCAACAAATCTTTGGACACTGGACAGTTCCGAAAGCAGGTACAAATCTGACAATATATCCTCAAATTGCTTTTTTACACGTTCAACAACAATATCATTTTCTCTATTTTCAATGGACTCAAGCTGTCTGAAAAGATTGTCTACCTCCATCATATACGCAAATGCAGTCAATCCTACTGTTACAGCTATACAAATAATTAAATTTTTTATAAAAAACCAGGTTCTATATTTTTTATAGTCCACAAAACCACCTCACACACCCTTTTTAATAGTATACCTCTTTTTCAAGTTTTTCCAAAAAAAAACATTTTGTTGTTTATTTACACTTAAACGACGTAAATTTGTCAATAATTTCTATAAAAAAGGAGCCTTTTCAGGCTCCCTTAATTACTTAACTTCTTCGTCTAATTTCAGCATATGTCCAAGTTTTTCTTTTTTTGTTCTAAGATATCTGGCATTTTCGCTTTTCGGTTTTATCTCGATCTCTTTTCTTTCTTTTACATCTATGCCATAACCTCTTAATCCGTTTATCTTCCTAGGGTTATTAGTCATAAGCCTTACAGATTTCACACCTAGATCTTTTAAGATTTGAGAAGCTATGACATAATCTCTTAAATCAGCTTCAAATCCAAGTCTTTCGTTAGCTTCTACTGTATCTAAACCTTCATCTTGCAGTTGATAAGCTTTCATTTTATTGAAAAGTCCTATTCCCCTACCTTCTTGTCTAAGGTAAAGTACTATTCCTTCCCCTTCCTCTTCTATTTTAACCATCGACGCATGCAGTTGAGGCCCGCAGTCACATCTACGTGATCCCAGCACATCCCCTGTAAAGCATTCTGAGTGTATTCTTGTAAGAACATTTTCTTTCCCTTCAACATCCCCTTTTACAAGAGCGATATGTTCCTTGTCGTCTAATTCGTTGTCATATCCATACATAGTGAATTTTCCCCACTCTGTAGGCATATCTGCATCTGCAACTCTTTCAACAAGCTTATCATGACTTTTTCTATATTTTACAAGATCTTCTATACTTATTACTTTTAATCCGTGCTCTTTGGCAAAAATTTTCAAATCATCCAATCTTGCCATAGTTCCGTCCTCTTTTAGTATTTCACAGATTACACCATACGGTTTAAGTCCGGCTAATTTTGCAAGGTCAACAGCTGCCTCTGTATGCCCTTCTCTTACTATAACTCCACCGTTTCTTGCTACAAGCGGAAAAATATGTCCAGGCCTTTTAAAATCTTTCCCTTCCTTGTTTCTGTCGCCTAGGTCTTCTATTGTTTTTACCCTGTCTGCGATAGAGATACCTGTTGTAGTCCCCTCTAAAGAATCCACAGATACTGTAAATGCTGTACCGTGCGAATCAGTATTTTGTTGTACCATTTGTCCCAGTTCAAGTTCTCTTGCCCTAGTTTCTGTTATAGGCACACATATAAGTCCTCTTCCGTATTTTGCCATAAAGTTTATCGCTTCATAAGAAACCTTTTCTCCTGCAAGGATAAGATCTCCTTCATTTTCTCTGTTTTCGTCGTCTACAACTATTACCATTTTACCGTTTTTTATATCTTCTATTGCATCTTGTATTCTATCTAACATAATTTCTCGCCTCCCAAGGTTTTAACAAAACCCATTCTTTAGTAAAAATTCTTTAGTGAGCCCGCTTTTCTTTTCTTCCGGCTCTTCATTTTTAAAGCTCATTAGCCTCTCAACATATTTTCCTATCAGATCTGTTTCTACATTTATATAATCCCCGACTTTTTTCATACCCAGAGTTATCATCTCCTGAGTATGAGGTATAAGGGATACACTCAATGTGCTTCCAGTAAAATCCACTATAGTTAGACTTGCTCCGTCTAAAGTGACTCTACCTTTTTCAACTATATATTTCATCAATCTGGATTCTATTTCAATTGTATAAATTTTTGCTATTCCGTCCCTCTTTATGGATACTAGTCTTCCTTCACAGTCGACATCTCCCGTTACCAGATGCCCTCCAAGTGGAGTAGCAAGGGTTATTGATTTTTCCAGATTAACCTTATCTCCATTTTTCAATCTTTTAAGATTGGTTCTTTTAACACTTTCATGCATAACATCTGCCGTGAAATAATTGCTGCCAAGTTCAACAGCTGTAAGGCAGGTTCCGTTTGTTGCAATACTGTCTCCCAGTTTTGCACCCTCTAGGACCTTATTGCATTTTATTTTAAGATGCAGTGCCTTGTCTCCACTTCTCACTTCAAGCACTTCACCCATCTCTTCTACTAATCCTGTAAAAATTTCAATCACCCACTTTACTCTTTGTAGAATTCCACTGATACATTATTCCCGTAAGTATTGAACCTTATATTTTCAAGCTCAAAACCATCTGAGATTTTATCAAAATTAAACCCTTTTATAAAAGGTGTTGCTTTCTCATCTCCCAAGATTTTAGGTGCGATAAATATTTCGCCACCGTCTATCATATTTTCTTTGAAGCATCTGGATATAACCGAGCTCCCTCCCTCGACAAGCACAGAGTCTATATTGAGTTTGCCGACTTCTGAGAATACTTCTTTCATTTCAAATTCATCTTTATCTATAAGTATAAACTTGACGTTGTTTTGCATCATTTTTTTGTACTTATCTGTCTCTATATTTTTTTTCTTAGTTACAAGTATAGTTTTTTCATCTGAATTATTCACTACCAGCTTAGCTTCTAGCGGAGTATCTAATTTTGGATCTATTACTATTCTATAAGGATTTATCGCATTTTCCACCCTTGCTGTCAAGCTCGGATCATCAGCAAGAACAGTACCTATCCCGACCATTATCCCCATATACTTATTCCTCAACTTCTGTACCCTGTTTCTGGAAAGTTCATTTGTAATCCATTTAGAACTCCCGCTTCTTGTTGCTATTTTACCATCCATAGTAATGGCTACTTTTAAAAATGTGTACGGCATCCCGGTTTGTATGTATTTTAAAAACACTCTGTTTAGCTCTGTCGCTTTATCCTCAAGTAGTGCCCAGCTAACTTCTATTCCGGCATCCTGCAATATTTTTACTCCTCTTCCTGCTACAAGTGGATTTGGGTCCAGCATCGCTATAACACATTTTTTTATCCCCATTTTGACTATTTTCTCTGCACAAGGCGGCGTTTTACCGTAGTGCGAGCAAGGCTCAAGCGTTACATATATTGTAGCACCTTTTGCCTCTTCAGCGGCCTCTTCAAGGGCATAAACCTCCGCATGAGGCCCACCATAATATTTGTGGTATCCTTTTCCAACTATCTTACCGTTTTTTACCACAACTGCACCTACTAAGGGGTTGGGATTTACGGCCCCCTCCCCTTTTTCGGCGAGTTCAAGGGCCATAGCCATATATTTTCTGTCTATATCGCTATGCATATAAAGCACCTCTTTTCAAATTAATTAAATTTCTTTTAAAAGGTTTATCATTTCAATTGCGCCTGCTGCTGCTTCAAATCCTTTATTTCCAGCTTTAGTTCCGGCTCTTTCTATACACTCTTCAATTGTATTTGTTGTTAAAACTCCAAACATAACAGGGATTCCGCTTTCAAGAGATATGCTTGCCACACCTTTTGACACTTCCGAACACACAAAGTCAAAGTGAGGAGTAGCACCTCTGATTACAGCTCCTAAAGTT
The DNA here is from genome assembly GCA_963668015.2 of uncultured Ilyobacter sp. Taxonomy (GTDB): domain Bacteria; phylum Fusobacteriota; class Fusobacteriia; order Fusobacteriales; family Fusobacteriaceae; genus Ilyobacter_A. The sequence continues at coordinate 10,074 of CAXXCR010000019.1, read as the reverse complement.
ATAACTGCATCGTATTTTTTGCTTTCAGCCATTTTTTTTGCAACTAGAGGCATTTCAAATGCTCCAGGTACCCAAGCTAAATCTATATTCTCTTCTTCCACACCATGTCTTTTTAAGCAGTCCATTGCCCCACCTATTAATTTTGATGTAATGAACTCGTTAAATCTTCCACCTATTATTCCTATTTTTATTCCTTCGCCTTTAAAATTTCCTTCGATTACTCTCATTATTGATTCCTCCCACCGTTTTTTTTAATTAAAAAAGCCTAGAGCACAAACTCCAGGCATTAGTTACTAAACAATAGTCGTAAAAAAATTGCGACTAAAAGTTAAACTTCTTTCATCCAGACTTTACTGTCGGTCCTGGAATTTCACCAGGTCAATCCCAATTAAGGGAGTCGCGGACTTTACCGCCGGTCGGGAATTTCACCCTGCCCTGAAGTTACAATATATTTCATTTGACTCCATTATAATTGCTCAAATTCTATTTGTCAAGTTTTTTATCATTTTGTTCTAAAATTTTATTTTTCTGCACACACAGCTTATACTTCATCCTCCTTAAATAACCTAAGTTGCTACTTTAGTAATAACATGATAAAATTTTTCTTAAAATACAACTTCAGGAGCGCATAAAATGAAAAATACAATAAATGAAATACTAGAATTTGTCCATTCAATCCTTGAGCTTATTGAACACAAAGAAAGTTCACAAACTAAAATGAAAGATGCTGAAGTCATTACAGCAGCTATAATTGCCGGAATATATTTCAATGGTAATTTTCAAAAGACTTTGACATTTTTTGAAGATTATCCGCATTTTGAATATGTTCTTTCTAAAAGTAGATTTTCTAGAAGACTATCAAAATTAGGGTCTACTTTAAGTAAAATAATGGATATTATTATGGAATACAACAAGAATAGGTCTAAAAACAAAGAATTTATGATAGATTCTTTTCCTGTTGCTGTATGTGATAATTTTAGAATTCCAAGATGCAAAATCTATTTAGACCACGATTTATATAGAGGATACGTTTCTAGTAAAAGAAAATTTTTTTCGGAACAAGGCTCCATCTAATGACCAATGAAAAAGGTTTACCTGTTGAATACAAAATATTACCAGGTTCTATTGCTGATATTACAGCTTTCAGAGAGTTCAATTTTGATTTACCAAAAGACTCAGTTATTTATGCAGACAAAGCTTATAATGACTATGGGCTTGAGGACGTATTAAGTGATGTGAATATCCATCTTTCGCCTATGAGACGTAAAAATTCAAAACGTTCCAAAACTCAAAGTCAAGTATTCATAGACCATCTCAAAAGAAAGCTAATAGAAACTGTTGGAAGTTCAATTAATAGATTAATGCCTAAATCAATTCACAGCGTAACTTCTAGATGTTTTGAGTTGAAAATTCTAATATTTTTAATGGGTTATACATTCTTAAATCTTAAGTAGCAACTTGGGTTAAATATTATACACTATTAAATATTTATAAGTGTAAATAACTTAATTACTACCTGTTTTTGAGTTATTTAGGACACAGGAATTTAAGAAAGGCCGCACAGAAAATGTCCTTAAAATCAAAATCATCTTTTGCTACGAATTACACTAATCTAGCTAATCATTGAAAATCTTATAAAAGCCAAAGCTTCCTGCTTAATCTCTATAAAATTCAGTCTTTTTCTCTGTGTCCAAGGTTTCGATCTTCTATTCATTATCATTCGTGGCCAAAAAAGTTTTTATATACTTTCAAGAAATTAAATACCTTATTACAGGTAGCAACTTGAGTTAGATATTTAAGCTATATTAAAAATAGGAGGCCGAAGCCTCCTATAAAATCTTTTTCAAAAATTCTTTAATTCTGTCGTGTTCAGGGTTGTTGAATATTTTTTCTGCTGCCCCTGATTCCACCACTTTTCCGTCAGCCATAAATATTACCTGGTCAGATATCTCCTGTACAAATTTCATTTCATGACTGACTATAAGCATTGTTATCTTTTGCTTTGCCAGTTCCTTTATTACTTTCAGAACCTCAGATACCAGCTCAGGGTCCAAAGCAGAAGTCGGCTCATCAAAAAGTAGTATGTCAGGATTCATAGCAAGAGCTCTCGCTATGGCTATCCTTTGTTTTTGTCCCCCGCTGAGCTCTCCTGGAAAACTATTTTCCTTCTCAGATAAACCAACTAGTTTCAAGAGTTCTCTGGCTTTCATTAGAGCTTCCTCTTTCGACATTTTTTTCACCATTAACGGAGCTTCTATTATATTGTCTATTACAGTTTTATGAGGAAATAGGTTGAAACTTTGGAAAACCATTCCCATTTTCAAATGTGCATTCCTTACCTTATGTTTCGATATTTTCATGTCATTATCGAATATAAGTTCGCCTTCTACACTTATCTTACCGTTTTTTACCTCTTCCAAACCAATTACACTTCTAAGCAGTGTAGACTTACCACTTCCAGAGGGGCCTATAATAGATATAACCTCCCCCTCTTTTACAGTAAGACTTATATCATCCAAGACTTTGTTCTCTCCAAAGTACTTGTTTATATTTTTTAAACTTATTATTTCCATAAACTACACCTCTTTTACCTCAGTTTTATTGAAATCTGTATCTGTCTTCCAACTTTTTAAAGAACGTAACTACTATTGAACTTATGCAAAGATACAGTATTCCAGCAATTATAAAAGGAATTATTGTAAACTCCCTGCTTACTATCTCTTTTGCGTTTCTAAGTATCTCTCCAAGACCTATTACAGATACTATCGCTGTATCCTTTACAAGTGTTATTGCTTCATTTGTAAGCGCAGGCAACACCCTTCTTATTGCTTGAGGTAAAATTATCCTTTTCATGGTCTGGTAATATGTGAGCCCTAGCACTCTAGAAGCCTCGTACTGCCCCTTGTCTATGCTCTCTATTCCGCTTCTAATTATTTCCGTAAGATAGGCCGTATAATTTATTACAAACGTAACTACAGCTGCCGCAAATGGCGAAAATGTTATGCCCAGAACAGGTAGTCCATAGTAAACAAAAAAGAGTTGAAGCATAAGAGGTGTTCCCCTAAATACCCAAGTATATATACCTATGGCTTTTTTCAGGTTCTTGTGCTTAGAAATCTTCCCCAATGCAAAAATAACACCTATCGGGAAGGCTATCAGGGTAAATATGTAAAGTTTCCCCGTCAAAACCACACCTTTTAATATGTATAACGCCATACCCATTAATTGTTCCATGTTTCCTCCCAAAAAACTTTAAGTTATTTCCCAAACCATCTGGCTTTAATTTCAGCCATAGTTCCATCAGTTATCATATCGTCTAGTGCTTTGTCCACAGCTTCTTTGAATTTGACATCTCCTTTTCTAAATCCAACTCCATAAAGCTCTTTTCCAAAATCTGCGTCTAGTACTTTGTATCCGTCTTTTTTAGCTGTATAGTATCTTGCAACTATCTCATCCATTACAACCGCGTCTACTCTACCATTTTTAAGGTCTAAAAGAGCATCCACGTTATTTTCGTATTTTTTAACACCTTTTAATTTTTTTGAAACAGGATCATCCGATACTGCTTTATCAGCACTACTTCCCATTTGAAGCCCTATCACTTTTCCGTTTAGATCCATTTTGCTAACTATCTCAGAATCTTTTTTTACAACTGTAATTTGGCTGTTTTTAAGGTAGTCTTGTGAGAAATTTATTTGTCTTTTTCTTTCTTCAGTTATAGTAAGACCGTTCCAAATAACATCTATATTACCGCTTTTAAGCTCAAAAATTATTCCACTCCACTCACATGGTTTGAACACTACATTCAGCCCTAGTCTGCTAGCAACCTCTTTAGCAAGGTCTATATCAAAACCAACTATCTCACCGTTTTCATCTCTGAATCCCATAGGAGCAAACGCATCATCAAGTCCTACTACAAATTCACCTTTCTTTTGAATAGCTTTGAACCCATTTTTCTTTTTACCCAAAAAAGCAAATGATGTAACGCTCATAGCTACAAATGATAATAACATTGCCAAAATTAAAATTCTTTTTTTCATATTTTCTCCTCCTATTTTTATTTTAGTTTTCTATATATTAATTTATATTTATTCTTAAGTTTAATATACGTTAATTTTTTTAATTTGTTTTAATCTTTTCAAAAGACAAAACAAAAACCACCTAGTCCTCAAACTAGATGGCCGTATTAAACAACATCACCGTTTCGAACCTGTTAAAACCTTTTACATACTTATAGAAAAACTGCTACTATTACACTCTATACGTATCTGCAATCTATAAAATAAGTAAAATATCGATTCTTCACGTTGTTTCCCTCCAAATTTTTTATATAAAATTTTAACACAGATGTGTTAAAATTTCAATAAATATTGGATTATTTTTTTAAACATTGATTATTTTTTAAATTTTTTTAACTATAAGTTCTTCCAGCTTTCTCTTTGGGACACAGTGCACTCCATTTTCATCTCTATAATACCTTATATCCCCTGCTTTTGAATCCACAATTTTGCACTCTTCATCCGGGTCACCAAGAGCTATCATAACCCCAACCTCGTACTGTTTATCCAGTTTCACTATCTCAGTAATTTTTTCTTTGCTAAATGCACCTAATATGCAGGTCCCGTACCCAAGTTCATTAGCCTTCAATATCATATTCTGTGCAGCAACACCCATATCAAAGTGGTAAAGATTATCTGTTATAGACAGGTCCTTATCTTTGCAGATTATGATATACGCTGTAGGTTTCTCCGTTTTACAAGGGTTCCACTCTATATACCCTGCCCAGTTGGTCTCTGGAAAAATCTTATCTACAACTTCTTTATCAGCTACAAGTAGGTATCTTAGCACCTGTAAGTTCCTTGTCGCAGCCGAATATCTAGCTACAGACGCTATCTCTTCTAAAGTTTCCATGCTTACAGCATTCTGCTTAAATTTTCTCACAGAACGAGCTCTTTTTATCAAAGTGTCTAACAATTTTATTCCCCCTATTCCCATACATCTTTTGGCTTAACTCTATAGTCTTCTACACGGCATTCAGGACAAGTATTATACAACTCCCTCTCCATAAATGCATTTTCATCCATGATCAGCTCACTGCCGCAGTTCTTACAATTGTACTTTGTTTCAAAAAGTTTTTCCCCGTTATGCCTCAACTCCATATATGGTTTATCTACAAAATATTTGCATTTTTCACACCTGTATACCCTGTATGAAAACTCCAATTGAAACCCGCCTTCTACATTATCTGAAATGAATTTTTTCAGTTCTCTGTTTGCAGAAATAAACTGCTCCAACCTTGATCTGTTCACTTCGTCCAGCCTTTTTACAAGGCTTTCTTTATTGCTCCTTTTTTCTTTAAAGATTTCAATGTTTTCGTTCAATCTGTAATCTTTCTCATAACCACAGTTATTACATTTCCCCTTATATACTAACCCCACAAATATCCCCCCATTTCATTAACTAAAACTTTGTACTGTATTTACTTTAAATTCCTCTTTGAGATTTTAATAAACATACTTCATTATTCACCGGAAGCAAACTCTTTTGTAGCTTCCATTAATTTTTCTCCTGCATCCGGATAAAGTTCGGCGTATAGTGGATTATGCACCAAGAAAAACAACTCTTCTTTTACATAATTTTTAATATACTCTTTAAATTCTTCCTCTTGTCCAACTGTTTCTGCTTCTACTTCAAAATCATCAATCTCTATGTCGACACGCTTTACGATCTCAAGTTTGTCTAAAACAGGTGCAAACGTATGCATAAAGCGAGCTACCGTTTCATTATCTTCTAAATCATCTGCAACTACTCCGTTGGCCCATTCAGGGAATATTTTCTGCTCAAGCTCCTTCACACTTTCACTCCCCAATACTCCGAGCTTCATAATTTCCGAAAAACATATCAGCTCATACATATATGAATGCTTTGCAACTAATTTTAGTTCCCTCTCTTCGTCTAACTCTATCATTTCCCCCATCATATACCCATCCAAATCTAGGTATACAAGATATTCGCCGTTTGTGTCAACATAAAACATCTCCTCTTCCCCGGCTTCCTCTATTTTAAAAATAAGGCTCCAAGGAATTGTATCTCCAGAAAGTTCTTCCGAACGGCTCCATTCATTGAATGAATTTTCAATAAGTTTTGAAAATCTAAGGCTGTGCTCAGACGCATCTCTTTCTATTTTTCCTTTATTCAGGCTTATCCTCATATATCCTCCTAAAAACCTATCTCGACTCTTACTTCAAATTTTATTTTAACTTTTCTACACCTCTATTGCTTCAAGTTGATTTTCACAACCTCAATTATATCATTGAATCCATTTTTTTTTAAGTTATTTTTTGACATTTTTAAGATTTTTTATATAAAAATATCAAATACTATTTTTTATAAATCAGGTAAAATTTCAAATATAAAATGATTTCAAAATAAATAAAAAAGCAGTCTGCAAAATACAATCATACAGACCGCTTAAACTATTTAAAATTTAGAATGCTGGAACAACAGCTCCGTTATATTTCTCTTCTATGAAAGTTTTAACTTTTTCACTTTGAAGGACCTTCATAAGTTTTTGAATTTTTTCTTCATTCTCTCTACCTGCTTTTGCAACAACTATGTTCGCATAAGGTGACTCCGCCCCCTCTATAAGCATTGCATCCTTAGAAGGATTCAGGTCAGATTCCAATGCATAGTTTCCGTTTATAACAGCTGCATCCACGTCAGCTAAGACTCTAGGAAGTTGAGCCGCATCAAGAGCTCTAAACTCTAATTTTTTAGGATTTTCTGTTACGTCCAGCTCAGTTGCATTCAGTCCTGCTTCTGCGTCTAGCTTTATAAGACCTTTAGCCTGAAGAAGAAGTAGCGCTCTTCCACCATTTGAAGGGTCGTTTGGTATTGCGATAACCGAACCGTCCTTCAAATCATCCAAAGAGTTTATCTTCTTAGAGTAAAGTCCCATTGGCTCCACGTGTACAGTCCCTACTGAAACCAAATCTAATCCTCTTTCCTCTGCAAATTTATCCAGGTAAGGCAGATGCTGGAAAAAGTTTGCATCGATCTCCCCGTCATTTAATGCAAGGTTTGGCGTTACATAGTCCGTAAATTCTACTATTTCAAGCTCTAGGCCTTCTGCTGCCAGATCTTCCCTTACAGCTTGCAATATTTCACTATGCGGTACAGGAGTTGCTCCCACCTTTATAACTGCACTTTCTTCTTCTGTTTTCTTACCTCCACACGCTATAAAAAACAGCGCTAGAAGGACTAATAAAATATTTTTTTTCATTTGTCTCCTCCTTATGATCTATTTTTTTTAACATTTTTAACTATTGTATTACCCAGCCATTGTATAAACTGCACAACAACTATTATCGATACAACTGCTACAAACATCACGTCGGTTTTAAACCTCTGGTATCCGTACCTTATAGCCAGATCTCCCAGGCCTCCTCCACCGATGGCTCCAGCCATTGCAGAATAACCTATCAAAGTTATTATTGTGATAGTCATTCCGTGCACAAGTGACGGTATTGCTTCCGGTATCAGTACCTTGTATATTATCTCCCAGTTGGATGCCCCCATAGATACAGAAGCTTCTACCAGGCCGCTGTCAACCTCTTTTACTGCCCCCTCTATTATCCTGGCCACAAAAGGTGCTGCCGCTATGGAAAGCGGAACTATGCTAGCAGTTGATCCTATGGTAGTCCCGACTATTACCCTGGAAAGCGGGAACACTAATATCATCAAAATTATAAACGGAAACGACCTAAACACATTCACCACTGTATCCAAAATTAAATTTAATTTTGGTTTCTCCCAGATATGCCCTCTTCCTGTTACTACCAAAAGCAACCCTATAGGCGCCCCTAGCAGTGTTGAGAACAGTGCAGACCAAAATACCATGTACAGAGTCTGCCAGAATGAAGGCAGTAAAAGACTTAGCATTTTATCCATTATAAAGCACCTCCACTCCTACTCCTTGTTTTCCAAGCCACTCTATGCTGGCTTCTTGATTCTTTATTTCACCCTGCAGCTCTACAACCAGATGTCCAACCCTTGTTGTTGTAAGCTCGTCTATGTTTCCGGCAAGTATATTTGGGTCCACATCATAGTTTCTGATCATCCCTGCAAGAACAGGAGCTGTTGTAAGCTGTCCTTTGAATAACAGCTTTATTATCTTTCTCCCGCTGCTCTTAACAAGCTCCACTTCACTTTTCTCCTCATGTGTCGTGTGCTCTACAAATTCTTTTGCTATGTCTGTTTTAGGGTTTAAGAATATTTCCTCTGTAGGCCCTTCCTCTATTACCTCTCCACCATACATTATTGCAGCCTTGTTGCACACGCTTCTTATTACCTCCATCTGATGGGTGATCAGCACTATTGTTATCCCAAGTTTCTTTTGTATGTCTTTTAAAAGCTCCAGTATGGCTTTAGTTGTCTTTGGGTCCAATGCACTTGTAGCCTCATCAGAAAGTAGTATCTTCGGATGATTTGAAAGAGCTCTTGCTATGGCCACCCTTTGTTTTTGACCACCGCTTAGCTGTGCTGGGTATGCATCCGCTTTGTCAGCTAGACCTACCAGGTCAAGCAGTTCCCTTACTCTACCCGGGATATCACTTTTTTTCCACCCTGCTATTTCAAGTGCAAAAGCCACATTCCCTTTTACATCCCTCGACTGAAGAAGATTGAAATGTTGAAATATCATCCCTGTTTTTTTTCTGTAATCTCTAAGTTTTTTCTTGTCGTAATCCAGGATGTTTTCTCCCAAGACGAGTATTTCTCCACTGGTGGCATCTTCTAGCCTGTTAAGCATTCTTATAAGAGTGGATTTCCCCGCTCCACTGAGACCCATGATTCCATAGATGTCGTTTTCCTCTATTTTCAGGTTTACATTTTTAACTGCCTGAATCTCACTGGCGCCGCTTTTGTAAACCTTATCCAAGTTTCTGATCTCTATCAAAATAATCACCCCTGATTGTTTCTTTTTTTAAAATAAATAAAAGCCTCTTAAGAAAAGAGGCTTCTGCAGTCACACAAGTCCTCTCATCTTTAGTTCGTTAGAACTCTGGAATTAGCACCACACCTTAAACAAAGTAGGTTGCTGAAGCTTCGCAGGGCCAGCCCCTCAGCTTCTCTGGATAAGAGATATCCTTTATTAAATTTCCAGATCATTATACCTACAAACACAGTCCTTGTCAAGTTTTTTTAGTATCAAAGTAAAAATTATTTAAATCTAGCATTAATAAAAATTTTATATAAACCAAGTCAAGCTGTAACTGTATTTTAATATATAATTACTGATTTTATATAAACCTGTTTTGGACACAGAGTTTCACAGAGATTTAAAACAAGAGCTATACAGAGAAATGCTTGAAATCAAAAAAATTCTTTATTAACGGTAATCAATCTCACTGATCATTAAAAACTGGTATTACGTCAAGATATTGGACAACTTTATTTTTGTTTTTAGGCTGATTTCAGCAATTCCTAATGAATCTTAGGAGCGCCATATCTTTTTTTACTATTATTCCAATCATCAAAAATTAATTTCTTCAAATTATCACGTCTTAATCTTTGCTGGAGATATAGAACTTGATTTTCTGTGGTAATATGTACTTTTAGGAACCTTTAAAATTGCGCTTAATTTCCAAATTGGGTATGCCTTAGAAAGTATCCCTATCAGCGCTTGTAACTGATTCTTATCTAGCTTTTGCGAATATGGTCATAGCCTTTTTTAATATTTCATTTTCTTCCTTCAATCTTGCGATCTCTTTTTTCAAGTTTTTTAGATCCTGATCTTCAGAGCGTTATACTTTAGATTGAACTTCTTTTTAGGCTTATCAACCACCCAGTATCTTACAGTTGATTCAAGGATACCATATTCTTTTGCTATATCTTGTATTTTTCTTACGGCATTAAAAAACCGTATAATTGTTTGTTTCAATTCATCATTGTAATTCTCATTTTTAGCCATATAGACCTCCTATTTTCTATTCAATATTGAGTATTGAATAGAAAATAGATTGTCCCAATAATTATACTACCATCAGTTCCATGTCAATTCTAAAAATTGATATA
>CAXXCR010000018.1:0-10769 GCA_963668015.2 uncultured Ilyobacter sp. | reverse complement strand
AGGGCGGCACCGAAGGTGCCCATGCCGTACAAGGCTCCGTGCCCGAAGGAGGGCAGCGCGGTGTAGCCCAGGCAGAGGTTGAAGCTCAACGTGAAGATGAAGAAGAGCAGCAATTCCGATCCCAGGGACGTGAAGTCACCGATGAAGGGATAGAGCGGATACAGTATAAAGATGAGGAATATATAGAGGTATGGATCCCTCAAAATGGATTTGGGTCGCATTTTCGTCTCCCCCTATTCGAGAATGTTTTGCTTGCCGAGGAGACCTCGGGGCCAGAAGTAGACGACCACGGCCATGATGATATAGGGCATGATGTCCACGAACCGGGGAATGACCAGGGACAGCAGGGAGGTGGTCAGGCCGACGATGAGTCCGCCCAGGACCGTGCCCCGTATGCTGCCCAGGCCGCCGATGAGCACGACCAGGAATGATGGCATGAGGAAGGCCCCTCCCATGCCTGGCTTGATCGACCAGATGGACGAGGCGAGTACGCCTGAGAAGGCGGCGGCCATGGCGCCCAGGGTGAAGACCACCGTGCGCATCAAGGGAAGGTCGTGACCGAGGGCCGAGACCATTTCGCTGTCATACATGCCTGCGCGCACCACCGCTCCAAAGCTCGTGTTGTTCAGCACGAACCAGGTGCCGGTAAGGGCGATAACACAGCAGGCGGCGACGAACAGTCGGTAATAGGGGATCATCATGTCGCCGAAAAAGAGAACTCCCTGGGCGAATTCGGGGGGGTTGACGGTCTTGGCCGCCGCCCCGAAGATCATATGTAGTAATTGTTCAACGGCCATGGCGAACCCCATTGTGATGACCAGGCCGAAAAGGGGGTCTTCCCCGTAAACCCTGCGGACGAGCAACTTCTCGACGGCGATTCCTATGACGCCGACGATCAGCGTTGCGGCTATCATGGCGGGCCAGAATCCCAGGATGTCCTTGAGGACCCAGTAGCCGTATGCCCCGAGGGTAAACAACACACCGTGAGCGAAGTTGAGCACGCCCGAGACGCCCAGTACCAGCGAGAATCCAAGTGCTATGGTCGCGTAGAGCAGACCCAGGATCACGCCGTTGATGAATAAGTTGGCAAAAAGAGACATTCAATACTCCCACTTCAGACGGGGGCGCCCGACCCGGCCGACCGGGCGCCCTCCTTATCTGCGCTATTTGCTGATGCTGACGTTGACGGGGTTCTCCGCCTGAGTGCGGGCTACCTTGGCAGCGTCGATCTCATCGATCACATTCCACATGTCGGGACCGGTGGCCTTGGGGTTGGCCTTGATCAGGTCAACCTGGGTGATCACCTGGTGGTCCCATGCGCGGACCTTGGTGGGGTACTTGCGCATGTTGTCCTTGATCTCCATGCCTTCGATGGCCTTGATGACCGCAGGAACGTCTGCGGAACCGGCCTTTTCGATGCCCTGGAGCAGGATTTTCATGGCCAGCCAACCTTCGTAGGTGCCGTTATCCAGCGGCATGGGACAGGGAGCGTCGGGGTACCTCTTTTGCAGCTTTTCGGCGAAGGCCCTGGTCTGGTCGTTTTCGTTCCAGTAGACCTCGACGTCGGCGTAAGCCTGGCGCTGTTCGGGCTTCAGGGGCCACATGTCGACGAATTCCATCAGGGTGTACCAGACCTTCATCTTGTCGTAGATGCGGTATTCGGCCAGCTGCTTCAGCAGGGCGACGTTGTCGAAACCGGCCATGGTGATGACCAGGACGTCGGCGCCGGACTGGCGGACCTGCAGGAGCTGGGAGCTGAAGTCACGGGTGCCCAGGGGAACCTTGATCTCACCGACCTCTTTCACGCCCAGTTCGGCGGCAGACTTGCGCGCCCAGGCGGTTCCGGAGTGGCCCCATGAGTAGTCGTGGGTGATGTAGAACCATTTCTTGCCAATGTTGTTGGCAACGTATTGGGCGCCGCCGCGGACCAAGATGGCCATGCTGGGTGCGACGTGGAACATGTAGGTGTTGGCCTTGCCGGCGTTCAGAGAGTCCGAGTTGCCGTTGGTGGCGAAGTAGAGGACCTTCTTTTCCGCGGCAACGGCGGAAATGGCGGCGGCGACTGAACTGGAGACGGAACCCATGAGGAAGTTGCAGCCATCCACCTCGATCAGGCGGCGGGCGCGACGGGCGGCGATGTCGGGGTTGGTTTCGGAATCGGCCACGACCACTTCAACGGGACGTCCCAGAACGGTCTTGCCGGCTTCTTCCAATGCGGCGGTCATGCCCATGCGTTCAAGCTTGCCATGGTCGCCGTAGTTGCCGGACACGGGACTGATAATCCCAATCTTGATTGGTTCCCCTGCAGCGTATGCCGCAAAGGCGCCGAAAAGGACCAATGCAAATGCCAGAACCATTAATTTCCCGATGCGAGTCATCATAACTCCTCCTTTAAACATGTGTAGATCCGGATAAATCTCTCCTGACTTAATGAACCGTCCAGCCCCCGTCGATATGCAGTATGTGACCGGTGACCATGTCCGAGGCGTGGGATGCCAGGTACAGGATTCCGGCGGAAACATCTGCGGGAACCGCCAATCTGTCGAACAGAATGTTGGCGTCAACATATTCCCTGAATTCCTTTTCCTTGAACATGTGGCGCGTGAGTTCGGTTTCCACGAACGTAGGGGCCACAGCGTTGACGTTGATGTTGTACTGTGCCCATTCGAGGGCCAGTTCCCTAGTCAGGTTGTTTATCGCGCCTTTGCTGGAGCAGTATGCTGCCCGGCGGATGAGCCCCACGGCTCCGGCTTGTGAAGAGACGTTGATGATCTTTCCCGACCGCTGCTTGACCATATGTCTGGCAACGGCTTGACAGGCGAAGAAAGACCCCTTGAGGTTGATGTCCAGGACTTTGTCCCAGGCCTCTTCGGTAACATCCAGGGCCTCCTGCGGTATGTTGATTCCCGCAGAGTTGACCAGAATGTCGATGCGCCCGAATCGTTCCATGGCCTTGTCGGCCATGGCGTTGAGATCGGAGACGCTACAGACATTGACAACGGCGTATTCAACGGATTGCCCGGTTGCCGCCGCGATTTTCTCGGCGGCCCCGGCTACGCCCTGTTCGTTCAGGTCGCATAGCAGCAGCGATGCGCCTCGGGAGGCGAGGGTTTCCGCAACGTCTTCACCCAACCCGCCGGCAGCGCCGGTGACGATGGCCACTGATCCGCTCAAGTCGAAGAACGGGTCAGTTCCGGAGAATTGTTCACTCTTGTCAATGCCCATTTTGTAACCTCAAACGCTTTTGTTGGTTTAACGATAAACTTACCAAAACCACTTCCATAAAAACAGGGTTTCGTCAAGAGGTCGTCACAATCTTTTTTAAGAAGGCGGCATTTCGGCCAACGAATTCAATGATGCAAAAGATTGTATCCATCACCCTGTATTAAATTAACAAATTTTTAATATATCATAGCTCTTGAGGTAGAGCCTTTAGCTCGGCCCAAGTGAAAACGGGGCCATCTACGCACACGTACTTGTCGCCGATGTTGCAGCGGCCGCACAGGCCGACTCCGCACTTCATTCGGCGTTCCAGGGTGGTTATGATCGACTCATCTGGGAATTCGAGCTCCTTGAGAGCCTGGATAGTGAACTTGATCATGATCGGCGGGCCGCAGGTGACGGCCAGACAGTTATCGGCGCTCGGCCCCATCTCCTTGAGAACATTTGGGATAAGACCAACCTCGTGGGGCCAGCCGTCGGCCGGGTTGTCGATGGTCAGGACCGTTTTCATGTCCTCGCGGGAGGGCCAGTCCTTCAGGTCTTCCTGAAAGGCCATGTCTCCGGGGGATCGCCCGCCGTATAGCAGGGTGATCTTACCGAAATCATTACGATTATCGAGCATATATATGAGCAGGGTCCGCAAGGGGGCCATGCCGATGCCGCCACCAACGAACAGGATGTTCTTGCCTCGCATGCGTTCAACGTCAAACCAATTGCCCAGCGGAGCGCGGACGCCGACGCGATCCCCGGCCTTGAGCTGGTGCAGCTTGGTGGTCACTTCGCCGGTCTTCAGGACGGAAAACTGCAAGTATTCCATGCGAGTTGGGGACGAATTGATGACGAATGTAGACTCGCCTACGCCGAACACTGAGAGCTGTCCCACCTGTCCGGGCATGAAGGAAAAACTCTTCATGGCGGCCTTGTCGTCCAGGCGAACGCGGAAGGTCTTGATGTTGGCCGTCTCGTCGACGGTCTCGACGATGGTGGCCATGGCGGGCATGAGCGGATTATTCTTGGTCATCGGGATACTCCTGGATAGCCTTCACGATTTGGCGGACGTCCATGGAAGAGGGGCAGGAGACGATGCACCTGCCGCAGCCGCAACAGGCCAGGCTGTCTTCATGGGTTTCCGGGAAGTAGACGAATTTGTGGCCGATCCGGTTGCGCAGGCGCATGGATTTCGCCGCGCGCGGGTTGTGCCCGCTGGCCTCGGCCGTGAACATGTAGGACATGCAGTTGTCCCAGCTACGCAGCCGCTTTCCTTCGGTCTGCGAACCCTCGTCCGTGATATTGAAGCAATGGCAGGTGGGACAGAGGTAGGCGCACGCCCCGCAGGACAGGCACTTGGCGCTCTGTTCGTCCCAGAATTCCAGGTCGTCGAAACAGCGGTCGAAGTTTTCCCGCACCTTGGTCAGGTCCATGGGGGCACCCATGGCCTTGCGGGCCTCCTCGATCACGCCCTTGGCTTGATCGCTCTTGTCGCCCGCCGGGGAGCCGGGGGCCAGGGCCAGCAGCGTTTCGCCGCCCGAGCTCAGCGCCCTGGCCACGAAGCCGTCGTCCAGGGGGTAGAGCATCACGTCGGACCCTTGGGTTTCGCCCGGACCTCCGCCGACGCTCGTGCAGAAACAGGTCGGCCGGGGAGCGGCGCAGGCCATGGTGACGACCAGGGTGTTTTCCCGGCGCGCGGCATAGTAGGCATCGCTGTTCAGGTCGTTGTTGTAGACCATGTCCAGGTCCAGCAACCCCTGCACGCCGCAGGGGCGGGCGCCGAAGATCACGGCCTCGCCTTCGGGCAGGGTCTCACGGGTTTCCACGCCGGTATTGCCGGTTTCAGCACCGCCGGTCCGTTTGTAAGTCAGCAGGGTCTCGTTCTGGGGGAACACTACTTCCTTGGGCGAGGTCGTGGGCATGGTGTCCAGCTCGACCTTTGTCCCGACGGCGTAGGGCCGGTATACCACGGCTCCTTCCTGGCGGGTTGGCGCGTAGACCGTGCGATCCTCGGCTATTTTGGCAAGCCAGACGTCCAGGTCTTTGCGGGGGATGAATATATCATTCATTTTTATTCATGCTCCTGAATGGTTTCTTCCTGGGGCTTGAAGGACAACAGCGGCAGGGGAGCTTCGGTATCGAGTCCGGCCTGCTGGTTGAAGAGTTTCCCGGTGATTTCCGTGGATTTTGCCCGCAGCAGCCCCAGGGGGATGTCCATGGGGCAGGCGCGTTCGCACTCGCCGCAGGAGACGCAGCGCCCGGCGAGGTGCATGACGTGGATCAGTTGGAACATCAGGTTTTCTGAAGGGTTGGACTCCTGGGAAACAAACTTCGAGTTGCGCGAAACGGCCAGGCAATGGTCCCGGCAGACGCACATGGGGCAGGCGTTGCGGCAGGCGTAGCACCGGATGCAGCGCTGCATCTCCCGTTTCCAGAAGTCGAACCGTTCCTCCAGGGACTTTTCCTCGAAGGCAGCCAGGGCGGTATTGCCCTGGGCGGGAGTCCTGGGTTCCAGGCGCGTCCCGGCGAAGTGGTCGCTCTCCACGGCATTGGGGTGGGCGCAGTCCAGGCACTTGGTGGCACAGACGTCGTCGAAGGCCAGGTCGCGGACCCCGCTTTCGGTCTCAATGACCAGCCGGTCGCCCTTTTTTTCAACCGAGCGCACGGACTCGAGTCCGTCGACCGTTTTGGCCAGCCGTTTCAGGCTGACGACGCCGTCGCAGCCGAAGCCGAAGATGACGATGTTTTCGCGGTCCAGGAGGTTCTCGCGCAGCAGCTGGACTACGGCCTTGGAGTCGCAGCCCTTGACCACGATGCCCACCTTTTTCCCCTTGAGCCCGGGGAGATGGACGGCCAACCCCTGAACACAGGTGGGGCCGAGAATGAGCCGGTCCACGTCCTCGACAGTCTTTATGACCAACGGAGTGGCGTGCAGGGCGTCGTATCCGCGCTCCCAGCCCAGGACCATGTCCAGGCCGGGCAGGGCTTCACGGATGGATTCCTTCATTATATCAAGCGTGTCCATCCTAGTTTTCTCCATTATTGCCCGGCAGGGAGATCTCGTCGCTGGACAGGACTTCCTGCAGGTTGTTGCTCATGCGGGGGGCCGGGCCCAGGGCGTGGATGCGGGCCGTGAATTCGCGGACCACTTCCTGCCAGCGTCCGGACTCGGACGCGGAGACCCAGGTGTACATGAACCGGTCGGGGTTGATGCCCGTGACGGGCAGCAGCCTTTTCAGGGTTTCCAGCCGACGCCGGGCGTGGAAGTTGCCCTCCACGTAGTGGCAGTCGCCCGGATGGCAGCCCGAGACCAGGACGCCGTCGGCGCCGTTGATCAGGGCCCGGACAATGAAGAGGGGGTCGATGCGGCCCGTGCAGGGAGTGCGGATGATGCGCAGGTCCGTGGGCTGCTCCAGGCGGGCCACTCCCGCCGAATCAGCGCCGCCGTATGAGCACCAGTTGCACAGAAAGCCGACGATGCGCAGCTCCTTATCGCTTTTTACGCCATGGGAAGGGGACATATCGCATTGACCTCCGCGAGAAGTTGGTTGTCAGTGAAGTGGTTGAGCTGGATGGCCCCGTGGGGGCAGGTCACCGAGCAGATGCCGCAGCCCTTGCACACCGAGGGCAGGACCTCGGCCTTGGGGTTGTCCCAGCGGTCCTTGCTTTCCTTGACCGCCCCGAAGGGACAGGTCTGGACGCACTTGAAGCATCCCACGCACCGTTGAGGGTTCACGGAGGCCACCTGCGGGTCGGATTCCAGCTCGGCCTTGGAGAACAGGATCAGTGCCTTGGCCGCAGCCGCGCTGCCCATGCTCACGGAGTTGGGAATGTCGCGCGGACCCTGGCAGCAACCGGCCAGGAAGACGCCGGCCGTGTTGGTTTCCACGGGGCGGAGTTTGGGGTGGCCCTCCATGAAGAAGCCGTTGGAGTCGGCGGAGATGTGCAGGGTCGCGCTGAGATCCATGGCTCCTTTGGCGGGTTCCACGCCCACGGCCAGGACCACCAGGTCGGCCTCGATTTCCACCTGCACCCCGGCCAGGGTGTCGGCCCCGCGCACCACCAGGGATTTGCCGTGCCGATGGATGCTCGACACGCGGCCCCTGATGTATTGGGCCCCATATGCTTCCTGGGCCCTGCGGGTGAACTCGTCATACCCCTTGCCCGGCGAGCGGATGTCCATGTAGAAGACGTAGCTCTGCGATTCGGGCAGGTGACTCTTGGTTAAAATAGCCTGTTTTGCCGTATACATGCAGCAGAAACCGGAGCAGTACGGGCGACCCTTGGATCGGTCGCGCGAGCCTACGCACTGGATGAAGACCACCCGCTTGGGTTCGGCCCCGTCCGAGGGGCGTTTGACGTGTCCGGCCGTGGGGCCGGAGGCGTTGAGCAGTCGTTCGTACTGTAGGGACGTGATCACGTCGGGCAGCTTGCCCGCCCCGTATTGCTTGTACACGGAGTAGTCGAACAGGTCGTAGCCGGTTGCTGCCACGATGGCCCCGACCTCGATCTCCTCCACCCGGTCCTGCTGTTCAAAATCGATGCATCCCGCCGGGCAGACCTTGGCGCAGGCGCCGCATTTGCCCTTGGTCAGCTGTAGACAGTAATCCGGGTTGATGGCCGCTTTCTTGGGGATGGCCTGGGGGAAGGGGATGTTGATGGCCGTGGTGGGCGCAATGTGTTCGTTGAACGGGTCCGGGGTCTTGCGGCTGGGGCATTTCTCGGTGCACAGGCCACACCCCGTGCAGGCGTCCCAGTTCACGTACACGGCCCGATGCCGGATTTTGACCGTGAAGTTGCCCACATATCCGGCAACGTTCTCGACCTCGCTGGCTGCGTGGAGCGTGATGTTGGGGTGTTGCGCGACCTCGACCATCTTGGGGCCGAGTACACAGGAGGAACAGTCGATGGTGGGGAACGTCTTGTCGAGCTTGGCCATCTTGCCGCCGATGCTCGTCTCCCGCTCCACCAGGACCACCTCGATTCCGGCGTCGGCCGCGTCCAGGGCCGCCTGGATTCCGGCCACGCCGCCGCCTATGACCAACAGCCTGCGTGTAACGTTAAACTTGTTGGAGAAAAGGGGGGTGTCGTTACGGAGCTTGGCAACCGCCATCCCGATGAGTTCTATTGCTTTACGGGTGTTGGCTTCCTTGTCTCGGCCGATCCAGGACACGTGTTCGCGGATGT
This sequence comes from uncultured Ilyobacter sp., assembly GCA_963668015.2. GTDB lineage: Bacteria > Fusobacteriota > Fusobacteriia > Fusobacteriales > Fusobacteriaceae > Ilyobacter_A. Next base: position 2,372 of record CAXXCR010000018.1, on the reverse strand, counting down.
TGGCCATCTCGAACATGTAGGGGTTGAGTCCCGCGCGTTCCACGGTCCGCCGGAAGGTGGGCTCGTGCAATGCGCGGCGAACAGGAGGCCACGACCACGCCGTCCAACTCGTGACCGCGCACGGCCTGGATTATGCTGTCCTGGCCCGGTTCCGAGCAGGTGTACATTTCATCGGTGCTGTATACCACGTCCGCCATTTCCGCGGCCGCCCTGGCCGCTTCCTGACAGTCCACGGAGCCGCCGATGTTGGTGCCGCAATGGCAGACGAATACGCCTATGCGCATGACGCCTCCTTATCGTGCGCCTGCCCGGGCAAGGCAGGGCTGAGGGTTGACTTCAAGCTTGGACAGGCCGAGAGCCTTGTCGGAAAGTCCCATGGTCAGGCCCATGAGCTGGGTGAAGTAGAAGACCGGAATCCGGTGTCTGGTGCCGCGAGCCCGGTTAACCTGTGCCTGCCGCAGATCCAGGTTCATCTGGCAAAGCGGGCAGGCCACGGCGATGGCGTGCACGTCGAGTTCATCGGCCATGTCCAGGATTTTACCGGAGAGACGGGTGGATATGTCATTGCGCGGCATGCCGGAGGACGCGCCGCAACAGTCGGTCTTGAGCGGGAACGGGATGACGTTGATGCCGCATGCCTCGAGGATGGCGTCCATACTCATTGGGTTCTCGGGATCGTCGAACTGCATGAGTTTGGGGGGGCGCGTTGTCAAGCAGCCGTAATAACAGGCGATACGCAGGTCGGACAGGGGTTTGGTCACTGCTGACCGGATGGCGTCCAGCCCCACCTGTTCCAGGAAGAACTGGAGCGTGGAGATTGACTCCACGTCCGTTGGGCATTCCCCGTCCATGAGCCGGTTGATGCGGCTTCGCTTGTCAGGGTTCTGTGCGGCCTGCGCCGCGTTTTTGAGATTGGACAGGCAGCTGGGGCAGGGCGTCGTCACCAGAGTATGCCCCATGTGCTTGGCCTGGGCCAGGTTGCGGCCGGACAGGGCGGCGGACAACTCGTGGTTGACCATGTGGGCCGGGGAGGAGCCACAGCAGCTCCAGTCCTCGATCTCAACCGGGGTCACGCCCAAGTGGTGCATGACCGCCCGCGTGGACCAGTCGTATTCTTCGGATGATCCCTTTCCGGAGCATCCGGGATAATAGGCGATGTCAGGGTTACTCATGGGTTTCCTCTTGGAAACGATTAAAGATTCCAGCTACCTGATCGGTGTTGTGGATGGGGTGCGGCTTGATGTGCAGCCGTCCCTTGCCGATCATGGACGGGGCAAGGTCGATGTCGGTGAATATCCGCCCGGTGCGCATCTCGTACCCGATGGCAACGCCCAGCTCGTGCAGGCGTCCGTTCTTCTTCACGGAGGCCAGGAAAGAGTCACCAAAAGCCTTGACATTGCGCTCGGTTGCGTATCCGGCTTCCCTGGCCATGTGGCGCAGGACGTCCATTACCTTGGCCACATCAATGGAGTTGGGGCAGCGGGTCGTGCATGTCTGGCAGGAGGAGCACAGCCAAATGGAATGGCAACTGAGCACTGTCTCCCGCTGCCCCAGTTGGACAAGTCTCATAATCCGGCTTACCGGGATGTCATAGGCGAAGTTGAAGGGACAGCCGGCGGTGCAGTTGCCGCACTGGTAGCATTCGGCCACGTGCTGTCCGCTACGCTTCTCGACTTCCTTGATGAAACTGGTGTCGGATTGCTTGAGGTTGTCTTGCATATTATGTCTCCATATTGTTGAAATAATTTGTTGATTGATTCCGTCGTCCCATTTCCGGCTTTTCCCTGGAATGTGAGGGGGAGCAATCCCTAAGCGGGAATCGGCGCTTTTTTGCGTGGGCGACGGCTTCCAACCGGCTCCAGGTGGTGTTTCCGTCCGCTGACGGACAGACGCGGCCACATTGGGGAGCGTTTCCGGTTTTGGCGTTTCAACCTGTTGAAAAATATTATTTTATTTTAAGCATGGACTCCGTTGGAATTGTTAAATAGCGCTTCGCGAAAATCTTAGTTTATCGTTAAACTAAATTCCCTATTTCCAGTTTTCAAAAAACTTGTCAAGGGGGTGATCCGAAAAATGTTATGGAAATTTTGCGCGAATGTGACTCGTCCGTCGGGCAGGGAGGCGGGGCGGGCAGGTGAACTTCGACTAGGGATTTCTGCCAGTTGGGTGGGTTATTGGCTTTCCAGATCCCTGAGCAGCACGTCCAGGGCCTGGATGGAGATGCGGATTTTCATGAAGGAGTGAATAAGGGAGAGTATCAGGCAGGGCATGCTTAACCCGAACAGGGTTTGGCCCCGCCAAGCAGCGTCGCCCGTTAAACTGTCAACCTTAAAAACGCTGCTCAGAGGTCCAACAAAGTGGACCCACTTCTG
>CAXXCR010000017.1:0-49865 GCA_963668015.2 uncultured Ilyobacter sp. | reverse complement strand
AAGAGGAATCCTCTAAACCAATAAAAAAAACAGCATAAAATTCCAAACCTTTACTTTTATGCATTGTCATTATCGGAATTGCATTTTCTCCTTCCAATTTTCTTATAGCTTCTTTAAGATCAGATCCGCTTAAATATTCATTTAATCTGTCATATAATTTATTACAGAGATCTTTCCAATACTTATCTCGTTTATATTGTGGAAAAGCAGCTTTAATTTTATTTAAATCCAAAAAATTGACAATTTCTTTTAGTAAGGTATCTATCTGTAATTGTGACTGTATATTTTCTTTTGATTTTTTTATAAAATTCTCTAATTTTATTTCAATTTCACTTGATTTTTTATAAGTGTCATCATAATTAATTTCTGAATTTAATAGATAAGTCAGAACTTCTTCCCACGCAGTAGGATTCCTTTTAAATGCGATCAGCTTAAGTAAGTTTAATATTAAAATTATTAAAGGCTCTGCCAATAAATCCTGAAATTCATTTTCTATTCTTGCTTCAATTCCTTCTAAGTAAAGTTTTCCAATAAGCTTTGAAGTATATGTTTCAGGAGTTTTTCTCGTCAAAATACAAATTTCTCTAGGACTTACCTTCTCTTCAATCATTAACTTAATAATCATATTTGTAAGGTGATGGGCCTCAATCTCTTCTGTATCATATTCAAAAACACTACATACTCCTTCCTCTTTTTTATAAGAAGTATTTGTCGGTACAGGTAACAAAGTATACTCCCCTTCCAACTCTTTAATAATGGCATGTTGGATTTCAACTAAACGTGGAGCAGATCTATAGTTGCTGTGCAAATAAATTCTTTCAGCTTGAAAATCATATGCAAAAATATCAAAAATATTTTCTAAGGCTCCTGCCCAACTCATTATTCTTTGTTTGCTATCACCAACTGCGGTTAAGTTTGATTTACTACCTTTAAAACAAGTTTTTAATAAATCGTACTGTATTTGAGTAGTATCTTGAAATTCATCCAAAAAAACATAAGCATAAGTCTGTCTTAAAGAGTTTAAAACAATTGGATTTAGTCTCAGAATAAATTCAGAAAGTCTACTTATCATATTAAAAGATAACTGCGACGAAGAATTTCCGTTATGTAACTTTTTATGCCAAATAAGTTTTGATACTAGTCCTCCTGTTGTTTTTATGGAAATTCCATCTAATGTAAGTTTATTTTTACATAAATATTCTCTTTCAAAAGAACTTGGATTTAAGGTGCTTAGATCATAGCCAGTAAGACCATTTTCTTCCTGAAAACTAAAAATCAACTCTCTCATTATATTTCTATTACTTAAGGTAAAATCAATTTCATAATCCTTTGAAGGTCTAAAAATTTCAGGTAACCCTTTTCTAAATCTTGATAAAATATTTGTTGCAAATGCATCAAATGTAAAGGAGTCAAATCTTTTAGCAAGATCTTTTCCTACCCTCAATTCAACTCTATCTTTTATATTTTTAGCAGCATCCCTCTTAAAACTTATTGCTAAAATTCTTTTAGGTGATTTACATTGATTAGTTTCTAACAAATAACAGGCTTTTTGAGCAAGTAATTCAGTTTTTCCTGAACCAGGTCCAGCTGTAACTATTATATTTTTCTCAATTTTTTTTATAGCTTTTTCAGCGTTAGCTTCCAAGCTTTTAATATCTTTAGGTTTCCATAAACTAGGATCTATTCTTTTTTTCATATAAGTTATCCCTCTAAAAGCTCTTTAGCTTTTTCAATAAGATCTATTAACTCTTTAGGTGCTTTTTTTATTATATCTTCTTCTGTAATTGTAAGAAAAGCATTAATATGTGAAACTGGCTTTCCTTTTCCTAAAAATAGATATCTATACCAAAACCATATATCATGACTGCCATCTATTTCATACTTAGACACATCTTTTACATAAGCAGAATTTTTTTTCAGTACAGAGGCAATCGCACCCTTTATTTTATCTTCATCTTCTGATATATTTGGACCATTTCCATTCTCTATACTTTTAAAAGCTTCAGGAAATACTTTAAGCATAGAAAAATCGAGATCATATGGATAAGAAAAATAAACATTATATTTTTTCAAATGATCAATCCAAGAAAGTTCGCTCGTTTCATTAGGTTCCCAACTAGTCTTCATACCGTTTAATATTTTTACTGTAAATTTTTTCCCACCCTTTAAAGTAATATCTTCAAACTTTAGGGCACCATATTTTTCTAGTTGTTCTATAGCATAAGCAATTCTTTGATAGCCGCCTCCACCTCTTTCCCTATCATAATCTAATAGTGTAATATGAGGAATTTCTAGTTGGCTTAATAATCTCCAAAAATGATTTACATGCCTTCCGCCCAAGGGTACAATAGAAACAAAAGAAGAATCTAAATCTATATTATGTGCTGCTGCGATTTTAGGCAGAACAACTTCTTCGCTATCCCCTTCTCCTAATATAACTAGTCTCGAAAAATATAACTCTGGATAGGCTTTAACTGCTTCTTTTACAAACTTATAAGACTCATCTGTAGGAGTAGGAAGTTGAATTTCTTTGACACTTGAAGTTCTAGAATCATCTTGCAATACATATTTGATCTCGGTAGGATCGATCCTTTTTACTATTGCTGGTGAATGACTAGTAACAATCACTTGAGATCTTTTACTCTTCGTTGTATCTCTAAAAGCACTCATAACTTTCCCAAAATAATGAGGAGATAAGTGATTTTCAGGTTCTTCAACAGCAAAAACAGTTAAACTTGGCATCACCTTAGAATCTACTATAAACCCATGATCTTCCTGATCTACTCTAAGCATTTCCTCTATTTCGAATACACTAGTGATTAGAGAAAAATAAAACAAGGATTTCATGCCATCACTTAATTTATCTTGGGTTTCTATTCCTCCACCTGGATTAGGAGAAAAGGTGGCTTCAATTTTAGATAAATGAGATTTAAAGTCATTGCTAGTCGGACTAAGATTTATATTGCCATAAATTTTATCATTAAATAATTTCCCCCAAGAGTTTGAAATGCGTTCATTAATAGTTCCTACCCCTTTTTCACTTTGAAAAATTTCAGAAAGCTCTTGATTAACAGTTTCAAAATTTTCCAAAGTAGCATCTGACCAGTTAATATTCTTAAGAAGCTGATAAAGAAGTGTACCAGTAGTATGCTTCATCTGTTTTTGAGGATCTCTAGCTGCTGGAATGTAGTGAACTTGTATTTTAGAACGATCTGACATGCTTAATATTTTTTTATCAGAACTATCAACAATTTCATCACTAGATGTTAGCCAGTATATCTTTTCCTCTATATCACCTCCAGGAATATTTGTATTTTCCCATTTAGCTTCAAGTCTTATTTTACAATAAGGTTTTGTCCCAACTGAATCAACAATCATTTGATTAAAACATTCTGGAATAGCACCGTCCTCTGTATCAAAGCCTATTTTCACTTCAAGACTTAATTCTCTTTGATCCTTATCTTCTAAATTTTCTCCTAAGGAAACAAAAAAGTCACTATTATTTATTTTACGATACTTTGAGTTACTTCCAAACATTCTAGCCAAAGCTTCTAATATTACAGTTTTTCCTGAACCATTATTCCCTATAATTCCATTAAAGGCTCCTAAATTTATTACCGTTTCATCTTGAAAACATTTAAAACCTTTTAAAGTTATATTTTCAATAAACATAAATCCCCCCCAAAAACTAACTTTTATAATTATCCAGCAAAAATAAATAAAAAACCCATGAATAATCATAGGTTTTGAAAGTTACACGGTGTAACTTTTTTGGTGTTTTATTATAAATTTTTCAAAAATTCTTCTAATTTTTGTTGTTGTTCTCCTGTTAAAGCTTGATTTAATTTTATAGTAGCCCCTTTTTTAGATTGTTTTATCTCGTATTTTGGTTTTTCTTCTTTAGATTTTAAATCTTTGATTTCTTCTTCTAGTCCTTTAGCTGTATAATCTTTATAAAGTTCTAATATTTCACTTACAGTATGTTCACTCCTTAAAAGTTTAATTATCCTATTTAATAACTCTGCTCTTTTAATTCCGACTTCGTTTAAAATATCTATTAATTCTTTATCATAATTCACAGCAGCTTTAAGCCTTTTAACATAACCTGTACTCACGCTGTATTCAGCTGCTATTTCATCAAAAGTTTTTTTGTTAATAGCAGAGTCTCTATAAATTTTAAAAGCAAGCTCACTTAATTTTAAATCCTCTCTATGAAGGTTTTCGTGAATTGAAATTTTTTCAAGATCATTTTTACTAACATCAGTTGGAATAATAACAACTTGACCTTGAATTGAAAAGTTCTCTATGCTGTCGAATCCTTTTTTTATAGCAATACTCCTTCTAAACCCACTAAGTATTCTATAAGTATCATTCTCTTTTTTTTGAAGATATACATGATTTATTAATCCTGCAGCATAAATACTTTGGGCTAGTTCTTCTGTTTTGGAATTTTCCATTAATTTTTCTAAGTTAGCTTCCCTATTTATAAATGTTCTGTCTTCAAAATCTATTTTTTCTAATATTTCTCTTTTAAAATCTAACAATTCTGATCCAGGTATAGCTAAAGCTATCTGTATTTTTCTATTATCGCTTTTACTTTTCTCTCCAAGCATATCATAAACTGGATTTTTACTCAATTGTATCACCTACCTGTTTTAATATTTCCTTAGCTAAAGCTTTATAGTCTTGTGTTCCATTACATTTCTCGTTAAAAACAGATACTGGTTTAAATTCACTTTGGGCTTTTTTTATATCTGCATTAACTCTTATTACTGTATTCATTATTTTGTCTCCTAAGTAACTACTCAACTTTTCTCTTGTGTCTGCCGTAATCTTCTCTCTAACATCATACTTAGTAAAAAATACTCCGCCTAATTCAAGATTCTGGTTTATTCCCTTCACAGCCTCTATGGTATCTAATAGTTGATTTATACCTACTACTGAGAAAATATCTGGTACAACAGGTATAAAGATATTTTTAGAAGCAACGAGAGCGTTTAGAGTCAAAATTGAAAGACTAGGAGCACAATCTATAACAACATAGTCATAATTTTCTCTGACAGTTTCTAAACGGCTTTTAAGTACACTCTCTCTAGCCATCATGTTTATCATTTTAAGTTCTGCCCCTGCAAGTTGTAAACCTGCCGGAGCTAAGTCATAATAATCTGTATTTTTTATTATGCTTCTTATATCTTCGTCATCACAAAGTGTATGTGATATTTCTTTATCTTCGTCATTTAAAAAAACACCAGAACCTATTGTTGCGTTGCCTTGTGGGTCCATATCGACAAGGAGGACTCTTTTCCCAAGCCTTTTTAATTCATAACTCAAGTTTGTAGCCGTAGTAGTCTTCGCTACACCACCCTTTTGATTCAGTATAGAAATTATTTTCATATTCCCCTCCTTCTTACACCCCTTGCCTTTTCTTCATAACTTCAACAATGTAGGTGTTTTCTAGTGATTTAAATATTCTTTCATGTGTCTTTGTTAAATTCTTGCTATTTGTTGCCTTTAGATATACCTCTATAGCTTCATTTCTAATTTCTTCTTTTTCAGTTTCACTTTTAGTTTCATATAACTGCAGTAAAAGTTTTGAAACAGGATTACTGCTTTCTTCTGTCTTTATACCAAATTTATCTTTTTTAGCTTTTCCGCCAAATTTATCTTTTTTAACGTCTTTGGTTCTTTCAGGCTTTGCAACTAAATCGCCAGATTTATCTTTTTTGTTATTTAAATTTTTTATAATTCCATTTATATAAGCTACCAAAGTTATTTTGACATCTGTTTTCAAATTCTTATATAAAATTTTAAGTATTTCTATTGCATAATCTTCACCATTCTCTTTACAGAGTTTATTTATTTTATTATCAACTCTTTTGTTCCACGCTCTAGAAACATATATGTTTTTCTTAGCTGCTTCGATTTCTTTTTCAAACCTTGATTGTAGGATGATACTTTCTTCAGTCTCTATCTCAAGAATTTCTTTTCCGTAACCACGCTTAAAGTCAAAGGCTACTTTTCCTACAGACCTACCATTTTTAATTGGTCTATAATCAAAATTTATATCACTCTTCGCTTCTATCTCTTCTTTTGCTTTTTCTAAAACTTGCCTTTTTATATCCTGCCACTTATAAGACTTAGGAACTCCGAACTTCATTCTAACTTCATCTAAAGGAAAGACCACCTCTTTACCATAAGGAGCCCATCTAGAAGCAAATATGAACCCTGATTTGGCATACTTACTACTCATTTCTAAAAATTCTTTGAATGAATGCTGGGTAAAATTTTCTTTCACATCAAAGATAAAAGGCTTAAATTTATCCTTTACCTCAATAGTTAGAAAGTTAGTATCATTTGGATCAAAAGAAAAGCTCTCAAAAAAGTCCTCATATACTATATCACCTTTTTTTCTTTTTAAAACTCCATTTTCAAACACATTTTCAGGGGCCTTGTAAGCTATAACACATTGGTTTTTTAGTTCCAAAACCATCTTCTGAAACTCTTTAAATCCTATTTTAGCAGTTTTGGTACTCTGATAGATCTCTTTAGTTTCAAATCTTGCAAACTTTTCATTGTTTTGGATCTTCCATATAACACCTATAAAAATATTTAAAAACTTCTCTTTTTTGGAGGTTAAATAATAATTGTCCACCAGCTCATTTTTATATTTAACAATTTTTCCCATAATATTAATCACCGCTACAATTTTAGCTTTAACTAAGATGAAAGTCAACGTTTTTAAAAAATTTATCTTTTTTAATAGAATGCCAAATTTATCTTTTAATGCCAAATCTATCTTAGTAGATGCCAAATTTATCTTTTTATAATGCCACAAATATCTTTTTTAATGCCAAATCTATCTTAGTAGATGCCAAATTTATCTTAGTAGTGGTTCTGTATGCTTTATAAACAAAGGTCTACAGAACCGCCTATAACTTCTTTATAAACTATTTATAATATTAGTTATAAACAACTATAAAAGTGTTGTCTATTTTTTATGTTTTGTTTTTGCCAAATTTATCTTTTATATTTCCGATTCATTTTAAATAAATAATTAACTTTTTTTATACTGCTCTAATATAGATAACATAATAGCCTTCATATCATTTATAATATATTCATAACTTATTTTTGAAATCTCAGCTAAATTTCGGATTCTTCTTCTAGCGTCTTCTTTACTTCTAGAACTAGTATAAATTTCATTGATAGCTTTATTAAAAATATCTTTTGAAAAAACATAATGTGGATCATGCAATATCTTGTTGAAAGCTTCATTCCATTTTATTCTACCTATACAGTCAGAATTTTTATTTATATATTTTTCCTTCAAAAAAGTTACTAATAAATCAATTTGAGTTTTAATCCCTTCATCTATTCTGTTTGGGTTTAAAATATGATTTGCTAAATAAGAGACATATTTTCTTTTTATTTTTTCAATATCCAATTGAAATCCATCAGTACCTAAAAAGTTTAAATTTTCTTTAAATGAAATCTCTATCCTCATTCGATTTTTAAGATCTGGAAAATTTTTTAAAGTCTCTTGATATGTAGATGGTTTTGTTTCTTTTATTTTCAGAGCTTGATTATATATAAGGGCTCTTTTGGAATAAGTATTAATATTTGCCGTATTTGTATATATTAAACTTTCTTTGGCTTCAGTTGAAAGGCTTCCATAAAATTTTCCATTCCCTTTAGACTTCTCTTGTCTTATAATAGCTACTAGTCTAAACAAGTGAAAGTAACTGCTAAAAGTTCTTTCAGCTGGCATAAGATAAGTAAAAGGATAATCTATACGCTTGGTATAAGCTTCTTCAATACCATATTTTTTAAAAATATTATAAACATCTCCTAATACCATATTCACTTCATCTTGCGTCTCTACCAAATAAGCATTGTTTTTGGAATAAAAGTACTTAGGAAAGCTTATAACAAATCTATACTGTAATCCGTCTTCAGTTCTGAATCTACTGATCCATTCTAAATTTCTAAGTTCGCTAACGACTTCTTTAGGCAATTTTTTATTTAATTTCAATTCTACATCTATTGTATCCATTACACAATACCTCCTAATAATATAATTTTATATATGTGTTATGTCAAAATAAAAAATTACCACGCTTAGTTTTGTGGGAATGAAAAATCAAAATAAAAACAGATAGAGCATAACAGCTCTACCTGATCACAAAATTATATATTAGGAATATTATCCCCACGTTACTAGACGTGGGTTTTTAGTATCTAATCTTAGATTTTAAAAGCAAATTAAGTCTTAAAAAGAAATTAATTCTTGAATAATATATATAGCCTTCGGCTCCCAACATCTTATCCTACTATAGGGTTATTATCCTTGTATACACTATTACCTTATACATCTATATACTATATATGCTTATACTATATTTCTATTATAATTATGTTGGTAAAATAATTTTTTAAAATATTTTATTTATCTATTTTTTCATAGTCTTCTTCAGTGGCATTGTAGAAAAGAGATGCCTCTCCTTTTTGGCCATTTAAATTAACCGTGTAAACTGTATTAATAACTTTTTCTCTTTCAATTATTCTATTCAGCTGTCTTTCAATATTTTCAAAATTATTAATAAGCTCTTTCATTTCACTGGGCTGATATTTTTTTTTGTGACGGTCGATCTTGGTAATAAGCTTTATATATCTAGTTAGGTTAAAAGTTTTATTATTTTCTTTTATTTCATTCTCGACTTCTGTCGTACTCATTTCACCTTGAAATAGAGCGATCAGGTATTCAATTTTTTGTTCATTGGGAACTGTTTTTTTTGATATAGCTTTTACAGCTCTGATAGGTAATGCTTCAAAAAATTCCAATATACTTTTATTGTATCCTGAAAAACGTATAGTTTTTTTAAAATTATCATTATTTTTAACTAATAAATATAGATCATATTTTTTTAAAGTTAAGGAAACAAAATCTCTTTTAAAGCCCATGCTGGTATACCACTCTGCAAATTTTTTCTGATCACTAAGTTCGTCAAAATGTTGTTTCATGTTGTATAGGTCTCTCCCTATTTGTAATAAATGTTGTTTGATTTTAGTCGAACTATATTTCATATTAACTTCTAGAAGTAACAGCTTTAAAAGCAGTTTGCTTCTTTCGTAAGGAGTATAGTCTTCAAAAGGGATATTTATAAACTTGCCAAAATTATTTTGTGCAAAATATTCTATAAAATCAGGCATGTGGTTTTGGAGATTATTGTATATTTTTTGTATATTATCTGGAGCCTGCTCTGGTGAAGCTTCTTTAGTTAAAATTTTTAAAAGCATATCGCTATCTTCATCATCTAGGTGAGATATATTTCTTAAAATTTCTTGTGAAATCTCTTCGGTCATAGGTATATTTAAGACGTTTATTAAATATTTTGAACTCATAATTTTTTCTCCTTTATAGCTGTTGTAAATGTTCGATATATATAATAGCACACGTACGATTTTAAGTAAAGTACATTTTTCAGATATAAAAAATGCCAAGAGATTCCTATTTAGGATCTCTTGGCATAGTTGAGCTTTTACGAATTTGTGCGACTATATCTTCTAGATAGTGCACTGTTTTAATCAGAATAAGGTTCTCTTCCTGTTCTATGGTAGAGAAAATTTTTATAGCTCTGCTGGTGATTACTTTACATGAACTTGAATTTTGATATACATGTTTCAAAGCTAGCACATAGGTTGTAGCGTTAGTTATGTGATCCCTTCGAAGAGCTTCGTTAATAAAACTACTATGAGAAAAATCTGTTTTGTCCTTTTCTTTTATTAATTTTTCAGTAATAAAAGTTAAGTTTTTTTCTATCTCTTTTTTGTAGACGCTTTCGATATCTTTGGTAAATAAATATTCTTCTAAAATCCCTAGTGCCATATCTCTAGAGGTGCTGTACTTAAGATATGTTATAGGTATTTCTTTAGGAATAGACATTTTTATATCAAAAACTAAAATTTCATCTATTATAGGGTAAATATCTTTTAAATCTAGGTAATCTTTAGAATAATTTTCTTCTAAAAAATCATCTAGACTATATATTTCTAATTTTTTAGGGCTTTTATTTACATACTTTGAGCTACCAAATTGAACTTTAGAAAGTTTTTTCATTTTCCAGTCCACGATACCGTCTACGCCTTTAAAATCACATGTAGCAGCTAACAATTTGAAAATATATAGGTAGGAATCAAAATTCCGTCCCCTCTCCATAAAATAAAAAAATGAAAACTCAATCCCTGAAATTCTATAATACTCAATATCTTTTCCAAGTATTTTAAGTAGATTCAGGAGCTGTTTTAATGGTTCATTAATATTGTCGTCTTCTTTTATGAGTTCTAATCCAAACGTTCTGTCGAAAAAAGTATATAAGGATACCTTAATACTTAAAGAATTATGACCGTATGTCCTAATATCTTCTACCCATTTTAATTTTTTTAGTTCATAAATGTCAACAGGTTGTGATGTTTTTACATGTACTCTAAAACCTTTCATAATAATATATACCTCCTTAGTTTTTTTGGTTACTACTAAGTTGGCATCAAAATATTTTTTTATTTTTGTTAACAGGTACCGTTAACTTTTGCTATATGGAAAAATCAATAAAACCCGATATTTATAGGCTAAAAAGCATTTTTTTGAATTAAAATCAAGGAATGCTGTAGAGTAACTATAGCTATACTATTTATTCTATCATAGTTTTTATATAAAAATATATATTTTTAAAAATATTCAAGAGAATTTATACTGTTTTATTCCTAGAATATTTTCGAATAATCAGCTATTCGAAAGGTATAACTGTAAAAAATTGGGTTTCTAATTAGATATTATAACATTGAAGCAATGCAAAATATGGGGGTGAGACAATGCAGTTTGGCAAGTTGTTTGTCGTGCTAGGTGTAATAATAAAATACCTGGAAGATAATTTAGAAAACAAAAAATAGGAAAAAGGAGTGAGACAATGAAGTTGTACGAGATCCAAGAGGCTCTGCTGGAGACATTGGACATATTTTTAGAAAGCGATCAGGAGGAGATGGATAAAGAGCTATATGAGGATACTATAAACTATCTAAAGGAGGAGCTAAGCCAAAAGAGTTCAAGTATTATAAAATACCTGCGTAATTTGCATTCTGAGACGACTGCTATAAAAGAAGAGATAGAAAGGTTGTCAAAAGCTAAAAAAGCCAGAGACTTGAAACTGGAGAGCTTGAAAGGGTACCTTGTAAATGTTATGCAATCCCTTGAGAAGTCCAAGATAGAGACAGACCTTGGTACCTATGGGTTGAGAAAATCCAAAAGTGTGGCGATCCTGGACCAGTCCAAGATTCCAGAGGAGTATATAAGGGTAAAAGAGGAAGTGTCGGTGGATAAAAAGGGTTTGGCAGCTGTACTTAAATCTGGTGAGACTGTGGAAGGAGCTGCTTTAGTAGAAAATTATTCGCTGCAGATCAGATAAATATGGGAGGTTAAATTTGAAATATACAAGAGAGCAGAAAAGGGAGTATTTTAAATCCCAGCTGGATCAGTTAAAGGGAAGTATAGAGGACAAAATACGTGATTTCCTGGAAAACTCAGATGAGCTTAAAAACTTTGTAGCCTTTAGAAGACAGCATTTTTACAACTACAGCATAAACAACTCGATACTTATTTATAAGCAGTGCCCAAAGGCTACTTTTGTGGCAGGATTTAAAAAATGGAAGGATTTGGGATATAAGGTGAGGAAGGGAGAGAAAGGACTGTCTATACTGATACCGCTGATAAGAAAGGTTCAAGAAGAGTCAGGTGAGGAGAAAAACAAGATATATGGATTTAAAAAAGGGACGGTTTTTGATGCGAGCCAAGTAGAGGCCACAGAGAAAGCTGTCCCTTTTCCTAGTATTGATGTATCTATGCAGGCGACAGAACAAACTTTCTATGATACTGAAGTATTATTAGAGGGTACTAAAATATTTGTAGAGCAGCATTGTCCTGTGAATATGGTAGAAGATGATTCACTTGGAAACGCCATGGGCATGACCGATGGAAAGGAAGTCTATGTAAAGTCCCAGGATAACAGAATAGATATGTCAGGGATACTTGTCCATGAATTTATCCACTTTCACAACCACTTTAAAGATAATAGGAAAGATCTGTCTAAAGATGAGAGGGAGACAGAAGCAGAGTTGGGAGCCATGTTATATGGCTCCTATTTTAATCTAAAAATTGACGGTGGATATAAGTACTTAGCCATGTACAGAGGTAAGAGAAATTTGGAGAAATGTTTCGATACAGCACTCAAAACTTTTGAGTATATGCTCGACGGAAAGCTTGGAATTCTAGGTTTAGACGCTATACTAGAGGAAGAGTCCGGTAAAAAATAGGAGGATTATAAATGGGAGAATTTTACGTCACAAAACAGCTAAAAGAGACTTTGGAGTGTAGGCTGCTGCTCTATATATACAACTTGATAGAGAGGTTGTCTGAGGAATTAGATGAGGTGGACTACCTTCAGGTATTCGGTGCGACATGTTCTTAAGTGAAAAGCTTAAGCATTTTAAGAAATCATTTCCTTAAAATAGAACTGTAATAATGAAGAGTGGAATGAAGGGGTAACGCCTGGAAATGCTCTCCCTAATACTCCGAACTGCGTTTATATACTAATCTATATAGAGGTAGTAAGCTCGGTGAAGTCGGCTGAGAGTAAGCCCTAATTTATAACTATTATAAAAGGAAATGTGAACTAGAGATAGTCAAGCTTATGATAGGCCGGGGGTCGATTATATAAGGTAAGAATGTCTTAATGACTGACGAAGTTTCGAATGTACGGGTCTATACTTGTGATATATAGAAATGTATATTGCTCCTAAATAGGAGAGTTAGTGAGGATAAGTAAAATTCGAATATATGAAAGTCCTTATGAAGTTAAAGGCTTCATCAAGCTAACAGGCTTATAGAAACTACCTAAGTATAATTAGTGATAATTATTATGGAACATGGAAAGCAAAAGACTACTAGAAAACTCGATTAGGAGGGTAGGTTGATATAAGAATATATAAATATTCGAAGTTCATTTACTTTTGTGAGAGTAGGGGCACAGTACCAATGAAACTATGATAATAAGTAGTGGAGGGATAGCCCCAAGTCAAATAATTAATTAAAATAAATTTTAAATTTTAAAATTCGAATGGTAGCAAACCGATAATATAATGAATCCCTCAAGGGAGGAATGAAAGAATAGGCAAATTATTTCTAAAAATAGTAGAAAAAGATAATTTTACCAAAGCAGTTGAGAGCCTTAAAAGCAATGCCGGTAGTAAAACTGCTGGAGTTGACGGGAAAAATATAAACTCAATACTAAATAGTCTTGAAGAAACTTACATTCGTATAACAAGAAGACTTAAAGATTTTAAACCTAACAAAGTAAAAAGAGTTTTAATACCAAAAGATAACGGGGAGTACAGACCATTAGGAATACCCACAATAGAAGATAGAATCATCCAAATGATGTTTAAACAAATTTTAGAGCCTATCTGTGAAGAAAGATTTCATCCTAACTCTTTTGGGTTTAGACCTAATAAATCCGCACATAATGCTATTGCTTTAAATAATATCCTCGTCAATAAAGGAAGACTATTTTTCACCATTGATTTGGACATTAAAGGTTTCTTCGACAACATTAACCACAACAAACTAATCAAGCAACTCTGGAAAATTGGAATTAATGACAAAACAGTACTAAGTATTATTAAAAGAATGTTAAAGACTACCATAGTACATCAAAACTCTTCAGAAGAATTAGTGACAAAGGGTACTCCTCAAGGTGGTATATTATCTCCATTATTAGCTAATATATGCCTAAATGAACTCGATTGGTGGTTACATAACCAATGGAGTGGTATCAAAACCAGGCATAATTATACTTTATTAGAAAATAAATGCAGAGCTCTAAAGAAAAGTTCTAACTTAAGGGAAGTAAAATTTGTCAGATATGCAGACGATTTTAAAGTTTATTGTCGTACTAGGAAAGATGCAGAAATTTATTACAAATTAATAAAAACTTTCATAGAAAAAAGATTAAGGTTAGAAATTTCAACGGAAAAATCTAAAATAATAAACTTAAAAAGGAAAAAGTCAGCATTTTTAGGGTTTGAATTTAAAGCATTCAAAAGAGTAAATAATAAATATTATTGTTTAAGCTATGTATCTAAGAAAGCTAAAAATAAAATAACTGAAAAACTGAAGAAACAAATTTGTGTAATACAAAGAAGTGCTGGTAGAGAAAGAATTAAACATGTCATAAAATACAATTCTATAATTCTAGGGATTCATAATTATTATCGAATTGCTTCAAATTGTAGTAATGATTTTTCTGAAATAAGTTTTGTTATCAACAAAAGTATTTTCAATAGGTTAAGGAGTACTTTCAACAATTATAAGGATGATAGATACAAACACTTTTTCAAAGGGTACAATTATAAAGTCTGGAGTTATCATAGAGTTACATTATTTACTATTCAGACTTGTACCTATCAAAAACCATTATTGGCGAGTAAGAATACGCCAAAAATCTTAAAAAGAGATATCTTTAAAACCGATAGTAATCATAAATTTGAAAAAGTATCATTATCAAAAAATCCTGAATGGGAACTAATTAGAGCTACAACCCATTTCAATCAAAAAGGTAAATGTTATATCACCAATAAATATCTGAATAAGATATTTGATGTTCATCACATAATACCAAAAGAATATGGTGGAACGGATGATTATGAAAATCTTGTTATGCTAGATCCTTATATTCACAAAGAACTACATAAAAATAAACCTGAAAAATATCTATTAGAAAATCAAAAATTTCTACGACTTTGGAATAAAATCCAGAAATTTAAAAATAAAAAGTTAATTATTTGATGGAACGCCGTGTGAGGTGAAAGTCTCATGCACGGTGTGGAACGGGGGAAAAGCTGAAGATGATCTCAAAGGCTTACCTATCGTTATATATAGAGGGGAATAAATTGGTCCATCATCAGGAGGTGCCTGAATACAAAAAAGAGCATAATCTTGATTTTGAAGTGGGCGATATGAAACTTTTTGCTGTGAGGCAAGGTGATGGAGAAAACAGCCATTGGATAGTGATGTATGCAGATGAATATTAGGATGGATTGTCATCACTTAAGAAGTATAAGAGAGGAGTAAAATTGGTATGGAGAAGAGTACAAATGAAATTATGAAACAGTTGAAAGAGCCTTTTAATGAGGATGAGCTTGAATTTAAGGTTGGGGCAACGAATGAGGACAAGAGCATGGGGCTTGCCTTAGCCTATGTAGAAGCCAGGGCGATACAAAATAGGCTTGATAGGGTACTGGGTGTAACAAACTGGAAGGTGCAGTACAGGGAGATCACAGGTGGCTTTATATGTAACCTAGCCATAAGGGTAAACGGTGAATGGACATCCAAGGAGGACGGATCTCAGGTTACAGATTACGAGTCCATCAAGGGTGGGATTTCCAGTGCATTTAAGAGGGTTGCTGCTTCAGGGTACGGTATTGGAAGGTGTGTGACACGTTCTTAGTTGAAAAGACTAAGCTTTAATTATTAGATAATAATTAAGAGAACTGTAAATTTGAGAAGTAGAATGATTGGGTAACGCCTTGAAATGCTTCCCTTAAGACTCCGACATGCGTTCATGAACTAACAGAGATTGAGGGTGTGAAGCTCGGTAAAGACGGCTGAGAACTACCGTAACAAGTAAAGTTGACGAAATGCGAACTAGAGGTAGTCGAGTAGTGATAGGCCGGAGGTCAGCTTATATGGTTAGAATGTATGGAAATACTGACAAAGTCGCGAATGTACAGGTCTAGACGATTAACTAGCAGAAATGCTAGTACCTTTAAAAAGGGGTGAGTGACGAATAGTAGTGATACCGGCAACGAAACTCGTTGATGTCTTACAGGGACATCCTAGCTCACAGGCCTATAGCAACGACCTAAGTAAGTGAATGATAGAATTTACGGAACGTGGAAAGTGGGCAACAAGTATTAAACATCTGTTAGATGGCTTGGTTCGTATAAGAGTATTTATACTCGAAATCGATTTATGTCTATGAGAGTAAGGGCACAGTACCGATGAAGCCATGATAATAAGTGGTGGAGGGATAGCCCTGAGTCATTATGTTATATAAAGGAAGATTTAAATTGAATTTTTGAAATGGTAGTAATCCGTGAAAATAGTTTTGTATGAATCTCTTAGGAGGTAAAAACAATAAACCAAAAAGATTTATATTCTGAAATCTTAAACGAAGATAATTTTAGAAAAGTACTAGAAAAAATAAAAGGTAATAGAGGAAGTAGAACCCCTGGAACAGATAGCATGACGTTAAAAATGTGGGAAATGAAATATGGATTCTGGAAAATTGAAAAGAGGTTTAAAAACTTTAAACCCAAAATGGTCAAAAGAATAGAAATACCAAAAGATAATGGTAAATCTAGACCTTTAGGTATACCTACAATAGAGGACAGAATTATACAAATGATGTTCAAAGAAGTACTTGAAAAGTTACTAGAATCAAAATTCCACCCACATAGCTTTGGATTTAGACCAAACAGATCAGCAGAAAATGCAATAGCTCAATCAAGTTCATATATGAGTCGATCAAAATTGCATTACTCTGTAGATATCGATATTAAAGGTTACTTTGATAATATTAATCACAATAAATTAATCAAACAATTATGGAAGTTAGGTATTAAGGATAAAAGAGTATTAATAATGATTAAAAAAATGCTAAAAGCTCCCATAAAGATGTTAGATGGAAGTATAGAAATCCCTATAAAAGGAACCCCACAAGGCGGAATATTATCACCACTATTAGCGAATGTTTACTTAAATGAGTTAGACTGGTGGATAGATAAGCAATGGAGAGGTATAAAAACAAGATATGAATATTCTAGTAGACCAAAGAAATATAGGGCGATAAGAAATACCAAACTAACCGAAATGATGATTGTTAGATATGCAGACGATTTTAAGATATTTTGTCCAAATAGAAATATGGCTGACAAAACGTTTAAAAAAGTAAAGAATTATCTAAAGCATAAATTGAGATTAGATATATCAAAGGAAAAATCAAAAGTTGTTAATAATAGGAAAAAATGCTCAGAGTTTTTAGGGTTTGAAATGAAGTTATATAAAACAAAGAAAGATAAGTATATTACACGCACCAAAATCAAAAAGAAATCAAAAAAGAGAATTGTAAAAGAGCTAACTAAAACATTAAAGGAAATAAGAACAGGAAATAGATATAAACTGGCTTTAAAATACAATGCTCAAGTAAGAGGAATACAAAACTATTACAGGATTGCAACAGGCTGTGCAAGAGATTTTGGAGACATAGGATTTATTATCAATAAGGTTATGTACAATAGAAAAAATGTACTACAGAGAAAAGGTAAGAAGTCACCAAGTTACCTAGAGAGATATAAAGGACACAATATGATAACATACAATGTGGGAAGCGTTACGCTATTTACAATACAAACTTGTAAATTTAGAATTCCCATGCACTATTCTGACAAGACAATAAACAAATATAGTCCTAAGGTAGAACTTGAAAAGAATAATGAAAAAATAGAAACACAAATAATAAACTCACCTCAAGAAGATATACAATGGCAAATTAAGAGGTTGGAAGTTTACAACTTACAGAAAGGAAAATGTAAGATAACAGGAGACTTTGTTAAACATGATGCCTTTGAAATCCATCACGTTATACCCAGAAAATACGGTGGTACAGATGAAATAGAAAACCTTATTATGATAAAACCAGAAATACATAAAGCGATCCACTATGGATTAAGCATTAAGATTCTTGAAGAAAATTATCCAAAGATTAAAGAATTCAGAAAAAATAATATTAAATTTAAATAAATAATTTATATAACACAATGATGGAACGCCGTATGAAGCGAAAGTTTCACGTACGGTGTGGTGCGGGGGAAAAGTTGGAGATTACGTCAAAGACTTACCTATCGCAATATCTTTACGATGTGAGGAACCAGTGGTTCCCGATAAAACAAAGGGGTAAAAGTCATATATTTACAGAAAAACCTACCTTGGATTTCGGTAATAGGGGAACAGCAAGTAAGGCGGTATCGACCAAAGATAATTCTGAGGACAGGCTACAGAGGGCTAGGAGGATGCAAATAAATTTTGGAAAATACAACGGCAGGACATTGGAAGACATATACGCAAACGACAAGGGATATTTCAAGTATCTGCTCAACAACGGCAGAGATGAAAAGTTGGTGAGTGCTTGCAGGTATATAAATGACAGGACATATACAAATTAAATATTTCTGGGATGGGATAGTGTTATATCTTGTATCTATTTTTCCTTGTTGTTATGCCGGACATACAGGTAAGTATGTATAGAGGTTTCCAGATAGGGAAACAATTGTATGGCTGTATAGGTTAAATTTGTTGGTTTTTGAGATAAAAAAGTCCGTATTTTAATAATGAAAGATATCCCTATATGAGAAAAAATATTTGAAAAACCTATGTATAGAAATTAGGTGGTTAAGGTATTAAAATAAATATATTGAAAAAATAATGTTTGGGGGATGGGGTTTGAAAAAGAAAAAAGTTAGAGTTCAGGTCCCTAAACTTGTAAGGGGTATCATAGAAATGGATTCAGATCATTTCGGTATGACCAGGGAAAAACTTTGCAATTTAATAATACTGAAAGTCGGGTACAGGTCTAAGTTTGATCTGGTTAAGGAGCTCTGTAATCTAGAAAAAGTATACTTGCAGTTTAACCTGAACTCTGAATGCCTTAATTTTTACTTGGATATTCTTAAGAGTAACGGGAATACAAATGAGTCTGAAGTTATAAGGAGTATTCTGTTGACGTATATAAATTTAAATTCTTTCCTGAGGGAAAAGATTTTATTTGAAGAGCAGGTGGCGTATTTTGAATATTTGAAAAAATCTAAAGAACCAGTAAAAGTAGTTGTTGGTGATAGGATTATGGAGGAAAAAGTAATTAGGATCTTTCCGTGTCCGAAGACTCATTATATAAGGGTAGCCTTTGAAAAACACGAGGATTATCTTAGCAGATTAAAAGTAACAAAGTACTGATAGGGGGGTACAAGTGGTAATCAAGGAGATAAAAATTTATGGACCTGAAAGACAGGCATTTAATGTTGGGCAGAAAGAGGTTAAATCAATAAGTGTAGACAGGGAGTGTATGAGAGTGACGGTTATATATGAGGATAGAAAAAAGAGGAGTATAGTTGGGTTTCCGTATGAAGCTGTCTATGTACCTGGTAGATGAGCTGGAATTGGGTTTAGAAAGTGGATATTCACTACATTTTGGAAATAATAATTTAAAAACAGGAGGACATACTAATGAAAAGAATATTAATTGCTGTGTTTGCACTGTGTTTTAGTGTGATGGTTTTGGCCGATATTAAAAATTATACTGATAGCTCTTTAGGTAGAGGAACTTACGTACAGGTTATGTCAAACAACTCTGGAATTACAGGCTTAAAATTAAAACAGTATAACAATGGAAGAGTTGAGGCTGAATTTCAAGGGAAAGTTGGATACGGAGTTACAGTACAGGTCTATATGAATTCTGGAATATATACATTCAGGGGAAATAAACAGTATAGCGGTTATGATTTTTATTTGAATGGTGACAGGGTTATAGACAGCTACTCTCTGAGAGATGATGAAGATAGTATAAAAAATTTGATATCCAAATGTGTGTCTATCGCAGAACGTAGGTAAAAAGAGTCGGGATTATTCCGACTCTTTTTTATATTTTTTTAGCACATGAGTATGGTATTTATAGAAAGTATTTTTATTAATTGGTACTTCTTTTATAGCGACATTATTTGAAGCCTCTGGGTTTTGCACTAGGAATTCCAAGAGTTTTTCGTGATCTGGCAAAATATTTTTTTTGTTTTCAACTATGTGCTCAAAAAATCCTGAGGTCATATTTTTTAGGACAGGATCTTCTGAGGAGTAGTCCACAATAAAGTCTAAGTCATCTACAAAATCACGATAATTTTCAAGATCTATAGAACGGTCACGGGAATCTAATAGAGCGCATTTTTCAGCCATTACTTTAAATAATTCCGATTTAGTTTTCAGTGTTTTTTCAGAAGATAAAATTTTATTTTTATATTCTTCAAGCAGTTCTAGTTTTTTATAGAAGACAGGATAGATTAAATAGTCTATATCAAATTCATAGCATGAAAATTTTTTTGATGTAGGAGTAAACTCAAAAGAGTGCCGGCATAGTGTGACTTCTTCTTGAGGCAACATTTTATCAGAATCTTTAAAAAAGTCTAAATTAAAATTATCTTTTAAGGTGATATATGAATTATGATCATATAAGACTTTCTTTTTTTTATAGTCGTATATCTCAAATCCGTATTCGTCATCATCTAAAGGAATTTCAATATAAAATAGCCGATCTCTATCTAAGATATGTTTTCCATCTATATATAGACCGTATAAATCATAACCAATGTATTCATTTATCTCGTTTGAATCTTCTTTAAAAAATATCATTAATATTCTCCTCTTGGTTTATATTTTTAAGGATATAGATTATTTTACAGGAAATTATATAAAAAAATTCAAAATTAGTATACACTCACATTCTAATTGAAAAGCCTCCTATTAACTAGAGGATGGCTTTATGTCGTCCTTCTTTCTTTACGTTTAAACTAGATGTTCTAGTAATAAAAATAGTTAACATCTACACAATATTATCAGATAATCAACATTAAATCAATTGCTTGCATATGCTCTGATAATGGTTTATACTTATAGCGGTAATTTTATAAAGAAAAAACTTTATGAAAGTGGGTGGATAGCATCGCTAGACCAAAAAGTAATATAGAAAGAAAAACATTAAGCACTACGCTTAAAATTGAACTCATAGATAAACTCAAGAAAAACAGCGATGAAAAGGGGATACCTATAAACAGGCTTATCGAACTTTCACTGGAGAAATACCTTGATGACATCGAGATTAAATAGGAGCAAAAGGGGGCAAAATGCACGTAATAAAAGATTTTTTTAATAGAAATATAACCAGAGATATAAACGGAGTTATAAAGCAGGGGAGTAGAGAGAAAGAGGTAATAAAAACCGAGCTGGACGAATACGTAGTTACCGGGGAGGTAAACACCCACTTGGGTCTCATTTTCTCAAGATACTCAGAATCACTGAACACTCCTACTGAAAATATGGGTATATGGATCTCAGGTTTTTTTGGATCAGGTAAATCGCATCTGCTGAAAATGCTGGGAAACATATTTGAAAACGGCGAATATGATGGAAAAAAAGTAAGTGAATACTTTTCAGAAAAAATAAGCGATAACATACTGCTAGGAGATATAGAGAGGGCCTCCAGCATAACAACCGATGTAATCGCTTTTGACATAGGTAAGGTAGCCGACCAAAACACCTTAAACAGCAAGGACAGTATCGTGGTGGCATTCCAAAAGAAATTCAACGAGATGCAGGGGTTTATAAGGGATGACCTTAAACTGGCTGACTTTGAAAGGTTTCTGTGGAGAGAGGGAAAATATGAAGAGTTCAAAGAGCTGTACGAGGAAGAAAGCGGCTACAACTGGATAGAAGACAGGAAAAACTTTGCCTTCAGAGAAGCTGACTTTTTAGAAGTTGTGGAAAGCATGGATTTAAAAGGCTTTGATGAAGATGCAGCAGAAAGATGGCTAGAAAGGGACAATGATGTAGCTGTTTCCGCTGAAACCTTCTCAGAACTTATACAAGAATACCTGGATGCAAAGGGGCCTAAACACAGAATAGTATTCCTTGTGGACGAGGTGGGTCAGTATATTGGTGAGAATTCACAACTTATGCTTAACCTGCAGGCTGTAGTGGAGGATCTGGGAGACAAGCTAAAGGGAAGAGTTTGGATAGGTGTTACATCGCAGCAAAACCTAGTAGAAGTTCTGGACCAAAAAATAATGAAAAAACAAGATTTCTCCAAAATACAGGGGAGATTTAAAATATATCCACTTTCAAGTGCAAACATAGACGAGGTTATCAAAAAAAGGCTGCTGGATAAAACTAATGGCAGCAAGGATTCGTTAAAGGTATTTTTTGACGATAAAGAGATAGAAGTTAAAAACCTCATAACTTTTGAGAAAAATGATGTAAAACTAAAATTGTACGATGATAGGGAAGAGTTTGCAGAAACGTACCCTTTTATACCTTACCAGTTCAACCTGCTGCAAAAAGTATTTGAAAAGGTGAGAAAGATGTCTCACTCCGGACAGCACCTGTCACAGGGGGAAAGGTCACTTTTAAATGCATTCCAGGAAGCAAGTTTCGACTATATAGAAAAAGGGATCGGGGCACTTGTGCCATTTGACGCCTTCTACAAGTCCATAGAATCATTTTTGGAGGACACTGCAAGAAGACCTATAATTCACGCCAAAGAGCAGCTTGGAATGGGTGAGTTCGACATTAGAGTACTCAAGCTTCTTTTCCTACTTAAAGGTGTAGATGTAGTAAAAACCAATATAGACAACCTGGCAAGCTTTATGGTGGAAAGCATCGACCAAAACAGGATAGACCTGAAAAAAGATATCGAGAAATCTCTTAAAAGGCTGGAAAAACAGCACCTTATACAAAGAAACGGAGACGAGTTCTATTTCTTAACAGACGACGAGCAGGATGTAAACAGGGAGATAAGTGAAATTGACATAGATTATACAAAAATACTTAGAAATCTCAGCGACATGATATTCGATGACATCATCAGTTCAAACAAGGTAAGGGTAAAAGACACAGGGAATACCTACAGTTTTGCAAAGATCATAGACGGCCAGAGGCTTTCTACAGGCAGTGACCGTATAGCGGTGCATATAGTCACACCATACGAAGACGAGATAAGAAACAGCCTAGTCATGGCTTCTATGCGTGAAAAATCACTATTTGTAAAACTGGACGATTCCAAAGACTACCTGGAAGAACTCAGGACATTTTTACAGGTCAGGGAGTATGCAGCAAACAAAGGGGCCACAAATCCTCCTGAAAATATCCTGAGGATAATTCAGCTTAAGCAAAGTGAGCAGTCTACAAGAAGGGCAAGAATAGTTGAATATGTTGAAAGCGCCATAAAAGACGCAGAATTCTTCGCATACGGAAAGCAGCTGGATATTGGCTCTAAGTCCCCTGCTGAGATGGTTTTCAGCGGTTTGGAGATGCTTGCCAACAATACCTTTACAAAGGCTGGGTTTGTAAAAAAACATTATGACGAAAAAGAGGTAAGAAATGTTTTAAGCTACGACCCGAGTGCACTGACCATAGATGGAACCGAAAGGGACCTTGAGAGAAACCAGAACAAAGAAGCCATAAAAGA
Source organism: uncultured Ilyobacter sp. (assembly GCA_963668015.2). Lineage (GTDB taxonomy): Bacteria > Fusobacteriota > Fusobacteriia > Fusobacteriales > Fusobacteriaceae > Ilyobacter_A. The sequence goes on along the minus strand of CAXXCR010000017.1, from coordinate 26,475 downwards.
CATGGAGATATATATGCTGAGCCTGAAAGACAGGTATGAAAGCATCACCATGAAAAAGCTGGTAGACAAATACAGCATGGACCCTTTCGGCTGGGAAACACTGGATGTACACGGAATAGTTGCGGAGCTTTTTCTCTTATCTAAGATAGAGATGAAGTTTGACGGAGAAAATATAGGGATCAGCGACCGCAAGAAAGCCATGGACATACTGACAAAAACAAGGGCAAGCAACCAGGAAAAACTTGTAATTGAAATAAAAGAACCAAAGGACGAAAAACTTATAAAAGACACTATAAGGGAAGCCAAGGAGATGTTCGGCAGCAACATAAGTCTCGATGAAAACAACTTGTATGAGTCTTTTAAAAAACTCCTCAGAAATACAGAAAACATTGCGAAAATAACATTAAGCGAATACAGAACCAGCGCAAAATATCCTTATCCAGGGAAAAAAGAGTTGGATGAATATGTGGATATCCTAGAAGAGCTGATAGAAGACTCCAGGAACGAGAAAGATATGTGCAAAGCTTTCTTGGATAAATGGGACGAGATAGACGAGATAAAAGAAAAGGCAGAAAGGGTTCTTGACTTTTTCGATGCTGCAAAGGGCAAGAAAAAGATCTTTGATGACGGGATCAGAAAACTGGAAGAGCTCCAGCTAAACCAATACACAATCGGGTCTCTAAAAAGCGACTCTTCCGCCAAGGGCATAGAGGAAATACTGGGGGACAAAAATCCGTACAGCAGGATAAAAGACATACCTAAGCTCATAGAAGACTTGGACAAGAAAATATCCTCAAAAATACAGGATGAAAAAGAAAACATCTTAAAAACCATCGAGGATAAAAAACAGTTTTTAGCTGAACAGTTCTCAGGCGACGAAGAGATGGTATCCGAGGCTGAGGCAAAGTACGGCAAATTAGCCGAGCAGGTGGAAAAAGAAAAGGGGATAAAGGTTTTTCAATTTGTGCACCCTATAAACAAGGCAGAAAAAGATATAAAAGACGGATACCTCTTCAAAGCAGAGAGGCAGGTAAGGGCCTATGAAAAAGAGGTAGTAGATGTCCTGAGGGAAAAAGATAACGTGGACGAGCTCTTAAACGAAGCCAGCAAAAAATTTCAAAGTCTTATCATAGAACTTGAAAGCCACGACAATTTTGAAGAGATCAAAAGAATCTTAAGCGACGCTGGCGATGAAAAAGAAAATTACATCAATATAGCGAACGGCAAGGCACCTAAAAAAGAAAGAGTAAGGTTCTGCCTGAAAAAGATGAGCAAGAAAAACATAGAGAAACGCGAAGAAGTGGAAGAATATATAGCCGCACTGGAAGAAAAGCTCAAAAAACTCAAAGAAGAAATGCTAAAGGCCGTGGATGAGAATAAAAGAATAGATGTGGAGAGCTAAAAAACATACAATCCGGCACTATGAGTGCCGGAATAATGCCGGTAAGTGCCGGAAAAGTTCCGGATTACTAAATTAGGGGGACATATGGACAAGAACGTATTGAAGAGGTTTGCAATAGAAGCAAGAAACATCCTGAGGGAGAGCGTTAAAAGCAGGCTGATCCTTTTCGGGATAAGCGGTAAAAAGATTGAGACACCTAAAAGTGCAGGTGAGAAGATATATATAGAGGCAAACGGCGGCATCAAAGAATACCCTAAAAAGCAGTATAACGCACTCATTAAAGAACTGGATAGAGTGGGCTACGAGCAGCTGATCGAAGAGATGGCGTACACCTGGTTCAACAGGTTTGTTGCACTGCGTTACATGGAGGAGAAGGGATATATTAGGGAAAAGATCACAACACCATCAGGTGACAGGTACGACCCAGAGATAGTGGACGAATACAGAGATGCATCTTTCTACGACAATATCTCAGAGGAGGGCAAAAAAGAGCTGGCTATCTTAAGGGAAGAGGACAAACTGGAGGAGCTGTACGCAAAGCTGGTTATATACAAGTGTAACGAGTTGTACAAGGTATTCCCGTTTATGTTCGAGGAGCTGGGAGACTACACCGAACTTTTGTTCCCGAGCCCTGTGATGCAGAAAGACGGGTTCCTGGCCCTGCTGAGGGAAGCCGTACAAAAAGATGAAAATAACGAACTGCCTATAGAGGTCATAGGGTGGCTTTATCAGTTTTACAACTCTGAGAAAAAGGATGAGGTATTTGCCGGGCTGAAGAAAAACAAGAAGATCAGCAAGGATAATATACCTGCTGCCACGCAGCTGTTCACTCCCGACTGGATAGTGAGGTACATGGTGGAAAACTCACTTGGGAAACTGGCCCTAGAAGAGCTGAATGTGGACGAAAGCATAAAGAGTAACTGGAAATACTATATAGATGCAGAGAATAGTGAAGAGAGAATAGAGAATAGTGAGAATCTGAAAATAGAAGAGATAAAAGTGTTTGATCCTGCTATGGGATCGGGGCACATACTAGTTTACGCCTTCGACGTACTGGTACAAATATATGAAAAGCTTGGCTGGGACGACAAAGAGGCTGTGGAGAGCATACTGGAAAACAACCTCTACGGCCTTGAGATAGACGACAGGGCGGGGCAGCTGGCAAGCTTCGCTGTAATGATGAAGGCTAGGGAGAGGTACGGCAGAAGGTTTTTCCGCGTACTTGAAAAAAGAAGCCTCAAGCTGAATACACTGGCAATAAAAGAGAGCAACGGGATATCGGCTAACACAAGGGAGCTTCTCCAAAATAACAAGCTGAAAAATCTTATCAATATAGCGGAAACCTTTGAGGACGCCAAGGAGTACGGGAGCATACTGAAAATAGAAAATTTTGACTATGAGGCTGCAAAACAGGAGCTTGAAAAACTGGCTGAGGCGTATAAGTCTATTGGGCAGATCTCTCTTTTCGGCGGACAAGACAAGCTATTTGAGTCGGAAGGAACTCAGAAAACCTTAAAAATAGACAGAACGCTCAAGTGGGACTTCCACGAAGAATACAGACTACTAAAAACACTGGTGGAGCAGGGGAAAACTTTCTCGCAAAAATATGACGTGGTCGTGACAAATCCTCCATACATGGGAAGCAAGGGCATGTCGCCTGCACTTTCTAAGTTCGTAAAGAAAGAATACCCTGACACCAAATCGGACCTCTTTGCGGTATTCATGGAAAAATGCGGAGAATATACTGCCAAAAACAGGTATACGGCAATGATAACCATGCACTCTTGGATGTTTTTAAGCAGTTTCGAAAAACTTAGAACCAATATTATAGATACAAAAGAGATAAATAGTCTTGTACATCTTGGGACACGTGCTTTTGAAGATATTGGCGGCGAAGTAGTTCAAACTGTTACTTGGGTAATGAGAAATACAAGTCTGATTTAGAATAGGAGGACTTATGGCAAACTACATTTTTATTATAACTAACCTTGAAATTGGGGATAAAATAATAGAACATAGTCAGATTGTAAAGAAACTATTCCAAGAAAAAGAATGGATTTTTCCTAAAAAAGGAGTTCCAAATCTAAATAGATTTCAAAAGGGCGATAGAGTAATTTTATATATTGCAGGTCTTGGAAATAGACACTTTTATGGAACTTTTAAATTAAATGGCACAATTAGGGATATAGAAAGTTATCCAGAAGAATTTTATCAATTTTTTAGTAAAAAAATTGATATTGCTGATATAAATTTATTGGATAAAAAGCTATACATGAAAGATATAAAGGATGAGTTAGAGTTTATAAAAGATAAAAAGAACTACGGGTTACATTTAAGGCAATCAGTAAGAGCTATAAACGATAACGACTACAATCTTATATTGAAAAAATACACTGAACTTTAAGGAGAGGAAGATGGGAGTATATATAAGGCTAACTGATTTTAAAAATGCCCAAGAAAAAGAAAAAGAATTTTTTAATCCTGAAAATAAATACACAGCCAAGCAAAAAGACTTTGAAAAGATCCCGGGCAGCCCCATAGCCTACTGGGTAAGTGATAGAGAACTTGCATTATATTCTAAAGGAAAACTATTTAAAGATAAAGTTTCTTGTAAAAAAGGAATTGATACAGGTAAAAATGAATTATTTTTAAGATTATGGCATGAAATTTCTACTGAACATTTTCCAAAATCTTTTTCAAAAGAAGATCTTTCTAAATATAACTGGTTTAGCTATAACAAAGGTGGAGAATATAGAAAATGGTATGGAAATAGAGAGTATCTTATTAATTGGGTAGAAAATGGTGAAAACTTAAAATCAAGATTAAATTTAAAAACATCTAAACCCACTTTAAGAAACTTAAACTATATGTTTAAAGAGGGGTTTACTTGGTCTACTGTAAGCAGCTCTGATTTTTCAAGTAGATACACTCCAAAAGGCTCTTTGTTTGATAATGGAGGATGTACATTTTTTAGCAATAAAAACCTTCTTACAAGAGGAGCTTTTTCTAATTCAAAGATTGCAAATAGATATTTTGAATTTCTAGCTCCTACTTTGAACTTTCAGCCAGGTAATGTCGATAAACTTCTATTTTTAGAAGATGAAAGTCAAAATTTTAACATAGAAACTATAACCCAAAAATGCATAAATTTAGCCAAAGATGAATGGGACAGCAGAGAAACATCGTGGGACTTCACTAAGAATCAATTGATAATGGAAAATGGAGAATTGAGAATTGAAAAAGCTGTAGATCAGTATGAGAATTACTGGATGGAGCAGTTTGTACAGATGCACAGGAACGAGGAGGAGCTCAACAGGCTGTTTATCGAGATCTACGGGCTGGAAGGCGAGATGGATCCATATGTGGATTTCGAAGACATCACCCTGTTAAAAAAAGAGAAAAAAATAATACCTATAGAGATACCAGCCTCTACTGAAAAGGAGCAAGCTGAAAAAGACAAAACTACCGAAGGCTACCTATACAACCGTGGTGCACTGCTAAAATTTGACCGCAACGAAATAATCAAGCAGTTCATCTCCTACTCCGTTGGGTGCATTATGGGGAGATACTCGCTGGACAAGCCAGGACTGATTATGGCAAACAGTGACGACCAATTGAGAATTGAGAATGGAAAATTGAGAATTGAAGGCCTGGATGGAGAGGTAAGGCACGAAATAGACAAACCTATTTTTATCCCCGATTCAGACGGGATAGTGCCTATACTGGACGATGACTCCAGCGAGATAGACGACGACATCACAAACAGGTTCATGGAGTTTGTACGTGCTGCGTATGGTGACGACAGCCTGGATGAAAACCTACTGTTTATAGCAGAATCCATAGGGAAAAAGAAAACTGAAACTTCCAAGGAGTGCATAAGAAGGTATTTCCTGAATGAGTTCACCAAGGACCACATGCAAAGGTACAAAAAGAGGCCTATATACTGGCTGTTCACCTCTTCCAACAAAGGGAAGGCATTCAACGCTCTTGTCTATCTGCATAGGTACAACGAGAACACCGTAGGTAAAATGAGACAAGACTACCTTCTGAAGTACCAGGCAATACTTGAGGCAAAACTGAAGATCAAGTCAGAGGAGTTCGATTCACTGGAGGGTGCCGCCAAGAAAAAAGCTGAGAAAGAGAAGAAGAGCCTGGCCGAAAAGGTTAATGAGATAAAAGAGTACGACGAAAAGGTGAAGTACTATGCGGAGCACAGGATCAGTCTTGACCTGGACGACGGGGTGAAGGTGAATTATAAAAAGCTGGGGGATATACTCTACCAGGAGAAGAGCTTGTTGAAATAAAAAACTTCTTCGTTACTTTTTCTTGATAAAAAGTAACCAAAAATCAAGGCCTGTGAAAAATCAGCTAAAATCTCTCAAAAACCCTAGAAAAAATCGAAACTCACTACGTTCAGACAGTCGATTTATTTCTACGGATTCTCTTCGATCTTTCTTGACGCTGATTGTTTCAATGACCAAAAAATTAAAAAAATAAGAAAGGATCTATTATGGATACGGAAAAGATAAGAGCCAAGCTCACTGAGCGGTTCAGCGGCCCTCTGGAGCCACTTTACAAAAGGAGGATCATATTCTGGTATGATCCAAACGGCGAGTTCCAGGAGACTGTGGACGGGCTTGATATAGATGACGTCAAGATACTCAAGATAGAAAAAAATAGAAAAGGCAGGCTGAACAACATATTCCAGATCAAGTACACCCTGGAGTGCGAGGACACGGCGAGCAACTACCTAGTCTACTCTCCTGAGGCAAGGCCCAAGGAAAAGGAAAACAACTGGCTACTGGATATAGAGCTGTACTCAGAAGATTTCAGCGCCGACAAAACCTCCATGCTCATAGATGAATTCGGTTTCGACAAAGGATACAGAGAGCTGATAGAAAAATATGCAGATTTTTTCAATAACAAGGAGAGAAAGAAAAAATTAGATGATATACTGCCTGAAAACCCTGCTGCTCAAAATATAGAACTGGGGATCATGGCAGTCCTTTCAAAAACGTCTGTACTAAACTTCGAGACTGTTTTAAGAAACATATTTATGAACGGACTTGAAGACAACAAATATTACTCCGAGATAGAAAAATACTGCGGCAACGAACTGTTCTGGACATTTATAGAAAGGGAGTTTGAGCTAGCACTGGAAAAAAAGGAGCTCAAGAGGCTGCTCTACACATTTCTGTGCACCCATATGTTCTATACAATTAGAGGAGAGATACCTTTAAATCTGCAAAAATACGTAGCCGGCAACAAACAAAACTTGTACATATTCGTGGACCACTGGCTAAATGATAAGAAGGACAGCAGAACATTCCTCGAAATGAGCAAGGCCGCTGAAAGAGAACTCAACATAAGCTCATACCTGGGAGAACTGGACTTGGAAAAGCTTATTAGTGTGAACACCTTTAAGGCAGTTGACAGCTTTGTAATAGACAGCATAGCGGCAGCCCTTGTCGGCGGACTGGAAGAGTTCGACACCTACAAAGAATGGATAAGCTTAAGGCGTGATATAAGCTCTTGGAACGCTGAGTTCAGGGATATCTATCGTGCCCTTGCAATGGCTGTGGATATGGCAAAATACGAGAAGTATTTCCACATAAAAGAATACGACAAAGATGAGCTGTTTGAGGCATACCTGAAAAAATACAGTGGAATAGACAGGACCTACAGGAAATTCTACGAATACTACGACCGCACAAAGACTTTAAACACCGAAAAACTTGAAAAGATCAAAGAGAGAGTTGAAGGGTTTTACCTGAAAAAGTATCAGGTAAGCCTGGGGCAGCTTTGGACTCAATGTCTCTTGAATATGAAGGAAAACTATTCCCTTGTTAACTATGGAAAGCAATTGGATTTTTATAGAAATCATATAGAGAAAATGGATGAGAGGGTGTTCGTTATCATATCCGACGCCCTTAGGTATGAGGTGGCAACTGAACTTGGAGAAAAACTCCTCGCCAGGTTGAACGCAAACAGCGTTGACCTAGATGCCATGCTAGGATGCGTGCCTTCTTACACTCGTCTGGGTATGGCAGCACTTCTGCCTCATAACGGTAACCTAGAGTATAAAGACGGGGCCATATTAATAGACGGCATCGACAGCTCCGGTACCCAGGGTAGAGAATCCATACTCAAAGCTAAAAACCCTGAATCAGTAGCTGTGCAGTTCGACGACTTGGTTAAAAAAATGTCCAGAGCAGAAGCTAGGGAGCTAATAAAGGGGAAAGAAGTAGTATATATCTACCACAACAGGATAGATGCAGTAGGGGACAAAAGATCCACTGAGATAGATGTGTTCAACGGATGCCGTACAGCTATAGAAGAAATTATAGACGGGGTGAAGTTTCTTACAAACACCTTTAGTGCATCCAATATATTCATAACAGCTGATCACGGCTTCCTATACCAAAGGGAAAATGTAGAAGCTTATGAAAAATTGGAGCTAAACGACGTTGAAGTCTTAGGCAACTCCAACAAAAGATTTGTGTATGTTGATAAAGAGATCAGCAAGGACGGGACTCTAGTTTTCGACATGGATAATATTTTCAAAGGTCAAAATATGAAGGCGCTGGTTCCTAAAGATATGTTGAGGTTCAAAAGTGCCGGAGGCGGTGTAAACTATGTACACGGAGGTGCAAGTCTGCAGGAGATAACTGTGCCGCTGATAAAATACAAACACTACCGAAACAAGCAGTATGAACTGAGCAAAACTGACATAGAGTTTATCAACCTTTCTAGAAAAATAAGGAACAACGTCACAAAATTCAAGTTTATACAGGTGCACGGAGTGGATGAGACCAAGAAGATACTGGCTAGAATTATAAAGGTTGGGATTTATGACGGAAATACACTAATAAGCAACGAGAGAACTCACAAAGTCGACGCCAGCGACGAAGAAACCTACTTCGAGATTTCACTCACTCTGAAAAAAGGAGACTACGACAGAAACAAAGATTATTTCTTGCGGGTTGTGGATATTGAAAGTGACGATATTCTGATAAACGAGGCGTTCAAGATAGATATAGGGATAGTAAACGAGTTTGATTTTTAACGGAGGGATGCTATGAACTTAAACCAACTGGCAAATCAGGCTTTTGAAGGTAAAGTAGTAAGAAAGGATCTTGTATCCAGAATAAAGGGTGGGGCCAACGTACCTGTCTATGTACTGGAGTACCTCCTTGGAATGTACTGTTCCGCTGATGATGAGCAGCTAATAGAAGAGGGGACAGCCAAGGTAAAAAAGATCCTATCTGAAAACTACGTTAGGCCCGATGAAGCTGAAAAGATAAAATCAAAGATAAAAGAAAAGGGATCATACACCGTAATAGACAAGGTCACAGTCAAGCTAAATGAGAGAAACGACAAATACGAAGCCACCCTATCCAACCTAGGGGTATCAGGGATAGAAATCACCTCCAACTACGTAAAGGAGTTTGAAAAACTATTGAGCGGAGGTATATGGTGCATACTCAACATGTCGTATTTTTATGATGAGCTCGACAAAAAGGGATCACCGTTTATGATGGACAGGCTGAAACCCATTCAAATAGCCAGCATGGATATGAAGGATATATACAACGGCAGAAAAGAGTTTTCTAAAGAGGAGTGGATGAATTTTATCATCCGTTCCACAGGTATGGAGCCAGACGAGCTGGACGAGGAAGCCAAATGGCACCTTTTGGCAAGATTGATACCACTTGTAGAAAACAACTACAACCTTTGCGAGCTTGGACCACGTGGTACAGGTAAATCCTACGTATACAAGGAGATAAGCCCCAACTCTATTCTTGTATCAGGTGGGCAGACCACAGTAGCAAACCTGTTTTACAACATGTCTAGGAGACAGGTGGGCCTTGTTGGGTATTGGGATGTAGTGGCTTTTGACGAAGTAGCTGGAATAAGATTTAAGGATAAAGACGGAATCCAGATTATGAAAGATTACATGGCTTCCGGTTCTTTTGCACGCGGGCGTGAGGAAAAAAATGCCAACGCCTCAATGGTTTTTGTGGGTAACGTCAACCAGAGTATAGATGTGCTTGTGAGAACAGCCCATCTTTTTGTTGATTTTCCGCCTGAAATGAACTATGACACTGCATTTTTCGACAGGATGCACTGTTATGTACCAGGCTGGGAGATACCTAAGATGAGGCCGGAGTTTTTCACCAAGGATTATGGATTCATAGTGGACTACATGGCGGAAATGTTCAGAGAACTGAGAAAAGTTTCTTACGGTGATACCCTGGACAAGTACTTCAAACTAGGCAGGGATCTGAACCAAAGGGATGTAATTGCTGTAAGAAAAAGTGTATCAGGTTTTGTAAAACTATTATTCCCACACGGAGAATACGAAAAAGAGGATGTAAGGGAAATTTTGGAAAAAAGCCTGGCATATAGGAGAAGGGTAAAAGAGCAGCTGAAAAAAATAGGCGGCATGGAGTTTTACGACACCCATTTTTCATACACCGACACCGAATCGGGTGAAGAACTGTACGTAAGCTTAAAAGAGCAGGGTGGAAGCAAACTCATACCAGAAGGTCAACTAAAAGCCGGCTCATCCTTTTCCATAGTAAGGGGTGGCAATGGGGCCTACGGTGTATATAAAATAGAGGGAGAGTTAACTTCCGGCAGCGGAAAAGTGAAGCTGTCAGACAACAAAGCCAAAAAATCACTGGAATCGGCATTCAACTACCTTAAGATAAACTCAAAACGAGTCAGCGGAGTTATAACAGTGAATGAAAAAGATTACTATATCACAGTTCAAGATCTACAAAATTTGGGTATAAGCAACGACCTTACCCTGGGAGGGTTTATCTCCATGTGCTCAAGCTCACTAAACAGACAGGTTATGGCACAGATGGCTATACTGGGAAATATGGAGATGTCGGGTACTATACATAGGGTAGACGATCTTGCAAGCGTACTTCAAGTATGCTCTGATGCAGGGGCTAAAAAAGCTCTCATCCCTATAAATAATGCAGCTGACTTAGCTACAGTACCTCAGAAGCTCCTTGCAGAAATCCAGCCTATATTTTATAATGATCCAATAGATGCTGTTATGAAAGCATTAGGATTAAATTAATAAGGGTGATTAAACTATGATATATCGGGCTGTAACAAGCGAAAATTTTTACTACTCTGACATAAAGAGGATTGCTCGTGCACTTGTGAAAGCTGGTGAAGTAGAAGACCTGAAACAGTTTGTGGAAGATAAGCACCTTATCGAATATGACACTGTGCATAATTTTAATAAAAAGTTTAGAACAGCTAAAAAAAGGCTGGCTGTTCTAGACAGCTTTCTTTTGAATAAACTAGCAAATGCAGGAAGTGATATGGGAAAGTTCATAATCCTATTCTCCATACTCCTAAACGAAAGGCTTTTTCTGGAGTTTATGGACGAGGTTATACAGGAAAGATACTCTTCGTATGAATACTACGTATACGAGAGTGAGTTTATAGGCTTTATACGGGAAAAGGCCGAGCTGCACGAAGAGGTGGCAAAGTGGTCTGAAGCTTCAAAAAAAAAGATGGCGGTAAAATTAAAAAACTTTTTCCGCGAGGGAGGGTACCTCACCCAGGATGAAAAGGGGTATAAGATCACAAGGCCCATAATCAGCCTGGATATACTTAACCACATAGCCGATTCTGAGTACAGAAAAATTTTGAAAACAATGCTCTACTAAGGTGGCAAAAGGAGAGTTTATATGATAAGCATAGAAGAAAGGCTTAAAAGGCTCGAAAAAGAGCTTGGAAGTGATAGATTTTTAGAAAATAGGGGCCTGGGAAATGAGATCCCATTTTATATATTTGACTACGATCCAAAACATGAGATGCATATAAGGAGTTTTGTCAGGAAGGATCTCCTAAAAAGATATAAAGGGTCAGAAAAAATCCGGCTTATTGAAATAGATCTTTTCGACCTTATGATAGACCGGCTTAAGAAGGAAGAACTATTTGATAGTTCCTTTAAGTTGGAGGAGAAAAGGGGAACTGAAAAGCTATATGAGAAGTTGAAGTTGTCCATAAACATGGATATTGTTGTAGAAGAAATACGTAAAAGGGCGCAGGGGAAAAATATAATCCTACTTACTGGAGTGGGTAAGGTGTATCCTGTAATCAGGACGCATAAGCTGCTGGAAAACCTGCAAAACTGCTACGACCATGACAAGGTAGTTCTATTCCTGCCAGGTAAGTATACCAAGCGCGAGATACAGCTGTTTGGTATATTTAAGAACGACAACTACTACAGGGCATTCAGGCTTATTGATCCCGGACTGTACTAGTGTTATTTTAAATTAATACTGACCCTATTTTTTACTCATTTGACTTATATCCTTGCTCGGGTTAAAATTATGGTAAGCAAGACAACTGAAGTTAAAAAACTTTAAAACCTGGAAAAAGTAATTGAGAGGTGATCCTATGACTATAGAAAATATTTTATCTAAATTAAGAGAAGATTATGAGATACTGGAAAATAGTTACAATGTATCTAAAATTGGTGTGTTCGGATCTTATGCAAGCGGAACCTACAACGATGACAGCGATATAGATCTAATAATCAAGTTAAGCAAACCAATCGGCTTTAAATATTTTGAGCTAATTGATTTTTTAGAAAAAGAGCTTGGCAAAAAAGTCGATGTGATAACTGAAGTCGGACTGCATGGAATAAGGGTAAAAAGTGTGGAAAAATCGATAGAGGAGAATATAATCTATGTCTAAAAGAGCGCAGCTAGATTTACTTTCAGATGTCAGAGAAGCCATAAAAAGAATCCTGTTGTATATGGAAGGTATCACAATAGAAGAGTTCTATGAAGATATAAAAACCCAGGACGCCGTTACTAGGAACATGGAAATACTCGGAGAGGCTGCTAAAATGATTGACGAAAATACAATAAAAATTGACCCAAGTATAGAGTGGTCTGCAATGGCTAAAACCAGAGACAGGCTTATCCACCACTATTTTGGCGTAAACTATGACATCATCTGGGCAATCTGCAAGGAAAACCTTCCTGAAGTATTGAGAAAAGTAGAAAGGCTAATCGATATTTTCCAAGAAAAAAAACAATGAGATGATTCGAGGCCCAACGGGCCTCTATTTATTTTCTATATTTATAGTCGCCAGCGATGATAGAATATTTTAATACCCCGGGGGCTCGAAATAAAAACTCCGCTTTGAAAAGTTATTTCAGACCAGGTATGTAGTCACAAAAATTTTTGACCATATTAAAAATTTAGAATACTATTGACATTGCAATAAAGATGTTATAAAATCGTATTGACGAAAGGGAAGTCGTCAACATAGCTAAAAAATATTAGGTTAGTACAATAAAGGTATTATCCTGTAAGGCTCTAGCCCCCTAATTTCATTATTAGGGGGCTATCCTTATTTTTAGGAATTATTAAAATAACATTAAACAGCTTGCATAAAAGGGGGACTTTGATGAGGTATAGTTTGGGTTTAGATATAGGTATAGCATCTGTAGGTTGGGCGGTTCTGAATAAGGATAAAGAGAGGATAGAAGACCTAGGAGTAAGAATATTTGAAAAAGCAGAACATCCCAAAAACGGAAAGCCGCTGGCACAAGACAGGAGAGAAAAGAGGGGAGCCAGGAGGAGAAATAGAAGAAGGGCTCACCGTATCGAAAGAATCAAAAATCTGTTTATATCCAATGGGTTAATAACACAGAAAGAGATTTATGAGGTCTACTCTAGTCCAAATTTAAAGTCACCGTGGGAGCTTAGAGTTAAAGCGCTAGAGACGAAGCTGAGCAATACAGAGCTAGTTCAAATACTTTTGCATATAGCCAAAAGGAGAGGGTTTAAGTCAAACAGAAAAACTGAGGTTAGCGACAAAGAAACAGGTTCTCTACTTTCCGGCATCAAAGAAAACAAACAGCTGATGCTGGATAAGGGATATCTAACTGTCGGAGAGATGGTATTAAAAGATGAAAAATTTTCAGAACACAAGAGAAATAAACAAGGAAGCTACAACCTGTCTATGCCAAGAGACCTGCTCGTAGAAGAAGTAAAAACCATCTACAACAAGCAATCTGAACTAGGAAATACAAATTTCACCTCAGATATTTTGGAAAAATATTTAGAAATTTTTAGCGGCCAAAGAAACTTTGACGAAGGGCCTTCTAAACCTTCACCATATTTCAGTGAAAACGGTCAAATCGCTAAAATGGTCGGTAAGTGTACCTTTGAAAAAGAGAAACTGAGAGCTCCGAAAAACGCATACTCTTCGGAAAGGTTTGTTTTACTACAAAACCTTAACAACATGACCATCTCAAGTTTCGGTGATAAAAGGAAACTTAAAAAGGGAGAAAAAGAAAAAATTATAGAAGAGGCGTACAAAAAAAAGGAATTAAAATATACAGCTATTAGGAAGCTTTTAGCCCTAGAGGAAAATCAAAGATTTTCAAATTTATCTTACGGGAAACAAGATATTTCCAAAGTAGAAAACTCAAAGTTCATATCAATGCTGGGAAATTACTCAATAAACAAAAGCGGGATCTCTGTTGAGCTTTCAAATAAACTAAAAGCTAATACAGATAAATTGGATGCGGTAATAGAGATACTGACATTTAGAAAGAGCGACAAAACTATAACAAATGGCTTAAAGGATTTAGGCATAAGTGATGATGATATCACAAAACTACTTGAAATCACTTTTTCAGGTACGCTCAACTTATCTTTCAAGGCTATTAAAAAAATACTTCCTTATCTAGAGGAGGGGGATGTTTACAGTGAAGCGTGTGAAAAAGCAGGTTATGATTTTAGATTAGGCGGAGTGGAATTTGAAAAAAATGTTTTACTTCCTGCACTTGGAAAAGATGTAATTGCAAACCCAGTAGTATTAAGAGCAGTTTCACAGACTAGAAAAGTTGTTAATGCGATTATAAGAAAATATGGATCCCCTTACACTATTCATGTTGAGGTGGCTAGAGACCTAGCAAAATCCTATAGTGAAAGAGATAAGCAAGTAAAAGCAAATAAGAAAAGGGAACTGGAAAATAATAAAACCAAAGAAGAAATAGAAGCTTTAGGGGCCTCTAATGTAACAGGCAAGCTTATAACTAAGTATAGGTTATACCAAGAACAAGACTGCAAATGTATTTATTCAGGGACTCCTTTGGACTTAGATAGAGTTATCAACGATCCATCGTATACAGATATAGATCATATTATCCCTTACAGTAGAAGTATGGATGACTCTTTCAACAACAAGGTACTCTGTTTAGCTGGCGAAAACCGCCAAAAATCCAATAGAACACCACGTGAATATATGGAATATATGAACAGAGACCTGGATAAATTTGAAAAGATCGTTATGGCTCAAAAGATAAGCTATAAAAAGAAAGAAAACCTTTTAAGAAAGTCTTTTACAAGAGAAGATAGCAAAGACTGGAAAGAAAGAAACTTAAACGACACCAGATATATCTCCAGATTCATCAGCGGTTACTTGAGCAAAGCGTTAGTGTTTTGGGGTGATGAACTTAAAAAAAGGGTTTATATGGTACCAGGTAAGCTCACAGCGCAGCTGCGTGGAAGATGGGGATTAACTAAGAACAGAGAAGAAAGCGATCTGCATCATGCTTTGGACGCTGCGACGGTTGCTGCAGTGGATCAAAAAATGATACACAAGATTTCTCTATTCTCAAAGAAAAACGAGCTGAAATACGCAAAAGATATAGATCCGAGTATAGAGTACTACACAGATGAAGATACCGGTGAAATACTTGTTGAAACTGTAAACGACAAACATTTCCCTCTACCTTGGAAAGGTTTTAGAGACGAGCTAAGAATGAGATTGGAAAATGAAAATCCAAGTAAACATTTTGATAATTTACTAAAAGATAAAAGATATCTCGCATGGTTTAACTATGATGAAAAGTTCATTAAAAACTTGAAACCTGTATTTGTATCAAGGATGCCTAGACGTAAAATCTCAGGGCAGGCACATGAAGAAACTATAAGAAGTATTAGAGAAAATATAGTGGTTACTAAAACACCTCTGCAAAAAGTAAAGTTAAGTGATTTAGAAAGAATGCAGGGCAAAGATACTGACAGAAAACTATATACTGCTTTAAAGGATAGATTAGAAAAATTTAACAATAAACCTGACGCAGCTTTTGCGGAACCTTTTTATAAACCTACTAATAATGGCGATAGAGGCCCAGTAGTAAAAAGTATAAAACTAAGAGAAAAAATGAATACCGGGGTTGAGGTTAATGAAGGAATAGCTGCAAACGGCAGTATGATAAGAGTAGATGTGTTTTTGAAAAATAAAAAATACTATATGGTTCCTATCTATGTGCATAATACTATAGAAAACCAACTGCCAAATAGAGCGGTAGTCGCTAACAAACCATATTCTAAATGGGATATTATAGACGATACTTATAAATTTTTATTTTCTTTTCAAAAGAATGACTTGATAAAAATAGATTTTGGAAAAGAAAGAAAATTAAAAAATTATAAAACTAAAGAAAATGTTTATCATAGTGAATTTATCGGATATTACGGGGGAGTAGATAGTGCAACCGCTAGTATTTCTATAGAAGATTGTAAAAATACCACTCTCTTGAGGATAGGATCTAAAACATTAAAAAGTATTGAAAAATATGAAGTCGGAATACTTGGTGATATACACAAAGTAAGAAAGGAGTTGAGAAAAGAATTTAAGTAAGGAGGATAAAATGGGATGGAGAAATTTGTTTATCGCTAATCCAGCAAGTCTGTCATCAAAAGATAACGGCCTATTGATTAAGGCTGAAGAAAAAAGTTTAAAAATTCCTCTAGAAGATATTTCTACCATTATTTTAGAAACAAATAGAGTTTCATTAACCGGTGAGGTCTTAAAAAAACTTTCTGAAAATAATATAGTCATGTACTCCTGCGACGAAAAACATTTGCCGTGCGGCGTGTATCATTCTTACGGAAGACATTCTAGACAGACAGCTGCAGTAAAGTTTCAAATCAATATGAGTGAGGCATTAAAGAAAAGAATGTGGCAGGATATAATAAAAGTTAAACTCCGCAATCAGGCAAGAGTCTTGAGTATTCTGGGAATAACAGGTTCAGATTACCTTCTAATCTTGTCTAAACAAGTTGGATCTGGTGACAGTAAAAACTTGGAAGCTATAGGAGCAAAATTTTATTTTGAGCAACTATTTGGGGCCTATTTTAACAGAAGAAGCGTAAATGTCTATAACGGTGCTTTAAATTATGGATACGCCATAATTCGTGGTGCTGTTGCTAGAACATTAACTGCATATGGATATATTTTATCATTGGGAATACATCATAAAAATGAGTACAATAATTTTAATTTAGCAGACGACTTCTTAGAAGTCTACCGACCTGTAGTAGACCTGTGGGTCGCCAGTAACTCGGAAGAACTAACGGATGAATTAACTCAAGAAAATAAGATAAGTCTAGTCAATTTACTAAATTTAGATGTGATCTTTGCGGGCAAAAAATTTGCAGTAAACACTTCCATAGAGGAAATGATAAAAACTCTAACAAAAGTAGTTAGAGAGGGAAAGGGTAAGCTCTTATTGCCGGAGATAATTTCTCTAGAAGAGCATAGACATGTTTAAATTTATGAGAATATTAGTGTTTTTTGATTTGCCCGTTGTAAGCAAAAGAGACCGAAAAAATTATACTATTTTTAGACGCTTTTTATTAAATGATGGATACCATATGATACAATTTTCTGTTTATTCTAGAATTTGTAATGGATATGATGATGTAGATAAACATATAAGAAAAATAAATAAAAATCTCCCACCGAAAGGTTCGGTTAGAGTTCTTACTATTACAGAAAAACAATATTCTAAAATGAGTTTATTAGTTAATACTGAAAAGTCATTAGAAGAAGACTTAGGAGTAATAACTACCATAATAATATAAAAAAACAGCTAATAGTAGCTGTTTTTTTCTTTGTAACCTTATTTTTTAGTGTAAAAATCCTATCTACACTAGCCTTATTAAGGGTTACAAGGGAAGGTATTGTAACATAGCTAAAAAAAATAGGGAAGTACAACAAGCTTAAATCAACAACTACCTCGCCATACATTGTAACATAGCTAAAAAAAATAGGGAAGTACAACACAGGCTTGTATCAATGCTTATGCCGCCAGATTGTAACATAGCTAAAAAAAATAGGGAAGTACAACTAGCCGAATACCTCATCATCAGCGCTTGTAATTGTAACATAGCTAAAAAAAATAGGGAAGTACAACGGTGGAGGTGACAGACTATCGAGAAGCTGGATTGTAACATAGCTAAAAAAAATAGGGAAGTACAACACTTGGTAGTCTGTTGAGTCATCTGGATTAATTGTAACATAGCTAAAAAAAATAGGGAAGTACAACTTACATGTGTTGCTGGATAAAATGAAAGAAATTGTAACATAGCTAAAAAAAATAGGGAAGTACAACTTCTTGCTGTGTAGCTCTCCTTACAGAAGCATTGTAACATAGCTAAAAAAAATAGGGAAGTACAACTTTAATCCCGCAAGTTGCAACTATATGTGCATTGTAACATAGCTAAAAAAAATAGGGAAGTACAACATTTACTTGATTGGAAACACGAAGAATATTATTGTAACATAGCTAAAAAAAATAGGGAAGTACAACAGAAAAGGTGTCATATCCTCTTTTGAATACATTGTAACATAGCTAAAAAAAATAGGGAAGTACAACGGGTTAGGGATGGTGTATAAAAAAGAGGATATTGTAACATAGCTAAAAAAAATAGGGAAGTACAACGTTTACATATACGTCTAAATATTCTTGACAAATTGTAACATAGCTAAAAAAAATAGGGAAGTACAACTAATCCAGCATTACATCTACAAGAGTTGGGATTGTAACATAGCTAAAAAAAATAGGGAAGTACAACAACCATTTCCTGAATATCCTCCGCATACTCATTGTAACATAGCTAAAAAAAATAGGGAAGTACAACTGAAAATATGTGCGGTATGTGGGAAAAGATATTGTAACATAGCTAAAAAAAATAGGGAAGTACAACGGTCCGGTGTGAGTGCTGTGTTAAATTTTGATTGTAACATAGCTAAAAAAAATAGGGAAGTACAACTGAAATGCTTTTCTAATATCGTTAATAGTAATTGTAACATAGCTAAAAAAAATAGGGAAGTACAACGCGTCAAACGTTGTTTTATGCCCTTCTGAATTGTAACATAGCTAAAAAAAATAGGGAAGTACAACCATCTTTTATGCGTTCTGTCTTGATTATATATTGTAACATAGCTAAAAAAAATAGGGAAGTACAACCTGAAAAAGTCTTTCATTTTATCCTCTCCTTTATTGTAACATAGCTAAAAAAAATAGGGAAGTACAACCTGCAATGTATACACTGACCGCAAGGGAGCATTGTAACATAGCTAAAAAAAATAGGGAAGTACAACATCCAAGGAGCATTAAAAAGTAAAATGTGAATTGTAACATAGCTAAAAAAAATAGGGAAGTACAACAATGTTAACTCTGGGAATTACACCAGTTAATTGTAACATAGCTAAAAAAAATAGGGAAGTACAACCGATTAGAAAAAGGATGTTCTTTAAGAGAAATTGTAACATAGCTAAAAAAAATAGGGAAGTACAACATATTTTCCTGTCCAATAAGCTTTTAGGGGATTGTAACATAGCTAAAAAAAATAGGGAAGTACAACGGTATCAATATATCTTTCAGTTTTTCCCACATTGTAACATAGCTAAAAAAAATAGGGAAGTACAACACTGGAAGTAAAAACATCAACCGGCAGACAATTGTAACATAGCTAAAAAAAATAGGGAAGTACAACACCTTATGCTTGCGGGAAGATAAGTTTTGTATTGTAACATAGCTAAAAAAAATAGGGAAGTACAACGTCCGGCTCATAAATTCAGAAATTTATTGGATTGTAACATAGCTAAAAAAAATAGGGAAGTACAACTAAAAGAGAGGATAAAAGACAAGCTGAACGATTGTAACATAGCTAAAAAAAATAGGGAAGTACAACAGCTTTTTGTCGTGATAGGGTTTTTCGTTTATTGTAACATAGCTAAAAAAAATAGGGAAGTACAACAAACTTTTTACATACCCCCTACCCTATGGAATTGTAACATAGCTAAAAAAAATAGGGAAGTAAAAAGGTAATAGAAGCGCCCTGTGTAAAACCCCATAATAAAATATATGAAAATAACTAAAAATACAACAAAACAACTCTATTGTCTAAATGTTTGAAGCTCTCAAATCTATTTTAAAGACTTTGAAAATCATAATACATAGATTTATACTTCCAAACAAGTGTTATTTTGAGTGTTTTTCAAATATCACCCAAAAGATTATTCACGAAAACATCAACTTCGTAAAATTCAGAAATTACGAAGTTGAAGTACCAATCCTTGAATTTCCTAGCTTAAATAGGATATTATAAAATCTTTACTATTTTCCATTGACTTTATTTTCGTTTATTCGGTATAATTATATTAAAATACGAAGTTAAGGTGATGACCATGAATTTTACATGTAAACCCATAAAATCCAAGAAAAAAATAAACGAAATTTTAAATGTGGCTAAGTCTAAAAATTTGAGAGTGGAGTGCATGATAAGATTACAGTTAAATTTAGGTCTGCGTATATCGGATGTCGTGGGACTGAAAGTTTCAGATCTGCATGGAGACTATTTAGATTTGACTGAAACCAAAACAGGAAAGATCCAAAAAATAAAATTGAATAAGAAAATAAAGGACTATATAGAGGAGTATGTTTCCAGTAAGAGCCTCACACACACAGATTATCTTTTACCATCCAGAGTTATTGGCAGACCTATAACTACTAGGACCGCTCAAAATGACTTACAGTATATAGCAAGAGTTTTACAGCTGGATCAATTTTCCACTCACAGTCTGAGAAAAACTTTTGGCTACTGGGCATATAAGCAGTCAAAATTCAATATTGCCCTCTTAATGAGAAGGTTTAATCACAGTTCCCAGGCTATAACTTTAAGATATATCGGCATAGAGCAAGAAGAGCTAGATGATTTAGCAGATTTAGTTCAATTTTAAATATAAAGTCTTTTCTATACTTTTCACTATTAGTATTTTTATTGATTTTATTTTTAAAGTTTTCAGTACTTAAATTATGGGCTCTTTATTCCGAAATATAAAGATACTTAAATTTCATAACTTTCAAATAAAAAAGTTCGCCTATGTATAGAAAGACGAACTTTTTCTGGGTAGTGTAATTTGAAATCTTTTTAAATTCTTTTTTAGGCGAATTCAGGAACTTCTACTATTGTTTCTATAATTTGTAATGCTGACTCAATTTTCTGTTTTATGAGATTCTCGAAGTCGATTTCTTTAATTGAAATTAAAGCTTGTTGCTTAACCCATTCTGGCATTGCATCAGAATTTGATATGGCATTACTCGTTTTTTCAAGGTGCAACTCAGGATCAAACGAAATGACATCCCAACTGTTCGTTTTTATATGCTCTACCACCAACTTTGGTATAACTGACTCACAATACCTAATTATATCGATAAGATACTTATACGGAGCTTCGTAAGACTTATTACCGCTTCTATTTGTTATAGGATTTGGAGATAAGACCATAGGAAAATTACCAACATTATGTGCTGCTGCTACAATGTTTTCTCCTCTATGAATAATGCTATTCCTCAACTCTCTGAGGTAGTCATAAAAACGCTTACCTGAGTCAAAATCAGAACCTAAAGATTTGTATAGCTCTTCACGAAATGCTTCTCTATCTGGTGTACTATTATCTAAAAGTAACTCCGTTATAGATAACAGAGATGAAAAGTATTGAGAGTAGTAAATTCTATGTTCATTTTGCTTCGATGGTGTCAGTGGACACATAATTGACAACGCATTGCTTAAAGACAAGTTCTTAGCCTCAACATACCATTGTATAGAATAAATTATTTCTGCTGAATCCATTTTACCTCCTATTAATGAGTATAGTTTGTTATTGAAATTTCAATATTTAAATTATAGGTCTTTTGTTTAAATTATTTAAATTTAAATAATTTCTTAACCCAACAAATAAAAGAAGACTTTTGGTTTAAATTTTTTATATGTTCATTCAAATCTGCAAGATCCCTTTCTTTGACTTTATCTATCCTATCATCAGAAAGCTTCCTTGCCCAAATTACCTTCTCATGTCTAATCCAGTAGTGTGACTTACAATGTAATTGCCAATTCCCTATAGACGGTTGTAAAGAGTATTTCCCATTGTAAATAATCTGCCATTCAACAGGAGATATTGGAGTTACAATAACACTTTGACATCCACACATACAAAGATGCTTTGAGGTATCATCCTCTAATGAAACATATATAATATTTTCTTCCATATCTTCATTTTGTGGCAAATCATTCATAAATTTAAATTCTATTATTTTCACAAATTAACCCACCACCATCTAAGTCAAAGTTAAAAGTATTGTAGCTATCTTCCAAATCATCTTCGTAAATGCTAATAATTTTTTTAAACTTTATAACAGCAATACATGCTAACAAATTATTTATGTCAGAGGTTTGAATATTTGAACCATATAATTTTTCTTCATCACTTTCATATGAAATTCTTTTTTCTAAATGCGCATTATTGTTTTCATCACTGTAAATAATTCTTCCAATTCCAGAGATTTTATTATTAGGACTAAAATCTAATCCTACTCCTGTTTCAATAAATTTAACTTTATTTTCAACCAGTAGACTGATTATTTTTCTCTTTATTTCGTCACTATCCATATTTAAAAACACAAAATCAAAATTTAGTAATTCATTACAATTACTCTCTGTAATATACTCAGGAACAGACACTATACCATCCCGAAATCCAGAATATTTTTCTTTATAAAAATCTGTTTTAAATGGCTTTAAATGGAAATCTTCTAAAAAAATACTTCCAGGTGCTCTAAAAGCATTTTGCTGCAAAAATACATCTCCATCATATAAATGAATTTCACTTACTTCCGTTCTAACTAGGTGATCTAGTACATAACTACCAGTTCCACCAAGACCTATCAAGGCCACTTTCATTCCCCTGCATCTATTGTTAATCTCATTGACTCCTGAAATAGATGAATTGGTATCAAGAAATTTAAACACAGAGTCACTCTTATTTTCATTTGGAATAATTTTAAAAACTTTTGCAGTAAGAGTACTGTTTTTTGAAATTGCTGGTGCTGATATAATTTCTATATATCTAACAATCTTTTCATAGTAATCTTTATAGCCTGTTGAAGGTTTATTTGAAAAACTATGATTACACAATATACTCCCAACGCTTCTATTAACTGTTTGATGCCTTATTCCTTCTATCGGTTTCCCAGTTTTATTGCAAGGAAAGCTCCCTTTAAAATAAATGACATGTTGTTTTATTGGAGAACTGGTAACAATTGGCATATTAGGGATTTGAATTACTTCTAAGTTTGTAACTAAGATGCCGTCTTTTTTTATTGTTGCCTTTTCATCAATATATGGAATATCTTCAACAACTAAATAATTTTCTCTAATGCTCACACTATAGCCTTCGTCACGGAGTTTTTTCAAGTCTTTACTATGATCTATTTGTATGTTTGACATTGAATTTCACCCCTTTAAGAACTTCAATCACATCTCCTACAACCATTGTTCCACTTTTTTTCTCTGGTTTACTTTCCCAAGTTACTGTGTAGACAATATTTGTTCCCTTTGCATAGTTAGGGCCAAAGGCTAATTTTAAAACCTCATCATAACTTATTGTTTTTTGAAGATAAGGGTGTTTTGTACTATTAACTTTAATAAACCCTTTCTCTTCTAAGTGATTGTTCTTTTCTCTAATCATATTCCCTCCTGTTGGGTATTGCAAAATCACTCAAGAGTTAGTATAATTATAGAGTATATTTTATACTAGTAATTGTGCAATATTACAAGTGCTAAAATTTAGATGGTAACTCTTTGAACCCATCTAAAAAGAGTTTCTTTATTGGCGTTTAGAAACTCAACCAATAAAAACGACTTCTTGCAGGAAGTCGTTTTTATTTATTCCTACATAATTTATTAATATAAACTTCTAACTTCCTTAAACAGTTTACTACTATAATCTCCAATATCTGCTAAATTTTGCATTTTATACCTATCCTTAATACTGCTAAAGTACTCTTCAATTATTTTTTTATCTATTACTCTATTTGAGTACTCATCACTCTTTAGTTTACCCCTAGTTTTTAACCATGGGGTTTCTTTATGAGTCATTTTTTCTAATATTTTTCCACTATAGCAACCAAAATTATTTAAAACACTTTCAACTACTTCAATTTCAAAACCACTTAAATTAAAACAATTAAATTTTTCAAAATTTTCTTCAATGGGATTGTAGCCATGTTTTTTATATTTATTATAAATTTCTTTATAAGCAGGTCCATGAACCCAAGCCTGGCAATCTTCATTAAATAAAAATTCTTCTGAAAAAACTTTATAAAATGATTGAGAATAATATAATAATTTTTGTAATGCTAATGGAGTTATTTCAGTACTTTTACTAATTATATAATTAGCGACACTTTCAATTTTGCTCAATTCTTCACAATTTTTAAAAAGCTTATTTGCATTAAAAATTCCTTCATAACATGTAGTATAAGCCCTAGAAGAAATTTTATCTTTATTTTTTTCTAATAATTCCAATAAATAATTTGGATCTGAATTTACTTTTTTTAATGTATCTGAATAAATTTTAGAAGGTATATCACCATCTATAAAACGAGTCAGTGTACTTTCTCCCCATCCAAGTATAAGTGACAGAGGTCTTTTCCCAACACCATATTTAGAAAGAATTTCTTTTATTTCATCTACTTTTATTGTTCCAGTAATTTCTCTATACTTATCATCCATATTTTTTAAATTTTCATCTCTTAGTTCTTTTACATTAATTTCACCTCCACATTCTTTACAATACGCTTCTTTCATTATATAAGAGAACTCTACTCCCTTTATTGTTTTCGTACGTGTTTTTTCTTTTACTTCATACTCTACTTCCTCTCTGCACGCTGTACAAAAATCTCGACCATAATTTTTCTTATTCTCTAGATTATTAGTCATTTTAATCCTCCCATATTTAACTTCCCCTGATAGATAAATTATTTAAACAAATAGTCTATATCTTTATTTCTTTTATGAAATGAAATAACTATTAAGTATCCTCTTCCTTGTTTTGTTTCTATTATGTTAGTTTTTATATATATATCAATTGTTTCACAATTATTTTCTCCATTTTTATATAACTTGCAAGGTCTATTAAAAACATACAGTACTTCGTACTCATATCCAGGATTAGTATTATTAACAGCATAACAAAAATCTGTATATTCTAAGCTAAGTAAGATCTCTTTTTCTTTTTTAGTTGTTATTTTGTAGTCTTCAATAAATTTATAATTTTCTTCTCTTCTTCCAGGATCTATTGCGACCTTATATTTATCATTTAATATTAAAGATTTATATTTTTCTAAATACTCAATTATTTCTTCCTTTCTAAAATTTACTAATTTTGCCAAAAGCGTCACCTCGAATTGTATTATTTGTACTATCTGTATTAATTATACTCTATAAAATGATTTTTTTCAAAAAAAATGTATCAAATGATACATTTTTTTTACTTATCATACGCTTTTCAAAGCTCCAATATTTTAAACTTATACTTCAAATGATAGATCGTCTCTATATTCAAAGATTTTTATTTTAAATTTTATGAAAATTCAAAAAAATAAAGGATTTTGAACTTTCACAAGTATAATATTAACAATTTTTATATTTTAAGGAGGTTATTTATGCTTTGTACAAACTGCGGATTAGCACTACCTAATGATTCTAAATTTTGCTCTAAATGTGGGACTAAACTTGAAAATGACGCCAATGTAGGAGAAATAAAAACTGACATTGACAAAATCGATTCAATTTCCTCTGAATCCTCTGACATTTATTACAATTTTCTACACAGAAAAAGTTTAGGATCTCTTATCATTAAAATGACTGGTTCAGATGCTACTTTTAATAATAATAGTATTGACATTGAGCAGCAAAAAGTTTTTTTATATTTCTTTAAAAAGGCTCCAAAAAAAATTAAAGTTAATATCCCAGATATTAAATTAGTACAATTAAAAAAAGATTTAGATATTAGTGATTTAATATTTGGAAGTATCTTTCTAATCTTTGGTTTATTAACATTTGCTATCCCATTGCTGCTTATTAGTGGTTTATTATTGTGGTCTGGTAGCACGGGGAAACGTATTGAAATCAAAACTTCAAATGACACTATTAAAATTCCTTTTGATGGTAGTAAAAAAGACGCACATGAATTTTTTAAAAATATAGAATCAATCAACCCTAACTTTATTAAAAGTTACTAATAATATAACGAGGTGATAATTATCTATGAGCAAAGTTTTATTAATTCACGAAAATAATTTAAAAAAAGAAGTTAAAATTGGTTTTTCTTGGACTGTTTTTTTCTTTGGATTTTTTGTTCCTCTAATAAGAGGCGACTTAAAATGGGCAGTTATTATGTTTTTACTCGCTTTTTTATTAGGTTACTTTACTTATGGTGTAGGAGGGGTAATAGTAGGATTAATCTTTTCATTTAAATATAATAAAATTTATATAAAAGATTTATTATTGAAAGGATATAAACCAGTGACAAAAGAAGAAGGATTAAAACTAGCCAATAATGGGATGTATTATTAATCAATATAATTTGAAAGTAATTCAAAAAAATTCCTGTAAAAATTTACAGGAATTTTCTATTATAATTATTTAAATTATAGGTCTTTTTAAAAATCTTTATTAATTTTATAAATTGCAACTCCTGATATATTTAAAAGATCATAAAGTTTTTTTATTTCTAAATAACTTTGTCTATAACCATTTCTATTATGACAATATGTAAAATACATACATTTTTTAGCTCTAGAAAATGCTACAAAAAATCCATTAGTTTCTTCAAGAGGGTTCTTTTTATATCCCCATAAAGAGGAATCCTCTAAACC
>CAXXCR010000016.1:0-4798 GCA_963668015.2 uncultured Ilyobacter sp. | reverse complement strand
TTAGAAATTCAACAGGTGATTTCTCTGTTGATAGATTTTTTGAAGTTTTAAAATATTCAATTGCTGATAAAAGTTCTTTATTAGAAGATTCTTTATCAAAACAAATGTTTTTTAAGACGTCAGAAGCTCTGTTTTGAAGTCTGATTGATTTATTTTCCAGCATTTTATAATAGTCTGAATTTTTTATAATTCCATTTGTCTCGCTTGCCACTTTTGTGAGTTGTTTCTGTATTTTTTTTGTTTTATCAGAGAATTCTTCAGTAAATATTGACTTCAGTTTCAATATTTTTTCTTCTGCATCTAAGTCACTTGAAAAGATAATTTCTTTTGCTTTGTTAAAATCTGTTATTTGAGTGCTTACATTATTTGATACGTCAAGAATTCTTTTTGATCTTTTTTTTCTGGAATTAAAGAAGTTTTCACGATGTTCTCTTTCACTTGTGTTCAAAATACTTTGTGATGCCTGAATAAATTTGTCAATCAGCATATCATTTAGCTTATAATATTGATAAGCTATAAATGATATTAAAAGAAGATATTTTCTCCCTGGAGTTGATCTGTTAACCTAAAAAACCTGTGATTTTATAACAAACTGTGCATAATATTGTATTAACTGATTCGATAACCCTATTTTATTGATAACGGGCTCAACTTTTTTAAAAATTAACTCAAGTTCTTTAAACTCATTTATATTCTTTTTAATCTGGGAGGGTCTTAATGAATGAGTAAATTTTTTGAGCAATGTAAGTTTATATGTTTTTATACTTCTATCACTTTTATTTCCATAAATATATTCATCTGAATATGTAAGTAAGTCATCAAGATATAGCTTATCAGGCTCATTCAAAGTTGTATTAATTTTATCAGATATATCATTATCAAATTTTCTTAAAGCAATAGTAATTATTTCTGCAAGAACATAATAAGTTGGAAACTCAACTTTTTTATATTTCAAATAATCCAGAAGCGAAATTAATATTACTTTGGGTTTTATATTTTTTAAACATAGCTTGTAAGCTTCCAATTCCAATTCGTTTCTTAGTTTTTGATTGAACTCACTAAAACCATACTCTTCAAGGATGAACTTCTGCTGCCTTTTATAACTGCTTGGAGTATAATCTGAGAGAGAAACCTGTTCTACAAGTTATATTTAACTGTTTTAAGATATATTCTACATCCTTCTGGTTGTAATATGCAGGATTAAAAAACTTACATGAGGCTCTAAAGTAACCTCGTTGTAAAATATAACAGAGTTTGTTTGTGGGATGTCTCAATGTTTCAAGAATTCTGCATGCAGCCTTGGATAGATAAAAAAATCTTTTTCTGTCTTCGCTGTTAAATAATGGAGGTCTGTCAAAATCTTCAATTTCTCTTTTTTTTGAGAATATTAATTACATACATTGCAAACTCCTTATGTTTTCAAAAACGTTCGTTTTAGACAATATTATTTATGAAAATTATAATTTATCATTTCAAGTATAAAATAGATTTTCAAAACTTATTTTATAATCATTTTTTCAAAACTTGCTTATTTTATGAGATATGATAATTTAGATTAGTATTAACGAGGTTTTTTATGACAGATAAAATTGGTTACATAAGAGTAAGCACAGATAAACAGAATTTAGCACTTCAGGAAGATGCATTGAAAAATTACGGTTGTAGCAAAATTCTATAAAGATATTGCTTCCGGAAGCAGATGTCAAAGACCCGGTTTGGAAGCATGTTTAGATTACTTAAGAGAAGGTGATACTCTTGTTGTCTGGAAATCCGACCGTCTCGGAAGAAGTACCGTTGACTTACTTAAGATAGTAGATTCACTAAAAGACAGAAATATAAATTTTAAAAGTTTAACCGAAGATTTATTTGATACAACTTCATCTAACGGGAGACTTGTTTTTGGAATATTTGCTCTTCTTGCAGAACACCGAGAAAGACCGTCTAAGGGAACGGACAAAAGCCGGATTAAAAGCTGCAAAAGCAAGAGGACGTCTTGGAGGAAGACCCAAATCGCTTACACCTGAAAAAGAGAAAATAGCAAAGGATGCTTTGAAAGATCCTCTCTGTGATATAAAAGAATTAGCTAAGGCTTTGAACGTTAGCATGTCTACTATTTACAGACTCAATAGAATAATAAAAGAATCAAATAATTAACACTAAGGGAGAAGGAGAAATGCAAATAGCGATATTTAAAAATCCAAGTATAAAATCAAGTGTAAATGGAAATTTAAAATCAAAGGTTGCAAGAAACGGCATTAGATGTGATTTAAGATCACTCCCGGATACTTTATCAAGCAAAGCAATACTAAGAAACGGCCAATGGGAAGAGATAGCTTCAGATGATATGATGTCAGAAAAAGGCAGTACATTTACATTAGAACTTGAGGATACAGATACCGGTACAAGTCAGTTAATTTCCAGTTTAAAAAATAAGAAAACCATAGAAGAAATGGTTGTCTACGAAGTTAATCCGGACAGTGAAAAAGCTTCATATGCCTATTACTTTCATAAAGTATTTGTAGAAAGCGTAAGAACCGGCATTGAAGACGGTCATAAGGTTATACTTTTTGATTGTTTGTGCATTTCATTTCGTCAGCGAACAAGTAATAATTATGAACCCGTTTTATGGGATTGGAATACAAGAACACATAGTTATACAGGATCAACAAGAATTTAAGGAGGTATTTATAATGGCAAGTCCAGCATGCAGAGGAGAAGAACCCAATACCTATAGTCAGGGTAGTAAGGTAGATAAAAGCAAAATGTCAATTAATTTTTTTATCTCAGAAGGCACTTTGCAAATAATTAATGCTCCTTCCGGAAACTATTCAATTGAGGCAACATCTGGTTTGAATAAGCATATGAATGATCCGGATAGTACGAATTTGTCAAATGAAGGGCCTATTCCTATCGGGAAATATCATCTAATGCCTAAAGAATTGAGTGACCCAAATCATTTTCGCGATTATGTCAGAAACTTAGGCGGCTATTCTGATTGGGGTGATTGGAGAATAACAATTCATCCTGATTCAAAAACAGATACTCATGGTAGAAAAGGATTCTTTATTCATGGAGGACAAAGACCTGGGTCGAAAGGATGTATTGATGTTGGCGGTGGGATGTATGGAAACGAACAAACAGACAGATTAAAAAAAGATATTATAAAATCCAAACAGCAAAATATTAAATTAACGGTTATCAGATGAATGATAAAATAAATTCTTTAATAAAAGCTATATTTTATTTAATTTTCCCAAATTTTATTTTTATTATTATTTATTTTTTATTTCTTGATAGCAATTCTAAGTTATCATATGCTTTTTTGGCATGTTGGTTCAGTTGTTTATGGATTAGTGCTTTCTATAATAAAATAGACTGTACTACAATTATTCTTTCTGCTTTATTTGAGGCTTTGTTATCAATTTTATTTCCTGGAATATGTGTTCTTTATCCATTTATAAATAAGGATTTGAATACGAACTTTATTAACATTTTATTTTTTGTTCTGATTTTCCTTATACCGTTATTCTTAAATAAAATTATAAAATGGTTTATTAAAAAATTTAAATGGCCGAAGAAATGCTTAGAGGAATAATTAATAAATTAATTATTTTTGGATTATTTTCCTTTTCTATCTGCTTGTATTCTCAAAGTAATACTATTTCTGTCTTGGTAAAAAAATCAGAACGGAAACTTTATATATTGGAAAACGGTAAAATACTTAAGTCCTATAAAATAGCATTGGGTCGAAATCCGGAAGGAGCTAAAAAGCAGGAAGGTGATTGCAAAACTCCTGAAGGTCAATATCTGCTTGACTATAAAAAGGCAGACAGTTCTTATTACAAAGCTATACACATCTCTTATCCAAATAAAGAGGATATTTCAAATGCCCGAAAAAATAATTATGATCCCGGAGGACTAATTATGATACACGGTCAAAAAAACGGTTTCGGATGGTTAGGTTCTATTGTTCAGAAGTTTGATTGGACCAGGGGATGCATTGCACTAACAAACAAAGATATGGATGAACTATGGAAATTAGTTAAGGTAAAACCTCCAATAACTATTACAAAATAATATTTTTTGATTTAACGAACTTAGGCATATTAGAAAATCCTATGACGATTTAGGTCGATTTGTTTAAATTGACCCATAATATAACTACACAGTTTATAAGTTTATTAATCTTTTTGTTTTTAACTATAGCTGTAAGTATATTTGGTAGAAAAACAGTTATTTTTCTTCAGAAATTATTTGCAACTATTTTTGGTATATTAACTCTAATTGTTATTACTTATGTTTTATTACACGCAAAGTGGGACGAAATATATCAAATTAAAACAAGTAATTGGATTACTAATTTTATACCGGCAGTTACAATAATAGCTGCAGGTACTGGAATAAGTTGGGCTATTGCCGGTGCAGATTATAGTAGATATCAAAAAGAGGCAAATAGTAACAAAGGAATACTTTTTGCGGTTGTGTCAGGAGCATTTATACCTCTGTCCGCATTGACATTTACTGGAATTATTATTGCAGAACAGTTACCCGGATTAGCTACATCATCTAATCCTATAGAGATGATAGGAGCAATATTGCCTTCATGGTTGTTTATCCCATATTTAATTACCGAAGTTGGTGCATTAATATCAATTGCAGTTCTTAGTTTATATTCTGCAAGTTTAAATCTAATGACTTTGGGCGTGAAGACGAAACAAGTTTATGCAGTTATTTTAAATTCAATAATTATAATCTTACCAATAACTTATATATTATTTATTTCTAATAACTTTTTAAC
>CAXXCR010000015.1:0-51413 GCA_963668015.2 uncultured Ilyobacter sp. | reverse complement strand
TTCCTGAATTTATAACAAAAAATATGCAGGCGGCATTTAAATATTGGAGCAGAAATCCATTTTTTATATCTGAAAACGCAAACTTGATAGCCCCCGAAACCAGGACTTCGGCACCGGTAAAAATAACAAGAAATGAGCATGGTGAATCGGTGAGCATAAAAGGACTATACCCGGTAGGGGAAGGTGCCGGATATGCAGGAGGGATAGTGAGTGCTGCAGTTGACGGTATAAAAATTGTCGATTCTATCTTTACAAAAATAGTGGGCTAAGGAGGTTTTCATGGTACACCTTTCAATTGCTGTTATTATTTTTATACTCAGCTTCATACTGATAGTAAGCGAAAAAATCCCACCAGTGTGGGTTGCCATGTTCGGCGGTATGCTTATGGTTTTAACAGGTATAATCGATGAACATATGGCATTTGAAGCTCTTTTTGAAAATTTAGAAATAGTTTTCCTGCTTTTTGGGATGATGATAATAGTCAATGTACTTTCGGACACAGGGATATTTCAGTGGTTTGCAATAAAAGTTGCCCAAATAGTGAAGGGGGAGCCTTTTGGAATAATAGCCCTTCTTGCAATACTAACGGCTATATTTTCAGCTTTTTTGGATAATGTTACGACTATACTATTAATGATACCGGTTTCTATATTTATAGCAGATCAGCTGGAGCTAGACTCGTTTCCGTTTATAATGACCGAGATATTTGCCTCAAATATCGGAGGGTCCGCAACACTTATAGGGGATCCGCCGAACCTGGTTATAGGGAGTTCTTCCGGACTGGGGTTCAATTCTTTTTTGGTAAACGTGGCGCCAGTTGCAATTATAAATCTGTTATTTCTCATTTTGATAATGTACTTGCTTTTTGTGAGAAAGATGGAGGTTTCCAGGGATTTAAAAGCAAGGATACTGGATATGAAACCGTCCAGGTCATTGAAAAACAAAAGTGATATGATAAAAGCGTTGATCATATTTTCCATGGTTATTTTTGGATTTTTGACTGACAGCATTTTTCATAACGGGCTTGCAGTTGTATCTGTAAGCGGGGCAATGCTGCTTTCCATAATAACAAATTCAGATCCTCACAAGTCTCTTAGCCAGGTGGAGTGGGATACGCTGTTTTTCTTTATGGGGCTGTTTATACTTGTTAAGGGTATAGAAGAGGTTAAGTTGATTGAAATGATAGGAGATAAAATTATCGCTTTTACAGGTGGTAATTCAGTTCTTGCCGAGATGTTCATACTTTGGTTTTCGGCAATTTCTTCTTCGCTTATGGGTAACGTCCCGCATACAGTTACATTTTCCAAGATTATTCATGTTTTAGCTGAAAGCTTCCCGGGAGGAATTGAGTCATTCTGGTGGGCGCTTTCACTTGGAGCTTGTTTGGGTGGGAATTTTACCATCATAGCATCAGCTGCAAATATAGTTGCAGTAAGTGCTTCTAGTAAATCAGGCAGAAAAATAAGTTTTTCTGAGTTTTTGAAATATGGACTCCTAATGGGAGGAAGTTCGATGATTATTTCCAGCATCTATCTGGTACTTCGTTATTAAAGTTTTTAGATATCCTTTGATGTGGTCTTTGAACCGCATCAAAGGATATTTTTTATTTTGGGAATATGTGATAATATATATATTATGCTGCCTTGAGTTATGTATGCAGCTGAAAATCATATTTATACAGGGAGTGGGATTATGTCGGTACTTGCCATAGGACAAATAGTTTATGATTTGAGAGTTGAGCTGAATGAATTCCCAAGGGAAAACAGCAAGTATCAAGTGGATAAAAGTCTGGAAAGCGGCGGAGGTCCAGCTTCCAATGCGGCCTTTCTCCTTTCAAAATGGGGTGTAGATACTACTTTATGCGGTAGGATAGGGGCAGACCTATATGGAGAGAAAATACTAACTGAATTTAAAGGTGTGAAGACAGATACCTCATTAGTTAAAGTGTTAGAAGATTACTGTACTTCGCTTTCGGTAATTATGGTGAATAAAAGAAATGGTAGCAGGACAGTTATAAACAGAAAAATGAAGTATTTTGACTTGGATATAGATTTTAATGCTATGAAAAAAAAGCCTGAAGTAATTATTTTCGACGGGCATGAACTCGAAGCATCGCTTGCTGCAAGAGAAAAATATACAAATGCAGTAACAGTGCTGGATGCCGGATCTGTAAGGGAGGGTACCTTGAAATTGGCGCCTGTTTCAGATTATTTTATCTGCTCTGAGAAATTTGCATTGGAATACTGCGAGATGAAATCTATCAAGGTTCCGGAGGATACGGCTTATGTTATTGAAAAATTAAGAAAGCTCACTCCAGGGAAGATAGTGGTTACACTAGGCGAGAGGGGGCTTATATATGAAGAGTCCGAAAAGGTTTTGCATATGAAAGCATTTCCTGCATATGCTGTAGATACAACCGGCGCGGGGGATATATTTCATGGAGCTTTTGTATACGGAATTTTGCAAAAGTTGGGATTTGTAGATAATTTACGAATGGCATCCATGACATCTGCAGTTTCGGTTGAAAAGATAGGGGGAAGGAATTCGGTTCCTGAGCTCATAGAAGTTTTGCAGAGATTAAAAAAAATCAGCGGGAGTGGTGAACTTGAACTTTGAATACATCTCTTATGAGCAGGACATATTTAAAACTGTTTTAGAAGATAAACCTAAGATATATATATTTGAAAAAGCTTCCAACAGAAATATTGCCAGGGAGCTTTATTATGAGTCTATGGGATTAAAAATAGCTGAGAGGTCATTGTTTCTTACAGTAAGTGAATTGAGGGAAAAGATATTTTTAACCGATAAAATAGTGTTGAAAGAGGAGAAACCCGTGCTTCTTTTTTATCAGGCATTAAGTAGGGATCTAAAAAATAAAATGGGAGTCGAAAACTATTATGACGTGATCGACACAGCGGAGAATTTTCTTGGATTTTACAGACTTTTAAATGAGTATCAAATTGACAAACTGGAAGACCTGGAAAATTGGCAGGACGAGGTGTACACAGATTTTCAGAAGATAAAAATCAGCTTCGACGGTCTTTTGGAGAAATATTCGTATACCCTCCAGAGTGAAGTGGAAAAGCTGGAAAATATAAACCTGTCGTTAATTTCTGATTATGATGAAATTGTATTTGTAAATAAATTGGATTTTTCGCCTCTAGAAAAATGTATTTTGTCTAAATTGTGCTCGGAATTTGATGTTAAAATAGTTCTTCAGATACTGCAAGGAGATTTTGACGAGGAAGACTTGACGTTGAAACAAGTTTCCTGTCCGGAAGCACTGAAGAGTAATATAAAAATATTCAAGTCCAGAGATAAATTTATGCAGTTAATCAACTTGACCAGCACAGTTGAAAGTGATGAATATCAGGTTTTGGATGCTGACGCTGAATCAATGGACTACGCTAAAATTCTTTGCAAAAATTTAATAAGGACTAAAACCGACGTGAGGTTGTCAGAATCCACACTGTTTCATTTTTTGAGCAAGTGGCATCTCATTCTGGAAGGCTCTGAGTATAGAGATATGAAACTTCATATACGCGTAGACGCTTTGATGGAGGCTCTTAATTCGGATATCTTTAGAGATTACTATAAAATTGATGTGGATGAATATAGGGAGTTTTTAAAACTGGTTTCCTGGGATTATAAATATGTCACGAATAGCTTTATAGATGAATTAGTGATTGGTGGTAAATTAAACTTAAGCAGGGTGGCTTGTATACTTAAGGATATTACTAAGCTTTATTCATTGAATACACTGGAAGATTTTACAGAGTTTTTAGGAGATAAGGAGTGTTTTGATTTTCAATGCGTAGACGACTTTGAGTTTGCTGATGTAATTCCAAAGTATTTTGAAGCCCTTTCAGAGGTAGTGTTAATAGAAGAAATGGGGATACTGAATAGTTGGGACTCTTATTTTTCCAATAGCAGGATAGCGGAGGGGCTTTTCAGGTTGATATTGAAGTATCTTAGGCATAAACCTATATCATATGCTAAATTTTCAAATGAAGGCATGGTTGTAAATTTTGAAAGTTTATTGGACGGCGGAGACATAAAACGGGATAGACTTATTATGTTAAACATATATGAAGGGATGCTCCCTTCAAAAGCAAAGAACTCTTTTTTATTAACAGACAGTCAAAAAGAAAAATTGGGCATACCCACTCAGGAACAGTCGATTAAACTAGAAAAATATAATTTTTTCAGACATATATTTTCCTGCGAAGATGTGATTGTTTTCGGTCTCGAAAACGAAGAGAAAAATATTGATATGAGTTCTTTTGTGGAGGAACTAAAATTTGTATATTGCCTGGAGTATTTAGAACCTGAATATTCTGAAGAGGACTGTATACAGGCTGTAAGAGAAATGTTCAAGTCGCATGAATTTATCATAAGCTCCAAAGAGCTTTTAGGGGACTCATATGCAAAAAGGTTGGATAACATGCAGCTTTTGCATGAAGATTTTAACGGGAAGTTGGATATCAGCAGTTATTCCTACGGTGATCTTTTAAAATGCAGGTACTATTTTTTCCTCAAAAGATTAGTCAAAGTTCAGGAAGAGATATTCAGTCCTGAATACAAGATAGACGCGAAACTGCTGGGGATAATAAGCCATAACTTTATGGAAATGGTGGCTAAATTGAAAACAGAAGAGTTAAAAAGTGGGAATTTCAGCGTAAGCAGGCCAAGGTTGGAGGCTATTTTAGAGGAACAATTGGCTAACTTGAAACTTAAGGTTCCTGTAGACTATCTAAAGTATTATAAGAAGATTATATTCCCCATCATGCTGGATGGCGCCGTTAAATTTTACAGTGAACTTGAAAAGAAATTCTCAGAAGACTCCATAGAAACTTTTGTTTCCGAAATGAGTGGAACAGCAGAATTAATTGAAGAAGCTGAATTTGGACTGCAAGTAAACCTCACAGGAAGAATGGATCTCTTGATAGAAACCGGGTCTTCGAAGAATATATACGACTATAAGACCGGTAAGGGAGATATCTCACAGCTTGACTTTTATTCTATATTATTTTACGGAGAGGGAGACTTGGCAAAAAAGTATATATACAATATGCTGGAAAACAAGCTGATGTCAGATAAACCCAGAAAAAATATACTCAGCAGGGACTCAGTGAGAGCAGAAGTAGAGGATTTTTTAAGGAGCAGCCGTTATGCACGTACTCAAAAAGTGTCGGCATGCAGAAATTGTGAATACAGGCAAATATGTCAAATGAGGTGGGACAATGAATAGGAAGGTTTTAAAGGCCAGTGCAGGTACAGGGAAAACATACAGGCTTTCCTTGGAATATATAGCTGCTATTTTAAAAGGTGAAAATTTTGAAGAGATACTTGTCATGACTTTTACAAAAAAAGCAACAGCCGAAATACGGGTTAGAATTTTTCAGCATTTGGCTTTGCTTTTAGGAGCGTCTGGCAGTGCTCGTGATGAAATAATTGAAAATTTAAAAAAATTGTACCCGGATCTGGAAATTAATGAGGATATCTTAAAAAATTCCTATGAGAAAATGCTCGCCAACAAAGAAAAAGTGAAGATATATACGCTGGACAGCTTTACGAATATGCTTTTTAAAAAATCAATTGCACCGCATCTCAATATATATTCATATGAAATAATTGACGACGACAAGAATGAGTTTTATATTGAAAATGTACTGAAAAAATTGATATCTGAACGAAAATATTTCAACAAGTTGGAGATGTTTTTTCAAAACAGGGCATACAAGAATATAGACGATTACCTCAGCCTGATAAAATACCTGTTAAATGACAGGTGGAAATTTTTGGCAATTGAAAACGGACAAAGTTTAAGCCCGAAGACGAAAAAGGGGTTCTCGGATTTTTTCATTCTCTTTGAAGAGATGCTTGCATTAATCAGAGAGGCGGGAAAGATAAAAAATCCAGAAAAATCCTTGGATGCGGGCTTCAAAACTAAATTCAGAGGGTATCTGAAGTTGGAGAGTATAGAAGAAAAGAAAAAGTTTTTGATTGATAATTTCAAAGAGCTCATAAGGGAAAAGAATTTTTGGACAGAGTCATTTATAAAACCAACAAAAAAAGTTCCGCAGACAGGGGAACTTTATGAGAAAACAGTTCTTTGCTACACTGAGTTTAAAGAGAAACTTGCTAGGTATATATATGATGAGGTGGTACTGCCGGCTGAGGAAGAGATCTTAAGTTTTTCGAACCATGTTTTCGAAATATACGACAGGTTCAAGTTTGCAGACAAAAAGTTTACCCACAGTGATATATCTACCTATACATACAAATTTTTCTCTAAAAAGAAACTCGGATTGTTGTCAGAAGGCCGGGCAAGCGACTATCTTTACCAACTGATTGGTAACAGGATAAACACAATGTTCATCGATGAGTTTCAAGATACAAGTATACTTCAGTGGAAAATACTTCTACCGCTTATAGCAAACGCCAAGAGCCTCATAAGTGTCGGTGACGAGAAACAGAGTATTTACGGTTGGAGGGGCGGAGAGAAGAAACTATTTGAAAGACTCGACGAAATAACCGGTGCTCAAGTTGAGAGGATGGAAACTTCGTTTAGAAGTGAAAAAAATATAATCGAATTTGTGAACAGGTTTTTCAACGGCAATGATGACAGGTGGGAATACCAGGACGTCAAGCACCTAGACAATAAGAACAGCGGGTATGTCGAGGCGAATATTTATGGTAAAACCAGCGAAGAAGATGCAGTTGAAAAACTGGTGGACACCATCAAAGAAAGGAATGGAAATTATAGCGGAATAGCTGTAGTTGCCAGAAGAAAAAAGGAGCTCAACGAGATAGCAGCCAGACTGGACGACGAAAAGATACCCTATATTACAAATGACGGTCAGAGTATAGTCGAGCACAGGGGTGTAAAGGGGATATATTATTTTATTAAATACCTCGTATACAAAGATTATTTTTCATTGATATGTTTTTTGAGGGATGTAGTAGTCGATGTAGATGGGGTGGAATTAAAATACTTGCTACAGCATAGAAGCGAAGTAGAAGAGTATCTAAACGGCGGAGAAACTCTGGATGCATCTGAAAGGCTTAAAGTGGTGCTTGGATATGTAAAAGGTTATAGTAAAAAGAGGGTGTCGAATTTCCAAAGTGAAGACAGCAGCATAAAAGATACCGTAAGGTCTTTTTTTGAAGAGTTTGGAAT
The DNA here is from genome assembly GCA_963668015.2 of uncultured Ilyobacter sp. GTDB lineage: Bacteria > Fusobacteriota > Fusobacteriia > Fusobacteriales > Fusobacteriaceae > Ilyobacter_A. The sequence goes on along the minus strand of CAXXCR010000015.1, from coordinate 44,230 downwards.
AACGGAAAAATTTAACAGCAACAGCGACCTGAAAAATATATATTATTTTTACCAGCTGCTTAGAGGGTACAATTCTTTGGATGAATTTATATATTATGTGGAGGAGAATAAAAACTCAGAAGCATTGAAGCAGTTGGCCGTAGAAGAAAGCAACGCATTGAAACTTATGACCATACATAAGTCTAAGGGGCTGGAATTCGATACGGAATTTTTCTACTTTAAAGAAAGCAGAAAGGGAAACTTTAATAATTTCAAGTTTTATATAAAATTTTCCGAGGACTATACCTGTGTAAAAGATTATCTTCTATGCTTCCCGAAATACAAGGATATACTTGATGTTCTGGGCCTTGATTTCGAATCAGAACAAGTAGAGAAAGAGGAACTGGAAGAGATAAATAATTTTTATGTTGCCCTCACTAGGCCGAAAAAGAACTTGTTTATTTTTATGGATATTGCAAGTGATCTTGAAAACTCTAAAGAAAAATTCTATATCAACGGGATAAAAAACGCTTTGGAACTGGAGTTTGAAGAGGGGGAAGCAGAATACTTTAAGAGTGTGGGGACTTTTGTAGAAGAAGATAGTTTTGAAAAAGTCTCTGTCAAGGTACCAGTGGGGATAAATAAGTATTTTTCCAGTACAAGGCTGGATAGTGTTGGTTTAGAAGAGCTTATATCAAAAAAACAGGGATACTATAGCTTGGATATAGAAAAGGAAAATAAAAGAAAAAAGGGTCTTGCAATGCATTATTATTTGGAGTTTATAAAATATAACACCGATGAAGAACGTGAATTGGCTACTAAAATGACTCTGTTTAAGTATGGTAATATGTTTGGTAAAAAAAATATGGCTAGAACTTTGGATAGAATAATTAATTTTTTATTTAATGACGAAAAAGTTTTAAAATATGATATTTTCAATGCAAAGTATAAAGTGTATACGGAATATGAGATTGTTGAGAAATTAAAAAATGGTATAAGAAAGCACCGTTTAGATCGCCTTAATATAGATTATGATAATAAGTATACTCTTATCATTGACTATAAAACTGGTGAAAGCAAAGATCAGCGACAGCTGGAAGATTATAAGTTATTAGTGCGTCAAGCTCTGGGTTCGGATTATCAAGTAGATGGCGTATTTTTAGAAATAGAATGAGAGGGGAAAATCCCCTCTCAATTTTTTAATAAAATATCTTCATATTCTTTGCCTTTATTAAGAATGACTTTTGCGTAAGAACAGGTAGGATAAATTTTATAGTCCTTTTCTCTTGCAAACTCGACACCTTTGTTGACAAGTTTTTCTGCAATTCCTTTACCTCTCATTGCCGGGGAAACATAAGTATGGTTAATCACCAATTCGCGTTCTTCTCTAAAATAATAGGTCATTTCTGCAATTGATTTACCGTTCTGCTCTATATAAAAAATCCTTTCAGCTTTATCGTGTCTTATCTCCATAAAATTTCCCCCTTTTTATATAAGATGTTCTTTCTAATATTTACTAAATTAATATATTTTTTCCTTTTAAAATTTTGCAATAAAAAAACCCCAGGAAAACCTGAGGTAATTTTTTTACCATCCGCCAGAAGTAACTCTTCTAGTAGAATATGGAGCGTTAACATCCTCTAACATATCCCATCCACCAGAAGTAACTCTTCTAGTAGAATATGGAGCGTTAACATCCTCTAACATATCCCATCCGCCAGAAGTAACTCTTCTAGTAGAATATGGAGCGTTAACATCCTCTAACATATCCCATCCACCAGAAGTAACTCTTCTAGTAGAATATGGAGCGTTAACATCCTCTAACATATCCCATCCGCCAGAAGTAACTCTTCTAGTAGAATATGGAGCAGCCTGGCTAACAGTTAAGATAGCAAACATAAAAATTAAGGCCATTAATAATTTTTTCATAGTAATTCCTCCCTAGACTTTATTAATTTTTTCTAAAAATGATTTTTGCTCAGAATTAAAATTATACTTATTGTAATAGTATAGGAAACGATAACCTAATTTTAAATTTTCTTTTTGTTCAAGTAATTTAAAATAAGCAACTTCAACTTTTTTAATTAATTCGATATTTTTCTCATTAGAAAGATTGAGTAAGCGTCCCATAGCTTGATATTTAAAACTAATATTTGATAGTAGCATGTCATTATCACTTGTTAAGAAAACTTTTGAATAGTATTGAACGGCATCTTTGATTCTGTTTAAATATTCTGCCGCTTCAGCCATACTGTAGTAAACTCTTTCTAGATAGTCTATGCCTAAATTATTATTTGAAATTTCATTTAAAAGTTGTTTGTTTTTTCTTAAATAGAATTTACACCTTTCGTGGTTATCTTGAACTTGTGATATGTACATCAGGTTAGCACTTACTATTAATTTTTTACCGATATCCCCATGCCTTAATAACATTCCACGATATAGTGAAATAGCTTCATCGTAAGATTTTAAACCTTCATAGCAAAGAGCCTTCATATTATTTAAGTGGAAGATTCTTTCTGGATCTGTTACGATATCATCTAAAGAAGTGTAATACTCCAGAGCTGTGTCGAATTTTTTTAGTCCATCGTACGCTAAAGCTAAGTTGAAAATAATTTTCTGTCGAACTTCAACATCAAAGTTATTTACTTCTTTTTTAATTAACTTTCCTAAATCCAGCATTTCATCATAATTATGATAAAATAAATTTATCCGGATTAAATTCAAGCTAACTTCTCCTAAAATCTCATAATTTTTTTTTGAAATTAGATCATTTAATATTCTCAAATAATAACTGGCAGCTCTTTTATAAAATTCTTTTTCTGATAATTTGTCACCGATAGCTTTGTAAAGTGCGATTTTAGTATCTGGATCAAATTCACTTGCAAAATGTTCGATCTCTTCAATATTACTACCGATATCATCTTCTTCACCATTTAATTTCGACAAAAAATCTTCTCTTATTTTTCGTAATTGGTCTGTCTGACTCTCAAGTATATAATCGACAGTTACCTGTTTATCAATCCCCCTTTCAACGAAAATCTCATTAAAATTATTGACAAGGATCTCAGCAGCACGCCGGCTCAGTTTTGTTTTTCCAATTTCAATCATTCCGAGATGACTTCTGGAAATTTTACCCCTTGCCAAATCAGCCTGGTTAATCTTGTAGTGTTTCCGCAATTCAATAATTTTGTCAACAGCTGATAAAACTTTCATAAAATCCTCTCCCATCTCACTTATAGAATTACCATATATATTCCAATTTGTCAATATAAACACCGACATTTTTTCTTAAAAAAAATTCTTTTTAAACTTATGTAATTTTAAGAGAGATGGTGTTTTTTATTATTATTGTTATATGCAACTTAAAAATAGCGGTGATGTCAGTGATTATGAAAAGAGTGAATAGCCTTGAAATAAAAGCTTTTTCCATATTATCTAAAATAATTTATTTTAGATTGTCATTATCAAATTCTTTATAATAAATTTAAAAGAATTATTTCAGCTGAAGATATTTTCGTGAAAAACTATCTATAAAAATGTTTTTATGTCGTCTTTTATAGCGACAAAAAGCTAAAAAAACTTGATTTTAGAAAATTTATATGATATATTTTAATTAAGAAGTATAAGTGAGATTTTTGTCGTATTCTATTTTAGAAAGGGGATGCCATATGATATACAAATTACAGACTAAAACTCCTTTTAAAGAGAATACGTTGAAATATCTGATTTTTGAAATGGATTTGGGTGAACTTTTTAAGAGGAAGCAGGATTTAAAGATCTTTGATGCGGTGCTTCAATTTGGACTTGATAACTTAGAGCTGCAAAAGATTAAAAAATTGGAAGAAATTTTTGTTAAAAAAGTGGGGAATCATAGGTATAAAAGTTCACAATTCATAGTGAATACTCTGATAGAAATTTTTGATGAGTTTTATGCATATGATCAAAATGATACATCGAATCACTTTAAAAGGGTTAGTTTGCTCAGTGGATTTTTAGCTGAAAAATATACTGATTCTAAAATTTTTGCAAAAAATATGCAGTTTTATTCTGTTCTTCATGACATTGGAAAACTTGGGATACCGGATAGAATTATGGAAAAAAGTGGAAAACTTACAGTAGATGAATTTGAAGTAATGAAAAGTCACAGTAAAATGGGAATAGCGCTTATCAAAAAACTTAAGTTAGGCAAACTTTGTGAAAATATAATTGCCTATCATCATGAAAGATGGGATGGAAAAGGGTATCATGGGCTTATAGGAGAGTCAATTCCTTTAGAAGCTAGAATAGTTTCCCTAGCAGATGTATATGATGCACTTAGAGGCAAAAGATGCTATAAAGCATCGTTTACACATGAAGAAGCCAAAAAAATTATTGTCTCTGAAAAGGGGGATCGGTTTGAACCCAAGCTAGTTGAAATATTTTTAGAAAACGAAAATGAGTTCAAAAGTATATATGAAACTTTTTAGCTGTTTAAGGATCAATATATGAATTAGTTTATAAAATTAAAAACTAAATGTAATTTAACAAAATATCTGTATTAAAAAAGGATGGTGAAAACCATCCTTTTATTTTTAATAATAATTTTTTATATCATTCAATAATCTGACTAGATAATTCCAAACATTATTAATTGAGTTTATCTCCACCCTCTCTTCAGGTGTGTGTGCTCCGTAAATATTAGGTCCAAAAGATATCATATCGACACTATCGCTAAGTTTTTCTGAAAAAAGTCCACACTCCAAGCCTGCGTGAATAGCTTTTATCTCAGGAGATTTTCCGGTGAGATCCTCATATACAGAAACACAGATATCTCTTATTTTTGATTTAGGCTTATACTTCCAAGCAGGATAAAAGGAATCCACGAAGAATTTACAGGATAAACTTTTTGCTAGTAATTCTAATTCCGATTCCAACTCCTGCCTTATAGACTCAACGGAACTTCTTATGGCACTCTTTAAAAACAAAAAGTCACCTTTACTTTCTATTACACCCAGGTTTAATGAACTCTCAACAAGTCCTGGTATATCCAAACTCATAGTTTTTATTCCGTTTGGATGTAGCAAAATTGAAGATATGACTTTTTCAGTGCTGTTCATATCCAGAATTTTTTGGACCTCATTATTATATTTTTTAAAATTAAGACTAAGCATTGGATCGCTTAATCTATATTCATCTTTAAGTATTGAATCATATCTCTTTATAGTCTCATCAAGTATTGATAAATTTTTTTTATCGAATGTAATGACTGCATCAGCTTCCCTTGGAATTGCATTTGATTTTGCCCCGCCTGAGATCTTAACTAAATTAAATGAAATTAATTTTGAAAGTTCGTTCAAAACTCTGGCTAAAATTTTGTTTGAATTACCTTTTTGTTTATGTATATCCGCCCCGGAATGTCCACCTTCTAAACCTCTTACTGAAATTTCAAATACTTCTAAATTTTCATTTAAAGAAGTGTAGTCTAAAGGTATTTTAAAAACTCCCCTGGAGCCTCCAGCACAGCTGACATAAAATTCCCCTTCTTCCTCAGTATCGAGGTTTAAGAGAATTTTCCCCTGTAAATTGGAGATATCCAAGTTTTGAGCTCCAGTCATCCCCATCTCTTCGTCAGCAGTAAGAACTACTTCCAAGCTAGGATGCGGAATGTTTGAATCTAACAGTGCCAGACAGAATGCAACAGCTATCCCGTTATCCGCACCAAGTGTAGTACCGTCAGCCGTTATATAATCTCCGTCAATTTTCAATTTGATTCCTTCGTTTTCAAAATCATGGACAGTTTCTTGATTTTTTTCGCATACCATATCTATATGTCCCTGAAGAATTACAGTTGGAATATGTTTATAACCTGGGCTGGATTTTTTCTTTATTATCACATTAAAGAAATCATCTTGAAAAACTTCTAAATTTCTTTCTTCTGCAAATTTAACGAGATAATCGCTTATTCTTTTTTCGTTTTTAGATCCTCTTGGTATATTGCTTATTTCCTCAAAATATTTCATTACAGATAAAGGTTGTAAATTTTCTAGTACCAATAATAATACCTCCGAATATTAAATTTTTTTGGTAATCCAAGCTACTACTTGTTTAAAAAAATATTGAATTTCATGCAAGTACACAATTTTTTTTGGTCATGAATCGCACTAATAGGCACGAATTAAAATACAAAACCTTGGTCACAGAGTAACACAGAGGAAAAGAGTGAGCGTCACAGAGTAAATAAATCAGTTAGTAGTTAATAATGAATAGAGAATAGTTAAAATATCTCTTCACTGTTGTCTGTAATCTATAAACTGGGATGAGGTTTTCTCTGTGCAGCTCTTGTTTTAAATCTCTGTGAAACTTTGTGTCCAAAATAGGATTAAATAAAATAAGTAATTTATCGAATAATTTTAAGTAACAACTTGAGCTAAATATATTTTTTTAAATAAAAACCGGCTTTTAGCCGGTTAATTATTTCATGTTCTCTAATCTCTTTATTCTTTCAGCCATCCTAGGATGCGTACTGAAAAGTTCTGCCATTTTTTCACCTGAAAGGGGATTAACTATAAACATATGGGAAGTAGCCAGGCTGGCATCCATATGTATGTTTCTGCTCCACATATCAAGCTTCCTAAGGGCACTGCTCAAGTACTTAGGGTTGCCGCATACTTTGGCACCGAATTGATCAGCTTTGTACTCTCTGGTTCTAGAAATAGCCATTTGCACAAGCATTGCGGCAATTGGTGCTAAAACGGCAGTGAGAATCAATGCTAGTGGATTGGAATCTTCGTCATCATCCCTTCCGAAAACTGCTGCCCATCTTGCCATATGAGAGATATATGTTATTGCACCTGCAATAGAAGCTGCTACGGTGCTTACTAGAATATCTCGATTATAAACATGACCGAGTTCATGACCTATTACCCCTGATAGTTCATTGTTATCTAAAATTTCTAGGATACCTGTTGTAACGGCTACAGCTGCATGTTTGGGATTTCTTCCAGTAGCAAAGGCATTTGGCTGCCTCTGTGGTATTATATAAACCTTTGGCATAGGTAAACCAGCATTTTTAGCTAAGTTTTCAACTGTAGAGTAAAGTGAAGGGTGGGTTTCTCTGCTAACTGCTTGAGCCCTGTACATAGACAAGACTATTTTATCGCTGTACCAATATGAAAAAAAGTTCATTAAAAATGAAAAAATAAGAGCCACTGTCATACCTGATCTTCCGCCTATAAGATTTCCAAGGAATAGGAGTATTAATGTCAGGAAGGTCATAAGGAAAAAAGTTCTAAAGTTCTTCATTAATGTATTCACCTCCGAAAATAATATATCTTATCACATTTTACATAATTTTTCAGAAATTTAAAAGAAATTTTTAATAGTAAATATATTTAATAAATTTATTAACGGTTATTTTTAAGAGTTTCACATAAAATTTCTTTTAAATTTGAAAGGGGCATATCCAGATTAAGTTTTTCAGCAAGTTCAGAAAGTTTTTCTTCACTTAAGCTGAATTGGAAAATATTTTTTTCATTTCCAGAGTTATATGAATTAATAGCCTGTAGTAATTCGGAACCATAGCTTTTGAATTTTTGATTTCCAACACCACGTATTTGAAGCATTTCCCAGCGGTTTTTAGGTCTTTTTTCGGCCATCTCTATTAAGGTGGCATCAGACAAAATAATATAAGGCGGAAGCCCTTCGCGTTTTGAAATATTTTCTCTGACTTGAGAAAGCATTTCAAAGAGTTCGTCTTCGTAGATGAAATCTTGTGCATCAAGCTTTCTGAAAACCCTTTCCATTCCAGAAATAACCTTATATGCTTTTTCAGTTAGTTTTAATGCTGGGTATGATCCGTTGGTGAGCTCGAGATAGGAACCAAGAATTAAAAACTCGATGAATTCACTGAGATCATTTCTAGTCATACCGCTTAAAATTCCGTATGTACTCAACAGATTAAATCTGTTTTTTTCTATTTTTTTTCCTTCTTCTCCCAAAAGAACGCTTACAACTGTGGAGATGCCAAACTTCTGTTTCATTCTCCCTATGCAGGAAAAAACTTTCTGAGCTCTCAAAGTAAGGTCTGCTATATTCTCATCTTTTTTACAGTTTGAGCAGTGCCCACAATATGATTTTGGGTGTTCATCACCGAAATATTTTAAAATATACTCAGTAAAGCAGGTTTGCGTGTGGCAGTATTCCACCATTTTTTGGAGTTTTAAATATTTTTCTTTTTTATATTCCGGATTTGTTTCCTTGTTGGACTCTATAAAAAAATTCGTGCAACCCTATATCTTCTTCATTGTAGATAAGCACACATTCTGCTGGGGCACCATCTCTTCCGGCTCTTCCGGCTTCCTGATAATATGACTCAATATCTTTTGGGATATTACAGTGCAGAACAAAGCGTACATTGGACTTATCTATACCCATGCCGAAAGCATTGGTGGCGATCATTACCCTGACTCTATCATAAAGAAAATCTTCTTGATTCTTTTTTCGATCCTTTTCATTTAAACCGGCGTGATATTTTGAAACACTGAATCCTTTGGTTGCCAACTGTGTATGCAGTGTGTCTACCTGCTTTCTCGTTGAGGCATATATTATACCTGACTTTTTTCTATTTTTTTCCAAATACTTTTTTGAGAAATCAAAGCTGTCTTCATCTTCTAAAACCTTTAAAGCTAAATTCTCCCTCCCAAATCCTGAGATATGCTCCATAGGATCTAACAGGGATAGTTTGTCCAAAATATCAGACCTGACTTTGGGTGTAGCTGTTGCTGTAAGGGCGGCTATAGGGACACGTTCTTCTAATTTTTCTATGAATTTAGGTATTTCGAGGTATGATTTTCTGAAATCATGCCCCCACTGTGAGATGCAGTGAGCCTCGTCAACAGCGATTAAGGAGATTTTTTTACTGCTTATAATCTCATAAAATTTATCTAATACCAGTCTTTCTGGAGCCACGTAGATCAACTTTATCCGTTTTGACCTTATTTTTTTTAAAGTTTTTATATATTCTTCCCTGTTAAGGCTGCTGTTTATATACACAGCCGGGATACCTATATTGTTTAATGTGTCAACCTGGTCCTTCATCAAAGATATTAAAGGGGATATAACTATGGTGACACCACCGAATAAAAGGGCAGGAATCTGGTAACATATGGATTTCCCGCCGCCTGTTGGAAGAATCCCCAAGATATCCCTGTTGTTTAGAATGTTTTCTATTATTATCTTTTGGCCAGCTCTAAAATCATCGTAGCCATAATATTTTTTTAAGTAGTATTTTGCTTTTCTCCACATATCCATCATCCTTTTCTTTGATCCCTTTAATAATACTATATTTTTTTATTTCTTACAAAGAAAAGAGTTTTAATTAAAAAAAATATGCAACAGTGAAATTATAAATTTAATTTGACTTGTTTTTTAATATTATAAAAGATATAATTGTATTGTTTTTTAAAGTCGAAACGATTTTTTATTATTATAACAATAATTTGTTTGACACTATTTTTACTTTAATTTTGTTTCAGGGAGGGAAAGCTTTGCTTTTAAAAATTAGATGGCAGACAGTGTTTTTAATATGCATATTATTTATAATGTCGGCATGTAGTTCATATAAAACACCTATTAAAATAGGTATAAATGACTGGCCGCCATGTGAGTTGTGGTATATAGCTGAAGAAATAGGGTGTTTTGTAGATGTCCCAGTTGAAATTCATAAGTTTTCAACATGGAGCGACAGTATGAAGTCGCTTTACTTAGGAAAAGTTGATATAACCCATTCAACTTATTTTAACACTGTGCTTTATGACGGTAAGGGGGAGGCAGCCAAAATAATCTTGGTCACGGAAACTATCAATGGAGCTGACGGGCTTGTGGTAAAAAGATCTATAAAAAATATGCAGAATTTGGCTGGGAAAGTAATAGCAGTTGAAACTGAAACAGATGAACATTTTCTGCTGAATAAAGTACTTAAAAGTGCTGGATTGACGGGACATGATGTGAATATAATTTCAACAGACTCCAGTGAAGCAGGGGAACTTTTTATAAAGGGAGAAGTTGACGCTTGCTTCACATATGAACCGTTTTTAAGCAGAGCAGCACAAGGGGGAAATGGGGAAATAGTGTTTAAAACCTCTGATGAGTTGAATTATTTGGATACCCTATTGGCTAGGGATAGGGTACTGCAGGAAAGAAAAGAAGATTATGCCAAAATTGTAAGAGCCTGGTACAAAGCACAAGAGTTTGTGGTAGAAAACCCAGATGAAGCTTATGAAATTATGTCAGCCAAAGCTGGAATGAACTATGACGAATTTAAAAATTTTTATGAAGGTTTAAATTTTTTAGCCTGGATGAGAACAAAGAGATATTTTCTTCCAGGAAAATAAAAGATGAACTAAATGAGATAAAAAGCTTTTAGTTGAAAGAGATTTAAGTTCTAGAAAAATCGACATAGAAGGACTTTTTGACGGAGAGGTAGTAAATAGGATAGGTGGTAGTTTACAATGATTAAGCATTTAAAAAGATCGTTTATGTCACTATATGTTAGAATTGCAGTAGGTGTATTTATCGCAGTAAGCTTAAATATATTTTTAACATTTAAACTGGCAGAAAAATCTTTTGAATTTAATTTTGAAGAACGCATAAGAGAGCAGCTATTGTCAGCCACTCATGGCTTGGATTTTGCAATATCTGTATTTTTGGATAATGGGGATCTGCGTTCGATACAGAAGACTATTGAGGATATGGGGGCGTATTCTTTTATTGATACGATAAGAGTTTATGATTTTAATGAGAAGGTAATATCATCTAATAAAAGGGGCGAGATAGAGGAATATATAAGCAGTGAAATCGTAGAAGAAGTAATTGACGATAATAAGTTAATGAGCGTGAATTCAGACAGCAAAGATAGAAACTTTGAATTGGCAGTCCCCGTCAGAGGTAAATTTTACAATAAATTTACTAAAAGCAATATAATAGGGGTTATTTTTTTAAAAGCTAATACCAAGTATTTTGAAGAGATTAATTTAAAATCCATGCATTTTTTCATACCAAGGTACTTTGTAATAGGATTTTTTTTGCTTACGGGAATATTTTTTATCCTGGTATATAAGCTATACTTTCCGTTGAAGAAGGTATTTTTAGGTGTAAGTGAAGTTTCTACAGGAAACTATCAACATGAAATTCTTCATAGTAACAAAGATGATTTCAGCTTTCTGATAAAAAAATTCAATGAGATGATCAAAAAAATACATACACGTGACAATGAAATTAAATGTGCCAGAAAAAATCTAGAAAATCACAACAAGATTTTGGAGGAAAGAGTCGAAGAGCGTACTAATGAGTTGAAAAAAAACCAGGAAATAACTATAAAAAGTCTTGCGACATTGGCAGAGGTAAGAGATAATGAAACTGGTATGCATATTTATAGGACAAAAAATTACGTCAAAATTTTGGCGGAACACCTAAAAAAACATCCAAGGTTTTCAGAGTATTTAACTGAGTCCAACATTGAGTTAATCATAAATTCAGCGCCTCTACATGATATAGGTAAAATAGCAATCCCAGATGAGATTTTAAGAAAACCCGGGAAGCTTACAGTGGAAGAGTTTGAGGAGATGAAAAGGCATACTGTTCACGGAAGAGATGCCATAGCCAAGACAGAAAAAATTATGGGAAGCAACTCGTTTTTGAGTTTTGCCAGAAAGATAGCATATTCCCATCATGAAAAATGGGACGGGAGCGGCTACCCGCAAGGTCTAAAAGAGGAGGAAATCCCTGTATCGGCAAGGCTGATGGCTATAGCAGATGTGTATGATGCGTTGATAAGCAAAAGACACTATAAGGATTCGTTTACTCATGAGGAGGCTGTAAAAATTATCATAGAGGGGGACGGCAGGACTATGCCGGAACATTTTGATCCTGATGTCTTAGAAGCTTTTAAACAGCTCCACAATGAATTTAGAAGAATATCATTAGAGTTCCCCGAAGAAAGGGAATAAGTGTATATAAAAAAGATCTGATAGTTATTTATAGCTATCAAGCTAAGTTTAGAATTTAATAGAATTGATGTGAAACCCATTCTTCAAGTGTTGCCTGAAGAATGGGTTTCTTTTTGGGAAACAGGGAAATTAGAACAAAATATTTAGGGAGTTGCAAGACGTTCTAAATTTTAAATTTAGAACAGTGTTAACTTTCCATTTTTAACTACATATTTTTAAGTTTATTACATTTATGCTCATGATCTCTATAATAAAAAAGTTTTTAATAAATAACTGAAGTTGCTAATTGGAATAAAATATTGAATTTCTGTCAACCTTACTTTCTTTTCCTTGATGGAAAGAAAGTAACAAAGAAAAATCAAGGCCTGTGAAAAATCAGCTAAAACATCTCGAAAATCCTAGAAAAAATCGAAACTCACTTCGTTCAAACAGTCGATTTATTTCTACGGATTCTCTTCGATTTTTCTTCACGCTGATTGTTTCAAGGGCCAAAAGACCTACAAAGAATAACTTTCAAATTATTTGAACTAAAACCCATTTAAAAAATTACGTTAAGAAATCAACTTCTGAAATCCACTTTCATTGAAATAAGGAGGCTTGCCGACTATATTTCAATAGAAAGTTAGTTCGGAAGTGAGCAGACTTATAAAATAATGAGAGAAACGAATATATTTTCTAGTCCTTGTAAAATTTATTTTTATAAGTTTCATTATTTAAATAGGGTGTCTTTTCTTTGGTATCTTAAACAACCAAAGGGAGTGAATGCCTGTAGGTGCTATGGACAAGCAAAGAAAGTAAGGTTGACAGAAATTCACTAATTTATTGTAATAATTCTAAGTAGCAACTTAAGTTTAATAGTCACCGAGGGCGCCACAGATAATTAGGATAAAATTTTTTAGTATGTTATAACTATTTTTCAAGTTTTATTTATTTTTTTAATGATAACAGCAACAACCTATTCATTAAAAATATTTTAATAATTTAATTAAAAATGTTATTATATATCCACGCCAAAAATTAACCTAATTGCTATTTAAAAATTAAAATAAATATTATAATTTTGACTTAGACCTAATACTTAATTTGTGATTGACTTAGATATTAATTTATTATATTCAGAAAAATTGATTTAATTTTTAATAAAAAATATACACAGAATTCATTTGAATTTTTTAAATTGTACAGTTTAAAAAATTCAAATTCTTCGTTTGCCTTTAAAAATACAATCATTTCAAACTTTTCTCAAAATACGCTTATCTATATTTATTGGATATTTAAGATGAAAAATCCAATAAAAAACTTCTTAAAAAAAATCACATAGTCTTATTCAGTCTCTAATAGTCCCATTTAGTCTCCAATAGAATATATTTAATGCAGGTTAGTATGCATTTTAAATTTTGAAAAAATTATAAAGTGTAGAAGTTCTTCTTGCAATTCCAATTTAAAAAAAATCTTGGATAGCAAATAAGATGTCACAAATAGGTTAAACAGTTTATTTATAATTTTTAATTGGCGACTTGGGTATTATTAGGTTAAAAAAATTCATATTTTCTGTGCCTTGTTTAAGGCATTACTTTTTATATCTCTATTTTGAATTAAAATTACCAATTCAAATTTAAATCTTTTCTATAAAAATTTTTATCTTTTTTTGTTTACTGATTTTTAACTTTTTATAATTCCTATTTTAAGACTTCTAAAAAGCTGCTTATATTAAAAATAATTATGATGATATTAGTATTTTTTAAAAAATACAACTATTCCATTGATATCTGCACCACTGAATGCAGAGCACATATCAAGGGAGAATTTATAATACAAAAAATTATCTAAATTAATTAACAAGAATTATTATTTTAAATTTTTATATAAAAAAGTGTGCTTAATATACATAGCACCATAAAATTAGGAGGGATATTCATGAAAAAATTACTACTAGGATTATTGGTATCGTTAACTTTAGCATTCACTCTTACAGGATGCGGGGGTTCGGATAAATCTGACTCAGCTACAAACGGTAAGAAACAATTTGTTACTATAGGGACAGGAGGAGTAACAGGAGTTTACTACCCTACTGGTGGAGCTATCAGTAAAATGATCAATAAAAAAGATGAGTATAATGTAAAAGCTACAGTTGAATCAACAGGAGGATCTGTATACAATATCAACGCTATACTTGCTGGAGATCTTGATTTTGGAATTGCTCAGTCAGATAAACAATATCAAGCATATTTCGGTACATCGGAGTGGGAAGATAGAGGAGCTCAGAAAGAGCTTAGGTCAGTATTTTCTATTCACCCTGAGTCTATTACATTGGTAGCGTCAGCTGATTCAGGAATAAATACGGCAAAAGACCTTAAAGGTAAAAAAGTTAATCTTGGAAATGTCGGATCTGGACAATTACAAAACTCACAAGATATATTCAAAGTTTTAGGATTCTCAAAAGAGGATGTAGAGCCTGAATATGTAAAAGCAGTTGAAGCGCCAGGATTATTACAAGATGAAAGAATAGATGCATTCTTCTATACAGTAGGTCATCCAAGTGGTGCAATAAAAGAAGCTACTTCAGGAAGAATTAAAGTTAAAATAGTTCCTATAACAGGGTCTGAAGTGGATGAATTAATAAAAGAAAAACCTTATTATGCAAAATCAATAATTGAAGTTAAAAACTATCCAAATGCAGTAAATACAGAAGACGTGAATACAGTTGGGGTAAAAGCAACATTGATAACATCGGCTGAAGTAAGCGAGGATGTAGTTTATGCAATCACAAAAGAAGTTTTCGAAAACTTTGATGAATTTAAAAAACTTCATCCGGCATACTCTACATTAACTAAAGAAAGTATGTTAGAAGGTTTATCTGCACCTTTACACAAAGGAGCTTTAAAATACTATAAAGAAGCCGGTTTAGATAAATTTATTAATCCTGATTTAATAAAATAATGATCGATTATATAAATTGAACTGTTTAATGCAATAACCCCTGGTGCTAATATAAACAGGGGTTATTCTTATTATAAAGAGGTAGAAGATATCTTTATCAAACAGTGTCTTTTACAATTATGTGAGGAGTGAAGAAATGTCTGAAAAAGATCAGGTTATAGCAGAAGAACTGCTGTTGGAAGAGACGGGTAAGATAAGACATGATAGAAAAATAGATAGATTTTTGATATCTGGTATATCAATTTTATGGGCATTATTTCAGTTGGCTTTGCCAAAATTCTTGATATTGGATAGTGTTTCCACTAGGGCGGTACACCTTACTTTTGCAGTGGTTTTAGCCTTCCTAAGTATACCAATGATTAAGAAGCCTTTGACAAAACTCAAATTTCTACATACAGTGGATCATATCCCGCTATTTGATATTTTGTTTGCACTAGTATCTGTAGGTGTTGTTTTGTATATAATACTGGATAAGGAGGGAATAGCCTCAAGAGCAGGAATGCCTAACCAGATTGATTATATTTTTGGGATTAGCACGGTAGTGTTTGTATTATTGGCAGCCCACAGGATGATAGGACCAGCACTGCCTATAATAGCTGTGCTCATGTCAACGTATGCATTTATGGGGCCAAATATGCCGGGTATTTTCGCTTTTAGAGGGGTATCTCTTACAAAGTATATCAGCCAGATATCACTATCTACGGAAGGGATTTATGGAATTCCACTGGATGTTTCAGCGAATACAGTATTCCTTTTTGTACTGCTTGGTGCACTTCTTGATAAAGTGGGGGCAGGTCAATTTTTTAATGATCTATCTTTCTCAC
Source organism: uncultured Ilyobacter sp. (assembly GCA_963668015.2). Classification (GTDB taxonomy): domain Bacteria; phylum Fusobacteriota; class Fusobacteriia; order Fusobacteriales; family Fusobacteriaceae; genus Ilyobacter_A. The sequence continues at coordinate 28,500 of CAXXCR010000015.1, read as the reverse complement.
TGCTTGGTAAATATAAAGGCGGACCTGCAAAAGCGTCTGTTGTGTCCAGTGGGCTTAGCGGACTTATATCTGGATCGAGTATAGCAAACGTGGTTACTACTGGAACGTTTACAATTCCTTTGATGAAAAAAGCAGGGTATCCAGGGAAAATTGCAGCGGCAACAGAAGTTGCTGCAAGTACAAACGGCCAATTAATGCCACCTATAATGGGAGCGGCGGCATTTATCATAGCCGAATACCTTGGAATTTCATATATTGAAGTGATAAAGGCAGCTGCAATACCTGCGTTTGTATCATATTTTGCACTATTCTACATAACACATTTAGAAGCTTTAAAATTAGGTCTGAAAGGTCTTCCGAAAGCAGATTTGCCTAACTTTTTTAAGACGGTCAAATCTGGAGGTCACTATTTAATTCCACTTGGAATGCTTATTTATGAACTTATGGTAATGAGACATTCTCCTAAACTTTCAGCATTTAATGCTATAATGGTTTTATTTGTTGTAGCTTTAGGACAAGAAATTTTCAGAGCATCTAAAATAGGAGAAGGGTTTGTTAGTGGATTAAATAATGGAATGAAAATCATTGTAGACGGACTTATAAGCGGATCAAGAAACATGGTAGGGGTTGCACTTGCAACAGCTGCTGCAGGAATAGTTGTTGGAGTAGTTTCTATGGGGATAGGTAGTATGGTTGTACAAATAGTTGAAGTTCTTTCTCAAGGAAATATTTTCTTGTTGCTCTTCATAACTGCAATTGCAAGTCTTATACTTGGAATGGGACTTCCTACAACAGCAACTTATATTGTTATGGCTTCAATTACAGTTCCGGTAATAATAAAGTTAAGTGCGGTTTACGCATTTAATCCAGTGGCACCAGTAGCGGCACATCTATTTTGCTTCTATTTTGGAATCTTAGCAGATGATACACCACCGGTAGGATTGGCTGCATATACTGCGGCTGCCATAGCAAAATCTGATCCTATTTCAACTGGGATTCAAGGATTTATCTATGACCTTAGAACCGCTGTAATACCATTTATGTTTGTATTCAACCCTGACTTGGTTCTTGTTGGTATAAACAACTGGCCGGAAGCACTGCTGATATTTGCCATGGCATGTTTTGGAGCATTTGCATTCACAAGTCTTTCTCAAGGGTGGTTTCTTGTTAAGAACAAATGGTATGAACTGCCGTTGTTTGCAGTAATATCATTAATATTGTTCTTCCCGGGAATAATATCAATTGCATTTAAACTTCCTATGGAAAACAGGTATTACTTCTACGGGATAGGACTTTTATTATATGGGATACTTTATTTGATGCAGAACGCAAGAAAGAAAAAAGAGATAGCATATATGGCGAGCTAAAACCTTTAATTTAACTAAACTATAAAGAAAGCAGATAGGTAAGTCCTAGCTGCTTTTTTATGTTGAAAATTATATAATTAAATTTATTAACCATACTTTCTTTGCTTGTCCAAAGCACCTACAGTCATTCGCTCCCTTTGGTTGTTTAAGATACCAAATAAAAGACATATGCAAGTTTAAGAAACTTGTAAAAATAAATATTACAAGGACTAGAAAATATACTCGCATCCGAACAAACTTTCATTGAAATATAATCGGAAAACCTTTTTATTTCAATAAAAGTGGATTTCAGAAGCTGATTTCTTAACTTAATTTTTTAAACGGGTTTAGATTCAAATGCTTTAAAAGCAACTATTTAAAAGTTTTTCGGCCATTGAAACAATAAGCGTTAAAAAAAGATCGAGAAAAAATCTAAAGTTTTAGTGTCCGAAGGCTTGATTTTCGTCAAGTTTGGTGACAAATCAAAGAACAAAGTGATTATATTTGTGAGCCCTCAGAAGACAAATTTTCGAGAGGTTTTAGCTGATTTTTCTTTGTTGTTTTCTCCATCAAGGAAAAGAAAGTAAGGTTCTCTTAAATTCAATACTTTAAATAGAGATAATAATTTAGTTTTAGTAATAGTTGTTCATAAGATTCTTATAGGCGAACCGGTAAAAGAATTTAGGTATAACAAATTATTTAGTGTAATAGAAAAACTAATGCTTTTAATTTTGAGGTAATTATTATAAAATATAAAAACATATAATTTAGAGTGGAAAGGTGGCAAGGCAATGGCAACAAAAAATAATACTGTACAAATTCGAAATATATTTATTATTTGCATGCTTACCATTTTGATGGGTCAATTTTATATAAATCCTTTTAATGCAAATTTTAGATTTACTGTGCTGGTAATTTTTTTCTCACTTTTTTTAATTTACTTTAAAAATTATAGAATTATGACTATTGCAGTTTTAGTGGGAATATCTGCTTTTTTATCCCAAACAACATTTTTTTATTTGAGTCATGATATTTCTTTTGAAAATGTTATCATTGAGTATGCCCCTGTACTGTTATATTATTTGTGTTTCGGTTTTTTATTTAAGATACTGAAAACCAGAGAAATCTTAGACCAACCATTCAATGCTTTTTTGAGTCTATTGATATGCGATTCGGTTTCTAATATTTTTGAAATTTCAATTAGACGCATTTGGAATGTCATAGATTTCAATACAGCAATAAAACAAATTATTATAGTAGGTGTAATTAGAACAACAACCACATTGTCCATATATTATCTGATAAGATATTTTGCGGATAAGTTTCAAGAAAGTGAACGGGATAAATATTATCGTCAAAGTATTATGCTTATATCTAGATTAAAAACGGAACTGTTTTTTTTGAAAAAATCCAGGGACAATATTGAAGATATGGTGGCTTATGTGCACAATTGTTATGAAGAAACAGAAGAGGAGAAATTAAAAGCGCCTTTTTTAAAAATTGCCAAAGATATACATGAGATAAAGAAAGATTATTTAAGAGTTATTACCGGAATGAACTCTGTTTTTAATTCCGACGCAGAAATAAAGTATATGAGTAATAAAAATATTTTAAATATCATTGAAGACAATGTTTTAAAATTAATTAAGAGCAAAAATAAAGATATTGTATTATCTGTAAGTTATGAGCAAGCATTTATGACAGATGAATTTTATTCGATTATATCAATTTTAAATAATCTAATAATTAACAGTATAGATGCGATTGATTCTTATGGTAAAATAGATATTAAAACAGATTTTAACGGAGATGATGTAGAGTTTATCGTTTCAGATACAGGGGAAGGAATACCTAAAGATAAAATTGAGGTCATTTTTAAATCTGGATATACAACGAAATATGATCTGGAAACAGGTAAAATGTCCACAGGGCTAGGACTTGCCCATGTCCATAGCATTGTTACAGAATATTTTAATGGGAGTATAATAGTTGATTCTGAAATAAATAAGGGGACTAAAATGACTATTAAAATCCCAAGGAAAAGGTTGGTGAGAGAGTTTGAAATCGATGATTACAATATATATAGTGGATGATGATTTAAGCATTGTTAATATTTTAAAAGATATTGTAAACAAATATTTTGAGGGCGCCTTAATCGGTACAGCATCTAATGGTATGGATGCAATCAAAGAGATAAAGGAGCTTAAGCCTGATATAGTTTTGCTTGACTTTTTACTACCGGATAAAGATGGCCTTCAAATCATAAAATCCATAAGAGAAGAATATGATCAGGGAATTATAATGATTTCTGAGGTGTCGGATAAGCAGATGATTGCAAAAGCTTACAGAGAAAATATAGAATTTTTCATATCAAAGCCGATTAATGTTGTTGAAGTTGTTTCGGTTATTAAAAAAGTAATTGAGCACCTTAAAATAAAAGGGACATTAAATCAATTTGAAGATGCCTTGAGTATGTTAAAAATTAATTTGGGTTCTGGAAAAATACCTATTATCAATGATGAAGAAAAGTTGAAAAAGTTATATAGTAAACTGGGTATAATCGGATCCAGTGGTTGTGATGATCTCATCAGAGCAGTCATATGGGCTAAATCACAAAAATATGATTATGCTCTATCAGATATGTACAAGGCATTGGCTAAAGGTGAAGGGGGGAGACAACAGATAGATGCCATAAAGAAGCGTATTGGGAGGGTCATTACAAAGGCTTTTAAATCTATGGCTTCTTTGGGAGTAGAAGATTCTATGAATCCCTTATTTGAAGACTACGCCAGCCAATTATTTGAATTTACTGAAATGAGAAAGGAAATGAAAAATATAACTGGTGAATCAAAACAATCAGGTAAGATAAATGTTAAGCAATTTATAGAGAGCAGTATTGTTTTAATTAATTAACTTTTAAAAGTTTAGCTATTTAAGAAAAGTTTCTGTATAATACTTTAAATATAAAAGAGCCGCTGTCAAACTAATACAGTGGCTCTTTTATTAATCTCTTATTGATAGTGTAAAATAATATTCGCAAAAGTTTTTTTGGCAAAAAAGAAAGCCATTGATTACTCCGTATAGATTAAGCGACTAAACAAAATCTTAAAAGGAGTTGGTAATCAATGGCTAATAGTAATTCTACCCCATCTTTTCATGAAATGCTATTAAAATTTATCGGAGAGGCTGATCCAATGCTTTCTATGCTTCAATGGCTTTGTGATGAAATGATGGAGGCTGAACTTAAATCTAAAATTGGAGCATCAAAATCTGAAAGAAACTCTAAGCGCACAGCTTATCGTTCAGGATATCGTTCAAGAAGATTTGATACTAGGATGGGTACTATGTATTTAATGGTTCCCAAGCTTAGAAAAGGAGGGTATATTCCTTTTTTTATCAACGAAAAAAAGCGCTCAGAAGTAGCGCTGCTTAATGTTATCCAAGAAGCATATATCAACGGAGTATCTACACGTAAAATTGAAAAATTGGCTAAAAGTCTTGGTATAGACTCTATTTCTCATGGGCAAGTATCTAATATCACACGTGAATTAAATGAGCAGGTTGAGGAGTTTAGAAATAGACGCCTAGACGAAACTTATCCTGCCATTTGGGTAGATGCGCTTTACGAAAAAATTAGAGATGGTAAAAGAGTTAGAAACATGGCTGTTCTTGTGGTATCGGCTGTGACTATGCATGGCAGAAGAGAAATTTTAGCCATCGAACCAATGATGGAAGAATCTGCAGAAACCTACACAATTCTTTTTGATAACTTGAAATCTAGAGGAGTGGAGGACGTGTGGTTGATTATTTCTGATGCGCATAAAGGTCTTATGAAAGCTGCGCAAAGCTCCTTTAACGGAAGTTCATGGCAAAGGTGTAAGGTTCATTTTATGAGGAATATATTAGCACATATCCCATCAAAAGAAAAAAAGAGCTTTTCTAGCAAATTGAAACAAATATGGCTTCAATCAGACTACGAAAGCTCTAAAGTCTATGCTTTTAATTTTATGGAAGAATACGAGAATAAATACCCAAAGGCAATTCAATGTTTAGAAGAAGGCCTAGAGGACTCCCTGCAATTTTATCATTTTCCAGAAATAGATTCTAGAAAAATTTCCTCAACTAACGTCCTTGAGCGCTTAAACAGGGAAATCAGAAGACGCAGTAATGTTATAGGGATTTTTCCAAGTTTAGACTCATATATCAGATTAATTACTACTTACATGATCGAGTACAGTGAGGATTGGTCAGTTGGCAGATCCTACATTAATCCAAAAGTAATAGAAACAACTAAAGAAAATAGAATAAAAGTTGCCTAAATCTTAACATGGGGTATCAGTGAAGTTTTTGCGAACTTATCTTGACACAATCCTCTTATTTTTATTATTTGTATTTCAATTGCATTTGTAGGACATTTGATTGCACATAACCCGCACTTTATACATTTTTCAGGATCGATTAAAGCCAGATTATTGTTTATGTGTACAGCCTTACCTTCCACAGGACATACTCTTTCACACATACCACAAGCGACGCAGGCAACGTCACATGATTTTTTAGAAACAGCTCCTTTGTCTGTAGATGAACACATCACTGTTACAGTCTGGCCTTTAGGCATCATTTTTATTATGTATTTAGGGCAAGCCTTAACACATTTCTTACAAGAGATACATTTTTCCTCGTCTATTACAGCTATTCCCTTGTCGTTGATGGTGATAGCATCTACAGGACATACTCTAGTACAGTCTCCGTAACCAAGACATCCGTAAAAACAGGATTTATCCCCAGCGAAATAAAGCAAGGCTGTAGAACAGGTCTTAAGCTCGGCGTCGTACTCATATATTTTCCTGGTCTTGGTGTTGTCACCTTGACATACTACTCTAGCTACTATTTTATCTCCGGAAACTGTTTCGTTTTCTATTCCCAGGATTTGGGCTAGAGCATTGACTACCTCAGTACCTCCAGGTGCACAGGAGCTTATCTCAGCACCAGCTTCTGCAAGAGCTTCTGCGTATCCGCTGCATCCGGCGTATCCGCAGGCACCACAATTTATTCCAGGAAGGACTTCAATAATCTTTTCAACGTAAGGATTTATTTCCACCTCAAATTTTTTAGAAGCAAAGCCAAGGAACATCCCCATAACAAGGCCTATTCCTCCAAGAACGATAACCGGAATTAATATCTCCATGATTTTCCTCCCTTTAGTCGTAGTAAATAGGTCACTTTAATCTATAAATTATACTTTATCATCTTTTCATAACACAAATATCTATATACTCTATTATATTCTATTAAAACGAAATAAAAAAGGTCTGCAGTTCATAGACTGCAGACCTAAAAATTAATCTCTTTTTTCTATTACTTCCATCTCTATTGCGCTGAACTTACATTTGTCGTAGCACAGTCCGCAACCGATACATTTTTCAGGGTCAACTTTATGCTTTTGTTTTACCTCTCCCTCTATTGCATCTACAGGGCACACTCTCGCACAAGCTGTACATCCGATACATTTTTCTTCGATTACTTTTGCTTTTTTAACCTCTTTGATCTGGCTTTCAATTGCATTTGTAGGACATTTGATTGCACACAGTCCACACTTTATACAAGTTTCAGGGTCTATCACAGCTAAGTTGTTGTTTACGTGGACAGCTTTACCTTCTACAGGACATACTCTTTCACACATTCCACAACCTATACATGCAACGTCGCATGATTTTCTAGAAACTGCTCCCTTATCTTTTGAAGAACACATTACCGTTACAGGCTGACTTTGAGGAGTCATTTTTATTACGTGTTTAGGACAAGCCTTAACACATTTCTCACAAGAGATACATTTATCCTCATCTATTACAGCTATTCCCTTGTCGTTGATAGTGATAGCATCTACAGGACATTCTCTAGCACAGTCTCCATAACCAAGACATCCGTAGAAGCATGATTTATCTCCACAAAAGTAAAGTATTGCTGTAGCACATGTTTTAAGTTCTGCGTCGTACTCGTATGTTTTTCTAGTCTTGCTGTTGTCACCTTGACATCTTACTCTAGCTACTATTTTATCTCCAGCTTCTGCTCCGCCTTCCATACCCATGATTTCAGCGATTGCGTTTACTGTTTCAGACCCACCCGGGGCACATGCTGTTATCTCAGCACCAGCTTCTGCAATAGCTTCTGCGTATCCGCTACATCCAGGGTATCCACAGGCACCACAGTTTGCTCCTGGAAGTATTTCCATAATCCTTTCAACGTAAGGATTTACTTCTACCTCAAATTTTTTAGAGGCAAAGGCTAGGAACATCCCCATAACAAGGCCTATTCCTCCAAGAACGATAATTGGAATTAATATTTCCATGGTTTTCCTCCCTTTAATTTCAGTGAATAAGTCACTCTACTCTATAATTCGACTATATTTTCATACCGCTGAATCCCATAAATGCCATTGCAAGAAGTCCTGCACTTATAAATGCAATTGCCACTCCTTGGAATGCTTTAGGAACATCAGCATACTCAAGTCTCTCTCTGACACCCGCTAGAAGGATTAGAGCCATTGTAAATCCTACTGCAGCTGCAAATCCGTTAACAGTTGTCTCTATGAAATTGTATTTTTCTTGAATGTTTAGTATTGCTGCCCCTAGAACCGCACAGTTTGTTGTGATAAGAGGTAGGAAAACCCCTAGAGCTTTGTATAGGTTTGGAGACATTTTTCTAACAACCATCTCTACGAACTGAACAAGTGAAGCTATTATAAGTATGAAAGAGATTGTTTGCAGGTACTCCAGGTTAAACGGCACCAACAAGTAGTAGTATATCACCCATGTAACAGCAGATGCTAATGTCATAACGAAAGTTACGGCCATCCCCATCCCTATAGATGACTCTATCTTTTTAGAAACTCCCATAAATGGACAGATTCCTAAGAATTTAGCAAAGATAAAGTTGTTTATGAATATAGATCCAATAATTATCGCAAAAAGATTTCCTAAATCCAATCTCTACACCTCCTTAAGTTTCTTTTTACTCTTATGATGATTCACAAAAGCTATCATACAACCAAGAGTTAAGAATGCTCCTGGAGGCAGTATAAATAAAAGTGCAGGTTCAACTGATGCTGGTAGGAAAGATAATCCAAAGATTGATCCGTTACCTAATATTTCTCTTATCCCACCAAGTAGTGTTAGAGCAAGTGTAAATCCTAGTCCTATTCCTACTCCATCTAAAACCGAAAGTACTATATTGTTTTTAGAAGCAAAACTTTCCGCCCTTCCAAGTACGATACAGTTAACAACTATAAGAGGTATGAACAGTCCCAGTACCTTGTGTATATCAGGTACATAAGCTTTCATAAGCATATCAACAAGTGTAACCAAACTCGCAATTACCATTATGTAAGCAGGTATTCTTATTTTATCAGGTATACCCTTTTTAACAGCCGATATGATTGCATTTGAGCATATTAAAACTGCCATAGTAGCAAGACCCATTGCCATACCGTTTATAGCGGAACTTGTAACACCCAGTGTAGGACAAAGTCCTAGCAGTAGTACAAGTACAGGGTTTTCTTTGAATATTCCTTTAGTCAGCTCGTTCATGTATCTATTTTTTTCCATTATTTAGCCACCCCCGTTTTGAAGGCATTTAAAGTTTTTATAGTTCCAGTGTGCACAGCTTGTGGAGAGATTGTAGCCCCTGCAAAAGCGTCCACTGCCTTATTAAATTCATAAGAAACGTCTCTTCCTACCCACATAGCCTGCCAGTCAGCGTTTAGTATTTTAGCTCCCAGACCAGGAGTTTCAACAGATGAAAGAACGTTTAGTCCAGTAATAACACCGTCAGCGTCAAGACCAAGCATAAAAGCTATATCTCCAGCGTATCCAGCACTTACTACTTTTACAACGTATCCTACTTTTTCTTCTCCGTCTCCGTATCCAGGTACGAATTCCAATCCGTCTACAGCTACTTTTTCATCCTCGTTGAATGAGTTTGCAGCAGGTAAAACTTGTTTTCTAGCGTTTGTTTCTGTCTCTTTTTCCAGCATCGCTATAACAGGTGCTGTCATTTTGTTGGCTCCTGCAAGTATTCCTGCAGACACAGCCGCTATTACTAGAAGTACGATACCATAATGCACTAATCTCTTAAACATTATGCCTTCACCTCCCCGAATTTTTTCGGTTTAGTGTATTTATTGATAACTGGTGTAACACCGTTCATTATTAGAATAGAGTACGCCATACCTTCAGGGTATCCACCTTTTATCCTTATAACTGCTACAAGGATACCGATACCTAACGAGTAGATTATTTTTCCTTTTCTTGTAAATGGACTAGTAACCATATCCGTTGCCATGAAGAAAGCTCCTAAGAAAAGTCCTCCTGAAAGTATATGAAGTACAGGATTTTGTCCAGCTATTGCAGTAAGTACGAATACTGTACCTATGATAACTGTAGGAACAACCCAGTCAACTTGTTTTCTTATGATAAGGTAAACTCCACCTATTAAAAGCGCAAGCGCAGATGTTTCCCCAAGAGATCCACCCATGTTTCCTATCAAAGACTGTACATATGGATTCCCGTCTCCTATAAGCATAACGTCCATTCCCCTTTTCATAGCGTCAAGGACAGTCGCTCCTGCTGATCCGTCATACCCGGTCCAAGTAGTTACAGCCACAGGCCAAGATGCTGTTAAGAAAGCTCTTCCAACAAGTGCAGGGTTGAATATATTGTGTCCAAGCCCTCCGAAAAGCATTTTTCCTAAAACAACAGAAACCATTGAACCTATTGCAACATAAGCATAAGGAACTGTAACAGGTATAACAAAGGCAAAAAGTATACCGGTTATTACCGCACTACCGTCAAATATTTCAAATTCTCTTCCCATTATCTTTTGACAGACACCTTCACTCAGCATAGCTACTATAACCGAAAGAAGTGTAACTGTGATAGCTCTAATTCCAAAAACGTAGAAAGCTACTATTAGAGCTGGTAAGAGAGCAATTACTACATCGTACATTACTCTTTCAACTGTTTCGCTCGTTCTAATATGTGGCGAAGCACCTACTTTATACATATTTTCCTCCTTAATTTAAATCCGTCTCATTTTGAGTTTTCAGCTAGCTATTTTTTCATAGATCTTAGTTTAGCTTTTCCAACTTTTATAGCTTCTGTTAATGGTCTGTTTGCAGGACATACAAACGCACAAGTTCCGCACTCTATACAGTCCATTAGGTAGTATTCTTGCATATCTTCCCACTGCTCGAATTTCGCAAGCTTAGCGTACATTAGAGGTACAAGGTTCATCGGACAGGCATCTACACATTTACCGCAGCTTATACAAGCTTTAGCTTTGTATGGTTTTGTCTCTGCTTTTGTAAGTGCAAGGATTCCTGAAGTACCTTTGATTACTGAGACCTCTTCTGTATGTTGGCTAAGACCCATCATAGGTCCACCCATAACTATTTTTTCAACTTTTTCTCTCTCAATACCAGCAGACTCTAAGATTTCTTTAAATTGAGTTCCTATTACCACTTTTAAGTTTTTAGGTTCTTTTACACCTTCTCCAGAAACAGTTAAAACTTTTTCTATTAAAGGGATACCCTCTACAACTGCATTGTATACCGAAAGTGCTGTAGCTGTATTTTGAACAACAACTCCTACTTCAGCAGGTAGTTTTCCTGACGGTACATCTCTATCTAGTACGGCTTTTATAAGTTGTTTTTCTCCCCCCTTGAGGATACTTAGTTTGAAGTGGAGCAACTTCTATAGTTGTCCCTTCGCAGGCTTTTTGCATTTTTTCAATTGCTTCAATTTTGTTGTTTTCTATACCAACATATGCTTTTTCTATACCTAAAACCTGAAGTAAAACTTTTATACCTTCAACCATTTTTTCAGTTTGCTCTAACATTAGTCTGTTATCAGCATTTAGATATGGCTCACACTCTGCTCCGTTTAATAGAAGTGCATCTATTTTCTTGTCTGCAGGCGGATTAAGTTTGATATGTGTAGGGAACGTAGCCCCTCCTTGTCCAACTATACCTTTTGATCTAATTATGTCTAGTAGCTCTTTTTTGCTGGCACTTTTGTAGTCAACGATTTTTTCATTTAAAACTTCTTGATCCCATTCATCTTGGAAGTCGTTTTCAATAACTACAGTTGTTACCCTACCGTTAACTGCATAAGGCATAACTTCTAGTTTTTTTACAGTTCCACTTACTGATGAGTGAATCGGTGAAGATAAAAATGCTGTACTGTCGGCAATTTTTTGCCCTTTTAACACCCTATCTCCAACTTTAACAACAGGTTCTAAAGGCGCACCTATGTGCTGCAACACCGGAATATATACCATTTTTGGTGCTGGAAAAATCTCGATAGATTTACCTTCTGTCACCTCTTTGTTTTCAGGCGGATGTATTCCACCTTTAAATGTAAATAGCTCCATTCTTAAACACCCCTTGAAATATATTTTATTTGAAAAGAAATTTTTATAATAATTTCAAAATCTTAAACACTCCTAAACCCAATTCGTAAGTTTTTGAACGATTATCCTTCATCAATATGTATCCTTCTTGGAGTAAAATTTGTAAAATATTATGTGTGCTGCTTTTGGGAAGTGTTAATTGTCTTGAAATTTCAGTTACAGTGAGATTTTTATCTGATTCTGCTATTAACTCCAAAATTTTAAACGCTTTTAAAACTGACCTGCTCAAATGATTACCTCCTTTAAAAATAAATAATTTTTTCCTGATTTTAGTGTTTTGGGGGAATTTATCCGTGGTAAAGTTACTTTTTTCTCGGAATAATACGCTATATTTTTCATACAAATTTAAAAAAACCAATAATAAGTAGATATAGGGGTGTCCTATACGCACTTATTATTGGCTCTCTATCATCTCTAAACCAAGATATTATTTAAAATTATTATTTGTCAGAAAAACGGACGGAAAACAGAATGTTAATATTATCACACGATTATTATTACCACATGAAATTGAAATCGTCAAGGGGATTTTGGTGAACTTGGGTATAATTTCTTCTTTTTAAGAACATATAACTATTAAATATATTAATACATATCGGAAAAATATATTATAAAACCTATATGCTTTATGAAGCTGGCCAGGTGACGGCATAAAAGTTAAACTTTCTGTGTCCGCTGTATTAAAATAAATTCAATGGTTTACACAAAACTTTAAACAAACTTCAAAATTTCAATTTTGTATATCTATCCCGGCTTTTTTGGCCTGAGAGTGTTGAAGCTTTCTAGGGATTCTATAATACTTAGCCCCCTTCTTAAAATTAGCTCCAGTCTGTTTAAAATAAAAATTTACATTTTTATCAGCACATTGATCTCTTATACTTAAAACCCATTGATAGTCACATAACCTGGCATTATTGCCGCTTTCTCCGCCCACTACGACATACCTTATCTCACTTGTAAGATAAAGTTTAAGATTAATTGCTTCCAGGAGAGGCTCGCAAATAATAAACTTTTCTTTGATTGGGAGTTCTATAAAGACAGGGAGACGCTTGTCACATTCTTTTTGATTTTCTACAGTGCAGCCAATAACTACATTGGGGTAACCCTCTCCCCAGTCTTCTGGAATACATTGTAAAAACCTCTCTATTCTTTTGGTAATGATGACGAATCTTACATTTTTTCGAAACTTCATGATATCCCAGATATCTTTTCTCCATTCGTCTGCTTCTTCTATAAAAAAATCAGAAGTCATACAGGTATAAACTTCCTCGTAATCAGGTATCTTATATTCACCTTTACGCGATTTTTTAACGGGAAGGCTGAAAGAAGCAGTCTTATAGACTATAGACGCATCCTTTCCTATGGACTCATCACGCCTGTAAACATAACAATTTTTACAGCCTTGAGAATACTTTTTACAACCATGCCAAGGGTTCCAGATTTTCATAGCTTTCTCCTAACCTTACCTTATATAAAAATATAATAGATTTTGCAAAGATAGCTTACAAAATAATTAAACGAGTACACAAAATCCTACTGAAAAGGATAGATGTTAATAACGTATATACCACAATCTGCTATTAAGAACAACAATTTTATTAAATTTTAAAATTATTCTTATTCACCCTAGAAAAAGCTACTAAAGCATTGAAAATTATACAATATTTTTGCACTAGCCTAGTAGTAAAATATAGATATAGGGAGTTGATAGTATGAAGTTTAGAGCGGTAAGGGTTTTTGAAGAGAAAGGGGAATTTATTCCTAGAATAGTAGAAAGAAACATAGAAGACCTACCTGAAGGAGATATTGTTATTAAAGTTATGTATTCTTCTTTAAATTATAAAGATGCTTTGTCCTGTATTGGAAATAGAGGCGTCACAAGAAACTATCCACATACACCGGGGATAGATGCAGCAGGGGTAGTTTATTCGTCTGAGAGTGCGAATTTTGAAGTAGGAGAACAGGTTTTTATTACCGGTTATGACTTGGGAATGAACACAGATGGAGGATTTGGGGAATTTATAAGGGTCCCAAGTGCCTGGGTAATAAAAAAACCTAAGGGAATAAGTTTGAAAGAGCTTATGATATACGGTACCGCAGGGTTTACAGCGGCACTTTCAGTATATGAGATAGTAAATATAATTAAACCTGAAGACGGAAAAATCTTGGTTACAGGTGCTTCCGGTGGAGTAGGAAGCCACTCGGTAAAATTTCTGTCTAAACTAGGGTATGAAGTGGTAGGGGTAGCAGGCAACGAAAACGAAAAAGATTATATACTCAGTTTAGGGGCAAAAGGAACAGTTACAAGAGAAGAGATAAACGATAAATCAGGCAAAGAGCTGTTGAGACAAGAGTGGGCTGCAGTGGTAGACACAGTGGGAGGAAACCCACTTTCCACGGCTATAAAGTCTGCTCGGTACGGCGGCGTGGTCACTACCTGTGGAAATGTCGCAGGTAAAGATATAGAAGGGATGAATGTTTATCCGTTTATTATCAGAGGAGTGAGACTGATCGGGATTGATTCCGTGCAGTGTCCTAGAAAAAAAAGGGAAGAGGTCTGGAATACGCTGGCCAAATCCTGGAAGGGGGATAAATTAGAAGAGGGTGTAGAAGAAGTTTCCTTGGATGAGATACTGGGGAAAGTAGAAGAGATGCTGGACTCCAAATTAATCGGAAGAGTAATTTTAAAACATTCAAAATAAACCGATTTCTTTGTACAAAGTGTTGGGAAATATCTGATTTTTAGATTTAGCATCAAATATAAAAAATCAATAAAGTTTAAACCAGAGAGTTTATGAATAGTAATAACCCCACCCTAAGAACTATTTCTAGGTGGGGTTATTACTATTCATATGGATAAATAATTGATTTCAATTCAACAGAAAGTGAGGATGGTAAAAATATTACTATGTTGCCATTTTCCGTTAATATATCAGCACCATTTCGCACTAAAAATTTTACAATTTCTTCATTTTCTCTATCCCCATAACGTTTTGCATATCCATAGTAAGCTGCTGCTCGAACTGGAGTCCATCCAATTTCACTTATAGCATTTACATCGGCACCATTTTCTACCAATAATTTTACAATGTTGAAATATCCACTTCTTGACGCAGACATTAGAGCAGTCCAACCAGATTTAGAGCTGGCATTTACATCAGCACCATTTTCGATTAATAATTTTGCGATGTTAAAATCTCCATTTTCAGAAGCAGACATTAAAGCAGTCCAACCCTGAGACCAGATAAGGCTGTCTGAACTTTTTGTATTTACATCAGCGCCATTTTCAATTAATAATTTTACAATATCAATATGGCCTTTTCGAGCTGCTACTAAAATCGGTGATTGATTGCCTATTTTTTCTGTGCTGACATTTACCCCGTTTTCTCCTTCTATTAATTGCTTAGTTGTCTCAAAATCTCCTTCTTTTACCGACTTCTCAAAAGCTGACGAACAGCCTACCATTAAAATTGCAAAACAGATAGTTGTTATGAAAACTATAATGAATTGGATAGAAGTTTTTTTATACATTTTCTCACCTCTTTTACTCGATAATATTTTTAGTGGTTATCTACAAGTTAGAATAGAATTCACTATAAAATATTTTATGCCAGCAATAGATATATCCTTTTATTTAAAGAGAAATAATAAGAGCATCCCATATAAAACCCTATAATTTAAATACTGAAAATAAGTTTAAATATTAAAAACCTTTTTATAAAAATATTGTAAATAAAGAGCAACTTTACAGAATATAAAAAATAAAGTATCATTCTTTTAGATTAAAAATAATTGTTTATTTATTGCTATATAGACTACAACCTTAGAAAGAGGGAAATAAGTTGATGAGATTAGATGTAGAAATAGAAGAGACGGCATACGTAAATGTAATAAGTGTCGGTGAAGCTGCGAATGAGATCACAAAACACTTAGTCGAAAAAAAGGTACCCGGTGTGGAATTTATATCTGTTGATGCGGACAGAGTTGCAGAAAATAAAAAACTTTTTCGCAGATTCGGAGCTATTAGCGGTATCGTAGTTGTAATGGGAACTGCAGACAGTGACTTTGAACTGCATATTATGTCAGAAATTTCAAAAGAAGCAAAACGACTTGGAAATTTAAGCATAGGCATAGCAATAAAACAGGAATGCTGTAAAAACCTAGAATTTGATAATGGGACAGAAAAAGGTGTTGCCGAACTTAAAAAAAGTGTGGATACGCTGGTGGTCTTTCCTGATGAAGGGACGTTTGGGATTAATCCTGAAAACTCATATAGGGGATCAAGTATTGGAGTTTTACAAAAGAGAGTAGAAGAGTTTTTAGGACTTATCACAATGCCTGTGAATCCAAAATTTATCTTCAATGTAAAACACTCGGATTTGAAAATTGTACTTGAAGATAAAGGTTTCGCATATATTGAAACAGCAAGTGCTTCTAAAATTTCTGATGCTATTAAAATGACGATTAGCCAACTTCCAGAAAAGGCTTTTGATACAGCAGAATATGTTTTAATGGACATAGATATTCCAGAGAGTGTGGGGTTGATTGAAGTTGCTGAATCTGTAGGAGACTTATTTAATTCAAAAGAGTGCTCTATTTATAATATGAATATGGGTTGTGATAGAGATCAGATAACTGTAAGCATGCTTGTAACTGGTTTTGAAGATAGTAATGAGCTTATAAACTATAATTTATCTGAACTTGAAACACCAAATTTCTTAAAGAAAAAATTATAAGCATTTATTTATATAGAAATAGCTTTTAACTGGAAACATCTTTGACTGGAAAAAGGGGATATAGATGAGACATTGAAAGACGAGATAGCTATTTTTTTCTAAGGTTTTATAAAATACAGGGGTTTTTAAACGAAATTAAAATGGGAAACATGATTTATTAAAATTTGTAAATAGTTAAAGAATAATGGTTGTAAAACTAAATTTGTACATAAAAAAGGCACTTATTAGACTAGTCTAATAAGTGCCTTTTATTTATTAAAGTTGTATTTCAAACTTAGAGTTTAATTCAGAATTTCCTTATAATTATCTCGAGTTATCAGCTTAAAAGGGATCCAATTTATATTTGGAACTAGCCCGCCTTGAGAAATTTCATAGGCAGCTTCTACGGCATGTTTTCCTTGTTCCTGTGAATCCTGGAATAC
Organism: uncultured Ilyobacter sp.; assembly: GCA_963668015.2. Classification (GTDB taxonomy): domain Bacteria; phylum Fusobacteriota; class Fusobacteriia; order Fusobacteriales; family Fusobacteriaceae; genus Ilyobacter_A. The sequence continues at coordinate 11,529 of CAXXCR010000015.1, read as the reverse complement.
AGTTGCATTTAAATTCCCCTTTTCCAACTCAATGATTGCATCAGTAGTTGCATCTGTACCAACAACCAAAACCTCATTAATCATGCCATATTTTTCAAGTGTTTTTATAGCACCGATGGCCATCTCGTCATTATTAGATGCAATAGCATCAAATTTAATTCCCGACTGCAGCCACTCTTCTATGATACTTCCTGCAAAAGGCTGAAGCCATCTTCCGCTTTTCTTGGCTACTATATGTATTTCAGGATATCTGTCAGCAACCTCTTCTACTCCCTCGGTCCTGTCAAAAGTAGCTCTGTTTGCCATATTACCCATCAAAATACCAATATTTCCTTTCCCGTTTAATTTTTCAGCCAGATATTCCATCTGCATTATACCGGCATTTTTTTCTTTTGAACCAATATAGTATACATCTTCAGGAAGTTCCTTTCCTATAAATTCATCCGGGAATCTGTTTAGATAAACGATAGGCGTCTTCTTTTTTTTGGCAATTTCGGTCATTTTAGAAGTGAATGCTGTATTGACAGGAATTACAATCACCGCGTCTACTTCTTGTTTCAAAAAATAATTAACCTGTTGCTCCTGTTTTTGCAGATCTTCGTCGGCATCTAAATAAACCATATCAACTTTGTCACTTATCTCTTTCTGGTATTCTTCCATTCCGGACTTTACATAACTTATAAATGTGTCTTCAAAATTTGATATGCTGACACCTATCTTAATTACCTCTTTCTCTTTTTTTTTGGAGCACCCATTAAGGAAGGCAAGTGTAATCAAGGAAGTCAGGATAATGAATATAAAGGGAGTACTGGATCTAGTTTTCATAAGCTTCTCCTTTCATATATTAATTTTATTAGATTTGATTAAATATATTACTGTTAAAAGTATACCATATCTTTTTAAATTCCCTGCAAAAATTGGAATAGTTTTCCTAGATTTTAAAATTTTAAAAGCAATATCTTTTAGGATACTATTTTTTTAAAAAGTCATCGTTGTTTTCGTTTGTGTCCTTTTCGTTAGAATTATAGGGATAAGCAAAGTAAGTATTTTTTATAGATAATATTATAATAGAGGTCAAGGGAATGATGATTAAATAGAAATATGTAGAATAAAATAAACGCTATAAAATTTTACAAATTTATCTTATCACTTATATCTATACTTTACCATAAAAAACCTGATACTTTCATCCCCATAACCTCTTGGTTAAATACAAGCTTTGCTGTAGGTGTTTCACTGCTTGCAATTCCGTAGCAAACATGAAGCGGCAGTAAATGCTCCTCTCTCGGATGACAAAACCTGGCAGACGGTGCTTTTCCCCACTCGTGTAGACGTGCATAACGTTCCTCGGTTAAAATTTTTATATCTGTACAGGTTTCAATCAGCCAATCATTGAACTTTATATTTTTTTCATAGCTCTCTGCTGTGCGTGGATAAAAGAATTCTCTAAGGTTATGAAAAGACATCCCCGAACCGATTATCATTACATTATCTTTTCTAAGTGAAGACAGAGCCTTGCCGAGCTCTATGTGTTTTTGGGGATCAAGATTATGAAGCAGAGACAACTGTACGCACGGGATATCTGCTTCGGGGTACATCAATTTTAGCGGAATAAACATCCCATGGTCAAAGCCCCTACTTTCATTAAGTTCTGATTCAATTCCGTTTGATTCTAGTATTGTAAATATTTTTTCTGCCAGAGCAGGATGGCCAGGAGCAGGGTATTCTATTTCGTAAGATTCTTTAGGAAAGCCGTAGTAATCATATATAAGTTTAGGATGATTGCCGCTGGTTATTGTGGCTTTATCTTCTTCCCAATGAGCGCTTATTAATAGAATCGCTGACGGTTTCTCTATATTTTTTGTAATTTCTTTCAAAAAAGAAATCATTTCATAATGTTCTGAATCCCCCAGGATCGGCAACGGTCCTCCGCCATGAGGAATGTATAAAACCGGAGAAATTTTTTTCGATAATTTATCTGACATATAAACTCCTTTCAGAAAAATAACAATTAATTTTTATAGTATTTATAAATATCTATTATCAGATTTTTCCTTTAAGAAAAGCCTGTCTGACCTCTTCATCAAATTTCTCTATTGCATACCGCAGCATGGTCCTAGGCATATCATTATAGCGTTTTTTCAAAAACTCATATTCAATTTGGTAATCTCGGTTTCCGATCTCTCTGAGCATCCATTCTACTGCCTTGTGTATCAAGTCGTGTTTGTGTTGTATAAGTATTTCAGCAAGTTTTAGCGTATCCTCATACTGGTTGTTTTTTATGAAATAAAATGTGCTCATTATTGCGATGCGTTGCTTCCAAAGGTCATCTGACTCTGCAAACCTGTATAAAAGTTTTTTATCACGCTTAAAAAGATAAGGTCCAAGTAGCTTATCGGCAGATAAGTCCACAAGATCCCAGTTGTTTACCCTGGAGAGATTGTCCAGGTAGGCATTGATTATTTCACTCTTATCTTCTTCATCATTTGATTTGTCATACTTATACACCAGTATAAGAAGTGCAGTTAGACGGTGTTCGTGTATCTCGCTGTCAAGCAGCCCTACCACAGCATCTATGGAGATATCCTTATAGAATTTTTTGCTATTTTTCTCTGTGCTGGTACAGACAAGCCGATAAACTTGTCCCCATACCCGTACTCGCCTTTTTTTGTTTTAAAAAACCTCTCTAAATTTTTGGATTTTTCCAAATTTTTCTGTGAATTTAATTCTTCTCTTATGCTTGCTAAGTAATCCACACTTACCTCCGAAAATATGAATTAAAACAATACCATTAATTAGGAATAAAAATCTTCTAATCCCCCATAAACCACATGCCCGTGATTTACTCTGCAAGTTTTTCCTCTATGGCATCGACAATCGTTTTTAATGCCTTCAGCCTGGCGTGCCACTTGGAATTCCCCTCTATCACATGCCACGGGGCGTACTTTGTGTCGGTCCTGTTGAGCAACTCCTCTACTGCGATCTGGTACTCATCCCATTTCTCCCTGTTTCTCCAGTCCTCTTCGGTTATCTTCCATTTTTTGTACTCTGTTTCCTCCCTCTCCTTAAATCTCTTCAGCTGTTCGTCCTTGTCTATATGGATCCAAAACTTAAGTATCAGCACACCGTCGTCAGCCCACTGCTTTTCAACCATATTTATCTCATTGAACGCCCTCTTCCACTCGTCTTCTGAGCAAAAGCCTTCCACTCTCTCCACCAGCACCCTTCCGTACCAGGTCCTGTCGAATATGCCTATGTGCCCATCCTTAGGGATTTTATTCCAAAACCTCCATAAATAGTTGTATTTTTTTTCAATGTCATTGGGAGCGGAAATAGGTATAACGTCGTACCCCCTCGGGTCCAACCTTTCAACCACCCTTTTAATGTTCCCGCCCTTTCCGCCTGCATCCCAGCCCTCGTAAGCCAATATCACGGGAATCCTTCTTGTGTATATCTCGTGTTCAAGCTCTAACAGTCTTTTTTGGTATTTTTTAAGGGTAGTCTCATAGTATTTTTTCGTAATATCATGTTCCAAATTTATCGTGTCCAGATTGTAATTTTTTTTAGCCTTCCCAAGTTCTGCAGTTTTAAGCGGTTTTTTTTCATAAAACCTTTCTTCCAGCTCGTCTATTAACTTTCGAAAAACCTTCAGTTTGCAGTTTTTCAAGTTCTCTGAGCATATAAGGTTCCAGTGGCAGGTTTCTGAATTAGTCTTGGTGATAAGTTCTTCGTATATGCCGTTTATTTTTTCAAAATTTTTATTGCTTTCCCAGTCTTCTTTTGTCACTTTCCAAGATGTAGAGCTGTTTTCTTCCAGTTTTTCAAGCCTGCTTTTCTGCTCTTTTTTAGATATATATAGGAAAAATTTTATAATAATCATACCGTTTTCCGTCAGCAGTTTTTCTGTATCTGCAATCTCTTTGCATCTTCTCTCAAACTCTTTTTTCTTGATTTTACTCTTGTAAATGTCCTTTGCAGCAGAGTAATACCAGCTCCTGTCAAATATACCAAGTTCCCCTTTTTGCGGTAGCTCCTTCCAAAACCTCCAAAAAAAAGGCCTGTGAAACTCCTCGTCGGTTTCTCCGGTATTGGAGTAGACCCTGTAAAATTTGGGGTCCAGTGCTAGCAGCATCTCATTTATGACTGAGCCTTTACCCGATGCATCGAGCCCCTCGAAGATGACCATTACTGGAATATCAAGCTCCCTTGCCACACGTTGAAAACTAGCCAGCTCTCTCCCCAGCATTTTTATCTCATCGTTGTATTCTTTCTTGTTTATTTTTTCCACTTTTTCTATTTCAAACATTTTCTATCCCCCTTGATAAAATCGTATATTTAAAAATATACAAAGAGGAGCCTTGAGCTCCTCTTTATTCTGACTTATTCCGAATTTAATCGAGTATCGAGTCAGAGTAGTTATCGTATAACTATTCCTCCGTACGTTTCTTTTGTTACTAATTGAAATGGTATCCAAGTTATTTGTTTTACTTTTTTACCTTTGACAGTTTTTACGGTTTTATCCAAAGCTGCTTTTGCTTGTTTTTTGCTGTTTTGAAATACTGTAGCAGACATGGCACCTGATTCTAATTCGGCAACTGCTTCTCTGGTTGCATCGATGCCGACTACTTTTGTTTCATTAAATTTTCCTGTTGATTCTAAATATCTTATTGCACCAATGGCCATACTGTCATTGTTCGAAATAATAGCATCTATTTCATTATCATTGTCAAACCAGTTCTTTATAATGTATTTGCTCAATGATTTTTTCCAATTTCCTGTTTGTTTTTTTACGATCTTCATATCGGGATAGTTTTCAATTATTTCTTCTACCCCTTCTGTTCTTCTAAAAGTAGCCTCCATATCCAATGGCCCCATTAATATAGCTATATTCCCCTTACCATTAAGGAGTTTTGCTATATACTCTCCCTGAAGCTTTCCGGCCTCTTTTTCATCGGAGCCTATATAAAGTGCATAAGCTCCTAATTTTCTGGGCTTTCTATTTAGATACACAACAGATGTTTCAGCTTCTTCACAGATTGAAGTTATGGGAGCTGTATCGTCTGTATTTACGGGTACAATTATCACTGCATCCACCTCTTGTGTAATAAAATTTTCTACCTGACCGAATTGGATTTTATAGTCATCTTCAGCATCTGCAAAGACAAGTTCTACCTCATCAGAATATGTTGATTTGACATAGGAATCTATATCATTTTTTAGACTTAATATGAAAGTGTCGTTGAAACTTGCCAACGAAACACCTATTTTAATTTTTTTATCGGATTTTTTGGCGCATCCGGTAAAGAAAAAAATTGCAGATACTGCAACTAAAAACAACGAGAATATTTTTCTCTTCATAAAACCTTCTCTCCTTTGTAATTTTAAGTAGAAATTAATATTAAAATTATATATTTCACTGTTTGATTTGTGAAAAGATAAATCACTCTTTTACTAAAAATTTAAAGACAGTATTTCCATTGAACACCTCTCCAGGTTTTAATGTGTGAGTTTTGACCTCATCAAAATTCATGTTGTTTGGAATATATTGTGTCTCAAGGCAAAGAGCTCCATTTTTTTTAGCCCCATTTGTACCGGCGATTTTTATTGTTTCATTTAAAAAATTACCTGTATATAAAACAAGAGCTTCCTGGTCGCTGATTACTTCCATTAAACGTCCAGACTTCTCACAGTATAAAGTAGCTATAGTACCGATGTTATCACTTAAAATAAACGGGTGATTATAGCCGCTTCCCAGCTTTAATTGTTCAAATGAAAGATCAAGATCACGGCTTATTTTTTTAGATTTTCTAAAATCAAAAGGTGTGTTTTCTACATCAGATATTTTTGTTGGAATTAAGATATTGTTAATTTCAATATATTTATCAGCTTTTATCATCAATTCGTGGTCCAAAATATCAGAAGATAAATCATTTGATAAATTAAAGTAGGTGTGATTAGTTGGTGCATGGACGGTTTCTTTATCCGTTGTGGGCAGTATAGTGAATGGATAATTGATTTTGATTATCCCATTCATAAGTAACTGTTAAATTATAATTCCCGGGAAATCCTTCTTCCATATCAGCACTTAAATAATTTAGAATAAGGAAAGTTTTATTTTCTTCTTGTTTTGTCGTTGCAGACCATATTTTTTTGTCAAAACCTTTAAGACCGCCGTGAAGGCAATTTGTATGATTGTTCTGAGGTAGTGCGTAGCTTGCATTATTAATTTTAAATTCACCGTCTGAAATTCTTCCGGCAACTCTGCCAATAAGAGCTCCAAGATAAGCTCTGTTAGTTTTGTAATCTTCAAAATTTTCATAGCCAAAAACTACATTTGAAATACAAGCATTTTTATCAGGGACATTTATATTGGTAATAATACCTCCATAATTTAATATTTTTACAAAACACCCCTTGTCATTGAGCAATGTATATTGAATAATTTCTTCATTGGAATCAGTATAGCCGAAATGACTTGTTGATATATTCACTAAGATTCTCCTTTCAATTCTTATTTTTTGCAATACCTCAAGTAAATAATAATAAATAGACCGCGTGTGCGGCCTATTTTATTAAGCTTTGTTTGGTTTAAGTATAGTTACAATCTCTTTTGCAGAATGTACATTAAGTATTTGGAGAGCTCCATCGTATATTGCAGAAATTGCACATATGATACCTGTGTATCCAGATATAACTTTAACAGTGTGGCTTCCTGTGAAATCAGCGATAGCCAGAAGGAAGAATAAAACTGTTAAAGAGAAAAATATAAACTGAGTCAATGAATCTTTATTTAAAGTTGCCAAAAACATTACTGCAGAAAATATTCCCCAAGCTAAAAGGAACCATCCCATCGCATATGCGGAGGGAGCTTCTGCTAGACCAAGTTTAGGAATTACTGTAAGGGCAACTAGCGTAAGCCAAAATGAACCATATGAAATAAAGGCGACTGCGCCAAAAGTATTTCCTTTTTTTGATTCTAGAATCCCAGCAATCAGCTGCGCTATTCCTCCATAGAAGATACCCATTGCAAGTACCATGGAGTTTAATTCGAAAAGTCCGATATTATGTAGATTAAGTAATAGTGTGGTTAATCCAAATCCCATTAACCCAATAGGAGCTGTGTTCGCACTATTGTCCTTAACTAAAATTTCTTGAGACATAAGTTCTCCTTTAATTTACCTTATTATAAAATAATGAATCGTACCACAAAATAAGATTTTATCTTCCTATCCAAGCCCCAAAAGTTTCATTTTTTCCAGAGCCTTTTCTTTTACAACTTGCATTGGTTTTGGAAAAAGCTTAATTCTGTCAAACTGTTCAGGATTTTTGTTCATTTCGTCTCTCAAAGTATTCCCAAATCCCATTCTAAGTGCAGTACCGATATTTATCTTCGCCACTCTGCTTTTAGACAGTTTAGCAAGGTCTTCGTCTACTATTCCTGTAGATCCATGGATAACAAGCGGAGTTTTTATTGCTTCCTCGATTTTATCCAGTCTGTCAAAATCAAGTTCTGCTCCCTGGAACTCCATTTTGTGTACGTTACCTATTGAGATTGCAAGGGCATCGACCCCAGTCTCTTCAACGAATTTTTTCGCATCGGCAGGCTCGGTTTCCACTCCTTTTATCCCAACATAACCAACCGCTCCTACTTCAGCTTCTACACTAACTCCTAAAGTATGTGCCATCTTAACTATCTCTTTTGTATTTTTAATATTCTCATCAAGCGGAAGTTTTGATCCATCGTACATAACAGATGTATACCCACCCTTTATTGCACGCGCCGCTTCCTCGAAACTCCAAGAATGGTCTAAGTGTATGCATACAGGGACTTTAGCTTTTTCAGCAAGTTTTGTGTAGATAGCTCCCATTACATCTACCGGCATATGAGCCACACTGTCTCTGTTTGACATCAGTATTACAGGTGCGTTTAGTTCTTCGGCAGCCTCAATTACAGCTATGGCATCTTCGTAACCAAATACGTTAAATCCAGGTATTGCATAATCCGAATCTGCAGCTTTTTCTAGCATCTCTTTAAAATTGACTAACATATATCCTCCTTGAAATTATGAAAATGGTATTTACAGTTTGAAAACTATCTCTCCATGCTCAGCTTTTTTCTCCTCGATGAATTTTTCGATGTCAGATATTTGAGGCATTGCATCCCCACAGCTGTGGCTTGAAACAAGCATAGCTGCTGCAGAAGTCCCCAGTTCTAATGATTTAGATACATCCATGTTTTCAAGTAGTCCGTATAAAAATGCAGAACCGTAAGCGTCTCCTCCTCCGAAAGATTTTAGAAGTTTTATAGGTACAACGTTGACTTTATAGCACCCTTCATCTTTTATGAAACCGTATGAACCTTCTCCACCGTGTTTGATTACGCATATTTTTGAACTCTCAGCAAACCATCTTTCTGCGACCTCTTCATCGCTCCTGTTTACGTCACCTGAGTATTTTTCCATGAATTCGAACTCTTCTCTAGATCCCATGATGATATCACTTTTTTCTGCCATCATTGTGTAGTAAAGTCCAGTTTCTACTTCGCTTTCCCAAGAATATTCTCTGTAGTCAAGGTCGAAGACAACTACTACACCATTTTTTCTAGCGTATTCAACTGCAAGGAAAGTAGCTTCCCTCGATGGGCTTTTGCATAGTCCGGTTCCTGTTACTAGAAGTATCTTAGATTGTTTTATGTACTCTTCGTCAATGTCATCTATGTGAAGGTTTAGATCCGCCACCCCGTTTCTGTACATAACTATGCTGCTTTCAGTAGGGCTTTTTATCTCTACAAATGCAAGACCAAGTTTTGCACCAGTTTTATCAATTGCTATTGCAGATGTGTCGATCCCCTCTTCTTTGAAGTAGTCTAAAACATATGTTCCAAACTGGTCGTCAGGAACTCTTCCTATAAATCCTACTTTTTTATCAAGTCTAGCCATTCCTATTGCGATATTTGCAGGAGACCCTCCAAGATTCTTAGAAAAAGTTTGCACCTTGTCTAATGTTCTGTGGATTTCATTTGGGTTTAGATCCACCCCTACCCTACCCATAGGTATGATGTCGATAGGTTTTGAAGCGTCAAATTTGATATTTGCCATTTTTTTCCTCCTCATTATTTTTTATGTTTAGTTGATATTTTGAATCATATAGTAAAAATATTACTGGGGACTTATTCAGCAGAATATAGTTCCAATATTTATGAAATTTATCACTAAAATTATAATTGTAAAGTGGTCTACTATCAATGTTAAAAATAAAATTACTTTAAATTCCTCCGTTTTTCCCTGTTATTTCAAGTGTTTCTATATTTTTTTTTGAATTAGGTATTGATTTTTGAAGGAAAATGAACTGCAGGTTTGAATACAGTTATGAATTATTTCCGAATGAAATGTAGTGAAATACTAACAAACGTTGTAAAGTTTGAGTGTTTGTCAAGGGCAAAAGCTATTTTTTTTGGTGATTAGTCTGAAAGAGTTGATTTTACTGGCTTAACAAGAAGTTTTTTTTTTTTCATTTTTTTAATCTTGAACTTCAACATAACGGAGACTATAATCGTGGTGAAAGCAGAACTTGTGATTACAGGTTTCAGCAATTAAAAATTAAACGAATAACAATTATAAAATCAGGAGGAGAAAAAATGAGTGAGTTAAGAATCAAAAGTGAATTTTCAAACGGATACAATGATATAGCCAATGGGGAAAAACACCCTGAGTACCTTATGGACTTTGGTGTTTTAGCAATGAAAGAAAATGACACTTACTCAAATAACGAGAAAAAAGAAAGAGCTTTTCTTTTGATGCAAGGAAGAGTCGAATTTTCTTGGGATGGAAAAAGTGAAACAGTTTATAGAGAAAACGTTAGAGATTCTGGTCCAATATGCCTGCACGTTCCAAACAATGTTGAAGTAAATATAACTGGACTTTCGAACGATGTTGAAATCGCAGTTCACCATACAGAAAACGAAAAAATCTTTCCATCTAAACTTTACCAAGAGGGAGACTACAGAATGGAAGTTAGAGGAAAAGGAGTTATGGACGAGGTTGGGAAAAGAGAAGTTAGAACTATCATAGACCACAGCATAAATCCTGATGCAAATCTTATGCTTGGAGAGGATATGCAGGCTCCAGGTAAATGGGCAGGGTTCCCGTCGCACCATCATGCACAACCAGAAATTTACTTCTATAAATTATACCCAGAAGAAGGGTTCGGACTTCTTAAATTAGGTGACGATGCAGAGCTTTTAGAACATAATGATACAGTTTTAATTCCACCACATTTAGATCACCCACAAGTACCTGCACCAGGATACGCAATGTACTTTCTTTGGGTAATCAGACACTTGGAAGGTAATCCATATATAAAACCAACTTTTGTTGAAGAACATCTTTGGGCTGAAAAAGAGGATGCAAAATACTGGGATTATAATGACTAGGCTAGCTTAATGTAATAGATGTGATTTAAAGTTAAGAAGGAGAGCAATATGAATTTTAAAATTGCCAGCGGACTTTGTTCTTGGGGAATAGAGGATGCAAACAATCCACATAACCCTAGCTGGGAAAAAGTCTTAGACGAAGCAGCTCAAGCAGGGTACAAAGGCATAGAGTTGGGTCCTTTCGGATACCTTCCTCAGGATATAGAGGTACTTGCACCAGAACTTGCTAAAAGAGACTTACAAATTGTTGCCGGAACACTTTATGACAATTTATATTCGCCGGAAAATTTTGAAAATATAGTTTCTAAAACGCATATTACCTGCAAACTGCTTTCTCAGCTTCCAAAACCTGAGCAGGTAGAGGGACAGCGTTATCCGACTCCTTATCTGGTGATTATAGATGAAGTAAACAGTGTGCGTAGCCCGTTTGCAGGTCACCCGGATAAAGCACCGAGGCTGTCGGATGCCGAGTGGGATACGATGATGGAGCACATTCGTGAAGTGTCTAGAATAGCATCTGAATACGGTATTCGTCCTGTAGTACACCCGCATGCAGGCGGATATATAGAGTATGCAGATGAAACTATTAGACTATTGAATGATATACCGGCAGAAATTGCAGGACTCTGTCTCGACACCGGTCACTTACATTATGACTGTATGGACCCTGTGGAATGGCTGAAAAAATATGCAGACCGTTTGGACTATGTTCATTTCAAAGACATAGACCAAAAAGTTTATGAAAATGTTATTGAGCGTCAAATCGGCTTTTTTGAAGCCTGTGCAGAAAAAGTTATGTGTCCAATAGGACAGGGAAACATCGATTATGTGGCTGTGCGTGAAGCTCTTTTAGAGATAGGGTATAAAGGGTGGATAACCATAGAACAGGAAAGAGACCCCAGAGATGCTGATGGAAGCCTTGCTGATGTTACACAGAGCAGAGAATATCTGACTGGTAAAGGCTATAATTTATAAGAAGTTTTCATGGGATAAAATTAAGTGTAAATAATAAATTAAAAATAGGAGGATCATAATATGTTTAATGAAGAATTCAGACTTGCAAAACCACTTAGATGGGCAATGATTGGCGGAGGACG
>CAXXCR010000014.1:0-16242 GCA_963668015.2 uncultured Ilyobacter sp. | reverse complement strand
CAGCTACCAGCTCCACCACCACAGGAGTGAGCACTGGATAGTGTAAAGGGTATGGCCAGGGTGACCATAGACGACGTGGAGAAGTTTGTATGTGCCGGTGAGAGCATATTTATAAGGGCTGGGCAAAAGCACAGGCTTGAGAACCCTGGAAAGCTTCCATTGGAAATTATAGAGGTTCAGATGGGGGACTACCTGGAAGAGGACGACATCATAAGGTTTGATGACGAATACGGGAGGAAATAGGGAACAGATAACAGAGAATAGAGATAAAATGCAGTTAATAGATTATAGAGGAAAAAATTCAATATTTTAACTATTATCTGTTCGTTATAAACTATTAATTGATTTATTGGCCTTGTATCTATGAAGAAATAAAGAAATCCGTTCGCAAGAGCGGATTTTTATATTGTAAAACCTTAACAAATGTAATAAAATTAAAGAGTAGATTTTGATTATTACAGAATTTAGGTACTTGAAAATATATCCTAGAATTATCCTATGCGAGTAAAAATTACATTGAAAACACATATAAACTTTATTGTGTTTGGGGAGAGTGGATATGACGCAGTCAAATATTAGAAAAAGTGTAAAAATACTGTTAGATACTCTTATTATTTCATTTGGATTTGTGGCGGCATTTTTTATAAAGTATGATTTGAATTGGGCACAAATTTTTAAAAGGCAGTATATGGCATATTATATTATTGTATATATGTGCCTGTATTTTATATTTAGGATGCAGACAAAGAGCTGGCATTATACCAATATTCTCGATATGTATAACATTCTCGGTTTAAATATTGGGACTGCAGTTGTATTTTTTTTGGGGGCAGTATTTTTTGAGGACAGGTTTCCAAAACACCTGCTGCTGCTTATAGTGATACTCTGTTCAGTAGGACAATTATTAGCCAGACACATCTTCCGGCTGGTGCAGAATTTGGAAGGAATGATGAGTGGTGGTGAAAGACCTGAGGCGCTAAAAAAAGTTGCTATAATCGGTGTGGGAGAACTCGGTGAGCATATAGCCAGAGAGAGCCTGAAAAACAAAAGTTTTAAGTATGAGATACTCGGTTTTATTGATGATGACCCTAAAAAAGTTGATTTGACTTTTTATGGATACAGGGTTTTGGGAAGGATAAAGGATCTTAAAAAACTAATCATGATATATGAGATAGAAGAACTTATAATAGCTTCTTCTTTGGAAAGTGACACCTTGAGAGAGATAAACAGCACAGGTTATGAAGCCGGAATAGAGGTAAAGATACTTCCATCATTCAATGAAATATTACAGGGGAAATCGCTTTTTAACCAGGTTCGGGATGTGAAGATAGAGGATCTTCTCGGGAGAAGCGAGGAAAAAATTAACAGCGACAGCATAAGGAAGCTTGTAGAAGGAAAAGTGGTCTTTGTAACAGGTGGTGCTGGAAGCATAGGAAGTGAACTCTGCAGGCAGCTGGCAAAATACAACCCAAAGTCTTTAGTTGTATTGGATATAAATGAGAACGCTGCTTATTTTTTAGAGTTGGAGCTGCAGAGAAGGTATCCAAATCTGGATATAATAAGCGAGATTTGCAGTATAAGGGATATGAAAAAACTGCATTGGTTGTTTGAAAGATACTGTCCAAACCTGGTGTTTCATGCAGCAGCCCATAAACATGTTCCTCTTATGGAGCGCAACCCAGAGGAAGCTATAAAAAATAATATATTTGGTACAAAAAACATTGCAGAGTGTTCACATACGTACGGAGTGGATAGATTTGTACTAGTTTCTACAGATAAGGCGGTAAATCCTACGAATGTTATGGGAGCCACTAAAAGAGTCTGCGAACTTGTGATACAGGAGTTTAGCAAGAAAAGCAAGACAAAATACATGGCAGTAAGGTTTGGAAATGTATTGGGGAGTAATGGCAGCGTTATCCCCTTGTTCAAGCAGCTTATAGACGAGAAGAAAAACCTGACCGTGACTCATCCAGATGTGACAAGGTATTTTATGACCATTCCTGAGGCGGCAAGCCTTGTGGTGGAGACAGGCGCACTGGGAGATGGCGGAGAGGTGTTTATTCTGGATATGGGTAAATCTATAAAAATAATGGACCTTGCAAAAAATCTTATACAGCTATCTGGGCTTAACTTTGGAGAAGATATAGATATAGATATAGTGGGATTAAGACCCGGTGAGAAGCTCTATGAGGAGCTTTTATACGATGTAGATGCAGCTATGAAGACAGAGAATAAGAAGATATTTATCGCCAAGCTGCAAGAGGAAGATGTTAAGCTGGAATATCATCTTGAGAAACTTAAAGGGTATATAGAAAAAAGAGATGTGCAGGGTATAAAAGATGAAATGAAGATGTTCGTACCCTCATACAGGGAGCCGGAGCATCACTTTGAAAAGAGAAAAGAAAGTAAAGAAGACTTGGGGAATAAAGGGAGTGTAGAAGCCGTGTCTGTGATGGGGTGACAAAAATTTAAAGTGAATGGCTATGCAGTGAATAAAAGTTTTTTTATCACAGAGGACAGTGAGAAAAAAGAGCTATATGGGGAAATATTATAAAAATACATAGTCTTGAATTCTACAAATGATTAAAAATAAAAATTATAAAAAAATTAAAAGACCCGTGATAAAGAACGCTTATTTTAGGGATGAAAAATTTTTGAAAGGGAGTTATTCTAATGGCCGTTAATGGTAAAATTTATTTAGCATCACCACATATGAGTGATGAGGGGTATGAAAAGGAATATGTACAAGAAGCATTTGATACTAATTGGATAGCTCCTCTAGGGAAAAATGTGGACGGGTTTGAAAGTGAGCTCGCTTCAAAAGTAGGGATAAAAGCGGCAGCGGCATTGAACTCAGGAACAGGTGCGATACACCTGGCCCTTAAAGCTGTGGGGGTAGAAGCAGGAGACGTCGTATTTTGCCAGAGCCTTACTTTTTCTGCCACAGCAAACCCTATAGTGTATCAAAATGCCGTTCCTGTATTCATAGACAGCGATTATAAAACCTGGAATATGTGTCCGATGGCTTTGGAGAAAGCTTTTCAAAAGTATTTAGAGATAGGGAAACTCCCAAAGGCTGTATTAGTTGTACACCTATACGGCTTGTCTGCTGACATGGACAGAATAATAGATATATGCCATAAATACAATGTGCCCATTATAGAGGATGCGGCAGAGAGTCTGGGATCAAAGTATAAAGGGAGATATACTGGAACTTTTGGAGATTATGGGATTTATTCATTCAACGGAAATAAAATTATTACAACCTCTGGCGGTGGAATGCTGGTGTCTGATAATGAAGAAAAAATTGCAAAAGCAAGGTTTTGGGCTACCCAGTCAAGAGATCCTGCAAAGCACTACCAGCACAGTGAGCTGGGGTTTAACTACAGAATGAGTAATGTTGTAGCAGGCATAGGCAGGGGGCAGCTTAGAGTATTGGATGAAAGGATCAAAAAGAAAGAATATATTTTTCATTTTTATAAGCGTGAATTGGCTCAATTGGCTGGTGTCGAAATGATGCCTGTAAATCACTGGGATGCACCAAACTATTGGCTTAGCTGTATGATTTTAAGTGGAAAAGTAAGGCCTCTGGATATAGTGAAAGCTCTGGAAAAAGAAAACATCGAGTCTAGGCCGCTTTGGAAGCCAATGCATATGCAGCCCTTTTTTTCTGTATATGATTTTATAGGTGAAGGGGTGTCGGAAAGACTCTTTGAAAATGGCATCTGTCTGCCGAGCGATACTAAGATGAGTGATGCTGAATTAAATAGAATAGTAAGGATAATTAAAGAATTATGGAAAATATGATAATTAGCCATACATAAACACGAATATTAAAACAAACTTTTGTACACAGAGTACGCTGAGGAAAAAATTTAAGCTCATCAATAGTGAATAGAAACCTTTAGTTTTAAAATTTTAAACAAATCATAAGATTAGTGTAATTTGCGACAATGAAAAATCTTTTGATTTAAAAGACTTTCTTTGTGCAGCTCATGTTTTAAATCTCAGTGTTGTAAGAAAAGCAGTAATTTATCAAAAAAATGGTGATGACAATGTATAAAATATTTTTTAAAAGATTTATAGATGTATCGCTCGCACTCTTTGTTTTTATTGGATTTTGGTGGGTGTATGCGATAGTAGCCCTTGTGGTAAGAGTGAAATTGGGATCCCCTGTGATATTTAGGCAGAAAAGGCCTGGTAAAGGCGGCGAAATATTTACCATGTACAAATTCAGAACAATGCTGGATGCTGTGGATGAAAACGGGGATCAGCTGCCTGATTCAGAAAGGCTCACAAAGTTTGGAAAGCTTCTTAGAGCTGCCAGTTTGGATGAACTTCCGGAAATATGGAATGTATTGAGAGGTGATATGAGCCTTGTAGGACCGAGACCGCTTCTTGTTGAGTATCTTGACAAATATACTTCCGATCAGGCAAGAAGACATGAGGTAAGGCCGGGAATAACAGGATGGGCGCAGGTAAATGGAAGAAATGCCATATCCTGGGAAGAAAAGTTCATTCTGGATGTGAACTATGTTGATAAATACAGTTTTTTTATGGATGTAAAAATTATGTTTTTGACTGTGAAAAAAGTTTTTTTGAGAGAGGGCATTTCGCAAGACGGGCAGGCGACTATGGGTAAGTTTGAGGGGACGGTAAATGAGTAAAAAGATTGTTATTATAGGGGCAGGTGGTCATGCTAAAGTTATTGCTGACATTATTTTACAGAATATAAAGCATGGAGCTGATTTGGAATTGAAGGGATTTTTGGATGATTCCTATGTGGAAGATGAATGCAAGGCCTATTTTGGTAAACCTGTAATAGGAAAATTAGAGAAAATTTCTGAATTGAAAGATGAAGCGGAATTTGTAATCGGGATAGGTTCAAATGATATAAGAAAAAAAATATCTGAGAAATATCCTGACTTAAGTTATTTCACATCGATACATCCCACTGCAATTATAGGAGAAATGGTTGAAATAAAACAAGGGACTGTAATTATGGCTGGGGTGATAGTAAACCCTTATACTAATATAGGGGAGCACTGTATAATAAACAGTGGAGCAGTCGTAGAGCATGACTGTAGCATAGGAAATCATGTACATATCTCACCCAATGCAGGTCTGGCAGGAGGGGTAGAAGTAGGAGACTGCTCTTGGGTAGGAATGGGGAGCAGCTTTATACAAGGTGTGAAAATAGGTGGAAATGTGATTACAGGAGCAGGATCAGTGGTAATTAAGGATTTAGCAAAACCTGGAATTTATGTAGGAGTTCCGGCTAAGAAGATGTATTAAACATTTAATGATTGGAGAATTATGAATGAAGATACTATATGTAACAACAATTTCAAACACAGTAAATGCATTTTTAATTCCCCATATTAAATTGCTCGCTGATGGAGGTCATAGGGTAGATGTAGCATTTAATATTGAACAGGAATTAAAACCTGAGCTTAAAGAAATGGGATGCAAAGTATATGACTTGCCGCTTCAGAGATCACCATTAAGCAAAGACAATTTTAGGGCTTATAAAATGCTTAAAAAAATTATTTTTGAAGAGAAGTATGATTTAGTACACACACACACACCTGTAGCATCATTTATTGTTAGATTGGTATGTAAAAAATTAAGTAATGTAAAAGTATTTTATACAGCCCATGGTTTTCATTTCTATAAAGGAGCGCCATTGAAGAACTGGCTATTTTATTATCCGTTAGAAAAATGGCTGGCAAGGTATACAGACACACTTATTACTATTAATAAAGAAGACTATGAAAGGGCAAAAATATCTTTTAAAGCAAGGAGAATAGAGTATATTCCCGGGGTTGGATTAGATACAAAAAAATTCAGTGAAGCAGTTATAGATAAAGTAGAAAAGCGTAAGGAAATTGGAATGCCAGAAGATGCTTTTCTTGTACTTTCAGTTGGGGAACTCAATAATAACAAGAATCATGAAACAATTATTAGGGCCATTTCAAATATTGATAATCCTAAAGTTTACTACATTATTTGTGGTTTAGGAGTACTAAAAGAACATCTCGAGTGCTTATCTGAAGAGCTAGGTATAGAAAAACAAGTAAGATTATTAGGATTTAGAACAGATATTGCAGAAATTTGTAAAGCTTCAGATGTATTTGCTTTTCCTTCTATGAGAGAGGGGTTAGGGATGGCTGCACTAGAAGCTATGGCTTGTGGTCTTCCAATCCTTACATCTAATGTGCATGGGATTGTTGACTATTCAATAGATGGTATAACAGGATATACTTGTAACCCGCCAAGTTATATAGATTTTTCAAATCGTATTGATAACTTACTTGAAAATAAGAAACAACGAAATAAAATGGCTTTAAACAATAGTAAAGCTGTAAAAAAATACGATATAGATAATGTGTTAATATTATTAACTAATATATATCAACGAAATACAATGGAATTGAAGGTGTGAAAATGAGTGCAGACAAGGAGTATCCTAAAATATTAATTCTTTCTGATGCCGCTTGGACAGATGATAATAATATTGGAAATACATTCTCAAATTTGTTTAAAGGATGGCCTAAAGATAAAATTGCCATGATATATGCAAGACCGGACTTACCAAACACAGCTGTATGCGATACTTTTTTTCAAATATCAGAGAATAGACTGATTAAAAATCTTCTTAATTCTAGTACTAAAACAGGAATAAAGATTGATAGATTGAATTTTAAAAATTCTAGAACTCAAAAAAGTTTGGAAAGAGAAGAAGTAATAGGAAAGAAAATATACAGATTTTTTCTCAAATATAGATGGAACATTTTCCTAATAGCACGAGAGCTTCTATGGAAAATTGGGAAGTGGAAAACAAAAGAGTTAGATGAGTTTATTCATGAATTTAATCCAGATACTGTACTTTCATTAGCATGTTCAAGCATTTATATGAACAATTTACAGTATTATGTTATTAATACATCAAAAGCGAAATCGATACTATATTTTGTTGATGATGTGTACTCAATGAAAAGATTGTCATTTTCACCATTATTTTGGATTAACAAATTAACGGTAAGAAAAAATATTAAGAAAACAGCTGGGGCATCAGATTTAGTCTACACTATAGTACCTAAGCAAAAGAAAGAATATGATAAAAATTTTAATATAAACAGCAAGTTATTGAGTAAAGGTGGAGTATTTGAAGATGTCATAAGTACAAAGATTAAAATTAATTATCCTTTAAAATTAGTATACACAGGAAATATATACGCTGGTAGATGGACAACACTTGAAAGAATGGGTAGAGCACTTGATAAAATTAATGAGGGGGGTAATAAAGGGGTACTTTGTATTTATTCGAAAAACGAATTAACCTCAAAAATGAAAAGAGCACTTTCAAAAATAAATAGTATAAGATTCATGGGAGGAATCCCCTTAAACAAAGTTAATGAAGTTCAAAAAAATGCTGATATTTTAGTTCATGTGGAATCTTTATACTTGAAAGAAAAACTATTAACTAGACTATCATTTTCAACTAAGTTGGTAGATTATTTCACTAAAGGAAAGTGCATATTGGCGGTCGGGTGGAACGAGGCTGCATCAATTGAGTACTTAAAGAAGAATGATTTAGCAGTTATTGTAGATAGTTTGGATAAAATTTATCCGGCATTAAGCAATCTTTTAGATGATCCGAAAACAATAACAAAATTTAGTCAACAAGCTTGGAATTTTGGGAAAGAGAATCATGATATTTCAAACATTATGGACTCATTAAAGCAAGACATGGTTCAATTAACACTTCAGGAGAATAAAGAAAGATAGGGGATGTAGATATGTTCAAAGGAAAGACGTTGCTTATAACGGGTGGGACAGGATCTTTTGGAAATGCTGTTCTTAGAAAATTTTTAGATACTGAAATTAAAGAGATCAGAATATTTTCAAGAGACGAAAAAAAACAGGATGATATGAGAAGGGGTTATAACCATCCAAAACTTAAGTTTTATATAGGTGATGTTAGAGACTACAACTCTATAACTGATGCTATGAGAGGTGTAGATTTTGTATTTCATGCAGCGGCACTAAAGCAGGTTCCTTCTTGCGAATTTTATCCAATGCAAGCTGTACAGACAAATGTAATAGGAACGGAAAATGTACTTAATGCAGCTATAAATTCTGGAGTGAATAAAGTCATATGTCTGAGTACAGACAAGGCTGTATACCCAATAAACGCAATGGGAATATCTAAAGCCATGATGGAAAAAGTAGCTATAGCAAAAGCTAGAAATTTAAATGAAGATGAGATAACAATTTGTGTAACAAGATATGGAAATGTAATGGCCTCCAGAGGATCAGTAATACCCCTATTTATAAATCAGATAAAAAACGGAGAGCCTATAACTATTACAGACCCTAATATGACAAGATTTATGATGAGCCTCGACCAGGCTGTTGATCTTGTACTGTTTGCATTTAAAAACGGTAAAAATGGAGATCTTTTTGTACAAAAAGCCCCTGCTTCAACAGTTGAAAACCTAGCAAATTCACTAAAAAATATTTTGGGAAGATCCGAACATGAGATACAGGTGATAGGGACAAGACATGGAGAAAAACTATATGAAGCTCTTCTAACAAAGGGAGAAAGTGCAAGAGCGATAGACTTTGGAGATTATTTTAGAGTTCCAGCAGACAACAGGGATTTGAATTACGGAAAGTATTTTGAGAATGGAGAAACAGTTATAACCAATGCAGAAGAGTATCATTCGCATAACACACACAGATTGGATGAAGAAGGAATGGAAAGGATGCTTTTAGACCTGCATGAAATAAAAGGTGATCTCAAAGACTTTGGGGTGTTATAGATGAAGATACTGGTTACAGGATCGAAAGGTTTTGTGGGAAAAAATCTCGTATCAGAATTAAAGAATAGAGGTTATGAAAATATATTTGAATATGATGTAGACACAGATGAAGATTTACTTAAGGTATATTCAAAAGAATGTGATTTTGTCTTTCATCTTGCAGGGGTTAACAGGCCAAAAGATGAAAAAAAGTTTATGGAGGGGAATTTTGGATTTACATCTGAGCTATTAAATTTGTTAAAGAAATATAATAATAGTTCACCGGTATTGATAACTTCTTCCATACAGGCTGAAAGAAATAATCCTTATGGTGAAAGTAAAAAAGCTGGAGAGGATTTAATTTTTAATTACGGAGAAAAAAACGGTGTAAAGGTATATGTTTATAGGCTGGCTAATCTTTTTGGGAAATGGAGCAGACCTAATTATAACACTGTTGTCGCTACATTTTGCCATAATATATCCAGAGGCTTAGATATTCAAATAAATGATCCTAATATAGACTTAAAGCTTTGCTATATTGATGATCTGTTAGAGGAATTTATTAAAACTTTGAAAGATAATCCAACAAAAAATGGAAAATTTTGTAAAGTACCTGTGGGGTATAAAGTTAAATTAGGAAAATTAGCAGAATTAATTTATAGTTTTAAGGAAAGTAGAAAAAACCTGAATGTGCCGGATATGTCAGACGAGTTTACTAAAAAGCTTTACAGCACATATTTAAGTTTTTTGCCAGAAGACAGATTTTCATATGATTTAAAAATGAATTGTGATCAGAGGGGATCATTTACAGAGTTTATAAGAACCCCTGAAAGAGGTCAGGTTTCTGTAAACATATCAAAGCCTGGGATTACAAAAGGAAATCATTGGCACCACACTAAAAACGAAAAATTTTTAGTCGTAAGCGGCGAAGGAATTATTAGATTCAGAAAACTGGATTCAGATGAAGTTATAGAATATAAAGTTAGCAGTGAAAAACTGAAAGTAGTAGATATACCCACAGGATATACGCATAATATAATCAATACAGGGGATAAGGATATGGTTACAATTATGTGGGCTAATGAATGTTTTGATTCAAAAAAACCGGATACATATTACTTGGAGGTATAGTTAGTGAAAAAATTAAAGGTAATGACAGTAGTGGGGACTAGACCTGAAATAATAAGGCTGTCAGCGGTAATAAATAAATTGGATTCTAATAAGTCAATAGAGCATATACTAGTACATACAGGGCAGAATTATGACTATGAACTGAATGAAGTATTTTTCAGGGATTTCAGCCTTAGAAAGCCAGATTATTTTCTCGATGCAGCGACAGGGACAGCGATAGAAACTGTGGGAAATATTTTAATTACAATAGACTCAGTATTAGAAAGAGTTAAACCGGATGCTTTCTTGGTGCTAGGTGACACAAATAGTTGTCTGTGTGCTATCGCAGCCAAGAAGAGAAAGATACCGATTTTTCATATGGAGGCTGGAAATAGGTGCTTTGACCAGAGAGTTCCTGAGGAGACAAACAGAAAGATAGTGGACCATATAGCAGATATAAATCTTACTTATAGCGATATAGCAAGAGAGTATTTACTAAGAGAAGGACTTCCTGCTGATAGGATAATAAAGACTGGAAGCCCTATGTATGAGGTAATTAATTCAAAATTAGAGGACATACAAAAATCAAATATCCTTGAACGTTTAAATCTTAAATGCAAAAAATATTTTGTAGTTTCTTCACATAGAGAAGAGAATATAAGCTCAAAAGAAAATTTTATGAACCTTGTGGGTACTTTGAATGACATAGCTGAAAAGTACGATATGCCAGTAATTGTTTCTACTCACCCTAGGACTAGAAACAGAATCACTGAACTGAATATAAAGTTCCATGAGAAGGTACAGTTATTAAATCCACTTGGATTTAATGAGTATGTAAAGCTTCAGACAAAAGCTAAAGCAGTCCTCAGTGATAGTGGAACGATAAGTGAGGAATCTTCAATTTTAAAGTTTCCTGCATTAAATATAAGGCAGGCTCATGAAAGGCCTGAAGCGATGGAAGAAGCATCGGTAATTATGGTTGGCCTTAAAAAAGAAAGAGTCCTTCAGGGATTAGAAGTATTAGAGACTCAAGAGGAAGAGACTTTAAGGTTGGTCACAGACTATAGCATGCCAAATGTAGCTGACAAAGTATTGAGAATTATTTTGTCTTATACGGATTATGTAAATAGAGTTGTTTGGGGAAAGAATTCATGAAAGTAGTTCAAATAAATTCAGTTTGTGGAGTAGGTAGTACTGGAAGAATAGCTGTAGACATAAGTAATAAGTTAAATGATGAGGGAATTGAAAATTATATATTTTATGGTATTGGTGAATCTAAGTATAAAAATGCGATTAAATTTGGGGGAGAATTTAATGTAAGAACACATCAATTGGCAACAAGATTATTAGGAAAACATGGTTTTTACTCGAAACGAGCAACGAAAGAATTAGTTGAAAAAATAAAGAATATTAATCCTGATATAATTCATTTGCACAATATTCACGGTCACTATCTTAATGTGGAAGTTTTATTTAAATACTTAGCGACTTCTAATAAGAGGGTGATTTGGACATTACATGATTGCTGGAGTTTTACTGGACACTGTGCCTATTATGACTATGTTCAATGTAATAAATGGAAATCAGAATGTTATAGTTGTCCTGCACTAAAAGATTATCCTAAAAGTTTAATTTTTGATAGATCTAAAAAATCCTATAATGATAAAAAGAGATTATTTAATAGCATTAAAAAGATGACTTTAGTGACACCTTCAAAGTGGCTAGCAGAGGAAGCAAAAAAATCTTTTCTTAATAGATATCCAGTTCAGGTAATTAATAATGGTATTGATTTAATTAGTTTCAATCCTAATTTAAGTGACTTCAGAAAAAAATTGGATATAGAAGATAAGTTCGTTATATTAGGTTTAGCAGACGTGTGGGAGAAAAGGAAAGGACTGCAATATTTTTTTGATTTAGCAAAAGATGTTAAATCTGATGAGATTATTATCTTAGTTGGTCTTTCAAAAGAACAGCAAAAAGAATTACCTCATAATATTATTGGCATTTCAAGAACTAATTCTATTAAGGAATTGGCAGAGATTTATTCAACTGCAGATGTGTTTGTCAATCCAACTTTAGAAGATAATTTTCCGACTACTAATCTTGAAGCATTAGCATGTGGAACCCCAATAGTTACTTTTCAAACTGGAGGCAGTCACGAAGCAATAGATAGAGAAACAGGTATTGTTGTTAAAAAAGGGAATTTAAAAGAATTATTAAAAGCAATAGGAACAATAAAAATAAATGGGAAATTAAACTATTCAAGGCATTGTTATGCTAGAGTAAAGTCAAAATTTGATAAAAATGAGAACTTTAGAGGATACATCAAAATATATAGACAATATTGAGTATTTTTGGTTGACTCTAATGTCGATATACATAACCTGAATGTCTTAATGTTATTAGAGAGGTTTTTTTATATATAAGGGGAAATGGAAAAAAATCTATTTTTTAGTTGTAATATTTCAAATGACATTAATTGCTAGATTCAGAAGTTATGATATTGATTGGGATACTAGAAACTATATTTTAAGGTCCTTAATTATGATGTAGAGTATGTACTTGAAAATAATGTAGAAATAGGGCATGTTTTGTTGTAGTATATATTTAAACTTAGAAACTTAAAGTGTTAGTCAATATATTAGGTATAAAATATTCTATATTTGTTACATATAATTTTTTCTGGAATTAATCAAGCTGTAATAATTAGTAAAGAAGGGGAAAAATTTGCTTGTTAAAGAAAATATATTAAATATAAAAAATAAAATTTTGAATAATAAAGTTGCAATAAAAATTATAAAGAACTCCAGCTGGCTAGTTGGTGACAAAGTGTTCACAATGATTATTGGAGTTTTTGTAACAGCAATTGTGGCTAGATATTTAGGGCCAGAAAATTATGGACAGTTCAACTATGCCCTGTCATTTGTGACTTTGTTTACAGCCTTTTCTACACTTGGATTCGAAACATTAATAGTTAAAGCGATTGTAGATAAGCACCAAGATGAAGGGACTATTTTATTCACAAGTTTTGTTTTAAGAGTTATAGGTGGTACTATCTTAACTTTTCTAGCTACTATATTAATAAGAATGATTGAACCAAATAGTAGTAATTTGCATATTATAGTTTTCATCTTGTCATTAACTATGGTATTTAGAGCTTTAGAAGTTATTGAATATTGGGTACAAGCCCATCAAAGAGCTAAAATTTCATCTGTTATTAGAATGGTTGCATATGTAATAATCGCTGGATTTAAAGTTAGTATGGTTTTACTAGGTGGAAATCTTATTCATTTTGCATTAATTTATATGATGGATGTTATTATCATTGGAATTGGCTTATTTATAGCTTATTTTAAGAATAGAAAAGCAAAGCTTAATTGGAAATTTGATATTAATTATGCTAAGTATATATTATCTCAGAGTTGGTATTTAATACTTTCCGGACTAATGATAACTTTGTATATGCAAATTGATAAAGTAATGCTTGGGTCGCTTATGCCAACAAAATCAGAAGTGGGGATATATTCTGTAGCTACATCAGTTGCACAGATGTGGTATTTTGTCCCAATGGCAATTATTACTTCATTTAAACCTGTTATCATGAGCAAGAAAAAAATTAACGAACAGAGCTATCTTAAATCAGTACAGCTTTTATACACTATTGTAGCTTGGTTAGGGATTGGTTTTGGTTTTTTTGTTTTAATATTTTCAAGTCCTATTGTAAATATCCTATATGGACCGGATTATCAAAATGCTGCTAGAATTCTCATAATTAGTATTTGGGCGGGAACTTTTGCTATGCTTGGATCAGCTAGAGGGGTGTGGACAGTAATAGAAGGTTTACAAAAGTATAACATACTTTATGTTGGGGCAGGCGCTGTTATAAATATAGTCTTAAATTATTTACTAATACCCCTAGTTGCGGGATATGGAGCAGCAGTTGCCACACTTTTTACACAGATAACTGTCGCAGTTATTGCACCTTTATTTATCAAAGAGACAAGAATTTCAGCAATAATGATGCTTAAAGCATTCAAATTAGAGAAAATTTAAAAAAGTAATTAACTATTTTTATGGAGGCAGAAAATTGTTAATCATTAAAAATATATTAAAAAAAAATAGTATGATCAGAAATATTTTTGTAACACTTGAAAATAAATTGGTACCTGTTTTAGTAAGAATATCTCCTGTTTTAGCTACTAAATATATATATATAAGAGCAACAGACAAAAAATTAAATTTAAAGAGTCCTAAAGATTTTAATGAAAAGTTACAGTGGTTAAAACTATATTGGAAAAATTCATTGGTAGTCAAGTGCTCTGACAAATATGAAGTTAGGGAGTATGTAAAAGAATGTGGGTGTGAGGAAATCTTAAATATATTGTATGGTGTTTATAATAGTACAAAAGAAATTGAATGGGAGTCTCTTCCGCATCAGTTTGTACTAAAAACAACAAATGGTTGTGGGACTAATATTATTTGTGAAGATAAAAATAATCTTAACCAAAATAAAGTTTTTAATAAATTAAAAGACTGGATGAAAATAGACTATGGATTAAGGTATGCAGAAATTCATTATTCTAAAATGACTCCAAGAATTATTTGTGAAAAATACATTGAAACCAAAGCAGGGTTATTACCGAATGACTATAAGATATATTGTTTTAACGGACAACCTAAATTAATTCTTGTTGTGACTGAAAGAGCAAAAAAGATGAAATTAAGTTTTTTAGATTTAAAATGGAAAAAAATGAATATTGGTTATGGAGAATATAATAGCAATGAAATTCCAAAAAAACCAAATAGTCTAGATGCAATGATTGAATATTCTAGAAAATTATCTAAACCATTTCCTTTTGTAAGAATTGATTTTTATGATTACAATGATAGGCCAATTTTAGGAGAAATGACTTTTACTCCTGCAGGATGTGTAGCTGGTTATTACAATGAGTTTGGATTGAATTTATTAGGGGAGATGCTTTCACTTCCAAAACTGCATATTAATACCACGACTAATAAGGATGAATTCTAAAGAATATTTGGAATAATCACTAAAACAAGTATTAAAAATCATTTGGAGGAAAAAATGGCAAAATTATTTATTTGTGGAGACTTGCTAAATAATGTAACAAGAAATAACTTTTTCAGTCTAAACATGATTGAGGCGATTAACAAAGCAGATTATGCAATTACTAATTTTGAAGCTCCTATTGAAAACAGATGCTAAACCAATAAAAAAAGCTGGACCACATAAAAATCAAAACAAGGAGACGATATCAATATTGAAAGATGTCGGTTTTGATTTGCTCTTGCTGGCTAATAACCATATTTTTGATTATGGGTATGAAGGGTTAAAATCAACTTTAGAAGAATGTGATAGAGTCTCACTGAAAACAATTGGTGCGAATTTACATTATACTAAGATATATGAGCCTTTCATAATTGATATAGAAGGAACCATATTTGGATTTATTAACGCTTCTGAAGCTCAGTTTGGAGCGTCAATTATGGATTACAATGAGTCGGGGTATGCTTGGATAAATCATTCACGAATTAATAATCTTGTTATTCAATTAAAACAAGAAATAAGGTTGATTTTATAGTTTTTTTTGCACATGCGGGTCTTGAGCATTATGATATCCCATTAATAGAATGGCGAAATAGATATCGTGAATTATGTGATTTAGGTGTTGATTGTATTGTCGCATCTCATCCTCATATTCCACAAGGTTATGAGAAATATAAAGAAAAAAATATATTTTATAGTTTAGGAAATTTTTATTTTCCCAAAAGAGATAATTTACACAAAGTTGAAGATGGTTACTCATTGATAATTGACTTTAAAAAGATAGCCCAATCTCATTTGAAGTAATCTATCATACTATAGAAAACAAAATGATAACTAAAATAGATGAAAATGAATCTTCGATAAATTTTGAAATTCTTAATAATAAACTTAAGAACAAAGTGTATACTAATATAGTAAATGCAGTATATGCTGATGCATATAAAAAAAATTTGTTATAATTATTATGCTGATGTATTTAATGCGGTGATAATCGGTGATGGAATTTATAAATCAATAAAAAAAATTATCAAACAATTATTTTTTAGAAAAAGAAATCAAAATCAGCGCGAAATATTGTTACTACATTTGACAAGAAATGAAACATATAGGTATATAACAGAAAAAGCTATTAAAGATAAATTTAACTGTTAAATTGAGGTGATTATGAAAGGGAGGTGCTAATGGTGCTTGCACCAGTCGTAATATTTGTTTAATAATCGTCCAGATCATGCAAAAAAAAACTATTGAAGCTATAGC
>CAXXCR010000013.1:0-36610 GCA_963668015.2 uncultured Ilyobacter sp. | reverse complement strand
CAAAAATAAAAAAGTTATGTATCGGAGTACACAATTCCAGCACATAACTCATACTTTAATCTTTATATTATTTAAGGAAGTTCATACCTTAATATAAGGTATATTTTAAACGTTAATTTGAACGTACTTTTAAATAACTTTAAAAGTTTACTCTATATTATATAAATCAAATTGCTACTTAGAATTATTGCAATAAATTACTAAATTTATCCAAATTTTTTTGGACACAGAATCTCACAGAGGTTTAAAATAAGAACTACACAGAAAAGAGTGCTTTAAAGCAGATTTTTTTGTCACGAATCACTTAAAACATTGAAACACTATAAAAATTCCTGTTTACTGCACAACTTCTACAGTACTCACTCTTTTTCTTCGTGCAACTCTGTCTCCAAGGTTTTTATTTGCATTTACAACCATTAGTGCGGTTCATAACTAAAAAAGGTTTTTGTGTACTTACAGAAAATCAATATTTTTTTGCAGGTGGCAACTTAGTTTATATATGCTAATTCAACTTAAGTAGTTTATAAATTGTAAGTAAAGATATCAAAAATTAATTTAGATGTCCATATAGTGTACCACTCTGTCACTAAAATCATCTTCTACACTCTCAGATCCTATGATCAGACTGTGTATCTTAAAGTCTAACTTCTGCTTTTCTGCTTTAAGTTTTTTTGAAAACTCATCCCCTATTTTACACATACCGTCACTCACTAATAGTATATCCGCCTTTCTATATCTATCTTTTTTTAAAATTTCAATACTTTTTTTCAGCGGAGTAAGATAATCCGTCCCGCCTCCAAATGAAAACAGAAGAAAATCCAATAAATTTTCCAAGCCATTTTCAAGATCCGTTAGTTCATACTCCTTTACTTCATTAACGCTGCTAAACGATAAAAGGTAAACCTTCCTGTTTTCCATTGCAGCCCTCTTCATCATTGCAAAAACTGCAGTTTTTGCAACCTTTTCTGCTTCCCCCATCATACTAGAAGAGGTATCCACACACATTATTATAGGACCCTTTTGCTTTTTGTTTTTTTTCTTGCCGCCATTCTTATTTTGTTCCTGGGATTCAAAACGCCACCCCCCCAATAAGTAGGTGTTCAACCTGTTTTCTATGTATTTAGCATAAAAAACATTACCAAGAGTATCATCACTTAAATTGACAAGCTCAATGGGAAGCACCCTGGCCAAATCATTACTTTGATGCGTCCCTAAAGTTTCATTTTTAGATAATTTAGAAACTATCTTTTTCCTGCTTTTAGCTACCTCTTGTATGATGCCTTCAAAATCAAAACTCTCATTTTCTTTTAGTCTGCCTATACTGTCTATAAGCTTTTTCAGTTTTTCTTTTTCTTGCAAAAGTTTTGAAATTTTTTCTATCTCCAACCATTTACTGTCAGAAAAAATACTCTTATTCATATCCCAGCCTGCACCAGACAGCAAAGCCAGGCTTTCAAATATATCGTGGACATCTTTCAGTTTTCTGTAATATTCTTCAAATTCTTTTTCCATCTCTTCAAAGATGCCACTCCAGGAGTTTCTTGCCTGCAAAAAGTTTTTTAAATATCCATGCAGCTTTTCAATATTGATGCTTTCGATATCTAATTTATCCAGTGCATAAATACCTTCCTCTACACTATAGATATCAATATTAGCATACCACTCTATCTCTTTTAGCCTTGACTGGATTTTAGATTTTATTTCAAATTTTGTATAAAGTTCTTTTTTATAGGCAAGCTCTTGACTGAGTTTTTCAAAGTTTTCAGATTTTTCATCTAAGTCACTCAGCCCGCCTTCAAGCTCACTTATCTTTCTAAAGACCCTCTGTTTATTTTCATTTCCCGGTATCTCGAGCTTTGATATTTTTTCTGATTCTATAGATTTCAGATGTTCTAAAAAATCAAAATACTCCTGTGAATCCAAGCTTTCTTCTCCACGATATTTTTCCTTGACCTTCAAAAAGAACTCGCTTACCAGCTTACTTGAAAGCTCCCTGTTCCCCTTTGAAAATTCATGAAATTTTGACAATTTGGAAATCTCGGCATCAAGTAAAAAAGATATTTTCCCACTGCCACCATTGGCGTTATAGAGGGACAGCCAGTGCTTTTTAGAGAGCTCCTCCCTGGTTTTTCTTTTTTCAGGATAGTTGACCCAGACATCCTTCATTATTTCAAAATCATACTCTATCTCATTTATATATATATCTATACCATTCATCGTTTACTCCCTCGCCTATATTATCTCAAGAGCTTTTGACACCAGACCTTTCAGATTTTCGATATCTTTTTCCAATTTTTTCATCCTGTCAAATTCTTTTAAGAGATGCTTACTCCAAAATTCTTTGACTTCTTTTTTATTTATCCAGATATGTAATTCAAACTGTTCCTCTAACAAAGTTTTTTCAAGTTCAGCTTCCCGATTTATAGTTCCTGCTTCAAGAAGTTCTTCTTTCAGGTTTGAAAAAATTAGCTCTAAGTCATTTTTTAATTCACCTGGTACTTGTTTTCCATTTTTTAAATAAGTTTCAAAGTCACACACTTCTATAATAGACGGGTCCAAGCCAACCATTTCATATACAGCTTCACAGCTTGAATTATCTGAGAATTTTTCCTTTGAACTGCTCAAGTACCTATATTCCTCCCAAACAGGCGAATAGTAGACGTATTTCCCTTCTTCATTCATTTTGTGAACCTCTTCCTGAGAATTTAAGGTTTTTTCACCGCTGGAGCTCAAATATAACAGTTCGCCATTATCATTTTTTTCATGCATCTCAAGTTTAAAATAATTCTGAAACCTTTCATACCAGCCTCTGTAAGTGTGCTCCAGCTTCGAAGCATTATTTATCTGAATAACCGATAAATTTTTCATTATTATATTTTTAACAGCTTCTCTATTTTCAGGTTTATTCCAAAGCGAATGCACCAGCAGCGAGACATCCAGTAGATTCACTTCTTCTCTATGATTTGTATACGCTGAGGCCTTTAATATCTTAATAGATTTCTTAAATCTCCTATCCGATACTTTCTCCACTATCTCTTCTATTCCATCTTCATTTTTAAAACTTAAATCCAAGTCCCTCTTTATATTTATAAGAACTTTTTTTATCTTTTCCGGCACTCTGATCCTGTCAAACTCTTCCGAAAACTCTCTGAGCTCTTTCAAGGTAAATTTCAACTCTTCATCCAGACCTTGGAACTCACCATTTGCATCAATTAGCGCCTCTAAGTTGTCATCACTCACATAATCTACAATTATCCTTGTCAAAAAACGATCATAAAGAGCTTCTAATTCAGGTTCATTTGTTGGAAGTTCGTTTGAAGCACTTATAATGGAATACAATCCTGACTTTTCTTTATTGGATCCATTATGAAAAATTTTTTCATTTATTAAGGTAAGCAGAGAATTCAGTATTGAAGAGTTTGCTTTAAAAATTTCGTCCAAAAATGCTATATTTGAATCCGAAAGATATCCGGATGTTTTTCTGTGGAAATTATCCTTTTTCAACTCCTCTATGGATAGGGGTCCGAAAAGTTCCTCAGGAGTTGTAAATTTGGTAAGCAGGTATTCAAAATACTCCCCCTGTTTTACAAGCTCTGCAGTCTCCTGGATATTTCACTTTTAGCAGTTCCGGAGGTCCTATCAAAACAAGGTTTTCTCCTGAAATAAGCGTCAGCAACGCCAGCTTTATATGTTCCTCTCTTTCCACTAAACCACTATTTAATCCACCAAGTATCGCTTCTAATCTTTTTTTGTATATCCATATTGACCTCCTGTTCAACTTTGTTTATTTTTTCACGTATACCTTCAAAAAAAATCTTTCTTTTATGGCGATATATAAGTAAAACCATCAGTATTCTAATTAAACTTTACAATAGCATTGTATTCTAATTCTATTTTTTTTTGCAAGCAATTTGTGAAAAAATGTTTTTACAACGTTCTCCCTAAGTTTTTATGCTGTTTTGCAACGATGCAGAGAGCCAATATTTTAATACTGTAATTATTTATCATTCAAGTAAATAATCATTGACATATTTTTACTTTAACAATATAATATATACAAGTTAAAATCATAATATACTAATGTTAAACACCCCGGAATACTATCAAGGAAGGTGATCAAAATATTTAATTTTTTTAAATCTACTAAGTATGATATAAATAATATTATAAAAAACGATCCTGCGGCAAGGACTTTTTTAGAGGTTGTTTTTCTGTACCCATCTTTCCACGCCGTACAATCTCATAAAATAGCGCACTTTTTTTACAAGGCAAAGCTATACTTTATTGCAAGGCTTATATCTCAAGTATCCAGGTTTTTCACAGGCATCGAGATACATCCCGGTGCAACTATAGGCAAGGGTCTGTTTATAGACCATGGGATGGGAGTTGTGATAGGTGAAACTGCAGAGATAGGGGATAATGTCACCATATATCATGGTGTTACCCTGGGGGGAACCGGTAAAGAAAGTGGAAAAAGACACCCAACTTTAAGAGACAATGTTATTATAGGAGCAGGTGCAAAAGTACTTGGAAATATTGTCATAGAAGAGGGGACGAAAATAGGGGCAAACGCAGTTGTCCTGAGAGGTACTCCTATAAACTCTACAGTAGTGGGGATTCCTGGCCAAATTGTCTGTACCCATAAAATCTCAAGAAATTTTATAAATTCTTAAACATAATCAAGAGCACATATACCTGTGCTCTTTTTTTATGCCTGAATCTAATATTTAAAACCTCACCTAAAATTTAATCCATTGTTATTTACCTTATAACATTACATCTCTATACAAAACCTTGTTTACTTCCAATATTTTTACTTAAATTCAAATTAGAAACCCTCTGTAAAAAAGAGGTATAATATATATGCGGCTATATTTTAAGATATAGCCGCATATAATAAAAAGGAGGTATTGAAATGAAATCAATAACGGGGTTTAAAAAAACTGTTACTTTCTATTTGTCTACTCCTTATTACTACAGCCCCTGCACTCGGTGAAGGGTATGAAGCTCTGAAAAAAGTGAAATCTGCGAAGGCAGTTTTTGACGTTAGAACCGGTAATCCCAAAAGTGCTGCC
The DNA here is from genome assembly GCA_963668015.2 of uncultured Ilyobacter sp. Lineage (GTDB taxonomy): Bacteria > Fusobacteriota > Fusobacteriia > Fusobacteriales > Fusobacteriaceae > Ilyobacter_A. The sequence goes on along the minus strand of CAXXCR010000013.1, from coordinate 31,535 downwards.
TTATTACTTGACTTAATACTTGATACCTATAAAGATGAAGCTATAGCGGGACTTAAGAAAGACCCTAAATTTATAGTTGTCTTTAGTGGTCCTGCTGTAAAACTTATTTCAAGTGAGAAAGCTTCTTTCACACCTGAAGATCAAATAAAAATAGATGAAATTGCAAATACAATTTCAGCCATGTCAAAAGATGGAATAAAATTGGAAATATGTGTATTTGCAACTACAGTTTTTAACGTAGATCCAGATACTATTTTGCCTGAAATCGAACGTGTAGGAAATGGACTAATATCACTAATAGGATATCAAAGCAAAGGTTATGCTTTAGTTCCTATTTATTAATATATTGTTGCCTCTAGAAAGGAGAATCTTATGCCTAAATATGTAATCGAACGCGACTCTCCCGGTGCGGGAAATTTATCGAATAAAGAACTAAAAGAAGTTGCTCAAACTTCTCTTAATGTTTTAAGAGAAATGGGTCCAGCTATCCAATGGCTGGATAGCTATGTTACAGAGGATAAAATTTACTGCGTCTTTATAGCCCCAAACGAAGAAATGATAAGGGAACATGCTAAAAAAGGTGGCTTTCCAGTAACTAAAATCTCCAAAATCACTTCAATGATGGACCCTACAACCGCAGAATAATGTAATTTAAAATAAGGTTAGCCAAGCGGCTAACCTTATTTTAATAAATTCATATCAAACTATCTTTATATTAATATACTATTTTAGACGAGAGCTCTTTTGCAAACTCTTCACCTTTTAAAATTTCCACAAGCTTCAGTGAAAAATCTATAGCGGTGCCTACTCCCCTTGAAGTTATTATATTTTTATCCACAACCACATTTTCTTCTGAAAGCTCCGCCCCAAGAAGATATTTTTCAAATCCAGGGTAGCACGTTGCCTTTTTCCCCTCTAAGAATCCCATCTTCCCTATTATAGATGGCGCTGCACAAATTGCAGCTATATATTTTTCGTCTAAGTCAAAATCGATTATCCTTCTTTTAAGATCATCATGAGCCTCTAGATTTTTTATCCCAGGTCCACCAGGCAGGATTATCATCCCTATCTCGTTATAATCAACATCTTGGAATAATCTGTCCGCCATAACAGTTATATTATGATAGCCTGTAACCTCTTTTTTATCCGAAATCGAAACTGTTATCAAATCCAAGTCTGCCCTTCTGAGTATATCTACAACAGTAAGTGCTTCTATCTCTTCAAATCCATCAGCTAAATGAACTGCTATTTTCATGTTTTATCCTCCCGTATTTTGAATAACTTCCATTATTCCTGTAATAAATATCCTGATCCCTATCGCCATTATAAACAGCTGCATCACTCTTGAAAGTACAAATAGAACCAGTTTTCCAAATATTTTTTGTATAACATCCGTATAACTTAGAATAAGTTTTATCAAAGAGAAAACCAGAATCGTCGAAAGTACACTTACAAGTACGCCACTCCTCTGTCTTATTATCATTATAGTGGCCATACTACCAGGACCAACCAGCATTGGAAATGCCATAGGCGTTATACCAAATTTTATATCCTCCTCTTCGCTTCCATCATCCTCTGCAAGTAATTTTTTAGGTTTTTTTGGAAAAAGAAGATTTTTAAGGGCTACAGCTACAAGCAGTATCCCTCCGGCTATTCTTACCTCTTTCATAGCAACTTTGAAAAAACTTGACATCAGAAAATGTCCTATAAGCCCAAAGCTAAGAACTATCCCAAATCCAGAATAAACGATTACACTAAACATTTTTTTTCTTGTCTTTTCCTTCATATCCTCGGTCATACCCATAAATAGGGGAATATTACCAAATGGGTTCAATATGGCTACAAGCGTAAGTGAATCGTTTAGAAGATTACTCAAAAAGTCTCCCATACACATCTCCTTTTAAAATTTTATATAGAGCTCCTCCTTAATATGGGATTATACAACCTATCTTTTTAAATTTCAATTATATAATATTAATGCCATTTTAATTTTCCATCACTATGATTTATCTTTGATAAGTGTCGCGGCGACACTAAATAAAAAAGTGCCTTACAGCACCTTTTTTATCTTTCAGCTTTTAATTTGTTTGCCATCTCAACGGCAATTGTTTCAACCTTTGAATAATCTTCCGAAGTAGGGGAACAGTAAACATCAACAGGTTCTGCAACTATCTCTATCCCTCTCATATTTTCACCAAATTCCTTAATGGCTTTCATTCCTCCGCCACTCCAAGCGTAAGTTCCGAATACTCCAAGGTATTTATTTTTAACTCCATACAATTTAAGCTCTGCAAGAAGTGCTTCAATAGGTGGATATACCGATGCATTATATGCGCAAGATCCTATTATAAGACCTTTGTACTTCCAAATATCCCTTATTATATAAGACATATGTGTTTTAGATGCATCATAAACTCTTACATTTTTTATTCCCTCTTTTGCCAACTGTCTGGCAATTGCATTGGCAGATTTTGCTGTATTACCGTACATTGTTCCGTACACAACTACTACACCTTCATCCTCAGGTTCAAACTTACTCCAAGCATCATAATGCTTCAGCACTCTTTCTATTTCAGTTCTCCAAATAGGTCCATGCGAAGGTGCTATACACTTTATGTCTAAGCCATCTAATTTTTTGAAAGCATTTTGAACTTGGGCTCCATACTTTCCTACTATATTTGAATAGTATCTTCTCATTTCATCTTCGTAGAAATCAATGTTTAATTCATCATCGAAAATCCCACCGTCAAGTGCACCGAAGCTTCCGAATGCATCATTGGAGAAAAGTATTTTATTTGTCTTATCATAAGTCACCATAGATTCTGGCCAGTGAACCATCGGTATAGTTGCAAACGTCAACTTATGTTTTCCAAGATCAAGCTCGTCACCGTCTGTAATTTCATAAAAATTTTGGTCTATTTTATAGAATCCTTTTATCATTGCAAAGGTTTTTTTATTCCCTACTATTTGCGCATCCGGGTAATTCGTTAAAAGAACTTTCAAAGACCCCGAATGGTCAGGTTCCATATGGTTTACAATTATGTAGTCCACTTTCTTGTCACCCAAGGTATCCTTTATTTTATCCAAATAACTGCTGTGAGTCCCAAATTCAACTGTGTCTATTACAGCTACTTTTTCATCAACAATAAGGTACGAATTATACGAAACTCCTCTATCCAAAGGCCACATGTTTTCAAATCTATCTGTTTTCCTGTCATTTGTCCCGACCCAATAAATGTTATCACAAATATTTACTACATTATGCATGATAAACCTCCTTGAAAATTTGTAATGATTTCACATTGTAATAATACCACTTTTGATAGGGTTACGCAAGCTTTTTTGTTCCCCTTCTTTGTTCTCTACTAATTTTATGCTATAATTTTAGTAAAGTCAAATACAAACAAATACTTTACATATGAGGAGATGTCTTTAATGAATCCTGTTTTTTTGAGTATAGGAAATTTTGAAATACGATATTATGGCCTTATGTATGCGCTAGCTTTTTTCATCGGTACGGAATTAGCCAGACGAGATGGAAAGAGAAAGGGTATCAGCGGAGACATAATTGAAAACTATGCAGTGATAGCAATGATCTCCGGTTTAATCGGAGGTAGACTGTACTATGTTCTTTTCAACCTGCCATATTACTTGAAATACCCGTTGGAAATTCCCGCTGTATGGCACGGCGGAATGGCTATACATGGCGGAATTTTAGGTGGCGTTGTAGGAACTTATATCTTCGCTAAAAAACACAAGCTTTCAATGTGGAAGCTGGGAGATATTGTAGCCGCCCCATTCATTTTAGGGCAGGCAATCGGTAGAATTGGAAACTTTATGAACGGAGAGGTTCATGGAGTCCCCACCTTTACTCCACTTAAGGTGATTTTCACCAACACTTTTGCTAGCTGGTGGGAAACTTATCAAAATCTCAACTTAGAAGCACAAATGAAATTTAAAGAACTGGTTCCATGGGGGATTGTTTTCCCGCCTGAATCACCTGCTGGAGCTGAATTCCCAGATACAGCTGTACATCCAGCTATGCTCTACGAGCTCGTTTTAAACTTTATAGCTTTTTTATCTATCTGGCTGTTTTTCAGGCATAAAAATTATAAAGACGGAGTTGTGTGGTTTATATACGTAATAGAATACAGTTTAATAAGAAGCTTTGTGAGCTTTTTTAGAGCAGAAGATTTAATGTTTTTCAACATAAGAGCTCCACATGCAATAAGTATAGCCTTGATTTTATGGGCCATAATAACAATAAAATATTTCTATTCAAAAAAAGACCGCTAAACGGTCTTTTTTTTATCTTGAGCTTGGTCTATTTTTAATCTGTTTTTTGTGAAAAAAATATTTTAAAACTGTTGACATTTATTATTTTTTCTTATATAATCATCTTAGGAAATAAAGTTACTTTTTTCACTAGTGTTTCTACAGATTCATCTTTAGGCTTTATTATGCTTATAAATGGTTTAAAGTTTTACTTCTATTTGATATAGTAACCATATGTCAAATAGAAGGGGAAATTAATTTGTTTTATCTTAATTTTTGTGAGTACTTATATAAGAAAATAAAATAATTTTTTTAATAAACTAAGTTAATTTTTTCACTAAAATAGGAGGGGTATTTAATGAAAGTAAGCACATTAGAAGAACTTGAGGCTCTGATACAAAGAGTGAGAGCTGCACAGATGGAATTTTCTACTTATTCACAGGAGAAGGTGGATAAAATTTTTAGGGAGGCTGCACTGGCACTTAATAACGCAAGAATCTCTTTGGCAAAAATGGCAGCTGAAGAAACGGGTATGGGAGTCGTGGAAGACAAGGTTATAAAAAACCACTTCGCTTCTGAGTATATTTACAACCAGTACAAAGACACAAAAACTTGCGGAATTATTGAAAAAGACGACGCATACGGAATAGTTAGGATCGCAGAACCCATCGGGGTTATTGCCGGTATAGTACCAACAACAAACCCTACTTCTACTGCGGCATTTAAGGCTCTAATATCACTTAAAACAAGAAACGGGATTATCTTTTCCCCACACCCAAGAGCTAAAAACTGTACAATAGAGGCAGCTAAAATAGTTTTAAAAGCAGCTGTGAAAGCTGGAGCTCCTGAAGGAATAATTGGATGGATAGACCAACCGTCAGTTGAACTTTCCAACCAGTTAATGAAATCTGTAGACCTTATACTTGCCACTGGTGGACCTGGAATGGTTAAAGCTGCATACTCATCAGGGGTTCCTGCAATAGGAGTAGGAGCCGGAAATACTCCAGTTATTATAGATGAAACTGCTCACATTAAAATGTCTGTAAACTCAGTTTTACTTTCAAAAACTTTTGACAATGGAGTAATCTGTGCATCAGAGCAAGCTGTATTGGTAGATGAAAAAATCTACGATGAAGTAAAAGACGAGTTCTCAACAAGGGGAGCTTATATGTTGAAAGGGGAAGAGGTAGACAAAGTTAGAAAGACTATTGTTATCGACGGTCATTTAAACCCTAACATAGTCGGTCAGACAGCTCATAAAATTGCTGAAATGTCCGGTGTAGAAGTTCCTGAAGCTGCAAAAGTATTGATAGGGGAAGTTGAATCAGTTGAGCTGGAAGAAGCTTTTTCACACGAAAAATTATCTCCAGTGTTGGCTATGTATAAAACTGAGAATTTTGATGATGCACTTAGCAAGGCTAACAGACTTGTTGAATTAGGAGGTATGGGTCATACTTCTGTTATATACGCAGATGAATTAAAAGCCAAAGAAAAAATTAATGAATTTGGACAAACTATGAAAACCGGTAGAACTCTTGTAAATATGCCTGCTGCCCATGGTGCAATCGGGGATGTATTTAACTTCAAACTAGCTCCTTCACTGACTCTTGGGTGTGGATCTTGGGGAGGAAACGCTGTTTCTGAAAATGTAGGAGTAAAACATCTGATAAACATAAAATCGGTTGCTGAGAGGAGAGAAAACATGCTTTGGTTTAGAGTTCCTGAAAAAGTTTATTTTAAATACGGTTCGTTGCCTGTGGCGCTTCAAGAATTGAAAGGATCAAAGAAAAAAGCGTTTATTGTTACTGATTCGGTTCTTGCTTCGCTTGGATATACTGATCATGTTACAAAAATTTTAGATGAAATTGGTGTCGATTTTAGAATTTTCTCAGAGGTACAAGCAGATCCTACTTTATCTACAGCTAGAAAAGGTGCAGAAGCTATGAAAGCTTATCAACCTGATGTCATTATTGCACTTGGTGGAGGATCTCCAATGGATGCTGCCAAAATTATGTGGGTAATGTATGAACATCCAGAAGTTAAATTTGAAGATCTCGCTATGAGATTTATGGACATTAGAAAAAGAATATACCAATTCCCTGAAATGGGACAAAAAGCTCAATTTATAGCTGTGGCAACATCTGCCGGAACGGGATCTGAAGTAACTCCTTTCGCGGTTATAACTGATGACGAAACTGGTGTGAAATACCCATTGGCAGATTATGAACTGACTCCAGATATGGCAATTGTAGATCCTCAGCTTATGCTTTCAATGCCTAAGGGACTGACTGCAGCTTCAGGTATTGATGTACTGACACATGCCCTTGAAGCCTACGCTTCAATATTTGCAAGTGAATTTACAAACCCTCTTGCTCTAGAAGCTACAAGACTTGTATTCAAATATCTGCCTGAGTCCGTTGTGGGTGGAGCTGAGGCTGTAAAAGCCAAGGAAAAAATGGCGAATGCATCTTGTATAGCAGGTATGGCGTTCTCAAATGCATTCTTAGGACTTTGCCACTCTATGGCACATAAGTTAGGAGCTGCCCACCATATTCCACACGGTGTAGCAAATGCACTATTATTAAATGAAGTAATTAAGTTTAATGCAACTGATGCTCCTGTAAAAATGGCCGGTTTTGCTCAATACAAATACCCTAATGCGAAATCAAGATATGTAAAAGTTGCTGATTTCTTAGGATTAGGTGGAAATAACGATGATGAGAAAATAAGTTTATTAGTTGAAAAAATCAATGAACTTAAAGAAAATATTGAAATTCCTGCGACAATTGCTGAATGGGGAATTTCTGAGAAGGCCTTTTTGAGCAGTTTAGATAGAATGACAGAAGATGCTTTTGATGACCAATGTACAGGTGCAAATCCTAGGTACCCATTAATGTCTGAAATAAGAGAACTTTACCTAAATGCTTACTACGGACCAAAAAAATATGAAGCTATGAAAAAGGCCGCAAGTGAAGAAAATAGCAACCAAGAGCAAAAATAGGCCTTTTGACATTCCAAAAATCAAAAAAACAAATTTAAAAAATAGTTGACATACGTAAGAAAACAGAATAAAATGTGTAATAGTAGTTGTATATGGGCGAGAATTATTTAAATTCTCGCCCTAAAAAATAATATAGGGTGATTAGTTATGATAAAAATTTCTATTTGTATGGGCAGTGCCTGTTACATGAAAGGAGCCCCTAAAATAGTGGAGGTTCTAAAAAATAATTTGGAAAGATATGACTTAGAAGACTTTGTCGAGCTAAGTGGTGCATTTTGTCTTGGACCCTGTCTGGAAGGTGTCGTAGTTCGACTAGAAGACAAACTTTTCAAAAAATTAAATCCGGAAAACATCCAGGAAAAATTTGAGAAAGAGATTTACCCTGCTGTACTTGAATACAAAATAAAATTTATGGAAGGGAGAGTAGACAGTTGAATAAAAATGTTTGGGAAATGATTTTTGACTACAATCCTGACAGCCTTCTCGTTTTAGATGAAAACTATAATATACAACTAATTAACCCTGCATTCGCTAAAACATTTAATCTAGGAGACGACGATGTAATCGGAAGGTCTGTCGTTGAGTTCTTTGACGACATCGAAGATTTTGTAGATGTAAATCAGAGCGGAAAAACCATTAAAAAAATATCAAAATACAACAAATACGGACTCATTATGTCCGAAGTGATCTATAAGCTGGAAGACAAAGGCTTACTTGTGAAAATTTTCCATGACGTAACTTCGGAGGAGAGAAAAGAGGAAGAACTCAGAGGACTTAAACTTCAAATTGCGGAAGAGGTTCAAAAAATAGTTGATAAACAAATGAGTGTAGGACAGGAGATCGCATCTATATTGGGTGAGACAACTGCTGAGACAAAAGCAAGTCTATTAAAATTACTTGCGATTTTAAAAAAGGAAAATTAGGAGATGAAACACTATGATATCTGCTGTTGTGTATAAGAGGAATTTAAACCATTATGGTGAAGAAGTTTGTGGTGATAACTTCCAAGTTGGTCGGACTAAAAATTCTAAAATAATTATACTTTCTGATGGACTTGGCAGCGGTATAAAGGCTAGCATCCTCTCTATACTTACAACTGAAATTATTTGTACTATGATTGAAAAAGGTATAGAAATAGAGGAAGTTGTGGACACTATCGCCATGACTCTGCCGGTATGCCAGACAAGAGGTATTGCTTACTCCACTTTTACCATAATTCAAATTTTTAAAAACGGGAAAGTAAAGATAGTAAATTATGACAATCCGAGAACACTTATTTTCAAAAAAGGAGAAGCATACCAACCAGAATACAAAAAAATGGATATCAATGGTAAGTGTATCAAAACTTGTGAATTTTTACTCGAAAAAGATGATTTTATATTTGCCATGAGTGATGGTGTTCTACACGCAGGATTAGGAAACCTAATGAATTTCGGTTGGGGAATCGAAAATATAAGCGATTATTTACAAAAAATGCACAGAAAAACTCGTGACATAAAAGAACTTGTAGATAACCTTATAGAACTGACAGAAAGCTATTACGGATTCAAGCCTGGTGATGATGCTACAGTACTTGGAATCAAGGCTACAGAAAAACCAAAGGCTATGATATTTACAGGACCACCTTTAGACCCTAAGACAGATATATACTATGTTAACAAATTTTTAGGGTATGAAGGTAGAAAAATTATATGCGGCGGTACTACAAGTAATATAGTATCTAGAATATCAGAAAATGAAATCAAGATTGATTTCTCTGATATCACTACAGATTCTATCCCACCTGCTGGATCTATGGAAGGTGTGGATCTTGTAACCGAAGGTGTACTTACAATTAAAGCCCTCATCGAGTTGGTAAAAAAATGTGAAAATAACATGTATGAACTTGATTTTAAAGGGAAGCTCAACTCCGCAGAAAAACTATTTAAATTAATTCGAGAGTGCGACGATATAGATTTACTTGTTGGGAGAAAGGTAAATACTTTTTATCATAACCCTGCACTACCTTTCGATATGTCAATAAGATCAAATTTAATAAGAGATTTTGTTGAAAATCTGAAAAAATTAGGTAAGCGGGTTAATGTAGAATATTGTTAACTTAGGAGGATTTTAATGAAATTAAAAATTTGTGTGGGTACAACTTGTTATTTAATGGGAGGGTCAACTCTTATAGAAAGTCTAAAAGAACTTCCAAGTGATATTTTAAAGCACTTAAAGATAAATTATGCTACCTGCTTTGGAGTATGCCAGGGTGAAATTCAACCTCCAGTAGTGATGATAGAGGATGAATTAATCGGTTCTATGACGTCTGAAAAGCTTAAAGAAATAATTATTGAGAGAATAGGAGAATAAATAAGATGCGTAACTTTGTTTTTAATAGATCCATACAACTTAGAAGGGAAACTATTATAAAACTTGCTAAATTATTTGAAACCGGAAGATTGAAATGGGATCTGCCTAAGTTAAACAAGACCATTCTGCCTGGACCAGATGCTAGATACAGGACTTCTGTCTACCATGAAAGGGAAGTACTGAAACACAGAATAAAGCTTTACCTCGGTCTAGACTATGAAAAAACTAGACACTTGGAGCTTTATGAAATAGCAAATTCTATTGATGAATATTTAGAAGATGAAACATATTCACCGAATGGTAATTTTGTTCAAGTTATACAAGAAGCTTGCGATATTTGTCCATCTGGTAAATATTATGCAACAGACCTTTGCAGGAGTTGTATGGCAACCTCTTGTAAGTCTGTATGCCCTAGAAATGCGATTGAGATAAAAAATGGTAGAGCTGTAATAGACAATGAAAAATGTGTTGGGTGCGGACTGTGTGAAAAAGCCTGCAACTATTTCGCCATAGTAAAGCTTGAAAGACCTTGTGAAAGATCATGTCAAGTATTTGCAATAAAAAGTAGTGGTGACAGTGCTGTACAAATTGATACTGACAACTGCGTAAGTTGTGGTAGCTGCTTTGTAGCTTGTCCTTTTGGTGCTGTAGAGACTCCTTCTGACCTAATAAAAGTTATGCAAAGTTTAAAAAATGAAGAGGAAGATGTAATCGCTATTTTTGCTCCTGCTATAATAGCTCAATTTGGTCCAAAAGTTACACTGGGAAAAGTAAAAACAGCTTTAAAAAATGTAGGTTTTTCTGAAGTATATGAGGCTGCTATAGGGGCTGATATCGTAGCAGAAGAAGAGGCTGAGTTCATAGAAGAAGCAAACGATACAGTTACAACTTCATGCTGTCCTGCATTTGTTGACTATATCGAAAAAAATCAGCCAGATTTTGTTGAAAAAATTTCTCCTGCACCTTCACCTATGATAGCGCTTGCAGAGAAAATAAAAAAAGAAAAACCAACTTCAAAAATTGTATTTATTGGTCCTTGTATAGCCAAAAAAATGGAAGCATATAACAAAGGATTTGTAAAACATGTAATTACTTTTGAAGAAATAGCAGCGCTGTTCATTGCAAAAGAGATTGAACCTGCTTCTTGTGATTCCGATGATATAGAAGGAAGTGTTGATGCTTGGAATTTTGCTAGCTCTGGTGGAGTTGCTCAAGCTGTGGTAAACTTATGCGAAAAAGATCTGAATACCATTAAAATGGATGGATTAGACCAAGCAAATAAAGTATTTTTAGAAGCGAAAAAAGAAAAGTTTGACCTTATAGAGGGTATGGCATGTGAAGGCGGATGTATTTCCGGACCTTGTATACTTTCTAAACCTGTCATAGCTAAATCAATGCTATCAAAATTAAACTTTTAAAATAAGTTTTAAAACAAAATATTAAATAGAAAAGCTTGAGACCTTTATTAAAAAAGGTCTCAAGCTTTTTTTGGTTAAATCTAAAGTTATTAAAATGTCGATGTATGTATATAGATACATCGACACCCCACCCCTCTTAGTAAAAGGATAGATTACTCTCTGCTTTTTATTTTTTTTCTCATATCCAGAGAACCCATCATATTCTTTATCTTTTCCTTCTCCATAAATTTATTGCCACGGCTCTGCTTATTTTCTATATTGACTATCTCTCTTCTAAGCTTTAAATAATTATCGAGCCTTTCCTCATCTAAATCCCCATTTAATATAGATTTTTTAACAGAACATCCTGGTTCGTTGGTATGGGTACAGTCCCTAAAACGGCAGCTGAGTGATAATTCTTCTATATCTTTAAAACTCTTATCCATATCGCCATGCCATATCTGTAGTTCTCTAAGCCCTGGAGTATCTATTATGTATCCATCTCCTACAGAAAAAAGTTCTCGTCTTGTAGTTGTGTGCTTACCTCTGTCATCTGAAAATCTTATCTCAGATGTCTTTATAGCAGTGTGCCCGATGAGCTTATTGATCAAGGTAGATTTCCCCACTCCTGAAGAACCTACAAGAACAATTGTCATACCATTTTTTAGGTAAGTCCTGATCTCATCTATCCCTTCCCCTTCATATGAGGAAACTATGTGAATTGGTACGCCAAAGGCTATTTTTTCCAGCTCCTCAACCTTTTCCGCTGTGTCCTCCCCTAAATCCGACTTGGATAAGACAAAGCAGGGACTGGCTCCGGAATCGTAAACCATAGTAAGGTACCTTTCCAACCTCTTAATATTGAACTCTTTATTGAGTGATGTCACTATAAAAACATAATCAATATTACTTACTATAACCTGTTCTTTACTAGCTCTCCCGGCTGATTTTCTAGAGAGTTTCGTTTTTCTTGGAAGAATTCCAGTTATTTGTCCTGCTGAGTTCACTTCAACATAATCCCCCACCACAGGAAATTCATTTTTATATAACATTTTCCCCGTTATAGTGGAATTAAATTCTTCCTCACCTGATGATACTCTATAAAAATTCTTAAATACTGCTGTAACTCTATATTTTTTCATTTTTCCTCCTTGGTTTTAAAAAATGTAAGTGGAGGAATTCAATTATTATTTTTTAATTCCCCCTAAAAAATTTATTACACTCATAATTCATCTCCTTTCATACTTTTAAATCTAAAAAAACCACTTTTACACAAAGTTTAAAACCTGGGCGGTCGCCTCTTAATGCAAAAGCGGAATTCAACTAATTAATAATCTTTCAGTTTATCTATTATTTTTTCCAAATTTATTTCCTGATTAAAGTTAAGCTCGTATATTTTAAAATCAAAAAAACCTTTTTCGTCTTGCGGAATACTAATTTTAGGTTTGTTTGTTTTATAAACATAATCATATACTATGACAACTGTACCTATTTCCCCATTAACATCTTCTACCCTTTTCAACTTTATCAATCTTTTCTGTTTTATCCCCATTGCGTGCTTAAGCAGATCCTCAAACTGATTTTCATCAATATAATCCGACATTTTGTGAAGAGGTGGACACAGTTTTATTCCGAACAAAGGTTCAATTTCATGTTTAGGTAAAAATTCCAATACGCTCAAGTATAAACCTCCAATTTAAAATTCTTTGATGAAAGAATAGTCCTCTTTTTCGATTTTATCTTTAAGTTTTTCAAAATATTCCCTTACCTCTTCAGGAATTTTTTTCTTTATGCTAAAGTTCAATCCTCTGATACTGTGTTTCAACTCAACTTTAGATGGTTTCTCCTGCTTTTTTAACTCCTTCATGATTTCCCTGAGTTCATCTCTGTTTTTAGTCCTGCACTGTTCCACTACAGTCTTTGCTTCTTTTTTACCGCTTTCAAGCTGTATTATCTTATTTATAATTTCCGCCTTGTCAACGCCGAGCTCCTCAATATGCTCTCTTAGTTCAGATGGATAGTTTATTGCATTTTTTATCCTGTAAAATGTTTTCTTGCTGACATTGTATTCTTCAAGTATAGCTTCTATTTTTTTATTCTTTTTATTTGCTTCCCTGTTAAACTTGTATGACTGTTCTAGTACGCTCAGGTCTTTTCTTTTGATGTTCTCATCCACTGAGATGCTGTCTAAGAGCTCGTAAGGGGTGCTCTTGTCAAATATGACAACCCTGTCTCTGGCTCTTACCTCTTTTTCCTCTTCGTACAATTCTTTGGCTGCACTGGCCCTTCTAAGACCGCTTACTATACGGAACTTTCCGTCATCTTTTTCTTGTAGATATATTATATTGAGTATACCAATACTCTCTATGCTCTCTTTCAACTCTTCCAGCTCGAGCTCATTTTCTTTTTCATAAAGCCTGTTTATATAGAGTTTGTCATTAAAATCAATATTGTCGATTAACTCTTTTTTTAGATGTACCAACCGCCCGTACTGCTTTACTACCTTTTGATTTTTAAACTCATCTTCAGTGTCCTGCTTCGGTTTTCTGCTTAAAAGAGGGTTGTTTCCCAATTTTGCCATGCACTACCCCTCCCTTTCTATTATCTCTTTTGCCAAATTCAAGTAATCTTTTGAACCGTTGCTTTTAGGAGCATAATTAAAAATGCTTTTCCCATATGAAGACGCCTCTGCTACTTTTACGTTTCTCCTTATGCAGGTATCCAGCATACTCCCGGAAAAAAATTCACGCAGCTGGTCAACTACTTCTAAGTGCAGATTAACCCTGGAATCCACCATAGTAGCAAAAACCCCTCCGATTTCAAGTTCATCGTTTAGCCTCTGCTGGATCATATCCACTGTATCCATGAGCTCAACTATCCCTTCAAGCGCATAGAACTCAGTCTGTACTGGGATATAAACTTTATGGGATGCTGTAAGTGCATTAAAAGTAAGGGTATCTAAACTCGGCGGACAGTCTATTAACACATAGTCATAACCATATACCTCTTTTAATATCTCTTTTAGAAGATTATCTTTTCCAGGTACACCTCCCAACTCTATGTTTGCCTTGGCCATCTTTATGTTTGTGGGAAGGATATCCATACCTTCTTTTTCAACCATCACATTTGAAACATCAAATTTATCCCCAACAAATGCCTTTGCTTTTAAAAGGTCATATATTGTATTTTCTACTTCTCTTTTGTTTACACCAAATCCGGAACTTAAGTTGCCTTGCGGGTCTAGATCGATAAGTAAAATCTTTTTCCCAAGCTTTTTCAGGGCTGCCCCAAGATTTTGAGTTGAAGTCGTCTTTGCTACTCCGCCTTTTTGATTCACTATTGAGATAATCTTCATAATACAACCTTACTCCTTTCAGCTCTATATTTTCTTTTTATACACTAATTATATTAACACATTTCCGGGTATTTTTCAAAAAAAGAGGCCTTAAATTTCGGCCTCTTCAAACTCTAATTTACTGCTCAATATCAGTTTGTCTTCTAATATTTCTATTTTCTGTTCCCTTGGAATTATCCTTATATTTTTGCTTATATTTCCACCTACACTTATCTCTACCTCTTCTTCGCTAATGTTAACCGGGATCTTAAACTTTGGACTAAATATATTTTCAATATTCAAAAAATTTATTCCGCTGAGATTAATGGATTTTGCCGCCAAAACTATCTGTCGTTTATCAGCTTCATAAACAGGAACCAGCTCCCCCGTAAGGCTGCCTAATATCCTCTCGCCTTTTTTCTCAACTGCAATTTTGGCGCTTAGCTCAGCCATCCCGTCTTTTAAGTCTATGTTTATATCTCCTATCTCCCACTGAAAGCTCCCCAGTTTTATGAAAAATAATTTTATACTTTCTTCTCCCCTTATAGACCCCACCGCGTCTGCAAATGAATTCAGAGCAGCCTCTTTTATTTCAAATTTAACATCTTCTGCATACAAAAGTTTCGAAATAAGCAATAAGATAAAAAATATTTTCCTCATACCTAATACTCCTCCAAAAAGTGTCGCGGCGACACTTTTTTTTGATTTAATTAACTCAAGTTGCCACTTGAAATTATTGCGATAAATTTTTAAATTTATTTAAAAATTTGTTTCAGACACTGAGCTTCACAGAAATTTTAAACAAGAACTGCACAGAGAAGAGTTCAGCTCAGTTTATAGATTATAGAGAACAGCGAATAGATATTTTAACTATTCTCTATTCATTATTAGCTGCTAACTGATTTATTTACTCTGTGAGACTAAATCTTTCCCTCCGTGCAACTATGTGACCAAGATTTTGAACTTATTTTTCTATTTATGTCTATTTGTGCAATTCGTGACAAAAAAAGTTTTTAAGTACTTGCAAGAAATTCAATATTTCATCATAGGTAGCAGCTTAGGTTAATTATTAATATTTTTTAGGCTTTGCACCATAATACTGATAGTAATAACATTTTAATCCACCGTTATACAGTTTTCTGTTCTTGCTGGCTTTTTTTCCAAAACAATTTTGAAATTTTTCGTGTGAGGTTATTATGTAGTACGACCACTTAGGAAGCCTCATTAAGCAGACATCTCCTAACTGTCTGTAAAGTCTTTCAATTTTCTCGAGATCCAGAAGCCTTTCTCCATAAGGAGGATTTGTTACAAGACATCCATATTCAGCAGGACTTTCAACCTCCAGCAGGTGCTTTTCTTCAAACATTATGCAATCATCCACTTCAGCTATTGCAGCATTCTTTTTGGCTATTTCAAGCGTCTCTGAGTCTATGTCAGACGCATAAATTTTGCACTCTTTATCATAGTCCTCTTTTGAATAAGCTAAATCTCTGGCATCCATCCAAAATTCATCCTTTATGATATTCCACTCTTCCGATGCAAACCTTCTATTAGCTCCAGGAGCTATGTTTCTGGCTATCATGGCGGCTTCTATAGGTATGGTTCCAGTACCGCACATAGGATCCATAAACGCCCTTTCTCCGCCATTCCACCTAGAAAGTTTTACCAGGGCAGCTGCAAGAGTCTCTTTTATAGGTGCTTCATTCATCTCGCTCCTATACCCTCTTTTGTGCAACGGCTCTCCGCTGGTATCTATTGATATTATGGCTATATCTTTGTTTATCTGTACCTTTATCCTGTAAAGTGCACCGTCTTCCGGGAAATAATCATGACCGTAAGCTCCCCTCAGGTTTTCTACTATAGCTTTTTTAACTATTTTTTGGCAGTCAGATTTTGAAAAAAGTTTTGATTTTACAGAACTGATCCAGCTAACTGGAAACTCTGCATTAGAAGGTAGTATGTCTGCCCAGGGAAGTTTTTTTGTTTTTTGAAATAATTCCTCAAAACTGCTGGCCTTAAACTCACCCATCTTGATATATACCCTGTCAGCACACCTTAAAAATATATTTGAAACGGCAATATCTTTCAGGTCAGCTTGATATTCGACCCTTCCGTTAAATGTCTGTATATCTGTATATCCTAAGTCTTTTAACTCCTGTGTTACTATAGATTCAAGCCCCATTGTAGTGCTCGCTATTAAAGTCACTCTATCCATATTTTCCCCTTCCAAACTTTTAAAACTGAAAAAAGTGTCGCCGCGACACTTTTTTTATTTGTTATCATCACTATAATATCATAAAATTATTTAAGTTGCCACTTGTTTTAATTTTTATTGAAACTCTAGAAAATATACGCCGTTTCTTGTCATCATTTATAATTCTACCTAAACATAAAAGGAATCGGTGTTCAGAAATAGATTTCTGTGAGCTAAAAACGTACGTGTGGTTAATTTATTCCCTTGACAAAATTTAGAAAAACTTTTATCATGAACTTAGTAATTTTTAAGTTTCGGTTTTTATATAATACTTAGTCTTTGATTAAAGGGAGTTTTTATTAATGCATAAACATAGCCTAAGGTTTTTTGTAGTTATGTTACTCACTATTGTTTTTACTCTATCTTGCGAAAAAACTAAAGAAGTAATACCTAATAAAAAAATGATACTAGGAGTTTCTATTTCATCTTATGACGATACCTATTTAGATTATTTTAGAAAGGAACTAGTTGATTATTCAAAACAATTTCCCGAAGTGGAAATAATATCTCTCAATGCCAGGGCAGATACAGGAAAACAGCTGCACGATGTAGAGCATCTAATTGATATGGGAGCTGACTCCCTCATAATAGTTCCGGTTAATTATGAATCAACGTATCCTATGACAGATGTTGCGCGGGAATCTAATGTAAATATAGTATACACTTTAAGCAGACCTAGCTACCTGCCTGAAGATGTTTATTTCGTGGGATCAGACAACGAAGAAGCTGGTACCATACAGATGACTGAACTTGCCAAGCTAATCAAAAATAAAGGGAATATTGTGGTTCTTATGGGACTTTTAACGATGGAGGATACAATTAAAAGAACTGATGCTATCTTTAAAGAGGCCTCAAAGTATCCTAAAATAAACATAGTAAAAAAACAAACAGCTAACTGGTCTAGGGTGCAGGCAAAACTCGTTGTTTCCAAATGGATAAAAGACGGGGTTAAGTTTGATGCTGTTGCATCCAATAATGATGACATGGCTATAGGAGCTGCAGATGCTTTAAAAGAGCATGATATCCTAGACGAAGTTATAATCTGCGGTGTAGATGCTACACCTGAAGGCTTGAGGGCCATTAAAAATGGGGAGATGCAGTTTACTATATTACAGGATGCAAAAAAACAAGCTATTTTAAGTTTCGATAAAGCATATAGACTTTTTAAAGGAGAAAATGTAAAACAGGTTGATTACGTGCCTTTTAAATTGGTTAATACAAAAAATTATAAAGATTTTATTTGATATCATCCTTTATAAATTATAAAATTCATTTATAAAAAAAAGACGGCTTAAGCCGTCTTTTTTAATTTACTCTAGAGGAAGGTCGTTTCTGATTATATCTTCATAAGTTTCTCTTTTTACAATTAGTTTTGATTTTCCATCTTTTACCATCACAACTGCCGGTTTGGCTATCCTATTGTAATTACTTGCCATACTGTAGTTGTAAGCACCTGTACCAAATATTGCAAGATAATCCCCAACATCTGATTTTGGCAGTTTGGCATCTTTTATTAGTATATCACCTGACTCACAACATTTACCTGCAACTGTAACGATCTCAGATTCTTTCTCGTCCATTTTGTTTGCCAAAGCTCCCTCATACACCGCTTGGTAAAGAGCAGGTCTTGGGTTGTCTGTCATGCCTCCATCTACGAAAATATATTTTTTACCGCTAATCGTATCCTTGTAGCCACCAATTGAATATATAGTCGTACCTGCATTGGCGACAATACTTCTTCCAGGCTCTATCATTGCCTTTTTCAAAGGTAGTTTATATTCCTCTACTTTTTGATCCAAAATCGTAGCCATGTGAGAAACACATTCTCCCAAATCAAAAGGTGTGTCACCTTCTGCGTAGTAAATCCCAAATCCACCACCAAGGTTAAGTGCCTTTGTTTCAAATCCTATTTCGTCCTGCATTTTTTTAACAAAATCCAGCATAACTTCTATTTCAGCAAAAAATGATTTTTCTTCAAAAATTTGAGATCCAATATGACAATGGAAACCTTCGAATTCAACATACTGGCTGTTACTCAAAATTTTTATCATCTCTTTTATATTATCATCAAAAATAGATTCTCCAAATTTAGAAGAAAGTGTAGAAGTTTGTATATATTCATGCGTATGAGCATCTATACCTGGATTTACCCTCAACAAAGCTTTTACTTTTTTAGAATTTTTTTGACAAATTTCTTTAATTTTAGCAAACTCATACATATTATCTATGATGATATATCCGACTCCATAATCTATAGCCATTTCAAGTTCTGAATAAGTTTTGTTGTTTCCGTGCATATATATTTTTTCTGCGGGAAAACCTGAACTTTTAGCTGTATAAAGTTCTCCTCCTGAAACCACGTCTAAACTCAATCCCATTTTATTTACTAATTGACAAGCCGCGACATTTAAAAAAGCTTTTGATGCATATATAACATCTGTTTCAACTGTTTTAGAAATAAAGGCTGATTTTAATTTAGACATATTTTCTTCGATTAAGCTCTGGTCCATTACATATAATGGAGTTCCATAATCCTGAGCTAAATCTATAACGTCTAATTCACCTATTTCTAAATGATTTTTAGGGTTTATTTTCATTGTTCCAAAAAATTTCATGTCATACCTCCTGATTATTAAAAAAGTTGATAGAATTTTCTATCAACTTTATATATAAAAGTTCAGATAGCTCTCCATTAAAAAATTAATGACAATAATATAAATCTTATTTATATTACCAGTAAAATATTTTGGCTAACATTTTACTTCGGCGATTATCCCTTTCAAAAAATATCCTTGATTTGCCAGTCTCCATTTTTTTACTATTGATTAATCGCAACCTCTATCTAATTGCAAAAAAATATTGCAATTATATTTTATTTTTTTAAAGTTCTTTTAACTAGGAAAAAACTTATTAAAATTAAAAATATTTCTAAAAAATAACTTTTAAAATTCATTCGTATCCTCCTAATTAATTAAATTTATGCACATTATATCATTTTTTTTAAAGAATTTGAAGCTAATTTATTCTAAAAAAATACTTACTAAACAAAGGCTTTTTATGTTATGTATTTTGTTATATGTATTATGTATTATGTAGGGAATTAAAATAAAAAGATTGAAATTAATATAAGGCTTATAAAATAAGGGCTTATTTGATATATGGCGTTTTATTTTTATAAAAAGTAAAGGATTATATAATTAAGTCTTATTTTTCAACGTTTTAAAAATTATGTTGTAAGAGTGATGATAATTTAAACCAGTAATTTCAAGGATAAATTAAATCTGTCTAAATTGGCTTTATTATAAAAAGCAAAGGATTATAAAAGAAAGTCAATAATTTTAAGGAAAAGAGGTTTACGAGAAATTTATTAAATTCAAAAAGCCTTTAATATCAATGGGAAACAAATTATTGATGTATAGATCTTATTATAAATAATAAGTGATTATAAGCTATAAATAGAAATTTCTGTTTAAAAAACTATTATAAAAAATAGATGATTATAAAAACAGTCAATATTTTCAATGGTATTAGATAAGAAAAAAATATTTTTTAAATCAAAAATCGAATAGGTCTAAATTTATATTTATATAGTGATGGTAAAAGAAGCCTTATTTTGTGGAAGTGCTAAAGTTTTTTTTCTTATAAAAAGTAAATGATGATAAAATTAAGCAAAGTTTTCTCTGCTTAATTTTAGTAAATATGTATTTATAAAAAACAAGTGATGATAAAGGATGCTAGTATTTTCAAGATGTAAAACTTAGATTTTAAATTACCTATAAGTATAGTAAAAAAAATTATAGAAAAGTATATAAAATAAGTGATGGTAAAGCAGGCACAGTTTTTAAGGGATTTTTAAAATAAAATAACTAAATACCTACTTATAAAAAATAAGTGATGGTAAAACACACTTGAAATTGCTTTTGACAGAGCATTTATAAGAAATAAGTGATGATAAATTATACAAGTATTTTTCTGGGCTAAAAAACAATTTTTATAGAAATAGAAAAAAATCAATTAAAAGGTAATTTTTTATGAAAAGTAGAGGATGGTAAATTATTCCAGTAAATTCAAAGCTATATGAAGAATTGAAATAAAATTTTGAATTATAAGAAGTAAGTGATGATAAATTAGCTTAAGCTACTCTTTGAAATATTGTGAGAAATTACTGATTTTGTTTAAAAATCTTTTCTGGATATAGAGTTTCAAAGAGAGTAAAACAAGAGCTGTATAGAGAAAATTTCAACTCAGTTTATAGATTATAGAGAAATGAATAGAGAATAGTTAAAATATCTATTCTCTATTCATTATTAGCTGCTAACTGATTTATTTACTCTGTGAAGCTAAATCTTTTCCTCCGTGCAACTCTGTGACCAAGGTTTTTTTCTTCTATTTGTGTCTATGTAGTGCGATTCGTGACAAAAAAAGGTTTTTATGTACTTGAAAGAAATTTAGTAATTGAAAGAAAACTTTAAGGGCAACAATTTAGCTTAATTATAAAAATATGATGATGATAAAATAAGCTATTAAAAATAGGGCTTAAATAAATTTATAAAAAATAAATGATGATAAAATATTTTAGAGGAATTTTGTGATAAACTAGTAAGTAGAAATATGTTTTATTATTTGTAAGTGATGATAAATAATATTTTTTAAGTTTTTTTTTTGGAAAATCTTATTATAACTAGAAAATGATGATAAAATAAACTAGGAAAATAAGGTTAAATGAATAAAATTACTTGCTTTTTAAAAAAAAAATGTTATAATCATAGGAGTTTTCTTATAATTTGTAAATGATTATAAATGGGGGTAAAAATGGCCAAAGATAAAGAATCCCTATTTGAAGTGCTTCAGATAGGAGAGAAACAAGATTTTGCAATAGACATAAGATCCATCAAACCTAAAAAAATTCCTACTAAAACGGTATCACTTTATTTAGAAGAGATGGATATAAGAGACACCATTAACCAGCCATTTATATTTATAATACTTCCTTTTTTTACTTCTAAAAGGCAGAGAAATGTAAATTTGGTTTATGAAATAGAGAATGCGGGAATAAAATTTGGTGCTTCACTTAGTTCGGACAACTTTGAAGGAATAAAAAACCAGCAACCTTCAGATTTTGAAAAAAATGTATTTTATTTTATTTTATATAAATTTCAAGAACTTCTCATGAACGGGGAAGATGCAGAGAATATAGTTTTCAATATAGATGAAGTTATAGAGTACCTGGGATTAAAGTTTTCTATGAAATATTACAGAAAAATGGAGGAGACACTTTTCAATCTACAGGGAACAACTTATAAAATTGCCATAAGAAACAGAAAAAAGGCAGGGAACATAATAAGAGAGGTGTATAAGGAGCCCCTAAACTTGATCAGATATGAGAAGGTAAAGGAAAGAAATACACTTACAAATAAGATGAAGGTTTATTATAAGGTCAGCTTGGACAAAAGGATAATAGAGGAGCTTAGGATAAAACACTACTCCATCTTCGACAGGCATCTTTTGAATGATTTGAGAAAATCTGACAGAGCAGCTGAAAAAATATACCAGTTCATAAGCATGAAAAGGTTTTCCAGCGACGAGGGGGAATACCGTATAGAAACACTTGCAACTATAATACCTCTTACCATGACAAGCAGGATAAAGAAAAAGCTTAAAAACGGAGATACAAAAGAGTATGTAGTTAGTAAGATGAGACAGGTTATGAGAAGGATAAAAAAAGCCTTTGACATCTTGGTACAAAAAAAATACCTTTTAAGATACGAAATAGTTGAACTAAAATCACTGAAATCATATAAATTCAAGTATGTGTTTGATGTAGAGAATGACAACTACTGCCATATATCTAATTTGGTAGGGAATAAAAAATCTGAAAGGCTCAGACTGATAGATGCAAACGAGATAAGTAGTGCAGTTCCTAAAAAAGCGGCAAACAAAACAGTAAAAGATGGGGTATCCCAAAAAGTACTGGAAGAGGTTAAGAAAGCCAAGAAAAACATCTATATTTCTAAATCTTGGAACAAATGGGTGGATAACAAGATACAGAAAATATTTAATGAAAACGGTGAAGACTACACTATCGGAATACTTAAAACAATGTACAAAAGTCTCAACAGGGAGATAAGCAAGTCATTGGTTGGCTACATAAACGGGATAATGAAAAACCTGGAAGAAAAGGAGAATGAAAATCAGCTTTCATTCGATGGATATCCTGGAGAAAGCCAAGAGAGGGTAAAATCACCTGTAGCAGATGTGATAGAGGATGCTGTTATAGTAGAAGAGGGAACAGCAGAAGCAAAAGTCGAAACTAAACTCCATGAAGAGTCTTCAGAATTTATAACTCCGAAACTGGACTTAGAAGATCCAATCTCAAAATTACTTTTAGAGTTATATAGTAAATTATCCGGTAAAGAAAAAACTATAATTAAAGATAAGGCTGTAAAACGGTATTTAAAGGCTACAAACAGTGAATCATTTACAAAAGTACATGAACAAATATTTAAATCACTTGAAAAGATATATATATTAGAAGTTATGAAACAGGAAAAAGGTCTTATATAAACAGAAAGGATGCATCTATAGATGCATCCTTTTTAAAATATATTTTTTAATAAAAAAACCACCTTAAAGGTGGTTTGAAATTCAATGGCTGGGCTGGCTGGATTCGAACCAGC
The DNA here is from genome assembly GCA_963668015.2 of uncultured Ilyobacter sp. GTDB lineage: Bacteria > Fusobacteriota > Fusobacteriia > Fusobacteriales > Fusobacteriaceae > Ilyobacter_A. The sequence continues at coordinate 8,245 of CAXXCR010000013.1, read as the reverse complement.
GCATGACGCAGTCAAAGTGCGTTGCCTTACCGCTTGGCGACAGCCCAACAAAATGGTGGAGATAAGCGGAGTCGAACCGCTGACCTTCGCAGTGCAAGTGCGACGCTCTCCCAACTGAGCTATATCCCCGATGGTCGGAACAGCAGGATTTGAACCTGCGACCCCCTGCTCCCAAGGCAGGTGCGCTACCGGGCTGCGCTATGTTCCGAAATGCCATTCCTTAACGACAAGAAAAATATTATCACAGATAAAAAAAAAAGTCAACTATTTTTTAAAAAAATTTAAAATTATTTTATAATTTTCCTATAGGCTGCAAGAATAGGATTCCAAACAATTGAATTTGTAGGAGAATAAGCATAATCCACATCAAATAAACTCTCAAAATTCAATTTTTTAGATATAGCTATTGCAAATTGATCTATAAACTGTGCAACAGGTATATCTCCAACCATAGTAGCACCTAAAATGATTTTATCGTCAAAATCATAAATAACTTCGGTTTTAGCACTCCCCGCATTTTTAAACAAAGGCACTTCGTTAACAGCAGTTACATAAACTGATTTTGCATTATAACCAGCTTCTACAGCCTCCTCCAAAGACAAGCCAGTTTTGGATATTTTTATATCAAAAAAAGATGTTGCAAAAGTCCCCATTACACCCTTGAACTCCCTTTCCTGCCCACATAAATTTTTTCCTACAACTAACCCCTGTTTATCAGCCGCATCCCCAAAAGGAGCATAGACCTTTTGGCCGGTTAAAGTATTTTCCGTAAATATCATATCACCTATGGCGTACACGTCTTCAATATATGTCCTCATTTTCCTGTCCACGTATACCCTTCCTTTTTCGTTGAACTCAAACGAGCTTTTCTCCAAAAGTTGCGTGTTTGGACGAAGTCCGATACTGATCAACAGGATGTCAGTTTCTATCTTTTCACCGCTGTCCAGAACTATAGATTTAAGGACACCGTCCTGGCTATTTATACCTACGACTGATTTTCCTGTAATGAGTTTTAAGCTTTCACCATCGAATTTATCGTAGACTGGCTTTAAAAGACCTTGATTTATTTTGGGAAACAAGGCATCCAACTTTTCCACTAAAGTTAGGTCGATCCCTCTTAAGTGGAATGATTCAGCCATCTCCAGCCCGATGAATCCTCCGCCGATTATGCAGGCTTTTTTAGGTTTTTCCTTTTGGATGTATTCCTTTATTTTTATGGCGTGGTCTATATGGGAAAGTCTGAAAATGCCTTTAATATCATCGGAAAAGCCATTTATATTTGGTATGAAGGGATTTCCTCCAAGACTGAGTACAAGCTTGTCGTACTCAAATAAGCCGTTTATTTTGCCTCCTTTTACAAGGATGTTTTTTTTGTCAAAATCTATTTTTTCAACCTCATGATGGTTGTATACTTCTATCCCGCGTTTGATAAAATCTTCTACACCATGACGAACCACAGCTTCAAACGGGAGTTCGTCGGATATGTAGTAAGGGGTAGGGCAGCCGGCCCAACTGACATACTCTGATTTTTCAAAAACTACCACCCTCTTTTCCGGGCAGGTTTTTTTTAATATGGCGGCGGTGGTCATCCCTCCTGCCCCTCCTCCAACGATAACTACAGTTTCAGACATATCTACCTCCTGAATATATTTGATAAGTAATTGAAAATTGAAAGTTTATTAAAAAACAGCATTATACCTATAAGCACAAGGAGGCATCCGCAAATTTTTTCTATAAACTTAACATGCCTGTTTAAATATTTGAAAAGCCTTTCATCCTTTTCCAGAAAAACGGAAAAAAGTATAAACGGGACTCCCAATCCCAACATATAGACATAAAGAAGGAGTATACCCTTTAAGAGGGTACTACTTTTTGAAATATATGTAAAGACAGCTACCAATGTTGGGCTGGTGCATGGCGACCAACCAAAACCAAAAGTCAGACCGAATAGATATGAAATCAAAAAAGATCTTTTCTTCAAGTGCATATCCATATGCTTTTCATAATATAGGGCTTTGATACGTATAACTCCCATAATGTGGAGCCCGAAAATAATTATTATCATCCCTAATACATTATAAAAAAGTTTGCTCCCCACTATTTTAACTGCAAAGTTGGCAAAATAAAATATCAGGATCTGCAAAATGGTAAAAGAAGTGGCTATCCCCAATAAAAAAAGTATGGTGTGTGTCAAAAGTTTTAATCTTTGTTTTTTATTCAAGTGAAGTATCCCTGCAAATCCGCTTATATAAGATATATAGGTTGGAATTATAGGCAGTATACACGGAGATAAAATTGTCAGAAGTCCTGCAAAAAATACTATGATAAATGAAGGTTCTTGCATTTTACACCTCCTTATAAAAATTCACTAAAATCAAGATCATCCCATTTAAAAGCTCCGATTTTTTTGGCTATAATTACTCCTTGTTTGTTGATGACATAGGTAGTAGGAAAAGCTTTCACAAGAAACTTGTTTTGAAGGTCTCCGCGGTCATGGTAAATCGGAATATCACTTGGAGATTTCTTCAGGTAACTTGTCAAAGCGGTTTTGGACTGGTCAACTGAAACTTTTAAAACTACAAGTCCATCATTTTTATATTTCTTATAAACCTTTTCTAAAAAAGGCTTTTCATAATTACAGGCAGGACACCAGGTGGCCCAGAAATTTATCAGGATAAACTTCCCTTTAAATTCATCGCTTGAGTGAACCTGTCCCTCTAAGTCATAAAGCTGAAATTCAGGAGCAAAGTTTCCCTCTTCTATGCCCACTCCAGGCTGTTTTTGCGACATTGCTGTTGCTTGCAGAGAAAAAATAATCAAAAATATTGGAAGTAATTTTTTAAACATAGACATTTAAACCTCCTTTTGTAAATTTATTGAACTTTTATATAGATTTATAGATTTTTTAGGTATTTCCTTTAAGTGTGAAAATAAATATTAAGATGATTTCTAAACATTGAGAAAAAATTCATTTAAAAAAATATAAATTAATGTTATATTTAATATAAAGGAGGGGGTTTATGTTTAGGCAGTTTGCATTAATTATAGGTATAACATATTTTGGGAATATTGTAAGTGATGTTTGGCAGTTGCCCATACCTGGAACGGTTGTAGGCATGCTGATTCTGTTTTTTTTACTGTATTTTAAATTTATAAAATTATCCAGTGTGGAGGCAGCAGCGGATACCCTGATATACAACTTAGCTTTTTTATTTATACCTCCGGCTGTGGCACTTATAGCTAAATTAGATGTATTGAGGGATACCTGGTGGCAGATACTGCTTATAACTGTTGTCAGTACAGTTGTTACACTTCTAGCAACAGGGTACACAGCGGATATATTGATAAGAAAGGGTAAAAAATAATGGAATTTTTAAATACGCCGCTTTTCGGCATTCTGATATCATTATTGGCTTTTGAATTAGGGCTCTTGATACACAAAAAAACTGGTTTTGCTATTTTTAATCCGTTGCTATTGGCAGTAATTATGATAATAACTTTTATGCTGAGTTTTGATATTGATTTGGCAACCTACAAAAAAGGCGGAGATATTATAAATTTCTTTCTCGGACCTGCAACGGTTGCACTTGCGGTTCCGCTGTACAAAAGAGTGGAACTGCTGAAAAAACACCTGATTCCTATACTGGCATCGGTTTTCATAGGTTCGTTTACAGCCATATTTTCGGTGTTTTTGATCGGAAAGCTCATGGGGATGGACAAGAGTTTAATAGCAACCTTATTTCCGAAATCTATAACAACGGCAATCGCCATAGACCTTTCCAGGTCTATGGGCGGAGAAGTCCCGATAACTGTTGTAGCTGTTGTGTGGACAGGAATATGCGGTGCAATTATAGGTCCGGCGGTATGTTCTCTTATGAATATAAAGAGCAGTATAGCAAAAGGTTTAGCCATAGGGACAGCGAGTCATGCAGTGGGAACCTCTCGGGCAATGGAGCTGGGCGAAACAGAGGGAGCTATGAGCGGTCTGGCAATAGTGCTGGCAGGTATAGTAACAGTAATACTTGTACCTATAATGGTTAAGATACTATTATAATTAGCTCAATTTGATATTTAAAATTATCATCGTGATAAATTACTGATTTGGATTCAAAGATTTTTTTTGGACACAGAGTTTCAAAGAAATTTAAAAAGAGAGACGCACAGAGAAAATCTCAGCTCAGTTTATAGATTATAGAGAATAGATATTTTAATTATTCTCTATTCGGTATTAGCTGCTAACTGATTTATTTACTCTGTGACCAAGGGTTTGCAGTTAAATTTGTGTCCATTAGTGCGATTCGTGACCAAAAACGGCTTATATGTACTTGTAAGAGATAGTGTAAAATAATATTCGCAAAAGTTCTTTTGGCAAAAAAGAAAGCCATTGATTACTCCGTATAGATTAAGCGACTAAACAAAATCTTAAAAGGAGTTGGTAATCAATGGCTAATAGTAATTCTACCCCATCTTTTCATGAAATGCTATTAAAATTTATCGGAGAGGCTGATCCAATGCTTTCTATGCTTCAATGGCTTTGTGATGAAATGATGGAGGCTGAACTTAAATCTAAAATTGGAGCATCAAAATCTGAAAGAAACTCTAAGCGCACAGCTTATCGTTCAGGATATCGTTCAAGAAGATTTGATACTAGGATGGGTACTATGTATTTAATGGTTCCCAAGCTTAGAAAAGGAGGGTATATTCCTTTTTTTATCAACGAAAAAAAGCGCTCAGAAGTAGCGCTGCTTAATGTTATCCAAGAAGCATATATCAACGGAGTATCTACACGTAAAATTGAAAAATTGGCTAAAAGTCTTGGTATAGACTCTATTTCTCATGGGCAAGTATCTAATATCACACGTGAATTAAATGAGCAGGTTGAGGAGTTTAGAAATAGACGCCTAGACAAAACTTATCCTGCCATTTGGGTAGATGCGCTTTACGAAAAAATTAGAGATGGTAAAAGAGTTAGAAACATGGCTGTTCTTGTGGTATCGGCTGTGAATATGCATGGCAGAAGAGAAATTTTAGCCATCGAACCAATGATGGAAGAATCTACAGAAACCTACACAATTCTTTTTGATAACTTGAAATCTAGAGGAGTGGAGGACGTGTGGTTGATTATTTCTGATGCGCATAAAGGTCTTATGAAAGCTACGCAAAGCTCCTTTAACGGAAGTTCATGGCAAAGGTGTAAGGTTCATTTTATGAGGAATATATTAGCACATATCCCATCAAAAGAAAAAAAGAGCTTTTCTAGCAAATTGAAACAAATATGGCTTCAATCAGACTACGAAAGCTCTAAAGTCTATGCTTTTAATTTTATGGAAGAATACGAGAATAAATACCCAAAGGCAATTCAATGTTTAGAAGAAGGCCTAGAGGACTCCCTGCAATTTTATCATTTTCCAGAAATAGATTCTAGAAAAATTTCCTCAACTAACGTCCTTGAGCGCTTAAACAGGGAAATCAGAAGACGCAGTAATGTTGTAGGGATTTTTCCAAGTTTAGACTCATATATCAGATTAATTACTACTTACATGATCGAGTACAGTGAGGATTGGTCAGTTGGCAGATCGTACATTAATCCAAAAGTAATAGAAACAACTAAAGAAAATAGAATAAAAGTTGCCTAAATCTTAACATGGGGTATCAGTGAAGTTTTTGCGAACTTATCTAGACACAATCTTGTAAGAAAATCAATATTTTTTAAAAAACAGAGAGTAAGTCGATGAAATACAGATATTTTTATTAGATTTCTTGAAAATAAAAAAGAGCTGCCTAGCAGCTCTTTTGATCTTTAAGTGCGATTTATAAGAAAATCTTTTACAATACGCGATATAATCTCTTTTATACCAGCATCCACATTTATAAAGTTAATTTTAAACTGGATAGCTTCGAAAGTATAATTTCTTAAAACATTTCCCAGACTCTTTTCCAAAAAATCATGTGTGACATTTTCCAAATTGCCGAAATCTAGGACAATTTTTTTATTTTTTTCTAAATTTTTCTCAATATTATCCATCAATATAGCAGGGTCTGAATCAATAAAATTTTTGATTTGAATGACCATTTTACTTCCCCCTTATCTCTGTAGTCAACTATATTTTATTGAAACATAGGGGATTTCCTTTTTTTATTTATCAATTTCAATGAAAACTGGACAATGGTCGGAACCCATTACATCATTTAATATATCAACGCTTTTAACTCTGGATAAGAATTCCTTATTTATACAGTGGTAGTCTATTCTCCAGCCGATATTTCTTTCTCTGGCCCTGGTTCTGTAAGACCACCATGAGTACTGTATTTTTTCAGGATTAAAATGCCTGAAGGTATCAATATAGCCTGAATCTAAAAATTTTGTCATCCAAGCTCTTTCTTCTGGCAGGAATCCAGGGTTTTCTTCATTATCCTTAGGTCTTGCAAGATCAATTTCTGTGTGAGCTATATTGTAGTCACCGCAAATAATTATATTTTCTCCCTGCGAAATGAGCTCTGCACAATAAGCTAGCATAGAATCACAAAATGCTATCTTGTAGTCAAGCCTTTTCCCTTTAGCCTGGCTGTTTGGAAAGTAGGCGTTTATAAGAGTGAAATCTTTGAATTTTGCCTCCATAAAACGGCCCTCTGAATCGAATTCGTTTAATCCCATATTTTTTACATGTATAGGTTTATGGCGTGTGTAAAGAGCCACACCGCTGTATCCTTTTTTGTCTGCTGACTCAAAGTATGACTGGTAACCCATTGGCGCTAAAAGCTCTTCATCCAACTGTTCCGGTTGAGCTTTTGTTTCCTGGACACAAAGGATGTCAGGCTGGTATTTGTCAAGAAGACCCAGAAACTCCCCTTTTTTGTGTGCTGCCCGTATTCCGTTAACATTCCAAGAGTATATCTTCATTATAGCCTCCTAAATCTTCTAATTCTCAAATTACGCCCCTCTCTGATCACACCGGGAGCATATGTATCCAACAATTATATAATAGTTTTTGAAAAATATCAATGAGCACCTACTAAGTGCCGGCTTTACTTGAGCTTCCTCAAATAGTTGTTTGCAGATAACGCCGCTTTCGCTCCTTCGCCCGAGGCTATGCTCACCTGCTTGTACGGAACACAAGTCACATCACCTGCGGCGAATATTCCGGGTATGCTTGTACAGCAGGAGCTGTCGACTATGATCTCCCCGGTTTGGTTTGTATCCAAAAGGGTTTTTACAAAATCCGAATTCGGGGTCAGTCCTATTTCAACAAATACGCCGTCAACAGGTATAACAGTGTCCTCGTTGGTCTTTCTGTTTTTTATAACTATCTCATTTATCCTGTCCTCGCCCCTTATTTCTGTTATGAGGCTTGATGTGAGTATATTGCAGTGGCAGAACTTGTTCATCTTGTCTATCAGGATCTTATCGGCTTTGAGTTCTTCCTGAAACTCTATAATTGTAAGTTTATTTACTATGTTAACCAGATCCATTGCTGCTTCTATACCGGAGTTGCCTCCCCCCACTACCACAACGTCCATTCCACGGTAAAAAGGGCCGTCGCATATTGTACAGAATGCAACTCCATGTCCGATGAACTTATCCTCTCCGGGTATGTTCAGGCGTCTCCACTTGCTTCCGGTGGCGATAATGACAGTCTTGCTGGTGAAGACCTCTCCGGTGCTGAGGTGGATTTTTTTGACATCTTCTTCGACGTTTTCTATTTTAGTAACCTCTACTTCTTCCCGAATAGCTATATCGAAATGCTTCAGCTGCTTGATAAACCTTGAAATCAACTCTTCTGACTCGATATAGTCAAAGCCGAGATAATTTTTCTATAGACCTTTGTTTCAGAAATCTGACCGCCGAGATTCTTGGCAGCAAGTGCTGTGCTAAGTCCTTTTCTGGGCAGTGTATATAGCGGCAGTAATTGCTGCCGGCCCGCCTCCCACAATAAAGACATCATAGATTGAGTCTTCTTTTAGTTCGGCAGAGTTAAATTTATTGTCTAAAATTCCTAAATTTAAATTAAGATCCATAATACCTCCAATGAATTCAAAACTGTAATCGTTACAATGTGATTATACCATCTAGTTTCAACAGTGTCAACTTTATGATATATTTGACATATAAGTAAAAATCCTTTTGTAGTGAAAGATTTAATTAAATAAATCGGCAGAAAGATAAAAGATAAAGAAAAAACGGTATTTTATAAAAATATCGTGATGATATTTGTTAAAATGGCAGAAAAAGTGGTAAAATTTTCTT